>CAYYPH010000003.1:72021-216769 GCA_964473485.1 uncultured Prolixibacteraceae bacterium | reverse complement strand
CCGAAATCGTGCATTCTTGTTTACCGAAAACTTGCATTGTTATTTACCGTTTACAACAGAATACCTCGATATAATATACAACGCAATGATCGAGCATGGATTCCCAAAGAATTATATTGAAGAATCCTGTTCCATAAATGGTACCAAAGGATAAAATCCTGATTAATTAATCAGTGAAGAATAAACAATAATTCCATACAGGTACAGAATGATTACGAATTTAAAGTACTGGCATATTTTCTTTTGGATGGGATTATTCCTTATTTCTTCCATTTCATCCTACTGCCAGAAGGAAGCGACCACGGTGGATGGGGAAAAGGTAATCCTTTATCCTGATGGAACATGGAAATCAGCGCAATCAAACAAAGCCAAAATAAAATCATCTGGAGGAACAACCATGAATATCTTAAAGATCAATGGCGGGAAGGTTGAAATCCGCAAGGATAACGGTTCGCTGGTCAGGACCATCGGCAATGGTGATGCCGTTTCAGCCGATTTTAATCATGACCAGACGCTGGTGGTCATTACCACCTCCAAGGGCAAAGTTGAGATAAGGAAGGAAAACGGGAGCCTTGTTCGAACAATCGGCAACGGGGATGCAACCAGTGCCAAATGGTACGGGGATGATATTGCCATCACCACCAACAAGGGGAAAACCGAATTGCGGAAGGAGAATGGCAGTTTGATCCGAACAATGTAAAGGGTTGCTTGTATTTCATACCTGAAAAAATCCAGATTTTCCGATTTATTTCGGCAGGTTGATGGTTTTGCCAGTGGATCAAAATGGGGGCTGAAAGATTCCGAAAATAGAGGTTTGTTTTTGGAAGCAATGTGGGGAATCTTAATTGCCAAAAAACGTCCGTTGATGGTGGCTGATTACAACACTCCAACGTTATCTGAAGATTTCCACACAGTCAAATGAAACGATGATTGCGAGGCCCGCATGATCAGTGGTGTGAGAGCCTCACCCAGTCAGCTTACGTTGGCTGGGCGGGCTACTCGATTAGCAGAAGTTTTTATTTCAAAACAATCTCAACTCGTCTATTTTTCTTTCTACCTTCTTCGTCTTTATTCGTTGTTACAGGACAAAGTGGCCCGACTCCATCCGCAGTCAAGCGACTTTGAGAAATGCCTTTAGAAACCAAATAATTTACAACTGCGGTTGCTCTTTCTTTCGAGAGCTTCAAATTATGCGATAAATCACCCGTATTATCAGTATGTCCTACAATAAAAATATTCACAGTAGGATTTTCCTTTAAATATGAAACTAAAGTAGTTAATTCTTTATCGGATTCAGGCTTAATAACTGATTTGTCTGTGTCGAAAAAGATTCCGTACAAAGGAATTTTTCCATCTTTTAAAATTGCATCTTTTATAGAGAGTTCGAGTTCCTGCTCCATATTTGTTTCTTCAATAATGTGAACAAGGTAACCTTGTTCATCAACATCAACTGCATATTGAATAAGCATATAAACTGTCTTATTGTCGTGCTTAAATCTGAAAAAATCTTTATTGATTCCAAGGCTTTCACCTTTTGCTTTTAGTACTGCATTAAAATAATTTTGACGAATATACGCTCCACTTACATTTTTTGTGTCATCTTCTTTCTTATCATATTTTAGGCGGTAATAATTCCCTCCCTTTTTCAATATTATTCTTTTGTCTTTTAAGTCCTGATAATCGAATTCGTACTCGTTATATTCTGAATATTGACAAGAGCTTAACTCAAAAGTGCTAATTTTATCTAAATATGCGGGTACTTTACAGTCTTCTTGGGCTGTTGATATTACAGGAATCAAGAACATCATATAATACATTATTATTTTTTTCATAACTCGTTGATTTTATTTGATTAAAATATTTTAAGATATAATTATTCCTTTACAATTTTACTACTTTGAATAATTTGCTAAATCTACGAAAGCCACATGTGGCTCACCAGTTGGGCTAAATTTTAATGAGGTATATGCTGATATGCCATCAGAAAACCCTGCGGTTCCAACATTTTGCCATTGAGCAAATAAGGTTGTCGTAAACAAAGTCATAGCACATGATGCTATCAGTTTTAATAATGGTTTTTTAATTTTCGTTTTTATTTGATGTTTGTTTAAAATTTCTGCTAACGGTGGGCCGACAGCCGCAGTGCGGATTTACTTGTTGTTTCTTCTCTTCTCCGTTAATATTTGCAGGTTTAGTAATTGTGTGCCTCTGGGAACCGCCCGCATTGTATGGCTGCTGGCATGTTAGAAGGTGTGCATTCTAATTGGACAATAGTGAAAGTAATTATTTTTTATGTAAAATCACGGTAAATATGTATTATATGTTTATATTATATTTGTGTTTATTCCATGAAAAGTTTTCGAATAACATAGTTATTTTTCTTATTCAAGATTGTAGGAGATAAGTAAGATTTGAACCAAGAGACATGATAGTCAATTCTCCTTCACTGGATCTTTCAGGATCAACTGTTGCCTTTACATCATTTTTATTTATTGTTACTGCTCCTTTCATTTCATAACTACCAAAATAATGTACTTCACGGAGTAATTTTTTCCAATATCGTTTCAAATTCCACTTTGGAACTTTTTCCTTTTCAACCAAAAGATTTATAATAAAAATTGAAACAAAAATTAATTCCTCAAGTTTCTTTTCATTCTCTCCCATATCTAAATGGTTCTCTACAAATAAAAGAAAGGAATTTAGAGCTACTGTCCATTTTTCTGTTTTTGTTAAATCGTTTGGTATGGCTTTTATTGACTCAATACTCTTGCCAGATCTTTGTTCCTGTATGGCGCAATATATGCAAGAAGTTTTAACGAATAGAATTGGCTGGTTGCATTTTTTACAAACTATATTGGCTCGTTTTAATTGTTCTGCTGCTTTCCTATTAATAAAATCCATGTTTGGTAACAATTGATTTGACAGTAAGGAAAACAGAGATCTAAATATTGGATATTGGTTTTCATTTTCTATGACATCATCGATCAGTTGTCTCAACTGCAAAATAAGTAATTCCAAATCCTCTTTATTTTTTATCGCTTTTGAAACAACAAGAAGCTTAGACATATCTAAACTGTTACTTGAAAGTGCCTGCGATACAATGATTTCTCTTTTTGTCTTTGGGTAATTCCCACAAAATATACATGGTGTTGATGAATAATTAATAAGACGGCCACAAAATTGACAAACATATATAATAGTAAAATGATTTTCATTTTTTAGCAAACCGAGTTCGCTTATACCACGATTTACTAGATCTGTTTTTGCAGTGATCCTATCAAGTGAATATTGATGATTTATTTTCAGCGCATTATTCATGATGATATTTACTTTTTAATTCGTTAAGTTCAACCTCACTCTTAGCAATTGCATCTAAAACCTTTTTAGAAAGTTCCTTAAGTAAATCACGCTTATTTTTCTCTGCTTTTCTAATATTAATTTTCAGAATAGCCCATTCAGAATTACGTAGTGCATATAAGTTTGCATTTTCATTTTCTATCGATTTCTCAAGATTCTCTAGCTTACATTTAAGATCAGCGATGGTAGAATATTCTAAATCACCCACATGTTGATCAGTCTCGATGGAATGTAATGCTTCAAAGTCTTTCGCAGCATAGGCCTTATTTATTCTTTTCATAACATCTTCATTCCCTGTTGATAAATCAGGATGAAATTGCCTTACAAGTTTGCGCCAAAGTCTTTTTAAATCCTCCTGTTCCTCCTTAGAAATATTTTTACGATTATGAAAGTATTTTTCCTCATCTTCCTTTTTACGATATTCCTCTTTAAATTTTTCAAATCGTTTCATGAAGGCGTCATCAACTATTTTACGAGATTCAAAAAAAGAAATACCCTTAGCAAGAAAGTCTTCGATTTTTTTTAATCGTAAAATCTCCAAATTCACTTCATCAAGTCGCAAATATAACCGACCGATTTTTATGTCATATTCTTGCTTAAGGATTGATAAATCAATTTGTAATTCTTCAACTTCTTGAAGGACTTTCACAAGAATTTTTTCTTTTTCACGAATCAGTTTTATAAGCTTAAGCCTTTCATTTTCTCTTGATGTCCTTTGTAACGCTTCTTTTGACATAACAGAAATTTGAAATTCGTATCTATTTTTTAAATGCATACCTGCTAACATCTAAATAAACCGAATACAACGTGTATCTGTAATATATTCAGAATTGTTCTAACTCATTATAAACCTGAACTTCCAACCTCAAAACCTTACCCAGCCATAAAGTTATGGAAATATGTTTTTAATACGGACCCTTCCCTTAAAATATTTATCTCATCCCATTCATCAAACTCAGTCATACAAAGCCAACCCCCTTCACCATAACCAGTTAGATGATAATAATATACCAACGACGCTCTCATCATTTACCCCCTCCATCACTGACCCCCAATACCAAAACCCCACCCACCTGTTTTCACTCGATCAGGACAACATAGAAATATGATGATCAATAGATCAACCCGAAGATTTATGAGGCCTTACCCCATCCAACGGCCAAATTCAGGATTTTAAGTTTCAGGGGGACTTCCTCCAACCACCGATCAGTTCCACATGTACGTATGATCCTTAAACGTCAGGCAGTCATGGAGCAGGTTGACAATATCGCTTATTTCATTATAAACCATCAGGTTGATCTTTGATGGGTCCTTCTCATACCGCTGGTAGGCCTTCTCCCGTTTGAGCAGGAGAGCAAAGAGATGATCCATGAAGGCAAAGTCGCTGCGGTCCTGTGATGTTTCTTCCATCTGCCTTATTCCTTGTTCTTTATCCATAAGACATCATCCTGAGGGATTTGGTTGCAAGTTGGGGAAAAATATTTCTGCCTGAATCTCTTGCCTACATTTGTAAAAGAGATAAATTTGTTGATCACCAGATAAATATCAAAAATTATGACCAAGGCTGATATTGTCGAACAGATCGTGAAAGAAACCAACCTCGAAAAGGCGGTGGTTGTTAAAATTGTTGAATCCCTGATGGATACCATGGAAACCAACATGGCAAACGGAAATGATATTTTTCTGAGGGGATTCGGATCGTTCATATTGAAGAAGCGTGCCGCAAAGAAGGGCAGAATAATCACCAAGGGAACATCAATTGATATTCCCGCACATTATATTCCGGCGTTTAAACCCTGCAAGAAGTTTGTGGAGGAGGTGAAACGGAAGGTGAAGGTTTGAGGTGAATAGAATGAATTTTTAAAAAGAACTGACCTATAGGATGACTTGTTAGCAAAGTAGGGAATATTATTTGCCAAAAAAGTCTGGTGGTCGCTGAGATTTGATCACATTTTAATCAATTTTTCAGCCTTTTTTTCTCCGTTAGTTGATTCCAAGACAACAATGTAAACTCCTTTTATTAGGTGCGTTAGATCAATTGTATTTGTCATTTTCTCCAATTTCTTTGATGCAAGGAGATTTCCACATAAATCATAGACTTTGATCGACTCCAAGTTTCTCTTATTATCTATCTGCATTGCGTTTTCACAAGGATTTGGGTATATGATTGAATGCTGATTATGAGTTGTTGGGGATTCAATATTCACGCAGTAATCGTGGAGTTTTGTTAAAAATGTCTCACCCCCCCATGATGGTAAAGTATGCGGCCAAAATACGCCCGTAGAACCATCATAATAACCTGTAACAAAAATGTTGTCACTGTTATCTATTGTGAGATCATGTGCATCATTCCAATCAGTGCATCCGCAATTGACTGCCCATACAGGGTCCAGATTGGAAGAAAACTTTGTGATAAAAATCTTCCCTCCCATTGTCCCTCCATAGGCCCATAAGGTATCTTTACCGAAAATCACATCGTACCAGAATCTACCTGTAACATGAACACCTCCATCACTTCCAACGTCAGCAGCCCCAATGCCCGAACCACCTATTTTTTTGGCAGATAAGACATTGCCGTTTGAGTCATATTTGACAATGAAATTTTGATTCATATTGTCACCTATTAATGTATCGTTCTCGAATATTATAATACCCTTATTAAAGCCACTGGAAAATACCTCCCCCTGCTCATTAATTCCAATGGCAGATCCCCAGCCCCCAGAAGAATATCCTGATACACCCTGTGAACATTTTACCCATATGGCATGTCCATCCTCATTAAATTTTGCTGTATAAACATACATCGAACTTGCTGACCCAGTTACCGTAATTGTATCGAAAGAGGCATCTTCAGTGCAATCCCCTGTAAGATAAAGGTAACCATCACGAATTTTCATTGCCCCAAGTTCATCAAAGCCTTCCCCTCCAATTTGCTTTATCCAACACATCTGACCCAATGGCGAGTATTTTGCTAAAAAAATATCAGTTTTACCCCATAGTTGAAAGTAGTTGCTGTCATAATAAAATATTCCATCCATTTCTCCTGCTAAATAAACATTCCCAGAATCGTCTGTTGCTATCTGTCGACCTTCATCATATTTATTACCGCCAAGTGATTTTGCCCATAAGGTAACATATGAGGGATTCAATTTTGCAATAAATACATCATGACTTCCCGCCATTGCTGACAGGGTATAATTTCCAAATGTTACAGTTCCTGTATATTCCCCTGTAATATATATGTCTGAGTTCTGATCAACAGCAATATCTTTGGCTATCACCCTGCTGTTGCTGGTGAATTCGACAGTTGAATTCTGCACTCCATTTTGATCATACTCAGCAATGTACATTCTATTTTCAATATATCCCGTAAGAAGAATATTGTTTGTTGGAGTAATGCAAACACCTGCACCTTCATCACGTTCATTTGTAAAAATGGCAAGTTTATAACTTTTCGCCCAAAGGAAATTCTGACCAGATGAACTTTGCCCGAACAGACAAAAAAAGAGAATTAGCGTATTTAAAACTAATGGTTTTACCAATGAAAAATAAGGATTTAGGAATATGAAAATCACCCCAAAAGACAATTTTCCACCTGCCGACTTATTATTTTCTTTTTTCATGATTATGATTGCCCAATAGGAATCCTGTATGTCCTTCATAATTTGACCGATGGATCAAATACATCGATTAGCATTTAATGGGTTTATGCTCACAGGTACAATTATGAGCGGATGCCCGTTGTTCTATTTATATTTGATCAATTTCACACACCTCTTTGTTCCATCTTCGAAAAGTATCGAACAATAATATAATCCCGTTTTAAGATCGTCAATATCAAGCATTGAATAATAAGATCGAAGTGCAAATACCTTTAAAGAAATCCCAAATAAATCAATAATCTTCACCTGATTGATTAGTTTATTTGCCTGAATGTTGACAAATGTATTTGCTGGATTGGGATAAACAATCGTAGAATTTCTGCTGTCACTTACCCCTTCCCAAATTATATGATACCCAATGTCATCAATTACCCAACCATCTCTATTGTCAACATTACCATCAGTCTTAAAAGTAAACCGATAAATTATTGTGTCATAATATTGTAGTTCCAGCAAATGTATTTCTGATTTAAATCTGTACCAGCCATGTGTTGAACCTGTAAAAACTAATGTATCACCCAAAGCAGGTTGTATAACAATCGCTCCAATACTATCTTCAACCCACCAATGAAACCCACTTCCATTTTCAGTTAATAAAATATTCTGCCATGTTTGTCCAGTATCTAAAGATATTTCAATCTTCCCATAATCATTCAATGAATCTGAGTCCATTCTATACCGAAAGTTTAAAGACTGCCTATGTGAATCCATTAACCAATCTCCACCAGTTCCAAGGTAGAACACAGAAGTATTATTGGAAGGATATGTATCTATTGTGTCAGTAGTTATTGAGTTTGGCAAGGAATAGGCTGAGTTGAAGGCTGATTTTTGAGGTTGACCAATTTGCCAGATATTTCCCGTGATGGTTGTATCTATAGATATCCTATAAAGTTCAACACTATCATCAAAATTGATAACTGTCCAGTTTTGGCCAAAGCATTTTATAACAAATACCAAAATTAAAAACAGAAATATTGATCTCTTCATGTTTTCAGGTCCAATATTTAATTTATCCAAAAGATAATGAGCAACATAGGGAAATGTCGAATGAATGAGTTGAATTTCATTGTCCTCAATTTATTCATCCTTTGATTTTCTGGGAAATATTTTATTAAATTCTTTTTCCATCAACGACATTTGTTGTGATCTTCCCTAATTGCGGGGTGCCTGCCTCAATTGTCATTGAAAGGCTGTCCGCTCCGATGAATTTCCCAATAATAGTAAGGTCATAACCCGTATTCCCTCCAGCAGGTGTAATATATCCTTCATTATTTACTTTGACATCCACGTTTCCCAATAGAAAGCACCCGCCACTCCACGAATCAGCCTGATTTTGTGATACATAATTAATTTTCAAGGTTGTTTTATCAACTTCAACAATTGTTCCCACTGAGTTGATAATGGTATCAGTTGACGCCAAGGCATCATTATAATATTTTGTCGCTTTAATGCGAAAAGAAAAATCCCCTTCATATTTTTTAATATCATCCTTGGTGCAGGCACTGATCAGGAAAATTGCACAGATGAGGAATAGATAAGAGCGATTACGATTCATTTTTCTTTTGAATTGTTTAATAGGTTAATTCGTCCATGCATTCTATTTGGTGGATGCTGGGGGTTAACGACTGATTTGAGTTTTGGTAATAATGTTATCAATCTCCATACTGTTAATATTCAGGATGTTTTCACCACAGCGATCAATTAATCAAAAGTTCAAATTTACACCTGCCTGTCTCTTTGTTTTCTTTGGACGGCCCTCGTTTAACGAATTCCAAATTAAATTCCCCCGTGTGCAATCCGACAAATTTCCAAAACGCATAAACATCTCCACCTACTTGTTGTTTTTTTCCATTTGCATTCTGAACAGTCACCGAAATCAATTTAACATTTATTGTATCCAATCGGTCAACGGTCCAGTGGAATCCACATGAATTACATGATCGTAATTTTATAATAAATTCCTTGTTGACTTTTGCCTCAATTTTAGGGTTAGCAGGTGTAAAACAGCATAAACTGTCTTGGGCAGAAGCAGAGGCTACTTTTAATATGATCAATATCAGAAGACAATGGCGAATCATAAATCATTTCTTCTTTTGCGGTTTCGATGCCAACTGTGGTTTTTTTTCTAACTCATTATAAACCTGAACTTTTAACCTCAAAACCTTACCCAGCCATAAAATTATATAAAAATGAAATATATATGACCAAGGTCAATGGAATATTTTTTCCATCCCAGTTCTAATTTTGAATCATAAACTATCAACTAGCGCAACGTAAAGAAAAACAATCACATAACGATTGAATTAGTCAAATTCAGTCTTCTGTTCACTTACCGTCATAAACCCCCTCCAATCCCCTCAACACCAGTCCAGTTCCAAATTATCCCCTACCTATCATCAACCGTTGGATCACATTGAATGCTAAGTATGCTGTGTCCACAATCAATAAATGTCAATCCTTGAAAAAGTCAACTTTACCTTTCCAATCCTCCCATCACTTTCCTCCATGCCATAACATGCTGCGGGACCTTATTTAAGGGCCGCAGGCGAATGATCTGATCAAGGGCGGCACATGGCATTGATTTGGCACAAAGGTTTGTTAGGGGACATTAAAAGGGCATTGTTGCTGTTTTATTTGAAACGGGGCAACTGGAGGGTTGAAGGTGGTGATCGCAGGCATCAGAAAAGCAAGATGCGGCAAATGCCGCACCCTGCCCGTTTGCATTCACAAAAACTTAAACACAACAGTTCATTGATTCCCGTGATATTTCTTACACGGCAACCTTCTCTGGATCACTTTTCCAGTTCTTAAATGGTTCGAGCAAAAGAACGTTGTCACGAAAAGATTGATCGGTGATGATGCTTTTGAGGAACCTGTAAATGGTCAACTTTGCACTTCGCAGGCCGTGTGCATCGGCCCCCCTGCGTTCAGCGAGATATTGGAAGAATTTGCTGATGTTGTCTTCGGTAAAAAAGGACCAATCTCTGCTGATGCCATTTGTCTGGCAGTAATCATCCAAATTATCATGCAAAAGAAACCTGAATGGATAATAATCTGGGCTGTATTTAACGCTGTAAAGATCAATCGCTTTTTCAAGGGTTAGTCCGCAATCCATGTAGAAAGGTTTCTGGGGCTCCAGCACCCCGTGTTTATCCAATACCTCAACAATATTCTTTTCCCAGATGATCAACGGGTTGTCCTTGTGGGTCTGGTATAACCTCAAGATGTTTTCATCTGACTGGATTTGAAGCAGTTGATCTGCCTTGTACAGGGATTCTTCATCGTTGTGGTGATTCTGGGCAAGGTTAATTTTGAGGTTTTCAACTTTCCCAATAAAGATATTTTCAGTTACATACGGGGAAACCGCCTCGATGACGCTGTCAACATCACCATCCAGCATTGGCTGGCATGACACACTGGTTTTAAACCCTTTTGAATGGGCCAACTTCAAGCATTCCAATCTTTCTTCGAAACCCGTGCAGATGGGTTCCCAGAACCTTAAAACCTCGGAGTCAGACGAACCGATTGAAAACCTGAATATGAGGCCGCTCTTAAAATCCTTCAGATCATCACACATCTGCTCAATGCATGTCAAGTGGGGTTTGGTTGTAATAATAAAATTACTGCCGCCAAAAAGAAACTCACGTAGAAGTTTGCTGACATGGGTCACATCATCCGGCGTGATATCATGGTTCGATGGAAAAAGGATTGGTCCCCTCATCCTTTTTACCTTATCCAGATCAATCTCTTGACTCAATTTTGTCTTCCAGATTAAAGGGTTTGATATCTTTTTCTTCTTTTCTGGCAATGTGCAGTTATGGCAATATTTGCAGTTGTTCTGGCACCCATCAATGATGTTGTAGGTGTTGGTTGTCAACTGTTCCAATCCAGTCAGTTTTGACACAGGATCGCTTGCATTGAATACCTTCAAGAGGTTTTTCAGGTTTTTTGAGCACTCATACGTTTTTTTCATAGCCTATGTTTTTTAAATTTTTTATAACCAATATTTTATTTCTCAACAGGGCGTACCATTCCATCAAAGCATACCGATCTGGGTACCTTTCATGTCACCTGCCACGCCTCTAAGGGCAGGCTATGTCAATGTTTCAACTACGGGGGGAGTTCGGGGGTGGGAAGGTCATTTGGCCCCTTCAGGGGGTCCGTGAATGCCTTTTCTGGAGAATCTGCCCCTTGTGATGGAATGAAAAGAACTGGCAAACTCATTTCAAGGGGCGAGGTCGATGCACCAGCGTTGTTGCTGGCGTTTCGGGGGCTGATTTGAGTTTTATATACCATATTTATTTGTTTTCCTTTTATGTTAACCACAAGACATACCTGTGGCTGTTGCATTATATTGCACTTCTTCCCCTCATCGCCTTTCGGCGATGTTCCTTCTGATTTCTGATTAGAATGGGGTTGTCGACGTTAACCCCTTCTGTTGTTTAAATCGGATCATTATGTCCGACCGAATGTAAATACAAATGTAAGCATAATATTTGACATGGCCAAATATATTTCATCCTAAAGTGCTGTTTTCCAGCAAATATTTATGAAAAAAAGTTGTTAAAAAATTTGGAAATGTCCGAAAAATTACAGATAAAGTATAAGGGAGGGGTAATTTTTGAAATATTTTTGCCCTTAAAACTTGTTATTTATTGATATCCTGATGTTTATCCAAGGAGGTTAAAAATACAAGGTAAAGTAGTAAAGAAACGTCATGTCCTGCTCCAGCACCCTACGCTCGGGAAATCCAGCGTCGCCCTCGACCTCAATTGTTGGAATATCCTGATATCCTGCCGCCTGAACAATGAAACACTCACGGTGCAGGGCGTGAAGAATCTCCTCACTGTGCTGCCTTTTGCCGTCGAGTATGTGGACTTTATCTGATCTTGTGGTCCGATGGGTATTAACCGTTTCCGTTACATCGAAATTTAAAATCAGTTTTAATCCAGCATAGGCTGGGACATGGCTCCACCTTTTCGAGAAATAATCTTTGCGTTCCTCTCGGAGTCCACTGATCTTCTTGATTGCGGCACCACGGGCACTCAGGACATCGTTGTTTAAGATGTTATACTGGTGGGTTCCCTTGTAGGTGGATACCACATCATGTTTGCCTTCTGGGATGATGGATAAGGTATCGATGATGGTGTAGTCGGTTAGTTTTATGTGGGTTGGCTGTGGTAACCTGAGTTTCATATTGGAAATGGATTGGAGGATTATACATATATAAATAGTAGGTACTGGCCTAAAAAGCCAACATAAAGAATAGATTCTTATACTTTTTTAAGATTTTATGCTGTTCAGATCGGGAAATATGGAAGGACTGGGAATAATGGAATCATTTTGTTGATCAGGTAAACCAGAGGAGACCCTTTTAAAATATGATTGAGGCCTTGAACTGTTGAAGAAGTTGCCTAACAGCAATGAAAGAGGACAAGGAGGAGAGACCATTATAAAGAGAAAATTGTCATCACTGGCATCCTTGATATCCTTGTAATTAATTGTACATTAATTCATAAGATCATTTTTGTTTGATTCTCATTTTTGCATGGATTTTTGAAGTTTTTGAAGGTGTTTTTTCCCCTCCAAAAGGCCTTAAATCAGCATGGTTTTTCTTTTCAGGTGGTCTGACCCGTGACAGTTTTATCGGTTTTGGCACTGGATTCGTCGGGGGTTGGTGATGGTCTCATCGATTATGGCTGTACCTCCCCTGCCAGTTGATGTAATTTTGCCTCATCAACTTTCAAACAAAACAAAATGAAACCAACAGTCAACGCCCTCAGAACCCTGATTATAAGCGGAATCATCATTTTCTCATCGGTTGCCACCTTCGCCGCCAATGATGAATCAAATGCTGAGTGCTGCAACTTTGCATCGGTCAATGTTTCCACCCTGATCCCGATGGTCCCAGTTGTTGCAGAATTTGAGGATGTTTCCAACGTGAACATGGTAAGTATTTCGGAAATTGCCCCAGTTACACCAGTTGTGGCTGATTTTAATGATGTTGCGATTGATGAGATGATCCTTTTTGATGGTTTGGCACCTGAATCGACTCAGGAGGCAACCTTTGATGACTTTGTAAATGATTCCTTTGATATTGCTGGGATTGCCCCAGTGACCCCGCTTGTTGCCGATTTCGAATAACAACTTCCCTCAATATATCTTCCCAGTTTGGTTTGGTTAAAACGGGGCTGCTCACCATGAGCGGCCTTTTTTATTTTTTGATCCGAAGCGTTTATTGTCCCAGAGTGAACGTTCATTTGAAATAATGCACGTTCAATAGGTCAGCCTGACATTTTACTTTTCATTGATTATTTTTCGGTTGTGGACTTGGTGAACTGGAATGGCCTTAATTATGCATTAGATGACATATGGCAACATTTCGATTTAAAAATGTGGATTTTTATTGCCTCATGGATGGGCCGCTTATAATGCCTTATTTGGTCTGATTCTGAATTTGCTTGTTTTCTGAGAATTTTAATTATGTGTTGAAAATTTAACTTTATATTTAAATCTCTCATTATCAAATTCTTTGTGTTAGGATACTGCCCTTACTGCCAACTTCACTGATTGCAGATATTCAAATAATTGACAAAATCGACCCAAATATTGGCATTTATCAATCAACGAAATTCAAAAACAAGAAATATGAGACGAAATGTACTTATGTTGGTATTTGCCATCCTGATTTTGATTGGCAATATGAATGTTAATGGCCAGATCGGGGTCAATACGGATGGCTCAACACCTGATCCTTCCTCTGGGTTGGATGTGAAGTTTAATAATAAGGGACTCCTAACCCCCAGAATGAACACCGCCCAGCGTGATGCCATTGCATCTCCCGCAAGGGGATTGGTCATCTACAATTTGGATTGTGACGATTTTCAGTACTTTAACGGTGCCGCTTGGATTCCGCTTGGAAATTCGGGATTGGTTTCCGCCCCATCTGCAATCAGCGGACCAACAACCCCCTGCGTCAATGCTGTTGGCGTAACCTATTCCATTTCACCAATTTCAGGAGCGGTTGGATACAATTGGACGGTCCCAGTTGGATCAACGATAACTGGTGGGCAGGGCACAACAACCATAACGGTGACAATCGGCAGCACCAGCGGGGCAATATTTGTTTCCGCCTATGGTACCTGCTGGAAAAGCCTTGGTGCGCATCTTGGGGTTCAACTTCAACCACTTCCTGCCTCACCTGTTGCAGGGGTTCATGTACCGTCTCAAACTCAGATTGTCTGGAACTGGAATGCGGTCCAAGGTGCAACGGGGTATAAATTCAACACGGTAAATGATTTCAGTACGGCTGAGGATATGGGAACAGCCACCACGAAGACTGAAACGGGTTTAACCTGCAATACCGCTTACACAAGATATGTGTGGGCCTACAATGCCTGTGTGGGTTTATCTGCAACGTTGACACAAACTACATCAACCTGCATTGCGCCAAATTGCTTAGTCGGCTACTGGCCCTTTAATGGAAATGCCAATGATGAGAGTGGAAATGGGAACAACGGCATTGTGATAGGAGCAACCTTGACATCAGATCGATTTGGGAATACAAATAAGGCCTATTCCTTTGATGGTATAAATGATTACATCCACGTACCTTTAATTTATAGTTTTAACAGCGTCAGTGTTTCGTTTTGGTATAAGGCTTCCAATCCCGTTTCAATATTACCAACACACTATTTTTTCGTGAAAACGAATGGCACTGGTTGGATTTTATACAGTCAACTTGGGATGGAAGGGCAAACTGGGAAATTAAGTAGTCGATTAGGTACGACAACAACTACCAATGATATTAGGACACCTCAGGCGATAAGTTTAAACGAATGGCATTACGTATGCTGTATTTTTGATAAGACCGCTAATGTGCATAAATTATATTTGGATGGGAATTTGGTGGACCAAAAAAGTACAACTGGGGATTTCAAGCCGATTGATTATGTCACCTTTGGAACAGCAGGAGGAGGGTTTGTCGTAAATGAATGGTTCACAGGTTCATTAGATGATTTTCATATTTACAATTGCGCTCTCACGTCATCAGATGTTACCGCCCTTTACAATGAAGGTGCCACACCGCCAACCGTAACAACCACTACCGCTTCCAATGTCACCCAAAATTCAGCAGTAAGCGGCGGGAACGTAATTGCATCTGGTGGAACAAATGTCACTGCTCGTGGTGTTTGTTACGGAACCTCGCCCAATCCAACCATTTCTGGCGCTCATACAACGGATGGCAGTGGAACGGGTGCATTTACCAGCAATATTTCTGGTTTGATTGCAGGTACAACATATTATATTCGGGCATATGCAACCAACAGCGTCGGGACTGCATACGGAAACGAGGTTAGTTTCACGACATTGGCTTCAACAGGACAACCCTGCATAGGGATACCTTCATTTGTTGATCCAAGAGATGGGAAAACGTACAATACCGTCCAAATTGGATTGCAATGCTGGATGAAGGAGAACCTGAATATTGGAACAAAGATTCTTGGATCAAATAACCAAACTAATAACCAGATCATTGAGAAGTACTGTTATGACAATCAGGATGCAAATTGTGATCAGTATGGGGGTCTGTATCAGTGGGACGAAATGATGAATTATACAACCTCAAGTAATGCTAATCCCAGTGGCAGGCAGGGCATTTGTCCATCAGGTTGGCACGTGCCAAGCGATGATGAATGGTGCCAACTTGAAACTTATTTAGAACCAACACTGACATGCCTCATTGTCGGAAGCAGGGGAACAGATCAAGGCGGAAAATTGAAATCGACAGGCACAACACAATGGTCACCCCCCAATGTCGGTGCAACTAATGCAAGTGGGTTTACAGGTTTACCATCTGGCTATAGAAGTTTTAATGGAACGTTTAATTCACTGACACTCAGTACAAATATTTGGACTTCAACTGAGTATAATACAACTGATGCATGGATTAGAAATCTCAGTTATAATTACTCTAATGTTAATAGAAGTAATCATGTAAAATCCTATGGACATCCCACTCGATGTATAAAGGATTAGCGGATCGAAATAAACATGAGATATTATTCCTTTATTCTTTTTTTTTAAGATGATATTATGAAAAAGCATTTCATCAAATCTGGAAAACGCAACAATGGCCATGTTATCAAACTGATATTCCTGCTTCTATTGCTGCCAATGGCCTCCATTGCCGACAACATCATCACTTCTGGAACCACCCTTAAGATCACCTCTGGCACAACCCTTGTTTCGGTGGATAACCTTAAACTCCAGAGCGGGGCAACCCTTGATAACTCTGGAACCCTGATCCTGAAAAAGAACCTGACCAATGAAAATGCCTCAGCAAATTCATTGGGCACGGGCACGGCAGAGATGTCAGGGTCAACCTCGCAATCAATCTCAGGCCAGAACGTCATCAATAATCTAACTTTTAACAACACCGCAGGGGTAACCATCGGCGGCAATACAACCGTCAACGGCAACCTGACCATGACGAGCGGACTTGCAACCCTTGGCAGCAACAACCTCACGCTGGGACCAGCGGCGGTCATTGTGGGCTCACCCTCAGCATCCGTGATGATCGTGGTCACTGGCACGGGTGAACTGCGGAAGGAGTTTCCAGTTGGTTTTGCTGGAACCTTTACCTGCCCAGTAGGTGATAACACGGGAACGGCGGAGTATTCACCAGTTGTGATTGTTGTCAGCGGCGGAACCTTTGCCGCAGGCAACTACGTTGGGGTATCGCTTAAAAATGAAAAATATCCTGACCCCAACATTGAGGGGAACTATCTGAACCGATACTGGACGCTTTCTCAATCTGGCATCTCAAATCTGGTCTGCAATGCCACCTTCCAGTACTTGGTGGCCGATGTGGTTGGCACCGAGAATAAACTCTCTTGTTCAAAGATCAATCCATTGCCACTGGTAACTTATGGTCAGACCAATGCGATAACTCATATTTTATCAGCAAACGGAGTTGTTGGTTTTGGTTCATTCACGGGAATGAAGAGCACAGTTACTCCTGAGAACCAACAACTGGCCAACGTGGTTATCCCAAACGGCCTAACCACCTGCTATGATGCCCAGCAGGTATTGACGGTGGGTGGAAATGGAACAACCTTCATTGTTGAGAGCGGGGGGAACATAACGCTGGTTGCTGGCAACAAAATCTCAATGCTTGATGGGACAAAAGTTTATTCTGGTGGTTACCTGCATGGTTATATAACCACCAACGGCACCTTCTGCGGCTCAATGCTGGCACCGCTGGTTGCAACCAATGAAAACAAGGAGTTAACGGAAATCGCTGAGGTGGTCAAGAACCAGTTGATCAAGGTCTACCCAAACCCAACGACAGATGTGGTTATTGTTGAACTGGTTGATGCTGGGACTGAGGCCAATGTGACCGTTTATTCAATGGTTGGAGGAAAGTTGTTGCAACGGGAACTCAAGGGTGACAATAAGTTCCAGTTCTCCTTGGCTGGAAGACCCGTTGGAATCTATTTGGTAAGGGTGCAGGCTGGGGAGCAGTCGGAGATTGCGAAGGTGGTGAAGAAATGAGGTTCAAATAACCACTGGTCTTATTTTCTGAAAGACTTGCCAGTAAAAGGCCCTGCGATCAGTTATTGGTTGCAGGGCTTTTTTCTTGTATCCAATCAAGTTCCTGCCTTATCACATCCCTTGGGATCACCCCAGTCGTTTTCCCGTCAAACGTATACAACCTACAACCAAAGAAGAAATGAATTTAATTCAATCGGAATCAATATGGAAACGGTTTTATCAGTTGTTGCTGCTCTTCCTTTTTTTGATTCCACAAACTATTTTATAAACTTGTATATCAACAAAATAATTCAAATATTTTGCTCCCAAACCTTGCCTTTTTGAACCTTTTTTCTTATATTTGAGTCATCTGGTTTAAGGATCACCCAACCAGTTGACCGTTCTGATTGCGTCTGAAAGCGAAAAACCATTGAGATCATCGGGCAAGAGCCAACGTGGCCACCACAAAAAGTTTAAGAGCGTACTTCCTTTGATGGTGTTGTCCGATTGAAGAATGGTTTTTTTGCCCAGAGTTCCCATAATGCGGCACCCTGAACAATGCCCGCCGCAATTGCGAACCATGCCAGAGGTTGTCATCATGGGTGGACATCCTTAAACATTCCACCCGCAAAGGGTTCTTTTTAAATGGAAAATGCCCCGTCTTATGAAAATGGAGATGGGGCATTTTTTAAAGGGAAATCAATGAAGGGAAATCAGAATGGAAGGTTCTTGGCATGTTCCTCTTCCAACCTCATCAACTCGATGATCCTGCTCCGACTGCTTATAACGTAGGTGGATATCTTCTTCTTTCCAACCCGTTTTCTCACGAATCCCCGATCATTCATCATTTTTCCAATTGTGGGGACATTAATGCGCTTGGTGAACTGGGGGAACAGGGATAGCAAGGTGGTGACAAGATCAAGGTTGGTAATATCATGGCCATCATTATCGTTATGGGGCAGGTCGACATATTCGTCCAAGATCAGGTCGACATCCGATTGCTGGGTGTAATCTTCATTCAGTTGGTTCAGCAGGGGCTTATCCTCTGGCTGGTAGGAGTAGATATAACCCGCCTTGAAGAGATGATAGGCCTCCATAAAGAGGTCATCGAGGTCAATCTGGGAGAGTTTCTCACGGTCGATCTTGGTTACTTCGATCGGTATAATCCTTCGGTTCTGCTGCTCACGGACAACATGGAGGTTATTCCCGCTTCCAGCGAATGAACAACGGCGTTTGATGTTACTGATCCTGCGGTCATATTTGCGTCTGGTTGTAAGTTCCTTGATGCTCAGCACCGTTTTAAAGGTCTTCTCCATCTCGTAGGTCCTCCCGTCCATCTCATCGTCAATTATCAGAAGAGCCTGCCCCATGAGCACCTTAACGTCATCATCGAATGACAGCGAATGTTCAACACGGTACTTCTGCAATTCTTCAGGAATTGTGTATTTTCTGAGGAGCGTCGTTTTTCCAATACCTTGCTCAACCGAAAGAATTGTAAGGAAGAACTCGTTTGGGAACTCTCCATCGAGGGCCTGTGCCACCAGCCCCACGTACCATTTTGTGAAGAACCGCTCAACAATCTCTATATCGAGGTTCTGGTTCTTCAACGTGAGGCAGTCAACCCATTTTTTGAACGTTCCAGAGGGCTGCCTGTGGCGGTTCTTTTCGATGTATTCTTGGATGGGATTGAATTCCGTTATATAACTGGAATTAGCAACCTCCTCGAATCTGGCACGGGGAATTTCTACCTTAAAATGTTTTTTCAGGTTTAAAAACATGGTGTTATTTACTCTCTCAACAACAATTTTCCCATCGTAGGTGAGGTCTTGAATGAAAGAATCATAACGGAAACCGATGGAGTTTAGGTGCTCGGCAATTGATTCTGATGAGATGTTTGGCCTTATTTTCTTGCTCACAGGGTATCCAAGTTCAGGAAGCAGTTTCAGGGTTGCGTTATAGTCTGGTTTACTTTCAAGTACCTGCAAAACCTGAAAATGGTTGTATGGCCGTTCAGCCGTGAAGGGGGTGGAGGTGGAAAAGCAGTAGAAGACTTTATCGGATTTAAAATAATAACCCGAATGCGGTGCAAGTGATCCTGCCCTGCGCAGGTAAACCTTCTGGTCATCTTCCTTCACTGCTTCCCAGTCATGTTTCTGGAAGAGATCGATAATGTTGAAGGATTCATTAAAATCATTAACAGCCTGCTCTTTGTACTCGAATTTTTTCTTATCCAGAGGGTTACGGTATCGGTTCAGGCTTCTGGCCAATTCGAAGAGAAGTTCCCTTTCTTCTGGGGTTATCACGGGAATTTCTACATCCAGCATCGAGAGGTCAAACCTGCCCTGAATAACTTTGTTGTTTATACTGTTGGTGCAGAATTAACCACCCTCACCACGGGTTTCGAGGATAACGCTCTGGTCTGTGTGCAGGGCCAGTTTCTGGTTTCCCCCGATTATCGCATCTGGACAGCGATATACAAGGTGATAGCCTTTGTTTGGCGTGGTTTGAATGATCAGCCGTGCAAGCAGGTCAGGGGGGATCAATAGTTTGTAATCTTCCCAAATTCTCCCAGTTGGGTCGTTTTTTACATCTACGTCAAGGCACTCGATGTTTTCACTGATCATCCCAGTGATTATTCCAACGGTGCCCTGACGGATGTAGTGCGGATGCCAGAGTTCAACGGGGGCAACCACTGACTGGTACTGCTTCCATTTCTTCAAGGCTGGTATTTTATTGCTGTGGACTGGGATTACCGAAAGTCCGAAATTCAAGGATGAATAATCCTGATTGTTGTTTCCATCATGCTTTTCCATTTGATTCGACCCTGTTTATCTTCTTATTGCTGCCAAGCAGGTTCTTTTTGAGGTACTGCGTGGTCCATGTGCTGACCCTCATGTAGTCATTCTGGGCCTGTTCCAATAACAGATCATAAAACTCTTTTTCGAGGCAGAGATTCATTTTAATTCGTTCCAATTTTTCTTTCGCATTCATAATTTTCTTTTTAAACTTTTATTAGAAAAGGCTTTTTTTTGGTTTGCCCTTACATCAATAAATAGTTAGAAAAATTTTAAAGAAAAGAGAAAATGGGAAAAAAAGTAAAAAAATTTTAAAAAGTCGGAAATCCTTCCAGATGGGGGCAATAAAAATCAAAGGGGGGGTGGACAGGTGGACAGGATGAAATGCCAAAAAAAATGATTTTTTGTAAACCTGAAGTAAGAAAAAAAATGTAAATCGAAAATTGTCTGGTATGAGTTTTCTAAAATGTTTAAAAATGACGATTTACCCTGTCCACCTGTCTACCTTGTTTTTGATTTAAATACTTAATTATCTTCGCAGTTGAAAAAAACCACATCGTTATGGCAAAAACAGTACAATTTACAAAAGAACAACTCGAACTGCTTGTGCAGAACTACCAGCAGGAGTTGGAGGATGTTTTACTCTACGCTGACCAAATAAGGGAAATTCTTAAAAAACTTGACCCTTCAGCACCAGCGGCAAAACTGGAAAAGAAACCAGCATCCAAACGGGGCAGGAAGAAACAGGTCCCCGCTGAGAAGACCGCCCCGAAGAAAAGAGGCAGAAAACCAAAGGTTGATGATAAAACCGTTTTAGCACCGCCAGTTGTGGAAGAGAAGAAAGAACCCGTGAAAAAGGTGGTTAAAAAGGCAAAGAAGGCCACATCAAAAAATGCACCAAAGAAGGTCAAGGAAACAAAGAGCACTGTAAAGAAAGCAACCAAGGCTCCCAAACAAGCGGAGCAAAATGCTGAAGTTCCCGTTACCGAATAGAAAAAGATTGTTGAAAGCAACAAAGCCCGACATTGAAATCGGGCTTTTTTGGTATTGGGAGGGGTTGATGGATTGAAATCCGCAGTTCCTTCAAAAACACTCCCAACTTAGACAGTTGAGCACCCCGCCACCTCTGGAGACTTCAAGCGACGGAACTGGGATGATATTCTCTGGCCCAAAGACCTCACCAAACCGTTGGATGGCATTTTCATCATTCACGGGATCATCAAAGGTTGGCAGGAGAACCTTGGTTCCAGCATGCAGGTAGTTGATGTAGCACCCAGTGGCGACCCAGTAACCTTCAAACCTTTCATAAACTGGGTTGTATGGTACCAACAGAACCTTAAATCCAGCATCCGATAGGGTTGAATAAAACCTGTCCTTAAAGGACTGCGATACATCGATATTGGCATAGTCGTTGGCCACGACGGTATGGTCATCAACAAACCTCACCATCCCATCGCTATGCCCAGTATCATCACCATCCTCAACTGGGATAAAGATGACCTGTTCCACCTCAAGAACTTTCTTCAGTAAACGTTCAAGGCCCTGCCGAGGGATTTCATTATCATCAAAAACCTTTTCAGTTATGATCGCCTTTGTCTTGCTGGGGTTAAGAATTACATTCCCACCATCAAGGTATATTGGAATACCATTATTTAACATGGATACAATGGGATCAATTCCAAGTGACTTGCAAATGGGTGCTGGATCAGTCAATTTATGTCTGTCTTTTCTGAGGTAGTAGTTCTTGGTAAGGCTGAACTGAACATACTTGTTATTTCTGATCCTGACGGGCATGAAGTCTCTGAGCCAAATGTCATTGGTGCCACTAATTAATTGGTATGAAATTCCATTTGCAAAAAGTGTTTTCTGAAACATTGATATCCACTTTGAGGCGAAGGTTTTATATAACACATGTGAAAATAAGGTCTTTTGAATTGCCATTATGGATTTATCCTTTATGAGCAGAATATCTTATTGATTTCATCAGCATGGGAGATATCTGCATCCACCGACAATGCTTGGACACGAGCCTTTTCTTTGAATTGGTTTTTTGAGCATATCTCCGTTAAAAACCGATACCTTCTGGTTATAAATGATTCGTGTTTAAGGGATATAGTTTTATCAAAGCCGTTTTCTGATTTTAACATCCGCTTATGGTGTTCATATATACTTCTGCATGTTAATCCAACTCGACCAGAAATAAAAACTTGACGAGTTTCCTTTATCCCCCTTTTTTTTAATTTAATTTTATCATTTAAATCTCTCGAGGTAACTGTATGATCCTTTTGAGATAGAGCATCACGGACGTTTATCGGCCCATTTATAAAAGCGGCTCTGTCATAAACTTTTTGGATTCCACGAATAAGGATTCCAGCATATACGCTTTTCTCTGAGTCACCAAAGACAAAGTCCATCCCCGATGCATGTTTAAACCATTGGCCAAAACCTAACTGCTCTGGGTGACCATAGGTATAAAAATCCTGATGCCATGAAGATAGTAGGTAGAATTCGATATCAACCAAGAAGAATATGTCTCCATTCTCGACGAATACAGCAAATTCATTGAATAAGGTATCAGCCATCCTGTAAAATTCATTGTAAAGGTCATCAGACTCGTTTATTACCTTTAAGAAATTGAAATCTTGTTTCATATTCATGGTTTAAGGTTAAAATTATTTCATTTAGGGTTCCATCCCCATTGTCCAATCCATTCAAGGTATTCCAGTATTAGGTCAACCACCTTGTTCATCTTGCGACGGTCTATCTGAAACTCAATCGCCGTAAGGTACTGGTCCGTTGCCCTCTTAAAATCACCATCCCCAGCAAACTGGCCGCAGGAGTAGTTCCACCTGAGCCTGAAACCGTTTTCGATCTGTTTGAATTCCCCCACACTCAAAGGTAATAACAATCTGCTCGTCACGTAATCATAAACTTCCTCCCCAAGAATCGGGGTTGATTTGCTGAAGATATCGGGGTCATATAACTGGATGAGTTTTCGTTGTTCCTTGACGGGGAATCGGTAAAACTCCGACTTCATCAACTTTATGACCTCCTCGTCAAGGTCCATTGGGATGGGGCAGCAGAACTTCATGAACTGGTTGTAGTGTTGGAGAGAACCAACATGCGATTCGGCGATGTCAACAGGGACGCATAACGGATCAATATAAATATTGTCTGGTGTTTTATTAACGACATAGATTCTTTGGCACCCGCCATTCGCTTCGTACTCACGGGCAATGATGTGAAGTTTATTAACGTCAAGAGTTCTCATATTATTTATTAAAAGAATTATTTAATAAATTAAATATCAATACATTAAGGCATGTCGCTGCAAAAATAAGCAAGGAATTTTGAAATCCAAACTTTTCTTCTCTGGAAATGCCTGTATATATTATATCTTGAGATGCCTATCGCTGAAAACCCTTGTCAATTCTTCGATTCAATGGTGAATAACTTTTTCGTTTATATAATTAATAATGAATAGATTATAAAAATATTCTATTCATAATGGTTTTTAATCAAAATGATGGAAAGGAATACTATTGAAGATAGTCTTTGAATATTAGGGCCTGTGATGTGTGGTCCAAGTGACCGAATAAAGCCCTACTTCCCGTTTGCACCCAGCAAAATTGCTTTTACTTTTCTCACGGTATTGATTGAGCGGTCTGTATGCTTGGCAATGCTGCGTAGGCTTAGGTTTGTTTTTTTCAAAAGTTCAACCACATTCGAATACTTTTTCAGCATCTTCTGGCGGTCCCCTTGACTGCCAGACTTGCGCCCTTTGTACTTGTTCTGCAATTTGGCCAGACGGACCCCTTCGGCCTGCCTAAGTTTTCGATGTTCATTTTCCATCTGTGCCCCAATGGACAAAACCTGAAATAGAAGCATCGCCATTGGATTTTCCTTGCCGCCCTCGAAGGAGATCATGTTGAACTGTTGCAGGAACAGCCCAACACCATTTTTATGTAATAGGTCAACGGTGTTCAGGATATCCACCACACGACGACCGATACGGCTGATTTCGGAGACCATCACAATGGAGATATTGTTGGCCTTGACGTATTCCAGCAACTTCCCGAATTCCTTTCGTTCCTGAGTGCTGATGGTTCCTGAAATGGTTTCGGTGAAAACCCGTTTCACCTTCCATCCTTTTTGGGCGGCCACCTCTTTGAGGCTTAAAATTTGCCGCTGATTATCCTGCGTCTGTGAACTGACCCGTGACCAGATTACAACCTCCATAATGTATCATATATAATATAACCACAAATATAATACATTTTGACGTATTCTCCAACTTTTTCAGGTCAAAAAATGTATCATTTTCAAGTGTACTCTAATAGTGATACATCATGGTTGGATTTAATAAAATCCAACACCAAAAATCTTATTGTATTTGTTGACGTCAATTACTCCGTTGACATGTGCAGTTAGAGGAGAATTAATTACTGATTGATTTTTGGTTAAAGTTATATGCCTAGTTTTGACATTCTGCCTAATTTTGGTATATTTAGCAAATGTTCTTGGTGCTGTTTCGGACTGGTTAGAAATTTTCGATTTCTTATCCGTTTGTTAATTTCTTACTCTTTCAGGCAGTTCCAAAAAGTTAGTTTGTGTATCATTCCATTTCTATGAAGAACCTTCTCGTTTCAATAGTTGCGATGTTCTTGGTGAACGGGGTAATGGCTCAATGGTATCCATATAAGGAACAAATTTATTTTTGGCTTACTTCCGTCTGTTTTACAGATGTGAACACGGGGTATGCAATAGCGGGAGATATAATAATTAAAACCACTGACGGAGGGGAAAACTGGTCTACTGTTTGTCAAAATACTTTTTCTGGTTCGTCGATATGGTTTGTCAATGCTAACACAGGCTACGTTAATGGGGGTGAGAATGAACTTATAGGGATATCGAAGACAACTGATGGAGGGGCAAACTGGACAGCACTAACAACTCCGCATCGTGATTATCTTTCGATTCACTTTCCGACTGCTGACACGGGATATGCCGTAGGGAACTTCGGTGTTATTGTAAGTAGTATCGATAAAACGACCGATGGAGGGGAAAACTGGGTTACCCAATTAAGTCCAAGTAATACGTTGTTTTCTGTATACTTTATCGATGGTTATAACGGATACGCTGTTGGAATTTCAGGCATCATATTGAAAACAAGCGATGGAGGATTAAACTGGGCTGCTCAATCAAGTGGTACAAACCAATTATTACTATCTGTATTTTTTCCAGCAATTGATACTGGCTATATAGTTGGAAATAAAACTGTTTTGAAGACGACTGATGGGGGACAGCATTGGATTTCTAATCCAATTAGTATTGGGAAAGATTTTCAATCAGTATATTTTACTGATGTTAACACAGGCTACATTGTTGGAAATGAGGAGGTCTATAAAACAACCGATGGCGGCTCAACTTGGTTTAAACAATTATTAACTGGTACGAGTTATTGGTTCAATTGCACTTCTGTTTTCTTTCCTGCACAGGATACTGGATTTATCGTGGGTTGGAACACCATTTTCAAAACCACAAATGGCGGAGGGTTCCCTGTCTCCGTAAATGAACCAAATGATAATACCAACAATCTTCACGTGAGCCCAAACCCCGCATCCACTGCCATCACCATCGAAACCCCATCTAACGGCTCAATCTCCATCCACAATACCAGCGGTCAACAAATCCTACAACAAGCAATCACAGAACCAAAAGTCACCATTGATGTCAGCGGATGGAAGAGCGGGGTTTATTTTGTGAAGGTGACGGAAGAAAGGAAACTGTCGGTTGGGAAATTTGTGAAGTTATAACATAGAATTATTGCAGAAATCTATCCATTGATTCTGAATTTGGAACCATGCAAGATTCACTCTTGCCGAAAACCTTGTACCTGTGATTTGCTATGATATCATAAACAAAATCTCGAAGAAACGGCGGGATGACAATCAGGATGTAAAGTAAATTCCAGCAGCATCCCAAATCCCTCAAAATTTCCAAGACTGCCTTGGATTTAAAACAGGGAACACCGTTTTTTAAGTAAACGACGGTTCATTGGTCTTTTACAGGAATGCCGTTCTGTTTTAAAATATCCTGTCCCGTCTTGGACTGGTATGTGGTGAACGAAAACTTCTTTTTTCTATCCCTCTTGATTATGAACTGAACGGTGCTGTTGCATAAATTGCATACGCCGTCGAATATTACGAGATGATCCTTCGTCATGATGACAAAGGTACGGCTTTGTGAAGTCCTTTACTCATTGCCTTTCTTAGCCAGCCCAACAATGTCCCCCGTTTCCAGAACCTTCTTCACATAACCATACAGAACGCAATTAACCATTGCCAGCCCCAATTCCTTCAGGGTAATAAAGAAGTTCGGAAACACAGGACGGCAAATCGGATAAAGCCATTTGACCTATTTGTAGTAAGGTAGCGGTTTCTTCATTCCGTTCGTCTGAAGCATAAAAGGGGGACGGTAATTATAGACCGCCTTAGCAGAAAGTAATTTCTGGGCTTAGACCGCTCATGTGTTGGGCAAAGCACATTATCATGGATTAACCTTTGTATCTTCTGATTCCCTTATCCTCTCGGGAGCCACGCCAGCATAGAAAAAATCATTATATACCTAAGGCTGGGATTCAATGGCGAACAGGTCAAACAAATCGACATGAATGATTTCTGTGGGGCTTGAGGTTATTAACGAGAATGGATTCAACTTGTGGGAAGAAAGAAGTGCAGTTATATAAGTTCATCAAGCAGGGAAACGGAGTCAGGAATGGAGTCAGGATTTTTAAATCTTACAAATAATTGTAATCCACTTATCCAGTAGTTTGAAATGCCTTGATATTCATAATCTTTGTAATCATATGCTGCTTGTCGACCTTGAAATATCGCTGCATCACAGACCACGAACTTTGGCCAACCATCTTTAGCAATGTTGGCACATCCACATCAGAATTTATTGCAATTGTAATAAACGAATCACGACCATTATGAGATGTATAAGTATACCTAAATAATTCGGGGTGATCTTCCCTGAGTTCCTTAACCATTTCAGCCAAACCATCATTGTATTTCTGGTTCGAGATTCCTAGTTTTCTCATCTCATATCCATACTTTTCAAGAATACTCCTTGATAAATCATTTAAGGGTACGATGACTTTATTATCTTGTTTATGAATCGTTTTCTTTGGAAAATACTCTATACAACTATCGACTATGTTTTCTTTAGAGATGCTAAACATATCACTAAAACGACAACCAGTAGCACACTGAAATAAAAATCGATCCTTATGTTGATTAAGTGAATGCGTTTTAAACTTGTGCTTTATCAAAATCTCAAGTTCTTCATCAGACAACGGTTGAGGCTCATTTTTACTTTTACTGCCTTTTTTCCAACTTCTATTTCTGAAAGTATCGGTCATTTTAATTTCAAAATCATCCCTGCGCTCATAATAATAGTTTAAAACAGTTCGAAGAATAGTATATGTTTTCTCGATCGTGCCTTGATTATATTTTTGGAGTAGAAAGATGTAGAAATTATCCGAAAACCTATTTGTAGAAGCATCCTTTATGAATAGTGTTTGATGAGAATATTTCTGGAAATTTTCAAGTCTTGTCTTCAACGTAGTAAACTCCTTCAAAGTACCGTGGGGAGTCTTTGATGCTTTACGAAATGTTATATAATCATTTAGATAATCGATCAAGTTCTTTGAAGGCATTGGCAAATACTGGGGATTGACTATTGCAATAGGCTTACCCTCTTTAATGTCCTTGAACTCTTGTTCAACATTAAATTTTTGCAAAAAGATTTGGTAATTTTTATCACTCGCTTTGGGATCAGACCTTTTAATTCTCCCTTCTTTCTTATCAAAATCCTTTGGTTTTACTGTAATATGAGTTCTACAATACTTAGTCTTTGGCTTTTCACCATCGGTAAAAATAGTAACACGAATATAAACGATTGCTTCACCTGTAATTTTGGAAATATTTCGTCCTCCAGTTAGAATTGCTGGCTTTATTGTGTATCTTAGTGATGACATAACCATTGATATAAACGAATCAAATGTAATAAAAATATTCAATCCATAACATCAGATAATCAATGTATTAAAAGAAGCAGCAAAATATATTTTTGTAATAAAAATGAAACCCGCTATTATCAAGGGTTTCAAGTGATATTTTAGTCTTCTCGCCCCGACAGACAGAAACCACCAGTAATATTTGATTACTGGTGGTTTTTTATTTGCTTACGATCATGGTGTTTCGCCCTTTACAGTGCATCACCATTCATGTCTTCCATCCCTTCGCCTATTTCTTCGTCATCCTGATGGTTGATTCGCCGGGCAAATAATCGGCGCGCTGCAGGTTCCCGTTGTTGTCGATCTCAACATCTCCGTAAAAATCAATGGATGTTGCCGGAGTTGAAGACGGGAGGCCAAGCGGACCCCAGTCCAGATCGATGGAATGATAAATATCCTGCTGCGCTATATCGGCAATGCGCAGGGAGATGTTTGCCATCCCCTGGTTGATGGCCGTCATCTGGATACATTCATACAATATAACATTGATATCAGGATCAGGCCAGTTGCCGGCTGCAAAGTTTACGCTCCATTCTCCGGCACCGCCGACGTCCCATGTCAGTGTTCCGTTATATGTCCACATTTTCCGTGGATTTCCGGCCTGCGAATCATCAATCTTCAGTTCAGCGGAAGTGAATACAATCCTGATCCTGGTGTTGGCAAAGGGTTGCACCGACGAAGGGGTGGTCCCCTCCCAGGTTCCGATCAGCCAGGTTTCACCCCAGCAACTGGCTCCCCCGGCGTTGTTCGGGTTATCCTCGTTGGTCTCCTTCTTGCAACTGCAAGAAAGCACAGAGATTACCGTGATGAAAATGCCCGTCAACAGCATGACGGATAGTGTGCGAAAATTGGTCTTCATGATTTTTGTTTTTTTTTGATTGAATGAGGTAAAATTGATGGACTCTCTGTTTTATGTCAGTTGATCTTAATGCCTGATTATCAACTTCTCCGAACGAATCACCTGGTCATCGGCGCATTCCTGCAGCAAATAGAGGCCCGCGGGCAGGTTCTGCACATCGATCGAAAGAGATGATTTTCCCGATGGCACTGCACACTGATACACAGCCTGTCCGTACCGGTTGATCAGCCTGATAAGACCGCCTGCCCGCTCTTCGTCAGTTTCGATCGTGAGAAGGTCTGCAACGGGATTAGGATAAATCCGTGTAATACTGGTTTGAAGATCCCCGGCCGATGAAGGCTGATCGGAAAATTCAAGCCAGTCGAGCAGGTACTGGGAACCCAGATTGCCGCCGAATACGGGCCCCAGTTGCAAGGAAACAAAGGCCTCGTCGGGGGTGTCATTGTTAGCGTATGTTATATCAACCGTCACCTTGGTCCAGCCTGAATGATTTTGCAGGGTGTGAAACTGCCCGTATCCGATCATCTCTCCGGCAAGCCACATGCTGACCATGATCTTCAGGGTATCATTACCTATGATGTTTCCTTTGATATAGGCCGAAAAAGATTCATAGCGCTCACCGACCGGAAAATTCCCATCGGTGAAGGCAAAGCCGCTCATATTGGATCCCATGATGGCATCATAGACCACCAGCAGTTCGAGTGATGAACTGCCCTCATAACTGTCGTCGCTCCTGACCGCATTCAGGCAGCCTTCATCGCAACTGGTTTGCCATCCGTCAGGTGTCAGTATTGCATTCTGATAACTCCAGTCCTCGAAACCAGCGTTCGGAACCTGTGGAAATGCCCGGGCTGAAAAGACAGCCAGCAAAACAAGGAGTAAACATTTTGTCTTCATGATTTTTGGGTTTTGGTTAATGTTCCTGATTATCTGCAGATTTATTTAACTGTTTGATGATCTTCTCAAAGGCCCGGCTTCTGGCCTCAAGCCGGAGCCTGATATCCTCCAGCTCATTGTCGTTGCCTCCGGATTTCTTCTCAGCTTTCTTCTCCTTTTCGCTTTTTACGCGTGTTCTATTCGCTGGCATGGGATATCGGCCCATTGCTTCCATCAGGAAAATGATGATGTGCGTCAGGGTGATGCGAAAATACCCCCGGGGGGAGCCCGGGTGCAACTTTTTAGGGTTTATTAAAGTGGTTCGGACGGGTTCAAAAAGTGGCAGGACTTACATCTGCTTGATAATCAAACAGATTGAAACTCGGAGTTTACAGTTGCAAGAGAAAGGGCACCAGGTGATCGTCGCTGGCGAACTGCAGTTTTTTGCGGAGACGGTACCGGGTGGATTTGATCCCCTCTTCCGATTTCAGGGTGATGGCCGCGATCTCCTTGGTGGTCAGGTTCAGTTTCAGCAGCGCGGCAATCTTAATCTCGGCAGCAGTCAGATCGGGGCATTGCTCGAGGAGTTTGCTGTAAAACTCCGAATGAATATTCCTGAAGATCGTGTCGAACTCCTGCCAGGTGTTGTTCTGGGTATGCAACTCTATCTCCCTGACTATGTGGCTTATCTCTTTTTCCATATCGTCATGGCTCGTCTGCCGGCGATTCAATTGCTGGAGCCGGTCGATGATCCTTCCCAGGGTTTCGTTGACTCGGATCATCTCTAGGGCTTTTGCGGCAAGTTCCCGGCTCTGGGTCTCCACCTTTTCACGCAGGATCAGTTTCTCCTTCTCAGCCAGTTCATCGCGTTGCCTGCGAATAATCAAATCCTGCTCAAAAAGCTGGTTTTTCCGGCGGTGGGCCTGTACTTTCGACCGGTACAACAGGATGATGAGCACCAGGATAACCAGCAATGTTGCCGACGAAACCCCAAGCAGGATAATATTCTTTCGTTGTGCATTGCTTTGAAGCTTCAGTTTTTCCATCTCGTCGTTCATCTGTTGCATCCTGAACCTTGCTTCAATCTCTTTGATCGCCATCTCTTTTTTCTGTAAGGCAAGAATCTCCCCGGATTTTTTCTGTAACACCGAGTAACGGTACGCCTCCATGAAATCGTTGTTAAATGCGGCTATGTCGGCAAGGGTTTCATAGGCTGAGCTGATCAGTTCATGATTGTTCATTCCCTCCGCCAGGTCCAGAGCCTCCCTCCCTGTCTCCTCTGCCATCTTTTTATTACCAGTGTAGTTCAGCGATCTGGCAAGTTCGAGCCCCGTGATGCACAGGCCGGTTTTTTCATCAAGCAACCGGTAATGACGTCGGCTGCTTTCGAATATCCTGATGGCCTTGTCATATTGCTTCATTTTGTTGTATAATTTTCCCAGGCTGTACTCCGAGCTTGCAAGCGGCCGGATCTCATCTGATGAAAGCCTGATTTGGTAACCACTGAGGTAGTAATACAAAGCCGTATCGTTCATCCCTTTCTCCTCATATGAGGCGCCGATGCAGGTCTGAATGCTGGCGACACCGAGCTGATCGTTCAATTCCTTCCTGATGACCAGCGCCTCCCTGAGATAAACCAGCGCATTGTCGGGCTCTTTCAGCCGGTTATATACCGAACCAAGGCTGGCGAGACTGCCTGAGCGCAGGCTTTCATCCCCGCCCGCAGCCGAAAGCCGGGCAGCTTCCTGGTACTCCTGAATTGCCCTGATAAAATTGCCGTTCAGATCGCACAAAGAACCTGAAGCGAAATGATAGAAAGCCAGATCCCTGATATCGGCAGTCTTATCCAGCAAATCCTTCGCTTTCGACAGATAAGACTCGGCCATGGCATATTCATCCTTGTAATAGAATACCCGGCCCTGCCAGAGATAACTACGTGCAATTCCCTCGATGTATCCGAGTTCACTGGAGAGTGTCAAAGCCTGCTGCAGGTATAAAAGGGCCTTATCATTCTGCCGGCTGCAATAATACCTGCCAAGGTCGAGCAAATGCTTCACCTTGGTTGTATCCGCGATCATCCCCTGCAGTTGGTGCTCCTTTTCTGAAATTGAATCGTTTGCGGCCTGTGCCTGGGGATCCAACAAAGGGACAGACAAGGCAATTATGAATAAAAATTTCAGAATCCGTATCATGGCACTTCTGATATTCCAAAATAAATACCGAAGGTAAGAAGATTTTGCAAAAAGACTGCCGGGTTATTTTACAGGTTTAATAGGAAACAGCAACAACTGATTCCATGATTATTTTTTAAGGGCAAAAGGTATTATTTAACCATAGCCCTTGACTTCCCATTTCTGTATCCTTATCTTAGTAAGGTTTTTTCGCTGTTAGTTTTTTTATATAAAAACAACATTGCGAAATCCACCGAAACGCTATTCATAAACCTCAATCTTATGATTATGTTTCTGAGAATAATCCTCATCATGAGCAGTGTCAGTCTGTGGCTTACTGCATCTGCCCAGCACATTATCATTACTGGACACGTTAAGGATGAATCCAATGTATCCATGTCGGGTGTAAATGTTGTGATCAGGGACAAAGTGATTGGCACAACCACGGACCGGAATGGGAATTTCCGGTTGGTGGTAAAAGGAACTCCTCCCTTACAAGTTGTATTTTCCATGCTGGGATTCATGCCGGAAGACCGGGAGATAAACTCAGATTCCATTGATCTTGTCGTTGTTTTGAAAGAACTGATCACAACGCTTGATGAGGTCCAGGTAAAGGCTCCGTCGCGTGTGGAAGAAAAGATCATGAGATCGCCCGTTTCGATTGAAAAGATGGGAACTATCGAGATCCGGAATGTCGCCTCCGACGATTTCTATAAAAGTCTTGCTACAAAAAAAGGTGTGGAGCTGATCAGCAGCAGTATTAATTTCCAGGTTGTCAATGCCCGGGGATTCAACCGGCCGAACAACTCAAGATTTGTGCAGTTATTCGACGGAATGGACATGCAGTCTCCCACCATGAATTACAGTTTTGGAAGTGCCACGCTGCCCTCGGCGCTGGATATCGATAACATGGAACTGCTGCCGGGCGCTGCTTCGGTAATGTACGGGCCCAACGCATACAATGGCGTCCTGCTGGTATCGGGTAAAAGTCCGTTTGATTACCAGGGCCTTAGCGCCAGCGTTAAACTGGGATTCAACCATTTCGGCGGAGATACTGACCTGGGTGATCCCTCATCCCCCCGGCCCATGTATGAGATCGCCTTCAGGTATGCGAAAGCCTTCAACAACAAATTCGCTTTCAAGATTAACTGCATGTGGGCCCAGGCGACCGACTGGGTGGCGCATAACTATGCCGATAAAAATGAGGGCACGCAGGGTGCGCTTGACCCTAATCCTGGTTACGATGGCGTGAACCTTTATGGCGACGACGGCGGAGCCAACCTTGGCATGCTCAGGGGATCACAAAGCCTGATCAATATGCTTGTGGCTAAAACCGGACTGGGAGCCGATACCATTGCGCCTTATGTGGCTTCATTGCCTGCAACCAATGTGAACAGGACCGGGTATCCTGAATATGTTCTTGCCGACTATAACTCAAAAAATCTAAAGTTCAATCTCGGACTGAACTACCGGATAACCGACAACCTCGAACTGAGTTACTTTTTCAATGCAGCGTATATGACGACTATTTCAACGGCCGCCCAGCGCTACGCCATTAAAAATGCATTTAACCAGTTCCACCGGGTTGAATTGAAAGGCAGCAACTGGAACCTCATGGGGTATGCTTCTTTTGAATATTCAGGCGACTCATATATTATTGACTTCACCGGGTATGCCATCAATAACGCCAATAAAAGCAATTCACTTTGGTATGGAACATATGCTGGCACCCTCGCCGGGGCAATGATCCAGGCTAATATTACCGCCACAGGCAGTCCGGTATACAATCCAACCGTCATGAACGCCCTTCTGAACAACGCTGCCGCCATGAGCAACATCCACACTGCCTCGCGAAATGCTGCAGATGCCGGGAGATGGGATCCTGCAAGTGCCTATTTTCAAAACGCCATGGATAGTATCAATTCCCTCAGTGTACCTCAAGGCGCCTTGTTCTATGACCGGTCCCGGTTTTATCATGTTGAAGGCCAGTATGACTTCAGAAAAGAGATCCGTTTTGTAAGTCTGATCATAGGCGCCAACTGGAGAATGTATGACCTCAGATCCAACGGTACCGTATTCGACGACTCCGAAGATAATCCCATCCGTATAAATGAATACGGAGTTTTCGCAGAAGTATCGAAAAACCTGTTCAGGAAACACCTTAAGCTTGCCGTATCCCTCAGATTTGATAAAAGTGAGAATTTCGAAGGAAGGTTGACTCCCCGGTTCTCAGGAGTCTATACTTTCCTTAAAAATCACAATCTCAGGGTATCATATCAGACAGGTTTCAGAAATCCCAATACCATGGATCAATATATGGATCTGGATATTGTGACATCAAGGGTAATCGGAGGGCTGCCTGAGTTCTACGACAAGTACAGGATTGGCGAATGGACTTACACTTTGGCTTCGGTCAACGATTTCTCGGCATCGGTCATCAGCGGAAAACCCGATCCATCGAAGCTTGTCCGCTACACAACTTGGGAAAAGATCAAACCTGAACGCATTCAGGTCGTGGAAGCCGGTTACCGGGGAATGTTGTTCAACAAACTCCTGATCGATGTCTATTACTATTATAACATTTACAACGATTTTATCACCTCCACGAAGGTCAGACAGGCGCAGGACTCCAAAGGCAATCCTGTTGACCCGTTTACCGATCCTACCCAGGCTGCACTTTACAGCCTGCTTTCAGGAGGTTCTAAAAACACTTTTCAGATCGCCTGCAACAATTCAGAAACCCTTAAATCAGAAGGACTTGCCGTTGGCGTTGAATATAACATCTTCAAAGGCTATCGCACCGGTGTCAATTATTCATGGAATCACATGATCACGAATGACCTTGCGGACGATTACATCAATAATTACAACACGCCCGCTCATGTTGTCAACGTAGTCTTCGGAAACAGAAATGCATATAAGGACTTTGGCTTCAACGTTGCCTGGAGGTGGCAGGACGCTTTTACCTGGAACGGAAGTTTCGCCAGGGATGGTTATATGCCGGCAGTAAATACCATTGATGCCCAGATAAGCTATACGATACGAAAACTGAAAACAATCATAAAGGTTGGCGGCTCCGACATCCTCAACAACAGGTATGTGACGTTTTATGGTGGCCCCACGATTGGCGGCATTTATTATATTTCGCTCACTTTCGATGAATTGATCCGCTGAATACCGGATTCTTTTTTTTCTGATTAAGGTCATTATCGAAAAAAATGTAAATTTCGATGCAGAAAAGTATTCATTTAAACACCTAAACACCAATGTCATGAAAAATCAGATTAAAAACCTGGCAATCATTGTTTGCCTCGCCACCCTGGCCCTGGCCGGCTGCAATCCGGCACCGAAATTCGGCGAAACCGAAAAAAAAGCCATCAGCGACACGATAGACATGCTGATGAATAAAATCGATCAGTACGCCGAAGAAGCAAAACCCGACTCAACCTTCCAGTGGCTCAGCGACGACAGTGCCTGCATCTTCATGTCGGGCGGACTGGCTTATTCTAAAAAAGAGCTGTTGCCCATGTTCAGTGACATGTACAAAACCATCAAGGGTCAAAGCATCGAAACGGTCAGTAAAAAAATCACGGTATTGTCGCCCGACGCCGTCGTTTGGGTGGGGATCCTGAAAGGCTTTATGATTTTGACCAATGACACCAAACAGGATCAGTATCTCATGGAAACCTGGCTATGGCAGCGTGAAACCTCAGGCTGGCGGGTAACCCACTATCATGAATCGTATTTAAACTTGCCAGGCCCAGCAGCAAAGGCCGCAGTGGAAAAAGCAACGGCCGGATTTGCGAAGACCCTCGCCGACAAGTCGCTGAAACCTACTGACATGCCTCCCATGCTCACCGATTTCCTGAAAAAAAATCCTGAAATCTACGGATCCACGCTGGCCTTTGCCGTTGTTGACGAGAACGGGCAGAAGAAAGAGGCGGCTCCGTATGTCTACAGGGCCGGAAAAGAGTTCAAACAGGTCGACATCCCCGCCAGCTACGATTATTCGGTTGCCGAGTGGTACGCATCACCCGTTTCAGCCAAGGCCCCTGTCTGGAGTAACCCTTACTACGACGGCGGTGTGGGTAACGTTGTCATGGTCACTTATGGAATTCCCCTGTACGACAAAAACAACAACCTCATCGGGGTACTTACCGCCGACCTGGAGATCAGGTAGACAAAAGGTTTTACCAACAAAAAAAGCCGCTCAATCGGGCGGCTTTTTTTTAACAGATTAATGGTATCAGATCTTCACGATTTTATTCGTGATCACCTTATTGTCGAAGGTGAACCGGAGGTAATAGATACCCGGTTTCAGACCATACTGAGAAGCATTGATATCGCCGGTATGGAGTCCTTCGGCCTGACTCTGGGTTTTCAAAACCTTTCCGATCACCTTACCGGTAATGTCGTAAAGGTCGATGGAAACGCTGAAATCCTTGCGGAGGAAATAATTATAGGTCAGTTTTTCGGTGAAGGGATTCGGATAGAGGATCACCGATACATCCGACTTATCAATTTTCTCAGGTTCAGTAACACCAGTCACGGCATCACCGGTGAAAGGCTGGGTGGTATTCAGTGCGGCGGTCCGGGTAACAACAGGGATCTGGCTTCCGCTCTGCGATTCGAGGATACTGATGGTCAGCACCGGATAGCGGTATCCCGGGGCATACCAGAAATAACGCTCTGTATTGATCTCAGATGACCCGCAGAGATTGCGTTCAAACCCTTTCTTGGTGACCTTGACGCGAAGAACGTTCTTCAGCACCACATCGGGAAGGATCAGGGTGCCAAAGGCGTCGGCATCCACCGTATATTCTCCCTGGAAATCGATCCGGGTGGTTTCCTTGTATATGGCAAATCCGCTGTAAGTATCGCCGATATGATCGCCGAAGGCAAAGGGATATTTCATCCGGTGAACGGGATCGGTGTACACCAACGATAACTCTTTCTCCTGATTTATATAACCTTTTTCCTCGAAACCGGTTTCGCTGAAATTAAAGAAATATTCGGCTCCGGATTCTTTGAGAATGACATTGAATTGACCAGCGCCGTCAAGGCTTTTGGTTGGATTGTCGGAAATTGTTCCTTCAGGATTGGTTCCGGTATACTGTACCTTGGAAAAATCCCAAATCTGGTTTGCACCACCCTGGCCCGGATGGATGAACTGGATGTCCCTGTAAGTGGATTTATCGCCAGGGACCAGTGCATTGTTTTTGTAAGTCAATGAGATCTGTGCAAAGAGGCTCACACAGGCAAACATCAATAAGGCGGAGGTAAGTATTTTTTTCATAACGTTTTAATTTTTCACAAAAATAATGAAAAATAACAGGAATGGATACCTTTAACTAATTTTTAACATTGGCAAGTGATCAACTGTCAAGGAAACCAATAAAAAATCAATAAAAAGGATACCTTTGCAGCATCTTTTGAATCAGTGTTTTGTGATTTGGCTCAGCCGTATTCGACCAGCGGACCACATCAATGTGACAAAGCAGCCAACAGTGTTTTGTTAATAAATTCATGGAATGAAATACATCGGAGCACACGTAAGCGCATCGGGAGGCGTTGAGAACGCCCCCCTGAATGCCAATGAGATTGGGGCCAAAGCGTTCGCCCTCTTCACCAAAAATCAAAGACAATGGAAGTCAGCACCATTGACAAAGGACAATATCAGGTTGTTCCACGAGAACTGTGAAAAATACGGATATAAGCCTTTCCAGGTTTTGCCGCACGACAGCTACCTGATCAACCTCGGGCACCCGGAGCAGGAAGGTTTGGAAAAATCGCGCGAGGCTTTCCTTGACGAAATGACCCGGTGCGAACAACTTGGGCTCGACCGGCTGAATTTTCATCCGGGCGGGTCGCTTGGAAAGATCACCGACGAGGAGTGCCTGCAGCGGATCGCCGAATCGGTCAACATCGCGCTTGATAAAACCAAAGGGGTTATCGCGGTTATTGAAAACACCGCCGGACAAGGCAGCAATCTCGGGTATAAGTTCGAACACCTCCGGTATATTATCGACCGGGTTGAGGACAAAAGCCGTGTGGGGGTTTGCATCGACACCTGTCATTCGTTTGCAGCCGGATACGATCTCGCCACACCGGCCGGGTTTCAGGCTACTTTCAGTGAATTCGACCGGATCATCGGGTTTGGATACCTGAAAGGGATGCACCTGAACGACGCAAAGAAGGGGCTGAACAGCCGTGTGGACCGGCACGACAGCATCGGAAAGGGAACGCTCGGGATGGAAGTATTCACTCTGCTCATGCATGATCCGCGGTTCGACAATATGCCGCTGATCCTTGAGACCCCTGATGAGACCATCTGGAAAGAGGAGATCGAACTGCTCTATAAACTCTGATAAAGTTCCTCCGAGAGGCTCCAGAGCCGCTTACCGTTCTCCGGATCCATGGCCTTAACGTCAGGTGCTTTCCGGCTCATCAGGAAGAAATAATCAAAGGTCTTTCCTTCCTGTTCGTGCGATGCAACCATGTAAACCACCGGAACCGCGGCCTGTGCCGGCGATCTGAAGAAGATGCCGAAAATAAGTTTCATCAGCGGATGGAAGATCCTGGGAGCTTCCCGGGCGATGTTGGAATTGACCGGCCCCGGGCACAAGGCAAAAACCGAGAAATTGGTCTCTTTTCCAGGATTCAGCCGGCGCGACAATTCCACGGCAAAGGTGGTTAGTAAAAGTTTATAATACCCATACAATTCCATCGATTTGCCGATGGTGTAATCCTGGTACCTTCCGAATTCGTCCCATTTGAAAGTTTCCGGGTTCCGGTGGCTTTCGGAAGCTACAATGACGATCCTCGGAATCCCCGATGACGGCAGATCGGATTCCCTTCTCCGGAAACACCCGTTTTCGATCAGCAGCCGGATGATGACGAATTTTGAGAAATAGTTCACCATGAACATCTCTTCGAGCCCCTGCGGGGTTTTCCGGCTTACCTTGGGAACGATCCCTGCGTTGCAGACATAGCTGTCGATTTGGCCAAACCGGTTTTTCACGTCGGCTGCCAGTGCGCGGATGCTCTCCATATCACTGAAGTTGACCGGCAGCATATGCACATCCTGGTTGCCGGTAAGGCGCTTGATCTCTTCACCCTTCATAGGAATTCCGCTCCTGCATGCCATGATAAGCCTCGCTCCGCGCCGGGCCACATCGAGGGCCACCGCGAATCCCAAACCGGAACTGGCTCCGTCAACAAGCACTGTTTTTCCCATGAGCCTGTCCTCGGGATAAAGGGTTCCGGCAGGTTCATGCTTTCTGAAAAGGTCTCTGATCCCGGTGATCGTGGCGGTAACAGGATTATTGTACCTGGTTTGTCGTGATTCTTCCATAATGAGCGGTTAGAAAGTCCTGGTAGTGTTTGGTGTGCACGTCGATATCGGCATTTGTCATACCGAAATCGCCGATAGAATAGTGATGGGTGCCATATTTCCGATGCGGATGTTCCGCTTCGTGAGCCTTGAACCGTTGAACCAGCTCCGGGGGCAACCCCCCGTTGAGCCTGTAAATTTTTTCCAGCTCCGCTTCCGATCCTGACAGAAGGTCCTGGTACCAGATATCGGTGAACCTGCTGTCGTTTCTGTCCATTAAACGGTAATCCAACGCTTTACCAAGCATAAACCCGGTTTTGCGGATCCAGTGGCGGGCCACCTGCATGGGATCGACATCACCACAAAACATCATATGATTATAGGTAAGCATGCTGAGATATGAAGGAACCGATTCGTATAGCGACCGGTGTGGCCAAAGAAAATGGACCTTGCCGAATTGTTTTTCAATCAGGCCGGCAAACTCAAGATGATGGGGCGATTTCAGGATCCATCGCCGGGCAGGATTGATCCACTGAAGGAATTTAAGCAGCTTGGCGGCATAGGCATAGGCCAGGGTCTGATCGGTCCTTTCAAGCCATGAAGCATACGATTCAACCGGCATCATGGCCTCCGGGGTCGTGCTCATGAAACTCACATCCAGCATCAGAATATCCTCTTCGGGTTGCATGGCATCGATCGGATGGACGGCAAAAAATCCAGGGGAGATCAGCTTCACCGCATTCACCGACAGGTTGGCCATCCTGATCCGCTTGTCGCCGGGAAACGGGTATGTTATCCCGGGCCTGCGATCCTGGTTTGTCCGTGCCAGCAGATCTTCATATAACCTGAGATCGATGGGCACCGGATTGATCACTTCCCAGCTGGGGATGACGCGATGAGCAGGATCGACCGCCAGAAGTCGCTGAAGCTTGGTTGTGCCGGTCCGCTGCAGCCCGATGATGAACCATGCGGGATATAATTCCTGGTCAAGGATCGCGGGGTACTTTTTAAAAAAATATTCTGCCCTTAAACGAATGCTCAGCAGGCTGACGAAGCGCTGCCGGGTGATAAACCGGCCGAACGGATGCAAACCGGCCTCGTGTTCGATCGACCAGAGCAACCGGTCGAGCGGTTCATCGGCAAAATCGTTTCCGAGATCGTGGAGACCGGTCTTCTTCCTTGCTTCCCTGATCAGGGTATCCTTATCGAGACGGATTTTTGCTCCTATTCCGTACCCTTTTTCCCATAAGTAGTTCAGGCCTTTAAACCACAAGGGGCTTTTCCTGAAATGCTGAAGTCGTTGTTGGTTCTCCTTGTTCATCCGTTGAGTCAATGCTACCAGATTTATCCCTCACTGAGGCAGCCGGGTCACTTCGCATGCAGGTTCCACCGGTTCAACTCCGGGTTTCAGCCGGTACCAGCGCCACAACATGGTGCCTTCAAGGTGTCCGCAGGTATTGATCCAGTTTGGGCGCCCGGGATCATGATGGGCCACGATCACCTCTACGATTCCGTCGCTACTGTATACTGCCGAGGCTTTGTTGATACAAATAGTAAAATACCGGTAATCAAGCGATTCCATCCAGTAATTATTCAACTGGAAATTCCAGGAATCGCATTCCGGCGGCCGGACCCTGATCACCAGGCATTCATCTTCAGCCAGTTTCCAATGACTGTGATAATAGATGATGTTGCTGTCGCCTCCTGCTGCGTTGGATACCGAGGGATCAAACATAGGCAACCTATTAGTATGCTCTCTGAATCCGTTGGCCCACCGGGCAAATAGCAGGGCCGCACCAGCCACGAACATGGAGGCGGTTTGCAGGCCCTGGTCGACCCGGGCCGGGGTGACGGGGCTTGGATGAGTCCGCCCGTCCATATTTTCAATGAAAATCTCAGCGGGGATCTCGCTGAACCGGTCGAGAAAGGTCTGACGAACCATCACCATGCTGGTCTCAGAACTGATCTTCAGCCAGTTTTTTCCCTGCGGTTCCGGGCTCAGAATGATCTCGAATGAGCCATTCCCATCAATGACCAGGTCATCCCCCTCCAGGGAGCCGCAGGGTGCAAGACCACCCGTGGTGCCATAATTGCCATTTTGGGTGAAAAACCCGATATAATGCACTGAATTTCGTTTCCCCCTCAGTCTGTAACAATACGTTCCGGATATCTGGGCATTGAAATAGAAATTGTCGGGATTGTCGGCGCCCAGTTTCACGGTTTCGTGCGCCATTCGCCGCAGCACTGGAAAGGCAGGATCGTTGAATTCAACGAAGGCCTCCAGCCCGCCCCGGGTAAGCCTGGTCAGATAACGCAATCCTTCGGCTTGATTGAACGGATCGCGCGGGGCGCCGGGGTACATGAGGGCGGCCCCGGCCGTCTTAAGATTATCACAGAAATCTTCCCAGGCTTTGCCTGAAACCACACGCTGAGCATGTACATCTTCCACCGTTCTACCCGACAGCCTTAGCCTGATGTTTGCAAAGAACTTCAGTATCCGGAGAAAAAAGAACAGTAAACCTTTCATTATACAGGATAGCCGTTTGTATGATTCATTTCAAATGCTTAAAATTCCTGATCTTTGTTGGGCCGGATTCCGTTGCATTTTCCGGCCCAAAGATAGAAAAAAACATGAACGACCTGATGAATTGTTATGGTAACTGGGCCATGATTGCAGGGGCGGCCGAAGGTGTCGGTGAAGCGTTTTCGCTGGAACTGGCTTCCAGGGGTTTTAACCTGATCCTAATCGACCGGAACCTCGAGAAACTCGAAGTGCTGGCAACATCGCTGCGAAACAGGCATAATGGTAGTCTGGACGTACCGGATCCCAATCCCGGTCTCATCCGGGTGATCGACATCCACCTTGATCTTTCATCTCCCGAAGCAGCGGAGGTGATGATGAAACAGGTGCAGGCGACAGGTTGCAGACTGATGATCTACGTCGCTGCGTTCAGCAAAATCATCAATTTCACCTCCCTGACGCCGGAGGACATCGACCGTTTCATCGACACGAATACGCGCACCCTGATGCAAATGGTTCACCGGTTCAGTGTCAGGGTATCCGGCCAGGGCCAGGCGGGAATCCTGCTTATCTCGTCGCTTGCAGGGATCATCGGCACCCCGCTGGTATCCTCGTATGCTGCCACCAAGGGTTTCATCAATCTCCTTGGCGAATCGTTGTACCATGAACTGAAATCAGTGGGTATAGATATTACCGTTTGTTGCGCAGGCATCACGGAAACACCGATGTTCCTGTCGACAAAACCAAAATATGGCGTTTTCAAGCCACAGACACAAACACCGCGACATGTGGCTGTTTACGCTCTTAATATGCTTGGACGAAGAGCGCTCTGCATTTCCGGCTCAGGAAACCGTTTGGCCATGTTTCTTTTAACAAGACTCCTCCCCCGTAAAATGGCCGCTGCCATCGTCGCACGGAACATGTTCACGATGTACCGGAATTAAAAGGTAAGGAAGCTGAATAGCCGGACTTCATAAGTTGAGGATCTGAAGCCCGGAAATCCCTGCTATCTTTCTTCCAGCGGTGTATATCCCCTCGCGGGCTCAACCGTTTTGTACGCGGGTCTGATGATCCTGCGGCCGCTGATCATCTCCTCGAGGCGGTGCGCGCACCACCCGCTGATACGCGAAATGGCGAACAACGGGGTATATAGTTCCTTCGGGATCTTCAGACAGTCATATACGAATCCCGAATAGAAGTCGACGTTCGGGGAGATCAGTTTATCCTTCGAGCCTTTGAATTCATAGAATATCTCAGGTCCGATCCTCTCGATGGCCTCATAGAGCGCCATTTCTTCCTCCCGTCCTTTTTCCTTCGAGAGCAAACGCGCTTTTTCCTTCAGCAGCAAGGCGCGGGGGTCGGAAACGGTGTACACCGCATGCCCGAAACCATAAATCTTGCCACTGCGGTCATGGGCTTCCTTACGCATCATCTTGCGGAGGTAACCGGCCACTTCATCGTCGTTGGCCCAATTCCTGACATTTTCCTTGATATTGTCCATCATCTCGATCACCTGCAGGTTGGCCCCTCCGTGTAGCGGCCCTTTGAGTGAACCGATAGCAGCGACGATGGCCGAATAGGTATCGGTGCCGCTTGAACTTACAACCCTGGTCGTGAATGTGGAGTTATTCCCGCCGCTGTGTTCAGCATGCAGTACCAGCGCGAGATCCAGGAGTTCTGCCTCAAGCGGAGTGTATTCATTCCCCTTGAGCATATAGAGGAAATTTTCGGCGGTAGTCAGCTTCTTATCGGGGTAACGCACGGTGAGGGTATCGTAATAGATCAGGTGACGCATCGCATGATAAGAGTAAACAGCGATGGTGGGGAATTTGGCGATCAGGCTGATCGACTGCCGCACGATGTTCCGGATGGATGTATCATCGGCGTTGTCGTCGAGCGTGTAAAGTGCCAGGATGGAACGGGCCAGCATGTTCATGATATCCTTTCCTTTCATGGTCAGGATCATGTCGCGGTTGAAATTCTCCGGAAGCGCCCTCATCTCAGCAAGCCCGGCTGAGAACTTGTCAAGTTCCTCCTCTTTTGGCAGACGGCCGAACAGGAGCAGGAAAACGGTTTCATCGAATCCGGGCCGCCCGGCAGCCTGGCATCCGCGAACCAGGTCGTTGATATCGATTCCGCGATAGATCAGCTTTCCGTCGATCGCCTGCAGAACTCCGTCGATCTTCTCATAACCAACCACACTGCCAACCCTGGTAAGGCCAACGAGTACGCCGGTGTGATCCGCATTGCGTAATCCGCGTTTTACGTCAAATTGCTTAAACAAAGATTCGTCAATCTTACATGAATCCTCCGTCAGTGCAGAGAGCTCCATTAAAAAATCATCAATTATCATAGGTTATATCAATTACAAGGTTTTCATATAATTAAGGGCGCTGCCGGCTTTGAACCACCTGATCTGCTGCTCGCTGTAGCTGTGGTTCAGCAGGATCTCATCCTGCGATCCGTCGGTATGCATTATCTTCATTTTCAACTGATTTCCGGGAGAGAAGGTCGTCAGCCCGGTCACTTCGAAAGTGTCGTCCTCGCCAATCTTAAGGTAATCATCGGGATTTGAAAAGGTCAGGGCAAGCATTCCCTGTTTCTTCAGGTTGGTCTCATGGATGCGGGCAAATGATTTCACCAAAACCACCCTTACCCCCAGGTGTCGTGGCTCCATGGCGGCGTGCTCGCGTGAAGAGCCTTCCCCGTAGTTCTCATCCCCCACTACCAGTGATGGGATCATGTTCGCCTTGTAAAACCTGGCCGTTTTCGAAACTTCCGCGTATTCACCAGTGACGGCATTTTTAACCGAATTGGTCTTATCGTTGAAATAATTGACAGCCCCCATCAGGAGGTTGTTCGAAATATTGTCGAGGTGGCCGCGGTATTTCAGCCAGGGACCGGCCATTGAAATATGATCGGTGGTGCATTTTCCCCTGGCTTTTATCAGCAGTTTCATACCGGTGATTTCCCTGCCATCCCAGGCATCAAAAGGTTCGAGCAATTGTAAACGATCCGATGCCGGGTCAACATTGACCGTGATCGATGCGCCATCGGCAGGCGGCGCCAGGTACCCGGCATCCTTCACTTCGAATCCCTTTACTGGCAACTCGTACCCCTTAGGTTCATCCAGCTTTACTTCGCGTCCCTGCTCATTGACCAGGGTGTCCTTCAACGGATTGAATGAAAGATTTCCGGCCAGGGTAAGGGCAGTTACGATCTCGGGCGATGCAATGAAACTGTGGGTTCCGGCATTCCCGTCATTTCTTTTGGCAAAATTCCGGTTGAATGAATTCAGGATCGAGTTCTTCCTGTCGGGATTATCCATTTTCCTCGACCATTGGCCAATGCACGGTCCACATGCGTTGGCCATGATCACCCCACCGATATCCTTGAAAACATCCAGGATACCGTCGCGCTCGCATGTGTAGCGAATCTGCTCGGATCCAGGGGTGATGATGAACTCTGATTTTACCCTGAGGAGCTTTTCCTTTGCCTGCCGGGCCACCGAGGCCGCCCTGGAAAGATCCTCGTAACTGGAGTTGGTACAGGAACCGATCAAACCTACTTCGAGTGTCTCGGGATAATCGTTTTCCTTAACAAAAGCTGCAAATTCCGAGATCGGGTGAGCAATGTCGGGCGAATAGGGTCCATTGATATAGGGTTCGACCTCACTAAGGTTAATATGAATGTATTGGTCGTAATACCGTGCCGGATCCTTGCAAACCTCTGAATCCGGGGACAGGATCACTGCGTGCTGCTCGGCAAGGAGGGCGATTTCCTTCCGGCCGGTAGCCTCCAGATAGGTCTTCATTCTTGAATCGTAAGCAAACAGTGAGCAGGTTGCACCCACTTCCGCCCCCATGTTGCAGATGGTCCCCTTTCCGGTGCATGAGAGTGTTTTCGCTCCCTCACCGAAATACTCAATGATAAACCCTGTGCCTCCTTTCACCGTCAGTATCCCGGCCAGTTTGAGAATCACATCTTTTGCCGATGCCCATCCCGACAGGCTGCCCGACAACTCCACCCCGATTACTTTGGGCATCTTTAATTCCAGCGGCATACCCGACATCACATCCACCGCATCTGCTCCGCCCACACCGATGGCCACCATTCCAAGCCCACCGGCATTCGGGGTGTGCGAATCGGTTCCGATCATCATACCTCCCGGAAACGCATAATTTTCAAAAATAACCTGGTGTATGATCCCGGCGCCGGGTTTCCAGAACCCGATCCCGTAACGGGCCGAAACGGATTCAAGAAAATCGTACACCTCGCGGTTTTGCGACATCGCGGAGGCAAGATCGGGCTTGACCCCCGACTGGGCCAGGATCAGATGGTCGCAATGAACGGTCGACGGAACCGCAGTCCTCTCCCGGCCGGCTGTCATGAACTGGAGCAATGCCATCTGGGCGGTGGCATCCTGCATGGCTACCCGGTCAGGTAAAAAATTGACATATTCCGCACCCCTGCGATAGGGTTCTCCGGGTAACGGATCGAATAAATGACCATAAAGTATCTTTTCGGTGAGTGTCAAAGGCCTGCCCAAAAGCTTACCCGCCTTTAACACGCCCTCCGCCATACGGTCATAAACATTCTTTATAGAATTGATATCCAGCAACATAATTTATTTGTTAATAATTAAACTAAATCAACTATTTAGAAGTTTAAATATAATACTTTTAAATCAGAAAGAAGGTTATAAATTTATAAAAGTTTTCATTTTCATCAATTTCTTCATGAAAGAGTTAATCGGACTACTTGAAAAATGGCAAACGGATGGATCACAAGGGCACACGGATTGTGCCCTGGCCCTTGCGATTTTAGATGAGACACAGCGGTTTTTCGGGGACCACCAGGACGCAAGGAACCAGAAAAAGGTGCTTTATTCCTTTCTGAACGTCACCTCAGGACCCGATTTTCTGACCGCCCTGGAAACAACAGAGAACCGCGAACGATGGTCAGAACTGGTCTTTTCCATCATCCAGCAGACAAATTACAACCTGCACGACATGATGGTGCAACGGGTGACCGAACATCCGCATCACGTTCTTTTCCGCGACATGACCGGAAACAGCAGTATTGACTGGACCTATGAGCAGATATACCGACATCTGCGTGAGATCGCCGGGGTATTTTACAAGACAGCCAAAGGTCATCCGAGGGTTGCGCTGTATACTGAAAATTGCCTTGAAGGCGCCTGCACGGATCTGGCCTGCCTGATGTTTGATATTTATGACACACCGCTCAGTCCGCATTTCAAAACCGATGTCCTCCTTCCGATTATCAATGAACTGAAGATCAACATTGCAGTTGCAGATACCGAGGAACGGGTTCAGACCCTGCTGAAGATCCGTGAACAAGCCGCTCATCCCTTTGCGGTCTTTTCTCTTCAGCCACTGAAATCGCGGAAAGCCGATGTCATGTACCTGGTTGAAGAATCAAAGAAAAATTCCCGTTGGGACATCGATTCCTATCTGGCAAAAAGAAGAATCCACCCGGTCAACCGCGTCGCTACCACCATGTTCACCTCAGGTAGCACCGGAATGCCCAAAGGGGTTTCGTTCTCAATATATAATATTGTATCCAAAAGATTTGCACGGGCAGCCGCATTGCCATTCGTCGGGAACGTTGTTTTTCTGTGCTATCTTCCTCTTTATCATACCTTTGGAAGGTACCTGGAAATGACGGGTGCCATTTTCTGGCGCGGCACGTACATATTTGCCGGCAATACATCGGCTGAAACCTTACTTTCGCTGTTTCCCAGGGTCAATCCAACCGGGTTCATCAGTATTCCGTTGCGTTGGCAGGAGCTATATGAACGGTGTCAGGAAAGGATAGCAGGAATTGAAAGCCCCGACCTCCGTGAGCAGGCCATCCGTGAGGTTGTGGGAACAAAACTAGGCTGGGGTTTGTCGGCCGCCGGGTACCTGGATCCTTCTGTTTTCAGATTTTTTAACCAGGCCGGGATCAGGCTCAACAGCGGTTTCGGCATGACCGAAGCAACAGGCGGCATTCTGATGACCCCTCCGGGACAGTACCGCGACTTTTCGGTAGGGTTGCCGTTGCCAGGAGTTAAGACACGGCTTATCGCCGATAATGAGATGCAGATCAGCGGGCATTATATCGGCAGGTACCTCGAAGATGCTCAGCCCGACGGGGTTATCCCTTTTCCATCCACTTCCGGGGATGACTGGTGGCTTTCGACCGGCGACGTATTTACGATCTCCGCCGACGGGTTCTACGAGATCGTCGACCGGGTGAAAGACATTTACAAAAACAACCGAGGACAGACCGTGGCTCCCCAGGTCATTGAAAAGAAATTTTATAAGGTCCCGGGAATTAAGCGGGTTTTCCTTGTGGGCGACAACCGTCCTTACAATGTGCTGCTTATTGTGCCCGACGAGGAAGACCCGTTGTACCAGTCGCTGCGGAATGACAACCTGATGGAATATTTTCACCAGATCGTGATGACCGCCAATGCCGAGGTGGCACCCTACGAGAGGGTCATCAATTTCACCCTTGCCGACCGCGATTTTTCGCGCGAAAAAGGAGAACTGACACCAAAGGACTCTTACAACCGTAAAGCCATTGAAGCCAATTTCAAAGAGATCATCGAACAATTGTACCAGAGCAACGTGGTCAGGATCCAGGCCAGGGATTTCACCATCCTGATCCCCAAATGGTTTTTCAGGGATCTGGGTATCCTGGAAACAGATATTATTTACGACCGGACCCGCCTGGTGAACACACGAACCAAAGGCTCGCTGACTCTAAAGCGACTGAAAAACAACTCTTTTCAGGTAGGACATTTCATTTATCAGATTTCCGGTGAAACGGTGGATCTTGGATTATTCACCCGTCAACCAAGGATATGGACAGGAAATCCGGGCATTGTGGGATTCTGTCCGGTTAAGGAAGGCTGGGATCTCCCGATGGGGCCAGTGTCGTCGACTATGTCTGTGGTCGGATTCAAACCAGTGGCTTCCGGGTCATTCCCCGTGCTCCGGTCCATTCGCGACCAGTCGCTTGCCGAAGCGAACAACCTGATCTTCAAAAGTTATTTTTCGGAGCGGGAGGAATCTTTCGACGCCACAGGCGACATCGGGAAGTTGCTTGTCAACGCCGATCACCGTCTTGCCCTTGTCCTGCGGCACCGTCTCGAGGCACTTGCCTATCATCCTGACGAAGAAATCCGCTGCCTGGCTTACCGGCTGATCCTGCTCAAAGCACCCAGGCCCGAGCACATTCAAAACATGCCCACCTTCATCGAATCAGGGCTGACCTTCCTGAATGAAAACTCCATACGCGAAATTGCCGCCAGCAATTTCGGCAAACACCGGCTCGATGCCCTCAAGCAGCGTTTGTACTGGTACCGCAACAATCTTTCCTGGCCAGCGAAAAAGAAGCACCGCCGGGCCTTTGGCGATGTGCTGGAGATGCTCTACAACTTCGCCATCCTGCATCTCGATTACTATGTACCCGTAAGGGCTGAACTATCCCGCTGGATCCTGCACAAACAGGATCCCTGGCTTTCGAAACTTGCCGAACGGTATTTTAATAAACTGGCAGAGATTTTCGAGAACGAGATGGAACAGCGGTCCGAATCAGTCGCCATATCCGTCTGGAAGGCCAAAGTGATCTTTGAACATGGCATATCAAACAAGGAGAAGGAACGGATCCTTCATATCTTTCAATCGACCACCTTCCTTAAAGAGAGTATTGTTCTCACCTTCAGTGAACCCGATTTCCGTATCGGGAGCGTTCCCGACAAAGGGATCTGGATCCTGCGACTGCTTGCATACAAGGAATTCAAGCACTACCGGTTGTCGATCAACACCATGGAAGGCAAACATTATGACCTGCATGTGGTTATCAGCGATAACCCCCGGTTCAGGCCGAGACCTGAAACCTTTTACTGGCTGGCATCTCTCGCCGGTTTTCCTCACGGTCCGGCAGTGGCCCCCCTGCTTGGCAGCAGCCGCCCGAAACTCGGTGTGCTCTCCACACAGTATATCGGCGGACTCACAGCCTGGGACAAAATCAGGGAGCTGTCGGAAATCCATCGATCCTCAGGGTTTGTAAAAACCAATGCATGGAGGAAGATTTTCATAAGGTCGTTCGCTGCCATATTCACCGCATGGCACCACAGCGGTTTCCAGATCGTGCCGGGCGCCATTTCGCCATCCAATATCTCCATTCCGGAGATGGATTTCAGGGAGACAGCCGTTGTTCTTTCGCTTGCCGGCTGGTCGGACTACAAAAATACCATCTCGCTTATCGACCCGATGTTGCAGGATTATTACTGCAAGACAGCTTCCATCTATCCCTGGTGCCGTATCCACCTCGAGATCAAATGGATCTTCGATGCCTGTATCGAATCGCTCGGCCTGCCTGAAGCCCGGAAATTCCTTGAGGCACTGAAGAAGGATGTTGAAGGCAGGGGGATTACCTGCTACGATGCATCAGAGCTGAAAAGCCATGTGGAGCGTTACCTGGCTGCCATGTCGACCCATTACTACATACCACTGACGGTTTTCAATGCCATCGACCAATACCAGGAATGGTCCCGCATGAACCCGCTGATATCGGCAGCCGCCAGGGAGCAAACCATCATCGAACTGCTGGAATTGTACCGGTTACAGGATCACCCTGAACTGATCCGTTACTATTTTTACCGCCACACCTATTTTTCGAATGCCTCTGAAGAGATCCGCACCGCCTTCGACCGCTTACTAAGCCGGATGGAACATCACATGGAAGGGCTCGCAATCCAGCTTATCGAACTGTCGGACCTCCAGATGCTGATGACAGACGCATTCGACAAAGCCGTTTTCAGCCGAATGGTGTTTCCTTTACTGCAATCGGAACAGAATGTCGATTTCCTTAAGGTCGGTGAAAACCGTAAGGAGCATCTGGTGGTAAGGTTCACTTTCCACGACCGGATCGGCAGAAAATATATCTTACGGGAGCCCATCGAAGCAAGGGAGACCGGGCAGCTTTACCAATTGTTTTTCAGGGAAAATTATCCGAAAGAGATCTCTGATTATGACCACCAATACGTGCTGACCGATGAAGAGGAAAAGATCGTCGGAGGCATCACGTTCCGGTTTCTCGAAGACAATAACGTGATGCTTGACGGCATCGTGGTGAAGTCGGCACTGCAGGGTAACGGTATCGCATCAGCAATGATCGAGAACTTCTTCACCAGCATGGCTGCACGCGGTGTGGAGATCATCAAAGCACACTTTCTGTTCGGAAATTATTACCTGAAGAACTACTTCGACATTGACCAGCAATGGGGTGCGCTCATCAAACGGCTGAACTGAACATCATTCCGGTAATCATTCGGGGTGTATTCACCGTGTACCGGCTGTTGGTACAGATGTGAATTTTTAACAGTAACTTTGCATTCCTGAATATAATTATCACAGAATCACAACCGAAACATTTATAAATCATTAAAGTTTGCACTATGACTGGAGAAAAAATAATACTGACTGATGGATTACTGAATGTACCCGATTACCCGGTCATCCCGTTCATTGAAGGCGACGGTACCGGTCCCGACATCTGGGCTGCCAGTGTAAGGGTTTTTGACGCTGCGGTTGAAAAAGCCTACGGCGGAAAAAGAAAGATCATCTGGAAGGAGGTGCTTGCGGGGGAGAAGGCATTTGAAAAAACCGGCGAATGGCTTCCACAGGTCACCCTGGATATCATCCGTGAATACCTGGTTGCCATCAAAGGGCCATTGACAACCCCTGTCGGTGGAGGAATCCGTTCCCTCAACGTGGCGCTGCGTCAGATTCTCGATCTTTACACCTGTCTCCGCCCTGTGAGGTATTTTGCCGGCGTACCTTCGCCGGTGAAGCGCCCCGAGACCACCGACATGGTCATCTTCCGCGAGAATTCCGAAGACATTTATGCAGGGATTGAATGGATGCATGGTACTCCTGAGGTAAAAAAAGTGATCGACTTCCTGGTGAATGAAATGGGAGTTAAAAAGATCCGGTTCCCCGAATCCTCCTCCATCGGTATAAAGCCGGTTTCGAAAGAGGGTACCGAACGCCTTGTCAGGGCAGCCATCAGATACGCAGTGGAACATAACAAGCCATCGGTGACCCTGGTTCACAAGGGGAATATCATGAAATTCACCGAAGGACAGTTCAAACAATGGGGCTATGAACTGGCAGAGAAAGAATTCGGCGATAAGGTGTTTACCTGGGATCAGTACGACAGGATCAAGGCATCTGAAGGCGAGGCGGCAGCTGAAAATGCCCAGAAACAGGCCATAAATGCAGGCAAAATCATCATCAAGGATGTCATTGCAGATGCATTCCTGCAGCAGATACTTACCCGCCCGGCAGAATATTCGGTGATCGCCACGCTGAACCTTAACGGCGACTATATTTCTGACGCCCTGGCTGCCATCGTCGGCGGAATTGGCATTGCTCCGGGGGCCAACATCAACTATGTGACCGGTCACGCGGTATTTGAAGCCACCCACGGAACCGCCCCGAAATATGCCGGCAAAGACCAGGTTAATCCCGGTTCGGTCATCCTCTCAGGCGTCATGATGCTGGAATATATGGGCTGGAAAGAAGCAGCTGCACTGATCGTGCGGGGCCTTGAGGGAGCCATTGCCCGCAAGCGCGTTACCTACGATTTTGAAAGATTGATGGAAGGCGCAACCAAATTGAAATGCTCGGAATTCGGCACCGAGATAATCAATAATATGCAATAAATAGCCGAGACGGGTTGATATAAAAATGGCAGAGACGGGTTAAAAGCCCGTCTCTGCGTTATAATGTGATTTTAATAGAAGGTAGGACATTCCATTGGTCCGCCGCCAATGCGGCCACCGCCGCCGGGGACAAATCCTCCGCCTCCGCCTCCGAAGAGTGATAATCCGTCAAATTCAAGTACAATGCTTATCTCATGGGCGCCCCCGGTACCGTTTAGCGCACCGCTGATCTGCAGATCATAACTGTAGATAAACTTCAGGTTCATGTTGTCGTAAAACGGATAACGGTAACCGGCCAACAGGGCAACTGCATTGTTGACAACTCCGGTCATCGTGGTCTTATACCAGGCGCCAAGATACACATTGAACTTCAGCATGTTGAGTCCAACCTGGAGAGAATTCAGTCCTCCCTGGCTCTGGTACAACCCTCCCACATTCAACTTTAACGGATCCGCACTGCTGCTCATCATGGCTGTTGATGAAGATCCGCCCGGACCTGTCGTGAAAACAAGATCAACATGGCCGATCCACTTACGCGGATAGGGCGACGAACCGGTCGACATGAAGCTTACATCCGGGGCGAAAAGGTGGTCGACTGCAAAGCCGATGTTGCCGTTAATATTACCCGTAGGGTTAATAAACTGCAGGATACCGCCGACAGCAAAATCGGGCACAACCCTTTTACTGGCATCAGGCGGAATAAAAGAGGTTTCATAAATATTTCCATCATATGGACTCAACTCGTCGGCAAAAACAAGCGCATCCCAGTTGACCCTGCGCTGCATGATACCCGCCTTGACACCGAGCTGACTGACCATGTAACTGGTTATCGGAATCCTCACCCCGATGTTGAGTGCAGCTCCAAAGTTATTGATCAGGCCTGCCCCGGGGGTATCCTGGTTGATCTGGATCCCGATTCCTCCCGACCCGGGGAGGTTACGGTCGCCAATATCTGCAGAAAAGAAATAGGATTTATAATCCATGGGAAGGGTTGGCCACTGATCCCTGAATAGGAACCTTGCCCTTACCCCCGTATTGATCCCTGTGAATGCGGGATTATAGTAGGTGGGGGTGCTGAAGTACTGGGTATAGTTCATGTCGGGCTGGCTCTGTGCAACCGGAACATCGATGGTCAGACACAACAACAGAAGAATCGGAAATATTAAACGGCTTTTCATGTAGAAAGATGTTAGCGGTTAGCGGATTAATGTTAATGTTCCCATGGTTTTATAGTCACCCTGCCCGATATCGGAGCCGGTCCACACGGTATCGTCAACGAAGGTTGCGCTGATCTTCCACATGTAGTTGCCCTGCGGCATTAAATTGCCTTCGAAAGTTCCATCCCAGCCTTCAACCGGACGACCTTTTTCGTCGAGTTTGGTCGACTCCCAGAGCATGTGACCCCAAATGTCGAACACCATCACATGATATTGTTTCAGGTTGATCCCCACCGGCTGGAACAAACGTACGCTTATATTATTATTGGTAGGCGAGAATGCATTCGGAACAAAGAGTCCTTTCAGCAACAATTTATACTCGAAAAGCGTGGTGTCGGAACATTCAAATTCATTGTAGGTTATCAGGCTGATCCTGTAAACACCATCCTCCGTATAGGTGGCAACCGGATCCTTGTCGGTAGAAGTCCGCCCGTTGTCGAAATTCCACAGGTAATCTTCACCGCCGGTAGATAGGTTATTAAGTTTGATCTGTCCCTGCTTGCCGTTGAATCCCCTGACCACGGTGAAGGCGCTCAGCGGTGTTACGTTGACCGTAACCGTAGAATCGATGGTATCGATACATCCATGATGGTCTTTAACAATCATCCGCAAGGAATAATCACCGGTAGTGGAGTATTTGTAGTTGGGATCTTGCAGGTTCGAAGTGTCTTTCTCTGTCACGGGATCTCCGAAGAACCATCTCCATTTCCATAGCGTGGTATCCGAAGGCACCGAATTATCGGTAAAGAATGTTGCATCGCCGGCACAGGCAGCAGTGTTGTCGTAACGGGCAACAGGCAGCCGGTACACCCTTGTGGGCTTGGTCAGCGAATCCTTACAACCGTATTTGTTCATCACAATCAGCTTCACGTTATAGGTGCCTGCTGTATCGTAACGATGAACCGGATTTTTCACATTCGATGTATCCGATGGGCCGGGACTGAAGTTCCAGTGCCACCAGGAGTTGCTTTCACCAAAGGTGGTGGAAGTGTCCCTGAAGATGGTCGGCTGGTGCAAACAGACCGATGGATTAGAGAAATATGTGACTGGCGTAGGATTTATTACAACCGGTACCATCTTGCGCTCGGTGATCGGCGAACCGCTGATGATCGCCTGGATTTCGAGCGTTACACTGTAGGTTCCGGGATTTGCAAAGGTGTGTGTTACCGGGTTTGCAAGTGCAGTATAAGTGGTATCCTTTCCGTCTCCCCATATCCATTTCCATTGGCTTATCCGGTCTGTCGGTACTGAATTATCAACAAAAGTCACCCGGTTTCGGGCACAAAGAGTATCCTGTACGGTGAACGAAGCAGTTATACATGGCAGTCGCTGGACATTTCTCGTAATACTGTCGATACATCCGCTTGAATTCGTAATGATCAGTGTTACGTTGTAAAATCCTTCATTAAGGTATTTATGCGATTTATGTCCCGGGCCAGGGGCAAGGATTGTAGTATCCGTTCCGTCGCCCCACACCCATTTCCAACTGGCGATCGAACCGGTGCCCGTGTTTGCAGTGGAATCTCTGAACATTATACTGCTGTCGCATGGTGATGTGGTCCATCCGAACATTGGCTCTGGAGCCTTATAAACGATAACCTGCCTGAATACACTATCGACACAGTTATCGGTATTAAAGGCCCTGAGCTTGACAATGTATCCACCAGGACCGGAGAAAACATGGGTGGGATGATAGACAATCGAGGTATTGTTTGGTCCTGATGCCGGGTCTCCGAAATTCCAGGAAACGGAATAGAGCGAATCACCTGGTGTTTGATTGATCGGAGTAAACTGTGTCGGATAGCCTTCACAGACATTGTTATTCGAAAATGAAAACTTGAAGCCGGGTTTGACATAGACACTGTCAACCACTGTATCCCGGCAACCGTAGGTGTCGGTTACGATCAGTTGCACGGCATAGGTTGTGTCCCTGACCGGGAAAGTATATGAAGGATTGGGTATACTCGAAGTGAATCCGGGCTCAAAGGTCCATTCACGTTCCACGATGGCAGCAGCTGTGGCGGTCGATTTATCCTGGAAATTGACCTTTCCTCCCGGACAGAAGAAGTTGACATATTCAAACTGTGCCACGGGAACCTGCCTTGCAATGACAGGAATGGTAACCGAATCGGTACAACCTGAAAGATTTGTTACGACAAGTTTGACATTATACGTACCTGGGGTGCTGTATAGGTACATCGGGTTCTGTAATGTTGAGGTCCCTGTTCCGTCGCCGAAATCCCACAGCCATGCCCGGATCTGGCTGCCCGGGGCAAGCGAGGCGTCGGTAAACTGTGTTGAGTCATTGATACAGGCAGGGGTGTACTGGAACATTGCAGTGGGTTTCGGGTAGGCAATGACCTGAACGACAGTGTCCTTCACACACTGGTTTGAGTTGATTACCTGTAGGGAAACGGCATAGGTTCCTGCTGTACTGTATGTATGTGTCGGATTCTGCAGCGATGAAATATTGTTTGATCCGCTCGACGGATCTCCGAAATTCCATGCCCAGGCAACAATGGTACCTGATGCGGTGGTTGAATTGTCGGTGAACTGGGTCGGGCTGTCGATACAGGCCGTATCGGCTGTAAATTCAGCAACAGGCACCGCATTCACTTCAACGGGTTTAGTTATACTGTCAATACACCCGTTGGCATTTGTTACAAGCAAATGTACATTAAAGGTACCCCCGGAAGTAAAGGCATGCATCGGATTTTGTGTTGTTGATACGTTGTTCACTCCAGATGCTGGGTCATCAAAATTCCAACTCCAGACACTGATCGCAGGTCCACCGTTCACTTGCGAAAGATCCGTGAATTGAACAGGCGTCATAGCACATGAATTCGTACTGGCGCTGAAATTCGCAAGTGGATGGAACCCAATCTGTACCTGACTTATTTTTTCTGCCGAACACCCATCTGAGGTTGTAATCGTTAGTTTAACATTATAATTTCCACCATTGGTAAATGAATGTTTAACATTCGGACTGACCGGAAAGAGTATAATAACAGGAGGAGTTCCATCACCAAAATCCCATTCCCACTCCTGAATAGAGCCGTGTGGTGTTGAAGAAAGATCGGAGAACTGAACAGAATCACCGGCACAATTTGGCGAAGAATAAGTGAAATTTGCAACAGGCTTACCAAGAACAAGGACCGGCTTGGTTGTATCTTTCACGCAGCCAAGCGAACTGGTTACGGTCAGCTTTGCCAGGAATGTACCAGGGGTTCCATATAGGTGCGTTGGATTATTGGTTGAGGAGGTTTGTCCATCGCCAAAATCCCATAACCTTCCAACAATGGTTCCCGAAGCTGATGTCGATTGATCAGTAAATGTAGTCACCGTTCCCTGGCATACGGTATCGGTGATGAAGTTCGCCACAGGCCTGCTGTTAATGCTGATTGTCTGAACAAGCGTGTCGGAACAACCGTTACCATTTATCACGATCAGTGTAACATTAAAGGCCGGTGGCGAGGAGTTGCTGAAACTATGGGTCGGATTCTGGTTGGTGGCTGTATTGTTGACTCCTGATGCCGGATCGCCAAAGTCCCAATTCCAGATCTGTATAGCTCCTCCGCCATTGGTTTGTGAAAGATCGGTGAACTGAACCGGCTGATTTACACAGTTTGAGCTCGAGAAGGCAAAATTGGCAATGGGTTCAGGAACTGAAATGACAGTCTTGGTGACCGAAGAAATGCAACCTGAAGTGCTGGTGACGGTCAGGGTCACATTATGCAGCGTGGCCGTACCCTGAAAGGTATGAACGACATTGGGGTTGGCTGGGAAGTTTATCACCAGGGGCGGTGTTCCGTCTCCAAAATCCCACTCCCAAATATTGATCGATGACGAGAATCCGGTCGGAACATACGATTGGTTTGTAAAGGTAACTGGTGAGCCAACGCAGCTTGAAGGTGAGAAAGTGAATTGTGCGATGGGTTTAGGATTAACAAGCACCGGCTTTGTCACTGAGTGGATACATCCGTTTGAATTGGTTACTGTCAATGTCACATTGAAATAACCATAATTTGCAAATGTATGCGAGGGACTCTGCTGGGTTGAGGTTCCACCATCGCCAAAATTCCAGGCGTAAGCAATTATGGTAGTAGAATTGGGCAATGATAAATCGGTAAATTGGGTGGTACCGCCTTCGCAGGCCGTATTGTTTGAGAAATTTGCGACAGGCAATACATTGATCGTTAGAACACTTGTGTATGTGTTGCTGCATCCGTTCGTACTTGTAACGGTCAGGGTGACACTAAAGTTGCCGGAACCGCTGAAAGCATGCGATGGGTTTTGCAATGTTGATAGATTATTACTGCCTGACAAAGGATCACCAAAGTTCCATAGCCAGGTCTGGATACTTCCGCCTCCGTTGGTCTGAGTCAGATCCGTAAAGTTAACCGTTTGCCCGATACAGGTCGTGTTGGAATAACTGAAGTTGGCAATCGGCGAAGGTATGTGATTCACCATATGCTCTTTGTAGGCCGTACATCCGTTGGTCGTCGTAACGGTGAGGCGGACAACGTGAGATGAGGCAGTACCGGCAAACGTATGAACAATGTTAGGAGTGGTCGGATAGTTGATTGTCACGGTGGCCGTTCCATCCCCAAAATCCCATTCCCACTTGTTGATATAGCCTGCAAACCCCGATGGAATGAATGAAAGGTCGGTAAAAACTACCGGGTTTCCGATACAACTTGCCGGAGTAAAGCTGAATTCAGCGACTGGTTTAGGGTGAACAATGACCGGTTTGGTGACAGTATGGATACAACCGTTTGTATTGACAATCGTCAGTGTAACATTGTACACGCCGTAAGCGCTGTAGGTGTGAAGCGGGGATGCAAGGGTGGAGGTACCACCGTCACCGAACGTCCAGTTGTAGGTTGAAATGGCGCTGGCATTCGGAACGGATGTATCGGTAAACTGGGTGGTGTTTCCCTCACAGGCTTCAGTGAAAGTAAAGTTTGCCACAGGCAGCATGTTGACAACAACCGGCGAAACCAGTGTATTAAAACAGCCATTTGCATTGGTAACTGTCAGAGTTACCGAATATGTCCCCGGTGAAGCAAAAACATGGGTAGGATTTGGCGATGTGGAGGTATTGTTGGAGCCTGAAACCGGATCACCGAAATTCCAGAGCCATGAAACCAGGGAGCCGCCACCGTTTGTCTGAGAAATATCCCTGAACTGAACCGGCTGATTTGTACATGAAGGGGTTCCCGGAATAATTTCAAACGAGGCAGTAGGTGACGGAATAATATAAATGGGTTTAGTAATGGAGGTTTCGCATCCAAAACTGGAGGTTACTGTCAGGGTAACATTGAATGTATAAACGCCTGTCGGGAATGTGTGGGTCACATTTGGGCTGGAAGGTGAAAGGATGGTGGTGGTGTTTCCATCACCCCACGTCCAAACCCACTTGTTGATAAACCCCGGGAAACCGGCAGGAACATATGACTGGTCGGTGAACTGCACCGGCTGGCCGTCGCAGGTTTGCGATGCATAGATAAATCCGGCTACCGGCTGAGGCATCACATGCACTGTCTTTACAACAGAATTGGAACAGCCATTCACATCGGTAACCGTCAGGATGGCATTGTACGTACCTGCCTGCTGGTAAAGATGTGAGGCAGTCTGCGGGTTTGACGAATGAGCGGTGCCGTCGCCGAAATCCCAATCCCAGGTGGCAATGGAGTTGGGATCCATGATGGTCATGTCGGCATTGAATGTAACCACCTGGTTGAGGCAGGTATTGTCGGTAAACGTGAAGTTGACGGGTACGGCCGGATTGATAAAGATATCCTTGACCAGTGTATGGGAACAGTTGTTCACATTGTCGACCACCGTGAGAGAAACATGGTAGGTTGTGTTGCATCCGCTGAAGACATGCGATGGGTTCTGTAAGGTTGAGGTGTTGTTGACCCCAGATCCCGGATCATCAAAATTCCAGAACCATTGGATGATATTCCCGCTGCCGGCATAGGAGAGATCGGTAAAATAGACCGCCTGGCTGCAGCAGGCCCATGAATTGGGAAACGAGGCATTGTTGGAATAGGTAAAGTTGGCTGTGGGGATCGGGTACACGACCACCTGAATGCTGAACGATTCGTAATAGTTAGTGCTGTATGTAACAGTACGGGTCACCGCGAATGTTCCTGCTGAGGTGTAAGTGTGTGTGGCAAAAATCGGGAATGGTCCGGTGGAATAGGTCTGAACGACTCCGTCACCAAAATCCCAAACCTCTTTCACAATATCGCCACCCGGGATCTGCGGGGTGAATTCCATCACCTCGTTGACACATTTGGGTGAGTTTGAGGTGAAGAAGGCCGATCCTGTAGAGGCAACCACAACCTGCTGCTGCATGGTGTTTGAGCAACCATTGGTGGCATCGGTAGCAGTCAGAACCACATTGAAGATTCCGGGACCGGGGTAAACGTGCGACGGATCAGGGCCATAGCCAAAGGTACCGTCGCCGTAATCCCAAACCAGGTTATTTCCCACAGTGGTGCCCGTTATGTTGTGAAAAACGATCTCGTAGGTCTGTGTGCCGTTCTGGAAGGTGAAATCGACAGCCGGGATTGGGTGCACAATTACCGGGAAAGTATAGGTGTTGGCGCATCCGTCAACATTGGTCACATGAAGGCTCACGCTGAAGGTTCCTGTGGTGCTGAAAAGATGGGTAGGATTTGGATCGGTCGAAGTGTTTGAACCTGATGAGGGATCGCCGAAATCCCAAAGATAATTGGCAATCTGGCTGCCGCCATTCAGAGTGCTGGTATTGGTAAACTGCACCTGTTCGCCGAAACAGGCATTCCCGACGAGGAAGCTGGCCATCGGCGAAGGATTGACCGAAACTGACTTGAGAAAATATTCAGAAATACAATTATTGGAATTGGTCACCCTTAATTTGGCAGTATAGGTTCCAAGTTCACCGTAAGTGTGTGTTACAAGTTCCGATGGATTGGTGCTACTATACGAAGTTCCGTCACCAAAGATCCAGTCCGACTGGGTAATATTTCCAATGGGCGTTGTGGAAGTATTGGTAAATTCTGTGGCTTCGCCGATACAGGCCAGTGAATTGGTAAAGGAGGCAGCGGGGATGGTATTGTCAATGACGATATTCTTTGTGTAGGTGTTGGTGCAATATTTCGAATTGGTGACTGTAAGGGTAATGGTATGTGGTCCCGGGGTGCTGAAAATGTGTGTGACCAGGGGGTTTGTTCCTGAGTTCACCTGGTTGGAAGCTCCGGATCCCGGATCGCCAAAATCCCACTCGTAATAAAGAATGGTAATGTTTTCAGGATTGGTGACCGGTTTCGGCAAGGTGGTGGATGCATCGAACGACATCGGGTTATACAGGCAGTTATTGGGAACAGGTGCCGCGGAGTTCGTAAAATTAGCCACCGGTTTGTATTGGTCGGGGTTGATGTATACGTAATCGGTGATCTGGTCGGTACTACCGGATGAGTTGGTCACTGTAAGCGTCACCGCATAGGTAACGCCGGAGGTGGTCGGGAAGGTATGGGTCAGAACACCCATGGCCGCTCCTGATACCGGCGGCGTTCCATCGCCGAAATCCCATGTGTAGGTGATATTCGGGTCGGCATGAACAGAAACATTCCCGGTGAAATTAACGATGTTGTAATAGCAGCCTCCGGCAGGATCGAACTCATAATAAAAGTAGGCATGCAGCAGCGGCTGAACATTCACGGTTTTGGTGGCAACCACACCGACACAACCCGGAAAACCCGGATCGTTGTTCCACTCCGTAACCTTGACCGTATAGGTGCCAACGGTCTGCCATTTTACCTGTAGTTGCGTTTGGTTGGTGGGACCGACAATCATCCAACCGCCCGGTGGGGTGATTTCCCATTGATAGGAATGTGTCGGCGAACCTAATGTGGCCGGAGTCGAGTAGGTGTAGGTCAGCGAGGCATTCTGGTCGCAGGCAATATCGGCACCCGTGATGGCAGGTTGGGTATCCGGGCAATTCTGTGACCAAAGCGGAGACGAGGCCGCAACGACAATGGTTGACAGCAGAATGCAGCGTATGAAACGGTGAAACATAAGATGGAGGTTTGTAGATGTTTTTGCTCTGTAATTTCTTTTACTTAATTTGTACGACAAAAGTTTCGTCCAAAAGGTTGCCTGCAGCGAATTTTATCCTGAGAATTTTTTCACAAACGCATAAAAACAACAAAAATAACAAAAAAATCGCAATTATCAACAGTACAGGCAACCCCGGAGCCATTAATTTTGTCATTCATTTTATCATCAAGTAAAAGTTTGATTTTAAAAGGAAACCTTCTATTTTTGCAACTGCCAATCTTATTACCATGAAAAGACTTTCATCAGCCCTGGTCATCCTGTTAGCCGCTTCGTTCTTTTTCGCTTGCGAAAAGAAAACCGTTGAAGAACCTTGCGACGGGAAGGGCACGCTGAATATCGAGAACAAGCTCGACTCAACCATTACGGTAACCATCGCGCAAACGAAAAAGACGGAAAGTCTGGAAAGGGACTACACCAGGCCTTTCACCCTGACGGGAAATCAGCCCTATACATTCACTATCGACGGGCCCGACTACCATATGGATTGCACCATGATGATCCTGCCGTGCGATAATAAATTACTGCTTATCCAGAAATAGGTCCCCTATCTTTCAAACCTTATTTTGCTGAAATAAAAGACAAAACGCTTGCTGTTTGAGCCAAGTGCTATGTTCTTTACCTCCTGGTATCCTGAGATGACAAAATACTGGTCGTACCAGGGATGCAACCTGATCTTCGATTCCGACATCAGTTTGTCGGAAGGATAAAGGAGATCAATGGGAGAGAAATCGAGGTTTTCCACAACCTGATTTTTATTTAAAATTTTAGTCCCAACTTTGCCGTCGGTGCCATAGCAGAGCGTCAGTTCATCCCCTTGTCCGGTAACAAGGCTCACTTTCGTGTTCAGTTCAGTCGTGAGCAGGTTTCTTATTTCGATGTTGTTATCCCATTTCAGTGTGCCGGTGGAATCAAAACCGGCAACGATGGCATTGAAATAACGATATCCTTCGAAAACCGAGTAGGTATTGGTGTAGGGCCGGCCGTAGTAATCGAAATCGGTGAAGGACTCGGTTCTGAACTGGGGGGCATACACCTCTGCGATGAGCAGACGCTCATCCTCCCTGTCAATGATATCATGCAGCAAAACCGAATAATCAAGGGAAAAATCACTCACCGTTTTGTTTTTCTTGCCGGCTTTCTCCCTGATCTGTGCAAAGTCGGCCTCCCCAACCAGGGAGGAGGCATTATTGAGTTCCAGAAAATTAATGAAGCGAAGGTTTTTGATCTTATTGTTTACAATCTGGGCAGAAAAAAAACCGGTGGATTCATTATCCGGAATGTTTCTTTTGCTTGTTTTAGATCCGGTTCCCTGCCCATAGGTTCCTAACAGCAGTCGGTCTCTGCCTCCATTGGTGGCAGCGATCTGAAAATGATTGAGCTGTTTTTCGCCCTGGTGGGTCCCGATCAGCACCTCGTTACTGATGCTCCCGGCAGTATCGTACCTTACGAAATAGTATTCCGTGCTTTTTTTCGAAACCTGGCGGCTAACGATTGCCTCTGTAAACAAGGAGGTTGTGTCGGGCTTTATCAACCTTACCTGCAAGGCGCCTCCCTGCCCCAGCGCAAATGTCCGTTCGCGTCCGGTTTGCATATGGACCTGCCTGATCTTTCCGGCCCTTCCCTTCTCGTCGATCGCTATCCAGGCACGCCCCCTGGCTACCCGGAATCCGGTAACCTCGTCATTGGGTGTTAACACGCCTTCGTTCAGTAAAAATAATCCCTGCCCGGGTAAACACCGGAGAATGGCATATTGATTTTCTATCCCCTTGTTCTTTCCGACGGCGGTAAAGAGAATGACAATGGTATCCCCGTCGCTTGCGTGAAACCTGTACTCCAGCCGGTTGAACAACGGAACCGCTTTCACCCATTGTTGCTGCAGAATGGTATCATACAGTACAAAATACCATTTGACGGCCGAATCGCCTGCATTCTCCAGGCTTTTGTAAAACAGAACCAAACCTGAATCTGCCGCTGGGATGATCCTGTAGGTTTCGTTGGATGATCGTGCCGGAATCTCAATCCTGAGCGGCTGATCGGCAGTGGAGGTTTGACCAGCCGCACTCTTCCATTGGAGGGTAATTCCCAGGACCAATGCCATAAAAAGAACGACTGCCGGCCTGTACCGGCCGGTTGCCCGGAAAATTACCCATATATGGATTGAATTGTTTAACATCGTTTTTGCAACTGGTGCAAAGATAAAAAAAGGTTGCCCCGGTAAGGACAACCTTTCAATCGGATTTTAATTTATGCTAACGCACGATGAGTTTAGCGGCTGCGGTTATGTTACCGGCTTCAACTGCCTGGATAAAATAGACACCCCTCGGTAAGGCTGTCAGGTCGAGGGTTACCGACTGCCGGTCAGTTATTTCCCGATGGATCATCTTGCCAACCACCGAGATCACCCTGATCTCCCTTTCAAATGCTGACCCGAAACGCACAACACACCTGTCGGATGCGGGATTCGGCGAAACCGACATTTCAATCGATTCCTTTTTCTGATCATTCATCCCGATGATGAGATCACCCATGATGATGATATCATCGAGTTCCCAGGTGGATGATTCGATGGCAGTGGAAGTATATTTGAAGCCAATGTAGACGGCGGAGCCAGTTACGTTACTCACATTGATGCTGCCCGAAGGTGTCCACACCCAGTTGCCAGGCGACCATGCTGCTGTGAGCGTGGTCCAGGAGAAATCGTTCGGGTTGGTCACCCCGTCATAGTCATTGCTGATCATGACTTCGAGCGGCGGGCCGGTGTATTTGTAGGCCGACTGGAACGTAAGCACTTCATTGGTATATTCATTGAAATTGAGCGCCGGAGAGATCAGCCAGTCTTCGTTTACATTTGAAACTCCTGCATATCCGCTCATTTTCGCACAGGGGGTTCCCGACACACCATGAATCGAATCGATGGCCCACACCTGGTCGCCGGCTATGTTCTTCAGTATCCAGTTTCCGAAGGTGTAATTGGTGAAATGGATGCTGTCGATGATCACTGTATTGGGCGTGGTGCCGGTGGCGGATGGAGCTGTACCGTCGGTTTTATAATTGATAAGGTTGCCTGAGTTGGTGTAGGGGAAAATTTTGAAATAATAGGTCTTATTTGCCGGTAACGATCCGAAGATCGCGTTCTGTACTCCCTGCAGAACATTCAGTGCACCATGGCCATCGGCAAGATTCGGATCGTTGGGTACCGGTGTTCCATCTACGGGATTCTGGATATTGTTCTGATCGCTGGCAAGGATCAGGTAAGCGCCGGGGGCCTGGCCGCCGGTGGCATCGGTCCATGAAAGGTTAATGGTGAATGGCGAAGCCACCGCCCCGAAGGCCGTCGGATAATTGGTCGGTTCAGGCAGGGGGCCGCCGCCGTAAGGTGTCCAGGTAACATTGTCGATCGTCACCTGGCCTGAAGTGATGCTGTCGGCCTGTTTGAACATCAGCACAAAGTCACCGGAAGCATTGACAACCATCGGTCCTGAATTATGAACATTGGCAGTGTCGCCATTTCCACCGGGGCTGGTTACATTACCCACAACCAGTCCGTTTACATACACGTTCAGATTGACGGCGGTGGAATAACCTTGCTTATAATCGAAAGATAGGGTCCCGCATCCGCCGGTCAGCGTACCTGAAACCACCTTTCCGGTCGGGTTCCGCCCCTTTCCCATGCAGGGGGAGGGGGCAACGATGGCCCGGTCGCTGCGGCACTGTGAATAACTCCACTCGGATCCGTCCTGTCCGATGAAGGTGCCATTGGAATAGGTTCCGGAGGTACCGACATAATTGTTGAAATTTTCCAGTCCCTGACCAAAGGTCAAGGCCCATGAAAAAACAAAGATTAATAACGTAAAGATTCGCTTCATAAGGTTGATTTTTGAATTATTGAATGACTAATTTCCGGATGAATATCTCATTGGACTTCAGATCGGTGGCTTTCACAAAATACACTCCGCCCGGAAGTCCGGCAATGCTAAGGTTCAATGATTTTCCTTCTGATGCAACGCTTTTCACCGTCAGGCCGGTGACCGACAGCAGATCGACCCGGTAACTGCCATGGTCGCTGAACCCGATCAGGACCTGTTCACCCGAAGCCGGGTTGGGGTAAAGCCGGTCTATTCCATTCCGTTGTGATCGTCCAACACCGGTTGTACCAACCTGAATAAAACCAGGTTTATATTTTACACTGGCCCCGGCGCTGTTTGTAACGGTAAGTGTCACATCGTAGGTTCCGAGAATATTGTATTGAACAGGTGGCGGCACTTTGCCGTTATAGGTTTCAGGGACTCCCCTTTCGAACTCCCAGAACCAGCTTTCGGCGTTGCCGGAGGTTGCATCGGTAAATACCACCGTCTCGCCGATGATAATCACTGAATCACTCGCTGAAAAATCGGCGATCGGCAGGTACGAACATCCTTCGAGCGGTGAACCCCATAACGAATCTCCCGCCGGGGTCAGTGCCCTGAATTCCACGGCATGCCTCCAGTTGGCAGGGTCAAGATTATTAAGGTCGGGATCGCAGAGTTCAAGTGTAGGTCCTTTCCCGTTGGCAAGCGTGTCCCATGGCAGCGTAGGCAGGTAGTAAACCGAATCGACTACATAGCCGTTCGGATCTTTGATCACGATGGCCTCTCCCTGGTTCGAGAGCGCGCCTCCTGCATTCCATTGCAGGGAGCTGACTCCGAAAGTACTCTGCATCCAGGCCGAACTTTTTGCAACCAGCAGATATTCAGCCGGATTGAGGGTGATGCCGGGGAAGGTATATTCAACCCCCCGTGTGAATTTGAAATTCTGAAGGTTCCAGGGGACCTGGTCATTGTTGTATAATTCAATGAATTCCAATGAATCGGTACCGCCAAGTGGTGACCGGTAGTTGATCTCTGTCATCACGAGGTTTGCATTGGTCGGTCCGACCACATGAATGTAGGCATTCTTGCAGGTTGTCTGTTGCCCCCATTGGTTGATGGCCGTCAGGCACACGGTATAATCACCCGGGTAACTGTAGGTTATTCCGGTTGGATTTCTTTGGGTGGAGGTGGGCGGGTTTGCCCCGTTGAAAGACCAGTTCCATCCTTCGGGACAGTAAAGTGAAGAATCATAGAAATTCACCGATTCCCCGACCATGATCGTGGTATTGCTGGCGTAAAAATTGGCAACCGGCGCCATCACTTCGCACAGCGTGCTGAACGTGATATCAGCCCCGTAAGCGGTTCCTGCCGAATTGGTGGCATAGGCCCGCACGTGATAAGTGGTATTGGGCAGCAGACCGGTCATGTTACTGGTAAAAGGACCTGTGGTGCCGGGTTCCACGCTATGTGAACCGGTAATGGACGGATTGACCACGGTTCCCCAGCATAAGCCGCGGGCGGTAATGGCAGCCCCACCTGAATTGGTCACATTTCCCCCTCCGGTAGCAGTGTTAAAGGTGATATTGGTAACCAGCGGGTCGGTGGTCACGGTCGGTATGGCAGGACCTGCCGGTACCAGGGGTGTATCGGTATTGGTAAGGGTAACCACTTCGCGGCGGAGGGGCGTAGTGGTATTGGCACCGCTGGGCCAGACTCCTGTTACACTGGTGTTAAAGGCAAATACCGTATTATCGGGATTCCTTGATTCCACCCTGCGGACACCGTTGGGATTGTTAGCGCCTGTGGGAATGCAGGCGGGATAATCGCCTGCTGCGCTGGTACCGGCCTGCATGTAAATGTCGTTGATTGGCACCGGCAGCTCATTGTTGGCAACCTGGGTCGGTGTCATCGGCCTGATCATATACGAAAACAAGGGATCACCCGTTCCTGCCACATTGTCGAACATCAGCATGAACTTGCCGTGCGAGGGCGCCAGGGCGCTGCCTTTTACAAAACATCCATCATCGGTGGTGGAGGGGGTTCGGGGAGTTGCCGCGATATCCAGTGCGGTCATTACCTTCGTCCCGATAAAGATGGGTGAAGTCGGCGGGGTTTGACCGCTGACCGCCCATCCCAGCCTGACATTGTGCTGCTGACCTGCGTCGAACCTGGAGGCGTTGCCGGTCGGCTGGTAAAAGATCCAGAACGGTCCGCTGCTTCCGCTTGCATCAGTCGTAAAATAGTTCAGGAGATTGGTGGACTGAAAAGTGGTTCCCGACCAGATATTTCCTGCGCCGTAAAGGGTGGAGGCATCGGTAACCAGGCCAATACCGGTGCGAAGATCGTAGGAGGTATTGGGTAGCAGCCCATCGATCTTGAGACACACTGCAAAGGCAGTTCGGGCGTTATTCGAGGAGGAGGCTGTTTTCGATCCGAAATACTTCGGAACAACCAGTTCAGTAACGGTTTGTCCCTGTGCCAGGAATGCAAAAAAGAGCAATCCGGCTATCCATCCTGCCTTCGTAATCCGATGTATCATATCCCTTTGATTTATGCAAACAAAACAACCACAAATGTCATCTGTTCATGACATGAATAATTTACAAAAATGCTAATTTTTTTCGAATCCTGCCCAGGAATTTTTAAACAAAAACACGAAGAGGCCGCACAACCTGTGCAGCCTCTCCAGATAAAGCCGGTCCGGTCGGTTACTTGTCTTTCACCTCTTCGAAATCCACATCTGTAACTTCATCGTTTCCTGAACCCTTTTGTCCCTGCGACTGGGCATCCTGCTGAGGGTTGCCCTGCGGCCCGGCCTGTGAAGAGTTCTTGTACATCTCTTCGCTGGCAGATTGCCACACTGCGTTCAGATTGGCCATGGCCCGGTCGATCGCAGGAATATCGCGGTTTTTGTGTGCATCCTTCAGCTCAGACAAAGCACTTTCAATGGATTCTTTTTTATCGGCAGGAACCTTGTCGCCAAACTCTTTAAGCTGTTTTTCGGTCTGGAAAATCAGGCTGTCAGCATGGTTGAGTTTATCGATCTCTTCCTTCATTTTTTTGTCGGTATCGGCATTTTGCTGCGCCTCTTCCTTCATCCTTTTTATCTCATTATCAGAAAGTCCCGAACTGGCTTCGATACGGATCTGCTGACTCTTACCGGTGGCTTTGTCCTTGGCCGTCACGTGAAGGATACCATTGGCGTCGATATCGAAAGTGACTTCGATTTGCGGAATCCCGCGAGGGGCAGGCGGAATGCCGTCGAGATGGAACCTTCCGATGCTTTTATTCTGATTGGCCATCGGACGTTCACCCTGCAGGATATGTATCTCCACAGAAGTCTGACTGTCGGCAGCGGTCGAAAACACCTCCGATTTCTTGGTCGGGATGGTGGTATTTGCTTCGATCAGCCTGGTCATCACACCACCAAGGGTTTCAATACCCAATGAAAGCGGGGTGACATCAAGCAGCAGCACATCCTTAACCTCGCCGGTAAGAACGCCTCCCTGGATGGCAGCGCCAACCGCCACTACCTCATCGGGATTCACACCCTTTGAAGGCTCCTTGCCGAACAGTTCGCGAACAATCTTCTGTATGGCCGGGATACGCGTTGAACCGCCGACCAGGATCACCTCATCTATTTCTGAAGCCTTGAGGCCGGCATCCCTGAGCGCCTGCTGACAGGGCGGGATGGTCGACTGCATGAGCCTGTCGATGAGTTGCTCGAATTTTGCGCGCGAAAGTTTTTTCACCAGGTGCTTGGGAACACCATCAACCGGCATGATATACGGCAGGTTGATCTCCGTTTCGGTAGAGCTTGACAATTCGATTTTCGCCTTTTCGGCAGCCTCTTTCAGACGCTGCAGGGCCATCGGGTCCTTGCGCAGGTCAACCCCTTCATCTTTCAGGAATTCATCGGCCAGCCAGTCGATCACGGTCTGGTCAAAATCATCTCCACCCAGGTGGGTATTCCCGTTGGTCGATTTAACCTCAAATACACCGTCGCCCAACTCGAGAATGGAAATATCGAAAGTTCCTCCGCCAAGGTCGTAAACGGCCACCTTAATATCCTTGTGCTTCTTGTCAAGACCATAGGCAAGTGCTGCAGCAGTAGGTTCGTTGATGATGCGCCTTACCTGAAGACCTGCGATTTCGCCTGCCTCTTTGGTCGCCTGGCGCTGTGAATCGCTGAAATAGGCCGGCACTGTGATGACTGCCTCCTTTATCTCCTGGCCCAGGTAATCCTCGGCTGTTTTTTTCATCTTCTGGAGGACCATCGCTGAAATCTCCTGGGGAGAATACAATTTGCCGGATATGTTCACCCGCGGGGTGTTGTTGTCGCCCTTGCTCACGGTATATGGTACGCGGCTGATCTCTGTCTGAACCTGATCCCATGTCTCGCCCATGAACCGCTTGATAGAGAAGACCGTGTTTTTAGGATTTGTAATGGCTTGCCGCTTGGCCGGATCGCCTACTTTTCTTTCACCGCTGTCGGTAAATCCTACAACCGACGGAGTGGTACGTCTCCCTTCGCTGTTGGGGATCACAACCGGTTCGTTGCCTTCCATCACAGCCACACAGGAGTTGGTGGTTCCAAGATCAATACCAATAATTTTACCCATTTTGAATATCTCTTTTAGTAATTAAAACTTCATGCTTTGGCCGCATTCAGTCAATGACTATGCCAAATGAATTTTTATGTCAGCAAATGGCAGCGGTATGACAAAAAGGCAGGTGAGCAGGTAACCAGGTGAGCGGGTGAACGGGATTCCGGCGCCCGGAAGTAGAGACGGGTTTGAAACCCGTCTCTATAACCAATTGGTATTCTTCGGATCAGAAGCCCAGGTCGCTGGTATGCGGGTTCACCTTCAGTTCGTCTTTGGTTGCCTGGCTTACTTCAAGGGAATCAACCGACTTAATGAACCTGGCGGAGAAAATGCCGATTCCGTTGGTAATATTTGTATAGGCAGGACGTTCCTGGACCAGAGACAGGGAGGGTTCTGTTACCTCCATATAGGTGTTCAGATCGGCTGCGGCGACCGAGAAGATAAAATCACAATGGTGGGCGGCCCGGGTAACATCGGGATTGACGGGAATATTTGCCCCCACTACGGAATAAAAGGCATCGCCAGGGAAAAACAGATCAAATGGCTGTGTTTGATTATCGGCAGCGCGTACGTTATTGAATACCACCCAGTCGACCGACTTTGCATAAAGACTGTCGGGATTTGATTTCAAGGCTTCCATATACCAGAAGCGAATTAAAAGCTGATAGCGTTTACCAAATTTGGCAGGATTCCATTTCACCTCAAAATTCAGGCCCGGCGGGAAGCTGGCATAGACCTGGGGGCGAAGAACTTCAAAATCGCGAACAAGGCCGGTCTGGGCAGTGACCTCCTTCCCTGTTTTCTTATTCCGGATAAAAAGTTTGTAGGTGAAGTTTTCGTTCAGTCTGGCCAGTGAATAATACATCAGCTGGTCGGGATAATAAAATATGCTGTCTCCTTTTTCCTTATTATGGATTGTCACTGTGTCGCAAGCATACGACTGCACCAGCACCGTCCCGTTATACTCATCCAGTCTTACTTCGAGTTTATCGGGGTAATTGCTCGAGTCGGGAATCTTGGCGAACTGCATGGCGTCGCCGGGACCCAGGAATGCCTTGGTGACTTTGATATAGGTAGTGTCGGAAGTTTGATCGAGGAGTCCGTAGACCACGGTCACATCTTTCCAATCGGCGTTCACGATAAGATCCTTGTTGCATGACTGAAAGATCAAGAGCAGCAGCGTAAGCGGGAGGAGCAGTTTTAAACAACGCATCGTTCTGTTTTTTAGCACCTGCAAAGCTACGTAAAAAATTCTTACTTTTGCCTGATAATTAAAGAATATGCCAGCCGGAAAAAGTTTCAGAGAGGTGACCAAGGTCACAACCCACATTCTTCAGGAGATGAAGATGAAGGGGGAAAAGATCGCCATGCTGACCGCATACGATTATTCTTTCGCGCGTATTCTCGACAGCACAGGGATCGACGTGATCCTGGTCGGTGATTCCGCTTCAAACGTCATGGCCGGACACAGTTCGACCCTGCCGATCACGCTGAACGAAATGATATACCACGGCGCCTCGGTGGTCAGGGCCGTCAAGCGCGCACTTGTCGTTGTGGACCTGCCGTTCGGGACCTACCAGGGAAATTCTAAGGAGGCTCTTAACTCAGCGATCAGGATCATGAAGGAGACCGGGGCTGATGCCGTGAAACTGGAAGGCGGCAGGGAGGTGCTGGAGTCGGTCGACCGGATTCTTTCTGCCGGTATCCCCGTCATGGGGCACCTCGGGCTGACACCTCAGTCGATTCACAAATTCGGCACCTATGTAGTGCGGGCAACCGGTGAGGAGGAGGCAGCAAAGCTGATCGACGATGCACACCTCCTTGAAAAGGCAGGATGTTTTGCTATCGTCCTCGAGAAAATTCCGGCCAGTCTCGGCCAACGGGTCGCCTCCCAGGTCCGCATCCCCATAATCGGGATCGGCGCAGGGAAATGGGTCGACGGACAGGTTTTGGTTTTACATGACATGCTGGGAATCACCATGGATTTTTCACCCCGGTTCCTACGCAGGTACCACAATCTTTCAGAGGAGGTCAGAGGGGCCGTCAATACCTACATTCTCGATGTGAAAAACCTCGATTTTCCCAATGAGAAGGAACAATATTGATCATGACATCCTTTTCGAAGACAACCACCTGATCGTATTCAACAAACAACCTTCCGATATTGTTCAGGGGGATAAGACCGGCGATATTCCGCTGAGCGACCTGCTGAAGGAATACCTGAAAGTAAAATATCACAAACCGGGCAATGTCTTTCTCGGGGTGGTTCATCGCCTCGACAGGCCGGTAAGCGGAGCCCTGTTGTTTGCCAGGACCTCGAAGTCCCTGTCGCGGCTGAACGCCATGCTCCGTGAGGGCGGTATCCGGAAGACTTACTGGGCCATTGTAAGGAACGAACCGCCTGCACCCTCCGGCCATCTCAGGCAATATATTTCGCGCAACGAACAGCAGAACAAGTCATACGTTCATGACCATCCGGGCAGGGACAGGCAAACGGCTGAGCTCACGTACACGGTCATTGATCACAGCGACCGCTATTATCTCCTCGCGGTCAATCTGATCACCGGAAGGCATCATCAGATCAGGGCCCAGCTGGCCGCCATGGGTTGTCCGATACGGGGGGACCTGAAATACGGTTATCCAAGGTCGAATCCCGACGGATCGGTATCGCTTCACTCACTCCGGATCGAACTGACACACCCGGTAAAACTGGAACCGGTCAGGGTCGTGGCTCCCCTGCCGCAGGAAAAACTCTGGGAAATTTTCGCAGGAAACCTTAAGCCCGAAGCCGAATGACAGGGATACACGGTGAACATGATACCACGTTCATGCAACCCGCTTCTTTCAGGATGCCGGCGGGAAAGCACTCTTATTACCCCGATGTCCAGCGGACCTTTTCCGATCATGATACCACACTGAATTTCGAAAGCATCTCCGTCCCCGGAAAACAATTCACGCCATCCGTTTTCAAGGGACATCAGTTGCAGGCCGAAAACAACCTGCCGGTAAATGACCTTTATGCGCAACCCGACTGGATTCTCTGGACAATACTCGGATGCTTGATTTTGCTGGCCTGGACCCAGGTTTTTCATGCAAAAAGGATCCGTCAGCTCTTCCGGGCCCCCTTTTCGCAGCGATTCACCAACCAGCTGATCCGCGATGGAAACCTGTTCAATGAACGCATTTCGCTTACCTTCGGAATTGTATACCTCCTGGCTTTTTCGCTGCTCGCTTATGAAATCAACATCCGGTTCTTCGGTTTTACCATTCCCGATCTTGACATCACTTACACGTTCCCGCTGATTACCGCCACCCTGATCGTTTTCCTGGCCATTAAATTCGCGATGATACGGTTCTTAAGCATGGTGTTCAAGACCAGGGAGACCACCATGAACTACATGCTCAATCTCTGGATCTATTCGCTGATAACCGGACCTGCATTGCTTCTGTTGCTCACCCTATATTTCACGGTTCACCAAGAGGTGCTGATCACCATCGCCCTGTTCATGGTGGCGCTGATGTTGTTTTTCCGGCTGATCAAAGGGTTTTCAATCGGCTCAAGACTGACGAAATTTTCGTATTTATTTTTATTTGTGTATCTTTGCAGCCTCGAAATTTTACCACTCATTATCATGGCCAAGCTTGTGTTGATACTGACACAACAAGTTGATTAACAGAAATTTCGAAACTGTAACATCAATAAATTACGACCTTGAAAATCAAAAATATTCTTGTTTCCCAGCCTCAGCCAACTGACTTTGAAAAATCTCCTTATGGCGAAATTGCACGGAAATTCAATGTGAATATTGCGTTCCGGAAGTTCTTCCTGATCGAAGGGATTCCCGCCAGAGATTTTCGCAAAGACAGGACCAACATCCTGGATTATGAGGCAGTCATCTTCACTTCGCGTAATGCCGTTGATCATTTTTTCAGGATCTCAAAAGAGATGCGTCTCGAGGTTCCCGAAACGATGAAATATTTTTGCATTTCCGAGTCAACAGCCTATTATCTGCAAAAGTATGTGCAGTTTCGTAAGCGCAAGATCTTTCACAGCAAGGAGAATGCGGCAAACCTCATGGAGTTGATCAAGAAACACAAGGGTGACAAATTTCTGCTTCCCTGCTCCGACATCCATAAGCAGGAGATACCGAAGATGCTTGAAGAAAACAAGATACAGTATAAAAAAGCCATCATTTACCGGACCCTTGCAGCAGACTTGTCGGATCTTTCCATTAAAGATTACGACTTGCTGGTTTTCTTCAGTCCCTCCGGGATAAAATCGTTGTTCAAGAATTTTCCCGATTTCGTGCAGGGTGAGACTGCGATCGGAGCATTCGGTAACTCAACGCACAAGGCTGTAAAAGACGCAGGTTTAATACTGAACGTAGAAGCGCCTACCCAGTTGTCGCCTTCCATGACCAGCGCCATTGAACAGTTTCTGCTGAACGAATCGAAAAAGAAATAGGCACACCATTTCCTGTTTCGGCTTTTTTTCATTATGAATCACAGATTCGGCGCTTCGGAACGCATAAAAAGCCGGCGACTCACCAGCGCTCTTTTTCACAGTGGATCAACCTTCAGCATCCGGCCATTCAGGGTTACCTGGTTATTTGACCAGGGATTGCCGGCCGGACCTGTCAGCGTGCTCATCAGTATTCCGAAGAGCAGGGTGCGTAAGGCCACCGATCGGAACCTGATACGGAGAAGGATCCGGGAAGCCTACCGGTTGAATAAATCAATCCTGAGCGGCACCCATATGTCGGGGGCAACCGGCAGGTTGATGGTTGCCTTTACTTACACCTCCGTAACCCTTGAGAACTTTCAAACCATCCGCGAAAAAATAATCTTAATTTTACACCGTTTAACTGAAGCAGATGAAAAGGTTACTGGGTAGTTTTTTCATTTTCCTGATCAGGCTTTACCAGGGCATCATATCACCATACCTGCTTCCGTCATGCCGTTTTACGCCCAGCTGTTCGGCATATGGCGTAGAAGCAATCAGGAAACACGGCCCTTTCAGGGGAGGGTGGCTGACGCTCAGGAGAATAAGCCGCTGTCATCCATGGGGAGGCAGCGGATGGGATCCGGTGCCATGAAAAGTTGCGCAACCAGGATTAAGTAAAAATATGAAATTGAAAATGAACCGAATACGACAATAATGGAACGCATGAGAAAATATTTTCTGACCATAATATTACTGCTTACGATCTGGGTACCGGCCACCGCCCAGGCTCCCGACCAACAGGGTTTCGAGATCATGAAAAATCTTGATATTTTTTCGAACCTCATCAAAGAACTTGACCTGGATTATGTTGACAGGATCAACCCCGGCGAACTTACCCAGACCGGTATCAACGCCATGCTGGAATCGCTGGATCCCTATACCAATTTTATCCCTGAGTCGCAGGTCGAGGATTACAAGTTCATCACCACCGGTCAGTACGGTGGGATCGGAGCCCTGATACACCAGCAGGGCGACTATGTGGTGATTTCGGAGCCTTACGAAGGTTCACCGGCACAGAAAGCCGGGCTCAAGGCAGGCGACCGCATCATTGAGCTTAACGGCAAGTCGACCAAAGGCAAATCATATGATGATGTCAGTTCAATACTGAAAGGTCAGGCCGGATCAACGGTTCATCTCCTGATCCGACGCGAAGGCACCCCTGAGCCGATCGTCAAGGACATCACCCGCGAGATCATCAAGATCGACAACATTCCTTACTCCAAAATGCTGGCCGGGGATATCGGATACATCAAACTTTCGGGTTTCACCCAGAACGCCGGCAAGGAGATGCGCCAGGCATTTCTCAAACTGAGGGAAGGCAACCAACCAAAAGGGATCATCATCGACCTGCGGGGGAACGGAGGCGGGTTACTCAACGAGGCGGTCGACATTGCCAATCTTTTCGTAGAGCGGGGCCAGGAGATCGTGAGCACCAAGGGTAAAATGCCCGATAAGAACCGGACCCACTACACCATGAGCCCGCCGGTCGATCTCGCCATTCCCGTGGTCGTGCTCGTCGACCGGCAAAGCGCATCGGCCAGTGAAATCCTTGCCGGGTCGCTTCAGGACCTTGACCGGGGGGTGATCATCGGGCAAAGGACCTTCGGCAAGGGGTTGGTGCAAAATGTCGTGCCCCTGAGCTACAACGCCCAAATGAAAATCACCGTTGCCAAGTACTATATCCCCAGCGGACGGTGCATCCAGGCCATTGATTATGAGCACAAAAACAAGGACGGTTCTTTTGGTAAGATGCCCGATTCGCTCATAAGGGCTTTTAAAACCAAGAATGGCCGGACCGTTTACGACGGCGGCGGCATTCTGCCCGATATCGTAACCAGTCCGAGGAAATTCAGCCGCATCTCCCTGGCCTTGTACTCGAAATATCTGATCTTTGATTTTGCCACTGAATTCGAACGGAAGAATCCCACCATTCCGCCTCCCGATCAGTTCGAAATAACCGATTCCATTTATCAGGATTTCCTGAAATACATTGAAGGAAAGGATTATTCATATACCACGCGGAGTGAGAGGGCGCTCGAAGAACTGAAGACCGAAACCACGAAAGACAATACTTTTGATATCATTGCAGCAGATTACAGCCGGCTCAAAGAGAAAATAGCGGCTGAAAAACAGGAGGATCTGAAACGATACCAGGATCAGATAAGAGAGCTTCTCAAACTCGAGATCATTACCCGGTACTATTACCAGAAAGGCAAGATCATCTCGGCCATGAAGGGTGACAAGGAGTTGGACGACGCCATCGACCTGATCAGGGACAATGAAAAGTACCTGGCCATCCTGTCGGGCCGTTACCAGCAGCCCAAGCCTGAGATTCAGGTGAAAGGTGATGAAGAGGAGGATGATTTACCCGTTGAGACCGATATCCCATGACCCTGCACGAAAATACATTTCAGTACAGGGCCTTTGACGACCCGTCAGCGCTTGACAGCAACGACCGGCTTTTGCTTGAACTGGCAAGGCAGGCGCTTGAAGGCTCATATGCTCCCTACTCAGGCTACCATGTCGGCGCCGCCATCCTGTTGGCCAACGGCGAGATCGTTACCGGAAGCAACCAGGAAAATGCATCTTTCCCCGCGGGAAGTTGCGCCGAAAGGGTGGCGCTCTATCATGCCATGCACACCTATCCCGGTGTGGCCATCGAGGTCGTTGCAATCACTGCACATTCCGGACGGTTCGGTGTTGATAACCCCGTTACCCCGTGCGGTATCTGCCGGCAGGCGCTGGTTGAGCAGGAACTCCGTTTCAGCCGGAATATCCGGCTTATCCTTGCAGGATCTTCGGGTCGGGTTTATGTGATCGGGAGTGTCGCTGAAACGCTACCGCTCTCCTTTTACGAACCCGGCCTGATGGAAAAAACCTGATATCAAGAACATTGCCCAATAAACCATACAAAGCATACCATGAAAGTCAAATCCCTGTTTCTGATCGCCGTCACGCTGACCTTTTTATCGATGAAAAGCGATAAACCGGCATATAAAATCTTTACTTCAAAAGGCAGCAAGGCCGATTACGGAGACCTGGTCAAGGCTGCGCGGAATGCCGATATCATCTTTTTCGGAGAACTTCATAACAATCCGATCTGTCATTGGCTCGAGTACGAACTCACCCGCGATCTTTATGAATTGAAAAAGAGCAATCTTGTCATCGGCATGGAGATGTTCGAGGCCGACGACCAGCTCCTGCTGAATGAATACATTGCAAAGATGATCCGGAAAAAGGACTTCGAAGCGGAAGCAAAAATATGGGGAAACTACAAGACCGATTATGCCCCTGTCGTGGATTTCGCCCGGGAAAAGGGGATTCAGGTAGTTGCGACCAATATTCCCAGGCGTTATGCCGCCATTGTAAACCAGAAGGGATTTGAGGGTCTCGACAGCATCAATGCCATGCAGCGCGGCATGATCGCACCCCTGCCGATCAAATATCCCGACACCCTGGAGTGTTATGCCTCGATTCTTAAAAATGCGGGCCAGGGATCGCATGTCACACCGAACCTCGCGAAGGCGCAGGCCATCAAAGATGCCACCATGGCCCACTTCATCACCAAAAACGGCGCTTTTTCCGAGAAGACCATCCTCCATATCAACGGATCGTACCACAGCGACAACTACCAGGGAATCGTGTGGTACCTGAACCAGGCCATCCGGAAAACCAGCTACGAATTAAAGATTATGACCATCAGTTGTATTGAACAGGAGGATATTGACACGCTGGCAAAAGCCGATCATCGGAAAGCTGATTTCATCATCCTCATCCCCTCCTCCATGACAAAGGGAAACTGACACCTTGTTGCAGACAACCTGAAAATCTGACCCGTTCTTATACCACGACTATTCTTTCAGGCGAAGGTATAGTAAGCGTTTATCAGGAAGTTCCAAAGCATAACCACGATGGTGGCTACCAGTTTCGAAAGATAAAAATTCACCTTAAATTTTCCTGACATCGCCCAGATAATCATCAGGTTGATTACCAGTCCGATGAGTGCGATACTGAAAAACCGGGTGAATTCGAGCATGATGTTCGGGTTTGTACTGTGAAAGGTCCAGACGCGGTTCAGGATATAATTGGAGGAGGCGGCAACCACAAAACCACCGGTGTTGGCAATATATTTCTGGATTTTCAGAAATTCCTTGGCAATGAAGGTAATCCCGAAATCGACAAATACGCCGGAAAATCCTACAATGCTGAATTTAATGAATTTCAGCAGAAATACTTCCGAAAAAAAAGAATCAACCTCCATATAATCGTTCAGTAAGGATAACCATGGTCATAACTGGATGATCAACACCTCATTCCGGTTATTGCGGATCACCTCCACATTGACAGTCGTTCCATGCCGGAGTTTCTGCAGCCTCGACATGTATTCGTAAATATTTCCGACCGGCAATCCGTTGATGGCAACAATGATATCTCCTTTCAGCATTCCTCCTTTGTCGGCCGGTCCATCTTTGGTGACCCCGTCGATCCTGAGCCCCTTTTTCTCGGTTCCCGCGAAGTCAGGCATGATCCCGAGTGTTACTTTCAAACGGCGACCCATCCGGCCCGATCCCTCTTTTTTTCCCGATTCCCTGAAAGTAAGTGCGGCAGGCTGTTCATCAACGGTACGTATTACCTCGTAGGCATAATCACCAACCGCTTTCTGCGCATCGAAATCCAGTTTTTCAACATCATCAAAGGGAGTGTGGTAATCGGTGTGCACGCCCGTGTTAAAATAGAACACCGGAATGTTAGCCGAATAGAAAGCAGCATGGTCCGAAGGTCCGTAGCCATCGGGGGAGTGAACAACCGAAAAGCTCAAACCGGATTCCCTGAGTCGCAGGAGCGAATCTGCTTCGGCCGAAGTACCTGTGCCGCTGACGGAAATTGAATTCTTCTCCTTGTCGAACCGGCCTACCATGTCGAAATTGAACATGGTCCTGATGCTTTTAATGTTTACCGGGGGATGACTGACGAAGTATTTCGACCCGAGTAAACCGATCTCCTCGGCACTGAAAGCCACGAAGATGATACTTCTTTTGGTTGCGCGGGGTTGTGCGCCAAACTTTCCGGCAAGGGCCATGACCATGGCCACACCGGAGGCGTTGTCGTCGGCCCCGTTATGGACGGCGACCGTGTCGGGCATTCTCGAACCGGAACCGGGACCGCCGAGACCGAGGTGGTCGTAATGAGCGCCGACGACAAGGTATTCATCACGGAGAACCGGGTCAGTTCCCGGGAGCAAGCCGATCACGTTGGCTGTTTTCTCTCTTTTCTGAACTACATCGGATGAGGCGGTCACCACAAGATTTGTTTCAAAACTTTTCGGCATCATCTCCTTCATGATCGACCGGTTCAGGCTGTCGACCGTCAGCCCGCTCTTTTTCAGCATTTTGTTGGCCAGATCGCGGGTGATGCTGAGAACCGGTATTCCGGCGGTTACTTCATTGTTTTCGACCACCAGCGCGATCAGCTTATCCTCTTTCTCCATCGCCCTGGGAGTGACAAAAAACACACCCGCTGCTCCGCGGTCCTTGGCTGCCAGCACCTTGCTTCGCAGATCACTGTAAGGAATGAACCTGCTGTCGGGATTGTCAGGGTCAGGATCGCCCCGCAATATCATCAGCCACTTCCCTTTCACATCCACTCCCTTGTAATCGCTCCATTTCAGGCTGTCGGTGTCGATGTCGAAACCAAACCCGGCAAAGATCAGCGGTGCTTTTACCCTAGCCGACGATGAAAAGGAGAGCGGAATAAAATCAGTTTTCAATGAAGCTTCATACCCGTCGAATCCAACGCTGTTATCCGTTCCAAGATTCACATCGGTAACGATCTCAAACCATTGAAAACCATCATCACCCATCACCTGCAATCCGGCTTTTTGAAAATGATCACGGATGTACCTGGCGGCCACCTCTATCTCAGGGGTGCCGGGTTTGCGCCCTTTCAGCGAATCGGAGGCAAGGAATTCAACATATTGCCGGAGCAGGGCCGGGGTAATTTCATAGACCTGCGAAAAAACCTCAGTGGTGGTGAGCAGGAGCACGATGGCCAGCCATCTGAACCTGCCGTAGAATGATCTTTGTACAATATTCATTGGTTTTCTTATATTAACTGAACCTTCAATGCCGGTCACCCATCCGGAGATGCCGCAGGTTACCTGGGCCATCACATCTCTAATCCATCACTTTCTTAATGATCCCGCCTCCGAGAACCACATCGTCATCGTAAAGAACGGCGCTCTGACCGGGGGCAATGGCATCATTGGGATGGTAAAAAGTAACCATGACGGTACCATCCTCCATGGGCTCGGCATGGGCTTCTTTCTCTTTCTGGGCTGACCGGATCCTGACCATGCATCCGATACCGTGATCAAGGGCAGGAAGGGCAACCCAGTTGAGATCCTCAACGATGAAGCGGGTTTTATATGTTTCGTTTCTTGTTCCGACGATAACCCTGTTGAGTGCTTTATCAAAACCAATCACATAAAGCGGCTCTGAAAAGGCTACACCCAGGCCTTTGCGCTGACCGATGGTGTAATTCCAGATGCCTTTGTGCCGGCCCAGAACTTTACCTCCGGAGGTTACGATTTCGCCCGGGTTTTCCTCCACCTCCAGCAGGTCCTTATAATCGCCGCTGTAGAAATCCTGGCTCTCCTCTATGTCTTCCACGGTCAAACCAACCTTCCGGGCCAGTTCCTTGATCATGGGCTTACTGAATTCTCCAATGGGCAGCAGCAATGTCCGCAATTGTTCCTGCGAAAGGCGATGGATGAAATAGGTCTGATCCTTTTTCAGATCGGCTGCCTTCTTCAACACATAACGCCCATACTTTTCGCTGAAAGCTACCCGTGCATAATGGCCGGTGGCAAAGAAATCGAAACTTATCCCGCTTTTAACCGCCATCCGGGGCAGCATCCCGAACTTGATAAGCTGGTTGCATTGGACGCAGGGATTCGGGGTTCGCCCGGCGAGGTATTCCGACCTGAAGTATTCCAGCACCGCCTGCTTGTATTCAGCGGCGCAATCGAACACATGATAGGGTATCTCAAGCTTCAGGGCGATCTCACGGGCTTCACTGATCTCTTCCTCCTCATCGGAGCCATAGCAGGCATGCTTGCCCGTCGATTGATATTTTCCGTCCCAGATGGCCATCGTGACCCCAATGACTTCATAACCTTCCTCCTTTAAAAGATAGGCAGCTACCGACGAGTCAACCCCTCCGCTTAATCCGACAATGACTGTTTTTTTTCTCAAAATGCTTTCTCCTGGAAAATTCAACTGCAAAGGTAAAGTTTATTTTGTTCGGATTGTCTTCCCCGACAACCGATGGCATGCCGCCCCGCAACAACCATGGCAAGGCAAAAAATCACCATTTTATATACATTTACTAATTCTGCGCCGTCGAAAACAAATTTAGGTTTGCAAGGCCCGGCCGGCAGCGTTATATTTGCAGACTATATCTTGAGTATTCAATAATTTAATTTTGTTTATAAACCCATTAAAACAAGTTTTATGATCCGCACATACAGACTTTTTCTCCTGGTCGCTGTGATGATGACCCTGGTTATCACTTCCTGCCACAAGGATCCGGATCCCACCCCGGTCGACGGGCCCAAAAAAATGGAAGATCTGAAGGTGCCAGCCACCTTTAACTGGGAATCTTCTAAAGTAATCAACCTCAACATCGGCGTGAATCTTCCGGATGCAGTCGGTCTGCTCTCGAAGATCACCGTTTATGACGGCAACCCCCTGGAGGGCGGCCTGGTTCTCCTGACCGGTTCGGCAGGGTACAACTACCCCTTTGTATCCACTGTACGTATTCCCACAGCCGTTAAAAATCTTTATCTGGAGATGAAAACAGGGGACGGTTCGGTGCAACTTGTCGCGGTTCCTGTGGCCGAAACGATCAACTACACCTTTAATCCGGGAACCAAAAGTGGACTGAAGTCGGCTCAGGTGGTTACCGATCCCGATTGCAACTCGGGATGCGATGGAACGCCGACTCCCGGTTCTTTCACTATCAATGATGGAAAAACCTATTGCATCACCACAAGCTACAACGGCAGCATCAGCATCGACAAGGGAAAACTGAAGATCTGCGGAACCTTTAACGGTACCATCAGTATGGCACCGAAAAATAAGGACAAGGCCTACCTGGTGATCACGGGAGGCGGAAACGCATCTATCGGGTCACTTTCTATGAACGGAAATTCCTATCTTGAGGTCTATACAAATTCCACCGCCACCATCGGATCATTCAACCTGAACCAGGGTGCACAGGTAATGAACATGGGTACCGTTACCATCAATTCGAATTTCAATCCCGACGACCTGGTGACCAATTACGGAACGATGACGATAAATGGCCAATATAACATGAACGGAAGTAAGGGAGAGCTGGAAAATGCCGGCACACTGTATATTGTCAACGGCCACTGGAACGCAATCAATCTGGTGACAAACACCGGGCTGATCGATGTCACCGGGGATATCAACTTTAATCAAAGCGATGTATATAACGAATGTGCCATCATCAGTCACGAGAATATCAACTTTAACAACGTGGACTACATTTCCGATGCCGGGTTTGTGCGTGCTTACCTGGGAGCCACTGTCAATGGCGGCGCGAACCTGACATTAAAAAACAAATCGATGGTCATGGCGACCGATCTCATTGTCAACAATGATGTCAAGGGCCAGGGAAGCACCAACGTGATCAAGGCTACCAGCTCGGCCAGGATCAACGGCAACAAATATATTGACGGACCGATCGAATTTCTCACACTCAACGGCACCCTGCTGGCCGGAAGTTACCCGGACAATTTCAAAAACGGGGCAACCTTGAAATCCATCGCCAATACAACTGTTACTATTCCGGTTTCGGATTGTAATCCGGTCGGAAATCAGCCGGATAATCCTCCCACCGGCGACCGCGACGGCGATGGTGTTCCGGACAATCTTGATGATTACCCCGATGATCCGACCCGTGCCTACGACAATTATTATCCGGCCAAAAACAAATTCGGCTCGCTGGCATTCGAAGATCTTTGGCCCAGTAAGGGCGATTATGACCTGAACGACATGGTGATCGACTGCAATTACTGGTATATCACCAATGCCCAGAACAAGGTGGTGGATGTGAAACCGACCTTTTACATACGTGCGGTGGGGGCTTACCTGCAGAATGGTTTCGGATGGCAGTTCGATGGTGTGTTGCCTGCCGCCATTGAATCGGTTAACGGGCAAAAGCTGACCTACGGGTACATCAGCAATGCCGCCAACGGAACGGAGAACAACCAGGAGAAGGCGGTCATCATCGTGATCGATAATGTTGAACAGGTCATCCACCGGACCGGCGGATCCTTCTTCAACACCGAAAAAGGATTTCCGCTGGGTGTTTCCGACACCATCAGGATCAATCTCCACTTTGCCACCCCGCAAAACCAGTCCGACGTTGGCGCACCGCCTTACAATCCATTCATCATCAAGGATATGCAGCGCAATGTGGAGATCCACCTGCCTGATCACGTCCCTACTTCACTGATGGAACCTTCGTTGTTCGGGACCGGTGACGATGATTCGGACCCGGCAACCGGAAAGTACTATAAAACCAAGGACAACAATCTGCCCTGGGCGATCAGCATCCCCGACAGCTATGCCTATACCTGGGAGCAGGTTCAGATCGTATACGGAAATCTGAAATTCGGCCCCTGGGCCGAATCTGGCGGCACCAGTTTTACCGACTGGTACAAGGATCTTCCGGGATACCGTGACCAGGCGCAGATCTATGCACCAAGTGACAAATAATTTCTTGTTTTCAGTGGGTTTTTTTAATCCCCGTGCAGCAATGCCGGGGATTTTTTTGCTTCCAGGCACACCGTTTAACATTCCAGTATTCAACCTACAAAAAGCGGTTGTAATGTCACACAAACTAAATTAATCATACCGTTGCCAAATTGTTCCTTGACACAATCCACCTTTAATCGTATTTTTGTATAAAACCGCTTAACTATGTTCTCAAGAAAAAGTTTATCCCTGTCATTGATCGGCCTGATCATTGCCGCAACCGTATTCATCGTGTCGGGTTGCCGAAAAAAACTGCCCGATGATAATCCGCCCGCACCAAAAAACTTTGTTGACCTGAAAGTTGCTCCCGACTTCCAGTTCGACAACTTTATCAACCTCGAGGCCACCATCGCAGTCATCAACCCCGGGCCACAATCCCTGTTCGTGATTCAAATCTACCAGGGAGATCCTTCAACCGACGGTAAAATGATCGCAACGGGTGCGACTGATGCCTCGCTGACATATAAAACCTCGCTGCGGGTGCCTTCCAGATTAAAAGAACTTTATGTCGGTAAAATTTCCGCTGCCGGGAATAACGAGTTCATGGCAGTCCCCATCTCCGGTACGACCCTGGTGTATACATTCGGTGCCACTAAATCGACCGAAGCTACCGAGGGCAATGACTGCAACACGGGTACACCCATCAACACATCCGGTACCTATACCATAAATTCAGGCCAAACCTATGTCGTTAAAGAGGGTAAAAACATCAGCCCGCTGAAAGTAACGATAAACGCCGGCGGATTACTGCGGATATGTGGCACTGCCAATATCACGCAACTCAGCGGCGAAGGAATGCTGATCATCTCTCCCACCGGAAAAGCCACGGTTCCTGCTGCCAACACGTATGCCGACATTGATAATTTCGGCACCCTCAATTTCGCACAGTCAGGGAGCAATAAAACCTTTAATGTTATGGAAGGTGCCCTGGTGCAGAACTGGGGCGACATGACCTTCTCCAACAACCTCCAGGTTAAAGGAGAGCTGATCAACCACTACCATCTGACCTGTGTCGGCGATGCCCAGACTCAGGTGAGCGGCATCATAAAGAACTACTGCCAGATGTATGTTACCAGTACCAAAAGCACGGCCATGCAGATCGTTACCGGAACGGTTGCAAGCCCGGGTTTCGTCAATGGCCCGAATGCCTACCTGAAGGTCACCGGCGAGATCAGTTTCAGCGGCCAGGGATATGGCAATCTCGGCCTGCAAAGTCTTATCGAAACCGGAACATTCAATATTTCGGGCAACGTGGCCGGACCATCCACCCAGGGATCGCAGATTCATGCTACCGGTTCGGGGAAAAGCCAGACGGTTGCCAGTTGCGTTCTGACCGGGTACATCGACCTCTGGTCGACCAACTTCAATCCCCAGAATGGCAATTACGGCCCCAATGTGACCAAACACACCACCGGAATCGTCATCCCGATCCAGGACTGCAGCAAACCCCTCCCTCCGGTGATAACCAGTTCGCTCACTCTTGCCGGAACAGTTGGGAACGCAATAACACCTTATGTCATTACAGCCACCGGCACTGATCCGATCACTTACAGTGCCTCGAACCTACCTTCGTGGCTCACGTACAATCCCGCCACCCACACCCTGAGCGGTACGCCCACGGCAGCCGGAACCATTAACGTTGGGCTCATGGCCGACAACATGGTTGGGACCGACAACAAAACACTGGTCATCACGATCATCACCCCGGCCAACCCGCCGGTCATCACCAGTCCGCTTACCGCCAAAACAACCGTTAATCAGTCGTTCACCTATGAAATAACGGCCGAGGGGACCAGCCCGATCACCTACCAGGCTGCCAATCTCCCTGCCGGACTATCGTTCGATCCCGCCACCCACCGCATTACCGGTATCCCGACAGCACCGGGTACGTATAACATAAGCCTGACGGCGACCAACAGTGCCGGCAGTGACAACAAGACACTGGTACTCACAGTCGGATCGCCGCCGGAGATCACAAGTCAGCTTACAGCCAGCGGCACGGTCGGGCAGCAGTTCACTACCTACACTGTTTCGGCCTCCGGCTCCGGCCCAATCTCCTACTCCGTAAATAACCTGCCGGCAGGCCTGAGTTTCGATCCCGATACCCGGACCATCAACGGAACACCGACGAATTCAGGCGTTACCGATGTAACGCTGGTTGCCACCAACGAATATGGCAGCGATACAAAGATCCTGGTCATCACCGTAAAGGAGGGTATACAGCCCCCGGTCATCACCAGCCCGCTGACCGCATCCGGAACAAAGAACCAACCCTTCTCCTACCAGGTCACCGCCTCGGGCACCCAACCGATAAATTACAGTGTCGCCAATCTGCCGGCAGGTCTCTCCTTTGATCCTGAAACACAGGTCATCAGCGGCATTCCAACCGGTGCAGGAACCACTGATGTCACCCTGCAGGCGACCAATCCCGCAGGCACCGATACCAAGGTTCTTGTGATCACCATTGTTCCGCCGGCCATCACCGATACCGACGGTGATGGTGTTCCCGATGACCAGGATGCCTACCCGACAGACCCGAAACGTGCTTTCAACTCATACTATCCGAACGAAGTCGACTTCGCCACTTACACCTTTGAGGACCTATGGCCTGCCTATGGTGATTACGACTGCAACGACCTTGTCATGAACTTCAATTACAAGATCGTGACCAACGCCCAGAATAAGGTGGTCGACCTCATTGCCAAATTCAAGATCAAGGCGGCCGGAGCATCCTACGACAACGGTTTCGGACTTGCCCTGAATACTTCCCCGTCAAATATTGAACGTGTTACCGGGTGCATCAAAGTAGGGAATGCCGTGAAAATGGACCCCAAAGGTTTCGAGAGCGGACATACGCTGAACACCGTGATCATCCCGGTTGATGCAGTGAATACCCTGCTTGGGGGAGCCATCATCAATACGGTACACGGCGGTTATACCGTGCAGACCGAAGTTCAAACCGTTACGGTAAACCTGTCGACACCACAGGCCAGCATCGGTACACCTCCTTACAATCCGTTCATCTTTGTGAACCAGGATCGTGGCAAAGAGGTTCACCTGAAGGATCATCCTCCCACCGAACTGGCCAACCCCGTTTATTTCGGTTCAGAGGATGACGGTTCCGATCCGGCCCTGGGTCATTACTACCGGTCGAAGACCAATCTGCCCTGGGCTATGGAAGTTCCAATTGACTTTGAGTACCCCATCGAAAAGGCTGATATCGTGCAAACCTACCTGCATTTTGCTGCCTGGGCTCAATCGTCCGGGGCGCAATATCCCGACTGGTACATGGATAAACCGGGCTACCGGAACGCCTCAAATATTTATTAGTATCTGTGTTTTGTGGGTTCAAAATCCCCGTGCAGCAATGCCGGGGATTTTTTTTATCTGCTCACGGCCTGGTTTTCAGCCGGAAACCAAAGACCCAGGTCATGTAAAGGACCACCGCTAAAACACCGGCCCCGGAAACCAGGAACATGGCCCGGAATCCTATGAAATACCAAAGGAAACCGGCAATGCTGCTGGCCAGCAGGGCGCAGATGCTGTTGGCGCTGTTGTAAAATCCGATGGCAGTGGCCGTTTCAGTTTTCTCCGCGATATTTGATATCAGCGCTTTTGAGATCCCCTCGGTAGATGCTGCATAGATGCCATAAAAGAAAAAGAGTATCCCGAAACCAGCAAGAGAATCTGCAAAGCCCATCCCTGTATAAACCAGGGCAAAGATCAGTAAACCGGCGATCAATGTGGTCCTTAACCCGATCCGGTCGGCAATCACTCCAACCGGGTATGAGAAGACCGCGTACACCAGATTATAGAAGATGTAGACCCCTATCATCATGGTATCGGACAACTGTTGTTCTTTCAGGGCAAGCAGCAGAAAGGCATCTGAACTGTTGAACAAGGTGAAGAGCAGCAATCCGGCAACCAGGTACCGGAATTGCTGCGGGCTATGTTTCCAGTATTTCAGGTAGGTAAAAAACCCGGTGGTTTTTCCATTCTTTTTCTCGCTGCCGGTGATATCCCTGCCGGCCAATCGCTTGTCCTTCAAAAGGAAGGTGAGCGAAACCGCCAGTAAACCCGGCAGGAAGGCAATAAAAAACAACCATTTGTACTCGCCAGGATAAAACCACAGAAAAATCAGCGCAAGCAAAGGACCGATGGCCGCTCCAACGGTATCCATCGACCGGTGGAAACCGAAAACCTTTCCTTTGTGCTCGCTGGTGGTTTCATCGCTGAGCAGCGCATCCCTGGCGCTGGTCCTGATCCCTTTTCCAAACCGGTCGAGGGTCCGGGCAAAAAAGATCCACAGCGGCCAGGTGAATAATGCCATCATCGGTTTTGAGATGGCGCTCAGTGAATAACCCGCCCGGATAAAAGGAACCCTTCGCTGCCAGATATCCGAAAGATGTCCGAAGTACCCCTTGCTGACTCCTGCAACGGCTTCGGCAATTCCTTCGAGGATCCCGATCAGCAGCACCGAAAAACCGATCGATTTCAGGTATACGGGCATGACCGGGTATAGCATCTCACTGGCGATATCCGTAAACAGGCTCACGAACGAAACAAGTAGCACTGTCCGGGTCAATATCTTGTTTTTCATGAATGAAAGGGTTGATCAGGTATGCAATTCAAAGTTCAAAATTCAAATGTCAAAATTCAATATTTAAAGCTATTTCCAATGCTTTAAGTATTCTTTTGCCACGGCGCTGAGTTTATTGTTCCAATGTTTGCTGGCCTGTCGGGCGAAGTCCAGGGTCTTTGTATCTGTATACTTTAATCTCTGCAACACCCCGAAGGCATTCATCCTTGTTTCGAATTCATACCTGGGACCCGCATACCTGATAAGCTCATCCAGGTACTCCTTTTGCCCTCCGGCAATGGATATTTCAAGCCATTTCATCCGGATGTTCTTTCCCCGCCAGCCTTCCATATCTTTCGTCAGGTCGAGGTATTGCCGGGTCCGGCCGGGGAATGAGTTACATAATTTTTCGAGGGCCAGTCCCACATTCAGGTAGGATGAATCGAAAAGCATTGCCTCAACAGAAGATCGCAGCGTTTCAGGCACAATCCGCATACCCAGCAGAGCCGCTTTCCGGATGTCGGCGTCGCGATCGCCCAGGGCTTCCCCGATCAACATCAGGTTGGCAGGCTCCTGGTTGACGGCCATTTGACGAATTATCTCCGTTTTGATAAGTACAAAACGTTCTTTCCTGAACGACTTGACCAACAAATCCCGTTTTTTGTCGAAGGTGACTGAATCAAGTGCTATCAGGGCATCCAGCCGATCGACCATCGCAGGTGCTGCCATTGCCTGGGCCGCCAGTTCGTTAAAATTTCTTTCAAATGTCAGTTTTTTCAGAATCCGGCGACCCGGGTCGAACAGTACAAAAGCAACATCCTTTTTTGCCGGGTTTAAAATGTTTACGGTGTTTTCCTTTGACCCGATCCAGACCCGCTGCGAATCAACAGAACCATCCGCATAATGCACCTCCACAACAACCGGCATCCTGAACAGGCCCGTCAGCTCACCGGTCTGCTGCACCTGGGCAATATCAACCCTGGTGAACCGCCGGCCTGTTGAATCAGCGCTGATCGTGTAACTGACTTTGTAATGTGGCTCCCCGCCCCGCAATATCCATTGATCAAAGAACCACCCGTAAGGTTTTCCGGTAACATCATACGTACATCTTAACAGGTCGTTGGTCTCGGCGTATGCGAACCCATACCGCTCCAGGTAGAGCCGGATGGCGTCCCTGAATTCACGTTCGCCCATTACATCACGCAGCATGTCAAGTACCAGGGAACCCTTCCGGTAGATCCGTTCCACACCTCCGCGGCTCCCTCCAACCGGGAAGTCGTTGCGCTTTGCCGCTTCCAGGCTAAGCAGTATCTCTTCGTTCCGCACATTCTGGTATTGATCCTCTCCATAAATATGCTTTTCAAAAAGCTTGGCGTAGTAAGTTCCGAAACTTTCGGTGAGCCACACATCCTTGTTTACCAGGTGGGCCACGTAGTTGCCAAACCATTGGTGTGCGAGTTCGTGGGCATTGACATTCACATAATTGCGCTGCCACCAGGCACGCGGATCGATCAGCATGAAGTCGCCGAAAACGGTGGCGGTGGTTGTCTCCATGCCTCCGTACATGTAATCGATCACAGGAGCCTGGCGATATACCGGGTAGGGATAATTCACACCCATCTCATGTTCGAAGAACGAAAACATCTCTTCGGTGTATTTATAAGTGGTGGCAACCTTTCCGGGCACATCGGAATAATACCAGAATTCGAGCGGCACCCCGCGTGCGGTTGTTGACTGTTGAAACTGGTAATCGCCGATCACCACACAGGTGGAGAAGAAGGGATGATCTTTTTTCATGCTGTAGTGCCAGGTCTTTGTCCCGTCGGGATTGCCGGTCACCGATATCCGTTCGCCGTTTGAGAAGACATTATACCCCTGATCGAAGGTTATGAACAGGTCCATCTGCACCCTCGACTCCATATAGGGTAACCAGCCATTGGGCCGGTGAGCCCAGATGACTTTCCGTTTTCCCGCCTCCTCTTTTGTCCAGCCAACAAAGTAGATCGGGCCAGCCTGTGGCCTGGATTCGTATTCAATCCGGATTTTCGCTTCACGGCCCTTGACAAGAGCCTTTTTTTGTTCTCCATCCGGATAGATCACCAGGGCTGAACCATTCATTCTGAATGACACCAAAGTCCCATCAATTTTTACAGTGAAAACCTTAAAATCAGGACATTGAAACACCACTGAATCGGTTTGATAACGGTTCGGAACGATGGTCATCTCAGCTTCACCGATTACCAGGTTCTCTTCAGGCGTAAACCTGAGATGGGCCTCGATGTGGCGAAGACCGGCAATGAGATCAGGGGGAACCGATGCCTGATCAGCATAATAGGTCACTGTTTTTACCTGGGCCGACAGCCGGAAGTATAAACCAGGCATCATCAGGAGCAGCGCCATGAAGCCGGTTGCCGTGTATTTAAAGGGAAAGGAAAGAAAGGACCATCGCATAGATTCAATAATTTAGTATGTTTGTACCGGTTACAGGCCAAAAATAGTAAAAAGGCATGAAGAACATTTCAATCCGCTGGAAACTGGTATTTTATTTCGTTTTGCCTTTCCTGGTGGCCATTGTTCTTGTCAACCTGATTGTTTACCAGTACCTTGCCAGCCAAAAGTTTTTACATGATGCAGGTTCTACCTCCCTTTCGCCCACCCTGCTCATTTTGTTTATCCTGCTGCTCAGTTCCATACTGACCATCCTGTTTTTCAGTGTGGTCTGGTTCATCTCGAGGCGGATTACACGGCCGCTCATCCGGCTCAAAGATGCCGCCACAAGACTTGGAGAGGGTCGCGATCATGTCGATGTGCCGGTCTCAGCCAATGATGAGATCGGAATGCTCACCCACTCCTTCAACACCATGGCAAGGCAGATACAGGAAAAAACCAGGGAACTGCAGCTTGAACGCTTTGGGCGTATGCGTTCGGTGATCGATGCGGAGGAGATGGAACGGCAGCGCCTGTCGCGTGAACTCCACGACGGGATCGGACAGTTGCTGATCGCGATCAAGTTGCGCCTCGAGGGACTGTTGTACCAGGATGCCCGTGAGATCAGGAATTCGATACAGGAGCTGAAGAATTACCTCGACCAGATCATCGATGAGGTCAGAAGGATCTCGAATAACCTCATGCCTTCGGTGCTTGAGGCTTTCGGCCTGGTGATCGCCTTCAGGAATCTCTTTCTCGACACGGAGGAGCTGAGCGGGCTGAAGATACATTTCGAAGCTAAGGGTGACTTCGAGAAGGTGGACCAGAAAGTCAAAACGTACATTTACCGTTTGACCCAGGAAGCCCTCAGCAATATTGTAAAGCACGCTTCAGCCCGGGAGGTCTGGATCAACCTGAACCGAAGGGCAGATCAGCTTGTATTGATCATTCGCGATAACGGACGCGGATTCCGCACCAACACGGCCGGGATCGAAGGCGGTAACGGGATCCATAATATGCGCGAGCGGGTCAGCCTGCTTCAGGGTCACATCGAGATCATATCATCGCCCGGAAAGGGCACCACCATTACAGTAGAGGCACCAATTTTCATACCCCATGGCGACAATCAGGATTTTCCTCGTGGATGACCATCAGCTGGTCCGCGACGGCATCAAGGCATTGCTGATGAGTTCCCAGGATATCTCCATCCTCGGAGAGGCCTCCACCGGGAAGGAGTGTTTCGAAAAGATCGCGAACGAGCAACCCGACATACTGATCCTCGACATTTCGCTGCCCGACACGACCGGGATCGAGATCACCCGCCGCGTCAGCGACCAGTATCCCGAAATAAAAATTTTGATCCTCTCCATGTACACACACGAGGATTTTATCTTTAATGCGGTCAAAGCCGGCGCCCGGGGCTATCTTCCGAAAAACACCTCGCGCGAGGAACTGCTCGAAGCCATCCATGCCATTTACGAGGGTGAGGAATTTTTCTCCGATTCAATCGCACGGGTGCTGTTGAAAAGTTACGTCAGAAAAGCCAAAGAGGACGTGGGGGGATCAACCGTTGGGCCTGTTTCACTGACCTCACGCGAAATTGAGATCCTGAAGCTTTTCGCTGAGGGATTCATCAACAAGGAGATCAGTGCAAAACTTGACATCAGCATCAGAACCGTTGAAACCCACAAGAACCACATCATGAAAAAACTGGAGCTTAAAACCACCGTCGAACTGATCAAATATGCCATAAGGAATAAAATAGTTGAAATATGAAACAGTTCAGTACGGTCCGTGATACCAGGGAGTACCTGGAAAGCAAACAATTCAGCGGCAAAACCATTGGATTTGTTCCTACCATGGGCGCCCTCCATGAAGGCCACCTGACACTCATACGGCAATCAAAGGCCGAAAACGACCTGACGGTATGCAGCATTTTTGTCAACCCGATACAGTTCAACAATCCCGACGACCTCGACAAATATCCCAGAACCCTGGCCAGCGACGTGAAACTTCTGACGGCTGAAGGCTGTGATGTGCTTTTTTCGCCTGACGCGGCCGAAATGTATCCGGAAGGGGAACCTGCGTTGATAGACCTGGAACTGGGCATGCTCGACAAACTGATGGAGGGCAGGTTCAGGCCCGGTCACTTCAGGGGTGTTGCCATTGTCGTGAAAAAACTTTTCGATATCGTTGGCCCGACACGTGCTTATTTCGGAAAAAAAGACTTTCAGCAACTGGCGGTGATCCGTCACATGGTAAACACGTTGAATCTCCCATACGAGATTGTACCTTGTGAAACCGTTCGGGAATCAGACGGTTTGGCGATGAGTTCACGGAACATGCGGCTTACGATCGCAGAAAGGGGAATTGCTCCCTCCATTTTCCAGGTCCTCCGCAAAGTCAGGGATAAAACAGGCAAGGTGCCGGTCAGGGAACTGAAGGAATGGGCGGTTAAAAAAATCCAGGAACAGCCCGCGATGCGGGTGGAGTATTTTGAAATTGCCGACCGTGAAACCCTGATGCCGCTTGAAAGCTGGGATCACCGAATAAAGGCAGTGGCGCTGACGGCCGTCTACCTGGGCGATGTGCGGCTGATCGATAATATTGAACTTTTTTAGTAATTTTGCCGCATGATGCAGATTCAAGTATTAAAATCGAAAATACATCGTGCGACGGTAACCGATGCTAACATCAACTACGTGGGCAGTGTCACCATTGATGAGGTGTTGATGGAAGAGGCCAATCTCATTGAATATGAAAAGGTTCAGGTGTTAAACATCAATAACGGTGAGCGGATTGAAACCTATGTCATCAAAGGTGAACGGAACTCCGGCACCATATGCCTGAATGGCGCCGCAGCACGTAAATTCCTGCCCAACGACCTGGTCATCATAGTGTCGTATGCCACCATGGATTTTGAAGCAGCTAAGGGTTTCAAACCCGCCATTGCTTTTCCCGATGCACACAACCGGCTTGTAAAAAGCTAAATCTTCTTTTCATGAACACCCTCGAGGCAGAAGAGACACCCCGCACCGGCATGGTGGCAACGGTGGTGAAGTTCATCCTTTTCCTGGGGCTGGGCCTGTTTATCATCTGGCTTTCGTTAAGGGGATTGACCGCTGAAGAAAAAGAACAGATCATCCATTCGTTCCGCACAGCCAACTATAACTGGGTGGTGCTGACCATCTTCATGGGAATTGCAAGCCACATTTTACGGGCGCTCCGATGGAAACTCTTTCTCGAACCCATGGGATATTACCCGTCGGTGAAGAACACCTTTTACGCGGTGATGGTCGGATATTTCGCCAACCTCGCCTTCCCGCGACTGGGCGAGGTGACACGGTGCGGGATCCTGGCACGTTACGAAAAAATCCCTTTCAATAAATCGTTCGGAACGGTGATCACTGAAAGGGCCATCGACATGATCATCTTCATTCTTCTCTTTTTCCTGATGATTTTCAGCCAGGCCGGCACGATCGGCGAGTACCTCAACACCAACATCTATCCGAAATTCGCGGAGAAGTTCAACAACCCGGTTTTTAGCCGTACCTTCATTCTGGCGGGTACCAGCCTTTTTGTCGCTTTGGTTCTTCTGTTTTTCCTTTTAAGGAGGAAAATCGCCTCATCATCCCTGGCCGTGAAACTGGTCCACCTGGTAAAAGGGTTCTGGGAGGGTTTAAAATCGTTAAGCCAGGTAAAGAATCCCGGTCTTTTCATCCTTTATTCGATACTGATCTGGACCCTCTATTTTTTCATGCTCTATTTCATTTTCTATTGCTTTCCCGAAACCTCCGCGCTGTCGCTCGGAAGCGGCCTCTCGGCTCTTGTGCTGGGCAGCGTTGGGATCATGGTGACCCCGGGAGGTATCGGCCTTTACCCAGCAATTATCCAGGAAACACTGATGTTGTATAACGTGGTGAAACCCGTGGGACTTGCGCTGGGATGGATCGCATGGACTGCCCAGACAGGGATGATCATCGTGGTTGGCGGACTTTCACTGATTCTATTATCATTCAATAAACAAACCAATGGAAAACCTTGAAGTAATCAAATCCAAGATCTATAACTGGGATGAATTGCAGAAGCAACTGGCCGTATGGCGTTTCAAGGATAAAAAGATTGTCTTCACCAACGGTTGTTTTGATGTGATACACCTTGGACACATCGAATACCTTGCAAAATCGAGGGATCTTGGCAATATCCTGGTGGTTGGACTGAATTCCGATGAGTCGGTCAGGCGCCTCAAAGGTTCTCACCGCCCCGTGAACACCGAAGACGCCCGTGCCACCATCCTGTCGGCACTCTATTTTGTGGATGCGGTGATCGTTTTCGGTGAAGATACCCCGGCAGAGATCATTGAACTGATTCGTCCCGATATCCTGGTAAAAGGCAAAGACTACGAGGGAAAGGAGATTGTCGGATCTGAAACCGTAAAATCTTATGGCGGCGAGGTGGTCATGATTGACCTTACAAAAGGATATTCCTCTACCCATATCATAGAGAAGATACATAAATAAACCCGCCGTGGCCAAAACCAAAACAGCATTTTTCTGTCAATCATGCGGAACCCAGTATTCCAGATGGATGGGAAAATGTACCGCCTGCGGCGAATGGAACACCTTGGTGGAAGAGGTGATCCAGCGCGAGGAGAAAGGTAGCATGAAATCCCTGATGAGGGATCGGAGCACCGCTGTTCCCGTAAAAATATCAGAGATCAGCTACAGCCAGGAGGTCAGACTCGACACCGGCGACCAGGAGTTAAACCGGGTACTGGGTGGCGGTCTTGTTCCCGGTTCGCTGACCCTGATCGGCGGAGAACCCGGGATCGGGAAATCGACCCTTATGTTGCAGGTCGCGCTGAAATGTGCCGTGCCCCGGATATTGTACATCAGCGGTGAAGAGAGCGAACAACAGATCAGGATGCGGGCCGGGCGCCTGGGAATTAAAAACGACGACTGTTTCATTCTTACCGAAACCAATACCCAGTCCATTTTTCAGCACCTGGCTACCCTGCAGCCCGGGATCATTATCGCCGATTCTGTTCAGACCCTTCAGACCGACCTTATCGAATCGTCGGCCGGCAGCGTTTCGCAAATCAGGGAGTGCGCAGCCGAAATGCAGAAATATTCCAAACTTACCGGAACACCTGTATTCCTCATCGGCCATATCACCAAGGATGGAAGCCTGGCCGGTCCCAAAATACTGGAACACATGGTCGACACAGTGCTCCAGTTCGAAGGCGATCGTAATTATGGATACAGAATTCTCCGGTCGCTGAAAAACAGGTTTGGCTCCACTTCCGAACTGGGTATCTATGAAATGAACGACACCGGGCTCCGCGAAGTCTCCAATCCTTCAGAGATACTGCTGAGTCAGCGCGATGTGATGGTCAGCGGCATTGCCATTGCCGCAACCATCGAAGGGCAGCGCCCGATGCTGATAGAGACCCAGGCGCTGGTAAGTTCGGCCGTTTACGGCACTCCGCAACGTTCAACCACAGGTTTCGACGTCAGGCGACTGAACATGCTGCTTGCGGTACTTGAGAAAAGAAGCGGTTTCCGTCTCGGCCACAAGGATGTTTTCCTGAACATTGCCGGTGGTATCAGGGTTGACGATCCCGGCATAGACCTGGCCGTTGTCGCCGCGGTGCTATCTTCAAACCAGGACATCCCCATCGATTCAAAAACCTGTTTTGCAGCGGAAGTAGGGTTGAGCGGAGAGATCAGGCCCATCAACAGGGTGGAACACCGGATATCGGAAGCCGATAAACTGGGATTTGAAAGAATCCTGGTTTCAAGGTACAACACCAAGGGACTCGATCCCAGGCGTTATTCCATCGAGATCGTAACAGTTGGGAAGATTGAAGAGGTATACCGGAAACTTTTCGGGTAGAATCAGCTGCCAATCCCAATAATATCTTGTTCATGATTAAAGTCCTATCTTTGCATTAAACTGCAAAAAAAATTAAATGTCCTTTATCCCCAAACTGATCGTCACTTCGTTTGCTGTGATGCTGGCCGGATACCTGCTTCCCGGTATTCATGTCGATTCCTTCTGGACAGCCTTGCTGGTTGCCCTGGTACTTGCGCTTCTCAACGTTTTCCTGAAACCCCTGATGGTTATCCTGACCATTCCGTTCACGATTGCTACTTTTGGGTTGTTCCTGCTGGTTATCAACGCAGCCATCATTGTGATAGCCGGGGCCTGGGTTAATGGCTTCGAGGTGGATGGGTTCTGGTGGGCCCTGTTATTCAGCATTGTTCTTTCTTTGATTTCCTCTATTATAGAAAAATTGGTAAAACACGATGAGATCACGCGCAATCAATGATCAGAAGGAGATTTATGATGTCATCCGGCGTTCGCAGTGGTGCCATGTGGCCATGACCGACCCTGACAGTAAGCCATACGTAATTCCGATGAATTTCGGATTCAGCGACGATGTGATTTACATCCACGGTGCGCAGCATGGAAAAAAGACCACCAGTCTGATGCGCCATCCTGAGGTCTGTATCAATTTCGCAACCGACCAGGAACTTCGGTACCAGAGCGAACAGGTGGCCTGTTCGTGGAGCATGAAATACAGGAGTGTACTGTGTTACGGCGTTGCTGAGTTCATCACCGATCCCGCTGAAAAGGTGGCCGCCCTGAACATCATCATGGCCCAGTATACCAGCCGTGAATTCAATTATAACCCGCCATCCATCAGGGAGGTAAACGTCATTAAGATCAAAGTGTCAAGATACGAAGGCAGGGCCTATGGCTATTAAACCGGTCTGATCATCTGTTCATCCACAGCATCATGAATCCAAAACCAAAATTATTCGAACAATACCCGCGCGTCGTCATTATCGGGGGAGGATTCGGCGGGATCACCCTGATACAGCACCTCAGGAACAAGCCTTTCAGGTTGATCCTGATCGACCGGTTCAATCATCACAATTTCCAGCCGCTGATGTACCAGGTGGCAACCTGCGGATTGTCGGCGACCTCGATCGCATCTCCGTTCAGGCGTATGTTCAAAGATTACCGGAACTTTACTTTTCATCTCGCCGAGGTTCAGAAAATTCTGCCAGAAACAAAGGAGGTTGTAACCACCATCGGGAACTTCGGCTACGATTATCTTGTCATCGGCACAGGATCAGAAACCAACTTTTACAACAACAGCCACCTCGAGAAGCACAGCCTGGTGATGAAGTCGCTGAATGATGCCCTCCGCATCCGCAACACCCTGCTCGAACAATTTGAGATCGCCACCATGTATCCACAGCCGGAAGAGAAGAAGATCATCCTGAACTTCGTGATCATCGGGGGAGGTGCGACCGGTGTTGAACTGGCGGGTTCGCTGGCGGAGTTCAAGACGCACATCATCCATCACGATTACCCTGAGATTGATCCGTCGCTGATGAACATCCACCTCATCGAGGCCGGGAACAGGCTGCTGGGGTCGATGTCGGAGGAGGCTTCGAAAAAGGCCGGTGATTTCCTCCAGAAGATGGGGGTGAAAGTGTGGCTCAGCACCAGGGTAGCCGATTACGACGGTGTAAATGTGACCCTGACCGACAATACGGTCCTTCGCTCGGCCTTTTTTATCTGGTCGGCAGGCGTGAGGGGCGCCCTGATCGACGGGCTGAAAAGCGAATCGATATCCGGCGGCAGAATCCTGGTCGATGAGTTTAACAGGGTCAGGGGCTGTGAGGAGATCTTCGCGATCGGCGATGTAGCTGCCATGGTTTCGGATGGCTATCCCAGGGGACACCCGATGCTTGCTTTTCCTGCGATGCAGCAAGGCAAGAACCTGGCGCTGAACCTGCTCAGGACCCATAAAGGATTGCCGCTGAAAAAATTCAACTATCTTGACCTGGGATCGCTGGCCACAGTTGGCCGTCATAAGGCCGTGGCCGACCTTCCGTTCCTCAAAACCCAGGGGTTTTTCGCTTGGTTTCTCTGGATGACCCTGCACCTGGTGCGCATCACCGGGTTCCGTAACCGGCTCAAAGCCTTGTCCGACTGGGTGTGGAACTATTTTACCTACGCCTATTCCTACAGGATTATCACCCGGCCTTCAGCAAGACCGTAATCTGACCTTTTACTTTAGTCGCCAAACCGATGCCCGTGCTGGCAGATTGCCGGTTTCAAGTGATCATTGAACCCGGGCGGGCAATAGTAACGAGAGTCTACTTTAATTTGAATATCACACCGATGTTGGCATAGGTTGAATTGAAACCTACCTCCCCGTTGACACCGATGAGCTTGTTGAAAAAATAGGAGGCCCCAAAGTAAAAACCAAGGTAAGGAAAGACAGGTGTCACCCCTTTGTAGCCCGGTTTGTCATCGCCCGAATGAGCCGTGAATCCAACACCCAGTGGCAGGCCCGCGTAGGTATCGAGACCCTCGACATCCCATCCGTAGTGATACGAACCCCTGGCCCCAAACATGAAATTGGCCCAGCTTTCATTCCAGTCATTGCCGTAATGGTGGGCAAAAAAACTAAATGCGGCTTCGCCTCCGATAGCGATCACGCCAGGACCGGCATCCCAGAGACCGGCTTCAAAAGCCACTTTCTCGGCCGGCCCGAAGCCAACACCATTGCCAAACGGATGCGTTCCGGGTCCCACTCCTACACTCAGGGTCCAGGTTCCAAGCCGCACGGGGTCAAGAGGGCCACCCGCAAATGATACAAGTGAATGAGCAAAAAAGGCTATCGCAATAATAACTCCTGAAATTATTCTCGGTTTCATCGTTTCTGTTTGTTCTTTATAACGACAGGCCCTATTGTTTTGGTATACGCGACTGATGCTCTTTCGTGCTGATCCCGGATTGAATTCGAGAAAGAAAAGCAAGGCATATCGATCCGAACCCTGCACCCATCATCAGGCCCGCCACCATTCCGGCCAGGATATCGCCTGGAAAATGGACCCCAAGATAGATCCTTGAGTAGGACATGAACAGGGTCCAGGGAATCAGCACAAAGGGAATATAGCGGAACCGGTGACGGAGCAAAATGATCAGGTAAACAGCGATGGCCATGGTGGTTGAAGCGTGTGCTGAATAAAAGCCGAATTGCCCTCCCCTGTAATCCCTTACAATATGGATTCCGGTCAACCGTTGATCGTGACTTGGCCTGAGCCGTTCAAAGCCATCCTTGAACAGATTCGACATCTGATCGCTGACCAGAATCATCAGTGCCGCAAAAAGTACGATCCACAACGTTTGCCATTTGTATTTCAGGATCACGAGATAAAGAACAAAAAGATACAGTGGTAACCAGATCACCGACCGTGTCCCCCAAAAAAATACAGGATCAAGAATGGGAGAATGCAATCCGTTCAGGAACAGAAAAATGGCATGGTCAATTTGTTCAAGCGTCACGGTCACAGAGGTATCTTCCTTTTTTCTTAATTCTACTGATCCTTCCGGGCGAAAAATTTATTCGTTACACCCGGTTGCAGCCCCGTGAGAGGTTATCTGACCAGCTCATCCCACAGAAGCTGCTTCAGTTTTTCAAGTCCTTTCCTTTGGTGCGATGAGATAAATATCCAGGGAATATCCGGAAGGTCATTTTTCAATTCGGCCGTTATCTCCTCGTCGGCAAGGTCCGACTTTGTGATCGCGAGCACCCTCGACTTATCCAGCAGTTCGGGATTGTATTGTTCAAGTTCATGCAGCAGGATGCGGTACTCCTCCCTGATATCCTTTGCGTCGGCAGGGATCGTAAACAGGAGCACCGAATTTCGTTCGATATGCCGCAGAAACCGGGTACCCAAACCCTTACCCTCATGAGCTCCTTCGATTATCCCCGGAATATCGGCCATGACAAACGATCGCTGGTCATGGTATTTCACAATGCCCAGGTTGGGGACCAGGGTGGTGAACGGGTAGTCGGCTATCTGCGGTTTCGCAGCCGAAACGACCGAGAGCAGGGTTGATTTACCGGCATTCGGGAAGCCGACCAAGCCTACATCGGCCAGGAGCTTTAGTTCCAGGATCTTCCAGCCCTCTGTTCCGGGTTCTCCCGGTTGGGCGAATTTGGGCGCCTGCCTGACGGCATTTTTAAAATGATCGTTACCCAGTCCTCCCCGCCCGCCCGCCATCAGGATATGGGTCTGACCCTCATACGTGATCTCACATTCGAATTCCCCGGTTTCGGCATCCTTCGCAACTGTTCCCAGCGGAACCTCGATGATGATATCCTGCCCGTTTGCCCCGTGCATCAGCTGTCGTGAGCCCGGTTCACCATGAGCTGCACGGAGATGCTTTGTAAACTTGAGGTGAAGCAATGTCCACAACTGCTGGTTCCCTTTAAGAATGATGTGTCCTCCCCGACCCCCGTCGCCCCCGTCAGGACCACCGTGAGGATTGGTTTTTGTCCGCAGGAAGTGCTTCGAACCGGCGCCTCCGTTTCCGGATGCACAGAAGATCTTGACGTAATCGACAAAGTTTGATTCGGGCATGGATCAACAGTCGTAATTCAATAAACGATGTTACTTTTCAATCACTTCGCAGAGCTGAGCAAAGATATGATCGATGGATCCGACACCGTGCACGACCCGGTAAAGGTTTTTTCCGAGGTAATAATCAATCAGCGGCCGTGTATGCTGGTGGTACTGGATCAGCCTGTTTTTGATGACCTCTTCGGTATCGTCGGTCCTGCCCTGGTCAACGGCACGTTTCAACAGCCGTTTCACAAGCTCCTCCTCGTCCACCTCAAGGGCGAGGACCAGGGAAACCCCATGACCCAGTTTCGACAGCATCCGGTCAAGTTCTTCAGCCTGGTTCATGGTACGGGGAAAACCATCCAGGACAAATCCTCCCGAATCAGCATGCTTAAGGAACACCGATTCCATGATCTCGATCAGAAGCTCATCCGATACAAGATGGCCGGCTTCCATAACCGCTTTGACCTTCAAACCCAGGGGGGTGCCCTGACTCACCTCAGCCCGCAGGATATCTCCGGTTGAAACATGTTTCCAGTGATATTTTTCAGCGATCTTTATGGCCTGGGTTCCTTTTCCGGCTCCCGGAGGCCCAAATAATATCAGGTTGAACATAAGTAAGCGATTAGGAATTAGCGAATAGCGATTAATAAATTATTTGGATTGATGAGCGTTTTTACTGAACCACTTTATAGATGTCCGGAAGGTTTCTTCCCTGCCCATTGTAATCGAGGCCGTATCCCACGATGAAATCATTGGGAATTGACATTCCGAGGTAATCGATGCCGAACGATTTCCGGAATGCGGCAGGCTTGAAACAGAAGCAGGCGATCTTTATATCGGCAGGATTTTTATGCCCGATATCTCCCAGCAGTTTCTCCATTGTGATCCCGGTGTCAACAATGTCTTCCACAATAATCACATGCCGGCCTTCCAGAATCTGATCAAGCCCGATCAGCTCCCTGATGCTTTCGGTGGATGATGTGCCGGAATAAGAGGTGTACTTCACAAACGATATCTCACATGGGATGTCAAGTTCGCGCATCAGGTCGGAGGCAAACATGAAAGATCCGTTCAGGATGGCCAGCAGAACCGGATTCTTACCGTGGTAATCACGGTTTATCTCCGCCGCCACCTTCCTGACTGCCCGGCCAATCTCCTCCCTGGTAATAAATTTTTCAAAAACAAGGTCCCGAACCTGCACTTTTGTCATGATCCGTCATTTTTTTTAGTAATGCAAAGGTAGAGAAATAATTACTATTTTTGTTTCAAACCAAGAAAACCAGGATCAAATGGAACCAAAAGTAAGCATCATCATGGGAAGCACCTCCGACCTGCCAGTCATGGAGGCAGCCGCAAAGTTTCTGAACGAAATGCAGATCCCATTTGAAATCAACGCACTTTCAGCTCACCGCACCCCCGATAAAGTCGAAGAATTCGCCAAACATGCACATCAGCGCGGCATCCGCGTTATCATTGCCGCTGCCGGAATGGCTGCCCATCTGCCTGGTGTGATCTCGGCCATGACCACGCTGCCCGTTATCGGCGTGCCCATCAAAGCCTCCCTCGAAGGGCTTGATGCGCTGCTGGCAATCGTCCAGATGCCGCCGGGCATACCGGTCGCCACCGTGGGGATCAACGGGGCCCAGAATGCCGCCATACTCGCCGCTCAGATCCTGGCCGTCGGTGATGAGAACCTGCACAAGAAACTTATCGCATTCAAGGCCGACCTGAAAAAAAAGATCATCAAGGCCAATGATGAACTGGCCAACGTGAAATTCGAATACAGGGTACAGTAACAAGCATTCAGGTAACAACGACCGGCCGGATTCAAACAGTTTAAAACCTGTAATACCGGACCGGTTCAGTCACTTTTTACGGATGATCATCAGACCATCGCGAAGGGGGAGTAAAAGATTTTCCACGCGGTCGTCCGACTGCACAAACTCATTGAACCGGTGAATACCCAAGGTGTCATGGTCCATCCCGGCCGGATCCGCGGTCACTTTACCATCCCACAGTACATTGTCGACCAGTATAAACCCTCCCTGCCTCAACCTGGGCATAACCAACTGATAATAATTCAGGTAGTTCGGCTTATCGGCATCAATAAAAACCAGGTCCCAGGTTTCGTGCAATCGGGGGATGATGTCAATTGCATCGCCGATGTGCAGGATGATCCTGTGTTCCAATCCGCTTTCACGGATGTACTTCCGGATGATGGACTCCAGTTCGGGATTGACTTCGATGGTATGGACCTTTCCAGTCTGGCTGACCGGCTGTTCCGCCCGCTGTTCATCCACCTGATTTCTTGCCCCGGAAGCTTGCCCCATTGCCCCTGATCCTTCTGAAGGTAATGTCATGGCGCCCTCCATTCCCGAAGCCAGGCAGATGGCCGAATAGCCAGTGAACGTTCCGATCTCAAGAATGTTTGCCGGCCGGATCATGGCGGCAAACATCGTGAGTAACATCCCTTGTAACGGTCCCGAGAGCATCTGCGGATATACCTGCGACCAGTGTGTTTCGCGTGTCAGGCGCTTCAGCAGTTCTGTTTCGGGTGTTGAAAAACGTCCGGAATATTCAAGGATTGAAGGATGATCGGTGATCATGAAACGAAAAAGATTACTTATCAACAATTTACATGCACCCGAAATGGCCATTTGCGCACTGAAATCAGGGCAGTCTATCACTGGGGTGTATCATATGAGTATGAGAATCCTAAGCAAATATCTCTTATCCGGGGGTAAAAATACATATTTCGTCTATTCCTTTTTCCCATAATTGACCGGTGGGATATGTTTGCAGCGGAAAAAAAATCCAGTCCTATGAAACATAGCCTTTTTTTCGCGTTAACCGTCATCACCCTCCTGACCGGTGTTGACCTTCACGCCCAGCCTTATGGCGATTATACCCTGTACTGTCCGCAAAACAGCAGCAAAGGATATCTCCTTGACCTTTCGGGAAATTATTACCACACCTGGACCTTTGCAGCAAACGCAAAAACAGGTTATTCTTCCTACCTGCTGCCGGGAAGAATTCTGCTCAGAACCGTCGCCCGTTCCGGAAATTACTTCACAGGGGGGCCGGTGTGCGGGCAGGTACAAAAGGTCGACTGGGATGGAAATGTGATATGGAACTATGTCTATTCAACCCAGGAATACTGCACGCACCACGATATATGTCCCATGCCCAACGGAAATGTCCTGCTGATAGCTTATGAATCGAAAACACCGGCTCAAGTCACTCAGGCAGGTTCCTCCATCAGCATCACCATGTGGCCCGACAAAATCGTTGAGATAGAACCTGTCGGAACCAGTGGCGGCAATGTGGTCTGGGAGTGGCATTCGTGGGATCACCTCTGCCAGAATGTCAATCCGGCCAAGGACAATTATGTGACATCCATCGTGCAACATCCCGAGCTGTTGAATATCAACTATCTGACTTCCAAGGACTGGCAACATGTCAACGGGATCGACTACAATGCTGGGCTGGATCAGATCACCTTTTCATCCCATAATTTCAACGAGATCTACGTGATTGATCACAGCACCACTACGGCAGAGGCTGCCGGCCACACAGGCGGCAATTCAGGGAAGGGCGGCGACATCCTCTACCGTTGGGGAAATCCTTCGGCCTACCAGGCATCGGGGACAACCATCTTCAACGTTGTACACGATGCGCACTGGGTTCCTTCCGACTGTCCGCACGGGGGATACCTGGCGGCATTCAACAACCGCGGCGGAACCGGGAACAAGAGTTGTGTCGACCTGATCATTCCACCTTTAACCGGCTTCATTTACAACATCGTGCCCGGCTCGGCCTTTGCACCCCCAACCTATGCATGGAGACATATATACTCCGGAAATCCGACGAACAATGAAGGAAACGCCCAGCAGTTGCCCAACGGAAACACGCTTATCTGCATCTCCCAGTCCCGTTATATTTACGAAATCGATTCGAACTAGAACGTGGTCTGGTCCAAGACCGTTTCCACCTCTGCAAGCCAGGCATTCCGTTACACCGCCTGTTATGTCAATGGCGTCGCTACGCCAGTCATCAGCCAGTCGGGACATATGCTGATCTCGAGCAGTGCTTCAGGGAACCAGTGGTATCTGAACGGCGATTCGATACCCGGAGCAACTGCTCAGCAATATTATCCGACCGAAAACGGGAGCTACCAGGTAAGGGTCAACGACGGCAACGGTTGCTTCTCGGCGCTATCCGATCCCTACGATTACTCCACAGTTGGAATTAACGAGACTGAAGGTAAAGCGCTGATGGTTTATCCCAATCCGACGAACGGCAGGGTAAGCTGGAGCGGATCATTTCTTGACCAGGGCCACTTCAAAGTTACCCTTCTCAATGTAACCGGTTCGGTGGTTTACCAGGCTTCTGACATCCGCAGCGCCGATCTTGGCGCTCACCCTGAAGGGCTCTACTATCTGAAAATCACCACTGCCCCGGGTGGAGTATACATCAGGAAAATAGTTCTAACAAAATAAATTTCGGGCTATGAAAACGATAATTCCCGCAATGCTGCTTGCAATTTTTCTCATCCTGGTCCAGAGATCATCTGTTGCCCAGGAGTTCACCAGTTTCACAACAGCCGACGGGCTACCTTCCAACAATGTACTTGGGGTGGCCATTGATGCAAACAATGTAAAGTGGTTTGGTACCCAGGAAGGCGTCGCACGTTTCGACGACCACGACTGGACGACATTCACCAAGCAAAACGGGCTGATTGACAACTACATCAACTGCATTGCCGTGGACATTAACAACCATGTTTGGGTTGGCACCGACCAGGGGATCAGTACCTACAACGGTTCAACATGGGCCTCGTACACCACTGCCAACGGACTGATCGATAACGTGGTCGCCTGCCTGGCTCCTGCCCCCGACGGAAGTATCTGGATCGGCACCCAGTCGGGCGCTTCGCGTTTCGACGGAACGAGCTGGAAAAACTATACCACTGCCGATGGTTTGCCGCAAAACATGATCAGCGCCATCAGCGCCGATAGATCCGGCAACATTTGGCTGGGGACCTGGCTGGGAGGCCTGTCGAAGTTCGACGGGTCTGTCTTTATAACCTTCACAAAGGCCGACAGCCTGGTCGACAATAATATCAGTGCCATCGCCATTGATGCAGACAACATCAAATGGATCGGGACCTATGTCGGCATTACAAAGCTTGGTACCAATGACGAATGGATTCAAAACTACCGGACCGGTTCCGGAACGCTTCCGCTATACATTAAAGGACTGGATACCGACCTGCATGGAACCCTGTGGGCAGGCATCTATGCCGATTATCTGCAGGATGGTGGGATCAGTAAACTGTCCGGGCAGGCGTGGACCTCCTATACAGTTGAAAACGGACTGGTCAACAAAATTGTCCAGGGCCTGGCGGTCGACAACGACGACTACATCTGGATCGTCACGGGAGAAGGGGTCTCCAGACTGAAAGATCAGAACTCCGCCACCGGGGATGAACCGGAAACTTCGCTGTCAATATTTCCAATCCCTGCCGACCGTTACATTGTTCTCAACACCCTCGTCGCCCCGACCGGCATCAGGATCTATGACCTGACCGGGAAAACGGTCATGACTCCCGATAGCCGGATTGCTCCCTACGTGATCGATGTAAGTTCCCTCCATGAAGGGATCTATTTTGTAAGCGTGGAGACTGCGAATGGCACCAGCGCCCGAAAATTCATCAAACATTGAGATCTGCAAGGCTTTCCTGTTTACTTGTTTACCTGTTTACCGCTATGCCGGCACATACGCAGGAAGCTTTGTATGATCCGGGTACGATCAGGGAGATACATATCAGGTTCAGCGAAAAGAACTGGCGTCCTATACTCGACAGCCTGTTCAAAAATGAAGGGGACGAGGGCCGTTTGAAGGGAGAAGTGACCATCGACGGAACCTGTTTGAAAAACGCTGGCATACGGTACAAAGGGTACAGCTCATATAACGAAAACACGCTGAAAAACCCATTCAACATTGATCTTGATTACTGCGTGAAAAGTCAGAACTACCAAGGCTTTTCAAAGATAAAACTGAGCAATGTGATCCACGATCCGTCGTTTGTCAGAGAGGTACTGGCTTATGAGATTGCCCGGAAGTATATGCCCGCCGCGCGTGCCAATTTTGCCAGGTTGCTGATCAACGATACCCTCATCGGGCTGTACACCAATGTTGAAGCGGTGAGCGATGAATTCAACCGGAGGCATTTCGGTACGGGCGACCGGCCATTTATCAAAGGCGAACCGGCAAAACTCATTTACCCGTTCGGTGAAAACGCAAATCTCTCAAACAGCAACGGCCCCGATTCGATGGCTTATCAACCCTATTATAAACTGCAGTCGGAATATGGCTGGGGTGATCTTTATCGCCTCATCGACCTTCTGAACAACGCCCCGGGACAGGCAGGCGACGTGCTTGACATCGACCGGACGCTCTGGATGCATGCTTTCAATTTTGTGTTACTGAATCTCGACAGTTACATCGGGTATGCGCAGAATTACTATCTTTCGATGGATAAAAACGGGCGATTCAATCCCGTGATCTGGGACCTCAACATGTCGTTCGGGAGTTTCAGGGATTCCGACGGTTCATATCATTTCCTTGGGGTGACCATCCCCGAACTGGCATCGCTGGACCCGCTGGAACATCTTTCCTTTTCGGTTTCACCCCGCCCGCTGATGACCAACCTTTTCAAAAACGATACCCTCCGGAAAATGTATCTGGCGCATATGCGGACACTGGTGGATGAAAACATCAGGACGGGCAGCTATTATCAACGCGGGAAAGAACTCAGGGAACTGATCACCGGGGAAGTGCTGAATGATCCGAATAAGTTTTATTCTTTCGATGACTTCATCCTGAACCTCGACACTACGGTTGGCGGCACCGGGTCGATGATCAGGTACCCCGGTATCCGTACACTGATGGAAGCCAGGATGGCATACCTGGATACGCTGCCGTGGTTCAGCCACGCTCCCACGATTTCGTCAGTAAGCCATGAGCCTGTAATACCGGAGATCGGAGGCGAAATGGCGGTAAGGGCCAGGGTCGACGGGGCAACCATGGTGTTCGCCGGCTTCAGGGACAATTCCGGCGGGATTTTCACGCAACAAACCATGTTCGATGACGGGAACCACAACGACAGCCTGGCCGGCGACGGGATCTACGGCATCAGTGTTCCGGTAAACGGTAATACGGTGCAATATTATATTTACGCCCAAAACGACAGTGCAGGAGCCTTTTTACCGCCAGGGGCGGAATATGATCATTATACGGTTCAGCCCATCCCACGTTACCACGACATGGTAATCAATGAAATACGGTTCGGTTACAGTTCAATACCGACCAGCGCGACCAGAACCTGCGAAGGATGGCTGGAGCTCATCAACCTTACAACTGAATCAATTGACCTTGAAGGTTTTTCAGTTACCGATAATCCCACCGAACCAAAAAAGTGGATGATCCCGGATACCTCTGTTGCTTCAGGAGAGTACCTGATGATCCGGTCGGCCGCCGACCAGGCACCAGGGATCCATCTGAGTTTTGATCTGAATCCATCCGGAGGGATTTTATGGTTCATGGGTCCATCGGGCACCATTGTCGATTCGGTTTCATATCCATCGCTGGGTCCTCAGAGAAGTGCCGGGAGATACCCGAATGGTTACGGCAACCTGGGCTATATGACACCCACCTATGCCAGGCCTAACCAATACGCGGGTTCTACAGGATCCGTTCCGCTGGTCTATCCGAACCCGGTAGACAAAACCTTATACGTTGAAACCTATGCATCAGCGAAATTGATCTCCCTTGAACTTCTGGATGCCATGGGTAGGATCGTCGTTCATACATCGGTGAATCCGGGGAGCGTGTCGCCGGCCAATCTTTCCATCTTCTCATTCGATGTATCGGCATGCCCAAAAGGGATATATTTCCTCAAGGCGAAAAATGATGACTTCGAATCTGTAAGCAAAGTGATCGTTTATTGAAAATTTAACCGTTTTTTTGTAACCGGAAACCAACCATTGAATTTAGAAAACACAAACCTATGCATCCATTATTCAAAACGATCAGATTGTTATTATTTAGCACTTTCCTTTTGATGCTGATCGCCTGCGAGAAAGAACCTGGTCCCGGGGGTAAAGCCACCATCTATGGAAAAGTCTATGTAAAGGAGTACAATTCGACTTTCACGGTGCTTGAGGAAGAGTATTACGGCCCCAATATCTGGGTGTATATTGTGTATGGTGATGACCGTGATTATGGCGACAGGATCCGCACCGGTTACGACGGCACCTATGAATTCAGGTACCTGAGGGCAGGTAAATACCGGGTATATGTCTATTCAAAAGATTCGACCATGACCACCAACGCCGACATTGCCGTAATGCAGGATATCACCATTGAGAATAAAAAACAGGACTACCAACTTCCCGATCTTGTAATCTTCAATTAACATTCAATGAAAAAGCTGCTGATTATTCTCATTTGCACAATGCTGGCCGGCGTATCGGCCGGTCAGGGCAAGAAAGAGCGAATGAAGCACAAGATCAGGTCGGTCACCGAATATGAAACCGTATCGGATCATGGCAAGGAATCCACCCACAAAATCTCTTACGAAGAGTTTGACCGGGAAGGGCGTTCACTCCTGAAGGTTGAATACAACCGCACGGGAGAGATCGTTTTCCGTCAATCGGCAAAATACGATCAATATGGCAACAAAACGGAAGAGACCGAGTTTGACCCCGCAAAAAAGATTAACACGCACAAGGTTTCCAGATTCAATGCCTTCAAAGACAAAACGGAGGAGACCGAATTAAGTCCGACGGGGAGTGTGATCACCAGGAGCGTATTCGCTTACGCCCCCAATGGTTCAAAAACCTCGGAAACCGTGTATGACGGTTCAGGTAAGTTACTGCGAAAGATCACATTCAGTTACAACGGAAAATTGCTGAAAACCGGCAAGCAGGTGAATGATGCTTCGAACGTGAGGGTTTCATCGAAAAAATGGGACTATGTATACTTTTGATGAAATGCTTGCAGATTTTGAACCTGTTTCACTGTCTGACATAGACCAGGTGAGGCTGATGGACCGGGTCGACACCAAGTTTCTCTTTCATGAAAAGGAGTTGATGAAAATCCTGGAGATGATGCAGCCGCATTACCGGGTTCTCGAAGTTAACCATATAAGAAACAGCAGGTACGAAACCAGGTACCTCGACACCGCTGATTTTGCGATGTTTCACAGCCATCTCCACGGTAAATTCAACAGGTACAAGATCAGGTACCGGAGCTATCCCGACAGCGGAACCTCTTTCATCGAAACCAAATGCAAAACCAATAAAGGGCGGACGATAAAAAAAAGGATGGAGGTTAATGAGCTGGGGGAAGGTCTCAATGAACCCGTGAAGGATTTTGCGGAGAGACTCCTACCCTACCCGTTTTCGTCGCTGAATCCTGCCCTCCATGTAAGCTATTCGCGGATCACCATGGTGCACCGGGATTTCAGCGAGCGGCTGACAATCGACACAGGCCTCAGGTTTTCCACGCCGGGAAAGAGACACAGCCTGAGCGGGCTGACCATTGCAGAGATCAAGCGGGGAGTCGCCACCCATGCCCCGTTCGAGCGGATGCTTCATTCACTGAAGATCAATCCGTTTTCGATCAGTAAATACTGTACCGGGGTTTGCCTGCTGGCAGACGGTGTCAGAAAAAATAATTACAAATATAAAATTCTCAGAATCAATAAGATTCTCCAAATTCCTAATGAACCATGAAACCATCCATCCTGATCAGATTACTCGTCTTTCTTTTTCTGCTGAACACCGCACCGGCTGCGATCGTGAGGGCCCAGGAGGCCGAAACCATGCAGCTCCAGGCTGAGACATCCAGTACCAAGGATAACAAAAGCGATAAAAAGAAGGATAAGGATGTGATAGACATCGACGCGGTATTTTTCATCAGCCTCGCCATCAACATCCTGGTGGTGCTCCTTATCATCTGTTTGATCTACTACCCGAATTACCGGAAAATGGATTACATTTTCACCTATATCATTTTCAACCTGGTGATTTTTGTGTTGACCTTTGTGCTGAATGAGGTCAAAATATCGCTCGGCGCAGCATTCGGTCTTTTTGCCGTTTTCTCAATGTTGCGCTACCGGAGTGCCGGCATCTCGCTGAAAGATATGAGTTACCTGTTCGTATTCATTGCCATTGGACTTATCAGCGCCATCCGGCTCGAGTACCATGAACTGGCGATTCTGCACGGAGTTATTTTTGCCGGGATCTTTATCCTTGACGGAAACCTTTTCTTTCGCCGCGAATTTTCCAAGAATGTGCAGTACGACATAATTGACAAGATCAAACCGGAACATGAGCAGGAGCTTATCGCCGATCTGAGGTCACGCACAGGTTTAAATATCCACCGGGTTTCGGTCAACAAGATCGATTTCCTGAAAGACACTGCCACCATCAGGATCTATTACTATGCCTAAAAAATGTCAGATCCTCTTCTTTGTCCTGGTGCTCCTGGCGGCTCCATTCAGGGTCATCGCGCAGGAGAAGGATTTAGGCATGTGGATCAGTGCAGGACTTGAAAAAAAGATCACTCCGCGATGGTCGGTCACCCTCACCGAAGAGGTCAGGCTGAACGAAAACATCACGGAAGTCGGCCAGGTCAACTCCGAAATCGGGGCAACCTACAAAGCCTGGAAAAGGTGGAAGATCGGGGTGACATACAGAATTGCGAGGCAGCGCAGGGTCGACGATTCCTACCGGACCCGTCAGCGGTTCTATGCCGATATCACGTTCCGTGAAAAGATCCGACCCGTGATCTTCATGCTCCGGGCCCGCTATCAATCGGGGTACCATGACATCATTGATTCAGGCAGCCGGCTGGATTCGCCCGACCACCTGAACCTCAAACTCACCCTGAAGTACGATCTGAATAAAAAATTCGAACCTTACCTGTCGTCAGAGTTCTTTTTCAGGCTTGATCAGATACGTTACCACTCCTTCGACCAGCTCAGGGTAACGGCAGGCATCACCTATGCCATTAACCGGATGCACGAGCTGGACCTGTATTACCGGATCAACCGCGAATTCAATGTAAACCGTCCGGAAACCAGTTTTATCATTGGAGTCGGATATGTTTTCGTTTTTTAAATCAGCGCCTATGAAGATATTTACCCCCGGCGGAAAAGGCTTACAGTTGGGAATCCACGTGCTGGCATGGGTATTCCTTTTCATTGTACCATCCTACCTTTTATATCTCGATTCACACGATAACCTGAATATTTTCGCGATAACAACCGTGCAGGTAACCTTGTATGCCATCATCTTTTACACCAATTACCTGTGGCTGATCCCGGCATTCTTCTTCAGAAAGAAAAGGATCCTTTACTTTTGCCTGTCGGCACTGGCCATCGTGCTCACCATCATGATTATGGAGTTCACACTCGACAGGGTGATCCCTGAAAGGAGAATAAAAAAACTAAGAACTGAAGCGATGGATCCGCCCCGCGGCGAACCGGCTCCTCCGCCGGCTGAAGGATTCAGGCAACCGCTGCCGCCGCCGGGACCAGGTCCCGGACTCAGATCCCGGCCGGTCGACAGGCCGCCCCTGGAATTTCGCAGGTCGGCACGGCCCGACGGCCCTAAAAAGGTATGGCCTATCTATAACTACCTGATTACCTCCATCATCCTTACCGGTTTCAGTATCGGTCTGCGCTACAGCGACAAGGTGGCGCAACATGAAAAGCAACAAAAGGAAGCCGAAAAAGAGAAACTCAACACCGAACTTGCTTTACTGAAAAACCAGATCAATCCGCACTTTTTCTTTAACACCCTGAACAACATCTATTCGCTGGTCCAGATCAATGTCGAGGACGGTCAGAAGGCCATCCTTCAGCTTTCGAAACTGATGCGGTACCTGCTTTATGAAACGGAAAAAGGGATGGTTCCGCTCAGCATGGAGATCGATTTCATGAAATCTTACATCGATCTGATGAAGCTCAGGCTTTCGGGCAAAGTTGATCTCAACATCGGCTTCCCGGAGAATTATCCGGATCCCGAAATACCACCGCTTATTTTTCTTCCTTTCATTGAAAACGCTTTCAAACATGGTATCAGCTACAAGAACCCGTCGTTCATCCATATCGGACTGGCTGCCGGCGACACCTGGATTGATTTCAGGTGTGACAACAGCATTGCCGCAAATTCCGACAACCTGCTGAAGACAGAAAGCGGTATCGGTCTCGAAAACGTACGGAAAAGGCTGGCATTGCTTTACCCCGCCCGGCACAACCTGCAGATCAGTGACGCCGGCGCAGCGTTCGAAGTCCGGTTACATATTGACCTTTAATTCATCAAACCATGATCCGCGTCATTGCCATAGATGATGAACCCCTTGCCCTGAAGCTTGTTACAGGCTATATTTCAAGAACGCCATTCCTTACCCTGGCAGGCGAATTTGAGAATCCGATCACAGCTCTTGAATATGCCGAAGACCATCCTGTTGATCTCATCATACTGGATATCCAGATGCCCGATCTCATGGGGACCGATCTTGTCCGGCGTCTCAGCCAGGGTCCAAAGATCATCTTTGCCACCGCTCATGACAAGTTCGCTGTCGAAGGATTTAAGCTCGAGGCCGTCGATTACCTGCTCAAGCCTTTCGGATATGAAGAATTTCTTGCGGCAGCCCATAAAGCACAGAAACTGATAGAACTGGAGCGTCACCAGAAGACCAGCATCGAGAGCAACGACAAATTTCTCTTTCTGAAATCCGAATATAAGATCATCAGAATCAATTTCGATGACATCATTTACATTGAAGGGCTCAAGGACTATGTGAAGGTTTACCTTGTAAACCACTCCAGGCCGGTACTTTCCATCAATTCACTGAAAACGCTTGAGGCAAAGTTGCCGGCGCGGGATTTCATGCGGGTACACCGGTCGTTTATCGTCAATCTGAACCGTATTGAAACGATTGAAAGAACCCGGATCGTGTTCGGGAAGGTCTATATCCCGGTGAGTGAGCAATACAAGGAGAAATTCAACCACTACCTGAGTGAGAATTTTCTCTGACCTGTCAGGGCCTGAAGGTCAGCATTGACAGTGATTTTTCGTCGAAGATTTCGTTGGCCACCTCCAGCAGTTTGTCTGCTGTAACCTTGCCGATCTGTTCTGTGATCCATTCCAAAGGATCGTACCTGTTTTGCAAAAGGTAACTTTTACCCGCCGACATCATAACGGCCAGGTTCGATTCATGCCCGATCGACAACTGGCCGGTCAGTTGTTTCCGGATAAGATGCAGTTGCAGGGTTCCGATTCGTTCTTCGCGCAAACGCTTAAGCTCTCTGAGCACAATCGAGTGAGCCTTAGGGTAATTCTGCGGATCGCAGGCAAAATACACCGAGGTGATCCCCGTATCGGAGTAGGCCGTGTAATTGGCTTCGCAATGGTAGGTAAGCCCGTTCCTTTCGCGGAGGGCGAACGACAGCCTGGAGTTAAGTGCCGGACCTCCGAGCAGGTTAACGAGAAGTGCCAGCGGAATCCTTCGCGGATCGCCGAACCGGTATGCGGTGGAACCGATCACACAATGAACCTGATACGTTTTTTTTCTGACTTCACGGGCGAAGCATTGCCTGTTATCAAAAGGAATCCGTGGCCTGCTTGTTTCACGGAGGGGTGAATCGGAAAAATGCCGGGTGATTTTCTTTAATAATCTTTCGAAAGTGATGTTGCCGGCCGATGCAATGACAACCTGGTCAAGTCTGTAATTCTTTTCGATGAAACCGTTGATCTTTTCCCTGTTGATTTTTTTCAGGCTTCGGGCCGTTCCCAGGATATTCTTTCCCAGGGGGTGTCCTTCAAAAACCAGGTCCTCAAAATCATCGAATACCTGTTCTGCCGGGTTATCGAGGTAGGACCTGATCTCATCCATCACCACCTGTTTTTCCTTTTCTATCTCCTTCTCGGGAAATACCGAATGAAAGAAGATATCCTGGAACAACTCGATGGTGCGGTCATAATAGCCGACAAGGAAGGAGGCATGAATACAGGTTTCCTCCTTGGTGGTATAGGCGTTGAGGTCGGCCCCCACGTTCTCAAGCCTGTTGAGGACCTGGTAGAGCGATCTTTTGCGGGTTCCCTTGAAAATGGTGTGTTCGATAAGGTGGGCCACCCCGTGTTCGTGCTCCAGTTCATCGCGGGTGCCGGCGTTGATAAATATTCCGAGATGAGCCACCTTGCCGGCAACGGGATAGTGTACCAGACGGATCCCGTTTGGCAGGGTGGCTGAAAACATTTCCATGGGTCAGATTCTGCTTGAAATCAGAACCTCGAGCAGTTTGATGCCGGCTTCGGAGATCACGGTGCCGGGTCCGAAGATCGCCACAGCCCCGGCTTTGTACAGAAAATCATAATCCTGTGGCGGTATCACGCCTCCCACGATCACCAGTATGTCTTCGCGGCCCAGTTTTTTTAATTCCCCGATAACCTGGGGCACCAGGGTTTTATGTCCGGCAGCCAGGCTCGACACGCCCAGTATGTGTACGTCGTTTTCAACGGCCTGTCGCGCTGCTTCTGCAGGGGTCTGGAAAAGCGGACCGATATCCACGTCGAATCCGATATCGGCATAGCCAGTGGCTACCACCTTGGCCCCGCGGTCGTGCCCATCCTGACCCATTTTTGCAATCATGATCCGGGGTCTCCGGCCTTCGAGTTCCGCGAACCGGTCGGCCATCTCCCTGGCCTTACTGAAACTTTCATTACCCGTGGATTCCGATGAGTAAACCCCTGTAATACTTCTGATCACGGCTTTATACCTCCCGTAAATTTTTTCCAGTGCATACGAAATTTCACCCAGCGAGGCCCGCTTACGGGCTGCATCAATAGATAGTTCGAGCAAATTGCCTTCACCCGAAGCAGCGGCGCTGGTGAGCGCCTCAAGCGATGCCCTAACCTCTGCATCATTTCTGTTCTCACGGAGGTACTTCAGCCGTGCAACCTGTGATTCCCTCACCGCTGCATTGTCCACATCCAGGATTTCGATGGGATCCTCTTTTTCCAGACGGTTCATGTTGACTCCGATGATCTTGTCCTTCCCTGAATCGATCCGGGCCTGCTTCCGGGCCGAAGCCTCCTCGATTCGCATTTTGGGGATGCCCGTTTCGATGGCTTTGGCCATTCCACCGAGTTCTTCCACCTCCTGTATCAATGCCCAGGCCTTATGGGCGATCTCATGAGTGAGCGATTCCACGTAATAGGAGCCTGCCCAGGGATCGAGCGATCGGCAGATCTGCGTTTCTTCCTGCAGATAAAGCTGGGTGTTCCGCGCGATTCTTGCCGAGAAGTCGGTGGGTAGTGCGATCGCCTCATCGAGGCTGTTGGTGTGCAGCGACTGGGTGTGTCCGAGTGCCGCGGCCAGGGCCTCCACGCAGGTACGAGCCACGTTGTTGAAGGGATCCTGTTCGGTGAGGCTCCAGCCGGAAGTCTGGGTGTGGGTTCTGAGCGCCATCGACTTGGGATTCTTCGGGTTGAACTGCTTTACGATCTTTGCCCACAGCAACCGGGCAGCCCTCATCTTTGCAATCTCCATGAAATGGTTCATGCCGGAAGCCCAGAAAAAGGATAACCTCGGCGCAAAGGTGTCGATGTCCATCCCTGCATTGATGCCAGTTCTCAGGTATTCCAACCCGTCGGCAAGGGTGTATGCCAACTCGATATCGGCCGTCGCGCCGGCCTCCTGCATATGGTACCCGCTGATGGAGATGGAGTTGAACTTAGGCATATTCTTCGAAGTGAACCCGAAGATGTCGGCGATGATGCGCATAGAAGGGCCTGGCGGGTAAATGTAAGTATTGCGCACCATAAACTCCTTCAGGATATCGTTCTGGATCGTACCTGTCAGTTTTGCCATTGGCACTCCCTGCTCCTCCGCCGCCACAATGTAAAAGGCCAGCACTGGCAGCACGGCACCGTTCATGGTCATCGAAACCGACATGATATCGAGCGGGATCTGGTCGAACAGTATCTTCATATCGAGAATGGAGTCGATGGCAACCCCTGCTTTCCCGACATCGCCAACCACCCGTTCGTGGTCGGAATCGTATCCACGGTGTGTGGCCAGGTCAAAGGCAACCGACAGCCCTTTCTGTCCTGCTTTCAGGTTTCTGCGATAGAAAGCATTCGACTCCTCGGCAGTTGAAAATCCTGCATATTGACGGATGGTCCAGGGGCTCATCACATACATGGTCGAGTAGGGCCCTCTCAGGAACGGGGGAATACCGGCTGCATACTGAAGATGCTCCATCTGTGCCAAATCCTCAGCACCATAAACGGGTTTTAACAGGATCTGCTCAGGGGTCATCCAGCTCTTCTCAATATGGTTTTCCCTCTCCCATTCACCGAAGGATTTATCCTCCGGGTATCTCTTCAGCTCCACATTTTTAAAATCAGGTCTCATCTTAAATCTTAGTATTATTTAGTTCTACAAAGAAATTCCGAAAACAAGGAAAACCGATTGCGACATCGGGTTGGTTATCAGTGATGCCTGCATCGGCAAGGAGTAAACGGGGGTGATCTTCACCTCCTTTTTCGCGAGGATTCCCAGGTTGATGATGCCAGCGTGGGGACCGTACCAGCTGCCGCCAAAAGGAATGCCCCCGATAAACGGTTTTAGGTCAATTCCCGGTTTTTTAAGGTGGAACACATAGGCAACTTCAAAATAGGTCGAGAAATTGTTGTTTGTTCCTTCTCCATACACCCCTGTAGAGTCTTTACCTTTATCATCTCCGTAAAGCAGGGTCGACACCAGAACTTTGAGCGGGAACTTCTCTGTTCCGTCAAAGGTCAGCATTCCCTCAATGGTATGGGGTGTGGTGGCGTTGTTCCAATCGAAATAACGGTTTCCGTGGTTCGGATTCAGGCCATTCAGTGTGAAATAATCCATAAAAAGCAGGGTGAACCATTTATAGGTATAAGAGATGTATAAATCAGCCTCGGAATAATTGCCGGCATCAACCACGGTGGTATCGTCGATCTGGATGCTGTGCTTTGCAAAAGCATACGATCCCCAGGCTCCGATATTCAGCCCTTTCCAGGCAAAATATATGTTCGGTTGTATGGCCGGGGAATTGCCGTAATCATACCCCCGCCATATGTACCGGCTGAAAATATCGGCCCCGAAATTGAAGGTGGCACCCTGATCCTCCGCTTCATTTTCTATTTCGGTCATTACCTTGTCTTCCTGCGCCTGGATTGCTACGGAAATAACCAGAAAAAGCATCATCAGAATAGCAATTGTTCTTTTGTCCATAACGATCAGATTGAAAGTGCCCGGGCAATTTCAGCCTGGCGGAAGGGTTTGCTGATATAGTCATCCATGCCCGCATCGAGGCATTTGTTCTTGTCCTCAACGGTCGAATGTGCCGTTAACGCAACTATTTTCAGTTGCTTCCGGTCAATCCCCCGTTCCTGCTCTGATTTCTCATATTGCCTGATCTTCCGGGTAGCCTCGATGCCGTCCATTTCCGGCATCTCGAGGTCCATCAGCACCAGATCGTAATCATTCGCCTTCACTTTCTCAACTGCCTGTAACCCGTTCTCAACCACCTCAACCTTGTGCCCGAACGATTCCAGGGTTTTTGACGCAACCTTCTGGTTGATCTTATTATCCTCGGCGAGCAATATCCGGAGGCTTTTCTGCTGACGGAACCGGAGCCTGCTGGCATATTTGTCGATCACCCGTATCAGTTCTTCAGGCTGGAAAGGCTTCGCGATATAATCATCCATTCCCGCAAGGATAAATCGTTCACGGTCGCCTTCGATCGCATAGGCTGTGAATGCAACGATGTTCGTGGGGGTTCTTCCGGGGTGCTGCTTTTCAATGGCACGCATTTTCTCCGTTGCTTCGAGACCATCCATGACCGGCATCCTGATGTCCATCAAAACGATCTGGTATTCTTTTTCTGAGAACATCTCAACAGCTACCTTTCCGTTCTCGGCAATCTCGATACGCTCGTAGCCTTCACGTTCAAGGGCTGTCTTGGCTACTTTCTGGCTGATGTAGTTGTCTTCAACCAACAGCAGTGAAAGCTTCTTGCCCTGCTTTTCGCGCTTTTCAGCCTGTAGTTTCTCAAGTTCCGAATCCGACACCGGATCAAAGGCAACCGTAAACCAAAATGTTGAACCCTTACCCTCGATGCTGTTCACACCGATTTCACCGCCCATCAGGTAAGCCAGGTCCTTCGAAATTTTCAATCCAAGACCGGTCCCCCCATAATTCCTGGTAGTGGATGACTCCGCCTGAGAGAACTCCCTGAAGAGTTTCTCCTGACCTTTTTCCGAGATTCCGATGCCGGTATCGCGGACAGAACATCTGATTACCTGTTTCTTGTCATTCTTTGACACCAGTTCCAGGGCAATGGTGACGCTACCGGTATTGGTAAACTTGATGGCGTTGTTGGTGAGGTTTATGATAATCTGCTTGAACCTGACAGGATCGCCCTTTACATTCTCTGGTATTTCGGGAGAAATAGTGAAAAACAACTTCAGGCCCTTGGCTTCGGCACGCATGTGGAGCAATTTCGTAACCTCCTCTACCTGCCTTGAAATGGTAAAGGGTATATTTTCCAGTTCTACCTGGCCGGCCTCAATCTTTGAGAAATCAAGAATGTCGTTGATGATCGAAAGCAGGTTGTTACCGGAGATCTCAATAATATCAAGGTATTCGCGTTGCTCGTCGTTCAGCTCAGTATCCTTGAGAATGTTTACCATGCCGATCACGCCATTCATCGGGGTACGTATCTCATGACTCATATTGGCAAGGAAAATCGATTTGGCACGGCTTTCACGAATGGCAACCTCTTTGGCCTTCTTCAGCTCCTCCTCAATCATCTTTCGTTCGGCGATCTCGATCTGAAGTTGTTCCGTGCGCATTTTTATGATCTCTTCAAGATGTTTCTTGTATCCTTCAAGTCTGGCATCGGCCAGCTTTTTTTCCTCGATCTGTGTTTCCAGTATTTGGTTGTTTTTCCTGTGAAAACGGTGAAGGGTGATGAAAAATGGCACGAAGATGAGGAAGAAGAAGAGCGCCTGCATGAGGACCCGTTTCACACCCTTGAACACCTTATCGCGTACAAAGGAGATGTTCATGTCGGCACCGGCCAGAAAACGATTGCCCCCGGGGGAGGTCATGCTGATGATTGCGCTGCGGAAGGTGCCCCAGCGATCCTCGGCTGTTTCCAGTGTCGGAACCTCTCTGCCTACGGAGGCTTTAAACTCGGCAGTTGCCTCGGGGTATTCCTGCCAGTAATAGGGCAGGTCATTTTCCCTGATGTCATCTTCACTGGCACTCGAAGAGGTAAAAAACACCTTGCCGTCTTTGACCACCGCGGTGTAAATGTAAGACAGGTTGTTGATCCGTGCATAATCCGACAACAACCTGATATTGATGCTGTCTATGGAATCATTCACAGCGTCGGGACCAGTCGCGTAATTATGAAAACCATCGGGCAGGATATACTGGATATTTTCAGCGGCATGGATCAGTTTTGCGTCGATCTCATCCATGATCCGTATTTTTTCCTGATACCCGACATAAATGGCATAGGCAACCACCCCGGCAACATAGATGAGCAGGGGTACCAGAAAGGTGCGGAACGATAGCCTGACTTTTTCCATGAAAATGTCTGCTTTTACTTGTTCAGAATGCGATGTAACTCGTCAATCTCGATCGGCTTGTTCATGTAATAATTCATCCCCGCTTCGAAAAACTTGGTCCGGTCGTCTTCAAAGGCATTGGCCGTAATGGCAATGATCTTCACCCGTTTGCTTTCGGGAATCTGCTTTTCCGCTTCAATCCGCCTGATGGCACGGGTCGCACTGATTCCATCCATCACAGGCATCATGATATCCATCAGTATAGCGTCATAACTGTTCTGGCTAAACTTATCCACGGCGATCGAACCATCCAACGCTGAATCAACCTTATGTCCCGCCCTGACAAGAGCGGCACTGATCAGTCGCAGGTTGATCGCGTTATCTTCAACCACGAGAATCGACAAAGGCCCCTTTCCCGACGATGGCTGACCCTGCATTGATGGATTGTTGTTCATATGAACTTGATTGTTTGGTGTATGAATTATTGAATATGAAGCATCTTATTGATTCGCTGCAGCGTTTCCAGCAGGTTGCTCCTGACATGGATAAAATCATCAACCCCGGCAGCTTTAAAAGTGTCGATCATTTCCTTTGGATAACCGGCCACCATAAGCAGTGTGGAAGGGGTCTTCTGTTTCAGTTTTTGGGCGATTTCGGGAACGATGGTGAGATATTCCTCATCTGAACTGCAGATCACCACCACCGGGGCACCCGATGCCAGTGCCGCCTCCACTCCCTCATCAACAGAGGCAAAACCCGGGTTGTCGATGATCTCATAGCCGGCACATCCGAAAAAGTTGGCAGTGAAACCCGCACGGGCCCTGAGCATGGCCAGGTTGCCCATCGTGAAGAGGAAAACCGAAGGTTTACGTTGCTCCTGCTCCTCGTACAGCTCAGTGGCGAGCCTGATCGCCTCGAAGGCCGCCCCGGCTCTGAACGGTTGAATTTTTGGGTATGCAGCTGGTTTGCTCTCTTCTATTTCGCCGGAGGCATCGATCATCGGCCGCATCTTCTCCATGGTGTTGGGATACTGGTTGGTTCCCAGCAAAACGAGTTTGCGTTGCGCAAAATCGGCCTCTTTACGCTGGCGACTCTTTGTTATTTCCTCCTGGATATAACCCTTTTTAATGCATTCGATCATTCCGCCCGATGATTCTATTTCGCGGAAAAGATCCCAGGCATGATGGGCCATGGAATGGGTAAGCTTCTCAATGTAATAGGACCCCGCTGCAGGATCAGCAATCTTGTCAAGGTAAGATTCCTCTTTCAGGATCAGTTGCTGATTTCGTGCAATGCGTTCAGAAAAACCGCCCGGTTGCCTGAATGAGATATCAAAGGGTTCAATGGTCATTGAGTCGGCGTTCCCCAAGGCGGCCGACATGCCTTCGGTAGTGGTCCTGAGCATGTTGACGTACGGATCATACAACGTTTTGTTCCACCGGGCCGTGCGTGCATGAATAAACAGGCGGGATGAATCACTGTTTTTAGGATTGTACTGCCCGATCATATGAGTCCAGAGCAACCGTGCAGCCCTGAGTTTGGCGATTTCAAGGAAATAGGCCGGACCGGTTGCCATGCTGAATTGAATGTAGGGAGCAACCATATCGACCGAAAAGCCTTTTTCGGTAAGTCCGGCGAGGTACTCGTTGGCAGATGCCAGGCTGTAAGCCAGCTCCTGCACCAGGGTGGATCCTGAATCCTGGAAATAGTGTCCGTTGACGGTTATCAGTTTGAATTGCGGCAGACGCTTCGAAAGGGTGTTGAGCAGGTATTCGGTTTCCTCAAGGTTATGGGCCCAGTTGACATAGAAATCACCATGCAGCAAGAGGTAGCTGATGGGATCGAAATTCACGGAACCCCTTACCAGTTCTCCTCCTTCAGCCCGGTGACTTACTTCGTAGATCAGCAGTTCTATCGAAAGCGGATACGACCGTGATGTGGTAAAATGAACGGCGGTCTTCTTCAAGTCTATGCCATTCAGCAATTCGCTCATCTGCCGGTGCGTTGTGATCTCAGTTACGTTGAACCCCACCGCGTCGGCTCCGCAGGCGATGGCACTCAGGGCCCGGGCATTGGCCTGAGTAACGTCAGTAGTATCAAAGTCCTGGCGTACCGACCAGTCGTTGCCCATCGGTCTCACTCCCCGCACATAAGGCAGAGAATCGGGCAGGGCATGCATGTGATCAAGGTTGTCAAGATCCTCTGATCTGTAGTAAGGTTTTACATCAAATCCTTCCTCTGTTTTCCATATGAGTTTTTTCGCATAGTCGGCTCCCTTCAGATCGGCGATGATCTTTTCTTCCCATTCAGCAGTCGACACAGGTGGAAAACCGGTAAATAATTTTGGCTGATCCTCTCGTTCCATAATATTCCGATTACAAGTTTAAGCAGGTTAGGAATTTTCTCGCATCATTGCTCAAAAAGTAACGCAAATATAAAGAATTCCATAACTTTACTAAAAAAAACTATGAACTTTGCGATAAGCGGGGCCACCGGTTTTATCGGACAGGCCCTGAGAAACAGGATGCGGCAGCTGGGTTGGACCATCCGGATGATCGACCGCGAAAGCCTCAGGCTCAACGATGTTGATTTCTGCCTCGAGAAAATAGAAGGGACCGATGTGGTGATCAACCTGGCCGGCGCTCCGGTGGCAGCAAAATGGACTGCCGAATACAAACAGGAGATCCTGAACAGCAGGCTTTTAACCACCACCAAGATCGCCAGGGCCATCAACAAGGCAACCAAAAAACCCGCCGCTTTTCTGAGTTCTTCGGCCATCGGAATTTACAGCGGTGAGGGGTCTCATGATGAGTCAAGCACCTCCTTCGCCACCGGTTTTTTAGCCAGGGTTTGCCAGGAATGGGAGGCGAGTGCAATGCTGTGTTGCGACTCTACGCGGGTAGTGATTTTCAGAACCGGGGTGGTATTGGGTAAAGAGGGTGGCGCGCTTGCCAAAATGCACCGGCCTTTCAGCATCGGGCTTGGCGCCAGGATCGGCGACGGAAGCCAGGCTGTATCATTTATCCATATTGCCGACCTTATCGATGCATTGCTATTCATCATCGAAAACGAATCGCTGAGCGGCGTGGTGAATCTGGTTTCGCCTTTCCCGTCGACCAATTACGAATTCAGCGATAAACTGGGTAAGGTGCTTACTCAGCCGGTCTGGCTTACGATACCGGCATTTGCCATGAAAATGATTTACGGCGAAGGGGCTCAGGTATTGCTGCAGGGGCAGAATGTAAGTCCGAAGAAGCTGATCGACGCCGGTTTCAGGTTCCGGTACCCCACCATCCAGAATGCCCTGGTTGCCATTTACCGGTGAACCTCGTGCGGGAGAAAGGCACGGAAAACATCCGGTGATCAGTCAGATCATTTCACCAGGGTCATCTCCTCGACCAGTCTGCGGCAACCGGCATATTTGTCGATAATAAAAAGACAATACCGGATATCGAGGGCTATGTTGCGGCAACGTGAAGGATCATAGCGCAGGTCGCTCATGGTTCCCTCCCAGTTACGGTCGAAATTGATGCCGATCAGTTCACCGCTTGCATTCAGCACAGGGCTGCCCGAATTGCCACCGGTTGTATGGTTCGAAGCGATAAACGCCACGCGCATCTCCCCGTTCGCATCTGCATAGATTCCATATTCCCTGTCGGTGAAAAGTTTCTTCAGGCGACCGTCGACCCGGTAGTCGTAAACGGCCGGATCCTCCTTTTGCATAACCCCTTCAAGGGTTGTATAATGCCGGTAATCTACCGCATCGGCAGGCGAAAAACCATCCACTTTTCCAAAAGCAACACGAAGCGTTGAGTTGGCATCCGGGTAAAAGGTCTTACCCGGATTCATTTCCATCAATCCGGCAACGTAGATACGCATCAGGCTGTCGACATCGGCCTGGTATTTACGGGTGGCAGGCTGAACCTGTTTTTCGTACCGGTCGTAAATGCTTTTCATGTACACAAAAACAGGATCCCCGGCAAGCTTTTGGTAATGTTTTTTCTGATAACCCGACAACAGTGACTGCAGCGCGATGCTGTCGGGAAACACCGACCGGCGGTAAAGCTCAACGGCAAAGGCCTGGTACTGTTTATTCCTGAGAAGTTTATCGGTGGCAAAAATGCCGGGCAGGTATTTAGCATCCATCCGTTCACCCATCTCCCCGGTCAATATCATGGCCAACCGCCGGTCGACCTCACGGTTGTAATTCCTGTAAAAATCGCGGATCGGTTTATCCAATCCCTTTACCTTGCGGGCGATGACCGAATCGGGAGTCTCCTTCTTTCCCGAAAGTTCAACCAGTTCCCTGAATCCTGCGGCAAACCTGATCACCTCGATCGATTGTCCGGCTTCAGTCAGATAGATGGAAGAAATATCTACCGGGGTGTATTCTTTATATACCGACTCAAAGGCAGCCAAAAGCCCACCGTAGCGGAGGTTTCTGCCCGCATCGCTGCCAGCCCACTCCCGGAACTTTTGTTCGCCGGCCTGCTTTTCGGCAATCACTCCGGCCTGCCTGATTCCCTTCGACTCCCCGATCATCTTCTTCCAGAAGTTTGCAATTCCGTTGGCTTTACCGGTGTACTGGATCCGGATCAGCCGGCTTGTATCCATGGCCTGGTTGATCACATCCAGGCGCTTCCGGCGGAGGTCGATCCTGACTGGATTTTCTCTGTTCGCGATAAGATCAACCCCGTACGACGGCAGGTATTCGCGGGTGGAACCTGGGTAGCCGAAAACAAAGGTAAAATCGCCCTTCTCATAACCCTTCAGCGAAACCGGGATGAATTTCTTCGGTTTGTAAGGAACATTATCCGGTGCATACGTGGCGGCTTTATTGTCTTTACCGGCATAAATCCTGAAAACTGAGAAGTCACCGGTATGGCGCGGCCACATCCAGTTATCGGTATCTCCCCCGAATTTCCCAATACCGGCCGGCGGGGCACCAGCCAGCCTGACATCTTTAAACACCTCGCTGACGAACAGGTAATACTGGTTCCCATAAAAAAACGGTCTTATCTTCGCTTCATACCCTGTTCCTTCCGCGGCCTCCTTTTCAATCTGGGCGCTGTTCCGCGCGATTATCTGGCTGCGGGCCAGCAACGACATCTCCTCGCTGATACCCCTGAGAACCCTTTCAGTGACATCCTCAATCCTCACCAGAAGGGTAACTGTAAGCCCGGGGCAGGGCAATTCTTCCTTAAGGGATGCGGCCCAGAATCCGTTGGTGATATAATCATGCTGCAGGGAGCTCAATCGCTGAATGGAGCCCAATCCGCAGTGGTGGTTGGTCAGGATCAACCCTTCGGGCGATACGATTTCGGCTGTGCATCCTCCGCCGAAATGCACAATGGCATCCTTGAGACTTGAATGGTTGATGCTGTAAATGTCTTCGGCCGACAGCCGCAATCCCAGGTCCTGCATCCTCCTGATGTTAAGCTGTTCGATCAGCATCGGGATCCACATGCCTTCCTCTGCCCGCGCCGGGTGATGGAGAAGTGTAAAGAGTAACAGTCCGCAGATTAGTTTCTTCATAATTCAGATACGAAATGAAAGATAATAGATATTTTTCCCCAGTTCCAGCCACATGTTCTCGTAATACGTACGGATGGTGACTGTGACATCCGTCCGGTTGCTCCCGTAAAGGTCCGTTACGTTTTCAACCACGGTATATCGCCTGCCGGTGATCACCGAGAGGGTATAATCGTAGAAAAAGGTATCGTCGGTCTTGAGGTGAATGATGCCGCCTGGTATCATAATCTCCGAATATTTATCCAGGAAACCCGGTGAGGTCAACCGGCACCGCTCCTTTTTCACCTGCGGGTCAGGAAAGGTGATCCATATCTCCGAGATCTCTCCGGGTGCGAACAGGTGACCGATCATGCCAATCTGGGTCCTGACAAAGGCAACGTTCTCCATCCGTTTTTCGGCCACCGTTTTGCAACCCCGCCAGAGCCTGGCACCTTTCCAGTCGATGCCGATGAAATTCCTTCCCGGATCAGCAGCAGCCAGTCCGACTGTGTACTCCCCTTTGCCGCAGCCAAGTTCGGCCACGATGGGATGACCGTTTCTGAAATAGGATTTATTCCAGTTCCCCCGCAATGGGAAACCGGCAATCAGATCATGGTATTTCGGTTGGAACAGATGCGGAAAGGTCAGGTTTTCCCTGAAATGGATAAGCTTTTTCTTGGCCACAGGAAACTATTTTTCAAGCAGCCATGCTCCCGGCAAATCTCCCGATCTGGCGGCGTCAAGCAATTGGCTGGCCTCTTCTCTTTGTTCGAATTCACCGATAGAGACCCTGAAAAGACCGGTTTCGGATCGATCAAACAGAACCGCATCCATGCCATCGCGTTTAAGATCACTGACCAGTTTTTCAGCGTTATGTTTTGCCCTGAAGGCACCGACTATGACGATATACTTCGGCTCAGCACGTCCGGAAGGATCCGCGGGTACGGTCTTTTCACCTTGCGGCAATGCGCTGATGGTTACGGCCGGCATAACATCCAGGTCTGATGTTGCTTCATTCACGGGTGCCGGCTCAGGCAACGCCTGCATAACATCGTCAACCTCCTCAGGAAGACTGGTACCGAAAGCGGAAGGGGTTTGTTCAAACTGAAACTGTTGACGCGGAGGAGCATCGGGAGCCTGCTTTCTCTCAACCAGCGAGGCGGATGAGAACCTTGAAAACACCGAGCTGAAGACACCCGCATTGTTCATCGGTTCAAAAGCACCCGTCCGGTACTGGTTGATACCGAAGAAGAGCGCCGCACCCACAGGCACTGCTAAAATGGCAGCCCATTTGACGAGACCCGGCAAGCGGAAGGATTTTCCGGAACCCTTTCCGACCGGGGATTGGCCTGCCGCCGGATTGCCTGCAGAAAGTCCGTTTCGTACGATCGGGGGTGAAATAAAGGAAGTAAGCCCGAATGCATCGGGCAGAAGATTGGCCGATCTCTCCTGTTCAAACTGGAGATTTCCCTCCCTGCCCGAAAAAATCCTGCCGACTCCCGGAATCACGAACGATTTCCCTTCTCTGATCGTTTGCCTGCAATCAGCCACAAACGTATCAATCAGACGAGTGGCGGCATCAAAAGTGATACCCATGCCTGAAGCGACTGTTCCTGCAAGCAGTCCGTCGTTCTGCCGGAGGTTTACATTGAAAAGCAGCTTCTTGGCCGGAGGCTGAAAGGCATGATTTTCCTGATCGATCCGCGCCGGGGTGTAATTGCCGATGAAGCCTCCAAACCCGGGAACGATTACACAGTCATGCAACGCAAGCAGTGATGATATGTAAAGTCTGATATCCATGTGTCCGGAACTTACCATGGCGCTAAGATAGTTCATAATTTTCAGACCGGCCGGGCGGTGTTAGTAATTTTTAATAAATCGGATGGAACGTCAATGGAAACACTCTCTTTTTCAGTAAGGTAGGTTTGCACCCTGTATCCGTTTTCAATCCACCGCAGTTGTTCCAGCGACTCTGCCTTTTCGAGGGCCGAGGGTGGCAGGTTTACAATTTCCCTGAGCACTCCGGCCCGATAGCCATAAATTCCGATATGTTTGAAAAAGGAAGCCAGGGACATCCATCCGGAAGGTTCTGCGCCGCGTACATGTGGAATGGCGGCACGGCTGAATGTAAGGGCATATCCCGAACGGTCGGTGACAACCTTAACCACATTCGGATCAAACAATTCACCTGCATCACTAATTTTTTTAATGAGGGTGCCGATTGGCGGCGAGCCTGAAGCCATTCCTTTTATCAACGATTCAATCTGCCCGGGATCAAGAAAGGGTTCGTCGCCCTGAATGTTTACGACATAATCGTACTGTTCGCCTGATTCCGACAACCGGGCGAGCACTTCGCAGCACCGCTCCGTTCCGCTGGTATGAAAACCGGCGGTCATCATCGCCTTGCCCCCGAAGCCGGTAACATGGTCGTAAATGCCGTCATGGTCGGTGGCCACGGTCAGGGAGCTGAGCAAGGTGCATTGAAGGGCCTGTTCATAAACCCTCCTGATCATGGTTTTCCCGAAAATATCGGCGAGAGGCTTGCCCGGGAACCGGCTGGAGGCATACCTCGCCGGGATTACTCCCAGCACTTTCAGGGAATCAGAAAAGGCCATGGAGATGGGAATGAACTTTTTCGATCACTGTTCCGAGGTCTTCAGGATTTTCACTGAATTTGAGGGTATCCACATCCACGATCAGCAACTTGCCCAGCTTGTATCCGCCGATCCACTCTTCATACATCTCATTCAGGTTTTTCAGATAATCGAGCCGGATGGCGTTTTCGTATTCACGGCCGCGTTTCTGGATCTGATTTACGAGCGTCGGAACGCTGGCCCGCAGGTAGATCAGCAGATCGGGAGGCTGGATAAAAGAGCTCATCAGTTCAAACAGTGAACGGTAGTTATCGAAATCACGCGTACTCATGAGGTTCATGGCATGCAGGTTCGGGGCAAAAATATAGGCATCCTCATAGATGGTGCGATCCTGGATCACCGATCGGTTCGATTTCCTGATACTGACCACCTGGCGGAACCTGCTGTTCAGGAAATATATCTGCAGATTGAATGACCAGCGCTGCATATCCTCATAAAAACTGTTCAGGTAAGGATTTTTATCCACATCCTCATAATGGGCCTCCCATCCGAAATGTTTGGCCATGAGTCCTGTCAGCGTGGTTTTGCCGGAACCGATGTTCCCTGCGATCGCTATATGCATAAATAAGAATTTAGGTTCAAAATTAACAAAAGCATTCAATCGGCCATGCTCATCTGCAGGATTTCATCCACATATTTGCGCTCATTGGAGAGACGCGGCACCTTGTTCTGTCCGCCCAGCTTGCCATGCGATTTAAGCCAGCGGTAAAAGGTCATGGGCGGAACCGGCCTTACAAGCGGTTCTTCCAGCATCAGATCATGATACCTTTTGGCCTCATAATCAGAATTTAAAGCTTTCAGGGCATTATCGAGGGTGGTGGTAAAATAGGCGATATCACCGGGGACTTTTTCAAATTCTATGATCCATTCGTGGGCCCCTTTCCGGCTGCCTTCGAGGTAAACCGGGGCGGCGGTGTACTCATTCACGATGGCGTCGCAGCGTTCGCAGGCCACTGCTATCGCCTTTTCCGCGTTATCGATGATGAGTTCCTCGCCAAAGGCGTTGATAAAATTCCGCGTCCGGCCAGAGATCCTGATTCGGTAAGGATCGACGGAGGTGAACTGCACCGTATCGCCGATCATGTAACGCCATAACCCGGCATTCGTGGTGATAAGGATGGCATAGTTAACCCCGGTTTCAACCTGGTCGAGCGGAATGGCCCTGGAATTGCCGGCGTGGAGCGACTCCAGCGGGATGAACTCATAATAGATCCCGTAATCGAGCATCAGCAACATGTCATCAGCATTGATGCGGTCCTGGATGCCAAAAAAACCCTCGGAGGCATTATAGGTCTCCAGGTAGTTCACCTTCCCTGAGGTAAACAGCCGCCTGAACTGCTCGCGGTAGGGTGAGAAGTTCACCCCGCCGTGAATGAACAACTCGAAATTCGGCCACACATCTGTGATCGAATTTTTCCCGGTGATCTCCAGTATCCTTTTAAACAGCAGCAGGGTCCAGGAAGGAACGCCCGAAATGTTGGTCACGTCATGCTGTATGGTCGCAGCCGCCATTTTTTCGATCTTCTGTTCCCACTCGTCCATCAGCGCGATCGACAGATCGGGGGTTCGCATGAATTCCACCCAGCCCGGCAGGTTCTGGATCAGGATGGCCGAAAGGTCGCCGGTGTAGTAGATGTCGTTGTTGACCTCCATGATCTGGTGAGATCCTCCCATGGCTATGGCCTTACCGTCGAAAAGGCGGGTGTCGGGATGATTGTTGCAATAGATGGAAAGAAGATCCTTGCCTCCTTTGAAATGACACTCCTCGAGGGCTTCCTGGCTCACAGGGATGAATTTACTGCGATCGGAAGTGGTACCGGAGGATTTCGCAAACCACTTTATATCGGAAGACCACAAAACGTTTTGTTCACCCTTCCTTAAGCGGTCTATCCACCCCTTCAGCGAATCGTAATCATTCACCGGCACGCGTTCGCGGTATTGCTCAGGAGTATTTACTGATTTATAGTCGTACATCCTGCCCCACTCCGTCGACCTGGCCGCCGCAAGCAGTTTGCGGAGCCATTCCTGCTGAACCTCATGGGGATACTTCATGAAAAGTTCGATCTGATGAATTCTTTTTTTCATCAGCCACGATACAACTGCGTTGATCAATGCCATCAGGGAAACAGATTTGGAGAGCCAAAATTACGATTTATGGCAATACGCTTTCGCACGGTAAAAATAAATAACAGGGCATTGTTGAAAAAGTGTTACGTTATTTTTAATACTATATTTGGTAAAAAGTTTGAAATGTTGTATTTTTGCCCACCCTAACATATGATCACTCATGTTCGGTTTTACAGACAGGATTACATACCAACGACCGGAACTCAACATACTCAACTGTAAATGAAAATATTAGTTTTAAATTGCGGCAGTTCTTCAATTAAGTATCAATTAATTGAGATTAAACAGGAAGCCGACCTGAAAGCCAAAGGGCTTCTGGACCGGATAGGGCTTCCTACCAGTGAATTAACACACCAGGTGACGGATAAACCGAAATACAAAATCGCTCGTGAGGTTCCCGACCACCAGGTAGGTATTAATCTGATCCTCGAAACGCTCAAAGATCCGGAAAAGGGGGTGATCAGGGATGTCAACGAAATTGTTGCGGTAGGGCACAGGGTGGCCCACGGCGGCGAAAACTTCAAGTCCTCGGCCCTTATCACTGAAAATGTTAAAAAGGACATTGAGAAATGCATTGAACTTGCCCCGCTTCACAACCCGGCAAACCTGAAAGGCATCCTCTCCATCGAAGCCATCCTGCCGCATGTTCCGCAGGTTGCCGTTTTCGACACCTCCTTTCACCAGACCATGCCTCCCTATTCATACCTGTATGCCATACCCTACGAGTATTACGAAAAATACAAGATCCGCAGGTACGGCTTCCACGGAACATCGCACAAATACGTAGCCCACAAAGCATGCAAGTACCTGGGCAGGGATATTGAAAAAATCAATGTGATCACCTGCCACCTTGGCAACGGATCTTCGGTGGCCGCCATATCGAAAGGACTCTCCGTCGACACCTCGATGGGGTTCACCCCGCTGGAGGGATTGATGATGGGAACCCGAAGCGGTGATGTTGATCTAGGGGTACTTTTATTTATGGCCGAAAAGGAAAACCTGAGCATTGCCGACACCAATGCCATGTTCAACAAAAAGAGCGGCGTGTGCGGCGTTTCGGGCATCTCGTTCGATATGCGCGACGTGGAACAGGCTGCCGAAAACGGGAACAAACGTGCTGAACTCGCCCTCGAGATGTACGCCTATCGTGTGAAGAAATACATCGGGGCTTACGCGGCCGCCATGGGAGGCGTCGACCTGATCGTCTTCGCAGGCGGAATCGGCGAGAACGATACCGATACCCGCAACAGGATACTGTCCGGTCTTGAATTTCTGGGCGTACAGTTCGACCCCGAAAGGAACAACACCCGGGGAAAGGAGGCAATACTTACAAAACCCGGCTCTCCGGTATTGGCTATGGTCATGCCCACCAACGAAGAGCTCGTGATTGCCATCGACACCTTTAACATCGTCACCAACCTTTACTTCAACCCTGAGCAATCGGAAGGTGAGGTTATTCAAGCTGAAACAATTAATCTGGAATCAAAAAAATAACGCTAACCCTTAAAACCAAACAAATGGCCCCAATTAGTCTGTACATTGTAGAAGATGAACTGATCATCGCCCATGACCTTAAAGCCAAACTGACGGCCCTGGGTTATAATGTTCTTGGTATTGATACCAAGGGAGAAAACGCCGTGGAAAATATTGCCGGCCTGCATGAGTCGAAAACGGAACCCGACATCATCATCATGGATGTTAAACTGGCCGGGAAAATGGATGGAATTGAAGCTGCACGGATACTAACTGAAAACTACAATTGCGGAATAATATTCTTAACCTCGCTGAACAAGAACGAGGTCTTTACCAAATCATTCTCCCTGAAACCCTACGCCTATCTCTTTAAACCAGTCGACATCGACCAGATCAAGGCTGCGATCGAGGTAGCCAACTATCAGCGCAACCTTGAGATCACCAACGAACGTATCATCTCAGAACTGAAGAACGAGATCGAGCAACGCAAAAAAGCCGAAAAGGAACGTAACCTGCGGCTCCAGGAAAGGATCAAGGCTGAACAAAAGGTAAACCAGCTTCTGAAGCAGAAACATAACATGGAGCTGGACCTGATCAACCGCGAACTCGCCACCTCATCGATCTTTATCTCGCAGAAGAACAAGATCATCGGACTGATCAGAAAAGACATCAACCGGCTGATCAGGAATGAGAAGAGCATCACCAAGGTTGAGATCGGCAAGGTGCTGAAAACCATCGATGAGAATATCAAATTCGATAATGACTGGTACCGGATCAAGGCGCATTTCGAAAAAATCCACCCAGGCTTTTTCGATCGGCTGCGCAAGGCTTTCCCAAACCTCACTCCCAACGATCACAAGCTGGCGGCTTTACTCCGCATGAACCTCAGCACGAAAGAGATCTCTCATATTTTAAAGATCACGGCCCCCAGCACCGAGATTTCGAGGATCAGGCTCAGAAAAAAAATCAGTCTGCCGAAAGGCATCAACCTTACGCAGTTTATCTGTGAGATCTGATAACAAAAAAAAAGCGGCCAGGGCCGCTTTTTTTTTGTTTGCTTTTCCTGTTATGAAAGTTTTTCGGCCAGCTCGTCGCTGATCGCGAGATTGTGAAACACGTTCTGTACGTCGTCGTCCTCCTCGATGATATCGATCAGTTTCAGCACTTTCCGTGACGCATCCTCATCAAGGGTAACCGTGGTTTTCGGGAGTCGCTGGAGCGCCGCACTTTCCGGATCGATCTTGAGCGATTCGAGTTTTTTGATCATGCTTCCAAAATCCTCCATGGCGGTGGTAACCGTGAACGCATCCTCCTCCAGGGTAATTTCTTCGGCTCCAGCATCGATCAGTTCCATTTCGAATTCGTCGCGGTCGATATCCCCTTTGGGCACCACAAAAACTCCTTTACGATCGAACAGGTAATTCAGCATCCCGTTCTGGCCGAGTTCACCGCCGTGTTTGTTAAAATATGCCCTGATATTGCTTACCGTGCGCTGCAGGTTGTCGGTGGTGCACTCCACGAAAATGGCAATCCCGTGCGGGCCCTTGCCTTCATAGGTAGTCTCGATGAGTGCTGCGGCATCTTTGTCGGAACCCTTGTTGATAGCCCGCTGGATATTTTCCTTCGGCATAGAGGCTCCCTTGGCATTGGCAATGGCCAGGCGCAACCTGGGATTGCCGTCAGGATCGGCTCCGCCCTCCTTCACGGCTATGGTAATATCTTTGATGATCTTCGAAAATATCTTCGACCGCTTGGCATCGAGCGCACCTTTCTTACGCTTGATGGTTGACCATTTATTGTGTCCTGACATAAGGTGATCGTTTGAGAATTAACATTGTAAAAATAATAAAAAATGGCTCCTGAATTAAAACGATTGGTAATTTTGGGGCCGCAAACTTACAAAAAACCTCCGCTTAGGTGCAAACCAGACCGTTATTATTTTACTTTTTTCTCGCTGCAACCTTTTTGCTGATATACGGATGCGCCAATCCTGTTTCACCCGAAGGGGGGAAAAAAGACACCGATCCTCCGCGGGTCCTGAGATGCGATCCTCCCAATTTTTCCATCCATTTCAAGGAGGACAAGTTCTCCATAGATTTTGATGAGTACGTACAGCTTAAAAATCCCATATCCGAGATTTTCTTTTCCCCTCCGCTGAAAAATCCGCCAGATCCCCGGCTGCGTGGTAAATCACTGATTATAAACCTCGATGATACGCTGTCGGAGAACACCACTTATTCGGTGTCATTCGGAAACGCCATCGCTGATCTCACCGAGAGCAATGTACTCAAAGGATTTAGCTACGTGTTTTCCACGGGTGACTACATTGACAGCCTCTCCCTGAAAGGTTCGGTCGTCAGTGCATTTGACCTGAAACCGCAGAAAGATATCATCGTTGCCCTGTATATCAACAACAATGACACCCTCCCTCTCGATTCACTTCCCCTTAAGGTCATTCCATACTACATAAGCAAGACAGGCGAGACAGGCGAGTTTGTCTTTAATAACCTGCAGAACCGCAAATTCAAATTGTTTGCCCTGTCGGATCAGAACGGCGACCTGATCTTTAATCAGCCTTCAGAGAAAATTGCCTTTGCCGACAGCCTGGTGGAGGCCTATTTTATCAAACCACCGGCACCTGATACAACGGGTATGGATACCCTGGCAAACGCCATTGATTCACTGCAAAAAGCCGCCAAACTTACCCCCGCCGAACTAGCCAGGACCGACTCCGTAAGAAAGGCCGATTCGGTGAACGCGATCATGAAACTTTATCCCTCCTATTCCCTTTACCTTTATGAAGAGACCGATTCAGTTCAGCGGCTGCTCAAGAACAGCTATGCATCACCGGGTGTGGTCACCCTGGCATTCAGGTACCCGGTTAAAGAGGTAATGGTCAAACCACTTTATACCGACACCCTGGGCCTGTGGTACCTCGAAGAATACAGTGCCAGACGCGATTCTCTGATGATGTGGATCACCCGCAGCGACATGGATTCACTGACGGTAAGCATTGATGCGGGACAAACCGAACCCGACACCGTAAACCTTGATCTCAAGGAAAGGCTGGGTGCCAGGAAACCCCAGGGAGGCAAGGAGACAACCAATGCCCTCAAATTGTCGCTGAATGTGAAAGGTTCGAAATTCAACCAGTATAAAAACCGTCTTGAACTGGTAACCTCCACGCCGCTTACCCGGTGGGATTTCAGCGGTATGTTCATGGTCTCGGATAAAGATACCGTCCGGCCTCGGTTCAGATTTGCCGACAGTCTTCACCGGCGCATCATTGTCGATCATAATTGGGCCGAGGACAAAAGATATAAGCTGACCGTCCCTGATTCGGCTTTCACCGGGCTGAACAGTCTTAGCCACGATACCGTAAGACTTGATATCAGCACTTCGGCCGAGCGGGATTTCGGTAATTTTAACCTGACGGTTAAAACCGACAGCCGGCCGGGAAGGTATATCATTCAGCTGATCAATGAAACGGAAACCGCGGTTTACGAAGAACGCATTCTCATGCAAACAGGCAGACTCTCATTTCAGTTCCTGCAACCGGGAAAATACAAGGTAAAATCAATCCTCGACCGGAATAATAACGGCCGGTGGGATACCGGGAATTACCGGAAAAAAATCCAGCCGGAAGAGGTCCGTTATTTCCCTAAAACCATTGAAGTAAGGGCAAACTGGGATGTGGATGAATCCTGGGATCAGGCCATCACACACTGATTGATGCAATCAATTACATTCGAAAGGGCATTGACTTTGAGAGAATAAAAGATCATCTTCCCATCCCTTTTGGATTCCAGAAGTCCTTTTCCTTTCAGAATATTGAGGTGGTGCGATGCGGCGGCCTGTTCGATTCCCAGACGCTCATATATTTCGGTAACGGTAAGTTTTTTATGATCGGTAAGCAGTTCAATCATCGCGATACGCATCGGGTGAGCCATTGCTCTCAGTTTACTGGCAGCCATTTCAAGTTTCTGAATATCAAGCACATTTTTCTTCTTCATATAACCATTGTTAAAAATTTCACCGCAAAGATAATAATTAAATCAATAATATATCTAAATATTTAGCATTGCTATTCAAATAAATCAACAAATGAGAACGATTGGCCGTCAAACAGACCCTTGTCACTCAGTTTCAGGGATGGGATAACGAGCAGTGCCATAAAAGAGAGTGTCATGTAAGGAGCGGTCAGCGGACTTCCGAGTTTCCGGGCCTCCCGGTCGAGTTCCTGGTATTTGCGTGCCACTTCCGGTCCCTCATCAGGCGACATGATTCCGCCCACCGGCAGAGGAAGCACCATTTGCTGTTCGCCGTTAACCAATGAAATCCCCCCCTGCGACCCGATAATCAAGTTGATGGCCCTCATGATGGAATCATCGTCGGCGCCGACAGCTATGATATTATGGCTGTCGTGTGCCACACAGGATGCGATGGCGCCCCGTTGTAACCCGATACCCCTGATAAATCCAATGGCTGGGGAACTGATGCGGTAACGGTTCAGCACCACGATCTTCAGCAGATCGCGCGAAGTATCGCTGACCAAATTGCGACCGGCCGAATGATGCTCAATCACAGGATTTCCGGTAATCAGCTGTCCTTCGTAAGCCTCAATGACCCTGATCCGTTCTCCCCTGGCCAGCACTTCCAGATCCTCTGCCTTCATTGGTCTGGCTTCGAAATGGTTGAATGGTTCCTCACTTGCCTTAACGATATTGCTTTTCCCGTTTTCAGCCACTTTGACCCCGTCAACCCATGTCGCCAGTACATTGAAGTCGCGCAGGTTGTCAACCACGATGAGGTCGGCCGGATCGCCCGGCTGCAACAACCCGATATCAAGCCGGTAATGACTGACGGGATTGAAGGTGCAGCTCCTGAGTACGTTCATCATATCGCAACCGTGAGCGACGGCCCTTTTCACCACTTCGTTGATATGGCCATGAAGCAGGTCGTCGGGATGCTTGTCGTCCGAGCAAAGCATCACCATTTCGGGAGCTTCATCAATAAGCGGGTAAAGTGTTTCAAAGTTTTTCGCGGCGCTTCCTTCCCTGATCAGCACGCGCATACCGTAACCTATCTTGTCGCGTGCCTCATCAAGGGTAAAACATTCATGATCAGTGGAAATGCCGGCTCTGATATATTTCGCGGCATCCGCTCCCTTTAGTCCGGGCGCATGACCATCGACAGGTTTCCCGGCCTTTTTGGCCAGTTCAATTTTGGCCATTACCTCAGGATCATTGAACAGCACCCCCGGGAAATTCATCATCTCTGAAAGATACTTTATCTCCGGCATCCCGAGCAGTTCCCTCACCTCTTCAACGCCCAGCACGGCTCCTGCGGTCTCGAAAGAGGTGGCAGGTACGCAGGAAGGAGCGCCGAAATTAAATTTGAACGGTACCTTTTTCCCGTTCGCAATCATGAATTTCACTCCCGATACCCCCATCACGTTGGCGATCTCGTGCGGATCCGAGACCGTTCCCACGGTTCCGTGCACTACGGCCATCCTGGCAAATTCCGACGGTATGAGCATGGAACTCTCGATGTGCACGTGTGCATCCACCAGTCCCGGCAGAATGTATTGAGATTCGTCTACCGGATGATGCCTTACAGCGGTCACGATCCCGTTGGTCACCTCGACCGTACCGGTGAAGATGGTTTTATTGACGACATCGACGATATTGCCTGATATTTTGAATGAGTTGTTGTTCATGGTTACGTGATTTGTTTTGACAATGTTGATTACGCTTTGGAACCCGCGGGCCTGCCGGCCAGTTGACCGCAGGCTGCCGAGATATCGATCCCACGGCTTTTACGGACATTGACGACAAGGTTATATCGTTGCATCATTTCGGCAAAGGCCTTCACCTTCTCGGGCGGGGAGCCGTATAACCCGGTATCGTCAACGCGGTTGTATTCCATCAAATTGATCTTTACCGGGAAATTCCTGCAAAACCTGGCCAGATCAACTGCATCCTCCCTGGTATCGTTAAAATCCCTGAACAGGATGTATTCGATGCTGATTCTTTTCCGGGTTTTCTGATGGTAATACTTCAGTGCATCCACAAGGTCTCCGATATTATTCCGGGCATTGAGGGGAATCAGGCGATCGCGTTTGGCGTCGGAAGCCGCATGCAGCGAAAGGGCAAAATGGTATTTCGGGTCGTCATCTGCCATTTTGCGAATCATGAACGGAAGTCCGACACTGGACACCGTGATGCGTTGCGGTGAGAATCCAAATCCTTCAGGCGAAGTAAGTTGACCGATGGCAAGGTTCACGTTCACGTAATTCTGCAATGGTTCACCCATACCCATGAAGACAATATTCGAAAGTTGATGTACAGATATCTCCTCCTGTTCAGCTTGCCGGCTGTCGCCAACTAATTGGGACGCGGAACCGGTTTGTTGTTCAGCTCCTGCCAGTTTTGCCAGGTGAACAACCTGGTCGAGGATCTCGGGTGCGTTCAGGTTTCTTTTAAACCCGAGCCTGCCTGTAGCACAGAACCTGCAACCCAGGGCACAGCCTGCCTGTGAGGAGATGCAGGCTGTGTAACGTTGGCCGGAGGGGATCAGAACTCCTTCAACCAAAAGACCGTCAAAAAGCACAAACGCCACTTTGACCGTACCGTCAGAACTCCTCTGGATCTGGCTGATATTTGTCCGGTTAAAGGTGAAGCGCGCTGCCAGCAACTGCCGTATCAGCTTTGGCAGGTTTGTCATCTGCTCAAATGAGGAGCACCAGCGCCGCCATATCCACTCATGTACCTGGGTTCCCCGGAACTTTTTTTCCCCATGGTCAAGAAAAAACTGCTCCAGCTCTTTCCTGCCGAGGTCCCTGATATCTTTAAGCCGGTCACCACTCATCCTTTTTCACCACGGTTGGTTTCATCTTTTCCTTCAGGGTCGTTACGAGCCTTTGCATCACCGTATCCACCTGGTAGAGGTACGAATCCCAGTTGGGATTGTATGCAGGGTCGGTTTTGTTCATCCACTTTTCGATCGGAAAACGGGAGGTCCCCTTCAGGTTGAAATCGGTGAGGGTGTACCTGTACTTGTTTTCCTTGAATTCAATCTTCAGTTGATAAAGTATCAGGCCTGCATCTCTTCTGACCCCGGTACCCTCATCCTGGTAATATATCTTGAGCCGGCCAACGCCTTCCACCTTTCCGTTCACCTTGTCCTGCACTGTATAAACCGACTGGGGGTTCAGGTAATAATATCCAAACCATTCGATGGCCTTGTCGTAAAGATAGGCGGGAGTACCTTCCTGGTCAACAACGTCCCTGTACATGATTTTTTTCGATTCCGGGTCCACCGGCAGATTATGCGATGGAACTGAAATCTGCGAAAAAAGATCTGCCGGCAGGTTAAGAGCCAGAAAGAAAAGCAGGGCTGCAGCAGTTTTAAGTTTCATATTCGGATATTTAATTATTTACAATGCTTTGCAAAAATACAATAAAAAAGCCCTGAGTTTTCAGGGCTTTTATTTGGATTAACGGATTGATTAGTACATGTCTCCCATTCCGCCCATTCCCGGATTCATCGGAGGCATGGCGGGTTTCTCTTCCTTATGTGAGACAAGGACACACTCGGTGGTAAGCAGCATGCTGGCGATTGATGCAGCATTCTCGAGGGCAACCCTGGCCACCTTGGTGGGGTCGATAACTCCGGCCTGATAGAGGTTTTCATATGCCTCAGTACGTGCGTTGAAACCGAAATCATCATTTCCTTCCTTCACTTTCTGTATGATCACCGATCCTTCCAGCCCGGCGTTTTCGACGATCTGGCGCAGCGGTTCTTCAAGGGCCCTGCGAATGATGGCAATACCAGTGGTTTCATCCTCATTGTCACCCTTAAGATTTTCAATTGCTTTCTGAGCCCTCAGGTAAGCTACACCACCGCCGGGGATGATACCCTCTTCGATGGCTGCCCTGGTGGCATGAAGGGCATCGTCAAAACGATCCTTCTTTTCTTTCATCTCCACCTCCGAGGCTGCGCCAACGTAGATAACGGCAACTCCGCCGGCCAGTTTGGCAAGACGTTCCTGCAGTTTCTCACGGTCATAATCCGAAGTGGTGGTGCCAATCTGGGCTTTGATCTGGTTGATACGGCCGGTGATGTCGCTTTTCTTGCCATTGCCATTGATGATGGTGGTGTTTTCCTTATCGATGGTCACTTTCTCGGCCTGGCCAAGATACTGAAGCGTGGTATCTTCAAGTTTGAATCCTTTTTCCTCGCTGATGACCGTACCACCTGTGAGAACGGCAATGTCTTCAAGCATTTCCTTGCGGCGGTCGCCGAAGCCCGGAGCTTTAACGGCAGCCACTTTCAGTGTACCGCGGATCTTGTTCACAACAAGGGTTGCAAGGGCTTCGCCTTCCACATCCTCACATACAATGATCAGGGGGCGGCCCGACTGTACGACCTTCTCCAGAACTGGCAGCAGATCCTTCATCACGCTGACTTTTTTATCGTAGATCAGGATGTAGGGATTCTCATACACTGCTTCCATCTTTTCGGTATCCGTGACGAAATAAGGGCTGATATAGCCGCGGTCGAACTGCATTCCTTCAACGACTTTAACGGTGGTTTCGATACCCTTTGCTTCCTCGATGGTGATGACTCCCTCTTTCTTCACTTTACCCATGGCCTCGGCGATCATCTTTCCGATGAAGTTGTCGTTGTTGGCAGAAATGGAGGCGACCTGCTCGATCTTCTCCATGCTGTCGCCAACCTCTTTTGTCTGACCCTTGAGCGATTTGAGAACTTCGGCCACGGCCTTGTCGATACCGCGCTTCAGGTCCATCGGATTGGCTCCGGCGGTGACATTCTTCAGGCCGGTGGTGAAAATCGACTGTGCCAGTACGGTGGCGGTGGTTGTTCCGTCGCCGGCGAGATCGCTGGTCTTCGAAGCAACTTCCTTCACCATCTGGGCGCCCATGTTCTCCACTGCATCCTTCAGTTCAACCTCCTTGGCAACGGTAACACCGTCTTTGGTCACTGTCGGGGATCCATATGACTTTTCGATGATCACATTGCGCCCTTTGGGGCCAAGAGTCACCTTAACTGCGTTCGAAAGCTCATCAACGCCTTTCTTTAACGCCTCTCTAGCTTTTATACTGAAAATAATATCTTTTGCCATTTTTTCTTTGTTTATGTGTTTGACTCAATAATTCTTTCAACTATCAGATAATTGCAACAATATCCGATTCCCTCATGATCAGGTAATTCTCGCCATCGATGGTGATCTCTGTGCCTGCATACTTGCCGTAAAGTACGTTGTCACCGGCTTTTACCGTCAGGGGCTCATCCTTTTTGCCAGGACCAACGGCTACAACAGTGCCTTTCTGCGGTTTTTCCTTTGCGGTGTCGGGAATGATGATCCCTCCTGCTGTCTTTTCCTCGGCCGCTGCTGCTTCAATCAGTACACGGTCGGCCAATGGTTTAATGTTCACTTTTGCCATTTTTTATGATATTTAATTAAACATTACGAAATATTACCTTAGTCAGGTGCCCCATCAGATCATAATGTATGCCAATCCGGAAGAAGCCTGAAATTATGTCAGATTTTCAGTTCAGGTCCCGGTAAAAAAAAGAAATGTCAGACTGTTCTGACAATCTGACATTCCATAGGGCAAACCCGGACGGTTATTTATTCTGGGCGGGCGGGGCCTGAAAATCCTTGATCGGGGCAGCTTTACTGTCGTCGATCTGCTTTTGTATCTCACTCTGGGCGGCATCGGCCTTGACCTGGGATTTAGGGATAACGAAAATTGAGAACAAGCTGAGCACCAAAAGGGCCACTGCCAGTGTCCATGTTGATTTTTCAAGAAAATCGGCAGTTTTGCGCACGCCCATGAACTGGTTTGAAGAGGCAAAATTCGAGGCCAGCCCTCCTCCCTTGGCATTCTGAACGAGGACAACAAGCACCATTAAAACGCACACGATCAGGATGAGCACCGAAATTAAAATGTATAAACCCATGATGAAATAAAAATTATAATGTATGTATTACGAATTGATTACCACTTTGAACAGGTCAGCGACCCAGTTTTTCAATTTGGGCTGCAAAGTAACGACTTTTTTCCTGATTATCCAAAGATAATTTCTGATAAATCCTGATCGCTTTCTCTACATTTCCTTGCTTTGCATAGAGTTGGGCAAGGGTTTCGCTCACCACCTCCTCCTCGTCGAGATGGCTTCGTACTGCATGGTCGGCGGAAGCTGCGACAGATATAGCGGGTTTTGAAATTGTGGGTTCCTCGCGGATGAACCGGTCGATCAGTTCCTCCTTTGAAACAGCCTTTATGCTGGCGGGCCGCGGCGAAGGGGCAACCGGTCGCGGGGTGATCTCCCTGGCAGGTCCAGGAACCGGAAGGTGATCCATCGCTACCCTTTCGGCCGAAATCTCGGCCAGTCGCTTTCTTACCACGAACAACAGTTCCTGCTGGGTCATGCGTTCGTAAAACCCGGCATCTGGTTCGGGAATGACGGCAGGTTCACCAGCCATCATCTCTTCAACAAACGCCTTGTCCGGTGTCAGCTCTGGTTCCCACTGCTCCGGTGCCAGCTTTCTAAGCGCTTCACCTTCCCCGGTCAGCGCGGCTTCGGGAACCATCCCGGCAGCAGGTTCGGGAACGGGAACCACCTCCGGCTCTGTAACCTTTTTCAGGTCGGCTGTTGGCACGTTGTTTCCCCCGGCACCTGATTCAGCGATCGCAGCCGGTGCTGCATGCCCGGGGCCCGGAGTCGTATCCGGTCCTGCAATGGTTGC
>CAYYPH010000003.1:0-71921 GCA_964473485.1 uncultured Prolixibacteraceae bacterium | reverse complement strand
CAGCCGGTGCTGCATGCCCGGGGCCCGGAGTCGTATCCGGTCCTGCAATGGTTGCAGCATCCGGCAAAACAGGCAACGCTTCAATTTCCTCCGCAGAAACCGCTCCTGAAAATTCAGTATCAGGTTCAGCAGTAACCAGCACCTGACCAACCGCCTGCCGAAGGGTCTCCTGCTTTGCCATGGCTTCATGCACTTCCATCTTTTTTGACCCGGCAGGTTCGGGAACTACCGGCGATGTCTGCTGAAGGGCACGGTCAATCAGCATTTTCAACATCTTCCGGTCGGGGGCATACGCTGCAGTCTTCTTGATCTGGACCGGGTATTGAAGACTTTCCTGCCGGTAAAGATTGATCGCCAGGAGGTAATGCCCAATCTGGCAGTAAGGGTAACGTTTCACGATCTCTTCAAGCGGTCTGATCGTTTGCGCATCGGTCAGGGATGGATTTTTCAGTAGATCGGTAAACTGCTGCCTGTTCATTTCCGCTGCCACTTACCAGTTCACAACCGCTTTGTTGAAGATGTCCTGCACAAGCTGATCGGTAATGTCTTTGATCAGCACATCCTGAACCGAAACCAGGTTCAGGGAACTGCTGTAGTCCATGTATCGCGAGAAGGAGGATTCCCAGTTCTGTTTTGGATCTTTCTTGTTCGAAAAACGTACGTTAACGCTGATCGTCAACCGGTTCATGGCCGCAGTTTCATTTCCCTGGATAGCCACCGGTTGCACGGCGTATTGGGTGATGGAGCCATCGAGGACAAGGTCTCCGCTCCGGTCAACGATATTGAGGTTGGTCTGTGAACTGAAATAATCGCGCAGCGCATCGGTTACGGTCCTGGAAAGTGTTGGCACAACGAGCGGGGCGTTGTTCGGGAAATAAGGAATGGTGACCGTCCTTACGTCAGGCGAGATCGAAGCACCGGTAAACGAATAACTCACCCTGCAGCCAGTGAAGACAAGGCTTCCCAGGATGATGAGAACAACATTGTATGTGGATCTTCTCACGGTTATGTTATTTTTTTTTGAAGATCTATTCCAATTTATATTCCTTGATCTTCCGGTACAGTGTTCTTTCCGAAATTCCTAGTTCCCTGGCGGCATCTTTGCGTTTGCCGTCATGCTTCAGCAGGGCCCGTTTGATGAATTCCATTTCCTTCTTCTCAAGCGAGAGCGACTCCTCCACCTCCTCAGGCTCCTGCACCGAATCCGGATCCCCGAAAGGCAGATCGGCCTGCGGGACGATAAAGGAGGATGCAGGTTCCTTAATCTCCTCAAAATCCTTATACAACCTTTGGATCAGGTGGGTGTTTTCGCCAAGATTGCTGTTGATGGTATCATCGGCCTGGATCAGGTTCATGACCAGCTGTTTAAGGTCGATCATGTCCTTCTTCATGTCGAAGAGTACCTTGTATAACAACTCGCGTTCGTTCAGCCGGTTTGCATCATCCGCCTTGTACAGCACGGGCAGATCGCTGGCCGGTCCCTGCGGAAGGTATTTCATCAGGGTCGCACTATCGATGGTCCGGTTCTTCTCAATGATGGAAATCTGCTCCGTAAGGTTCTTAAGCTGCCGGATGTTTCCCGGCCAACGGTAATTCCTGAGGATCTGCTGGGCATCCTCCTCAAGCTGGATACCGGGCATCCTGTATTTTTCCGCCGCGTCGCTGGCAAATTTTCTGAATAGCAGGTAAATATCCTCTTTGCGGTCGCGCAGCGGCGGTACGAGGATGGGCACCGTGTTGAGGCGGTAATATAGATCCTGCCTGAATTTTCCGCTTGCAATGGCATCGGGAATGTTGACATTGGTAGCCGCTACAAGACGAACGTTGGTTTTCAGCACCTTTGATGATCCAACCCGGATAAACTCTCCTGTTTCAAGCACCCTGAGCAGCCGCACCTGGGTACCCAATGGCAATTCCGCCACTTCATCAAGGAATATCGTCCCGCCGTCGACCACTTCAAAATATCCTTTCCTCGCCTCATGTGCCCCGGTAAACGACCCCTTTTCATGCCCGAAAAGTTCCGAATCGATCGTGCCTTCAGGAATAGCGCCGCAGTTGACGGCAATGTAAGGCCCATGCTTGCGGGAGCTCAACTGATGGATGATCTTTGGAAAAAATTCTTTTCCGGTACCGCTCTCCCCTGTGATCAGTACGGTAATATCGGTTGCGGCCACCTGCCGGGCGATGTCAATGGCACGGTCGAGCAGGGGTGAACTGCCAATGATGCCAAACCGTTGTTTGATTGATTGAAGTTCCATATCTTATCACCTGAGACGGGCGTTGAATCCCGATTCGAATGCCCGCACCAGTCGTTCCATCGTTCTATCTATTTCCTTGTCAGTTAAGGTTCTGTCTTCATCCTGCAAAATAAAACTCAAGGCATAGGATTTCTTTCCTGCTTCGAGTTTCTCTCCCTCGTAAACATCAAACAATCCAACCTTCTTCAGCAGTTTTCTTTCGGTAAGAAATGCCATTTTCTCCAGCGCATCAAAGCTAACCGACTGATCGACCAGTAAAGCCAGGTCGCGGCGGACTTCCGGGTACCGCGGCAATTCACGGTAACGGTTGAGTTTCTGTGGAATCAGCGAAAACAGCAGGACCCAGTTGATCTCGGCATATAAGACAGGCTGTCTGATATCAAACTGCCGGGTGATCTGCTCTGCCAATGTGCCCATGGTCACCAGCGTTTGACCGCCAATGCTATAACGCAGTCCTGCCGGGAATGTGGCAGAGGAATAAGGTTCCTGCACCATGCCTTTCATATCGGCGGCCAGTAACCTGAACAGCATGTCAACATGGCCCTTCAGTACAGCAAAATCGACAGGGTGTTCATTGGTATTCCAGGATTCAGGTTCCTTTCGGCCTGAGAGTAAAACCGAGAGATGCTTCTCTTCACGGTATCCCGGCACCGGATTGCCGGGTGACTGATCGAGGCAGTAAACTGTTCCGAATTCATAAAACCTGATATCGGAGACCTTCCTGTTCTGGTTGTACACAAGGCTCTCAAGGGCTCCGAACAGCAGGGTTTGCCGCATCACATCAAGGTCGCGGCTGATCGGATTGCGGATTACCACCGATCTTTCTGACGTAAAGTCAGGGTATCCGGTATAGTACGCCGACCTGGTCAGCGAATTCGTCATGATCTCATGAAAGCCATGGGCCGAAAGATAATCCGAGGCTTTATCCTGCGCTTTTCTCGGATCCGGCTGAGGCGACTGTGAGAGACTGGCGATGACTTTGCCCGACATTTCGATGTTGTTGTAGCCATAAATGCGAAGGATCTCTTCCACAACGTCGGCTTCGCGGGTCACATCCACCTTGCTGGCCGGGATGCCGACCGTCCAGGTCAGGTCTCCGGATTCTTTGGCACCTGAAGTTGCAATAAATTCTGTTCCAAGATCCTGAAGAATGCTTTCGATGACCTCGGTTGGGATCTCCCGGCCCATCAGCATGGAGGCGTAGCCATATCTTAGCGAAACCTGAACTGGTGGAAGAACGGCCGGGTATACATCCACGATTTCAGACGAGATCCTGCCGTCTGTCACCCCGAGTATCAGCAGAGCCGCACGTTTCAGTGCATAAACAGTGGCATTCACATCGGTTCCCCGCTCAAAGCGGAAAGAGGCGTCGGTCTGAAGACCGTGCAATTTAGAGGTCCGGCGGATGTGCGAGGGATCGAAACAAGCGCTCTCCAGAAATATTTCAGTGGTGGTGGCCGTCACTCCCGACTTCTTCCCGCCATACACCCCCCCGATACACATCGGCTCCTCCGCATTGCTGATCATAAGGTCGTTATCCGAAAGCTCCCGCTCAACGCCATCGAGAGTCACAAACCTGGTGCCTGACGGATGTTTTTTAACGTACACGGTATCACCGGTGATCTGTGCGCAATCGAAAGCGTGCAGCGGCTGACCCAACTCCATAAGCACGAAGTTGGTGATATCCACAATGTTGTTGATCGGAGTCAGGCCGATGGACAGGAGGCGGTTTTTAAGCCAGGCCGGCGATTCCGCAACCGTTATTCCACTGATGGTAACTCCGGAATATCTCCGGCATGCCAGCGGATCCTCAATAACAACACCGATCCTGCGGGAATTATCGCCCGTTTCAAAGCCGCTGACATCCGGGAGTTTTAAGTAAATCTTCTTTGCCGCGTCGATCTCATGCCTGCCGAAGTTGTTGATAACGGCGACCAGGTCGCGGGCAACACCGGTATGCGAGGCGGCATCGACACGGTTGGGCGTGAGGCCAATCGTAAACACTACATCTTCCTCAATATTGAACCATTCGGAAGCAGGGGTTCCGGGTTTTGCATGGTCGGGTAACACCAGGATGCCATCGTGTGATGTCCCAATCCCAAGTTCATCTTCTGCGCAGATCATTCCTTCGGACGGCTCACCGCGGATTTTGCTTTTCTGAATGACGATCTCCTTATCGTGAAAAAAAAGCCGGGTACCGACCGTTGCAACGATAACCTTTTGACCGGCCGCTACGTTGGATGCACCGCAAACGACCCTTAGGGTCTCCGGGGCTCCCGTGCTTACCGTGGTCAGGCTCAGGTGATCGGAATTCGGGTGACGTTCGCAGGTCATCACTTCACCTACCACACAGCCCCTGAGTCCGCCTTTCACCGAATGGAACACCTCCATCCCCTCTATTTCAAGACCGCACCCGGTAAGCATCTCCGCCACCTTGTCAGGTCCGGGACACTGATCCAGATAGTTCCTGAGCCAATTGTAAGAAACCTTCATCGTATGGTTAAATTAAGAAACAAAGGTAGGAATAAAACCAAAACAACTAGGAGATGAGACCCCAATTTTGTTGCTTCCGGTCAATCAGGGCGAGATGACGTGCCAGAATGTCATTCCTGGGCAGGGTAAGATCGGGATCCTCCATGATGATTTCCGAGGCAATCTGACGCGTCACTTTTACGAACTTCTCATCTTTGACGATATCAGCAATTTTGAGGTCGAGGATGCCGCTCTGCTGTGTGCCCTGCAGATCGCCCGGCCCCCGGAGCTGCAGGTCGGTCTCGGCAATTTCAAATCCGTCGTTGGTTTTGACCATGGTCGAAATCCGCTTCCTCGCTTCAGCCGAAAGCTCGTACCGGCTCATCAGGATGCAATAGGACTGGTCGCTGCCGCGCCCCACCCTTCCCCTGAGCTGGTGCAGCTGCGATAAACCGAAACGTTCGGCGTTTTCGATAACCATCACCGATGCGTTGGGAACATCAACTCCCACTTCGATCACTGTGGTCGACACCAGGATCTGTATTTTTCTTTCCAGGAACAGCCTCATCACCTCATCCTTGTCCTGCTGCTTCATCCTGCCGTGCATCATTCCAACCGAATAGGCCGGGGCCGGAAATTCCTTCCTGATCGTTTCAAAGCCATCCCCGAGGTTCTTCAGGTCGAGTGTCTCCGACTCCTGTATCAGCGGGTAAACAAAATAAACCTGCCGGCCTTCGCCGATCTTACCGCGTATAAAATTGAACACCTTTTGCTGGCTGGTATCGTACACGTGCCTGGTAAGCACCGGTTTCCTGCCGGGAGGGAGTTCATCGAGCACCGATGTGTCAAGGTCCCCGTAAAGGGTCATGGCCAGGGTACGGGGGATGGGTGTGGCGGTCATAACGAGGACATGAGGGGCGACCACATTTTTTTCCCAGAGCCTGGCCCGCTGGGCCACACCGAAACGGTGCTGTTCATCTATTACCACAAGTCCCAGCCGTCTGAACTGAACGTTCTCCTCGAGCAGCGCATGGGTGCCAATCAGTATTTTGACATCCCCGCTCTTTATCCCCTCCAGTATCGCTTTCCTTTCAGGTCCCCGGGTTGAGCCGGTCAGCACCCTTACCTCCACATCGAGCCCGGCCAGCATCCGCGAAATGTTGTTAAAATGCTGCCGGGCCAGAATCTCGGTCGGGGCCATCAGGCAACCCTGAAAATCGTTATCCAGCGCGATCAACAGGATCATGAGAGCGACCAGCGTTTTACCGCTCCCCACATCACCCTGAAGCAACCGGTTCATCTGGATCCCCGATCCCAGATCGGCTCTTATTTCGCGGATGACCCGTTTCTGGGCGTTGGTCAGCTCGAAGGTGAGGTGATGATGGTAAAATTTATTGACATGATCGCCTACCTTTGTAAACCGATGACCTTCCCTTTTCCTTTGACGACCTGAACGCTGTTTCAGCAGACGCAGCTGGATGAAGAATAACTCCTCAAACTTGAGCCGCGCCTGTGCCTTTTTAAGAAGATCGGGGCTTTGCGGAAAATGGATATTGATAAACGCATCCTGTCGGCCAATAAGTCTTAGCCGGTGCAGCAAGTCTGCCGTTATATTTTCAGGCACCTGAAACTTTTCATGCAGCAGCAGGTTCCTTACGATTTTGCCGAGCCCTTTATAGTCGAGCCCTTTGGCCTTAAGTTTTTCGGTGGAGTTATAAATGGGCCTGATCACTTCATTCAGCGGAAGCGGTGTATCGGAGGGCAATTCTGTTTCAGGATGGGGAATATTCAGTTCGCCCTTATACCATGCCGGCTTGCCGAAAACGATATACTCCTTGCCGGGTATCAGTTTATCGGTGATCCAGCTGATGCCCTGAAACCATACCAGGTCAATTTCACCGCTCTGGTCCGACACGGTCACGATCAGCCGCTGGTTACGCTGCGCACCTACCGTCTGTTTCCTGACCACTTTTGCACGTAACTGAATGTAGGTGGAATCGTCGCGAATTTGGGCGATCAGGTAAAACCTGCTCCGGTCAACATAACGGAATGGGAAAAGGGTAAGAAGTTCGCCGAAGGTGCCGATGCCAAGTTCCGATTTCAGCACGCCGGCCCTGGCAGGCCCGACACCTTTGAGATATTCGATGGGTGTTTCGGCAAATGTCCCTGGAATCATCAGATGAAAATGGATTCACACAAAATTAGGAGAATTTCGGGCCGGGCAAAAAAAAACTCCCCTTCCGGGGAGTTTTTCATTGGCATGTCCAGGTTTCTTAATACTCCCAAAGATTGGATTCAAATTCGAAGAGTGAGTTCTTGGCGTTCTCCGCTTCAAGCAGGGCATCCACCCCGGTGGAGTATTCGTTGATGGAACGGTCGTACACGTTTTCCTCTTTGTAAATGTAGCTGGCAAACATCCGTTTCATGAATACATCGTCGTAGGTCATTCGGCCGGCCGATCCGTTCTTGAGGTTAAACATTTCATTCTTGGCAAAAAGATTCCTGCATTCGGGGAAGTATATCCAGAAGAGGTTCTTTTCAAACCGTTTTTCACCGGTGGTTTTATCGATTTCATCCACAACCGGGCATATTCCCAGTATTCTTACTTCAACGACCGAACGCTGGCGGTCGAAATAGAAATCTTCCTTTACCTTGATCTTCTTCACGTTGGCCGGATCGAATTCGGTCTTAATAACCGTATCGTATAGAATATCGGGGTTATCGGGTCTGGGGAGCCTGACTGAATCCGATCTCTCCAGCCGGTCGAGAAGTTCCTTGTAGTTGAGCGGAACCAGAAACTGGTCGGTTTCTGGAGAATAAGCCGTGATGGTTCCCTCTTTCAGGCCATCCATGATGATCTGCACGAAACTGCGCCAGTTATTCTGGGGTCTTTCGGGAAAATAGAAGGGCTGGTTCATTTTTTCCCGCATGTCGATCACCCGCCAGATCCGCCGGGTCCAGGTAATGTCAGCCTCCCGCAGATAAGGGTAAGGGATGGGCTGGACCTGGGTAATGGCCGATTTGTCGTAGACGCCATCCCTGGGAGGACCTTCGAGGACCTGCGCAGAGGACGTCAGGTTAATTCCGCCGAGGAAAACGGTCAGGAACAAACCGAGGAAAAATGACTTTTTCATATTACCTCCTTAACGTTTTGCTTAGTTCAGTTTTAAACTCAGGCTCAGATTCACTTTACGGCTTCCGTCGGGTCCTTTGACGTAAATGTCGTCGAACCAAATCCTTTGTCCGCGGCGTGCATTGTTGATGGTTTTAAGAATCTCAGGGGTGAGCCTGTTTCCCTGGATCTTTACATCGCTGCCTTCACCGGCGGCGGTAGAAGTGGAGAACACAAACGAGGTGACAGTGTATTTCAGGTCGAAATCAAATCCCGGTGGCATTTCCGGTACGAGATAGGGGCTGGCAAGTAACAGGCTTTTCGAGATAAATCCCTCGTTTTTACCGGCTATTTTGACCAGGGGGTCAGGAACCGTCTTCAGCCTGAATTTATAGGCTCCCATGCTTTTGGTCTTTCCCGAGAATACGGCATTAACCGTTATGACAGCCTCGCGGGCTCCTGATGCGGTAAGATTGGAAACAACCCATGATGGACCTTCGGCACGGATGGATCCGGTGGAGATGGTCGGCAGAATCTTTTCCGGGCTTCCTGGTACACTGATCTCAACCGGGTTATCGACACCGATATAGAATACATTCATCTTGCTCGGTGAAATAGTGATTGCAGGCTTGGCCACGATGAATTCATCATGGAAATGAAAAGACATGGTATCGCCGAGCGGGCTGACAACCTTGATGATGCCGGCAAATTTCTTCAGTCCTTCAGAAGATCCTCCGAGCTTGAGGGTAACAACACCTTCGGATCCTTCGAGCGGGGTGGCATTTTTAAAGCTACCGGGTGTGAGTGTGTCTGAACCAAGGGCATAGCGCACCATCGGGTTCTGTTTGGTATCATAGGCCCCAACAAGGATTTCAGCCTGGTATTCCTCACCAAGAAACACATAACTGCTTTTGGGGATCACCTTTGCCTGGATTCGGTCGAACTTGAAGTTTAACGCATCAATAGAACTATAGAGGTGGTTCACGACATCAAACTCGGCATTGTAGACCTCGGCTTTGGTTTTATTTAATATGGTAACCGTTGCCGCGAGGATGGTCCGGTAGAAGTTGTGCATCTCCCAGTTCTGTTTCTGCCCATCCCTGTCGTAAAAAGGCCCCTCAGTGTCCATCCCCATTTTTATGGCCCCCCTGAACTTGGGATCGACCAGTTCCAGCATCTGTTTTTTATATGCTTCGATCTTTTCGCGCAGAATTTTGGCCTCGCCGGCTGAGCCGTCCGTTGAACTGCCGATGAAATAACGTGTCGGAGTGTCGTAATTATCCTTACGCTTGGCATCGCGGAGGTTCAGCTTCTTTGCAGCTTCGAGATTCTCCAGTTTGTCGGTACGCATGATGACCACCCACTTGATACTGTCGATATAGTTTGCGAGTTTTTCTGACAATTGGTGGGCTTGCTGTGCTTTTTCCCAATACGGGCCTACCTTGTTTGGGTTCAACTGGTATTGGATCTTGAACTTATCGTAAGTGTTCTCCAGTTTCTTGGAAAAGTTCGAATTGGTGGTTTCCATTCCTTCATTCACCACCAGAAAAGCATCCAGGATTTCTTTCGAGACGTTCAGTGCGAGCAATGCAGTCAACACGAGATACATCATCCCGATCATCTTTTGCCTCGGTGTCTCTTTATATCCAGCCATTTAGATGTTTGATTTACAAGTGAACAAATTTATTTACCTCCGATGCTCATTGCAGTCAGCATATTGCCGTAAACCTTGTTAAGGGCAGCAATGTTCCTGGTCAGATTCTCGACCTCGACCCTGAATTTGTCGGCGTTGGTCATCGATTCATTCAGGTTCGATGAGAATTTATTCAGCACCGTGTTAAACTTGTTGGTGTTCTCCATCTGCTGGTTGGCGCTTTGCAGGTGAAGTTCATACAGGGCATTCAGTGCTGAAAGGTTATTTGATACACGTTGTAACTCCTTGTTATAGTTTGCACCGCCGGTTGCCGTTGCATTGAGGGTTTCGGCTGCCTTCGAAAGCATGGAGGCCGACTCGTTATACCGCTCGATGAATTTCTGGGCTGATGAGGTCACGTTGGACATACTTTCTGTAAATGCCTTGTTGGCCTTCACATCCTCCTTTAATGACTCACTAACCTGCGAGAACATGGTTGACAGGGATGCGGCGCTCTGCGATGTTGATTTGATGTGCGACAATTGTTCTTCGGATGCTTTTACGTTCTGTTCCAACGAATTGGCCGTCTTTTTATACGATTCATTGAGAACTGAGGCCGAATCGGTGGCAGTTTTCATCGCGTTGACGTATTTGTCGCTGGCCACTGAAGCATCGGCCACGTTGGAAAGTTTTGAGGTGGTATCCGTGAGACTTTTCAATCCGGTTCCCAAGCTTTGAATCAATTCAGGTCCTATCTTTGCCTTTTCGAGCATTTTGTCGAGCTCCTGGGTAACTGTATCTTTTGTTGTAAAAGCTTTTGAGGAATCGATTTCATCTCCGTGGTAAATTCCGGCCAGTTGCGGGTAAACAAGGCTCCAGTCGGGTTCAACATGGGGCGGCTCAAAGGCGGAGAAGAAGAAGATGATCGATTCTGTTCCCAAACCAATGATAAGCATGATGTCGGCACCGGTATAGTGGTTGATCTTGAACAACGCACCAATGATAACCACAGCAGCGCCCCATCCATAAAGTTTGGACATGAAGTTTTTGTAACTCTTTGTTTTTACAAAATCCAGTAAAGCCATAGGATTAAAATTAATGTTGGTTAAAGAAGGAAGATTGAGTTAGTTAGATTATCTGTAGACTTTGGAAGCTCTCGACGGGTTGTCATCGCGCTGGCGGCCCAGGTAGCTCTGCACGCAGCGGAAACCGACATAGCATTTGGAAGTGTCCTGATACTCATAGGAACGGGTGCTGACCCTCAGGAAATAGGCTACATCCTTCCATGAGCCTCCGCGGGTGACCTTGCGTTTAAGGGCAGGCGGATCAGTGTCTTTAGCATTGTACTTGTAATCGGGGTTGAGGTCCCAGGAGAAGTTGTAGGAAGAGGGATGAAAGGCTGTTACCGTCCATTCGGCCACATTTCCAGCCATATCGTACAATCCGTAATCATTGGCCGGATAATGGGCAACGATTACCGTGGTGGCACCTCCGTCGGCAATGTAATCACCACGCATCGGTTTGAAGTTGGCCAGGAAACACCCTTTGTCGTTCCTGGTGTAAGGGCCTCCCCATGGATAGGGGTTGCCATCGTAGCCTCCGCGGGCGGCCCATTCCCATTCACCTTCGGTGGGCAGGCGGAAATCGCTGATAAAGGTCTCACCCTTCTTGCCATACAGAAAACTGTTTTTGAGCTGGGTACGCCAGATGCAGAAGGCATTGGCCTGCTTCCAGTTCACACCTACCACAGGGTAGTTGTCGTAGGCCGGATGCCAGAAGTATTTCTCTGTACTCGGGTCATTGAAAGAATAGGTATAGTCATGAATCCAGCAGAGGGTGTCGGGGTAAACGTTGATCACCTCTTTGCGGACATAAACCGACCGGTCCTTCAGGCCCTGGGGGCGGTTGGCCAGACCAGCTTCCTTGGGATCCGGCTGGGCGGCATAATCTTTACGGGATGCGGCCTTTAGGTCGACAAAATAGTACTCAAAGTAAAGTTTGCGGGTATCAATCTCTTTTCTTCTGAAATATCGCTCGTTTTCAGGAAGGTACATCTGGGCAAGGGCATCCCGTACATCCTGTTCTTCAGAATTCCACTCCAGCTTTGTTTCCCAGTTCAGGAAAGGAGGATCAAATTGTTCTCCGGTTTTTTTGTTCTCGGTAATAAAGTAAAGCTCCGGCTTTGTCTCACCAAGTATCCGGCGTGCGATCGAATCTCTGACCCAGTAAACGAACTGACGGTATTCATTGTTCGTTATCTCGGTCTGATCCATGTAAAATGCCTGAACAGTCACTGTTTTCGGATTGTTCAGCTGTGCGTAGGGCATATCTTCATCACTGACACCCATGGTGTATGATCCCATGGGAACGTAAACCATGCCAAAGGGGTCCGGCGTGTAGTATCGCTTTCGGTTTTTAACTCCCGTAAGCTCACCACTTCCTGAGTTGCTGCAGCTTCCCAGAAAAACGAGAAGGGCTGAATAAATGAGCAGTTTTTTCATTTTTTGGCCGATTAATGGATGAAAAATAACGCTACCTATTGAATTATATTATATTAAACCAGGTGTTTTTCGAAATAAACGGCAAAATTACATTTTTTCTTTTACAAGAAACGGGTGTTCCGGTAACTTTTCCTGTATTTATCCATGTCTATTTTGAAACAGTAACTCAACATAACTTCCAACCCTCCGCTGTTATACTTTGTAAGGGCAGATGTACTGATGTCGTAAGAAAGACCTACATGAAAACCTTTGATGAACATGCCGGCGAGCACCGACACTGCATCCTGGAGCCGGTATCCAAGGCCGCCATAAAACTTGTTATTGTACATAAGCAACGCGGAGGCATTGAACTGGAAAGCCCCCCCGTCGTACATGAACAGCACCGAAGGAAGCAGTTCAAAGGCGGGGTGATTGGGGATCATCCATTCATAACCTCCTGCCAGGTAGAAGGTCCTCCTGCCCTGGTATGAGATATTTTTCGATTTCGACTGTAACAGATTGGAGGCGGATAATCCAACATAGTACTGGTCGGGAACCCTGTAAAACACGCCCAGGCCCATATCGATCGCCATGTCGGATGTCTTGCCGTTCATCTCGCGCAGCACAGGGTCTTCGCCAAGGTTGCCGGCGCCCTGACCCAGATCGAACTTCGAAAAGTCGAAGGTACCATTCTGAAGGCTGCCCTGAATACCAAACGAAAGATCACCGTTCCAGGCCTCCATCCGGTAAGCATAACCGAGTTTCAATGCGATCTCCTTGAAAAAACCCAGTTGATCCTGGTAAAGCACGCCGCCCACCCCGCCATGAAGGACCCTGATAGGAGAATCAACCGACAACAGGTAGGTCTGGGGTGCGGTCTTTGATCCGTCCGGATCCTTGAAGCCCATCCATTGCTGCCTGACCAGGCCGGTGGCACAGATACCCCCGCTGCTTCCTGCAAACGCCGGGTTGATCGCCATGTTGTTGAACATGTAATGGGTTATCAGCGTTGGCTGCTGCGTGAAGCCTGCCAATGACAGACCAAGAAAAAATAAGACCGGGAGTGTTCTGAAAAGCACTCTGGCAGCGGAAATAGTCTTGCGTTTAAGCAATGTCGGCAACAAATTGTCGGGTTGAACAAAAAAACGGGATAAAAGTACAGTATTTTTTCTTATTACAACCATTTAGCCTGCAAATTGTTTGTTTGATAACGCAGTTTAAGGGCCGGGATTGTGCGGTAAAAAAATAACTTTGCACCATTAAATTCAACCCTTATGGCATTTTTCATCCTCAAGGAAAAACCGTTTACCAGAAAATGGTTTCTCTCTTACAGTTTTATCATCACGGGAGCCTTTATCCTCGCAGCAGGATTTGTCCTCTTCATCACCCCTTATAAAATTGTACCCGGAGGTGTGTACGGCATCTCCATCGTGCTTCATTACATGTTTGGAACACCGGTGGGTCTCGTAGCCCTTTGCTTCGATATACCGCTGACCCTGCTCGGCATTAAATTCCTGGGCCCCCGGTTCGGTTTTAAAACCGTTCTTGGTTTCTCTCTTACAGCCATCTTTACCGATACCCTGACCTATTTCTGGGGGTTCGAACCCCTGGTTGAAGGCGATGCCCTCTTGTCATCACTTTTCGGAGGTGTGATGGCAGGATTGGGGCTGGGCCTGATCTTCAAGTCGAAGGCGACCTCGGGAGGGAGCGACATCGTGGCCATGATCATTGCGAAATACACCCGCATGCCACTGGGCATGCTGATGATCTATGTCGATTCGGCCATCGTGCTGATCGGCCTTCTGGTATTCCAGGATTGGAAAATTCCGCTCTACAGCTGGATCGTCATCTTCGTGACAGGCAAAGTGATCGACGTGGTGCTGGAGGGAGTCAGTTACGACAAAAGCCTGTTCATTATCTCCGACAAGCATGAGGAAATCCGCGACAAAATCATCAACAACCTTAACCGCGGCGGCACTTACATTGATGGTAAAGGCATGTACAACATGGCCGAACGGCGGATTATTTTCACCGTGGTAAGCCGCAGGGAACTGGCATTGCTTGAAGAATATGTCCATCAGATCGATCCGAAAGCATTCCTGACAGTAACCGATGCCACGGAGATTCTTGGCGAAGGATTTAAATCGCTGAAGGAGAAGGTGACGGAGCAGTAATTAACTTCAAAGTTCAATTGTCAAAATTCAAAATCAGGGATTAGTGATTAGCGAATAGCGATTAGGGAAAGATCAATCAGTCAATCATTTGGTAAACCGGTGAACGGGTGAGCAGGTAAGCAATTCACTCATTCACTCATTCACTCATTCACTCATTTCATTCCCCGTCACGCGTCACCTGTCACGACATCGTCCTACCTGAAAAGCTTCATGATGTCCTGCCCGTTGGCAAAGATCAGCAGCCCGAACAGGATGACCATCCCAACGATCTGGGCATACTCCATAAACTTGTCGCTGGGTTTGCGGCGGAAGATGATCTCATAGAAGAGAAACATCACATGTCCTCCGTCGAGGGCCGGGATAGGAAGGATATTCAGGATGGCCAGCATGATGGACAGGAACGCCGTGAGCGACCAGAAAGCGGCCCAATCCCAGGTTGAAGGAAAGATGCTGCCGATGGTAATGAATCCTCCAACCGATTCATAGGCTTTGTCCTGCGAAAAGAGCAGTTTGATCGATCTTATGTAGTTCCAGGCGCCGTCGAAGGTCTTAACAATGCCGGCCGGAATGGCGGAGAAAAGAGTGTACGATTTCTCGCTTAATTTGAAATAATTGGATGGCCCCTTGGGATAGATGCCGATCAATCCGGCCTCGGGAACCTGCACCGGCAACGCAAGCGTATCGCCCGACCTGACCACCTTTATACTGACCTGCTGGTTCCTGAATTTCTGAATGGCTGCTCTGAATTCATCGAAAAAGGAATAGAGAGAATCGTTGATGCCGATAATATGGTCATCGATCTTTATACCGGCCGCCTCGGCGGGTGAACCCGGGGCAAACCTGCCGGCTTCAAACGGGAAACGCACAGTAATGAAGTCGGGCGACTTATGTTTGATCAGTTTGGCAATGAACCCTGATGGAACGTGAATGTTGGTCTTTTCACCATTGCGTATCACCTGAACGGTTTTGGCCTCATCAAGAATGATCGTCTTCGGAATGGAAGCAAAATCATCTACCGGTTTATGATCGACCGATAAGATCCGGTCGCCGTTACGCAGGCCCATCTCGTATCCCAGTGAGTCGACGGTAATGCCGAATTTCACCTCGGATGCCGGCAGGTACTGTTCACCCCAGGCCATAAGCATGACGATATAAATAGCCACCGCGAGCAATACGTTGACGGTAACCCCTCCGAGCATGATGATCAACCGCTGCCAGGCAGGTTTCGACCTGAATTCCCATGGCTGTGGCGGCTGCTTCATCTGTTCACGGTCCATCGATTCATCGATCATGCCGGATATTTTTACATAACCCCCCAGTGGGATCCATCCCACTCCGTATTCAGTTTCTCCTTTTTTAAATTTAAACAGCGAGAACCATGGGTCGAAAAAGAGGTAGAATTTTTCTACTCTTGTTTTAAAGATCCTGGCTGCAAGATAATGGCCCAATTCATGAAAAATAACAAGAATGGAGAGGCTGAGCAGCAATTGTACTATTTTGATAAAGATTTCCATCTGTACAGATAATTGTTTTTAACGTTTTACTTTGTGAATGAATTCCCTGGCACGTACAAGGGTCTCCTGGTGGGTTTCCACATAATCGGTATAACCGGGTTTGCCGATAAAAGGTGCGGTAACCATGCAGTGTTCGATTACCTCGGGGATGGCCAGGAACGATATCCTGTCGTTCAGAAACGATTCAACCGCCACCTCGTTGGCGGCATTCATCACGCAGGGGGTGTTGCCTCCTCTATCAAGGGCGCGATAGGCCAGTGTGAGACTACGGAACAAATCCCTGTCGGGCGGTTCAAAGGTCAGTTGCGGATACCGGGTAAAGTCGAAGCGAGGCATATCCGAAGCCACCCTGGCAGGGTAACCCATGGCATAAAGAATGGGTAACTTCATATCGGGCAGTCCCATCTGTGCCTTTATAGAGCCATCGACAAACTGGACCATGGAATGAATGATCGACTGCGGATGGATTACCACGTCGATCTGGCTGGCTTTGAGGCCAAATAACCAGCTGGCTTCGATCACTTCGAGCCCTTTGTTCATAAGTGAAGCTGAATCGATGGTGATCTTGTGACCCATGGTCCAGTTTGGATGCCGGAGCGCGGCCTCCCTGGTCACCTGGGCCAGGTGTTCGCGCTGCATTCCTCTGAATGGACCTCCGGAAGCGGTGAGAATGATCTTTTCGACAGAGTGGTTCATTTCGCCGGACAGGCACTGGAAAATGGCGGAATGTTCCGAATCAACAGGAATCACCATGACCCGCCGGGCTCGGGCCGCCGACATAACCAGGTCGCCGGCCACCACCAGGCTTTCCTTGTTGGCCAGGGCGATCTGTTTCCCCGATTCAATAGCCCTGAGGGTGGGTTTAAGTCCGGCATATCCAACCATTGCCACCAGGACAAGGTCAATGCTGTCCATTTCCACGATCTGGGCGATTGATTCATCACCTGAAAAAACTTTTACGGGATATGCACGCAGGGCATCCGCCACCTTGCCGTAGCAGGAATTATTCCCGATCACGATGGCATTCGGCTGAAATTCAATCGCCTGCCGGATCAGCAGATCACAGTTCGACCGGGCAGTGATCACTTCAACAGTGAACATATCCGGGTGAAGGCGTACGATGTCGAGAGCCTGGGTACCGATACTTCCGGTCGAACCTAATATGGCGATCCTTTTTTTCAATACCGGCCAGTTCAGAATATTATATAATCTTTGGGATTCACCGGGTTGCCGTCGCTCCACAACTCAAAATGAAGGTGCGGTCCGCTGGAAAGTTCACCGGTTTGGCCCACGATGGCCACGGGCTCGCCGGCTTTCACAAAATCGCCCGTCTTTTTGAGCAGGGCAGAATTGTGTTTGTAAACCGATACGATGTTCTGCGAGTGGAGTAGGAGAATGACGTAGCCTGTCTCAACGGTCCAGTTGCTCAGGATGACCGTGCCGTCGAGGACTGCCTTGACAGCCTCATTCTGCCTGGTAACGATATCGATCCCAAAATGCTTGATCCCCGGGTCAAACTGGCTGGTGACGATACCCTTGATGGGCGTAAAGAACAACATACCCCCCAGCGTGGTTTTCTGTTGCCTTGACTGGTCGCGGCCTTCAAGCCTGTAAAGGCTGTATTTTGTCTGATTCTCGATTTCAAGCCTCAGCATTGAATCCTCAGGCGACCGTTTCAGCTTAACATTGTTATAACGTTTCATGGTATCACGCGTCATGGCTGTTTCGCCGGGCAGGTCACCACCGCTGATCACCGTCTTGATGCTTGCGATAAACTGGTCCTTCCGAATCAGATCGCGCTCGATGGAATCGGTTTTTCGCTGAAGCGTGTATAGACGCCGGGTGAGCCCTACATTCGTGTAACCAGGTATGTATTCGCGTAAAGGGGTGAAGGCGATCAGGATCGTGGTGAGGAAAATGAGAATAATGGTCAGGGTTCCGAGGGCCACAAAAACATTCATTCGCGACAGCCTGAAGGTGAATCTTTCCTCCAGGGTGTCGTCAGTCATGAAGACAAGACGGTACTTGCTGCGCCACTTATCCCTCCACCGACGTTTTTTTTCCTTCACTGCCAATTGGGTGCGTTATGCCTGATTCTGAAAACGCTGCAAATATCGGAAAATTATATCATGCCACAAATCTTCGCCAGGGGGCCGGGCTAATTCAAAAAATTAAAATAATTTTGTAAAATTATAGTTAGTAGAATATTAACGGCATTACAATTTTGAGATCAACGAAGATATTTCCGCGGATCCCCTGGATCGTCATTATAACCGGACTGATCCTGCTTTCCTCCTGCTCGACCAAGAAAAACACCTTTACACGGCGCGCCTACCACAACCTCACCTCGCACTACAATGTTTACTGGAACGGGATGGACAACCTGCGGCAGGGGCTGAAGGATTACAAGGAATCCATCAAAGATAATTACGCCATTGTACTGCCAGTATTCAATTACGGCGACCGAACCAGCGCCGCCAAATTGGCCCAGTATACAGATGTGGCCATCAAGAAGGCGTCGAAGGCAATCAACAAACATTCCATGACCTTCAGCAAGCGCGAGTATGTGCGTTGGATCGACGACAGTTACATGCTGATCGGCCAGAGTTATTTTTACAAGCAGGACTACCCGATGGCCAGGCGCACCTTCGAGTTTATCATAAAGACATACAACTACAACGAAATCAAGTACGAAGCCATGTTATGGCAGGCCAAATCGAACATCCAGCTTTTCGATTTCAACCGGGCCGAACCCATGCTCGACATGCTGCTCAGCAAGATCAACAAGGGAGAGGCTCCCCAGGATTTTGAGACAGAGGTCAACCTGTTGTATGCACAGGCTTACATACTCCAGAAAAATTACAACACCGCCGTACCTTACCTGCTGAGGGCACTTGAACTGAATGTGTCGGGGGAGTTGAAAACAAGGGTACAGTTTATCCTCGGGCAGATATACCAACTCAATGGCGATCTCGATGGCGCCGCAAGGATGTACACCGCGGTGATCAAGAAAGCACCCTCGTACGACATGGAGTTCAATGCAAAGATCAACCTTGCACAGTGTTATGATTCGGAGAAGGGCGACCGCGAATTCATTGTGAAAAAGCTCAGTCGCATGCTGAAGGATGAAAAAAACAAGGATTTTCAGGACCAGATATATTTCGCCCTGGCCCATATTGCCATGAAGGATGCCGACACGGCGACGGCCATCGATTACTATAAGTTGTCGGTCAGCACAAGCCGGACAAACAACTACCAGAAAGCCATCTCCTCTCTCGAGTTAGCCGACATTTTCTTCGGGAACCAGAATTATGAGATCGCACAGGCCTATTACGACAGCACCCTGCAATTCCTGCCGAAGGATTATCCGAATTACAAGGAACTCTCAAAGAAGACCGCCACCCTGACCGACCTGGTGAAAAACCTGCAGGTCATACACCTTCAGGACAGCCTGCAACGGCTGGCCGCCATGAGTGAAGAGGACCGGAATAAAGTGATCGATGTGATCATCGGCAGGATCCTCGCCGAAGAGACCCGGAAACGCATGGAGGAGATGGAAAAGGCTGAGAACAGGAACTTTTTCGGGCAGCTGAACAACCAGGATCCGCAGAGCAGCAGCATGTCAAAAGAGGGAAGATGGTATTTCTACAATCCTTCCACCATGTCGAACGGTTTTACCTCGTTTATCAGGAAATGGGGACGTAGGAAATTCGAAGACAATTGGTTCCTTACCGATAAAAACCTGGTTACGTTTGCGAGCGAGCCCGAAGTGACCGACACCATGCCTCTGCTCCCCGGCGATACTGTGAAATTTTCACAAAAGGATCTGGCCAAATCCAAGGATCCCAAGGAGCGTGCATTCTACCTGAAAGACCTTCCGATGACGCCCGAAAAAATAGCTGCATCCAACGACCTGATCATTCAGGCTTATTACAACGCTGGTTTTATTTATGTCGACGGACTTGGCGATTACGGAAATTCAACCCTTACCTTTGAAGAGTTGCTCGAGCGGTTTCCTGAAAACAAATTCAAAGTTCAGACGGCCTACGAGTTATGCATCCTTTACAAAGAGTTGCAGAACCAGCCTAAAAGTGATCAGTACCGGAATTATATCCTGACAAATTACCCTGAAAGTGACTATGCCCGATTACTGGTCAATCCGAACTACTACAAGGAGATCAATGCAAGGCAATCGGAAGCCTCCGTCCTTTACAACGATACCTACAAAGCCTTCACCAACCAGCAGTATTACCTGGTGATCAACAATGCCGATATTGCCCGGACCAAGTTCAGAAGCGATACCGCCTTTATGCCTAAATTCGATTATCTGCGGGCGCTGGCGCTCGGAAAGATAGAAATCGTCGATTCACTCGTGGTGGCCATGAACAATGTCATCAGGAATTATCCGAACAGCAAGGTGAAACCGATGGCCGAGAATGTCCTTGCATTTTTGGGCGTGAGCGGCCCGGCTGCACCCGGCACTGCTCCGGGACAAGATTCAACCGGGGTTGTCGATAACAGCGCGAAGTTATACAAGTTCGATCCGAATGCCCTCCATTTCTACGTCTTGATCGTAAACGGCGACCTGGTTGATGTGGACGCACTAAAAGTCAAACTGACCGACTACAACATGAAGTTCCACGGACTGGACAACCTGATGGTAAACAGCCTGATGCTGGATGAAACAAGACAGATGGTAACCATCAACAATTTTGAAAACAGCGATAAGGCGATCCATTACCTCACCGGTATCCGCGCAAGTAAATATATTTTCACGCGACTGGAGAATGCCGGAGAATATTACGACTTTGTTATTTCAGTTGAGAATTATCCTGTGCTGTATAAAAACAAAGATATTTCTCAGTATCTTCGTTTCTTTGAAAAAAATTATGTCATTCAAAAATAGTTGACTATGTCGAAAAACAGAGAGCCGGAAATGCCCTCCATCAATATTCTGGGCCCGGGAGCTGTCGTGACGGGTGAGATACAGGTAAACGGAGATTTCCGTATCGATGGTATGCTCAACGGAACCATTCATTGCAAAGGCAAAATCGTGGTGGGGCCGACGGGTAAAATCGACGGTGAGATACAATGCCAGAGCGCCGACTTTTCAGGCGAAGTCAAAGCCAACGTAAAAGTTACGGAGTTACTGACCCTGAAAGAGACGGCCCGTTTCAGCGGCGACATTATAACAGGCAAACTGGCCATCGAACCCGGGGCGAAATTTTCAGGAACCTGTAACATGGAACAACCCGGGGCCAGAGAAGCCAAAAGCCCTGCCCCTCCGAATGAAAACAGAACCGCGCAAAAACCTTAACTCATACGCCCGGTATTCGGGGATCGCGATCCAGATGCTGGTCATCATCTGCCTGGGTGTGTTTGGCGGCTGGAAATTGGATCAGTGGCTCGATACCAGCCCCCTGTTTACCGTCGTCCTCTCACTGGGTGCCGTCATCATCTCCATCTACCACGCGGTAAAAGACCTGCTGAAAAAATAGGTTAACTGATAATTATTTAAAATGAGATCTCTGTATGTCGATTTTTTACGCCGGTTGCTGATATTTTCGGCCGTTGCGGGATTGATCGTCCTGGGTGCCGCTTTTATTATTCCAGACGGGTACCTCTCACCATCAACCCCGTTCCTGTTTTTTTTCTTTATCGCCTGTACCCTGCTCTCCTTTTGGGTCATCCTGCGTTCCATGCACAAAAAATTCATCAGGTTTGTCAACACCTTTCTGCTGACCATCATTGCCAAACTGGTTCTTTATCTCCTGGTCATGATCGGTTATGTGCTGCTGAACAGGGACGACGCTCTTCCATTCATGATCTCCTTCCTGGTGCTTTACCTCTGTTATACCATATTTGAAACCGTGATGGTTGTCGGTGCAAGCAAAAGGCCCGGAACAGGAACCACCGGTGCATAACCATGCAGAAGTTATCCGTCCTGATTATTTTCATGGTAGTCGCCATGGTGATCATTACGGCAGAGACTTCATTGGCACAAAACAGCGAAAATGCATCATCCGTACTCTCAAAAATAGACACCCTGTTTATCGGGGATTATACTGATCTTTTGACCACGCGGATTTATTCCGTGTTCCAGGATGCCTCGATCATGAGCAACCCGGGCAATATCGACAAAATTGTCTACAGGCCCAATGTCGATTTCAGGCTGGGCATCGGGGCAAATTACAAATGGTTAGGAATAGGATTATCGGTCGAAAACCTTTTTCCATGGAGAAATGCCGGATTATATGGAAAGACATCGTCGCTCGACCTCCGGGTAAATGCGTTTGGACGTTCGGTCGCGGGTGAATTGTTCTATCAGAATTACCGGGGCTTTTACATCAGTTACCCCCAGCGCAGCGATCACTCCTATTACCTGATGCCCGATATGGCAAGTGTTTCGTTCGGCGCTGCCGGTTATTGGATCTATAATGCGCAGAAATTTTCATTGCGCGCCGCATTCATCCAGAACGAACGGCAGAAGAGAAGCGCCGGAAGCTTTCTGGTAAGGCCCTCGGTTTTATATTTCAGGCTCTCATCCGATCACGGGATCATTCCCGAGGAACTGGCCAGGCAATACAACATCCCGGTCAGTAACCAATTTACCGGAGGAACCGTCGTTGCCCTGGGCCTCGCGCCAGGCTACAGCTATACCATTGTTTTACTGAAGTATGTGTATTTCAGCGGGACCGTGCTACCCGGCGTCGCCGCGCAGTTCTACACCTTTGAAGCCGATGCCGGCGATTACCACGATTTTGAGTTTGTGCTGAAAGCAGGAGTCCGCGTCGCCATGGGATACAATTCCGGGAAATGGTTTATCGGCGGAGCCTTGCAGACCTCCCTTCAATCAGTTCCTGACAGGCTCAGCCAGGCGCTTTTCGATTACGATTTATTCCAGTTAAGAATTTGGGGGGGATTGCGGTTCGATCTTTTCAGGAAAAAATCCGTATCTTTGTAAATTATGAACGAAAAGATGGTATATATCATCCGGCGTGAACATTTCAGCGCGGCTCACCGTTTATTCCTTCCCGAATATAGCGATGACCAGAATCTGGAGGTATTCGGCAAATGTTCTAACCCCAACTGGCACGGACACAACTACATTTTGTTCGTCACCATCCGTGGGTACCCTGATCCGAAAACCGGCCTGATCGTTCACCTGCGTCACGTCAGCCGCCTTATCGAGGAGAAGATCCTGAAAAAAGTCGACCATAAGAACCTGAACCTCGAGGTCGACTTCCTGGCCGGCAAAGTACCGACGAGCGAAAACATAGCAATCGGGATCTGGAACGAAATTGAAGACGACATCCGCGCTCTTGGCGCCTGGTTGCACTGCATCAGGCTTGAACAATCAGAAAACAACATCATCGAATATTATGGTCAGTAATTTTTATCAAAATGGCCCGACCCAGTAAAAAGAACTACGAAAAAGTTGAGGAGTACAACTCCGAGATCACCAGCCAGCTTAGCAATCATTACCGCGAGATCCTCCGGCTGATCGGTGAAAACCCCGACCGCGAGGGTTTGCTCAAAACCCCGCTCCGGGTGGCCAAAGCCATCCAGTTTTTCACCCAGGGATACGAGCTTGATCCCAAACAGATCCTTTTATCGGCCAAGTTCCGCGAGGATTACCGCGAGATGGTGATCGTAAAAGACATCGAGATCTATTCGCTTTGCGAACACCACATGGTCCCGTTTATCGGTAAGGCTCATGTGGCCTATATCCCCGACAAATATATCACCGGTCTCAGTAAAATAGCCCGGGTGGTGGAAATCTATGCCCGGCGTTTGCAGGTGCAGGAACGGCTCACCATGCAGATCAAGGACGCCATCAACGATACACTGAAACCGCTTGGCGTGGCAGTCGTCATCGAGGCACAGCATTTGTGTATGGCCATGCGCGGCGTTCAGAAACAAAATTCTGTCACGACGACATCGGACTTTGTTGGAGCATTCGAACGCGATAAAACGCGCGCCGAGTTCCTTCACCTGATCGGGCAGAAACTGCACTGAGCAATGGAAAATTGAAAATTGAAAACGGAAAACGAATATCGTTCTAATCCCTAATGCCTAATACCTAATACCTAATACCTAAAATAAAAAGGAGATCAAAACATGTTTGAACAATCAAATAACCAATACTTCACGACTTCGGGCAACCAGACTGCTGCTGTTGCGAAGACCTTCATGGCCCAGGTGTTTGCATGGATGACCCTGGCCATGGTTGTGACAGCCGTCACGGCCTATCTTTTTGCCACCAACGGATCGCTGATCACCACGCTGATCAACATCGAAACCGGCGGACTTACAGGTCTTGGCTGGATCGTTACCCTGGCCCCGATCGGTTTTGTGCTGCTCATGTCGTTCGGTTTTCAACGACTGTCACCTGCCATTTTGACACTTCTTTTTGTCACGTTCTCGGTCCTCATGGGTATGAGCCTGAGTTTTATCCTGCTCGTATATACGGCAGCCTCCGTTTACAAGACCTTTGCCGTTACAGCGGCCATGTTCGGTGTGATGGCGGTGACCGGGTATACCACCAAGACCGATCTCACAAAATTCGGATCCATCATGATGATGGGGCTTATCGGTCTGATGATCGCCATGCTCGTGAACTTCTTTCTGAAAAGCGGAACGATGGATTACATCATCAGCATCATCGGAGTCCTCATTTTCACCGGATTGACAGCTTATGATGTGCAACGCCTGAAGAATATCGGCGCCAACGCCGGTGAGTACGGAGCCGACAACGCCCGGAAAATGAGCATCATGGGTGCGCTGACATTGTACCTTGATTTTATTAACCTGTTCATCTTTCTGCTGCGTTTTCTGGGCGACCGGAAGTAGCCATCGCATTGGAGGTAATCTTCAATTTAACCACTTAATACCGGATTCTTATGAAAGCATATGTTTTCCCGGGGCAGGGAGCCCAGTTCACGGGAATGGGCAAGGACTTGTATGAAAGTTCGGCGGTTGCCCGCGAGATGTTCGAGAAGGCAAACGAGATCCTCGGTTTCAGGATCACAGACCTGATGTTCACCGGCACCGATGAGGACCTCAGGCAGACCAAGGTTACGCAGCCGGCCATTTTTCTGCATTCCGTCATTCTTGCCGCCACCCTTGGCGAAAACTTTAAGCCCGAAATGGCGGCCGGCCATTCACTGGGAGAATTCAGTGCGCTGGTTGCCTCCAGAGCACTCTCATTCGACGAAGGTCTCAGACTGGTATCTGCCAGGGCCAGGGCCATGCAGAAAGCCTGTGAATCGGAACCCTCAACCATGGCCGCCATCCTGGGACTCGACGACGCAAAGGTTGAAGAGATCTGCCGGTCAATCGACGAGGTGGTTGTTCCGGCTAATTACAACAGCCCCGGACAACTGGTCATCTCAGGCAGCATCAAAGGTATTGAGATCGCCTGCGAGCGACTGAAAGCCGCCGGCGCCCGTCGCGCCCTGCCGCTCAAGGTCGGCGGAGCGTTTCACTCACCGCTGATGGAACCAGCCAGGGTTGAACTGGCCGAGGCGATCAGGCTGGCCGACATCCAGGCTCCCGTTTGCCCTGTTTACCAGAATGCCACCGCCCAGCCGGTGACCGATCCTGAAACAATCAGGACAAACCTTGTGGCCCAGCTCACAGCGCCTGTACTCTGGACACAGACGGTGCAAAACATGATCGCGCACGGGGCCACCCACTTCACCGAAGTTGGTCCCGGCAACGTACTCCAGGGGCTGATTGCGAAAATCGGTCCGGGCGTCACTGTATCAGGCGCCTGAGATAAAAAAAAGCCCCGCCGTCCGGCGGGGCTTTTTTTTATCTCTTCAGGTATTGGCTTTCGTAATATTTCTGGTAATCGCCGGAGGTGATATTTTTCATCCACTCCTCGTTGGCCAGGTACCAGGTTACGGTTTTTTCAAGTCCCTCTTCAAACTGCAGGCTCGGGGTCCATCCCAGCTCCTTCTGAATCTTCTCCGAATTAATGGCATACCTGAGATCATGGCCGGCTCGGTCTTTCACGAAAGTGATCAGGTTGGCTGAGGTTCCGGCCGAACGTTTGAGCTTCCGGTCCATGATCTCGCACAAAAGCCTTATCAGGTCAATGTTCTTCCATTCGTTGTGCCCGCCGATATTGTAAGTCTCACCGGTGACACCCTTGTGATAGATAGCGTCGATTGCCGCAGCATGATCCTCAACGTAAAGCCAGTCGCGGATGTTTTCGCCCTTACCGTAAACGGGAATGAGTTTGTTGTTCTTTATATTGTTGATGGCCAGCGGAATGAGTTTCTCGGGAAACTGATTGGGTCCGTAGTTATTTGAACAGTTCGAAATCACCACGGGCAGTTTATAGGTGTGAAAGTACGCTCTTACAAGGTGATCGGAACTGGCCTTTGAAGCCGAATAAGGACTGCGGGGATCGTAAGCGGTATCCTCAAAGAAATACCCCGTGGCGCCAAGAGATCCGAAAACCTCATCGGTGGAAATATGGTAGAACCTTTTGTTTTCATCATTCTCCCACACCAGACGGGCTGCATTCAGCAGATTCACTGTCCCCACGATATTGGTATAGATAAACTCCATGGGGCTGGCAATCGACCGGTCGACATGCGATTCGGCAGCAAGATGGATCACCCCGTCAAACCGGTGTTTCCTGAACAACGCCTTCATCAGTTCTCCGGCGGTGATATCTGCCTTTACAAACTCATAGTTGGGTTCGTTCTCCACATCCCTTAGGTTGGCAAGATTACCGGCATAGGTAAGGTTATCAAGGTTGACGATCTTGTAGTCGGGATATTTCCTGACAAACAGGCGAACCACATGCGAGCCGATAAAACCCGCACCTCCCGTGATGAGAATTGTTTTCATCTTTTGTATGTTTGATTGTATTGTGAATTATTCTGTTTCATTGATTCCTGCTGATGCAATCATGCAACTGACCCATTTTCCTTCCGGAAGCGTGGATACGCACTATTTTGCCGGTGATGTTCCCCGGCGTGCCAGAGCCTCCTCCCATCTCCAGGCCGAAAGCGTCATCTCATCGAGGGTTTTCTCTGCCTTCCAGCCCAGTTCGCAGTTGGCATATCCGGTGTCAGCCCAGATCTGTTCAACATCGCCCGGCCTGCGTTCCTTGATTTCATAAGGCAATTTCATCCCCGTTGACCGCTGGAAGGAATTGATCACCTCCATAACCGAAAAGCCATTGCCAGTGCCGAGATTGAATACCTCCACCTTGCTTTTGCAACGGTTGTTTGCCATGCGCTCGACCGCCACCACGTGGGCCCTGGCCAGATCGACCACATGAATATAGTCGCGGATGGCTGTGCCATCGGGGGTGTTGTAATCATCACCCCAGACCCTCAGGAACGGGCGTTTGCCAATGGCTGTCTGTGTAATGTAAGGCATCAGGCAATTGGGAACGCCAAGCGGCAATTCACCGATGAGGGCAGTCTCATGGGCTCCGATCGGGTTGAAATAGCGCAGCAGGATGGCCCGGATGTTAAAGCTAAGGCTGGTATCGGTGATGACCTCCTCGGAAATCTGTTTGGTGTTGCCGTATGGAGATGCTGCCTTCTGTACAGGGGTCTCCTCGCTTACCGGAAGTTTCGCAGGCTGGCCGTAAACGGTACAGGAGGAGGAAAAGACGATATCGGAAATGCCGTTGTCAATCATTCCCTGCAGGATATTGATCAGCGAAGCCAGGTTGTTGCGGTAATACATCAGGGGTTGTTCCACCGATTCGCCAACTGCCTTGAAGGCTGCAAAATGGATAACGGCACTGATGTCGTTGTGCAATTGAAAAAAGGCTGCCGTCCTGTCGGCATCGGTAAGGTCGAATTTCTCGAACAACGGTTTTTTCCCGGTGATCTTTGAGATGTTCTCCAACACGTCAATGGACGAGTTGGAGAGGTTATCGACAATGACCACCTCGTGCCCCTTTTCCTGAAGTTCAACGACCGTATGGGAGCCGATATAACCGGTGCCTCCGGTCACTAAGATTTTCATCTGCCTGATTATTGGTTACTGATTTGAGAAGGCACGAAAATACATCAAAAAAACAAAATATCACAATGTGACCGATTTTAATATAGGATGATAATCACCCTTTAGTCCCAGCAGGTCGGCATTCCTGATATTGTATACCACGTTGATGCTCTGTTTGGCATCGTTCAACCCGAAACCTCTGCCTGCCAGAATCTCGCGGTAAGAATCGGTGTGCAGGTCGGTGAAGCCGTCGCTGAATTCCACTTCGCGTTCGCCCAGGGTAAGTGACCGGAAGGTCCTTTTACTGGTCTTTTTCACCTCTTCGGGAATATCATTGTAATCGATGCTGAGAAACCACCGTATATTGGCATTCGCGAGCTGGAGAAAACCGGCCGCTTTGTTTTCGCGCAAAACATGCACCTTGTTGACTTTCACCGGGCCGAAGATCCAGCAAAGCATGTCGAAAAAATGAACCCCGATGTTGGTGGCTATACCGCCTGACTTTTGCGGGTCGCCTTTCCAGGAACGGTAATACCAGTTCCCCCTCGAGGTGATGTAGGTAAGGTCGAGATCGTATTTCTTTCCGGCTGGAGCCTGCCTGATCTCCTCCTTCAGCGCCCTGATGGAAGGGTGCAGCCGCAATTGCAGGATCGTATAGACCTTCTTCCTGTACTCTTTCTCAATTTCTTTGAGAGCGTCAAGATTCCATGGATTCAGAACGATCGGCTTCTCGCAGATGGCGTTGGCATCGTTCCTGAGGGCCAGTCTTATGTGTGAATCGTGCATGTAGTTTGGCGAACAGATGCTCACAAAATCGACCTTATTCTCATCCAGGCGCTTCTTTGCCAGCGACAATCGTCTGAGTTTATCCATGTGCCGGTCGAAACGCTCCGGTTCAATAAAAAAATCGCACCCGGGAAAATAGCTGTCCATAATCCCCACTCCATCATAGGGATCGAGCGCGCAGACCAGCCTGTTGCCGGTCTCTTTGATGGCTTTCATATGGCGCGGGGCGATATAGCCGGCCGCTCCGATCAATGCAAAATTCATGGGTTTATCCATAAGGTTTCAATCAAAAAATCGACATTGATATTATCGCGTGAGTTTTTCAACCTTCCCGTCGCCGGTCTTCCGGTACTTCTCCCCGCTTTCTGGACATGTGGCAATGCCGTTTTCATCAAATGCCAGCCGGTGACCGTATTCGCTCATCCAACCCACCAACCTGCCGGGATTCCCCACGACCAGGGCATAGGCCGGAACGTCCCTGGTAACCACCGCACCTGCACCGATAAAGGCGAACTCCCCTATATCGTGACCGCAAACGATGGTCGCGTTGGCTCCGATCGAGGCTCCGCGCCTTACATGCGTCTTCTGGTACTGATCGCGGCGCAGGATGTGGCTCCGGGGATTGATCACGTTTGTAAAAACCATGGAAGGGCCGAGAAATACATCATCCTCACAGATCACCCCGGTGTAGATCGATACGTTGTTCTGCACTTTTACATTCTTCCCAAGCACTACACCCGGTGAGACCACCACATTCTGCCCCAGGTTGCAGTTTTCACCAATCAGGCAGTCGTTCATGATGTGGGTGAAATGCCAGATCTTTGTTCCCTTTCCGATGGTGCATCCCTCATCGACCACAGCCGTGGCATGGGCAAAATATTCCTTCTCCATATTACCGGTTTATAAATTCAAGAACACTTTCGGTGATATGGGTTAATTGATCATGGTCCAGCTCGGTGTGCATCGGCAGCGAAAACACGGTGGCCGACAGATGCTCAGTCACCGGGAAATCGCCCGGCTTGTAACGCGGATCCACGTAAGCTTTCTGCAGGTGTAACGGCACCGGGTAATAGATCATGGCAGGGATCTCTTTCGAAGACAGGTGGTCGATCAGCGCTTTACGGTCGACACCGTTGGTCACAAGGGTGTATTGATGAAAAACGTGGTTCGACTTCGGGTAGCGGACCGGGATCTTCAGTTTGGGATGACCCGCAAAGGCATTGTCGTAAATTGATGCCGCTTCGCGCCTTCTTGCAGCATATTCGTCGAGATGGCCAAGTTTTACCCTCAGTATGGCCGCCTGGATACTGTCGAGCCTTGAATTGACGCCGATGTGGTCATGATAGTACCTCACCGTCATCCCATGGTTCACCACCGAGCGCATCTGTTTCGCGAGATCGTCGTCATTGGTGAAAATGGCACCGCCATCACCATAGCAACCCAGGTTTTTCGAAGGGAAGAAGGAGGTACAGCCGATGTGCCCGATGGCGCCTGCCTTTTTCCGGCTACCATCGTTGAAAATGTAGTCGGCGCCAATGGCCTGACAGTTGTCTTCAACAACAAAGAGGTTGTATTTCCGGGCTATTTCCATGATCTCCTCCATGGGAGCGGCCTGGCCAAATAGGTGGACAGGAACAATGGCTTTGGTTTTTGGTGTAATCGCCTTCTCAATGGCTTTCGGATCGATGTTGAAGGTATCGGGATCAACGTCGACCAGCACCGGGGTGAGTCTTAGCAAAGCAATCACTTCGGCTGTGGCAATGAAGGTAAAGGAGGTGGTGATGACCTCATCGCCCGGTTGCAGGCCAAGGGCCATCATCGAAACCTGAAGGGCATCGGTACCGTTGGCACAGGGAATGACATGCTTCACCCCGAGGTAATGCTCAAGGTCTTTCTGAAAAGCCTGAACAGCCGGTCCGTTGATAAATGCACAGGAATCAACCACATCCTGGATTCCCTTGTCGATCTCCTGCTTTATCTGAAGATACTGGCTGCGCAGGTCAACCATCTGGATTTTTTTCATGCTGCTTAAAAAAGGTTAAGAGAAAGATGGGTAATTGAACTTAGTAAGGCGCAAAAGTACGGAATTAATACGAACTCGCCACCATTTCACTATTCCACGATTCCACCATTCAACCATTCAACCATCCAACCATCCAACCATCCAACCATTCACCCCCCCCAAAAAAAAACACCAACGGTTGTATTACTTCTTGCAAAAAACCCGATTAACAGGAAAACTTGCAGCATGAAAAACGTACACTTACCGGTAGCCGATTGTTTCAATGATCAAATACGGAAACGCACCATGGAGATGGCAGTGCAACTCGGCGTAACGTTGAAAAATAAAAAAATCCCCTCCGTTATGCGATCCGCGATAAACCAGCTCATACGTTGTTCGTCTTCGGTTGCTGCAAACTTCAGGGCCGCAACCCGGGCGAGATCTGAGGCAGAATTTTATGCTAAAATTTGCATTGTTACCGAGGAATGTGACGAGACATTGTTTTGGCTCGACTATCTGATTGGTGTGGCCGTACTGAACCGGGATGAAATTCAGGAGATTCGCTCAGAGGTGGATAAACTTACTCGATTATTTGGGACCATCAAATCAAAAATGAAAGTGAAAATGGAGCGGAACAAGAGGAATGGTTGAATCGTAGAATAGTGGGATGGTGGAATAGTGGAATGGTGGAATAGTGGAATGGTTGAATAGTGGAATGGTGGAATAGTGGAATGGTGGAATGTGTGACGTGGGGAGTTTTTCAGATAACAAAATTTCGTATTTTTGTTACATGATAGAAGATGTTAAACACTACAATATCCCATGATTCATGAAGAAGTTTGCAGTTGTATTAGCCGGATGCGGCGTCTATGATGGAGCCGAGATCCACGAAGCCGTCCTCACCCTGTTGGCCATCGAGAAGGCAGGCGCCTCATATCAGTGTTTTGCACCGGATATCCGGCAGCACCATGTGGTAAATCATCTCAGCGGCACTGAGATGAGTGAGCAACGCAATGTGCTTGTTGAATCGGCCAGGATTGCAAGGGGTAATATCAAGGCCCTGAGTGAATTCAAAGCCGCTGACTGTGATGCATTGATATTTCCCGGTGGTTTTGGCTGTGCAAAAAATCTCTGCACGTGGGCGTTTGAAGGGGATGCGTGCACGGTGAATCCTGATGTTGAGAAGGCGATCAAAGGCATGTATGATGCCGGTAAACCGGTCGGCGCAATGTGCATAGCACCGGTCATCCTGGCCAAACTGTTCAAAGGCACAACCCTGACCACCGGGCAGGATCCTGCTTCGGCCGGGTTCATGGAAAACATGGGAAACAAAGCGGTGATGACCAACCATGGCGAGGTGATCATTGACCCAGAAAGGAAACTGTTTACAACCCCCTGTTACATGCTGGATGCGACGATCGGTGAGATCGCGATGGGAACGGAGAACATTGTGCGGGAGATGATGAAGGTAATAGGTTAAACATACTGGTTCACCAACAGTTCCCCCTTCACTACCATCAGCCCGTTGATGGCGAGGGCTCTCATTTCATCCTCGCCTGGATATACGTGGATGGGCGCCAGCTTGTACACCCGCTCCTGGATCCAGTTGACAAATCCTTTATCGTAGGCAATTCCACCGGTGATAAGGATCGCGTCGACTTCTCCCTTCAGTACGGTAAACATCTCTCCCACCGCCTTTGCCACCTGGTAGGCCATGGCATGATAGATGAGTTCAGCTTTCGCATCGCCGGCATCGACCATTTTCTCCACCTCGTAGGCGTTGTTTGTGCCGAGATAGGCTACCAGCCCGCCTTCGCCTTTCACCATTTTCTGCATCTCTTTCAGCGAGTATTTCCCGCTATAGCAAACCCTCACGAGTTCGCCGACGGGCAATGTTCCGCTGCGCTCCGGCGTGAAGGGTCCTTCACCGTCGAGGCCCTGGTTCACATCGACCACACGGCCTTTTTTATGCGCCCCGACTGTGATCCCGCCACCAAGGTGCACCACGATGAGATTCAGCTCCTCATATTTTTTATGAATCGATTTGGCATGCTCACGGGCAACAGCCTTCTGGTTAAGGGCATGAAAAATAGAGACCCGCTGAAATACAGGATGCCCTGCAATCCTAGCAATGTCGTCGAGTTCGTCGACCACAATCGGGTCAACGATGTAGGCCTTTGCTTGGGGAAGCGCTGAAGTAAGATCCTTCGCGATCATCCCCCCGAGATTACTGGCATGCTCACCCAACGGACTGTTCTGAAGATCATGAATCATGGCATCATTCACTTCGTAGACACCCGATGGAATAGGTTTCAGCAAACCTCCCCTGCCCATAATGGCATTGATCGATTCGAGGGGGATCTCTGCTTCGGCGAGCTGTTTCAGAATGATCTCCTTGCGGAACTGGAACTGATCGGTGATCTTTGGATAGGGCGCCAGTTCCTCGGTGGTATGTTTGATGTTTTTCAGGAACACCGGGTCAGTATTCTGATAAACCGCAATTTTTGTTGAAGTGGAACCCGGATTGATGGCAAGAACCCTTATATCTTTCATTCTGACAGGTTTGTTATATCAGTTATTTTTTTTCTCTGCTTACTGTGGTGGATACTGTAAGTAAAATAGATTACCATTCCAAGGGCCATCCACACCAGTAAACGCGCCCAGGTGTCGAGCGGAAGTGCTGCCATCTGGACCAGGCAGATCAGGGCGCCGAGTATCGGGATGACGGGAACAAAGGGTGTTTTAAACGGACGATGGATATCCGGCCTGGTCTTTCGCAACACCACGATGCTTACACACACTATGGTGAACGCGAGCAGGGTGCCGATGGAGACCAGCTCGCCCAGGATACTGATGGGCAGTATACCGGCAAGAACAACAGCAACGAGCCCTGTAAGGAGGGTGCTCACATAGGGTGTTTTGAACCTGGGATGGACCTTCGAAAAAACGGGGGGTAAAAGACCGTCCTGCGACATGGAGTAGAAGATCCTTGGCTGGCCGAGAAGCATGACCAGTATCACGGAGCTCAGACCGGCAATGGCTGCTATCTTAACGATGGGCCGCAGCCAGAACATGCCCTGCCCCATTGCATCGACGCCGACCGCAACCGGATCCGACACATTCAGGGTGGTATAGCTGACGATACCCGTGAGCACGATCGCAACAAGAATGTACAGGATGGTCGACACGCTGAGCGACCCCAGGATGCCGACGGGCATGTCGCGCTGGGGGTTTTTCGCCTCCTGGGCCGCCGTTGATACCGCGTCGAATCCAATGTATGCGAAAAAGATCACACCGGCCCCACGCAGGATTCCGCTCCAGCCAAAATGGCCCCACTCGCCCGTGTTTTTAGGTATGAACGGATCCCAGTTGTCGGCCATTACGAAGGCAAAACCGATCGCTATGAAGAGGATGATTACTGAAACTTTGACAATCACCATAATGTTGTTAAAGTTGGCCGACTCACGGATCCCAATGACCAGCAACATGGTCAGCAGGGCAATGATGAACATGGCCGGAAGGTTCACGATGGCCGTAACCTGGGGCAGTGAATCGACCTGAATTCCCTTCGACAGCAAGCCTGCAGCGAGGTTATCGGTAAGCTCCTGCCAGCCAAGTTTTGGAACATCCACCAGGATCGTACCTGTGGCAGCCGTGAGGGCGGTTGGGATGTAAATCCCGAAATCCTTCAGAAAACTGACCACATATCCCGACCATCCAACCGAGACGGTGGATGCGGCAAAAAGGTACTCCAGGATCAGGTCCCACCCGATGATCCATGCCAGGAATTCGCCCAATGTAGCGTAGGAGTATGTGTATGCGCTCCCTGAAATGGGGATCATCGATGCAAACTCGGCATAACAGAGCCCGGCGAAAGCACAGGCAATGCCTGAAATGATAAAAGAGATCACGATCGCGGGACCGGCATACTGAGCTGCAGCCTGGCCGGTGAGGACAAAGATGCCGGCACCGATGATGGCACCGATTCCCAGGGTGGTAAGATTGAGCCCTGTCAGGGTCTTTTTCAGTCCGGCTTTGTTGTCATGCGCTTCCTGCAGGAGATCGGTGAGCGATTTTGTTATGAACAGGTTCTTAGACATTATCATCCTGGCTTTACTGAAACTTCTCGTGGAGTATTGAAAAACAGGAAATCCGATAAACGATTAGAAAATTCGTCCATCGTCTTTCCTGTCAATCGGAAATTAAATGGCTGCTGCCATGATAATGCTTGCCTGTTTCGACTCTTCCGTATCGGAACGCGAGGTGAGTACGATCGGGGCCGCTGCACCGAGAACGACCGCCGCAAGTTTGGCATTGGCCGAGAATCCGTAGGCTTTGTAAAGGATATTCCCTGCTTCGATATCCGGAACCACCAGCAGGTCGGCATCACCCGCCACCTCGCTAACAATTCCCTTATGCTTAGCACTGGCAGCGCTCACCGCGTTGTCGTAGGCAAGCGGACCGTCGATGATACAATTTTTGATCTGACCGCGCTGGCTCATTTTCGAGAGCATGGCGGCTTCGAGCGTGGCGGGCATACTCTCGTTCACCATCTCAACCGCGGCAAGCACCGCCACCTTTGGTTTCGCGTACCCCAGCCGGTTCATGAACTCCACGGCATTCGATGTGAGGGCCACCTTTGTCTTGAAATCGGGGGCCGGGATCATAGCGGCATCGGTCAGCCCGATCAGCTTGTGGTATGTCGGTACTTCAAATAGCGCGAAATGGCTGAGCACATCGCCTTTCCGCAGGCCAACCTCCTTGTCGAGCACGCCGCGCAGGAAAGTCGCGGTGGGAACATTTCCCTTCATCAGGATATCGGCTTCTTTATTCCTCACCATTTTAACGGCGATCTTCACCGCGTTTGCGTCCACTTCCTCATTGATGATCTTCATTCCACCGACATCCAGTTTCAATTTACCGGCAATATCAATGATCTTTTTCTCGTTTCCTACCAGGATCGCTTCCACCAGCCCCATTTTATCCACGGCACAAATTGCTTCCAGGCAATGTTCATCATGTGCCACGGCAACCGCCAGACGCTTTTTCCCCGATTTTACAGCCAGACCGTTCAGGTCGGTCAGTTTGGTCAGGCACCCTTTCGAACCCATTTCTGTTGTTGTAGTCATACTTTAAATTCCTCCCATTTTTAGGTTATGTTGTTAGCTTGTTAACAGCTGATTATCCACTGGCAAACCTACGTGAATTTTGGCAAACTGACAAGCCTGTAATAAAAAAAGTTGGGTTAGAAAAAAATTCTAACTTTGCTGTTCCAAAATGCGCGTGATGGAACTACCTTTTGCAGAATCATTTAAAATCAAGATGGTTGAACCCATCAGAAGAAGCACCCGTGAAGAGCGTGAAAAGTGGATCAGGGAGGCGGGATACAACCTGTTCCGCCTGAAGAGCGAACAGGTTTTTATTGATCTTCTGACCGATTCGGGAACCGGTGCGATGAGCGACCGTCAATGGGCCGAACTGATGCTGGGCGACGAGAGCTATGCCGGTGCATCCTCTTACTTTAAAATGAAGAATGCCATATCGGATATTCTTGGTTTTGAATATTTTCTGCCCACCCACCAGGGCAGGGCCGCCGAGAATGTGTTATTTTCGGTGTTGGTAAAGGAGGGCGACATCATTCCGGGAAATTCGCACTTCGATACCACCAAGGGACATATTGAATTCAGGAAAGCCACCGCCATCGACTGCACGATCGACGAAGCGTTCGACACCTCGGTCATCCACCCCTTCAAAGGAAATGTAGACCCGGTGAAGTTGGAAAAGGTACTTAACGAGCATCACGAGCGGGTACCCTTTATCATCATCACCCTGACCAACAATTCGGCGGGTGGCCAACCGGTATCGGTCGAAAACCTGAGGAATGTCAGGCGGATTGCCGACAAATACGGAAAGCCGGTGGTGTTCGATTCGGCCAGGTTCGCCGAGAACGCCTATTTTGTCAAATTGCGCGAGCACGGTTACCGTGACCTGACGATCCGCGAGATCGTCAGGGACATGTTCATCAACGCCGATGCCATGACCATGAGTTCGAAAAAGGACGCTATTGTCAACATGGGTGGATTCATTGCCATGCGCAGCCAGGATCTGCATGAAAAAGCCAGTGTCTACAACATTATTTTTGAGGGGTATATCACTTACGGCGGGATGTCGGGCCGCGACATGAACGCGCTGGCCCAGGGGCTTTACGACGGCACCGAATTCGATTACCTTGAAACGCGGATCAGGCAGGTGGAATATCTCGGGCAGAAGCTGCTCGACTATGGTATCCCGGTGCAGCAGCCGATCGGCGGACATGCCGTGTTCGTCGATGCCAAACGTTTTCTTCCCCACCTGCCCAAGGAGGAGTTCATCGCCCAGACACTGGCCGTGGAACTTTACCGCGAATCAGGAGTCCGCGGAGTGGAGATCGGCGCCCTGCTGGCCGACCGTGATCCCATCACCCGCGAAAACCGCTTTCCTTTGCTTGAGATGCTCCGGCTCGCGATCCCCAGGAGAGTGTATACCAACAACCATATGGATGTTGTGGCCACGGCACTCAGGAACATATACGAACGCCGCGACACGATCAGGAAAGGATTAAGGATCGTGAGCGAAGCCCCCATCATGCGACACTTCACGGTCGGGCTTGATGTTGCATGACAGTGATTAAAACCTATACCTGCCGATGAACAAGGAACAGCGGTATTCAAGACTTTACAGTCAGATCGTACCATTGATGGCCAGAACCATCGACCCCGATGCACGAATGGCCACCATCGTTGCCATTCTGCATCATAAAATGGGATATTTCTTCTGGACAGGGTTTTACCTGCTGAGGGAGGGAGAACTTACCGTGCGGACCTACCAGGGGCCGCTGGCCTGCCAGGTGCTTGAACCACACAAAGGGGTCTGCTGGGCCGCGATCGATCAGCAAAAAACCATCATTGTTCCCGATGTTCATCTTTTTCCTGGGCATATCGCCTGCGATTCACGATCGCAGTCCGAAATCGTGGTGCCACTCATAAAAGACAATCGGGTGACGGGAGTTCTGGATGTTGACAGCAAGGAAAAAGCCTCCTTCGATGAAACGGATGGCCGGTGGCTTAACCAGATAGTACGTTTGATTTATCAGTAAATTCAATCACAGCCCGACCCATCAACCTCCAGGCATCAAGCACGCATGAACTTCACTGAGCTTTTATTGATCGCATTTGGTCTGTCGATGGATTGTTTCGCGGTAGCCATCAGTTTAGGATCGGCAGGAAAAATGCCATGGAGGACCATCCTCAGAATGTCGCTGATATTCGGCTTGTTTCAGGGTCTGATGCCCCTGGCGGGATGGCTTGTCGGGAGCAGCTTCAAGTCGTTGGTCGAATCCTTCGATCATTGGATTGCAATTGCCATCCTGTCTGCCATCGGGATTAAAATGATCTGGCAATCCTTTTCTCCGGGAACTGAAACCAAGCAGGTCGACATCAGGAAATTCAGCATTCTGATCAGTCTTGCCGTTGCCACCAGTATCGACGCCCTTATCACAGGCATCACCTTTGGTGTTATCCAGGTAAACCTCCTGCAGGTTGTACTCGTGATCGGGATTGTTACCTTCCTGGTTTCGGTGACCGGGGCTGTACTGGGCGAAAGGATCAGTTTTTTGCCTGCCCGGTGGGCTGAGAGAATCGGAGGATTGATGCTGATCGGAATCGGTCTGAAAATTTTTCTCGAACACCTTTCGGCCTGAATGCCAGCCATTGAGTGCATCTGCAGGTCATCAGCAATGGATGATGCCTTTTCCCCGTCAAATTCGTATTTTTGCACACACTAACCCCATGCCATGAAGACCATCCGGATCACCAAAGAGTTCAGGTTCGAAGCGGCCCACGCCCTGAAAGGATACGATGGGCCATGCCGCCATGTGCATGGCCACTCCTATTTGCTGTCCGTAACCCTGACCGGCACTCCCATCGTTGAAAAGGACCATCCGAAACTCGGCATGGTCATGGATTTCGGAGACCTGAAACGGCTGATCAAAAAACACGTGGTCGACCGGCTGGATCATGCCCTACTGCTCCACGACACAGTTGACACAGCTGAGTTCAGCGATGATTCAGGCATATTCGGCAACATCCTGTTGCTTCCCTACCAGCCGACCAGTGAAAACCTGCTGCTCGATTTCGCGGAAAAGATCAGGGCGATCCTTCCTCCGGATGTGGCGCTTTTCAGTATGCGCCTGAGAGAAACCACCACCTCCTATGCCGAATGGTTTGCTTCCGACAACATTGAATCGCTGTTAGAGGCCTAAAACAGATTTGCCGGGTATGGCATCAGTCCCTGCCAGAATCCTCCCGTTCCACGAGGTGCACATCGGCTTTGCCGACATCGTTGTAAACATGGATTATTTGAGAATGTTCCAGGTCCTGATGCATCTCGTACCATGAGGGTTTGAATTTCCCTGAATGTTCAGTCCCCGGGTCTGGTTCAATCCTGAGCAGGTATTTTCCCTCCTGCACACTACCGAACCGGTATGAGCCGTTGTCGCTTATGACCGCCGAACGGTAATAGCTTACCGAATCCCAGGGTCGTTGCCGGTCGTCAACCCTGAACAGGATCGCAGTGCCGCGGCACAAACGATCTGCGCCGGCATATGCATTTCCCGTCACCTCATAGCGGGTGTCAGTAAAAAAATAGAGGGCAGCGAATAACAGGATGAAAAAGATCCCGGTAATCCCGGCAATCTTATACCGGTTCACGGGCATTGTCAATTTTGCTGCAATGGAAAATCTACTCTTCTTCGAACGGGCAGGGGGAAATAGCTTTTCCTGCAACTTCTCCCATGCATCAGCAGGGGCTTCCGCCTCAAAGTGTGCGAATTTTTCCCTGAACATTCTTTCAAGTTGATCCGGTGCTTCCATGGTCATGTCGGTATGTAATCCATTGTCACCAATCCTTTAACATTTTCCTGAGCGAGGCTTTAGCGCGTTTGAGCTGGGTTTTTGAAGTATTGAGGGAAATACCTAACATCTCGGCGATCTCGTTATGCTCATAATCGTCTATAACCTTTAAGTTAAATATAATACGAAAACCGGTTGGCAATTTCTGGATGATTGACAATAAATCCTTTTCATATTGTAATGACCAAAAATCATCGCCAAAGGTTGCATCATCATAAAAATATTTTTTTTCTTCATGAAACTTTATGAGGTATCTCTTTCTTAAACTGTTTATTGCAACGCTCGTAAAAACTTTCCGGACCCACCTGTCGAGCGGACATTGAAAACGAAAGCCATCTAAAACGGAGAAAACCTTGATAAAGCCATCCTGCAACAGATCCTTGGCATCTTCGGCAGAACCGCAGTAGCGCAGACAAAGTCCGTACATGCTATCCTTATATTTTATGAAGAAATACTTCGTGATAGCGGGGTCTCCATGGATGCATCCGGCCACTAATTCCTTATCGGAATACATTGACTACTGGTTGAAAACCAGCGTAAAAATAATTGTTTTTAAATAAAAAGCAAAAAAGATCAGAATTTCAGGAACTTAAGAACCTGCCTCTGAATCTCGCCTTGAGGTGTGAGGGTGATAAAATAAAAGCCTGGTGATAGTTGACTTACCGGAATAGTCAGGTCACTTTTACCGGGAGTAACCGGCCACCTGCCCGAAGTGATCAGCATACCGGTGATGTTAAACAACCCGTAATCCAGGAAGGCAGTGTGTTCTGCATCCACCGGGATCCGAACAAAGTCACCGGCAGGATTGGGATATGGATCCCCTGCCGTGAAAGAATTTGTCGCATGATCGTTTATTCCGGTCACATCGTGTTCAAACAACATGAGATTCATCTCTCCGGCGAGTGGCCTGTTTTCATCGAGCCACACCGGGGTGAGCCGGGAATACAGGCCGGGATAATCGACGTACAGGTTGTATGCCCCGAAGGCCAGATCGCTGAATTCAAACCGTCCGTCGGCCTGAGAGACCTTAATCTGAACCGGCTGCATTTCATGGTTAAACAAAATAACAGAGGCTCCGCGGATCTTCATAGAAACCGGCATGGATCCCTCCTTTGATACCTCCCCACTGATCTTACCGATTCCCGGTGTATATGGGAGAGCCGGGATCAGGTTCACGTCGGCCCTGAAAAAACCTGGTTCCCCGACAGTGACCAGGGGTGCGTCATACCATGTAAGTCCGACCGGGTAATAGGCGGGAAAATAGTTTGCATAATGATGTGATCCGGCGGTGAGGGCATTGCGAACAAGGTAGTTACCCCCAAGGATCTGCGGGAAGGTGAAATAACCCAGATGGGTAAAAAACACGGTATCGAAGGGAACGATGGCGCTGCCTGATTTCCGGTACAGGTATGCAATACCGGTATCGCCGGTGTTCGAAGGATTGTTGATCGGGTAATTACCCGCGAAAAGATGCCCTCCCAGCTGGAAATAACGTTCGGCGAATACGTCGAGACACAGCGAATCGGAACAAATCATTTTCCCCTGGAATTCTCTGGCGATCGTCAGGCAAACCTTGTGAATACCCGGAGAATTGAACTGATGAACCACATCGGTTGAAGTATAGGTTATGCTTTCGTCGATGGTCCATTGGCTCCGGTTGAACCCGCCGGTGGAAACATTGGTAAAAATATAGGTATTGGGCTTTTGGTTCATGGTATCGAGCAGTGCGGTGAATCCGGCATGGCAGGGCAACTGAGGCATTACGTGCACCGTATCGCATTTAACGTTGCTGCAGAAGGAAGCCGAATCTGATTTATAGGCTACCAGGCAGACCCTGTACCCGCTGTCGGCAGAAAACCGATGCACCGGATTCCGGTCTTCGGAAACAGTTCCATCGCCAAAGTCCCAGTGCCATCGGTCGACAGGTCCTGAAGAGAGATCGGAGAACCTGACCGAAAGATGATCATCTTCCTCGGCTTTGTAACTGAAATCGGCAATGCATTTGCCGGGCTCATGGATGGTGAGGGCAATACACAGCACGTCGTTGCAGATAACCCCGGAGTCGGGGCCTGACACTGTGAGACATACGAAATAGGTTCCTCCCTGCGGATAGGTGTGCACCGGATTCTGCAGGAGCGTAGTTGATCCGTCACCGAAACTCCACTGCCAGGTGTCGATGCTGCCCGAGGAATAATCTGTAAAAATGATCCTGAGCGGATTCTCAGGGTCGACGGTGTAGGAGAAATCGGCATGACAACCGGAAACGCTTACTTGTGCAGCAGCAGGCCTTAGCGATGCCATTCCTGAAAAAAGAAAAAACCATACACCGGTAATGAATATCATTCTCATGCTTTACTCCTTTTTACGTCCGAAGTTATACTGGATTCCAACCCCCAGGCCAACCGACCAGGGCGGCGAAACGCTACTGCGGTTTTCGGCTTCGGTAACGGGTGTGAGGTAATACCTGAAGGCCGGCGAAACATACATGCTGAATCCATGGTTCATCCTGATCTCCAGGTTCAGGTCGCTCCATAACTGCCAGGTGGTCTCTTTTCTCACCGGTGTTTCATTCTGTATCCGGATGATCCTTGAATCGGGAAAATTGATGACCGGATCGGCATCCTTTTGGGCAATCATGAACGACACTGCCGGACCGACCCTAAAGGTAAGGCTCAGGCTACCGGTCTGGAACAGCCGGTAGCCAAGCAGGAACGGGACCTGGAGATAGGTAGTCCGGTTCCGTGCACGGTCTTCGGCCACATGCTGCACGCTGTCGTAGATGTTCTCGATCACGGTCTGGTAAGTGATCTCGTTGTTGTTGCCGACCGAATAGGAAATAACGTTGGTGTAAAAGCCCACGCTGTCGTTGCTCATATATTCAATTCTGTAAGCGCTTTCATCGTAGATGGAGCCAATGCCGAGTCCGGTGGTCAGGGAGAAGCGGCTGATATGGGCTGTAATTCCCCCGTTGATCCAGTAGCTGAAATCGGCACTGGTCTTAATTCCCGCGTTGAAGGCTGCTTCGGGTTGTATACCGAATGAGGTGGAATAGAACAGGCGATGTGAAGGATCGGTTTTCCGGACCAGGATGGTTCCATGGGCTGTCTGAACCGGTATCAGCGTATCGGGGGCCAGGTTAAAGGCAAACAGATCTGCTTCCTTTGGAGTTAGCAGAAGGAGAAATTGTTGCCCTGTGGCCTGGTCAAGGGTTTCGAGCGGTACCGGAGGACCGGGTGCGGCAACAGGCACCGGAAGATCGGCTTGCATGGCATGCACCGGCACAACACCGTGGGTCTCAGACTGGTCGTTTTGGCCGGATGTGCGGCCTGAGGGCGCGTTCAGTGTGGTCATGGAACCAGTAACAGTTGCAGGGACTCCGGTTGAGGCAGTTCCTGATACGTTCGAAGTACGTTTGGAAGTGGCAACGGCTTTTTCGCCGGAAATGGCAGGTTCGCGACCGGTTACGGGGAGGGTCCTGGCTACTGCCGGCAGTTCGGGCGATGAAACCGGAACGGATGCGACGGTTTTCACGCTGGCTGGTTGATCCGTCGCGACAGGTGCACTGTCGATGACCAGGTAAAGGGCCGCAGTGATGACCGCCACACTGAGGGCTGCGGAGATCCAAAGTCTGGGTGTGACATTGGTAAAATTAAAGTGAAGGATCTCGTTCCATAGCAATTTCCGGTTGATCCCCTTCCAGACGGAAGGACTGGGTTCGATGCGGTGGCCGTCTATCGACCGCCGCATCAGATCATCGATGCCATGATCCTGCGTATTGATATTTTCAAATTCCTTATTCATCTACCTGTTCCGTATTGATCACAAGGTTCATGTCAGACAGTTTTTTCCGTAACATCTTACGGGCCTTCAAAAGCTGTGTTTTGGAGGTGCTTTCAGAGAAATTAAGCATCTCTGCAATCTCTTTGTGGCTGTATTCTTCGAATACATACATGTTGAACACCATGCGGTATCCAGGAGGCAGCTGGCGGATAAGATGTATCAGGGTATCGGCCGGAACCGGCACATCGAGGGGCATCGGATCTTCGGCCTCAACAATTTGAGTCTCATTCACGTTGTCAATGTCCTCGATAAACGGCATTTTCCGGTTTTTCCGAAAACAATTCAAGGCATGATTGATTATAATCCTTTTCATCCACCCTTCAAACGATCCCTCCCTGCGATAGGTTCCGATATTCCGGAATATCTTAAGGAATGCCTCCTGCAGAATGTCCTCCGCCTCGTCACGGCTCCTTGCATAACGCATGCAGATAGACAGCATTACCGCACTGTATGCCTGATAGAGCGCACTCTGGGCACTGCGTTTGCCTGCAATACATCCCTCGATTATGGAATCGTCGATGGGCATCCAGCTTTCATATTGAAAGACACAAATATAGGGAAATAGTTGCCTGATCAGCCATTTTAAAATATCCGGCGGCTAATTCATTCAGGTAAAGTCAATTATTCAGGCAGCCTGGATTTGAACCTCGAAAAGTTGGCCTCAAAGAAAACCCGGCCTTCCTGGCTCATAATCCCGTATAGATGGTACACGAAGATCTCGTGAAACATTTTGAAGGAGGAGAGTTCATCCATACTGAACATATCATTGTCCTTCATGCTTTCGGTCCTGAAAACATGCATCTTGGTGATGATCACCGAATCGAGCTCTTTCCTGTAAAGACCTTCGCGTTTCCCTTTCTCCAGGTTCTGCATGGCCGATTCGTACATTCTTTTCCTTCTTGCATCCTTGATCCTGTTGTACAATTCGGGGTAGTATTTGCGTATGTCGTATTCCATCGAGGGATTGAAGTCCCTGAAAAAACCATGGATCATCTTGTAGACTTCAAACAACTCCTCGATGGCATTCATATGCTTCGACTCTATCTCGTTGGGCATACAGCACCGGTCGTCATGCTCCATCAGAAGAACATTTGCCACCAGGTCCTCCTTGTCGCTGAAATATTCATACAGCGTCTTTTTCGAGATCCCAAGATTCTGTGCAACATCGTCCATCGTCACACTCTTGATACCATACCGCTGATATAGTTTCCTGACCTGCTCCAGAATTTTTACCGCCTTCTCGTTCATCGTGCAAAGATATCAAAATCCCGGTGGAAACGATTTTCCTTCAAAAAGTTTTTCTGGTTGTGAAAAGTAGTATCTTTGCCGCCTGAAATGGCTATTATCAACCTGAAACGATTATTTACCCGTTATGAAGAAGATCGTATTATTTGCCGGATTGCTGATCATCGCCTCCGCATGCGGAAGCGGGGAGCAGGACAAAAAGGCGCGACTCGACCAGTTGAAAAAAGAGTATGCAACCCTGGGCGATGAGATCAGGAAACTTGAAAAGGAGGTCTACCCCAGGGGAACCGAAGCGGCTACCATGGTACGGACCGATACCCTGAAAAAGAAGCTCTTTGAGCATTACATCGAGGTTCAGGGCCGCATCGACGGGAATGAGAACATTGGGGTAAGCCCAAGAAATCAGGGGGGTGTGGTCACCAAGATCCTGGTGCGTGAGGGCGATTACGTGACCCGTGGGCAGATGCTTGCCGAACTGGATGCCGCCGTACTTAAACAGCAACTTGTCGATTTGAATAACCGGCTGGCATTTTTAACCGACCTGTATAACCGTCAGAAAACGTTGTGGGATCAGAACATCGGTTCGGAAATCCAGTACCTGAAGGCAAAGAACGACATGGAGTCGGCCCAGAACGGCATCGCGACGCTCGAAGACCAGATCAGGATGGCAGTGATCACCGCACCCATCGACGGCACCATCGAAGAGATCCCGATCAAGGTTGGCCAGATGGCCTCCTCGGCTTCTCCGGTACCGGCTTTCCGGATTGTCAACTTTTCAAGGGCCAAAGCCCTGGCGGATGTCGGAGAAGCTTACACTGCCAAAGTGAAAACCGGCGACGATGTGAGCATTTTTCTCCCCGACATCAACAAGGAGATCCATCAGAAGGTCACCTTTGCAAGCCGGTATATCAATCCAACAAACCGTACGTTCCTGGTCGAAGTTGCTTTTCCGGTGACGGATCTGACGTTGCGCGCCAACATGATCGCCGTACTGCGCATCAGGGATTATTCAAATCCATCCACCATCGCGATTCCGCAAAGTTATATCCAGAATTCACGCGACGACGGCCAGTTTGTATTTGTTGCCGTGAATGAAAACGGCAAAAAAGTGGCCCGGAAACGTTCTGTGATGCCGTTCCTGTCGTTCAACGGTCTTACTGAGATCGTCAATGGTCTGAATGAAGGAGATCTCATTATTACAGCAGGATACAAAGATTTATACGACGGCCAGATCATCGATTATTAAAAGGCTTATGAAAAAAGACTTCAAGCTCAAAGAGTTCTTTGCGACCAGCTGGGCCATCGACAACAAGACCAGCATCTATGTGCTTACCATTTTCATTACGTCGCTGGGTTTACTATCCTATTTCAGCATCCCAAAGGAGCAGTTTCCAGAGATCGTCATCCCTACCATCCTGGTCAACACGGTTTATCCGGGCACCTCGCCCGAAGACATGGAGAACCTGGTAACCCGCCCCATTGAGAAACAATGCAAGTCGCTGGCCGATGTGAAGAAGATCACAAGTAATTCGGTCCAGGATTTCTCCACCATCGTCGTGGAGTTCAACCCGGGGATTGAGGTTTCAGAAGCCAAACAGAGGGTGAGAGACGCCGTCGACAAGTCAAAGACCAACCTGCCGAACAATCTTCCGAAAGAGCCGGAAATCGTGGAGGTAGATTTCTCCGAATTTCCCATTATGAATATCAACTTGTCGGGGAATTATGATCTGCAGAAACTTAAGAAGTTTGCCGAGGATGCCCAGGACCGGATCGAGTCGGTGAAGGAGATCACCCGGGTGGATATCGTAGGTGCACTTGAACGCGAGATACACATTAATGTCGACATGTACAAGATGCAGGCTGCCAGTGTGTCGTTCCGCGACATCGAGTCGGCGGTTTCGGCCGAAAACGTGACCATCTCTGCCGGCACCATTACCTCCTTCGGCACCAAATACACCATCCGTGTTACCGGGCAATTCAAAACCCCCGAGCAGATCAAAAATATTGTGCTGAAATCCTCCAGCGGGGCTATCGTCTATATCCAGGACATCGCCGAGGTTCGGGATTCTTTCAAGGAACAGGAGAGTTTCGCACGTCTGGGAGGGAAAAACGTCATCACCCTGAACGTGATCAAAAAAAGCGGAGAGAACCTGCTGCATGCCGCCGATCAGATCAAGGCGATCATTGCCGACCTGCAAAAAACGACCTTTCCTCCCGACCTCACGGTAACCCTGACCGGCGACCAGTCGCGGTTTACCAGGAGCACCCTTGAGGAACTCAACAACACCATCATCATCGGATTTCTCCTGGTGGTCATCATCCTGATGTTTTTCATGGGCTTCAACAACGCTTTCTTTGTAGGGTTATCGGTGCCTTTGTCGATTTTCGTTGCTTACATGATCATGCCGGGACTGGGATTCACCATGAACATGATCGTGATGTTCGGATTTATTTTTGCACTCGGCATCATTGTCGACGATGCCATTGTGGTCATCGAGAACACGCACCGGTTGCACAAGGATGAGCACGACATCGTAAAGGCGGCAAAAAATGCGGCCGGCGAAGTGTTCCTGCCCATTCTTTCGGGAACGCTCACCACCCTTGCCCCGTTTTTCCCGCTTGCCTTCTGGCCCGGGATCGTTGGCAAATTCATGTACTACCTCCCCGTCACCCTCATCCTGACCCTTTTTGCCTCCCTGTTCGTGGCTTACATCATTAACCCTGTATTCGCGGTCTCATTCATGAAACACGAATATGACGAACCCAACAAGCGGGGCAACCGGAAAAGACTGATCATCATATCCATTATCCTGGCTACCCTTGCAGTGATCTCCTATGTTTCAGGCGGGTTCACCATGGGCAATATCCTCACCACCGCCCTGCTACTTAACGGTTTTTACCGCCTGGTGCTGAAAAAAGCCATCATAGGTTTCCAGGAAAAGACCTGGCCGGCCATCATGCGTATTTACGAAAAGAGCCTCATCATCGCCCTAAAAGGAAGGAATCCATGGTACCTGCTGTTCATCGTCACCGGTCTGCTCATCTTCACCTTTGTTCTTACGGGGATCACCAAACCAAAAGTGTTGTTCTTTCCCAACAACAATCCGGTGTATGTCAATGTCTTCATCAAGCTTCCCGAAGGCACCGACCAGCTGGTGACCGATTCGGTAACCAGGATGGTGGAGGAAAAGATTAACCAGGTACTTGGCAAGGATAACCCGGTGGTTGAATCGGTGATCGCCAATGTGGGTTTCGGAGCCGGAGAAGGTCTTTTCGATCGTTCGGTATCCACCAACAAAGGAAAGGTGACCGTGAACTTTGTGGAAAGCAAATACCGGCAGGGTGTCTCCACCCAGACCATCATGGATTCAATCAGGAAAAACCTGAAGAATATTCCCGGCACCACCATCAGTGTCATGAAAAACCAGATGGGACCGCCGACCGGGAAACCCATCAACATCGAGATTGCCGGTGAGAACCTCGACGAACTGATCGCAACTTCCATCGCATTCCAATCCTTCCTCGATTCAATAAACATCCCGGGAATTGAAAAATTGAAATCGGATTTTGTCAACAACAAGCCCGAAATCATTGTCGATATCGACAGGATCAGGGCCAACCGCGAAGGACTGTCACTCGGGCAGATCGGCATGGAATTGCGCACCGCCATTTACGGAAAGGAGATCTCCAAATACAAGGAGGATGAAGATGAATACCCGATTCAGCTCCGGTTCGCTGAAAACGAACGCACCAACATCAGCCAGATCCTCAACACCCGGATCACTTACCGCGACATGAATTCGGGGCAACTCCGACAAATCCCGGTTTCGTCGGTGGCCTCGATACAGTACAAGGAGACTTACGGAGGGATCAAGCGGAAAAATCTCAAGCGGGTCATCACCCTCTCATCGGAGGTATTGTCGGGTTATACGGCCAATGAGGTGGTTGGTTCGATAAAAAAAGCGCTCCCTGCTTTTGAAAGACCCAGAGGGATCGAGATCAGTCTCACCGGCGAACAGGAGGACCAGGCCGAAACGACAGCCTTCCTGGGCAAGGCCATGCTGATTGCGATCGGTCTGATCTTCTTTATCCTGATCACCCAGTTCGGGTCACTCAGCAAGTCGTTGATCATATTGAGTGAGGTTTTATTCAGTATCATCGGGGTATTGCTGGGCATCGCCATCTTCGGTATGTCGATCAGCATCATCATGACCGGACTGGGTATCGTTGCCCTTGGCGGGATCGTGGTCAGGAACGGTATACTGATCGTTGAATTCTGCGATGAACTGAAGCAGCGGGGGCAGAAAACCAAAGATTCCATTATCAACGCGGGCAAAACCAGGGTCACCCCCGTCATACTCACTGCCACCGCTACCATGCTCGGACTGGTACCGCTTGCGGTCGGGATGAACATCAACTTCGAAACCCTCTTCACCCACCTCGATCCGCAGATTCATTTCGGCGGCGACAGCGTGGCATTCTGGGGGCCGCTTTCGTGGACCATCATCTTCGGTTTAAGCTTTGCCACATTCCTGACCCTCATCTTCGTTCCGGCCATGGTGCTGATTGACACCCAGATGAAGATCAGGTGGAAAAGGAGAAAATCGAACAGGAAAACCAGATAGGTCTCGTCAGAATTTTTCGAGCAGTTTGTTCAGCCTGATCTTCTGGCTGAGCACCGCGTAGATTGACTGAAGATAATCGTTGTTGGCAGCGAGGAATTGCTGATACCGCTGGTTAAGATCGGTGCTCCCTGCCATTCCCTGCTTGTATTTCTCCATGGTCTTGTTATAGATCTTCAGCGAGGTCTCAAATCCTTTTACTTTGTTCTGGTAGATCGCGTAAGCGTTGCTGAACTCGGTGCGGGCCGTGGCCACCTGTAATTCAAGTCCTACCCTCATCTTCTCATCGGTCACTTTGGTCTTTTCAAACTCCAGGCGGGCCTGGTCGACGGCATACTTCCTGCTGCCACTGCTCCATACCGGAATAGAAAGCGACACCCCGAAATTAACCGTGGGGTACCATACCTCGCTGGTGTTGAAAAACGACCATTCATTCCGCTGGGCGCTTGTGGAAGCGCCAAGGAAAGCGCTCAATGAAGGCTGGTATGCCGTTTTCGAGAGTTTGTATTTCATATAGGTAAGATAGTCGGCCTTTTTCAGCAGGACGAAATCGATATTGGTCCGGTAGTCGAACGGGCGGTTGAGCAATTCTTCGCGGTTCACCTGCGCCAGCAGTCCGTTCAGATCATCGGTCAGCACCATCTCCTGGTTGTCCTTAAGCCCGATCAGGAATTTAAGCCGGGCGTAGACCAGGGTTTGCTGATTTTTGGTATAGGTAAGCGTGGCCCAGAGGTTCGACCGGTTCAGGTCAGCCTGATCGACCTCGATGTCTTCGATCAACCCGACTTTGTAGCTCTTTCTGGCCTCTTCGACGAGTTTACTGACCACCACATAGGTTGAATCGAGGATCTTGATGCCTTCATCCAATACCAGCAGGCTGATATAAACATCAGCTACCTGGTCGCGAACATCCACTTTGTCTTTGACATTTTTCTGCCGCGATGTCTCGAGATAGGCTTTGGCCGTTTGCAGGCCCACCAGGTACTGTCCGCTGTAAATAAGCTGGGTAACCGTTCCTTTCAGGGTCATGTTGTAAGTGGCTCCGAACTTGACAGGTATCAGCTCGTTTGGATTTGGGGGCTGGCTGAAAAAGTTGGGGATCATCTGGGTGGGCATGAGCAGGTAGTCCATATAGTCGACCCCGGCGTTGATCTGCGGTAGGCCGATTGCCGTGTTCTGTTTGACCATCCGGCGGGCGATCTCCACGTCGGTGGCTGAATTCATCAGGTCGTAATTGTGCTCGTAGGCGTAAGCCTGGGCCTGTTGAAGCGAAAAATGGAGAACCTCATTCGGGGCGTCCTGCCCGGGTTGCTGGGCGCAGACCTGATTCAATCCGGCAGCGCCCAGGACCAAAAGAATGGAGCAAAAGAGGTATTTCATCGGTTAGTTGAATTTTTTAAAGTTTACTTTCTTTTTCTGCTTTTCATAATAATCAATTCCCCGCTGGTTGGAAATGCCCCGGATAAAATTGTCGAACATGACATCGAAGAGCGTCTGGAACGAGAATTTATCGGCCGGGAAAAAGTCAGGATTGTGAAGGTCGAGCAGCCGGCGGATGTACAACCTGGCTACCAGTTCAATACTCAGGTCATCACGATACATGCCGTTGGAAATGCCTTTGCGGATGTTCTGGGTGATCTTTTCCTGGATCGACTCCACCCGCTCCTCCACGTGACGGTGATAAATGTCGGGATAATACTTTTTCAGGTCGAAGGTCATTGACGGACTGATGTCCCAGAACCTTTCTCCCAGTTCACGGCTTACAGTCAGGAGAACATCGATGGAATTAACCCCGTCGAAATTGTTCCGGTCGAAAATGGCCTCAAAATGCTGCCGTTCCAACTCGAGCAGTTTTTCCACAAGCTCGTTTTTCCCTTTCACAAACTGGTAGAGCTTTTTCTTCGATATACCAAGGTCGCGGCAGATGTCGTCGATCGAAACACTTCTGACGCCATACTTGTAAAAAAGCTCCCTGACCCTTTCAAGAATATTGACTAATGTGATTTCCATCTATGATCAAAAAAAATGATGAATGAAACCGTCCGATCCAGATACACCGGGGGATAGACCGTGAACCAGCCGGGGATTTGACGGGCAAAAGTAGGAAAAATTAACGGGTCAGAAACAAATTAAGGGTAAAAAGTTTCTTGAAGTTTTTCCTTTTTAGTATGTTTGAAAGAAAAAGTAATGCTGCTATGAATGTTCGGATTTTCTTCCTGATCTTGTTCTTTTTCAACAGTTTGTGTTTCGCCCAAACGGCTGACTGGGAGACCTGGTATGAGCGATCGGGAAAGAAGGAGACACCCAGGTACCATGAGACCATCGATTATTGTGAACGGCTGGACCTGGCATCCGCGGAGATCACCTTTACCAGTTTCGGAAAAAGTCCGCAGGGTCGTCTTCTTCCTTTGCTGATCCTTGATCGCGAGGGATTGAATGACCCTGCCTCCATCCGCAGGGCCGGACGCATCATCCTGCTGGTTCAGGCCTGCATTCATGCCGGGGAGCCCGACGGTAAAGATGCCGGGCTCATGCTATTCCGTGACATTGCCATCCTGGGTAAGCACCGCCGTCTGCTCGAACATGTATCGATCCTTTTTATCCCCATTTTCAATACCGACGGACACGAACGGTTCGGTCGCTACAACAGGATCAACCAGAACGGCCCGGAGGAGATGGGCTGGCGGACTACCGCAAACAACCTGAACCTCAACCGCGATTTCCTCAAGGCCGATGCTCCTGAGATGCAGGCATGGCTGCGGATGTTCAACCGCTGGCTACCTGATTTTTTCATCGACACCCACACCACCGACGGGGCCGATTACCAGTATGTGCTCACCTACCTGATGGAAATACACGGAGAGATGGACCAGGGACTGACGGCATGGTCGGCGAAAACCTTTATCCCCCTCTTTACGGCCGACATGGAACAGCACGGCATGCCTGTGTTTCCCTACGTCGACTTCAGAAACTGGCATGACCCCAGGAGCGGGCTTATTACGGAGGTGGCGCCACCCATGCTTTCGCAGGGATACACCGCCATAAGGAACCGGCCAGGTCTGCTTATCGAGACCCATATGCTGAAACCATACGATCAAAGGGTATCAGCAACTTACCATAGCCTGGTTGCCAGTCTCAGTATCCTTGCCAGAGAACATGACAACCTGGCCAGGCTGATCCGGGAGGCTGACCGTTATGTATCCGGGCAGGAATTTCTCAGCCAGCCTTTCCCGCTACAGTTCGAAACCTCGATGACCGACAGCGTTATGGTCAGCTTCAAAGGGATTGCCTATGAGACCAGGAACAGTGCGATCAGCGGCGGCACCTGGTTTGAATACGGTGACACTCCCGTTACTTTCAGTATCCCCTACTTTTCGAAATCGGTTGTAACTGCCGGGGTCAGGCTTCCCGTGGCTTATATCGTTCCCGCCGAGTGGCGCGATGTGATCGACCGGATGGAACTTCACGGCATCCGGATGACCCGTCTGAAAAGGGATACCACGCTGGCCATTGACACTTACCGGTTCAAGAATCCGAAATGGCAGCAGCAGACATACGAAGGAAGACTTGCCATGACCAATATCGAATACGACGAGATCAGCGAAAAGAGATGGTTCCCGGCCGGTTCTGCGCTGGTCGAGGTGATGCAACCAGCCGCCCGTATCATCCCCCATATCCTTGAACCCAGGGGTAACGGATCGTATCTTTACTGGGGTTTCTTCGATGCCATCATGGAACAGAAAGAATACGGAGAGTCATACGTACTGGAAAAGATGGCGAAGGATATGCTTGAAAAGGATGCTGCACTGAATGCAGCGTTCGTAAAAAAAAAGGCGGAGGATTCCACGTTCATGAAAAATCCCTACCAGGTGCTGAACTGGTTCTACCATCGTACCCCCTATGCCGATCAGAGACGGGGCATCTACCCTGTGGGAAAGATCAGTAATCTGAACACGCTGACGGAACTGAAAAAGATATCGGAATAAACCGGCAGAACTTACCCAACTACACGGATGGCAGGCTCTCCCTCAAGGATGGCACCGATAACGGAGGCCTCAGGGATGCCCTCCTCCTTCAGTTTCACAACCATCTGCACTCCGTAATGTTCAGGTACCGAGATCAGGAGGCCTCCGGAAGTTTGCGCATCGGCCAGGATCAGCCTGGTGACATCCGGCAGGTTCTCGTCCCACACCGTTATATCAGCGGTAAAATCAAGGTTGTTGCGGGTCCCACCCGGGATGATACCTTCGGAGGCAAATTTCATAGCCGCCTTGATAAGCGGTACCGCACCCGCATGAACCACCGCCCTTACTGCGGAACCTTTCACCATCTCCTTCAGGTGACCCAGCAGGCCAAAGCCGGTAACGTCGGTGCAGGCATTCACCGGGAAGTCATTGATGACCAGGGCCGCCTTCCGGTTCAGCTCCGCCATCACTGCCATCACTTCTGCAGCCTCCGCTTCACTGGCTAACCCCCGTTTTATTGCCGTAGTCACGATACCTGATCCCAGGGGCTTGGTAAGGATCAGCACGTCACCCGGGCGGGCTGTGGAATTGCGGAGAATTTTCGCCGGCTCAACAAAACCGGTGACCACCAGGCCAAATTTCGGCTCCCGGTCCCCGATGGTATGCCCCCCCAGGATCTCAATCCCTGCCTCGGAGGCCTTCGAGGCCGCTCCCTTCAGGATCATGGTCAGCACCCCGGCCGGGAGAACCTGGTCGGGAAACCCGACGATGCTCAAAGCAAAGGCCGGAACCCCTCCCATGGCGTAAATGTCGCTGAGCGCATTGGCGGCAGCAATTGCCCCGTACATAAAAGGGTCATCCACCACCGGAGGGATAAAATCAACACTCTGAACAATGGCCAAATCGTCGCTGATGGCGAATACGGACGCATCATCGGAAGTTTCCGGTCCCACTAGGACCTGTTTGCCCATAGTCGCCGGCAGTTCACGCAGGATCCGCTCCAGGAGTTGCGGTCGAATTTTGCAGGCGCAACCGAGGCTTTGCGTATATCCGGTCAGCTTCACAACCGGCCCGGCGGGTAAGTTGGCCTTTTCCGCCCGTTCGTCCGTTGTCAGACTGCGGTATGTTTTACCGATGATACCAATGGCCTCGTCGATCTCCTCCTCCGTGGAATAACGGCCCAGGGAGAAACGGATGGATCCTGTCGCCAGGTCAGCAGGGACCCCCATGGCCTGCAACACACCCGATATTTCATCGCGGTCGGTATGGCAGGCGGCACCAGCCGAGGCCGCCACCCCCGGCATGGCTCCGAGCAACAACCCAGCCTCCACACCAGGAAATGATATATTCAGCGTGTTGGGGAGACAAACTGTTGGGTGACCGTTTTGCCTTGTTCCCGGGCAGCTTTTTTGAATCCCTTCCAGTAAGCGGTTTTTCAACACACTCATCCGCTCCTTCACCCCTGTGCCCGGATCCGTCCGGTTCCAGGCATTGGTGACCAGGGAGGCTGCAGCGCCCAAACCGACAATGTGAACAACATTCTCGGTTCCGGCCCTCAGGTTCGATTCATGATCGGCGCCGTGGATCAGCTTTTCGAGCCTTACCCCCTGCCGGACATAGAGCGCCCCGATCCCCTTGGGAGCATAAAACTTATGACCAGCCACCGTGAGTAAGTCCACCTTCATGACCTGTACGTCGACCGGAATCTTTCCAACCGACTGGGCGGCATCCGTATGAAACAATATCCCGCGGGTGCGGCATGCATCTCCGATCTCCCCGACAGGCTGTATTGTTCCCACTTCGTTGTTGGCATGCATCACCGATACCAGGATCGTCGTTGCCCTGAAAGCATCTGTCAATGCTCTCATGTCAACCAATCCGTATTCATCCACCGGCAGGTAGGTCACCTCAAAACCATTCTTTTCAAGGTACCTGAAAACCTCCATGACCGAAGGGTGTTCGATGGCCGATGTGATCAGGTGGTTGCCCCGGTGCCTCATGGCATGGGCCGCCCCCTTCAGCGCAAAATTGTTGGATTCGGTACCTCCGCTGGTAAAAATGATCTCACCGGGAGAGGCGTTCAGCATTTGTGCCACCTGTTCCCGGGCCAGGATTATGGCCTTTTTGGTTTCAAGACCGAACCGGTGGGAACTCGATGGATTGCCGAAATACTCCTCCAGGTAAGGCTTCATGGCTGCATACACCGCCGGCTCGACCGGGGTGGTTGCATTGTAGTCAAGATAAATTGGTTTCATAAACAAGCTTTTTGGCTGCTTCTTTCAGGTTGCTTCCATGCACACCGATCTCCCTGATCTGCCTGCATGACCTCCGGTCGACTGCAAACCGGTACGCTTTGTCGTAATATTGCAACGCGATTGCGGCAACCTTCCGGAAATCCCCGGTCTCCAGGGCTGCAAGCGCTTCCTGTGCCTGGGCGCCTCCCAGCCGGGTGCGGATACGGTTGACAGACTCTGCCAGCAAGGCCTTGTCAAACCCGGCATACTCATTTACGAGCCGGCCGATCCTTTCCTCCCAACCGGTTACCAGCATCACCATCGGTGACCCGGAAATCAACCGAACCATCGCATCCGGCAAGGTCACCGTCCCGATCATCCTGCTTTCATCCTCGATCCACACCACCCGCTCTGGAGCCAGACGCCGCCAGTGCCCGAAAAGGTCATTCTCAAACTGTTCGTTGGTCGGCTGGGATTGCTGACCCAGGGCCCCGAAAACCGACCCCTTGTGCCTGGCCAGCATTTCCAGGTCGATCACCTGTTCGCCGAGCAACGACAGATGATGCAGCAATTCGGTCTTTCCGCTGCCGGTATAACCTCCCACGACTATGGCAGACATTGGAACCGACAGTTGCTCCCGGATCATCCTGCGGTACGCCTTGTACCCGCCGGTGATGATATGGACCTCAAAACCAGCCCGGCTGAAGAGATTTGCCATCGATTCGCTGCGCATCCCTCCCCGCCAGCAATAAACCGCCACCCGCTTTTCGCCGGCGGCAGTCTTCTTCAGCTCCGTCAGATATTGCCCGGTGCGTGGCAGGACCATATCGAGCCCTCGGGCCACTGCCTGATCCCGACCCTTTTTCACATACAACGTTCCGATCTCAGCCCTTTCGTGGTCAGTAAACAACGGAATGTTGACGGCCCCCGGAATATGCCCCTGGGCATACTCCCCTGGCGACCTGACATCGATTACAGGAAATCCGAAGTCAAGGTCATGCCCGTTGAGCGGTATAATTTTGGAGATCACCGATAATTTTCTTGTGTTCGTCAAAATTACGCCTGATTGATCACTCCTGCAAGACCTTTGTAGGTACTTTTATCCTCCCGTAAACCTCCTATGATGTCGCGCAACAGGTGGATATTTCCGCTGATCCTCATTGCCATTCTGGTTTTCACTCTCTCGCTCCGTCAGCTTTCTGATCCCGACCTGGGATTCCATTTAAAGTACGGCGAGTGGATCTTCACCCACCATGCAGTACCTTCGCACGACCTTTCCACCTGGTCGGTCAGTGAACATGAATACATCGACCAGCACTGGCTTTTTCAGCTTACCCTTTACCTTATTTACAAAGTGGGGGGCTACGTCCTGCTCAGTTTGTTTGTAGCTGTCGTAAGCATGACATTGCTGCTGATGCTGGTGCTACGCAATGCTATGTTCCGTGTGCCCATGGCCCTCGGTTCCATGACCATACTGGTTCTCTTCCTGGTCATTGAGCAACGGGTTGCCACCCGGCCCGAAATGTTCTCCTTTCTTTTCCTGACCATCATCTGGTTCATCTGTGAGCTTTATTTCCGTAAAGTCAGGAACCTTTTGCCGCTGCTGCCGGTCATCATGCTCATATGGTGTAACATGCACGCCCTTTTCATAACAGGGATTGCAGTGATGGCTGTGTTCGGCCTTAGTTATTCGGTGAAGCGGCGAAAAACCGACCTGACCTTTGCCGCCTGGCTGATCGCCTCGGTTCTCATCACTTTACTCAATCCCTACGGGCTCAAAGGACTGATCTTCCCGTTCGAACTGCTCACCCGGTTCAGCCCTTCCAACATATACCATCATCACATTCAGGAGTTTATGCCATTTTTGGGTCAACAGTCGTTTTTCCTCCGCGATTATCTCTTCCTGCTCATGATCGGAATGACCCTGGGTTACTGGGTTATCCGTCGCCGGACGCTCACCCTTCATGAAACACTCCTGCCGCTTCTTTTTGGCCTGCTGGCAATGGCGGCCATCAGGAATATCCCGCTGTTTGCCATTTCCGCAGCCCTACTGGTCAGCCAGCCTGGTCACGCCATGGTTCAACTCCCGGCAAAACTTGTTAAACGTTGTGAGCAGGCAGCGTGGGTCCTTCTGCTCATCCTTCCCCTGGCATTGATTCCACGGGTGCTGACCAACGCCTATTATATCGGCAACGATTCTTTCAACAAAAGCGGGATGGGCCTTAACCTCAACCACCAGCCCGAACTGGCAGCGAACTTCCTGCTGCAGAACGGCCTTAAAGGAAAGATCATCAACAGTATGGGTTTTGGCGGATGGCTGTCGTGGAGACTTCCCCAACCTGTCTATATTGATGGCCGGCTTGAGGTGGTCAGGGAAGCGCTTTATTCGGAGGTGGTCAGAACATGGAAGGGAGAACTCAGCGCCGTGACCGAAAAATACCGGCCCGATCTGATCGTCTATAATTATCTCAAATATTATCCGTGGACCCTGCAACTAAAAAATATGGACGGCTGGCGTATGATCTATGCCGACGGTGTGTGCGCCATTTTTGCAGAAAGGGGATACAGGGACGACATCAAAGAGATTGATATCAGGGAGTTGCCCGACCGTCGTCTATCTTCGTCAAGGGAAAACAGGTATGGATTCCTGGAAGGTTTTTATCATCCTGTCGATTATTCCACACTCGATTCCATGCATATGACTATTTTGCGCATGCAGCTTGAGAATCCCTACCGGAAACCTTCGGTAAAACGTGATGCGGTGCTTTTTTTCAACCGGGGGAATGACCTTTACCGGCAGGGCGACGGGGCGGAGGCCATCAGGTATTACGATAGTGCCATCGCACTGAATCCATACTACGCAAGGGCTTTCAACAACCGCGGGATGGTAAGGGCTGCCGTGCTGAAGGACTACAGGGCGGCGCTCGGCGATTTCACCAGGGCCATCGAGATCGATTCTGATTATGCCGACGCATGGACCGGCCGCGGATCGGTTCATTTCTACCTGCAGGATCAGGAAGCCGCAATAAGAGACTGGACCAGGGCTGCGGCTCTTGGAAGCAGGCAGGCGGCCGCATTATTGCAGCAACACGGGGGCGGGAAATAATTTTCGTAACTTTGCACCCCAATTGAATGACCAATGAGTGATTTCATTCATCACGAATGCGGCATTGCCCTGGTCCGCCTCCTTCAGCCCCTCGAATACTACCTGGCCCGGTACGGATCAGCTTTTTACGGTCTGAACAAACTGCACCTGCTCATGCAGAAGCAGCATAACCGGGGGCAGGACGGGGCCGGCATTGCCAGCATCAAGTTCGACCTGGAGCCGGGCAACAAGTACATCAACCGTATACGGTCGAATGCCGGCGCCCCGATACAGGATATCTTCAACAGGATCGGGCAGAGTATCAGGGAGATCGAAGAACGCCATCCGCAGCGGCTCACCGACGTACAATGGCTGAAACAAAAGGTCGACCTGCTGGGCGAGCTTTATCTCGGGCATCTGAGGTACGGCACCTTTGGCAAGAACAATATCCTGAACATCCATCCCTTTGTAAGAGAAAATAACTGGATGACCAAGAACCTGGTGGTCGCCGGCAATTTCAACATGACCAACGTTGATGAGTTGTTTGAAAAGCTCATCGACCTGGGACAATATCCGGTGGAGACCAGCGATACCATCACCATCCTCGAGAAGATCGGTCACTTTCTGGATGAGGAGAACGAGGAACTCTACCAGAAATTCAAACAGCAGGGGCTGCCGAAACGTTCCATCACGTTTCATATAGCCAGGCACCTGAATGTGCAGAAGATCATCCGCAGGGCAGCCAAGACATGGGACGGAGGTTATGTGATCGCCGGGCTGTTCGGGCATGGCGATGCCTTTGTGATGCGCGACCCTGCCGGCATCAGGCCTGCCTATTATTACCACGACAAGGAAATCGCCGTTGTGACCTCTGAGCGGCCGGTTCTCCTTACTGCCATGAATGTAAGCAACGATGCAGTCCATGAACTCCGTCCGGGGCACGCCCTGATCATCAAGAAAGACGGAAGAATCTCCGAAAAGGAATTCCGTAAGCCTGAGGAGAAGAAATCGTGCTCGTTCGAGCGTATCTACTTCTCGAGGGGAACCGATACCGACATTTACAGGGAACGAAAAAAACTTGGGAGATATCTTGCACCAGCCATCCTGAAATCGATCAACCACGACCTCGAGAACTCCGTTTTCTCTTATATTCCCAACACGGCCGTTGATGCTTATTACGGTTTGATCGAGGAACTGGATGCGTTCTGCAACAAGATCAAGGCCGACCGTATCGTGGAGGCCGGTAAATCACTCGACAGGGCAGACCTTGAAGCAATCTTAAAGCTCCGGCCGAGGGCTGAAAAGGTGGCGGTGAAAGATATGAAGCTGCGTACTTTCATCACCCAGGATTCACAGCGCGATGACCTGGCGGCCCACGTCTACGACATCACCTATGGCAGCATACGGCCGGGAAAAGACTGCCTGGTTGTGCTCGACGATTCGATCGTCAGGGGGACCACCCTGAAGCAAAGCATCATCAGGATCCTCGACCGCCTCGGGCCCCGTAAGATCGTCATCGCCTCTTCGGCCCCCCAGATCCGGTATCCCGACTGTTATGGGATCGACATGGCCAAAATCACCGACTTCATCGCCTTTAAAGCCGCCATCGAGCTGCTTAAGGAGACACGCCAGGAGCATATCATCAACGAGGTATACCGGAAATCGAAACTGCAGGAATCACTGCCGAAGGAAAAAATCGTAAACCATGTAAAGGAGATCTATGCTCCTTTCACCCCGGAAAGGATTGCTTCAAAAATCACAGAGTTGCTCACACCTGCCAATTGCAGGGCTGAAGTCGAGATCGTTTACCAGACCATTGCCGATCTGCACCTTGCCATTCCCGATCACCAGGGCGACTGGTACTTTACCGGCGACTATCCCACACCGGGCGGAAATAAAGTCGTCAACCGGGCCTTTATCAATTATATTGAGGGGAGAAATGTCAGGGCGTACTGAGGAAATCGTAACGGGTGACGCAATTTAATGAGTGAATGAGTGAATGAGTGAGTGAGTGAGTGAGTGACTGATTGATTGATTGATTGACTGATTGACTGATTGATTCGTTTTCAATTTTCAGTTCATTGTCAATTGTCAATTGTCAATTGTCAATTGTCAATTCTCCCCTCTCCCTTCTCCCCTCTCCTATCCACGTCCTACGGCCCACGGCCTACGTTTCCATTGCCCCGGCGATCCTGGCAGCGAGGCCGTTAAATTCTTCGGGGGTTAACTTCAGTTTGGGTTTTCTGAAATCCATGTCGTACATTGACCGTAGCGGGATCAGGTGGATGTGGGTATGGGGGACTTCAAGGCCGATCACCGTGATACCGATCCGCTGGCAGGGAACCACCTTTTCTATGGCTTTACCTACCTTTTTTGCAAAATTCCAGAGACCTGCATGCAGGTCATCATCCAGGTCCATGATATAATCAATCTCCCGCTTTGGAATAACCAGCGTATGCCCTTCCTGCAGCGGGTTGATGTCGAGGAACGCAAGAAACCGGTCATTTTCGGCGACTTTATAACACGGTATCTCGCCATTAACGATCCTTGTGAAGATAGTGGCCATGACAATCAGTTTATCGGGTTATTTCGATGATCTCGAAGGATATTTTTCCAGCCGGCACGGTTATCTCAACGGTCTCGCCGATGGTTTTGCCAAGCAATCCTTTTGCAATAGGCGAACTGACAGAAAGTTTTCCCGTCTTGATATTTGCTTCGTTTTCAGGAACAAGCGTATAGGTCACGAAATTACCATTGCTTGAATTCTTCAGTTTTACGGTCGAAAAGATCAGCACTTTACTGTTATCCAGTTTCCTTTCATCAATCAGGCGTGCATTGCTGATCACCTCCTGCAATTTCGATATCTTCAGCTCCAGCATCGACTGTGCCTCTTTGGCAGCCGCATATTCCGCATTCTCCGAAAGATCTCCCTTGTCTCTGGCTTCAGCGATCTGCCGCGATATGGCAGGCCGTTCAACGGTGGTAAGATGGTTGAGATCCTCCTTTAGCTTTTCAAGGCCCTCGGGTGTGTAATACTTAATGTCAGACATTTCGGTTGCTTTATTAAAAAATATAATAAGACAAAAGAACCCTTAAAAAGGGTCCTTTTGCTTTAATGACAAAGAAATGAATTAAACTCTTTAACTAGAAGTTAAGTTTAATTCCTACACTATGTGTACCCTGAAAAGGATTGGTTGCTCTGAACGAATAGTCGATCGCAAGTCCTGTTTCCTTTTCCTTATTGAACGGCACTGAAACGGTGAATCCGGCGCTTGGGCCTGTGAAGACCGTTCCGCGCTCAGCAACATTCGTATTGAACATTCCACCCTGGTAGGTGTAACCGGCACGCAACTGAAGGTAATATTTCAGCGCATATTCCAGACCCAGCGTAAACTGGTCCTTCGTAAATGAGTTTGAGGTAAAGTTTGCAGCCGCTGTGATCCTGTGCATCTCACCGATCAGAAAATCGTAGGATGCCCCGATACGAAGGGTTGCCGGCATCTCGTACTTGGCCGAGCGCTGCTCAACGGTAAACTGGTCGTTGTCGTTTCCGTGCGTCGGAATGATACCGCGGAAAGATAAACCGTCGCCGCTGAACTTCATTGGTGCGCCGACATTCTTCAGAGCAATGCCGAATTTCACCTGGTCCTTCTCGCCGGTTACATACTGAATCCCTGCATCCAGTGCAAATCCGGTTGCAGTCGCATCCGAGATCGACTCCGTGATCAACTTAACGGTCAAACCGCCATAGATGCTGTTGGAGAATGCCTTGGCATACGACAGGTTGATGTTCATGTAGTTCGGTTTGAAGGTTCCCTGGATGGGCTCCGGCGACGAGGTGGTGGTCACATCGATTTCACCGAAACTCATCGACATCACGGCCGCCGTCAGCACGCCGCCGTTCTCCCCGAGTTTCTGGCTCAGTCCGAATGCCATCAGGTTAACCCCTGAGCCTTTCAGCCAGTTGGTATAGGAAAAGATGATTTCCGTTCCCTTGGTAAAGGCGGTTCCGGCCACATTGGTAAAGATTGCCTCAAGTCCGTGGGTATTCGAGGTACCCACCGATCCCCAGCCTGAACTACGGGCCCAGGGGTTAATGAGCAACTCAGAGGCGCCTGCCTGTCCCGAACGGTCTTTATTGCCAGCTGTCACCTGATCCTGCGGGATTAAAATCAATCCCATCAGAAATATCGCAATTATGCAGCTATATATTTTTTTCATAATCCTGGAAGTTTTTTTGTTATCACTGTTATAAATCAATCCGCCTTATAATGAGTTCAGGTCAACCGGGCGCAGGATACCGAACCATTTGATGGTACGTTCTCCCAGGCCATCAGCCTTGACATGGATCAGGTAAACTCCCCCGGCAATCGGAATTCCGGCAAAGTTCTTGAGATCCCAGTCGATCGATGTCTTGGCATCGGTTTCCAGTCCGGATGTCGAGGAACGTGGTAAGCTGATCCCCGATTTATCCACATTATACTGGCGGATCAATGTTCCGCTCATATCAAAAATGGTGACAGTACAACGCGTAGGCAGGTTCACAATCTTGATTCTGTTGTCAAGCTGGTTCCTTTCGTAATCGTCGTAAGCGTAATAAGGATTCGGCACCACGTTGATCAGGTCGAGATCGGAGGTGGCCTTCTCCTGGTTGTTCTTCGAAGTGGCGATGGTACCTGTGTTGAAGGTATACATCGGGTAGTTGCGGTTGACCGTATCAGTCGAACCTGCCGGCAACGCGGTGGAATAGTACCGCTGGTATGGTTTCGACACCCGGATCTTGGTGGTGACGGCATTACTCAGCCATTCTTTACCTTCAACTGCGAGGGGTACGTTAACCCACATCGCGGTGGCCCAGGTGTAATCCTTGTAGATGGTTGCCGGCACCCTGTTGATCTTCGACATGATGTAAGCTCCGCCGTCATAGGCCGGGTAATCGAGCCTGATCCCTGAGATCGGAGGGAATGATTTATGGGCCATCACATATACATAGTGCTGACCGCCGAATACCGGTGTGGCAGAGTTGTCAACCGTCCTTGACGACGGATTCCAGAGCATGTCGCGTCCGTTGTCGGCCACGAGCCATGAATTTTCGCCGAACATCATGTTCAGGCGTTCGCCGGTTTCAAGGTTGATCGCATATCCCGGGAACCAGCCCATTCCGGTGGCACTTATATAATTTGAATTGAGCATCGGATCGGTACTGACCACTCCGGTATCGCCATTTATGTTAACCGATGCATGCACCCTCGGGCTAAAAATTTTACCGCCACCCTCGGCTAACTGCGTTCTCGGACACATCTCAATGACAGGGCAACGGGTCCACAGGCTCTTGTCAGGGGTTATCACGATGTCGACACTGGCGAGGATATCCATGGTGGAAAGCAGTTTTGATCGTTTGCCATAGGCCGCTCCGCAGTAAAGTTCATCGCCGTTAACAGCAGCAAGGCTGTACGGTGACCATATACCCGCTTGTATCTTCTGGAAATTCTTGTTGGGGTCCCATGGTTGTCCGGCTGCTCCGCCCGAAGCCATATTCCAGTCATAGTACCTGGAATCGGATCCCTTATAGGTTCCTGAACGGATCCAGTTCGTGGGCGCTTCGGGAATATCGCTGTCGAACACACCTGTCAGCCACATCCGGGTGCTGTCTTCAAACAGCGCGGGCGAAGCATAGAGGAGTCCGTTCGTAGCGGTCACCGTTCCCCGGATGGAGTCACCCGCGTTGGGAACCTGCGTGATGTTGAGGGCAATGCCCTGGTCGAGGAACAACTGCTCATACTGGTATATGGTCGTGGTATCGGAACGGTAAACCGTGTTCGTAGTGTTGTTGATCAGGGTCCACTTGCCAAACTGGATTTTCTTGGTATTGGTGAACGGATTGTTAACCGTAACGTTATACATCGAGTCGAAACGGACAGTGTAATCTCCGCTGACCACGTTGAGCGGATCGACCACCTTTACCTGCAAAGGTCCTTTGCCGACGAGGTACGTGGGCTGGTAAGCAATCGGGTAATCGGGATCGCCCAGTTTTGTCGTATTCGAATCGATCGGCGGTTTTGAAAGAATTTCCTTGATGGTGGCTTCGCTGAAGTCGAGGATCATACCGCCGTTACCCTGTCCCTGTATACGGGTGATCACCGGACCATCGCCATAAGCCGAGTGGGTAACAGTAGAGAGCGGGATGTGGGGAATGCCTGTGTATACTTTGATGTTGCTGCGGCCTTTCAGGTATGGTTTCTTCTGCCCATCCAATGCCGAAGGATCATTCTGTATATATTTCTTATATTGGTTATAGGCATACGCCACAGCTACATAATAATATTGCTTGTGATTGATCAGCTTTTCATCGCCGGTGGCAAACATGTCCTTGGTGATCACAAATGAATGCTGGATCCCTTTATCGGCGCCATCGACCATGATCTGTCCCACTTCACCTCCGAGGTTCTGATCGTAATTCCAGTTGACCAGTTTGGATACGCCATTTTCAACGTCGCACTGTGCAATCAGGCGGGCCTTGCTGGCATCATCCAGGTCGGCGGCGGAAACCGTGGCGTCTTTCAGCTGATAGATCTGGTATCCTTCAAAGTGATACAACGAGTCATTGCGTTTGTCTTTCGGTAGTGAGTCGGGATTGGGAATGCTGGGGTCGAATTCCTGGTAACGCTCTCCGTAGTTATTCCCTGCGTCGTTGGTCTTCCTGTTTGTCAGGTACAGGATAATCTGTTTGTCGAGCTCCTCGATGGTGATATCGGGGGCATTCGGACCGTTCAACACTGCGAAACAGTTGTCGAACAACTGCTGGCATTTGTCATCGACGATCTGCAGCAGCCGTACCGATTCTTCGGCGGTTCCGGAGATGGAGCGTGCCCAGGGAATACCCACCGTGATGTAGTTACAGGCTCCCGGGAGCAGGGTGAAAGGCCCTGCCGATTGCATGAAACGACGGTCCTGCGGGTTGTTGTTGGCGGTGACCTCAGTCCACAGCTTCGGTCCGTTGGGCGGTTGACCCTTGGTTCCCCAGTCGCAGAGATCGGTAAGGTTCGGGAACATGAAATCACAATCCGGACCGTATCCTCCGGCTGAATAGTGGGCATTGCCTCCGTAGATCATTTTTGAGTTATCTTTCCAGATACCGCGCAGGAAGAGGTAATATTCCGGTGCATAGTTGGGGTCGGTCATGTAATTGGGAACCCCCGCGTTGCTGTTATTATGATACACAAAGCGGCGCATCCCGAAACGTTCATTATCCCTGATGCCGTCGCCGAAGTTAACGCCGTTGATGGCCTCCGAACGAACCATGAACATGGCCGAGTCGGTACCGGATGGCCCGTAACCCATTTTGATAACCGTTCCGTTCAGCCCCACGATGTCGCAACTGCCTTTAAATGATGGTCCCTTGAGCGTCGAACCTTTGAACGACGGGTTGTCGTAACCGTCGGCGTCCATGTAGGGGCCCTGGAAGAAGTCGATACCCACGGCCGGGGGATGGGCGCCATAGGCATAAGTCTGACCTGTTCCGTCGATCGGGGTTCCGTTGTAACAGTATCCCAGTCCGCGGTTCACGTCGCATCCTACATAGTCATCATTGGAATAACCCAGGTCGGGGTCGACCCACTGACTGAAATAGGTACCGGTGAGGGTGTAGGTTGAACGGTTGACCAGCTCGTAGGAGTAGAAGGTCATGTTGTTGATTTCGTCGTTGGTGGCAAAGGCGAAATACTGGGCACGGATTTCCATACCGATGGGGTCGCCGGTGGTTTCAGAGTGGTAGTTTCCTTTGTCGTTGTAAACACTCCACAGGGTCTGGTCACCTTTCAGCACCTGGTCAACAAGGATACCTGCCGTATCGGTCGGTCCTCCGTTTTTGATCTTGGCACGTGCGATAAGTTCGCCTGGCTTGAGGTTCTTCGGGCAAAGCTTGTTGGCAAGGTCATAATAGGGATAATCGCCCTGCCTCGGGTCATAGATACCATCATTGTTTACATCCATGAAGGGTGCGAGGTAATAGGCCTGTCCTTTTGATTTGTTGCCATGAGCCGGCCAATCGAGGATCGATTTGGGGATGGTGTAATCGGGGTATTCATCCTTGTTTTCCCACCAGGCCAGGAATTCCTGCACCTCTGCGCGGGTCATGGGGAATAGTTTGTCGTACTGGGCGCAGGTTTCGGCATCCACCGCAGCGGTTCCGTCGACGGTCAGCGGACCGGGCCAGAAGTCGTTCTTGGTGTGGGCTGCAGATGTCGTGGGTCCCTGTCCGAAACGATAGGCTGCGAGTTTCAGGTTGTTGTTGATATCGATACCTCCGATCCACAGGGAGAAGGAGAACAACGAGGTTTTGCGCGATCCTTTGGGAATCTCGTACTCCGCGTTTTCCAGGAACCATCCGTTTCCGTATGAATAGATCAGGGTTCTGACATTGTTTATGTCGAGATATTTGTAAGTGGAACCGGAGGCACAGCCGGCCGCTGTTTCCTTTAATGTACCAGTGCTTTTACCGCCGGGCTTGTGAACTTCCTCTGCACGAAGTACACTTGAGACCACAATCCAGCAAAGTGCAATCAGTAATAGGCGACGTATATTTTTCATAGTTGTATTGTTTATTAAAAGACCGGAATTTCTTCTTATTACCATTGTAAAATAACTTAGAAATTAAACATGACCCCGAAGCGGATGGTTCTTGGCGAACTGTAGCGGTAAGGGTTGTTCATCTGGATCGTGTAAAGATCACGGAACGATTCCGGATTTACCTGCTGGTTGATGGCGTTCTGCCATTCGGGAGCAGAGAGGAATCCGTCGTCATCAGCGGTTCCCGTGTATGGGTATACGGCTGTAACGTTCTGAGTATTTAACAGGTTGGTGAATTCAAAGTATACATTGATGGTGCCTTCCTTCTTTTTTGAGAGGCCGAAGTTAAAGTCTTTGTCGACCCTTGCATTGATGAGGAACTGCCACGGCAGCCTGGCCCCGTTGATGCTTCCCTTTACCGGGCCCATGGCGCCGTACGGGAGGATCTTGCTGGTCTTGGTGTACGGGGTACCCGAACCTCCGGTGAGCGTCAGGTTGGCTCCGAAGTTCGACAGGAACTGAACGGGGGGCTTGCCGCTTTTCTTGCGGTTGATGACCGGGCCGTTGTAATCTTTGCCGCTTCCCCAGCGGTAGTCGATGCTGATGTTGAACTGGTGACGACGGTCAAAGTTCAGCGGGTTCAGGGTACGGAGGTTCGGCTGATCGGAACGGATGATGGTGGCCGAAGCGTTGGGATCAGAACCGGTACCGTCGGCAAACTGCAGGGTGTAATTGAAACGCACCCGGGCATTGCCTGACCTGCGGAGGTCGTAAGTAAGGGTAAGACCTTTGACGGTTCCAAAGTCAATATTGGTATACGAATAGTAGGTCTTCGGGTAAGCTCCGGTGAGACGATACTGCTGGATCTGATCGCGCATCTCACGGTAGAATACACTCAGTTTCAGTGAGGAGGCGTTGTTGATTTTCTGCTGGAAACCAAGTTCATAATCGATGGTTTTTTCAGGCTGCAGGGCCGGGTTGTTGATGGTTCCGGCAGCGCCGGTCACCCCGATGTAATAATAGGAGATCGGGTCGATCTGGACTTCGGCGGAGGATGGGCGTTGTGTAAGAATGTCGTAATGGGCATAGAAGAGAGCGTCGTCGGAGATCGGGAAAGAGAAGGAGATACGCGGCATCCAGTTGGTCTGGGGCTCATAATCCTTGAAGACAGCAGGCTGAATGGTCTTCTCCTGGTTCGGGTAAAGATAAGGCTGCACCCCGTTGCCACGGTCGAGTGCCCGGGTGGGGTCGGTAATCACACTGCCTTCGTTGTTATACCACACATTTTCGTTACGGTAACCGGTGATCGAGGTGGGGTTGTTGGCATCGTCCACATAGACCACATAGTCGCTGCCCATGCTCGATGGGTGGGTCACTTTTTCGCCGTTCATCTCAGAAACTTCGCCCACGGTCTTGGCCGGGTAGAAAAGGTAGGGATCTTTCAGCACCATCTGGTTTGCGTCAAAGCGGTCGACGCGGACTCCGATGTTAAAGATGAGGTCCTTGAATGCAAATTTATCCTGGATGTATCCTGCCATGTAGATTGGCTGATAGGCTCCGATGGCGCGTGTATAATTGCCTGCAGCATCTTTCTGGTAGAAGAAATCATCGAAACTGGGATTGGTACTCAGTTTCTTACCGGTATAATCATAGCCGAAATAGTTTACAACCGGTGCACCGTTATTCAGCACTTCATCGGCGTTGAACATATCCATGGTAAAGAGGGCCGAACTGGATTTGGCCCCGTTGAGCTGCATGTCGCGATCGTAATAGTTGATCGTATTGGTCACGAAATCATAGGAATAGACATCGATCCAGTCGGTTCCGTCGACCGGGAGCCCGAGTTTTTTCCTCAGGTTCACGTCAAAGTTGCGCTGCAGGGTCTGAACATATTTTCTGTTATAGTTAATGGTATCCATGAAGACCCCGTTGCGGTAAACCGGTTCGGGATTGGCAAGATCAAGGTCCTGCAGCTGGGAGTTGGTCAAACCACGCATAAGGTCCCAGAGGAGGACTGATGTATTGCCGTATCCGCTGCTTTTACGTTGCTGGTACTGAAGACCAAGCTGGATTTCATGGTTTCCGAAGTCGGCGGCAAATGAGGCGTTAACAGCCAGCTGGTCGCTGGTGTTCTCGGTATAACCATTCGGGCGGTTCCCCACGCCGTTGAAAAGTCCGTAAGGGGCAATCGGTTCCATTCCGTTCACCAGACCTTTTCCCGAAATGATCTCCTCGATGTTCTGGTAGTGCCCTTCCGAATCTTCAAAGAAACCGTAATACTGGCTTGTTACGTTGGCCGAGGATGGGTTCAGGTCTGAAGGACGGTAGATGACGATGGTATCGCGGGTACCGTTCTGCAGGTGAGCCCATTTCTGGATCACGGAGTCATACGCGAGCTCAGGAGTGTAGGCTCTTATGGTGTGGGTGGCAAAACTTCCCACATATCCGTATTGGAAGAAATTATCGCGGTGTTCGGCATCCTGTGTTTTGTTGAATGTCCTGGTAAAGTCGGCGCCGATTGAATAATAGATGTTTTTGACGAAGCTCTTGCTCTCGGCGGCGGTCGGGAAACGCTGGGTGAAACGGGCATTCACACGCCAGGTATTGCCGGTGGAGTGCGAATTGTTCTGCCAGTTCATGAGTGAGTTTCCGAATGCAAAATTTCTGCTGTCATAAAAGGTGAAGGTTCCGCCCACTGACAGGTTGATGGTCGGAGTAACCCTGAAATCGAGTTTTCCGGAGATGTTGATGTTGGTTCCGGCCGAATTGAGGGTGTATTTTGTCCTCTCCATCTGGTCGTAGGTAAGAAATTCGGAGTTATAGAAAACCGACTGGTTCTGACCGTACAAACGGAGGGGATTTTTATCCAGGTAACTCTGCACGTCGTCGGTCACTTTATACAACGGGAAAGCGGCGGGAGCCCCGTCCTTCTGATAGATAAAGTCACCGGCAAGGAAGAAGCCCATGATGGGGGTTTTGGTCCCCCGTACGGTATCCTTCTTCGATACAACAGGACCAGTGAAATTCAAACCAAGACGGTTATACCCGAAGGCATCCAGGAACTGGGAGGTCTGAAGGTCGATACCCCCGGAAAATGACTTTGAGGGGCCCTTGGTAGTTACATTGATGATACCTCCCGTGGCATCGCCGTATGCAGCCGGAGTACCACCAAGAATGACCTCGACCTGTTCGATGGCACTCTGGGGCAGCGCATTACTACCGGTTACGCGCATTCCGTCGATGTAGTAGACCGTACCCGACGAACGCTGACCACGCATACTGGTGATGTTACCGTTGGCGTCGGTCGTGACACCGCCCACGGTGGTGGCAACCGCGGTGGCCGACTTGTTGGCCATTTTGGCAATTTCTTCCGATGTGACGGTACCTCCGGAAGTGGTCTGGTCCTTGGAGATCAAAGGCACTTTGTAATCAACCACCTCAATTTCCTGCAGGTTGGTGGTACTGGCTTCCAGTTCGAGGTCCTGGAAGGTGATCTTATCGGAAATGATGATGATACCGCGGGTCATGAAAGGACGGTATCCGACGGAACTTGCCTTCAGGTCCACCTTGCCGGGAGGCACGGGTTTGATCTGGAAGTTTCCGTCAAAATCAGAGGTCGTACCTCCGACCTGGACCCCCCCGACCTCGACGACCACATTGACGAATGGCATCGGCTCCTTGGTCTTCTTGTCAATGATTTTTCCTTTAAGCGTGCCTGACCCGGTTTGTGCGAATACAAACAAGCTGGATGCCAGTACAAATCCAATAGTGAAGAGTAAATTTCTTAACATACCATACAATTTTATGTTAGATTATAAATGCGCTTTGAAAAGGCGGTAAAAGTAATAATTATTTAAAATATACCACCAAATAAATTAAACCGTCATTCAAATATATAACCATTCTAAATTAGCCAGAAGCCTTTTATACAAAACGGTTTAAACGATCGGTAAGACCTAAATTCGATCGGGTAAAAGAGGAAATTCAACGGTTGACCGGAGTGTTTTTTGGTGCGCTCTTTCCGGTTTGCTTCATCATCGTTTTCGTTTGTTTCGATTGCATTTTTTTATGCCGTTTCAGCGCCTGCTCATACTGCTTGCGGGCCTCCTTCTGCTTTTTGACCCGTTCGCGTTCGATTCGTTTCTGGTTTATCTTCGCTTCCTGGGGTGCCGGAGGGGAGGATCCGGCCAGAAAAAATGTCATAAGTGAGGTTACCAGGATTATCCAAAGTCTCGACAAATTCATTTTCATGACTATACCTTATGTTAATAAAATAACAACACCCACCAGGCAAACAGTTTCTTTTCAATGGTGCGCATCAGATTAACGGCGGTGCAATGTAATATAATATGGATTGCTGCGTTAAAATTACACAAAATCCCGACATCATTCAATTAAGGTCCGATGTTAAACAGATTGCTCTATATTTTGCCGATTCTACTGGTTGCCCTTTCAGGATGTAAAAAAGAGGAAGAGGCCCCTGAAATGCCCTATGTGGCGGTGAATATCAGCCTTGATCCGAACGGCACCCAGTATATCAACCTGAACCCGGTGAACGGCTGGGAAACCATCAACGGAGGTTATAACGGGATCCTTGTTTTCAGGAAATCGGTCAACGAATTCATGGCTTACGAACGGGCCTGTCCCTATCACCCGACCACAGCGGGAGCGCAGGTCAGGGTTGAAGATTCCGGGATCACCTGCTTCTGCCCCGAATGTAATTCAAGGTACATTCTCACCGACGGCACCCCCTTCGACGGGCCTTCACGCTGGCCGCTCAGGCAGTACCAGACAGTTTATGACGGGGCGATGCTGTATATCAGTAATTAAAATCGTGACGCGTGACAGGTGACGCGTGACGGGGGACACAATTGATTGATTGACTGATTGATTGATTGACAGATTGACCTTTTCCGTTCTCAATTGTCAATTCGTTTTCCGTTTTCCGTTTTCATCTGTATATTTAAAAAGTCAGCCAATCCGAAAAACGTAATGGTTAAG
>CAYYPH010000002.1:46963-298883 GCA_964473485.1 uncultured Prolixibacteraceae bacterium | reverse complement strand
GGACCCCGTCGGGGTGGGGGAACCCCGTCGGGGTGGGGGGACCCCGTCGGGGTGGAGGGACCCCGTCGGGGTGGGGGGACCCCGTCGGGGTGGGGGGACCCCGTCGGGGTCTATTCTACAAAAAAATGTGTGGCAAAGTAGTCAAATTGCCATCACCACAAATCTGTGAATAAGTTGAAAAAAAAAAACCGGGGAACAGAACATTCGTCCGCTCCCCGGCCTGAATTTACAATGATTCCCCGGCTATTTGGCCATGTACTCTGTAAAGTATTTGTAAAAATAGGGGATCGTTTCAATTCCCTTGTAGAAGTTGTCCAGCGGATAGTTCTCATTCGGCGAATGGATGGCATCGGTCTCCAGCCCGAAGCCCATCAGGATTGACTTGACACCAAGGATGGATTCGAACTGCGGGATGATCGGTATGCTTCCGCCGCTGCGAACAGGGATCGGTTTTTTTCCCAGCACGGTCTCCATTGCCTTGCTGGCGGCCTGGTATCCTTTGGTATCGATCGGTGAAACATAGGCCTGCCCCCCGTGCAATGCCTCCACCTTCACCTTGACCCACTTCGGTGCAATGGCCCTGAAATGTTTCTCGAACAACTCGCCTATTTTGCGGTAGTCCTGGTTGGGTACCAGGCGCATCGAGATCTTGGCATAGGCCTTTGAAGGCAGCACCGTTTTGGTTCCTTCGGCTGTGTAACCGCCCCAGATGCCATTCACATCAAGGGTTGGCCGGATACCAGTCCGCTCTCTGGTGGTGTAACCCGCCTCGCCAAATAACTCTTCTAAATTGAGGTTTTTCATGTAGAGCACCTCATCGAAAGGCGCCTTGGCCATTTCAGCCCGCTCGACAGCGCTGATTTCAACAACATCATCGTAAAAACCGGGAATGGTGATCCTGCCGTTCTCATCAGTGAGAGAGGCGACAAGTTTTGCCAGGACGTTGGCCGGATTGGCAACCGCCCCGCCGAAGAGCCCCGAATGAAGATCGATATTCGGGCCGGTCACTTCGACCTGCATATAGGCCAGTCCCCTGAGACCAACCGTGATGGAAGGCTTGTCGAGCCCTATCATGGAGGTATCGGATACGAGAATGATGTCGGATTTCAGCATCTCCTTGTTGGCCGTGCAGAAAGGACCGATATTGGCTGAACCGATCTCCTCCTCCCCTTCGATCATAAACTTGACATTGCAGGGAAGGGTGTTGGTCTTCACCATCAGTTCAAATGCCTTGGCATGCATAAACGATTGACCCTTGTCGTCGTCGGCCCCTCTGGCAAAGATCTTCCCGTCGCGAACCTCGGGCTTGAAAGGAGGTGACTCCCAGAGCTCAACCGGGTCGACCGGCATCACATCATAGTGGGCATAAACGAGTACCGTCGGCAGCGAGGGATCAATGATCTTTTCTCCGTATACGATCGGATTGCCTTCGGTGGGGTATATTTCACTTCTGCTGCATCCGGCTTCTCTCAAGGTTTTCTTCCAGTATTCTGCGGCCCTTACCATATCCTCTCTGTGATCGGCCACCGAGCTTACCGATGGGATTCTGATCAAACCAAACAACTCCTGAAGAAACCGGTCCTTATTCTCATCAATGTATCTTTTTACATGCTCCATCTGTCTTTCTTTTTTTTTGCAAAAGTACCTGTTTTTCATCAAATCAGCAACTGGTTATCGTCAAAAACCACCTGACCGGGCGGGTAAAACGGCGAATAATACAAATATCTGTATATTTGAACCGGGAATCAACAAACTGTGTCATGGATAAATTCAATTACCTGAATCAGGTAGATCATGCCGTCATCGAAGGGCTTTTTGAACAGTACCGCCTCGACCCGTCATCAGTGGATGAAAGCTGGCGCAGGTTCTTTGAAGGTTTTGAATTCTGCCGGTTGAACTACAAAGCCGGCGACGCTGAGGTCTCCGTCTATCCGAGCGAATTCAAAGTGATGAACCTGATCACCGCCTACCGGCAGCGGGGTCACCTCTTCACCCGGACCAACCCGGTGAGAACCCGGAGAAAATATACGCCGACCCTCGATCATGGCAATTTCGGATTGTCCGAACACGAACTTCAGCAACGTTTCCAGGCCGGCAAAGAGATCGGCCTTGCCAATGCCACACTGCAGGATATCATCGGTGCCCTGCAACAAACCTATTGCCAGTCGATCGGCGTTGAATACTATTACATCAGGCGGCCGGAGATCATCGAATGGTTCAAGACCAAAATGGAACCGTCGAGGAACACCCCTTCGTTCAACCCGGCTGAAAAACAGGCAATTCTGAAGAAACTTGCGCAGGGTGTGCTATTCGAGAAATTTATCCACAAAAAGTTTCCGGGTCAGAAAAGTTTTTCGCTCGAAGGATCAGAATCGTTGATCCCAGCACTGGAGGCGGTTATCCAGAAAGGCTCCGAGCTGGGGATCACTGAATTCGTGATCGGCATGGCGCATCGTGGCAGGTTGAACGTCCTCGGAAACATCATGCATAAACCATATTCCCAGATATTTTCCGAATTCGAAGGGAAAGAGTATGCCGACGAGGACCTTCTCGGCGACGTGAAGTACCACCTCGGCTATTCAAACGAGTTTACGGCTGCAAACGGAAGCAGGGTATCCCTTACCCTGGCCCCGAACCCCTCGCACCTCGAAACGGTAGCACCGGTCGTGGAAGGCATCACCAGGGCCCGTATCGATCATACTTACCACAACGACAAAAGCAAGGCAGCCCCGATCCTCATTCATGGCGACGCATCCATCGCCGGACAGGGAATCATCTACGAGCTGGTCCAGATGGCCGACCTTGGGGGATACGGGACCGGAGGGACGATCCATTTCGTGGTGAACAACCAGATCGGCTTCACAACAAACTATCTCGACGGGCGGTCAAGCGTGTATTGCACCGATGTGGCCAAAACGATCCAGTCGCCCATCTTTCACGTCAATGCCGACGATGTGGAGGCGGTTGTCTATACCGTAAAACTGGCCATGGAATTCAGGGCTGCATTTCACAAAGATATCTTCATCGACCTCCTGGGATACCGAAAATATGGTCACAACGAAAGCGATGAGCCCCGGTTCACCCAGCCAATCCTTTACAAGATCATCGAGAAGCACCCCGATCCGCTGGAGATTTACCTCAATAAGCTGACTTCCGAGAATCCGGGAGTGGTAAGTGGTTTTGAACCTGTAAGAAAAGAGATCAACGATGCCTTTGAACAAGGTTTCAATGATGCGAAAACCATTGAGAAGGGCGACATCAAACCGTTCCTGGAGAAACTCTGGACCCGCATGCGGAAGGCGGTTCCTCATGATTTCGAAACATCCCCGGTCACAGCGATCTCCGGAGAACTCTTTGACCAGATCGGGGAAAAACTGACCCTGCTGCCCGAAGGGAAAACCTTCTTCAGGAAGATCATTAAAATGCAGGAAGACCGTAAAGCAATGCTTCAGAACGGAATGCTCGACTGGGCTATGGGCGAGCTGATTGCCTACGGATCGCTCCTTGTCGAAGGTCACCCCGTGCGTCTCAGCGGCCAGGACTGTCAGCGGGGCACCTTCAGCCATCGTCATGCCGTGCTGACGATGGAAGACTCAGAGGAAAAATACACACCGCTCGATCACCTGTCGCCAGGTCAGGCCCGGTTCAGTGTCTACAACTCGCTGTTATCGGAATACGGTGTCCTGGGCTTTGAATACGGCTACTCCTTCGCCTGTCCCGAAGGGCTGACCATCTGGGAGGCTCAATTCGGTGATTTCAGCAACGGCGCCCAGATCATCATCGACCAATACATCAGCAGCGCCGAAGACAAATGGAAAGTGATGAACGGAACGGTGCTCCTGCTGCCCCACGGATACGAAGGCCAGGGTCCCGAACATTCTTCGGCACGGCTGGAGCGGTTCCTGTCGCTCTGCGGCCATCAGAACATGCAGATAGTCAACTGTACCACGCCGGCGAATTTTTTTCATGTTCTCCGCCGCCAGCTTCACTGGCCTTTCCGTAAACCCCTCGTGGTGTTCACTCCGAAGAGCCTCCTCCGCCACCCCGCCTGCGTCTCACCGGTCCAAGATTTCACCAACAGCGGATTCCGGGAGGTGATCGATGATCCGGCCGCCGACCCCGGGATGGTAAAAAGGGTCGTTCTATGTTCAGGGAAGGTTTATTACGACATCCTGGAAGAGAAGAATAAGATGCAGAAAAGCGATACCGCCCTGGTGAGGCTTGAGCAGCTGTATCCGCTACCCACCGGGCAATTGACTGCGCTGGTGAAAAAATACCACAAGGCCATCCACTGGGAATGGGCGCAGGAAGAACCTGTGAACATGGGAGCCTGGAAACATATCCTGCTCAATTTCAAAGCAGTTAATCTTCATCACGTAGCACGCCCCGCCAGCGGAAGCCCTGCAACCGGATCGTCGCGCCTTCACAAAATTCAACAAAAACTGATCGTTGAAAAGGCCCTTGGCAAATGTACCTGCGAACATGCCAACGGGTCCTGCCGTCTTCACTGTGCCGAACATGAAAACCAGATAATATAATAAAATACGTTATATTTGTCTTTAGGTTAAACAAGGAGGATTTATGAAAACAATCATCAGTACCTGTGTTGTATGGTGCATGCTGGTAACAGCAACACTCGCGCAGCACACCAAAGTCGGTGTGATCCGGCATGCAGCCACCATAGAAAATGCCGCCGTGAAATCCGGAATCCAGGTTCTTCACTGCCAGGGTCTGGTTAACAACCCCACCTCCGATCTGCAATGGCAACCAGTTCTCACCCCTGTTCCGGTCATTCACCCGTCTCGCCAGGATGCCCTTATCAGAAAGCTGAAAGCGGAGCGAATGAAACTGAAGCTGGAATCTGAAAAGAAGAGATCAGGAGCCACCGAAGATGCCACCCAAATCGTAACACCCACCATCGGGTCGAACTTTGCCGGTAATGAGAACAATGGCATGTCGCCCCTCGACAACTCCATCGCGATCTCCAACGGCGGCATCATCGTCAGCGTGGCCAACACCACCATCGAAGTTGACAATACCCAGGGACAAAACCTTTACTACAAAGACCTTATCTCCTTCATCGGCGATCCGGAGATCGAAGGAGTGTGCGACCCTGTGGTAATCTACGACTCCGGTGCCGACCGCTTTATCTTCTTCTGCCAGGTTTCGCCGCTCAACTCGGTGAAATCGAGGCTGCTGATCTTTTTTTCAAAGAGCAATGATCCCCGCGAAGGCTGGTGGTATTATAAAATCACTGGCAACCCGATCGGCGATTTCAGCGCTTTCGATTATCCCAAACTGGCCGTATCAAACAACGAACTCTATATCACCGGCAACCTTTACTTCGATAACGGACAGTACAACCAGTCGGTAATTTACCAGATACCGAAGGCTCCGGGCTTCAGCGGGCAGGTGATCAACTGGCAGTACTGGAAAGGCATCACGGGTAACCCTTTCACCCTCACCCCCCTCTCCTGGGGCAGGCAGGGAAACTATGGTCCGGGATGCTACCTGGTGGCCAGTGAATCGGGCGACGGTTCCACCATTAAGTTCTACGACCTTACCGACGATATGTCGTCGGGCAACGCCCAGCTGAAGTATTTTTCGGTTAATGTTACACCTTACCAGGTCGCCCCTGATGCCCTTCAACCCGGAACCGATGTGCAACTGAACACCAACGACTGTCGTATGCTCAGCGGGTTCTACCTGAACGGTACCGCCCATTTCGTATTCCATTCAATGCGAAACGGCGGCTACACAGGCATCAATTACAACCGGCTTAACGTTGAAACCCTCCATAACGAATCCAGCCTTTTCGGACTCGACGGCTTCGACTATGCTTATCCTTCTGTATCTTCCTTCAGCGTGGACAACAGCGATAAATCAGTAATGATCGGCTTCATGAAATCGGGTTCTGAGGATTATCCTTCGGTAAGGGTGGTGAACTGCGATCACGACATGAACTGGTCACCATCGACCAACGTCAGGTCGGGAGATTCTTACGTTTATTACACCGGCAGTCCCGAACGCTGGGGTGATTACAGCGGGACATCAACAAAGCACAACGCCGGGAAACCAACCGTGTGGGTGAGCGGAATGTATGGAAACAATTCGAACCGTTGGGCCACCTGGATCGCCGAGGTTTACGGCTCTCCTGCGGGGGTGAAGGAAAATACACAGGCCAGCCGGCTGCAGGTTTACCCCAACCCGGCCGGCGAAAGGTTCAGTGTTGAGTTCAGCCTGACCGAGCCCTGCCACATCGAGATCAGTGTCATGGACGAAAAAGGATCGGTCGTTAAACCTCTGTATACAGGAAAAGGATACCTGGGGAAAAACCACTTCTCGTTCAGTAAAAACAACCTGAAACCGGGAATATATTTTATCGTGGTCAATGGCAATAATAAGAATTTACTGAATGAGAAAATTATTATTAACGGTTAGCATTCTGGTTTTCATTATAGCCGTTTGTGCCTGCTCGCGAAAAACGAAACCCATACCCGGCTCTGCAACCCGGATTGAACATCCTGCACCTGACCAGCAAGCCATCGACTCGCTGAAGGAGATCAGGGGAAGAGATAAAAAATAACAAACTACCTCACAATTCATTCATATGATCGAAATCAAAATTCCAAGTCCCGGCGAATCCATCACACAGGTTCAGGTTGCCAAATGGCTCGTAAGTGACGGAGAACCGGTTGAAAAAGACCAGGAAATTGTGGAAATTGACTCCGATAAAGCCTCCTTCCCGATTGCATCACCCGACCAGGGTACCGTTAAGATCCTGATCATGGAAGGAGAGACCGTGGCAGTCGGGACCGTGGTTGCAACCATTGAGCCAACGGCAAACGCCGTAGCGAAGGAAGTCAAACCAGAGATTGAAGCAGCCGGAGAAGGGAAACAGCCGGTAAAGGAAGAAGTGGCTGCCGGAAAGGAGACGGCAGGCAAAGCAGGAGAAGCAAAACCTGATGTTGCCCCTCAGCCAGGTCACCCGGCCGGTGTTGCCGGTACGGCTGTAAAATCGCCGCAGCATGAGGTCGCCCGCGCGGCGGTTCACGCTTCACCGCTGGCCAGGAAAATCATGGAAGATAAGAAGATACCGGTAGCCGACCTGGGAAATACGTTCGGCGGCAAAAAGATCATGCGCCGCGACATTGAAGAATTTATCAGGAATAAAAAGGTAACCGCCGGTGAAACTTTGTTCAATGGGGCACGACACGAAGAAAGAAAGAAAATGAGCATGCTCAGGATGAAACTGGCTGAGCGGCTGGTGGCGGTTAAAAACCAGACTGCCATGCTCACCACTTTCAACGAGATCAACATGCAGGCAGCCATAAGGATGAAAGAACAGTTTTCGGGCGGCTTCAGAGAAAAATATGGTGTCGGTCTCGGTTTTATGTCGCTGTTCACCAAAGCGGTGACCATTGCCCTGCAGGACTTCCCCCAGGTAAATTCGATGATCGACGGCGACGAACTGATCATGCCCGGGTATGCCGATATCGGAATCGCGGTAAGTGCTCCCAAGGGGCTGGTCGTGCCTGTCCTGCGAAATGCCGAAATGATGACCATCCCAGAGATCGAGATCAGGATCAAGGAACTGGCAGTGAAAGCGCGGGATAACAAGATCACGATCGACGATATGAAGGGAGGCACATTTACCATCACCAACGGGGGCGTCTTCGGATCGCTGATGTCAACACCCATCCTTAACCCTCCGCAAAGCGCCATTCTGGGCATGCACAAGATCCAGGACCGCCCCGTTGCCATCAACGGCCAGGTGGTGATCGCCCCCATGATGTACATCGCCCTTTCATACGACCACCGGGTCATCGATGGCCGCGAGTCGGTGAGCTTCCTCGTCAAAGTAAAGGAACTCGTGGAAGATCCGGTTAAGATGCTCACCGGTGGCGCCGATCCGATAAGCCTGCTTCTCGACCTTTGATTGTGAACTATCTTAACCTGAATATTGGCTGAATGAGAAAAACGGTTGATTTCCTGGTCATCGGATCCGGCATTGCAGGTCTTACCTTTGCCATTAAAGTGGCCAGGCATGGGAAGGTCTGCATCGTCACCAAATCGGGGATGGACGACACAGCCACCAGCTGGGCCCAGGGTGGCATTGCCGCGGTAACCTACAATCCCGATACTTACGAGAAGCACATCCACGATACGCTGGTTGCCGGCGATGGTCTCTGCAACGAGGAAGTTGTGAGATTCACCATCCGCGAATCAACCGATCGCATCAAGGAACTGATCAAATGGGGAACCCGTTTCGACAAGACCACCTCCGGCAAATATGACCTTGCCAAAGAGGGAGGACATTCCGAGTACCGGGTGCTGCATCACAAAGACAGCACCGGCCGCGAAATTGAGAACACCCTGCTCGACCAGGTAAGGAAGCATCCCAACATTGAAATTCTTGAAGATACCTTCACCATCGACATTATCACCCAGCATCATCTCGGACAGGAGGTAAACCGTCGCACCGAAGGGATAACCTGCTTCGGGGCGTATGTCATGAACCCACGTACAAGGCTGATTGACACCATCCTGTCGAAAATCACCCTGTTGGCCACAGGAGGAGCCGGTAACGTTTACAACAATACGACCAACCCGCTGATATCGACCGGCGATGGGATTGCAATGGTTTATAGGGCCAAGGGAACAATTGAAAACATGGAATTCATTCAGTTCCACCCTACATCGCTGTATCAGCCAGGTGAGAAACCGGCCTTCCTTATCACGGAAGCGCTTAGGGGATTCGGTGCAGTTCTTAAAACCCGGCAGGGAAAGGAGTTCATGCATAAATACGATGCCCGGCTCTCGCTTGCCCCCCGCGATATTGTGGCACGGGCTATCGACAATGAACTCAAACTAAGCGGCGATGATTACCTGTATCTGGATTGCCGCCATCTGAACAAGAACGAACTGATCAACCACTTTCCGACCATTTATGCCAAATGTCTGAGCATCGGGCTCGACATCAGTAAAGACATGATCCCGGTCGTTCCGGCAGCCCATTATACCTGCGGTGGGATTAAGGTGGATGAGTGCGGGAGAAGTTCGATCACGAATCTCTTTGCATCGGGCGAGTGTTCTTCCACCGGACTTCACGGCGCTAACCGGCTGGCCTCAAATTCACTGCTCGAATCACTGGTATTTTCTCACAGGGCCAGCGCCGAAGCGATCAATACGTTCAAAGACATCGCTATTTGCCCTTCCATTCCCGACTGGAATGCCGAAGGCATGGTGCTCAACGAGGAGATGATCCTGATCACGCAGTCGCTCCGGGAGATCCAATCGATCATGAGCAGTTACGTGGGCATCGTGCGATCGAACCTCAGGCTTCAAAGGGCCTTCGACAGGCTCGAACTGCTTTACCGCGAAACCGAGGACCTTTACAACAAATCCATCCTCACCCGCGAACTTTGCGAATTGCGCAACCTCATCAATGTCGGTTACCTGATCATCAAGGCGGCCATGAACCGGCATGAAAGCCGCGGGCTGCATTACTCACTCGATTATCCCAGGAGTGGCCGCTCCTGAAAAACGTAAAACCTTCATGTTATGGCACTGATCAAAACTGTCAGGGGAGTAAGACCCACCATGGGAAAAAACTGTTTTCTTGCCGACAATGCCACAATAACCGGTGATGTAACGATGGGCGATGGCTGCAGCGTCTGGTTCAACGCCGTGGTCAGGGGCGATGTTCACTACATCAGGATCGGCAACAACGTCAACATCCAGGATGGAGCGATCATCCACTGCACTTACCAGAAAGCGCCGGTGAATATAGGAAATAACGTATCCATCGCACACAACGCCATCGTTCATGGTTGTACCATCCACGACAACGTACTCATCGGCATGGGGGCAATCATCATGGATGGCGCCGTCATCCAAAGTAACTCCATCGTGGGCGCCGGCGCCCTTGTCACCGAAGGAACGGTGGTGGAATCAGGCTCCGTCTGGGCCGGCCTTCCGGCCCGGAAAGTGAAGGATATCGACCAGTCGCTGCTCGAAGGCCAGGTTCACAGGATATCGAAAAACTACCAGATGTACGCCGGGTGGTATGATAAGAATGAGTGATTGAGTGAATGAGTGAATGAGTGAATATTTTATTTAAAGACTACTGCCAATTGCCTATTGCCTATTGCCTGAATTTGCCTTTTGACTTTTCATTTTGACTTTTCATTTTGAATTTTGACATTTGAATTTTGAATTTTGAATTCTCCCTTCCACAGTCCTACCTGATCTTCAGCGTCCGGTCGGGCTCGCGTCCATGTCCGTCAATCACGATATGGTCACCTCGCAGAATCACGGTCGCAAAAGAATTCACAGGGGTATCAACCAACCCCTTGAAATTCACGAAATGAACACCTTCATACTCCGTATAGCGACCCTCATGATAATGGCCGTTAAAATAGGCTTTGACACAACGGTGCTGCACCAGTAATTCCAATACCCTGCCGTCGTTCCACAGATTAAAACAACTCCGGGGAAAAACCGGGAAATGACACATCACGATGACCTTCCTTCCGGCGCTATCGGCATCGTCAAGTTCGTCAGCCAGCCATTCAAACTGCTTTATGCTTATTCCACCGTTCCAGGGCATCCAGTTACACCTGAAACCGGCCGGTAAATCCGAAACAAGTTCGTTGCGCTCCTTCTTCTTTGCTTTTGTCTGATAGGCCTGGTAACTGAGATCAGATCCGTTCAGCAGAATAAATTGCCAGTCACCGTCAATGATGGAATAACCATCAGGATTCATGCCGGTTCGACTGTAAACCTGCTGCTTGTATTCCTGACCTACCATGAAATCATGGTTACCGGCAAGCAGGTGGACCTTTGACGGGAACTGTTGCATCCTTGGTAAGACGCTGTCGTAATTCTCAAAATCATGATCGATCAGGTCGCCCAGGTGAAAAATGTGAGCGGGACCGAATTCCCTCATTGCCTCGGCAGCACTGTCGACCTTCAGCAGCGACAAGCGGTAATGTCTTAATCCGGTCGTCGGAGAATTACAATACTGGATATCGGTCATGATGCCCAGGCGAATCTCCGGTTCACCGGGCACCTGGGCGCCGGTAAACCTGAACACCATAAAGCACATCATCACCTGTATGAGAAAAAGAAAAAGCGTTCCGGAATGTAATTTTTCGTGTAGACTGATTGGTTTCATGCCCGCAATGATACAAAAATTGATGATCTCACTGAAAGAATTTTGTAATCTGGGTGCCGGTTCTTACTTTTGATGATTCAAACCTGACCCTGCATGAGGCCGGAGATCACTGCCAATGCATCTTACATCACCCCCGCCGGCACTTCCCGTTTCCTGATTGACCGGATACTGGGAGATACGCGGATCATCTTCCTGCTGCATTACCTGAAACTCGTATTCAAAACCAGGGCCGATGCGCGCAAAGGCCTTTATGATACGTTTCAATGGGTTAAAACTTCGCATGATGTTTTTACACTCGTTGAACGTTGTGGTGGCCGGATCCACATCACCGGGCTCGATAACCTCCGGAACTGCAAGTCACCCGCAGTCATCGTGAGCAATCATATGAGCACCCTCGAGACCATGATCTTCCCTGGGATCATTCAGCCACTGAAGGATATCACCTTCGTGGTCAAGGCCGAACTGACAAGGCACTGGGCCTTTGGCGATGTCATGCGATCGCGGGATCCCGTCACGCTCAACCGCCACAATCCCCGCGAAGATTTCCGGATCATCATGGAACAAGGGCTTGAACGGCTGAAAAAAGGGATTTCGATCGTGATGTTCCCGCAAAGTACACGTCGAGTGAAATTTGTTCCCGCCGAATTTCATTCACTGGGCACGAAACTTGCGCTCCATGCCGCAGTGCCGCTGATTCCGGTGGCCATCAAAACCGATTTCTGGGAACATGGCAGATATTCGAAATATCTCGGACCAATAAACCGTAAAAAAACGGTCCGCATTGCCTTTGGTGAGCCTATCGAAGTAAAAGGTTCAGGAAAAGAGGAGCATCTGCAGGTGATCCGTTTTATCGACAGTCATCTTACCCGGTGGCAGGATGATCAGCCTGAAATAGCCTGAAATAGCCCAATACCAACCCTTGAAAGGGATTCACCGCGTAAAAAAATTAAGTAACCATGGAAAAGTGGAAAAGAAATCCGGTCATTTACGAAATCAACACATGGGTATGGGTTGATGAACTCAGTCGGAAGATGAACCATCCTGTTACCCTGGCAGGCATCCCGGATGATAGCTGGGATGAACTGTCGCATCTCTCAATCGATGCAGTGTGGATGATGGGAGTGTGGGAACGAAGCCCGCGGGGCATCGTCATTTCGAACAGCCACCCCGGTAACCTCTCCGATTTTAAAAAGGCGCTGCATGATTTTATGCCTGAGGACAATGTTGGTTCACCGTATTGTGTCAGAAATTATGTGGTCGACAGCCACCTCGGTGGCAATGAAGGCCTTGCTACCGCCAGGGCGCAACTGGCCCGGCGGGGGATCCGGATTGTCCTCGATTATGTGCCCAATCACCTGGCGCACGACCATCCCTGGGTTACAGAAAACCCCGGTTTTTTCATCAGGGGATCATCTGATGATCTGAAAACCGACCCTGTGACTTTTGTCAATATCAATGAACAGGTCTTCGCCTGCGGCAAGGATCCCTTTTACCCCGCCTGGCAGGATGTACTTCAGGTCAACGTATTTCATCCCGGATTCAGGGAAGCCATCACCGAAACTGTTTTACAGATTTCGAAGATGTGCGATGGCGTTCGTTGCGACATGGCCATGCTGGTGATGAACGACATCTTCAGGCAAACCTGGGGCGATCGCGCAGGTAGTCAGCCGGCCACCGACTTCTGGGAAATGCTGATCCCCGGCGTGCGACGGTCAAATCCCGATTTCCTGTTCATTGCCGAAGCATACTGGGAAAAAGAGTGGGCCCTGCAGCAGCAGGGATTCGATTATTGCTACGACAAGCGGTTGTACGATCGTGTTGTCAGCGGTGATATTTCCGGAATAAAGGCACATCTTTCGGCAGATACCGGATTCCAGTCACGACTCATCAGGTTTACCGAAAACCATGACGAACCCCGGCAGGCTTCGGAGTTTCCCTCCGGAATGAGCCTGGCAGCGGCCATGGTAACCTATACGGTACCAGGTGCCAGATTATTCCATGAAGGCCAGTTTGAAGGCCGCAAAACGAAACTCCCCGTCTTTCTGTCACGCCGTCCCGATGAGCCTGTGGATCATCAGCTATCGGTGTTTTTTTTGAAACTCACCAGGCTGATCCATTCCGATCTGTTCCGTAACGGCTACTGGCAGCAGGTAAGGATCACCGGTTGGTCAGATAATATGAGTTTTACGCGCCTCATCGCGTGGTGCTGGTGCTGCCAGGATGAAAGGGTCCTGATAGTGGTGAATTATTCCGGCCAGCCGGCACAAGGGAGGGTCGCCGTTCCAGGCGATGATCTTGCCGGGTCAAACTGGAGATTATACGACCCCATTGCAGAGGTGTCGTACGAAAGGAACGGTGATGAAATGCATGATCCCGGCTTGTTTGTCTCCCTGTCCCCGTGGCAATTCCACTGCTTTACCATTCGTGGACTCTGAGTCTGCCATCAGTTCTCGTCTTCCTCCTCAGGGTCCCTGATTTTAAGTATTTTCTTTGAATCAGCCACCTTCCAGGCAGTGTAGAAGGCAAGTTTCGACACGTTTGCCGCTTTGCCGGAATCGATCAGGTCAGCATGGTCACTCACCTGGTGGTAATCCTCATGTAAACCGGTAAAGAAAAAGACTGCTGAAACATGATTGATGAAGAATGGATAATGATCGCTGCCTGCGGAGATCCTCTTTCTTTTGCTCTCCCTCAGTTTCAACCCGGTTTTCCTGTTCTCCTTGCGGATAATCTTTACCAGGTCGGGATTTTGCAGGGCGCCTATGATCATCAGGGTGTCGCGGTGATTTCGCCCGATCATGTCGAGGTTGAGCATAGCCCTGGTTGATGTGAGCGGCACCAGGGGGTGTTTCACATAGGTCCGCGAGCCCAGCAGCCCCATCTCCTCACAGGCAAAGGCAATAAACAATACGCTCCTTTCCGGGGGACGGGGCAATGTCGTGAAAGCTTTGGCAATGGCCATAATCCCCGCCGTACCCGAGGCATTGTCATCGGCACCGTTGAAGATCGTGTCAGCGCCCGTCGCAGCGCCACTGGTTCGATAGCCCACATGGTCGTAGTGGGCTCCGACAATAACAACTTCATCTTTCAGCCGTGGATCAGATCCTTCGAGATACCCTATTACGTTGCGGGCGGGCAATGGTTCCCTGTCGAGGGAAACATTCATGGCCACACTTCTTCCTGTGATCCTGAAAGAAACCGGCGACAACGTGCGCTCGATCTGTCTCTGCAACCTTTCAAGCGAATCAACACTGCCCAGCAATGCATTGACCACCTTCTCACCGACATGCATCACAGGGATTGCATCATCGCTGTCTGAACAGGGTTTAACAGGCAACAGAAATTCACGGGTCGGGCTGCCGGAAGATTTCCAATGCGAAACCTCAGGAGTTATACTTTGGTAATTCAGGGGCCCGTTTACAACCAGCAACCCGATGGCGCCGTGGTCTCTTGCATTCCTTCGCTTCAACTCCAGGGCTGAATGTCGTGTAAGTACCTTGTGACCCCCGAAAGCCGCCTGAAGGGTATCCGTTTGCCCGGGTTCCTGCCTGAGCACCAGCACGATCTTACCTTCAGCATGTATGTTCGCGTAATCATCATAACCGTACTCCGGAGCTGTGATCCCGTATCCGGCAAAAACGACATCGGCCTCAGCCGGACCGGCACCGGTAATTTCGAGCGGGATGAAGTCCTCCTCAAGGATAAAATCAACCGTCGCCAGACCGGTGATCATGGCCAGGAAATTATTCTTTCCAAGGCCGGTATAACAATAATCAATATCCTGGTAATAACTACCGTTCAACGCTTTGAGTCCATACCTGCGGAATTCGTCAGCAATGTAGAAGGCGGCCGAATCAACATATCCGCCCTTGATACTGCGGCCCATCATCTGGTCGGAAGCCAGGTGGTCAATCCGCGCTTTTATGAAAGTATCTGTGATGACAGTGTCGGCATGTTTCACGATCCATTGCTGCGCCTGCAACCGCATGGTAAGCGGAAACATCAAAACAATCAATGCAGTGAATAAAGATCTCATGAATGAAACACTTTCGCGAAAGAAATCCATTAAGCGGTCTCCATTACCTTCAAGGTTCTTGGTTTCTTCCACATCCCGCGGGTAAAATCAGGAAATGCCATGGGCCTGCCCTGCTTTGCGATCGATTTTTCACTCAGTTCGGTGACCGCGCTCATGACTGCAGCATCATAAACATCCATATCGGGTTCAGTACCTTTCAGCAACGCGTTTACCAGCCGGTAATCCTCGATGAAATCCATGCCTCCGTGACCGGCCCCCTTGCTGGCTGTCTCCAATTCCCGCCAAACGGGATGCAGGTACTCTTCCGTATAATCTTTCAGCGATTCCCACTGATCATCGGTTTTACTGACCCCCTCGATATAAATTTTCTGTTCCGGGTATTTTCTCACGATACCCCTGGTTCCCTGGATCAGGATGTTCCGGCTGTAAGGTCTGGGAAGGCTGGTATCGTGCGTCACTACGATGGTCTCTCCGTTCATGGTCCTGATCACCGTTGTAACAATGTCGCTGAGGGTGTACTTCTCTTTTGCCTGCGGACTGTCGGGCCCGAAGCGTTTAACGGCATAGTCATGGAGCCCGCGCGCCTTTGTGCCGAATGACACGAGATAATCAAAGTAATTTCCGCGGTTGATATCCATGCACTGCATGACCGGACCCAGACCATGGGTCGGGTAAAGATCTCCGTTTCGCTTCATGGAGAAATCGCGACGCCACACGCCCTCCCCTTCCATGTCGTGCTTTACCGCCCTTAAATCGTGCAGATAGCCGCATTCGGCATGCACCATCTCCCCGAACAATCCTTTCTTCACCATATTCAGGATCATCATCTCAGCCTTGTCGTAGTTGCAGTTTTCCATCATAATGCAATAACGGCCGGTTTTCTCAGAGGTCTCAACGAGTTCCCAGCACTCGTCCAGCGTCAGTGCGGCCGGGACTTCAGTGGCCACATGCTTGCCGTTGTTCATGGCCTCAAGACAGATTGGGGTATGCCATTGCCAGGGCGTTGCAGTGTAAATAAGATCAACATCACTGCGCGTGCAAACGTTCCGCCAGTCATACTCTCCGTTTGAATAACCGGCAGGGCGTTTGAAGCCAGCTTTTTCAACCATATCCTGGGCCCGTTTCACCTTTGCCTCCACGATGTCGCATACGGCAACGATCTCAGCCCCGGCGATCTTCAGCAGGTTCTCAACATGCGAAGTTCCCATCAGACCAACACCGATATAACCAATGCGGACTTTTTCCATCGGCTCTGCAACCTGTATTTTTTTAAACGGGCTGACCTTTCGGTCAAAAGCGGATGCTAACAAAGGCTCGCTGACAGCAAGCCCTACCCCGGTCAGTGCCAGGGTTTTCACAAAATCCCTGCGGTTAAAGTTCCTTTTCATTGTCTTTTGGTTTAGTTTTATTGAAAACCTGATGCAGCCGGCGATCCGGTTCAACAAAACAGCCGGTACAACTGGTACCGGCTGTTATTTCATTTGATCTGTCAAACCCGTTAATCATCATTGCCCTTTGGGCTCAATCCTTCAGCATCAACATCCTGCAAGACAACAATGCGGGCCTGCCCGGTTTGTCGTTACTGGATGCCGAGTTTCTTTTTGGCAAGTGCCATTACATCATCAGCTTCGTCCTTGTATATGACCACGTCTTCAATGGCATTCAGGATATAACTGTACTTGTTTTCCTTGGCAATCTCCTTGATGGCAGTCTTTGCCTTTTCAATAAATGGTGCTACAAGATCCTGCTGCTTTGCCTGAAGATCCTGGTTGGCCTTTTGCTGGAAGGCCTCGATGCGGCCCTGCAAATCGGTAAGCTCCTTTTCTTTGGTCTGTCGTATCAGATCCGACATACTCGACTGCTGCGACTGATAGTCGAGATATTTGTTCTCGAATTCGGCTTTCATGGCATCCATCTGGTCGCCAAGCATTTTCTGGTAATCCTGTATCTTGATTTTCACCGAATCAATGCCGGGCATGGAGGCCAGCAAAGCATTGAAATCAATGTAACCGATCTTCTGGGCGGTCTGCGCATGGGTGTTAAAAGCACATCCCAGGAAAAGGACAAAAACAGCAACTAACGTTGTGATCTTTTTCATCTTCAATAATTAAATGGTTTATAATGTAAAAATGCAGTGCAAAAATAATCTTTTTTTCATTTCTTCGGCTCCCGCGAATCGCCACCTCCACCAGGATTGGTTCCGCCCTGAGTTCCTGTTCCCTTGTCCCTGCTTTTTCGTCCGCTCAGACTGGCGCCAAGATTGTCAAGAACCTCATCGCTGATATCGTATTTCGGATTGGCGTACATCATGGTCAGGCTACCGCCCTTGTCGAAAACAACCGCGTAATTGTTGCTCGTGGCGATTTCCTGGATGGCATTGTAGATCTTTTCCTGGATGGGCTTCACAAGCTCCTGGCGTTTCTTAAAGAGATCGCCGTCTTTGCCGTATCGCTGGCGCTGAAGGTTTTTGGCCTCCTTCTCCTTGTCGACGATCTCCTGCTCCTTTTTCTTCTTCATGTCATCAGGAAGAAGTACCGATTGGGTCTGATAATCCTTGTACATCTTGTCAACCTCGGCAAATTTGGTCTCAATCTCTTTCTGCCACATGTTCGAAAGATCGTCAAGCTGGGCCTGGGCTTCGGCAAATTCCGGAATATTGTCAAGAATATACTGCGTGTCGACATAGGCAAATTTCTGAGCCGATAACAGGGTGGCCGAAAAAACAATTGCCGCGAAGGTGAATACCAGTTTTTTCATCTGTAAAAATTTAACGGTTAAACCTGCTTTATTTTTAATCAATTAATGCTTTCTTTGTCATCGGTCAGCTTGCTCCACTCGTATTTCCTGAGGATTCATTACCCAGGGACCGCAATGAACAGGATCAGTCGATCGATGAATTGATACTGAAGTGAAACTGCCCGCCATTGGCTCCCGGCACTCCGGGTACCGCATCCAGACCGTAACCCCAGTCAAGCCCAAGCAAACCGAACATCGGAAGGAATACCCTGATCCCGAATCCTACCGAACGGTAAACATTAAAGGGATTGAAGTTGTTCCAGCGTAACCAGTCATTGCCGGCCTCCACAAATCCAAGCCCGTAAATTGTGGCATTCGGATTAAGCGACACCGGGTAACGCAATTCAAGCGTATACCGGGTATAAGCCGTACCTCCGATGGTGGTGGGATAACCCGGCGTGAGCGAATTGTTGGCATAGCCCCGCATTCCGATCAGTTCCCGGCCATCCATGTTGTTATAACCAGTCAACCCGTCGCCACCGAGATAGAAACGCTCGAACGGAGTTATCCCGAGGCTCATGTTATAGGCACCCAGGAACCCGAACTGCAGGCGTGGCGTCATTACGAGCTTCTCCACCAGGTTGATGTACCAGGCTCCCTTGAACTTGATCTTGTAATATTCCACCCATTTGTACTTTTCAGCCGGCGTCATCGAACCGTAGTCAACATTCCCGCGGAACAATGAATACGGAGGGGTCAGCTCAAGCGTTGTGGTGAACTCCGATCCGCTGCGTGCAAAGATCGGTGCATCCACCGAATTCCGCGAAAGTGCAATCGTATAACTGAACGCGTTATAGGTTCCGTTTCCACCGCCGAAAGTAAAAATCGAGGTGTAATTGTAGGTGTTGTAACGGTTATAATTTGCACTCTGGTAGAGTGAAAAATAATCGTCGGGCCAGCGCAACTGGGTTCCGAGGCCAACCGAAATCCCGTCGATCTTGAAATAGGCATAGTTTATATCATTGGCAGCCAATCCGTTGGTGTATTTTGAATGGTAATAGCTCACACTGAAAGCCAGGGGTCTCCTTCCTCCGAGCCACGGTTCAGTAAAGGAGAAGCTGTAACTGAAATACCCCTTTCCATACGTCTGGAACCGCAGGCTCAGCTTCTGCCCGTCACCGGCGGGGATCGGCTTCCACGACTTGAGATTGGTAATATTCCTCAGCGAGAAATTGTTGAAAGATAATCCTACGGTTCCGATAATCCTTCCATATCCCCATCCTCCCGACAACTCAACCTGGTCGGCCGAAGTCTCGGTAACATCGTATCCGATGTCCACGGTGCCGTCCTCGGGGTTGGGATTTACATTCGGGGTAAGTTTTTCGGCGTCGAAGTACTTGAGCTGGGCAAGCTGGCGCTGCGAACGTATCAGGCGGTCACGGCTGAATAACTGACCCGGCCGGGTTTGCACCTCGCGCAGCGCAACGTGATCATTGGTGCGGGTATTTCCCTTGATCGACACCTTGTTGACGGTAGCCTGCTTGCCTTCATGCATCCGTATCTCCAGGTCGATCGAATCGTTCTGAACCCTCGTTTCAACAGGCACGACGTCAAAGAAAAGATAACCGTCATCCATGTACAGCGAACGGATATCCGTACCGTTGGGATTGTAGGTCAGTGCAGTCTCAAGGGCCTCCTGGTCGTACACATCACCCTTGCCTATCTTCAGCATCCGGTCGAGAAAGGTCGACGTGTACTTGGTGTTGCCCACCCAGGTGATCCTGCGTATGTAATACTTGGGGCCCTCTTCAACCCAGATGTCAATGTTGATGGTATTGTCCTCGTTTTTCGAGATCGAATCCCTTGTGATCCTGGCATCACGATAGCCCAGCGAGTTGTATTTCTTAATCAGCAATTGCTTGTCCTCCTGGTACTCTTCGTCAATGAACTTGGAGGATTTAAAAATCCTGAGCCTGATGTTCTCTGAAGCATGATCGTTGAGAACATTGCCGATCTCGAGAAAATCAAGAGTCGCCGCCTCCTTCGCACTGTTGTACACCACCTTGTCGAGGTCATTCATCGGGTTGAAAACACTCTTCTCTTTGGTCTTTTTCATCGCCGATTTGATAATATCCTGGCTGATATCCTTATTGCCATGAATGGTGATATCGAAAACCTTGACCTTTTCGTTGCGGTCGATGTTGATGTACAGGGTTACCTCATTGGCTGCCGAACTGTCGCGTTTCTGCACGATGTCGACCTCCGCATTCAGATATCCTTTCTCATGATAAAATCCCTTGATGATGTTGGTGGTTTTCATGATCAGGTTATCCGTCACATAATCACCCTTTACCAGACGTATCTTTTGACGGATGTCGTCGGCATCCGATTTTTTGATTCCAGAAAACTGAAATTTCGATAAACGGGGGCGCTCTTTGAGGTAAAAATCGATGAATATCTGGTTGTCGACAACCTTGGTAACCGAAACCCTGATATCCTCGAACAACCCCTGCTCCCACAACTTCCTGATGGCCTGCGATATCTTGTCGCCGGGCACCTTGACCTTATCTCCTACTGTAAGGCCCGACAGCATAAGCAGTACATTTCCATCCAGGTACTTCACACCGCTTACGGTCATACCGCCAATGTAATAATCCCTTGGACTATTATAATCGGTAACATTGATCTCACCGATGCTGACCTGGGCCACCAGCCGAAACGAGCAGAGGAAGAGGACAAAAAGTAACGGAAGTATTCTGAGTCTCATCGGGTGTTAATTGCGTTTTGTTCCCTCTAATTCATTGATCTGTTCACTCGTGAGTCCAAATCTGCGTTCCCGCTGCTGGAACTCCGCAATGGCCCGGTAAAAATCTTCCTTGCCGAAATCAGGCCATAAAGTGTCGGTGAAATAAAACTCGGCATAGGCAACCTGCCAGAGTAAAAAGTTACTGATCCTGTACTCTCCGCTGGTTCTGATCAGCAGTTCGGGATCCGGGATCCCGGACGTATTCAGGAAACTGCTGAGGGTGGTGGCATTGATCTGACCGGGCTCGAGTGTGCCGGCCTTCGCCTGCCGGGCAATCTCCCTGGCTGCCTCCACAAGTTCCCATCGCGAACTGTAGCTGAGCGCCAGCACAAGGGTCAGACCCGTGTTGCCCGAAGTAGCATCGATGGAGCGAAGCAGTTCGCGGTAACTCTTTGCCGGCAGACTTTTAAGATCACCGATCGCCTTCAGCCTGATGTTGTTGTCCATGAAAGTTTTCATCTCGGCATTCAACGACTTTACAAGAATGCGCATCAAGGCGTCAATCTCGTACTTGGGACGGTTCCAGTTTTCAGTCGAAAAGGCATAGAGGGTAAGGTATCTGATACCCAACTCTGCAGCAGCCTCCACCGTATTCCTTACCGCATCGACACCACGCTCATGCCCAAGGGTACGGATAAAGCCGCGCTTCCGGGCCCACCGTCCATTGCCATCCATGATGACCGCCACGTGCAGCGGCAGTTTGCTCTTATTGATGGTGTCCTTGATTTCCATGCCTCAAAAGTTACTTTACTGGTACAGATCCCTGCATCTGTTGTTTGAGAACAGCCTGAACTTGTAGGTTACTGACACACCGAAAAAGGCATACCAGTCCTGATTTTTTTCATTACCGCGCTGCATGCCGGGCAAATAGCTGGCGGTCGGATCCGACATCTGGCCGGCCACCGGATTCTCAGGGTCTGTACCCTTCACCAGGTAATAAGTCGTACTGACATCATCGAGATAGTCGGTGAAAGTCTTGTGGATCTCCCAGAAAACCTGTATCCCCAGGTTTTTGGCGAGGCTGAATTTTCCGCCAAGTCCGAAAGGAACAGAGATACCGAAACTACCATACGGAGAGCGGTCTCTGAAGCCGATATTCTGACCTTCAGTGCCCAGTTCCCTCAGCGCTACGCCGTTTGACATCGGGTTATAAAAAAAGATTGACACCCCGGTGTAGATGTATGGTGAAACAGAACTTTTAAAGCTACCCGTGAAATAGGGTAAGAAATTAAATTCAACCACCGCCCCGATGTCGGTAACGTTACTGGTAAAATTCAGGTTGCGCTCCGGAAGAAAAGATGAAGTGGAAGCATCTCCCTTCACTTTCCCATAAATTGCATTCACCTTGACAGCCCACCGGGTGTCGAGCGTATAACGCGCCATCACTCCGAAAGCAACGTTGGTGCCCTTAAAATGCTGACCGGGATTCAGATCTCCCAGGTAATACATGCCGCCGCCTGTCAACCCGATTTCAAGATCCTGCGACCAGCCGGTACTGGCAGTGAAGGTCACAGTGAAAAGGACAAGTAACGCCCGCACCAGCAGCTTTGACATTCTTCGAAGGGATGGAAATATGTTATATCTGATCAACAATCCTCTAACGTTATATTCAGCATTTTATTGGATACCTCCGCCATTTTCAGGATTTTTCCCGGTCATTCCTGATATCAAGACCCCAGTTGAGTTTTTCTCGGATGGTCTGAAAAAAATGGGTGCCCGTTAACCTTACGAGATTCAGCCTGAACGGTGCCTTGCTAACGACCAGTTCGGTACCCTGCGGCACCCTGGTCGTACGCGAATCAAGACTCACATTGAAATCAGCATCCTGGCAGGCAACACTTATCGTGATCTCACTGTCGTCCCTAACCACGATCGGACGTACGGTAAGATTGTGACTCGCGATCGGGGTGATCAGGAAATTTTCTGCATCGGGTGTTATGATTGGTCCTGTGCAACTCATCGAATAAGCCGTTGATCCGGTCGGCGTGGCAACGATCAGCCCGTCGGCCCAGTAGGTATTGAGAAAAACGCCGTTGATCCACGTCCTGATGGTAAGCAGGGTCATGACATTGGGTTTGTAAACCGTCAATTCGTTCAGGGCATAATTAACCGGTCCGAATAACTGGTCGGGCTTCGTAAGCTGCAACAACGAACGCTTCTCAATAATGTATTCCCCGCTTACGATTGCCTTGATGGCCGGGATGATGAACTCCCGCGGAATACTCGATAAAAATCCGAGGCGCCCCAGGTTTATTCCGATCACCGGTATCCCCGAATCTCCCACGATCCCGGCCGACTCAAGGATGGTGCCATCTCCCCCGATCGAAAACAGAAAGTCGGTCTGACCAACCAGTTCCGACCGGTCTTCAAACAGAACCGTTTCCTTGCCAAACCTGATCTTCCCCTCCAGCGACCCGAAAAAATGCCGGTAAACCCGAACCTTTGAATAAAAAGGTTCAAGGGCATCCAACAATTTCTGAAAATAAGGGAGATCGTTTGGGGCTATATGCCTTCCAAAAAAAGCAATGTTCATGAAACGGGATGAAATTTCTTTAAATCAGCGTGCAAAGATACGTCATTTTTTCAACCCTGCGACAGCTCAGATGCTCAGATAGTTCATCAATGCATCATACCGGTCTTTTAATTCATCCGAGTAGGAATCCTGGTCTGACCAGGAAGCCTTCACCAGGTAATTATACCGGAAAAATGTCTGGAGGATCGGTCCGATATCCGTTACGCTCAGCTTCAGGGTCACATCCATCCGCGTACTGTCGGGTTCCGAGGTTATATAAAGACTGAGTATCCTGGCATTGTTCGATTCTACAATCTGCGCAATTTCACTCACACAGTAATCCTTTTCATTGATCTCAAGGATAATGATTCCTCCGGGCTCACCCACAGCCGTTATGGTCATAAGGTGACCGGTCATCGAAGCCAGGGTGATTAACCCAAGATAGTGATGTGTGCCGGTAAGCACCGGGATCATCGTTAGTTTCGACTCAGAAAATGTCCTTATCACATCATACAAATGCTGATTATCGAACACATAGATCCTGCCTGTCGACAGACTGCACTGACCGAGCTGACGAGTTCCGTCGCCACTCGCCAGGAGATCCTGTTCACTGATGATCCCCCACAAATGTCCCTCATTCACAACCGGCAGATGGATAAGCCTCGTGTCCTCCATCGCTAGAAGCGCCTGCTCTGCCGTATCGGTGACCCTGAGGGGCGATACCGATGTGTTTATGATCTGCTTAGCGGTCACTGAGGATACTGAGATAAGAGTTATACCTTAACAATGAAACTTTTCCATTCTCCAGCCCGGCTTTAACAGCGCAACCGGGCTCATGGGTATGCGAACAATTGTTGTACTGGCAATCTGGCAACAGCCGGTCCATCTCGGGAAAACACCGGGGAATCTCTGCCTTCTCAAAATCGATCAGCCCGAACTCCTTGATGCCGGGGGTGTCGATAATAAAACCCGACCCTGCCAGTGCATACATCTCCGCAAAGGTTGTCGTATGCATCCCTTTCCGGTGAGCCTCCGAAAGACTTCCGACCCGGGGGTTTAACGCCGGGTCGAGCGCCCCGATAAGGGCAGACTTCCCCGATCCGGAATGACCCGATAAAAGGTTTACCTTCCCAGCCATCTTCCCGCGCAGATGGTCAACCCCGTCGCCCCTGAGCGCCGAAACCCGGTAACAACGGTACCCGGCCTGTTCATAGATGGTTGTCAGGGCATCGAGCATCGCGAGGTCTTCCGGTCCCATCAGGTCCATCTTGTTGAAAATAATGCTTGCAGGAATGTAGTATCCCTCGGCGGTGACCAGGAAACGGTCGATGAACCCGTTGGATGTCCTGGGATTGTGCAGGGTAACGACAACATACGCATGATCCATATTGGCTGCGATGATGTGCGATACCTTGGAGAGCTTGGTCGCCTTGCGGATGATGTAATTATTGCGCGGAAAGATCTTTGTGATCAGGCCAACCCCTCCCGGTGAGATCTCAACCTCTACCTGGTCGCCGATCGCCACAGGATTGGTGTGTTTGATATCCCTGATCCGGAACTGCCCCTTCACCTTGCAATCAATACCGCTGCCGTCGTCCGTTCTTACGTGGACCCAGCTGCCTGTTGATTTGGTGACGATTCCCGTGATCACTGTGTTTTTTTTTCAAACATACACATAATTTGATTAACCGAACCTTTTTTCACAAAATCTCAAGTCCCCAGGGAAAGGATCAACCGGCCCTCACGCCAGGGAATAGATCTTCCCGGGAAGACACCTGATCACACCTTCAAACTCGAGGTTCAGCAAAAGGGCCGACACGGCGCTTAAAGGACTGTCAAGCTCATTGCACAGCTCATCAATTCCCGTCTGTCCGCTCCTCCTGAGAATTTCAACAATCTTTTCTTCACCCGGCGACAATTCAAGGAATATCTTCTGCTGTACGGCCCTGGGTTTCAGGTCAGTGTTCTTCCAGCCCATCATGTAGGCTATGTCGTCAGGCTGCTGGATGAGGGCCGCACGGTTTGTTCTGATCAGGAAATTGGTGCCTTCCGAAAGACTATCGTGGATCCGTCCGGGAACAGAAAACACATCGCGGTTATACGAATTTGCAATATCCGCCGTGATCAGCGCCCCTCCCTTATTGCCTGCCTCAACAACGATGACGGCATCTGACAAACCGGCAATGATCCTGTTCCTCATCGGGAAATTGGTGCGGTCGGGCTTCGTGCCGCTCAGGAATTCAGTGATTAAACCGCCCTGAGTGACCATCTTCTCAGCCAGACTCCTGTTCGACCAGGGATAAATTAAATCGAGCCCGTGTCCGAGCACCCCGATGGTATTCGAACCCGTATCAAGCGAAAAACGGTGTGCGCAACTGTCAATGCCATATGCCAGCCCGCTCACCACCAGCACCTCATAGGGCTTTAACCCGGCGATCAGTTGCCGGGTGCATTCGCGGCCATATTCCGTCGCCCGCCGGGTACCCACTACCGCAACCACCCGCTGGGCATTGAGATCGGCAATGCCTTTGAAAAAAAGAAGAATCGGACTGTCAATACAATGCTTCAGCCGACCGGGATAATTATGGTCCTGGTAAAACAAGGGCGTGATGCCATATCGCACAACGAACTTCGCTTCGCGTTCGGCCTTCAGAAGGATCTCCTTATTTCCCGCCGCCGAGGCCAGAAGCGGCCCTATCCTTGCCAGCCTCATCAGATGCTGCCTGGGTTCCCTGAATACATTCTCCGCACTGCCACAAATTGACAGCAATTTCTTCCCCAGTATATTGCCAACCCCCGGGATCAGGGTCATGCCGATCTGGTAAATCAGCTGATCGTTGTTTTCCATACGATAAAAATCGTTCGATGATTAGAACATGGAATTGCCCGGAACTGCCTCCAGCGGCAGGCAGTTCCGTACTAGTTAATCATGAAAGTTTATAAAAGTCAAGGGCATGTGAATAACTTTTTCCGATTTCAGGCACATTTTAGTCATAAATTTGAGTTCAATCATGAGCTCAGTAGGTAAGTTATCGGGAAAAGTCCTTGTTTGTCCCGGCATTATGGACAACAGCCACCCATTTCGGTGTGTCCCCGTTATAAAGATCCTCCGCGAATACAAACTTGAAGTGCTCATCGCTGTCTGGAATGACACCAGCACCTCTTTGTTGGCCGAATTCCACGATCTCGAAACAGTCTCCTTCCCTGGTTGTATCCGCACGACCTGTCCCGGCGGAAACAACCTGTTTAAGTCCCTTTGCGGCTATCCGGCAAAATCATTACACCGTCGCAGGATCCGGAACCAGATAGATCGCGTCGTAACTGACAGGCAGATCCTCCTGGTCATCTCCGATGGCATGGATGTGTGCCGAAGCAAGATGGCCAGGTCGGTATTGCTGATGCATGCGCGTTGTAAGAACGCTTATGACTTCTCAAATCCCGGAAAAAAACTCCTTGCACCTCGGGAAAAGCCAAGGATTAACCGATTCGACGAATGCTGGATTCCGGATGTTGAAACGCTGAACGGCCTGCTGGCTGCGTACCCGTCTGAAACCGGCCGGTTTCAGGGAGCTGTTCACGTTGGCATTCTTTCAAGATTTACGCCAACGGCCAATGATCTTCACACGTTGGTTCATCCGGTGTTCGACCTGCTGATTTTGCTGTCGGGACCCGAACCCTACCGCACTGAACTTGAGCAGAAAGTCCTGAACCAGATCATCAACCTTAACCTTCAGATCGCGATCGTAAGAGGAGTGCCCGGAACCAGTGAGGCAACGATGATCGACGGAAGGGTTCATATCTTTCCGGAGTTGTCGGCCGGACATATGTCGGAGTTGATCAGCCAGTCGGCCATGATAATCTGCCGCGCCGATTGCGATCATGTTGCCGATGTCATCACCATGGGAAAAAGAGCCATCTTTGTCCCCGTGCCGGGAGATCAGGAACAGGAAGCCCTGGCAAGAAGCCTGATGGCAAAAAAGATCTATTTCTCGTTACGACAGATCCATTTTGATCTGCTGTATGCCCTCGAGATGTCCGTAAACTATCCCGGAATGGTCATCCGGAATGACCTGAAGGCGCTTCGTGAAAGGATCAAGGCCCTCACGCTGTCACCCTAACCGGCTTTTTTACCTTCCGGCGTTTTGTTCCTGTGCAATGCCAGGTAAACCAGAACAATCCCGGTTACCACAAAAGGAATGGAAAGTAACTGCCCCATGTTCAGGGTCAGGCCCTGTTCAAATCCAACCTGGGGTTCCTTAATGAACTCGATGATAAAACGCACACCGAAGATGAGTATCAGGAACATCCCGAACAGGTAACCATGCGATGGTTTTCCTTGTTTCCGGTAGTAATACCAGAGCAGATAACCAAAGATCACCAGGTATGAGAGGGCTTCGTAGATCTGGGTCGGATGACGCGGTACCAGCCCCTCTTCGGGCGACGAGGAACGCAGGAATCTGAACCCCCATGGAAGCGAGGTCGGGAGACCGTATATTTCTGAATTCATCAGGTTCCCCATTCTGATCAAAAATCCGGCTAAAGCCACCACGATCACGATGCGGTCGATCACCCACAGAAAGGGCTTTTTCCTGACCCTTGAAAAAATGATCAGTGCAAGGATGATCCCGATGGCCGCCCCGTGGCTCGCCAGTCCGCCTTCCCACACCTCCAGAATCTTCAAAGGGTGCTGAAGATACCATGAGGGCTCATAAAAAAAGACGTGTCCGAGACGGGCCCCGACGATGGTGCCGATGATCATATAAGTAGTGAGCTCATCAAGCAATTTCACAGGCACCCCTTCGCGCTTAAAGAACTGAAGCATGATCAGGTAGCCGAAGAAAAAAGAGAGGGCAAAGAACAGTCCGTACCATCGCACGGCAAAACTACCGACACTGAAGATCTCGGGATCAGGGTTCCAGGTTATGTACGCGATCATAAAAAAAACAGTTTATTCAAAGAGCCTGAGCTTATTATTGAATATGGTATCCATTTTCGCCGAAAGTTGGGTCTGCCCGTTCGCCGATGTTACCATGCTGAGCCTCCTGATGATATCGAGAGAAGTGTGTATCTCCTGATCGAAATACGAACGGTTTTCTGGAGCATAACTGTAGTAGTAGTCGATGTTCTGTGCATAAATCTCCACCAGGCGCTCCGCAAGTTTATTCGCCTTATCGGTCGCTCCGGCCCTGTAATAAATATCCACGAAGGGAAGCATATACATATCAAACGGTATCTTCGAATCGGGGAAGTTTTTGATATAAATATCAAGCATCTCCACCGCCTTCTCTTTCTCTCCCCTGAACTCCAGCGACTGTGCTACCCGCATGAGGTTGGTCTTTGGCCGTACCGAATTGTTAAGGCTTTCGGGGTCGACATATACATGGGGATCGTCAAGATTTCCCCATGCACATCGGTTTTTCAGGATGTCGTAGGAAATGGTGGCGTCGACGCCTCCCATACCCTGGATGTAATCAATGGAATCGGCTTTGACGGGCATGAATTTATAAACCCATCCCTGCACCGAGCAGTACTCTTCAAGCGGCATGCAATGGCTCACACTCGAGGGGGCAGCAAAATAGATGGGCCTTGACCAGGCATTGGTAGCAACCAGGTCGAGAAGCATAAGGTCATTTTTATAAAGCTGGTTCGACCGGATGGTCCAGTAAATGGTGTCGACCATCTTGCCGCGCAGATGTGCCGGAACAATGCCGTATTTCACACAAGCCGCCGAATCGACGGTGAGCTTCACCTTCTTTGACGGAAAGAACTTCATCCTTTCACCATTGCTCAGCGTCAGGTAAGTCTGCGGATTGTCGCTCCTGATGAACTCAATCATGTCCTTCAACTCAACGTAACCCTTCAACCCGATATCATAATAGGGCAGGATATCGTTGGTTCCCTGCTGATACTGATCCTGACGAAGCGTGAACCGGATGGGCTCCGATTCATAGGTTTTATGATACATCTGGTTGATATACCAGGGTCCTGAGGCCAGCATCAGGTTGACCACCCTGACATCGGTACCGATACCCTCCACCTCCTGGGCATACCACAACGGGAAAGTATCGTTATCCCCGTTGGTAAAAAGGATTCCCTGCGGATCGCATGATCTGAGATAACTGGCTGCAAAATCGCGGCAGGCGTATTTTCCGCTGCGGTCGTGGTCATCCCAGTTCTCCTTGGCCATGATGCCGGGGACCAGGAAAAGTGTAGCCACAAATACCAGGATTACCGAGAGTTTCTCGCTGAGCTTTTTCCTGAGCGTTTCTATCAGTGCAATGACACCCAGGCCGATCCAGATTGCAAACGCGTAAAACGACGCGGCATAGGCATAATCCCGCTCACGGGGCTCGTATGGCTGCTGATTCAGGTAAACGACAATGGCCAGACCTGTCATGATGAACAAAAGTGAAATGATCATGGTCCCCTTGTAATCCCTGTTGGCATGAAAGAAAAACCCGATCAGCCCAAGCAGCAGCGGCAGCATGTAATATTTGTTGGAGGCCCTGTTCTGTTTGCTGTCTGGAAGGTTTGTCTGGTCATGCCCAAGCCTCATCTTATCCAGGAAAGGAATGCCGCTTATCCAGTTACCGTCCTCGATACCGCCAAATCCCTGCACATCATTTTGCCGTCCGGCAAAATTCCACATGAAATAGCGTATGTACATATGCCCTATCTGGTAACTGAAAAAATACTTAAGGTTCTCTCCGAACGTTGGCCGGTTCAGGGTTTTTGTCTTGCCGTCCTCGGTCTGAACCTCGATCGGGACGCCTTCGCCTCCCCATTTTTTGTAAAATTCGGCCGATCCCTTACGCTGGTTGCTCCACATTCGCGGGAAGATCGTGGTGAACTGAGGATCCCAGACCGGTAAGGTTCCCTTGCGTGAATCAATGACAACATATTTGCCCGATTTGTCATCCCGTTGGTAAACAGGCTTACCGTCGGCGTAATCGACAATGGGTGCGTTGTAATACTGGCCGTAGAAGATCGGAAAATCTCCGTATTGTTCGCGGTTCAGGTACGAAAGCAGGCTGACGGCATCCTTTGGGGCGTTCTCATTGATGGGGGTGTTCGCATTCGCCCTGATCACAAGCATGATAAACGAGGAATAACCGATCAGGATAAAGGTAAGGGATAGGATCACGGTATTGAGCACAACCATTCCCCGGCGGCGGGTAAAATGAAGACCCCAGATAATCAGCCCGATCAGAAGAACGAAGTAAAAGATGGTCCCGGTATTGAAAGGCAATCCAAAGGTATTTACGAATAACAGTTCAAACTTTCCCGACAGCTCTACGAGCCATGGAATGATAATGAACATGATAAACGCCAGTATCAGGATGGAAACCACGAAAGTGATCAGCATCCCGGTTTTGGTCGGCTTATATTTCTTATAGTAGTAGACCATGCAGGTAGCAGGGATCACCAGCAGGTTCAGGAGGTGAACCCCGATGGCCAGGCCCATGAGAAAAGCAATCAGCACCAGCCAGCGGTACGAATGCTGTTCGTCGGCCACCGACTCCCATTTCAGAATGGCCCAGAAAGAGATAGCCGTGAAGAATGACGACATGGCGTACACCTCGCCTTCAACCGCCGAAAACCAGAATGTGTCGCTGAAAGTATAAGCCAGAGCACCGATGAATGCCGCTGCAAAAACGGTGTACATCTGTCCTTCTGTCATTTCGCCCGAAGGGGCTACGATCTTTTTGGCAAACAGCACGATGGTCCAGAAAAGGAAGAGGATCGTGAAGGAGCTGGAGAGGGCCGACATGATATTGACCATCATGGCCACATGGGTTACATCACCGAACGCAAACAGTGAGAAAAACCTTCCGATCATCTGGAAAAGCGGCGCCCCGGGGGGGTGACCAACCTGCAACTTGAAGGCCGTTGCGATATATTCCCCGCAATCCCACCAGCTGGCGGTGGGCTCAATGGTGAGAAAATAAACGATGGTTGCAATGGCAAAAGTGACCCAGCCAAAAATGTTGTTCAGTGTTTTAAATTTCTTCATGTGAAACAGGTTACGGCAATCAAATTGCATGCGAAGGTACAAATTTTGTGCAGAAGGAAAAATATTTACTACCTTTGCGCCCGCAATTCCGCATACACCCTGACCCATGGTGTAATGGCAGCACAAGAGATTTTGGTTCTCTTGGTCTAGGTTCGAATCCTGGTGGGTCAACAAAACCCCGCGAATTCTTTCAACGGTCCAATTCCCGGTTTCATCGATTTTATTCAGCAATCCGGCCAGAGGGATGTAACATATGCCCCCGGCTGCCGTCACATTGCCGAAAACAATCAAAAAACCAAAAAAACACCATGAAAACAAGATTGATTCTTTTAGCCGCCTTTCTCCTTTCGCTCACTGCCGCATCACATGCTTTCAGTCCGAAAAAAAAGGCTGTAAAACCTGAATCCATCATGATCGAACTGATTATTGACATTGAAAAACTTGCACCCTCACTGATACATTTTTCTCCCTTTGCTGACGGTCATGAGGCAGTTGCCGAACCCGCGATCGATGTTGCACGGCTCACTCCGGTCACTCCGGAAGTAGCAGATTTTGAAGAGATCCCGCTGGATTTTGTAAACATTGAAAAACTGGCACCCGCAACAGGCTACACTGCCGGTTTTGAAGACGCTCCTGAAACTGCTGATACTGATTTGATGCTGATCGCTCCGAAAGCACCTGAATTTGCCGAGTTTAACGACTGAAAAACTGCCCTTCAACTCTGATACACTTTCATCCCGGCTGTTCCTGAATGGCCGGGATTTCTGTTTTATCCCTGATGCGGCAAGAAAATGTTTGTAATATCAAAATATTGATTACCTTTGCATGCGATTTATAATGAATGACACGGGGGGCGGCAGTCCCCTGTTTTATTAATGATAAAATGATTACAGAACAAACCGTTACGGAATATTGCGAAGCGTTTTTATCGGGCACCCCCTATTTCCTGGTTGAAGTCACGGTGAAACCTGCTGGCAAAATTGCTGTTTTTATTGATGGCGATCAGCGCGTTACCGTTGAAGTATGCCGTGACATGAACCGGTTTCTCGAAGAAAAACTCGATCGCGACAACAACGATTTCGACCTGACTGTCTCTTCCGCAGGTATCGATAAACCACTTAAACTCCTCCGGCAGTTCAGCAAAAACCTGAACCGGGAACTTGATATCGTACTCAAATCCGGAACGCGGATGAATGCCGTGTTGACAGGCATCAACGGTTCTTTGCTCACTTTCATGGAATCGAAAAAACAAAAAAAACAAAACACCGAAAACATTCCGTTTACCGTGGATTTTGAAGAAATAAAATCCGCCAAAGAAATAATAACGTTTAAATCATAGTATTTAGAAACAATGGAACAGTTGAATTTAGTCGAAACCTTTTCGGAATTCAAAGAATTCAAGAATATTGACCGGGAAACCATGATGCGCATCCTCGAGGATGTATTCAAGCATATGCTGACAAAAAGATTCGGATCGGCAGATAATTTCGATATCATTGTTAACATTGATAAGGGGGACCTTGAAATTTTCCGTTCCAGGACCATCGTTGAAGATGGTGAAGTGGAAGATGAGAATACGCAGGTCGCTCTTTCGGAAGCGATCAAGATCGAACCCGATTTTGAAGTAGGAGAGGAACTTTCAGAAGAGATCAGACTCGGCAGTTTCGGCCGCCGTGAGATCCTGGCCATCCGTCAGAACCTGATCTCAAAAATCCAGGAATACGAAAAAAACAACGTGTATACCAAGTACCGTGAGAAAATCGGGGAGATCATAGCCGGCGAAGTTTACCAGGTGTGGAAGAAGGAGATACTAGTTCTTGACGACGAAGGCATCGAGTTGCTGCTTCCCAAATCGGAGCAGATCCCGACCGACTTTTACCGTAAAGGCGACTCGATCAGGGCCGTCGTTTCAAGGGTTGAAATGAAAAACAACAACCCGGTGATCATTCTTTCCAGGACTTCGGAGGCATTTCTTGAAAGACTCTTTGAATCGGAGGTTCCCGAAGTTTACGACGGGCTTATCAACATCAGAAAAATTGTCAGGGTTCCCGGCGAACGGGCAAAAATTGCGGTGGAATCGTATGATGACCGGATCGATCCGGTTGGCGCCTGCGTCGGTATGAAGGGCAGCCGCATCCATGGAATCGTTCGCGAATTAAAGAATGAGAACATCGATGTAATCAATTTCACCACCAATCCCTCCCTTTTCATCCAGCGGGCACTTAGTCCTGCAAAAGTTTCCTCAATAGTGATCATTGAAGAGGAAAAGAGAGCCGACGTTTATATGAAACCCGACCAGGTTTCGCTCGCCATCGGTAAAGGCGGGTTCAATATCAAACTCGCCGGAAAACTGACGGGTTATGAAATCGATGTATACCGCGACACCGATGTCGATAACGAAGATGTCGACCTGCAGGAGTTCTCCGATGAAATCGATCAGTGGATTATCGATGAATTCAAAGCCATTGGCTGCGACACCGCTAAAAGCATCCTCGATATTGATATTGAGGAGCTTGTGAAGCGAACCGACCTTGAAGAGGAGACCATCAATGAGGTGATCCGTATTTTAAAGGCGGAGTTTGAATAATAAATCATAATTTTGCTCAATGAGTGAAGGCGTAACAACAACAAGGCTTAGCAAAGCTGCCCGTGAATTTAACATTGGGGTGAAGACCGTGGTCGACTTTCTCCAGAAGAAAGGCTTCCCGGTTGAAATGGACCCCAATGCGAAGCTCACTGCCGAAATGTATACAGCCCTGATGAAAGAGTTTGCTTCTGAAAAACATGTAAAGGAAGAAGCAAAAAAGATCGGTCTGCAGTTTACATCCCACGAAACCATTACCATCGAGGATAAAAAATCTGCCTCCAGGGATCGTGAAAAAGAACTGGACGAGCTCTTTATCAAGAATGTTTCCATCGAATATGAAAAGAAACAGGTCGACATAGCCAGAAAACCCAAAGAGGTTGTAGCAAAGGAGACCCCGAAAGAGACAAAAACAGCCGAAACCGTTGCGCCTGTCGCTCCCCAGCCTCCCGCTGAACCTGTCGCACAAGCCCCGAAACCCCTTCCTGAACAGCCTGTGGAAGAGCCCCCTGTTCCTGTTGAACCTGCCGCTGCCGCACCAACCGTGCACGATACCGTTAAAGAGGAAACGACCATTTCTCAGCCTGTGCCTGATATCGTTCCTGAGGCAGTCAAACCTGCTGAAGAACCGGAACATTTACCGGCCGAAGCGGATACCAAAGCCGGACCTGATCTTAAAATTTTCGGGAAAATCGACCTGGGGGTATTTGAGAAGAAATCTTCAAAAAAATCCAGGGAGAAGCGGGAAGAGCCTCCAGTCGAAACTCAAGCGCCGGTTGCAGAGCCTGCCTTTATTGCACCTGCAGAACCGGCAGCCGAACCGGTCGCCGAATTACCTGAAGCAGCGACACCTCAACCAGAAGCGATCAGGGCTGAACCGGCCGAAAAACCCGTTGCGCAACCTGAAACCGCGGCACCGGTCGTTGAAGATAATTTCATTCCGACTGAACGGATCAAACTCGAAGGTCCGACCATCCTTGGATCGATCGTACTTCCCGAGCCAAAGAAATTCGAGAAAAAGAAGGCCCAGCCTGTTGCTTCATCTTCGGATGAAACGCTGAAATCAAAGAAAAAGAAGCGTAAACGCATAAAGCGCCAGGGCGAAGAAGGAGCGGCACCAGCCGCCGACACACCAAGGTTCCAGGGAGCCAAACCGGCAGGGGCCAAGGACAAGAAATACCACCGGGATATCCAGAAGCCCGAAGTAACCGAAGAAGATATCGAAAAACAGATAAAAGAAACGCTTGCCCGTCTTAGCCCTGCGGGAAAATCAAAGGCATCCAAGTACAGGAAGGCCAAAAGGGACGCCATCAGCCAGCAGTTGCATGAGGAGATGGAACGCATGGAAGAAGGTCGCAAGATCATCAAGGTTACCGAATTTGTTACAGCAAACGAACTTGCCTCCATGCTCAACATACCGGTAACTGATGTCATTTCCACCTGCATGGCGCTTGGCATGTTCGTGTCGATCAATCAGCGGCTTGATGCGGAAACGCTCACCCTGGTGGCCGAAGAATTTGGCTCGAAGGTCGAATTTGTCAGTGTTGAGGTACAGGAAGCCATCAGGCAGAACGAACCTGACAATCCTGACGATCTGAGGGAACGTCCGCCCATCGTCACTGTGATGGGACATGTCGATCATGGAAAAACCAAACTTCTCGACTTTATCCGCAGTTCGAATGTGGTGGCTGGTGAAGCAGGCGGGATCACGCAGCATATCGGGGCATACGAGGTAAAACTTGAAAACGGGAAGAAGATCACTTTTCTCGATACGCCTGGTCATGAGGCATTCACGGCCATGCGTGCACGCGGAGCCAGCATAACCGACGTGGCGATCATTGTCATCGCGGCCGACGAAACCGTGATGCCGCAGACCCGTGAAGCCATTAATCATGCGCTGGCCGCAGGGGTTCCAATCGTTTTTGCCTTCAACAAAATCGATAAACCCAACTCGAACCCTGAAAAGATCCGCGAAGAGCTCTCCAAGATGAATATCCTGGTGGAAGAATGGGGAGGTAAATATCAAACCCAGGAGATCTCGGCAAAAACAGGTCTCAATATCGATCTGCTGCTGGAAAAAGTCCTGCTGGAATCCGAAATCCTGAACCTCAAAGCCAATCCTACCCGCCTCGCCACAGGAACCGTCATCGAATCATCGCTCGACAAAGGACGCGGTTACGTCGCCAAACTATTGGTGCAAAACGGAACCCTGCATGTAGGCGATATCGTACTGGCCGGCGCCACCTACGGAAAGGTCAAGGCAATGTACAACGAACGCAACATCCACATGCGCGAAGCCGGACCATCGCAGCCGATCCTTATGCTTGGTCTCAACGGAGCGCCGCAGGCGGGCGACGGATTCAACGTGATGACCGACGAAAAAGAAACCAAATCGATCGCCACGAAACGTCTGCAACTGCAGCGGGAACAGGGACTCAGAACCCAGAAGCATATCACCCTCGATGAGATCGGACGCCGCATCGCCATTGGCGATTTCAAAGAGCTTAACATCATCGTGAAGGGCGACGTCGACGGTTCGGTCGAAGCGCTTTCCGACTCCCTGCTCAAGCTATCCACCCCCGAAGTGATGGTCAATGTGATCCACAAATCGGTCGGAGCCATCACCGAATCTGATGTCCTGCTGGCTTCCGCATCCAACGCGGTTATTGTCGGCTTCCAGGTACGACCCTCGGTGAGTGCGCGTAAACTGGCCGAATCGGAGCAGATCGACATCCGTCTCTATTCCATCATCTACCAGGCCATCGAAGAGATCAAGGCCGCCATCGAAGGAATGTTATCTCCCGACATCGAGGAAAAGATCCTCTGCAACATTGAAGTGCGCGACGTATTCAGGATCACCAAGGTCGGCTCCGTGGCCGGATGTATGGTGCTCGACGGAAAGGTTACGCGAAATACCAAGGTTCGGGTTATCCGCGACGGGATCGTGGTCTACACCGGAGTCCTGGGCTCACTCAAAAGGTTCAAAGATGATGTCAAGGAGGTGCTGTCGGGTTACGAATGCGGTCTGAATATCGAAAACTACAATGATATCAAGATAGGCGACATCATTGAAGGATACGAACAGATCGAAGTCAAGCGAAAACTGTAACTTCCGTTTTTTTACATGACCAGGACCTGATCACGGTCAGGACCTGTCGAAACCATGTCGATAGGCACCCCGGTGGCATTTCGGATAAAATCCATGTAATTTCTGAAGGGTGACGGAACATCGTCAACTGTGCTCTTCGCGATGGAGGTCTTCCATCCCGGCAATGAATGATATACCGGGTGAATGTTTTCGTCAAGCGCGAAAGGAATCAGGTCGGTAAGGTCGTTTCCCGCCTGGTAGGCTGTACATATTCTGATCTCCTCAAAATCATCCAGCACATCAGCTTTCATCATGATCAGGCGGTCGACTCCGTTCAGCATAATGGCGTAGTTGAGGGCCGGAATGTCCAGCCAGCCGCAGCGCCTCGGACGACCTGTTGTTGAACCGAACTCCATACCCCGCTTGCGGAGCGTTTCGCCATATTCATCGTTAAGCTCGGTGGGGAACGGTCCGCTGCCCACCCTGGTGCAATATGCCTTAAATATCCCGTAAACCGTTCCGATCTTGTGAGGCGGTATACCGAGCCCGGAACAGGCCCCGGCCGTGATGGTATTGGAACTGGTGACAAACGGATACGAACCGAAATCTACATCCAGCAAGGTGCCCTGGGCACCCTCAGCCAGTACCTTTTTCCCGTTTTTAAGACTTTCATTCAGGAAGATCTCACTGTCGACAACCTTCAGTGACCTGATTTTCTCAACTGCTTCCATCCAGCGTGCCTCATAATCATCAAAGGTCAGACCGTCGGGACTGAAAAAGGAGAAATCAAAACCTGTTCTTTCCAGTACCTGCCTGTGTATCTCCTTCAGAGCCCGGTACATTGAATCAACCTTATCCTGGAAAATGTTACCGACCCGCAGACCGTTACGGCCGTATTTGTCGGTATAGGTTGGTCCGATACCTTTAAGCGTCGAACCAATCTTCGATGCTCCCTTCGATTGTTCATAGGCAGCATCAAGCATCCGGTGCGAGGGAAGGATCAGGTGGGCCCTGCGGGAGATGAACAGGTTATCCTCAGGACGCAAACCAGCCTCGCGCAGGGTGTTCATCTCTTTGAGCAAAATGAATGGGTCAATGATCACCCCATTCCCGATAAGATTTACTTTTTCGGGCCGGAAAATGCCCGACGGGATGGTGTGCAGGATGAACTTCCTGCCTCCGATGATAATGGTATGTCCGGCATTCGGACCTCCCTGGAACCTGGCAATAATATCATAACCCGGAGTCAGAACATCCACAATTTTTCCTTTTCCTTCATCTCCCCATTGAAGACCCAGGATTACATCAACCTTCATAATAATGTTTTACTGCTTCTTTGCTGCGTGACCATAAAATGTCAGCGCATAATGTGAAATTTTTACATCAAACTGCCGTTCGACGTTCGCTTTAATCTCCTCGATCATCGGATCGTAAAACTCCAGAACCTCTCCGGACCCATCGAAAATAAAATGATCGTGCTGCCTGAGCAATGTCGATTTTTCAAACTGAGCGTAATTCGTTCCAAACTGATGCTTTGTCACCAGGCCGCAATCGAGCAGAAGTTCAATGGTATTGTAAAGGGTTGCCCTGCTCACGCGGTATTTATGGTTCTTCATTCTGATATACAAAGTCTCTATATCGAAATGACCTTCAGTGGCAAATATCTCATTAAGAATGGTATAACGTTCCGGTGTCTTCCTGTGCCCATGCTTTTCCAGGTAGTCGGTAAAAACCTTCCTGATGTTCTCAACGGCATCGTCGGTCTGCTTTTTGATCATATCTTGAAATTTGGCATAAAGATAGACATTTATCAGTATTTAGAACGAATAAAAATAAATTTTTTTGTTATTGGTCTATCCTTACAACATTGGTAATTCCTTCCACCTTGGTCAGTTCCTGCATCAAAAGAGAAAGCCGGTCGGTATTCTGGACATAAACAGCGATCGTTCCTTCGGTAATCCCTTGGTTTGCATCAATGTGAAACGATTTGATATTCAGGTTCAGGTCATTGGAAATGATCCGGGTGATCTCGTTGATGAGACCGACCTTATCAAGCCCGGTAATCTTGATTTCAACAAGAAAAGAGATGGATTGATTATTCATCCAGTTCACCTTGACCAACCGGTTTCCGAAAACAGTGATCTGCTCCTGGACTCGTGGACATTTTGTACGGTGGATCTGAAGCGGGTAATCATGATCCTGCAACAAGCCTATCACTTCGTCGCCCGGTATGGGGTTGCAACAGGAAGAAACCTGGTATTGAATATCTTCCGTTACAACGTTCAGTCTTGTTTTTTCCTTTTTCCGTAAGTTCCTTGCTTCCCTGGCCCCCGGACTGTCAGCGAGGTCGGTGACGCCACCCGTTTGTTTGTTGATATAATTCAGCCAGCCATTCCTGAAGCTTGATGCCGCGAATATCTTCACATCCTTGATGCCAATTTTATCAAGTGATACGGCATAATACATATCGACAAGGCTCTTGAAATTATTGACAGTGAGGAACTTTTTGATGTTTTCGTTGGTAACTTCGATACCCAGCTGCTGAAACCACCGGCCCAGTTTCTCCCTTCCCTGCTTCACAAATTTCTTTTTCTCGCCCCTCACGGCAAGCTTAATGTTGGTCTTCGCGCGGGTGGTCACCACGTAATTCAGCCACTCTTCTTTAGGGGTTTGTTTCTTCGAGGTAATGATCTCGACCTGTTGTCCGTTTCGCAACTGTTGCGTGATAGGGGCAAGTTTTTTATCAATTTTGGCTCCAATGCAGGTATCACCAAGCTCGGAATGAATGGCATAGGCAAAGTCGAGGACCGTGGAATTGGCAGGCAGCGAACGAAGCTCTCCCTGTGGGGTGAACACCGAAATTTCGTCCAGGAAAAAATACCCTTTCACGTCATCAATGAATGAGAGCGCATCCGATTCCGGACTCTCGATCATCTCCCTGATCCTGTCGAGCCAGTTGTCGAGCCGGCTGTTTACATGGAGCGACTCTTTGTACTTCCAGTGCGCTGCATATCCCTTTTCAGCCACATCATCCATTCGCCTCGAACGGATCTGGATCTCGACCCACTGCCCTGTGTGACTCATCACCGTGGTATGAAGGGCTTCGTATCCATTGGCCTTCGGAATCGAAATCCAGTCGCGCAAACGGTCCATGTTGGGCCGGTAAATGTCGGTAATGGCCGAATACACCTTCCAGCAGTCCGGCTTTTCAGTTTCGATCGGCGAATCGATCACGATCCTTACCGCGAAAATGTCGTAAACCTCCTCGAATGGCACTTCTTTTTTTTGCATCTTAAGCCAGATGGCGGCAATGGCTTTTTCCCTGGCCTGAATGGTATATTTGAATCCCTGCTCTGTGAGTGCCTTCTTTATCGGGTAGATGAATTTGTTTACAAACCGGCTTCGGCCGCGTGCCGTCTCTCTGAGTTTTTTCGAAATGCTGCTGAAAACGACAGGTTCGGTGTACTTCAGTGCAAGGTCCTCCAGTTCGCTTTTTATCGCGTGCAAGCCCAGCCGGTGTGCAAGCGGGGCATAGAGATAGGTGGTTTCCGAGGCTATTTTCAGTCGCTTTTCATGCGAAAGGGCGTCAAGGGTCCGCATGTTGTGCAGCCTGTCGGCCAGCTTGATCAGGATAACCCTGACGTCATCCGAAAGGGTCAGGAGGATCTTCTTGAAATTTTCCGCATCGACAGAGTGTGATTTCTGGTTGAATATGCCCTTTATCTTGGTCAGACCATCGATGATTGCAGCAACCTTGTCACCAAACAGCCCCCTGATGTCTTCGATGGTGTATTCCGTGTCTTCCACCACATCGTGAAGCAGCGAACAGATCACAGAGGTTGTTCCCAGCCCGATCTCCCCTGCCGCGATGGTGGCTACACTGAGGGGGTGATAGATGTAAGGCTCCCCGCTTTTCCTGCGCATGTCCTTGTGCGCTTCCAGGGCCATCCTGAAAGCTTTTTTCACTATGGCCTTATCGTTCTTGTTCCTGGGTTTCCACACCCTGAGCAGGTTCCTGTAACGCTTGATGATCTCCCTTCGTTCAGTCTCGGTGTCGGCAGGATACATGGGTAGTCATTCGTTGTTTGAGTAATGCAAAGTTAACTTTTTTAAACAACGGTGCGGAATGAAATTATCAATCCTGAAAGTTCCGCGCATGGAAAATTATTACTTTTGGCGGTGGGTAATAAAAAACGCTTGATGATGTCCAGGTGGATCCGCCGGTTCGTGGTGGTACTGTTTTTCACTTCAATACTGATGTCGTGTCCTACGGCTTATGCCACGCATCAGCGTGCCGCCGAGATCATTTACCGGCATCTGTCGGGACTCACCTACGAGATCACACTCATCTCATACACCTTTACCCCCAGCCCGGCCAACGCTTACCGCGATAATCTCTCGATAAACTGGGGCGATGGCACCGTATCCGACATCCCGAGGGTTGTGGTAACCTACCTGCCCGACGACATCACCTATAACAAATATGTAGGCCAGCACACCTTTCCCGGCCCCGCAACGTATATCATCTCCTGCGAGGATCCCAACCGTAATGGGGGAATCATCAATATCCCTAACTCCATCAATACGCCGCTTTTCATCTATTCCGAACTGATGATCAACCCCTTCTTTGGTGGCTACAACAATTCACCGGTGCTGCTCATCCCCCCTGTCGATAACGCTTGCGTCAATCAGCCCTTCTACCACAACCCGGGAGCGTTCGACGCCGACGGCGACAGCCTCTCGTACCGGCTTGTTCCATGCCGCGGAGCAGAGGGAAAGGTCATTCCCGGATACACTTATCCCTCAGCCTCCAATAAGCTGAGCCTCGATTCCATCACCGGTGATCTTTTGTGGGACAGTCCGAAACAACAAGGCGAATTCAACATTGCCATACTGATCGAAGAGTGGCGTAATGGAGTGAAGATAGGCAGTGTACTCCGCGACATGCAGATCATCGTGGTCGCGTGCAACAACAAACCTCCGGTTATCGATCCTATCGCCGATACCTGCATCGAGGCAGGGAAGAACCTCCGGTTCCTGGTAAAGGCATGGGACCCCGACAGCAATAAGGTCACCCTCACTGCCACCGGCGGCCCCCTGGTCCTTGCTGATAACCCGGCGTCATTGGATCCCAACCCCGCCATCGGCAAAGGACACACGCAGGCGCTTTTCCGTTGGAACACCGTTTGCGGCCATATCCGGAAAAGCCCGTACCAGGTTGTCTTTAAGGCAAAGGATGATGGCACTCCCGTAAGCCTCGTGACCCTCAGGTCAATGAACATACTGGTCATCGGACCTGCACCGGAAAATCTGACAGCCACACCGCTGGGCAACACGATTACCCTTAACTGGGATCCTTACGTATGCCCGAATGCCTCAGGCTTCGACATATACCGTAAGGCCGACTCAACCGGATTCACGCCCGGGTACTGCGAAACCGGTGTTCCCCCGTACCTTGGCTATACACGGATCGCTTCACTCGCGGATAAAACAGTTACAACCTATCTCGATGACAATAATGGAACCGGACTGCAACGGGGATTGAATTACTGCTACCTCGTAGTTGCCACATACCCCGACCGTGCCGAAAGCTACGCATCGAACGAAGCTTGCGCATCCCTGAAAAAGGATGTCCCGGTCATCACCAACGTGAGCATCACAAAAACAGATGAGGTAACGGGCACCATCTACCTGGCATGGTCAAAACCAACCGAAACCGATACCATACAGGCACCGGGTCCCTATAAGTACCTCATCTCCAGGTCACGGTCCGATTTTCAGGGTTCGTTCGTCCTGATCGACTCCTTAAATAATCTGAACGACACTCTTTACAACGATGGCCTGTTTAATACGGCAACCTATGGATATTTGTACCGTATTGACTATTACAATGTAACGCCTGGAAACCGTTTTCTGATAGGATCTTCGCAGGTCGCCTCCTCCATGTTCCTGAACCTCACCCCTACCGACCGGGCCATGAACCTCTCCTGGTCCAATGATGTTCCCTGGCTTAACCTGCGCTTTATCATCCTGCGCCAGGATCCCGGGAGCTCCTCATTCGATTCAGTCGGCCAGTCAACGGCTCCGGGATATCTTGACAAGGGATTGACCAACGGAGAAAACTATTGTTATAAAATCATGAGCGTAGGAAAATATTCTGCCGGAGGATATGTTGAACCCATCGTGAACCTCTCGCAGGAAACATGTGCCATTCCGGAAGACAATGTTCCCCCTTGCCCTCCGCTGCTTACCATCAATACCATCTGTGACCTGCAGGAGAATGAACTTTCCTGGAAAAAACCGGCAGACACATGCCCGGACGACATCGCGAAATATTACATCTACTTCACTCCAATACAAGGATCCCCGTTGCTGATCGACTCCATTATAGATCCCCGTGATACTTCATACACACACAAACCCGGCCAGTCTGTCGTCGGCTGTTATTCGGTTGCCGCCAGGGATTCGACCGGCAACCTCAGCGAACCAGGCAATGTTGTCTGCGTCGAATACACGGCCTGTCCGGTCTACACCCTGCCTAACATCTTCACTCCCAACGATGACGGATACAATGACCGGTTCAAACCGGTTGATTATTCGTCGGTCGAAAAAATCGATTTGCAAATCCTGAACCGATGGGGGCGGGTCGTATTCAAAACACAGGATCCGGCGATCAATTGGGATGGCCGGGATGAGACAACAAACCAGCCATGCAGCGATGGCACCTATTTTTATGTATGTGAGGTCTACCAGATCACCCTTAGCGGTATCGTGACATTCCAGCTGCATGGTACTGTCACCATCCTCCGGTAAACCATCCAGCCGCACCCCCCATATTGTTCTCCGGTCCACGACTTTCCCGCTCACCCGCTTACCTATAATAATTCGGCTCCGATGGGGCCAGGTAAATCAAATCGTTCACCTGTTTACCCGTTTACCTGCTCACCCGTTTACCTATCATAATTTGGCCCCGATGGGGCCAGGTAAATCAAATCGTTCACCTGTTTACCCGTTCACCTGCTCACCCGTTTACCTATCATAATTTGGCCCCGATGGGGCCAGGTAAATCAAATCGTTCACCTGTTTACCCGTTCATCTGCTCACCCGATTACTATTTTCCCGCCCCCCTTTCACCATGTCACTATTTGCCATATATTTGCGCCCGTGAAAAACATACGAAACTTCTGTATTATAGCCCATATTGATCATGGGAAATCAACCCTTGCTGATCGGTTATTGCAATGGACCGACACGGTCTCGGAACGTGACTCGCGCGAACAGGTTCTTGACGACATGGACCTCGAGCGTGAGCGTGGCATTACCATCAAGAGTCACGCAATCCAGATGAATTATCAGCATGGTGACGAAAAATATATCCTGAACCTCATCGACACGCCAGGCCATGTCGACTTCTCCTATGAAGTATCCAGGGCCATCGCAGCTTGCGAAGGGGCCTTGCTGGTGGTGGATGCCACCCAGGGTATCCAGGCCCAGACAATTTCCAATCTGTACCTGGCCATCGAACACAACCTGAGCATCGTCCCTGTGCTGAATAAAATTGACATGGATGCCGCCATGGTCGAGGAGGTTAAAGACCAGATCATCGACCTTATCGGTTGCGACCGGGAGGAGATACTGGCCGTCAGCGCCAAGGTCGGTATCGGGATCGAGGAGGTGTTTGAAGCGATCATCAACCGCATACCGGCTCCCTTGGGCAATCCTGACGGCCCCCTGCAGGCCCTTATCTTCGATTCACACTACAATCCTTTCCGCGGTGTGGTGGCTTACTTCAGGATTTTCAACGGCTCTATCCGCAAAGGCGACCATGTAAAATTCGTTGCCACCGGTATGGATTATCATGCCGACGAAGTCGGCATCCTTCGACTCAGGCCTGAGGTGAGAGAAGTTGTGACAACAGGCGATGTAGGGTATATCATTTCCGGGATCAAGAGCAGTAAGGAGGTCCAGGTCGGAGACACGATCACGCATGTGGAAAATCCATGCACGGACGGCATTGCCGGTTTCAGGGGCGTGAAGCCCATGGTTTTTGCCGGCATCTATCCAACCGATGCCGACGATTATGAAGAACTCAGGGATTCCCTGGAGAAATTAAGGCTCAATGATGCCTCACTGACCTTTGAACCGGAAGCATCTGCAGCTCTGGGATTCGGTTTCAGATGCGGCTTCCTTGGTTTGCTTCACATGGAGATCATCCAGGAACGCCTCGACCGCGAGTTCGATATGGATGTAATCACCACGGTACCAAACGTCTCATATAAAGTTTACACAACCAAAGGAGATGTTCTTGATGTTTACAACCCCTCGGGATTGCCGGAATCAAACTATATTGAATTCATGGAGGAGCCCTATATCGTTGCCAACATCATTTCAAAAGCAGACTACATAGGCGCCATCATCAAGCTTTGTATCGACAAACGGGGAACGCTGAAAAACCAGGTATACCTCACCACCGACCGTATCGAACTGACCGTTGAACTGCCCCTCGGCGAAATTGTCTTCGATTTTTACGACCGGCTGAAAAGCATCTCCAAAGGTTATGCATCCTTCGATTACCATCCTATCGGGTACAAGGAGGCCGACCTTGTGAAACTCGACATCCTGCTCAACGGCGATGTTGTTGACGCCCTATCGGCCCTGATCACGCGCAACAATGCCTACGATTTCGGGCGCAGATTCTGCGTAAAACTTAAGGAATTCATTCCCCGCCAGCAGTATGAAGTTGCCATCCAGGCTGCCATCGGCGCCAAGATCATCGCCAGGGAGACCGTTAAAGCCGTCAGAAAGGATGTCACTGCCAAATGTTACGGCGGCGACATTACCCGTAAGAGAAAATTACTTGAAAAACAAAAGAAGGGAAAGAAACGGATGCGGCAGATCGGAAATGTTGAAGTGCCCCAGAAAGCATTCCTTGCCGTGCTGAAACTTGATTCTTAGTCAACCTGTAACAATTCGGAATTGCGCTCGTCTTATCGCCCGTATTGTACAAACCATAAAATTGACAGCAAATGAAAACATTCCTCAGACTATCTTTGATCCTCAGCCTGATCATTGCCTTCAGCGGAGCAGTTGATGCGCAAGGTTCTAAAAAATGGTCCATGCATAAACATGGATGGCATAAAGGCGACAGTACCGAATGGTCAGATTTTACTTGTGTCATGGAAGATTTCAGCTTCCAGGATTTTCCATTCTGCAAGAAAAAGAATAAATACAACGGGCATTGGGCCGGTATTGAAGTGGGGATTAGCGGATATGTGACCCCTGATTTCGATATGAATTTCAATCCCGCTTACCCTTATATGAATATGAATACCGCCCGGTCGTTGAACTGGAACTTCAATCCCTTTGAACTTAACGTGAATATTGCAAGAAACCACTTTGGCTTTACCACCGGCCTCGGATTTCAGGTCAGCAACTACTACTTCACCGGCAACTACGTGATGCTTCAGGACTCCGCCAGCCTGGTTGCCTACAAGGTACAGGACGTCAACGGCAACCCGGTCACATTAAAAGTGAACAAATTGGTGGCGTCTTATCTGAATCTTCCGTTGTTATTCGAATACCAGACCAACCGGTATCGCCGCTCGAACAGCTTTCACGTTTCGCTTGGCGTGATCGCAGGAGTGAGAATCGGATCCTACACCAAACAAACATACAAGAGCGAAGATCAGAGCTATTACCTGGTGGATGAAAAGGGCAATAAAATTGCCTCCTACCATGTCGACAAAAACAAGGTCCACGAAAGAGGCCCTTACCATTTGAGTCCCTTCAAGGTTGATGCCGCATTCCGCATCGGCTGGTCTCACCTGAACCTGTTCGCCACCTATTCGCTTACACAGATGTTCCAGAAAAACCAGGGCCCGGAATTATATCCCTTCACGGTTGGGCTCACCCTCCTGGGCTGGTAACAACAATAACTAAAGCTGATAAACAAAATGGAGCACCTCAAAGTGCTTCATTTTTTTTCGCACCGAAAAACCGGTCCTCGAAGTTGATGAGGTAAAGATTACGCGTGGCGCGGGTAAGTGCCGTATACAGCCACCTCCCGTATTCGGTGTTGATCATCTGGTCGTTCAGGTACCCCTGGTCAATGAATACCGTGTTCCATTGTCCGCCCTGGGTTTTATGACAGGTCAGGGCGTAGGCAAACTTCACCTGCAGCGCGTTGAAATAAGGATTTGCCTTTACCTGTTCCATCCTTGCCCTGCGTGAAGTAAGCTCCGCATAATCCTCAAGTACCGTTTGGAACAACCGGTTGTTGTCCTGCTGAGGAAGCGCGGCCGATTCCGACATCAGGGTATCCAGAATGATCTTGACATCCATCTCCTTCTCGTCGGGGTAATCAACAAACCGGACCGTGACATCGGCAAACCGGAAACCATACATGGTCTCGGTCTTTCTGATGCGCATGATCTCCACGATATCACCGTTTGCAATGAATCCTGCTGCAGACTCGGGAGGTAACCAGAAATAGTTGTTTTTTACCACCATCAGGTAATCGCCGGTCGATATCTCCTCTTCGAAAAAAAGGATCCTCCGGCGTATCTCCCGGTTAAAAATGTTCGCCCGCTTGTTGGACCGGCAGATCACCACATTGTGATCTTTCGAAGCGCCGGAATAGGCGTTCACTAAAGCTTCTTCAAGATACTGTCCGGTAAGCCGGTGTATATCTTTAAATCCATCGAGTGAGAAAAAAGGGAAAGTGAGAGCCGGCATCTGTAATTGTTCCCTCACGAGGGTTGCGTTGACAAGGATTCCCGATTGCCGCGCCTGCCTGACTACTTCCGTCAGTTCAAAGTCATCGACAGAGAGATGATAATTCCTTTTCAGAAACGCTGTATCCAGGGCCGGGCTGTGCGACAGGCCCACCGGGGGCAATTGTGCACCATCGCCGATAAACATCATCCTGCAGTTCTCACCGCTGTATACAAACTGAAATAGGTCGTCGAGCAGGTTCCGGGCCGAAAAGAGCGTGCCGTCCGTTCCCATGCCCTGTTGTATCATGGATGCCTCATCTACAATAAACAAGGTATGCCTATGATAATTTACCTGCAACCTGAGGTTGATCAATCCATCTTTATTGGTGTGGGCAAGGTATATTTTCCGGTGAATTGTATTGGCCTGTTTACCGGTATAGCTGGTCATCACCTTGGCCGCCCGTCCGGTTGGCGCCATCAGAATGGTTTTTTTTCCGATCCCGGGCAATGCCTCCACCAACGATTTTACGATGGTCGTCTTACCAGTCCCCGCATAACCCCTGAGGATGAACAATGCATTGGGTTGTTTCCATGATATGGTTAGGAAAAGCGCAAGGTCCGACATCAGCTTTTCCTGACCCCCGGTCGGTTCGTATGGGAATGACTTCTTCAGTAGACTGATAACGCGGGTCAGGTCCATGCAGGATTTATTCGTAACGCAGTGACTCGATGGGATCGAGGTTGGCTGCCTTTCGTGCGGGAATGATCCCGCTGGCAAGCGCAACAATGAAACATAAAACCACCCCTGTAAATATCCACAGCCAGGGAACGATAAAAGCGCTCCCGATAAGCAGTGAGATGACGTTGCCAACCAGAATCCCCAGGATGATCCCCAGCATTCCGCCAAGCTGCCCGATCACAATGGCTTCGGCCAGGAACTGGTTCCGGATCACCCGTCTCGTTGCACCAATGGCTTTCCGTATACCGATCTCGCGGGTACGCTCGGTCACTGAGACCAGCATGATGTTCATAAGACCAATGGCCGCCCCGAGCAGGGTAATAAATCCAATGAGCGTGGCCGCCATGGTGACATATTTGATATTTTCGATCAGCATCTTGGCTATGTTGTCACTCTTGGTCATCTCAAAGGTATCGTCGATACCGACAGGCACTTTCCTGATGTTTCTAAGGATGGCCGTCGCTTCACCCATGGCCGCGTCCAGCTGATCGGAGCGTTTTGCCATCACATTGATATTGTACGACATGTTGGGACGTGGAAAGGTGCTGCGCGCCGTGTTGACGGGAATGAAACAGGTCCTGTCACCACTGAAACCCATGCTCGATCCTTTCGATTTCAGAACCCCGACCACTTTGAACTTCCCCGACCCGATCGTGATGATCTGACCAACAGGGTCCTCTTTGTTTTTAAAAAGGTCGTTGACCAGCGCCGAACCGAGTATAACCGACCTGAAACCGTTCTCAACCTCAAAAGCGGTAAAATTCCTTCCGAATTCTATTTCATCCCCTGATGTGGTGAAATAGGCATCATCCGTTCCAAGAACCCTTACGTTGGGATTGGTCTTGTTGGTCTCAAACTTCAAGGTGGCAATGCTGGTAACCCAGGTGAAAACCGATGTGTAAGCCGGGAAATCATAACGTGATTTGAACTCCTGCGCCTGGTTGTATGTGATCGGTTCATACCGCTTCTCCCGTTCGTGGGATCCCCCCATGTGAACATTCATCGACCGGTTGCGTATGGTAAAGGTGTTGGAGCCCATCATCGAAAAATTCTGTGTCAGAAAGTACTTGATGGAATCGGTTGCCGTGAGAATACCAACCAGCGCCATGATGCCGAAAGCAATGATCAGGATGGTCAGGGTGGTACGCAGCAGGTGGCTTTTGATGGAATTTATTGAGATCCTGATATTCTCAACAATCAGTGCATTTTTCATACAATGGTATTAATGTTTTCGGCCGAAGGCCAGATCGCCGGCATCGCCAAGCCCCGGAACAATATAGGATTGTGCCGTCATCTCATCGTCAACAGCCCCGATCCAGAGTGTGGCCTCCGTTGGTGATATGTGTTTTTTTATGTATTCCACCCCTTCGCTGCTGGCAAGTATTGTCGCTATGTGCATGTGCGAGGGATTTCCATGATGGAGTAATTCCTTGTAAGCAAGTACCATGGATGCCCCGGTGGCAAGCATGGTATCACAAAGTATCACCACCCTTCCGTCAATATCCGGCACCGATGCATATTCGAGCTTGATGGAAAAAGTACCGTCCTTCTTATGTTGCCTGAATGCGGATATGAACGCATTCTCGGAGCGGTCGAACATATTCAGAAATCCCTGGTGAAAAGGCAGACCCGCCCTGAGAATGACCGCGAGCACGGGGTAAGAAGTGATCGTTGGCACCAGCGCGGTGCCAAGCGGCGTAACCACTTCATTGCCGGTGTATGCGAGGGACCGGCTGATCTCAAAGGCAAAAATTTCGCCGATCCTTTCCAGGTTCCTGCGGAAGCGCAATGGATCCTTCTGTATCTCCGAATCGCGGATTTCGGAAAGAAACTGGTTGAACAGTGAATGACCCGATGACAGTATATTGATCATATGGACAGTTTTTTATTGGTATCACTCACAAACATACGCAATTATTGTCAATCGGTTAATTCATATTTTTTTGTTCAATGTTCAGACCAATCATTTTGTCGTGTTCATCCTCGCCCTTACCATCCCGGCCAATTCAAATCCCATTCGCTGAAACAAGGACAACCTGTTCATCCTGAGCGCCGGGTAATAGGTTGCAACAGCGCCGAAACTTTGGTAAAATCTGCCGATACCCTCCTCCTGACCCCCTTCGAAATCAAAAATAATTTCCTCTCCTGCATTTTCCTGCACCAGGGTGTCAACCAGGTGGAACATTGCTCCTGAATCTCGCGCCACCTTCGACGAAGCAGCAAAAAGAAAATAGATCCTGCCATTGTCTTTTGCCAAAAAGGCCGCCGCATGAACCATACCCGCCTGGTCGAGGGAACCAATAACCGTTCCCCTTCCCTCCGCCTTCAGAAATGATAAAAGTTCAGAAAGCATAATGTAATGCTTCTCCTGCAGCTTTCCCTCCTTCATCCCGAAATTATTCCGGAAAAGTGCTATCAGCGCATGAATATCATCCAGCTTCCCTGTTTTTATCCCGTTCAATTCGGCCTTTCTAAGGTTCCTGATCACATTCTGCGAATAATTCTCCTTCAGTTGCTGATAAGGTTTTTGCAGTGACAATTCAAAATTTCTTTTCAGCCTGATATTATAACCTTCTAAGGGATAGTCGTTACCGGTGTTTAACTGGATCTCGGCAAACCGTATACCGGCAGGAATATGATCCAGGAACGCCTTCACCGTCGGTCCGGTGATCGCCGCTTCAGAAAAGATACCGAGCTGCTGGGTAAAAAACGGCTGATACAGATAAGATATCCCCCACTTGGTGTTACGGGTCAGGGGCATCACCGCGGCATAGCCATCCTCCACCAGTGCATCCCATTCACGGCATACGTGGTCGAGATACCATGTGAAACCATAAATCCGCCTGTTGCGGGATGAAGCAACACAGCGGTCCCACGCTGATCTGTCAATTTCCGGATGTGCAACGAACCTGATCATCTGAATCTTTACTGCGACGCTTCCCTGACCATCTCTTCATACACCTCTCGCCATCCTTGCCATCTGCCGAAATCTCCCAGGCTTTCATTGTGCCATAAACTGATGAACGTTCCGTTCACCGATCTTACCTGTTTAATTGTGCCGGCAATCACCTTCAGGGCTTCCGAAGGCGTTAGACGCATATAGTCGCGCAGCGTTACATCCATGATCGTCACCGGGTGAAGTATCAGCGGTGTTACCTGGTCTTTTTCCAGATCGAAAAAACGGAAGGGGATGGCGATTCCGGCCCTGAAACCGGGCACAGAAGCATATCCCAGCGAATAATCGTGTTCGATCCCGTGCTGGATAAGCAACCTGTACGTTCCTGGAAATGATAACTTAAGAAAGTGCTGCCGGCTGATGGTCACCGGGCGGTCGAGTACCCGTGACAATCCCCCGATCTCCTTTCTAAGCAGGCCGGGATGCCTGGCGGAGGATAACGACGGATGGATCCCTACATTCCCCTTTTGATCAAGGGTTCTGATCAACTCCCTGAATCTTCCTGAATTCAGCTCCACATTGTTGTCGTCACCGCCATAACTGGCATAAAGCATAAAGAACATGGGATCAATCCCATACCGCTCATGAAGTTTGTCAAGGTAACCGAAACTGTCGTAAGGATCATGATCCCTGCCCGTAAGCACCCTGACCCGTTTCATGAGATCATGGCCGTCGCGCCTCATGACGGACCTGAGAAATCCCGCTGCGGTCCTGCCCATTGAACGGCTGAGGTATGCGTAGGCGTGGTCCACATCGATGGTCGGAACAAAACGATATGTTCTCTGCTTTGTATCGAATGAACCAAAATGCTTCACCAGGCAATCGCGAAGCAGGTCGGCCCACAGGTGAACAACCGGGATCTGCAGAAATCCCGACCGGTGGGCAAGGCTCTCCGTGTGCGGAAAGCGGCCATGACGGTCCTTTTTATGAGACAGGTATTCTTCGTAGCGGCTTACCAGGTAGAAAGCTGCAGCAAACGGGTCAAAAGGCAGGCAGGACTCCGGGTGACTGCTGCCAAACAGCAGCGGTATCCCCAGCCAGTTGGTAGTCTGCGCATCGACCGGTTTTAAACCGGTCGTGAAAAGCAGATTGGCTGCCTCAATGAAAGGCACTCCTGGTATTGGCGTATCAGCATAAACCAGCCGCGGCCCTTGCCATACCGAAAATTCATCCAGCGATTGGGTAATCCTGACCTCTGCACCGAGCACCTCAGTGAAAATCAAGTGAAAGATGTAATCAATCCTTGCCGAGGAAGCTTTGGTCAGAATCAGTATCATGGTTGGTTCGCGTCTTAGAGGCCAAATTACACAAAAAACAAAAACTTTTGTACTTTTGATGATATTTTGAAATTGACCTGAACTTCGTTATGGAGAACTTTATTGTATCTGCCAGAAAATACCGTCCGCAAACTTTCGATACCGTTGTAGGCCAGCACGCCATCACCAATACCCTGAAAAACGCCATCCGCAACAACCAGCTTGCCCAGGCATTTCTTTTCTGCGGTCCAAGAGGAGTGGGGAAAACCACCTGTGCCAGGATTCTTGCCAAAACGATCAACTGTCAGCAGATTTCGCCCTCCGGCGAAGCATGCGACCATTGTTCCTCCTGCATCTCCTTCAACGAGAATGCATCATTCAATATTTATGAACTCGATGGCGCCTCAAACAACTCAGTCGACGACATCCGGACGCTCGTTGAACAGGTGAGGATCCCTCCCCAGATGGGGAAATACAAGGTGTATATCATCGACGAAGTTCACATGCTGTCGGCATCTGCATTCAATGCCTTTCTTAAAACCCTTGAGGAACCACCGGCCTACGCGAAGTTCATCCTGGCCACCACCGAAAAACACAAGATCATACCGACCATCCTCTCCAGGTGCCAGATTTTTGACTTCCGTCGTATAACAGTCGAGGACATTGCAAACCATCTGAACTTTGTGGCCCGGAATGAACATGTAGACGCGGAGCAAAATGCCCTGCATGTCATTGCCCAGAAGGCCGATGGCGCCATGCGCGATGCCCTTTCGATTTTTGATCAGCTGGTCAGTTTCACGGGAACCAGCCTTTCTTATGAGACCGTCCTTGAGAACCTGAATGTTCTGGATTACGAATATTTTTTCAAGATTACCGATCAGATCCTTCAATCTGACATTGCAGGCACCCTGCTTACGATCAACGAGATCCTGTACAAAGGGTTTGAGGGACAACATTTTATTATCGGCTTTGGGGAACATCTCCGTAACCTGCTGGTATGCAAGGATCCGGCAACTGCCAGGCTGCTTGAAACGGCCCCTTCCATCCGCGACCAGTACCTGCAACAGTCGGAAAGATGCCCGGTAGGGACCCTGATCCGGATACTCGAACTGAACAACCAGTGCGATATCAATTACAAAGCCAGTAACAATAAGCGGCTGCACCTCGAGATTGCACTGATGCAGATGTGTTCGCTCACCGGCAGGGAAGCTTCAGGCAAGGCGATACCGGCGGCAATGCCGGTACAGGCGCCGCAAACCGGTCATCAACCCGTTCATTCTGCCGGCAATACTCCGCCCCAGGTAACCATCGCCTCTCAGCCCTCCACGGAAAACGCAGGCCTGCCACCTCAAAAAAAAAGTACTGAAACTGTAAGGATGAAAGATATCCAGCACGAATTCACCAGTACGACATCGATCAAAAAACCGCAGCCGAAAAATATCGCCGGCGATGACAATCAGGAAAACGGATCCGAAAAAGCCACCTTGGCCGAACCGTTTTCCCAGACCGAATTGAACCTTTGCTGGGATGAATTCGCCGATAAACTGAAAGTGGAATCGCCACACCTCTATTCAACGCTGAAAAATACCCGGCCTGTGCTCTCGGATGACTGGACCATTCATTTTTCACTCGACAACAAGGTGCTTGAGGCAGAACTTACATCGCGGAAAACAGATATGATGGAATTTCTCAGAAACCGTCTGAATAACGCCAAAATACAACTCATAACCACCATCACGGAGAATCAGAAGACGCTGAAACCATACACCGACAGAGAGAAATTCGATCTTATGGCCGGGAAAAATCCTGCCTTGCGATCGTTACGCGAAGACCTTGATCTTGAGATCGAATACTGATATTAGCGTAATCAAATAACATGAGCGATCAGCCTGCAGGCGGTTTGGGAAGGATCTTCTGTATCGGGGAGTCCTTGCTCGACTTGGTATTTGAAGGTCGGACGCCGTTATCTGCCCGGCCTGGAGGATCGTCGCTGAATGCAGCCGTATCGCTTGGCAGGACCGGCCTTCCCGTTTTCCTGATCAGCGAGACAGGCGTTGACGAAGCTGGGCGCATCATCTCTGCTTTCCTGAAACGAAACCACGTCTCAACCCGCTACCTGCATCAGCTTTCAGGGCACAAAACCGCCATTGCACTTGCATTTCTGGATCGTAAAAAGGATGCAGGATATTCCTTTTACCGCGACTATCCCGAAGAGCGCTTTACGCAGAAGTTCCCGGAACCAACGAAAAATGACCTGATCATTTTCGGTTCATCCCTCTCCTACTCAAAAAACGCAAGAAAGAGTCTGATCCCTTTTCTTGAAAAAGCGGCACAGAAAGGAACCTTCATCATTTTTGATCCCAATTTCAGGCCCGTGCACCTGCCTGACCTTACCGACCTGAAACCAATGATCATTGAAAATATAGGGCTATCATCCCTTGTAAGGGGCTCGCATGAAGACTTTATGCTTATTTTTGCAGCCGCAAACGCCCGGGAAGCCTATCAGCAGGTACGTCTGGCAGGATGCGATAACCTGGTCTACACGAATGCGCAGAAGGAGGTGATCGCTTTCAGCCCTGACAAACTTACCGCTGCCAGTGTTCCCGAAATTGATCCGGTTTCGACCATCGGGGCAGGTGATGCTTTCAATGCCGGCATTGCCTGGTATCTCTGGTACCGGCCCGATGTAAGGCCCGTATCAGCAACCAAATGGGATCATGCCCTGCCTGAATTGCTGAACTGCGCGATCAGGTTCAGTGCCGTTGTTTGTTTGAGCATGGAGAATTATATTTCGGAAGAATTTGCCGGAAATCTGAAAAAATGGGAAGAAAACTGTCGAAATTGATTCTGAGGTTGTTCGGATGGAATACAAACGGGGAATTGCCAGCCGGTGTTCCGAAAGCGGTGGTGATCTCCGCTCCCCATACCAGCTACTGGGATTTTGTTATTGGCCGCTTCACTTTCTGGGCCATCCATGTGAATATCAGGTTCCTGATCAAGAAGGAGGTTTTCAGGTTTCCCCTGGGGCTGCTGCTCGAAAAACTGGGCGGGCTCCCTGTCGAGCGCGACACCGCCAATACCATGGTCGATCAGGTGGTAAGGATGTTTCGTGAGAACGAATCACTGATCGTGGTGATCACCCCCGAAGGAACCCGGAGGCGGGTGGACAAATGGAAAAGGGGTTTTTATACCATTGCCATGCGCGCCAACGTTCCCATTGCCCTATCCTATATAAACTATGCCAATAAAACCGGGGGAATAGGTCCGGTGATCCATCCCTCGGGCGATTACGAGAAGGATTTGAAATTTATCGAAGATTTTTACCGCGACAAGGTTGGGAAACACCCCGAACGTTTTAACCTGACCTCGACAGGGTAACATTAACAAACTCACATTCAACCTATGATCAAAGGGGTATCAACCATTTTATTATTGATCCTGTCGAATACGTTTATGACCTTCGCGTGGTATGGTCATTTAAAATTCAAGGAGATGACCTGGTTCCAGAACCTGAGCCTGACAGGGATTGTGATCATCAGCTGGGGAATTGCCCTGTTCGAATATTTTTTCCAGGTTCCGGCCAACCGGATCGGTTTCCGTGAAAACGGGGGACCTTTCAGCCTGGTGGAGTTAAAGGTGGTTCAGGAAGTGATCACCCTGGTGGTCTTCACTGTCTTTACCCTGTATTTCTTTAAAACCGAAACTTTCAGGATGAACCATTTCATCGGGTTTTTATTCTTAATTTTAGCAGTTTATTTCATCTTTAAAAAATAGCCATGAAACCGACAAGGAAAGCCATCAGCGATTTTCTTTCATCCCGTAAACTGGCTGTTGCCGGAGTATCGCGGGATCCGAAAAAGTTCGGATATGAAGTATTCAAATCCCTCAGGGAGAAAGGCTATGAGGTTTATCCAGTGAATCCGGATGCCGATCTGATTGATGGAATTCCCTGCTTTAAGGATATTGCATCACTCCCCGTTAACATTCATAACTTGCTGATAGTGACAAAGAAATCCGTGACGGAAGAGCTGGTCAGGCAGGCCCTGACCAAGGGAATCGACCACATCTGGATCCAGCAGGGTTCCTCCACTCCGCAAGCCATCGCTTTAACCAAGGCACACAAGGTCAATCTGGTAACAGGCGAATGCATCTTTATGCACACTGAACCGGTAACCGGCGTTCACAAATTCCACCGGACCATTCGCAAACTCTTTGGCCTGATGCCAAAATAAAATTCATGATCTGTTTTGCCAGGTAGAAAACTTTTGTACCTTTGCACCCTCATTTCCCAGGGAGCATAGCTCAGTCGGTTCAGAGCACCTGCCTTACAAGCAGGGGGTCACAGGTTCGAATCCTGTTGCTCCCACCAAAAAAGTCCGGAACAAAGCCCGGACTTTTTTATTTTAAGCAACCCGGGCCATGAACCATCCAAAAAGGTTTTAATTTTACAGGGCAAAACCGGCATCGCTGACCGATGAACTCAATCATGACCTGCAGAAGTGGTCTTTTCACACTTTTAAGCCGCTGTCTTCGGATGGCAGCGCTGCTTATGCTGGGCGCCATAATGATTGCCGGGTGCAATGTCACAAAGAACTTTGATTCGCGCGAATACCTGCTGATCAAAAATAAGATCAGAATTCACCAGAATGAGATCTCAGGCGATGACCTCGAAGCCTACCTTCAGCAACATCCAAACAAAAAACTTTTCGGTCTTTTCAGAACAAACATTGCCGTTTACAACGCGGCCAGCAAGGGCGACGATACCAAATTCAAGAAGTGGTTGCGCACCAAAATAGGATCTGCCCCGGTGATCCTCGACACCAGCCTGGTTTCGGTGACGGCGAAACAGATGCAGTTGTACCTGGCCAACAAAGGATACTTCAAATCGACCATTAACGATACGGTGATCATAAAAAAGAAGAAGGCGACCGTGATTTACGACGTCAAACTGGCCAAACCCTACCTCGTAAGAAATATCGCCTATATGATCCCCGATACCCAGGTGGCACGGTACATCTACCAGGACTCTACAAAATGCCTCGTCAGAAAAGGACGGAATTACGACGCATATCTCATTGACAATGAACGGACAAGAATAACAAACTACCTGCTGAACAACGGGTTCTACCGCTTCAACTCCAGTCATGTCTTCTTCAGGATCGATACCAACCTGCTGAACAACAGGGCCGACGTGATCATCGAGATTACCAACCCCGTGATCCCATCTTTCGACGACTTCACCACGGTGCAACAGGTTCCGCATAAGCGATATTTTTTCAACCGGATTTACATTTATCCCGAATACGATCATCTGAAAACGATAACAGAGCCTTACGATACGCTGGTACAGACGTTCAGCAGCACGGTAAAATCACAACCCCCGGTTACATACTATTTTCTCTATCAACGCAAATTCAAGATACGGCCCCGCACCATCACCCAATCGATCTTTATAACGCCCGGCGGACATTATAACCTGATGGATGTCAATCAATCATACGCACAGTTGTCAAGCCTGCAGGTGTTCAACTATATCAATATGGAATTCAGGGAGCCACCCGCAACAGAGTCAAATCCGAAAAGAAATAAGGTGGATTGTCACCTTGAACTCACCCGCTCACAGGCACAATCGTTCACCACGACCCTTGATGGGACCAATTCGGCAGGCGCTTTTGGTGTTCAGGGCAGCCTCGGGTATCAGCACCGGAACATTTTCGGAGGAGCGCAACTACTCCGGCTAAACCTTACGGGATCACTGCAGATGCAGGCTTCCGACGGGGGCGACGGATCCTTCTTCAATGTGATCGAACTCGGGGCCAATGCCGGAATCACCTTTCCACAGTTCCTCCTTCCCATAAAACCTGAACGGTTCTCGAAGTATTTCAAACCTAAAACAACCGTTTCAGTCGGATACAACTTCCAGCACCAGCAGCACTACGACCGGCACATTTCCAATATCTCCTTCGGTTACTCCTGGCAGCAAAATGAAAAGCTGAAACATGTGTTGAACCCGGTTGAGATCTCGCTGGTTAAGGTCTTTCCGGATGCCTATTTCGATTCCATCATCAACAATGAACCCGATGCCAGGCTGCGAAACCAATATACCGACCACCTCGTAGCCGGCCTGAAATACACCCTGACATTTAACAATCAGCAAATTAATAAAATAAAAGATTTCATCTACCTGCGTTCGAACATCGAAACCGGAGGAAACCTGATTTATGCCGTCGATGAAATCTTCAAGGTGAAGAAAGACCCCGGGTCAGCCTACAAACTGTTCGGCCTGCCCTATTCCCAGTACTTCAGGCCCGATATTGATATACGGTATTACAATCTTCACCGGAACAATTACTCAGTTGTTTACCGGTTTTACGGCGGCATTGGCATTCCTTACGGCAACAGCACCCTGCTGCCCTTCGAAAAGGCATTCTTTGCCGGTGGCGCGAACGGTATGCGCGGATGGAAGATGTACACCCTGGGGCCCGGCACTTATCACAGCGATAACACCGAAAACACCTTCAACCAGATCGGCGACATCCAGCTTGAGGCAAACATCGAGTATCGTTTCCCGATGTACGACTGGATCCGGGGTGCCCTTTTCATTGATATCGGCAACATCTGGCTTCTCCAGGAAACCGCCGATCTGCCGGGTGGAAAATTCAAATTCCCGGGTTTCATGAGCGAACTGGGAATCGATGCCGGTTTTGGCATCCGGCTCGACTTCGATTTCTTCATCGTCCGACTGGATCCCGCCATTCCCATCAGGGTTCCCTCCTACCCGAAGGACGATCGCTGGTACTTCAACAAGATGCAATTAGGCGACATCATCTGGAATTTCGGGATCGGGTATCCGTTCTGAGAAAACATTCACTCATACCTAAAAAGAAACCGCCCCCGATGTGGAGGCGGCTTCTTTCATTTTACCTTCTTAAGAAACCTGATGGTTCAGGTTAGTGCTGGACAATTATTTTCTTCGAAATCACTTTCTCGCCTGATGTAGCATTGATAAAGTAGATTCCGTTCGGGAGGTCATAGGTTTGAATGGTAGCCTGCATCGAATCACTGTTGTCAACATTGATTTTCCTAAGCTGTGTGCCAAACCGATCATAGAGCGTCACTATGTAATTGGCATTTGACTGGTTGTCAAATTGCAGGGTAGTGAACTCGCTGCAAGGGTTGGGATACAGGGAGATATTATCTACGGGTTCGTATAATTTGAAGGGGTGGTCACTGATGTCTTTGATATTGCTGGGATTTGCTGAACTTGAAACCCTGATCTTGTAAACAAAGTCTTCGACAGTAATACTGCCCGTTCCGAATGTTGGAATATCCCATTCATAGGTCGACTCATTGGCAGGAATAGCAGAAACAGGAGATGTGAACCCTGCTATATCAAGAATCGATTCATAATTTGACCCAACTTTCATAAGTAATTCTATATTCAATGGTTCCGCTACATTGTCGGTCCACGAGATCCACTGTGTCGAGCCACACATCCAAGCGATATATGGATAGGTCGGTTGGATCAACGTGATATCGCCACCTAAGGATTTTACCAGTTGGAAAGGATATTGACTGATATCGGTTGTAGTGGTATAGCAACCGCTGCAAATCAATTGAATTCTAAACCACTTATCGTTGTCGGCGTCTGAAATCAACGGTGTCCATATGTATACTGTACCATCTTCAGGCTGAACGGTAGTAATTGTCTTGGTAAAAGAATATGTACCTGTCTTTGTGTCAGATCTTAGCAATACAACATCGATGGCATAGGGCAGATTGTCTACCCAGGAGATATAATATTCATTGACATCATTGGCAAGCCATTTTATTCCCGCAACATCAGGTTGCTGGATAACCAGCGTCGGATCCAGGACATCGACGATTTTGAAAGCCATGCTTGTTCTTGAAACAGTATTGGAAAATGCTTCAGAAACAATTTTAATCTTGTATGTTCCAGGCTCAAAATCTGCAGGGATGTCCCATTCGTAGGTTGAAATAGGATGAACCTGTGGCGATGTCGTCACGGTATATACACTCGAGGTCGTTTGGTTGATGGCATAAATTGATACGGCGCCATTTTGCGGATCATTTTCAAGATTGTCAATCCAGGAGATCATATGCACATTTCCGCGATCCCATTTTATTCCGGTCCAGTTCGGCTGGATAATATCGATCTGTTTCTCATACTTGTCGGTAATCTTGAATGGCAAACCAGTGGTTGTAACGGTGGTATAGGTATCTGATACTACCTGGATCTTATAAGTACCCGGAATAACTCCAGAGAAATCCCATTCATAGGTTGATTCTGGATGTTCGATGGGCGTGGTAGTGATCGTTTGCACAAATGCCCCTGTACCATCTAAAAGCAGGATGTTAACAGGAGTATCGATGTTGTCAACCCACGAAATCATGTGGATGCCTTTATCCCATACAATGTTGTACCAGTTTGGCTGGATCAGCGTGATTTTGCCATACAAGGTCGCTAAAACCTGGAATTTTACTCCTGTAACAGACATATCTGGGATCTCATCCGATACTAATTTAATTCTGTAATCGGATGAAGGAGGTAAATTATTCGGAATTGTCCATTCAAGGGTGGTCTCAGGATCTTCAACTTTTACTCCCAATGCAGTAGTAACCGTGGTTGTGCCATTCATCAGATAGACCCATACCCCACCCGGCAGATTATCCGTCCAGGAAATCATCTGCGTTGAACCTCTCTCAAATTTGAGCCCGGGCCAGTTAGGATTGATCAGGACCATGCGGTCTCCCAAACTGTGAACAACTTCGAAATAGCTGTCACTCATATCTTTATAAAGATTTGGTTTTCTATAACTGGCAACTTTGATTTTGTACTTATCCGTAGTTGTCGTTACCGTCCATGGAAACGTTGATTCGAGCCATCCTGCAGTATCGCCCACAGCTGCCTCATAAATAACAGATTTGGTAGTAGTTCCAGCCTGATCCATCAAATAAATGTTAACCCCGTATTCAAAATTGTCCACCCATGATATCCATTGGGTGGTACCGGTTTCCCATTTAATGCCGGGATAGGAAGGAGTCAGCACAGTAACACTGTAATCTTGTGCAGAAACCAAAATGTTCATTGACAGCACAAATACAGCAATGAACGTGGTTTTAAGAAGGTTAAATGATTTTTTCATATTGGATTGGTTTTATTTTTGCATTTATCAAGACATTTTATCAGACCATACAAAGATACTATAAAAAAGTATAAAAACAAGAGATAATGTTTACTTTATTAGTAAGTGTATGTTCTTTTTTCGTAAGTGTTGCTCATTATCCTTATTACCAGGATTCTCTTACTGGATGATCAGTTTCGTAACTGCTATCCTGTCGTTAGAATTTAATGTTACCAGATATACTCCGGCAGGCATGGCAGCCGACTTAACTTCAATAACATTTACTCCTTTATGGAATTCTCCATTGAAAATTGTTTGAATCACTTTCCCTTGTAAATCAATTACGACGAGGTTGGCAAACATTGACTCAGAAAGATCTAAAACGACATCAAAATAATCATTGGCCGGATTTGGTTGACACTGGAATCTGGTCAACCCATGATCAGATATGAAGTTGATTCCACTGTTTACTGATTTGTAATGCGCTTTAACCTCTATTGCTGTAAAGATTTTATAATCGCTACCAAAATCGTACGAGATGGTCAGATTTCCATCTTCAGTCTGATTCCAGGTGCTTCCGTCCCACACATAATATCTTCCTGATTCTGCATTTCCTGATGCATCATAATCATAAGCAGATAATGATACATTCCTCCAGGCTCCGTTGTCCCACTCCTCAATCAGCAAAGATTGAACTTCGTTGAAAAAATTATAGGAATAATTATCCCTTTTACTATTATTCCAGCTCCCGTTTATAAAATTTTCGATCGTTTCAGTAACTAATCTCCCACTTGAATCATAGGTAAAGCTGTGCCTGGTGTCATACTGCCACCATCCATTTAACCAAACCTCAACCTGATACGTCTTAAGATAACTTTGAGCATCATAAACATAACTTCCCTTTGAAGAGTTTTTCCATCCTCCGCTAACCCACTCCTCTGCCAATTCAAATACCCGATCACCCAATTGGTTATAGTCATAGGAATATCTGGCCATGCTTTGCCAGCCTCCATTGTCCCACTTCTCCACAAACCTGGTGAGTATGTTACCCAGGTTGTCATATGTGTACAACTCATGATCCTTGTATACCCAACTAACAGCAAGCCAGTATTCGCTGGTGTAGGAGATCATGTTTCCAAAACTATCATACTGGAAAGTTTCCTTTTCTGAATTTACCCATTGATTCATGATCCACTTCTGTCGTACTGACTCCAACAGCTTTGAATTGGCATACGTATTCGTTTCAGTCTGTTCATTTACCCAAATACCATTATTCCAAACCTTCCAAAGCGAGGTGAGTTTATTCCCATCGATATCAAAGGTGGATGTTTCAATCAGGTTATTGACCCATATATTGTTCTCATAATTCTGGACAAGGAATTCCAGATTATAGCCTGACTCTGAGTAATCAAAAATCTGACGTTGGGGAGGGTTGCCTAATGAAAAAATTACTGCTGTATCCATCACAAAATGTGCCTCTTCAGGATCATCATTTCCGAGAAGGTTATTATGCGGTTTTCCGGGTGACAGTTTTGTATATACCAGTTCTGAAAGAACGGTCTGTCCAGCCTCCCTGCTGTTAATAATTTTGTCAATAGAAGATATTTTGTTCTGACCATATACTGATCCAACCAGGATCAGAGACACAATCAATATGAATGGGAGGCGGTTGATCATTGGATTCTCCATGGTTTAATAATTTAAGGTTTTATTTGCAGTGTTTATTTTTCAATTGCAAAGGGGAAGCAATATTTTAACAAAGTTAATTATTTCAGCACAACAATGTCATCCCTGTTCAGAAATCAAGGGTAAATGTGGATATTTTACCTCGAACCGACCTTTAAATAACTCACCAGCCGGTCATAACTCCACCCGGTCGGCCGGTAATAAACCATTACCTCATAATCATTTTCGGTCTCCCAGTGGCTGCCTTCGACCATGGTCTCGTCGAGGGTGCTGCCGTCTTTTGAACGGTAAACATACAGGTAGTTGTAATACCCCTGCTTTAGCAAGAGGGTCATTTCATACCCCCTGCGGGCCCGGTTGTAAAACATGCGGCTGAAATCAGCGCTCTGCCATGCCGTCAGGTCGCCGGTGATTTGAAACGCCCCTGAGGTAATCTCAGCGGGATAGGGCAAAAAGAAATTAACATAAGCATAATCGGCCTCCGTATCATAATTTTGTGCATGCTCCTCATTTTTAATGTAGTACCTGCCATTAAGATCGTTATCCTGACTGTAATTCTTATAGGTGCGCGGCAGGTCGTCGAGCAGGTAAACATGGTAAGCTGTATCGTATACAATTTTCCAGATACGCTCAGACTGGTAGAGAAGGCTTTTTGTGTCGAAGTACCTGAACTGGTTCCATCCGGGAAAAGCGATGGCCTCATCATACCTGTAATCAAGCTCCCCGGGCCGGGTGATCCTCGGCTTCGCGACATACATGAAATTATCCCAGCGGCCGTTTTGCCGGATTCCCAGCCTTATTTCACGAGTCACATCCATGATACTGAATCCGTTCAATTTTACCAACACATCGACCTGCTGGTGTGTCTCCTTCTCCTCCATCTTCAGCCCCCGCCCAACTCTCACATCGAGGGTGAGGGGCGATGATTCGTACACCATGAACCGTTGCGTGAAGAGCACCTGCCGGGTATCCTCCTCATAAACAATCAACAGGTAATTGCCGGAGATTTTCAGCCGCAGGTTATCGGAAGGCAGTGTGGCGGAATAATGAATATACGGGATGGTCGTGTTATAGGAATAAAGGTACTGATCGATATTCTGTTCCCTGAAACCATCGATATAATCCGACACTACCAGGTCGGTGGAGGTGTTCCAGTCGAAACTGCAGTGACGCACGGTGTACTGTATCCTCCTCAGGTCAGGCGACAGATCGTCGAACGCAATGTTCAGCCGTTCATTGGCGTTCAGGCAGATCACGGCAGGGTTTAAAACACTGTCGGACTGATAAACCCTGATGGAACTAATGGAGTTTACATAGGCTTTGTTTATGTTGGGGAACTCAGCATCAAGGTCCGGCCCCTGGGGATACACCAAATTGGAAAACAGGAACAGGCATATCATTATGGAAAGGTGCACCCGGTTCGGAGATGTCCTAAAACCCGATGTAATTGTAGTTACAATATTATATATGTATTCCATAAAATATCAGATAGGTTGCTGCTGAAATTTAAGACCAAAACGCCGGAAGAATTCCGCCACAATGACGGCAGTGGCCACAGAAGCATTCAACGACTCGGCCGTTTTACGGTCACCGGTCTGAAAAGCAGGGATTGCCACTTTTTGGGTAATCAAGGGAAGGAGGGCCGGTGAAATACCATGTGACTCGTTGCCGATCAGCAAAATACCGCCCTGGTTAAGCGTGGTGTCGTAAATGTTCTCGCCGTCAAGACAGGCACCGTAAACCGGCATTGAGGACAGGACAGTTACCGGCATATCTGAATGGTCTGCAGTAAGTTCCCCGGTATGATGGAGAGGGGAGACAACGGAAAGGGCATGTTCGAGACTGCAACGGATGACCTGAACCCGGGCGATCGACCCCATCGTTCCCTGCACCACTTTCGGGTTATATTGATCAACACAGCTTAACGAACACAGGATGGTCCGTATGCCGAACCAGTCGGCAATGCGGATGATGGTGCCCAGGTTGCCGGGATCTCTGATATCGTCGAGGGCGAGGGTGAGCCATTGGAGGGACCAGGGGCCTGGGGAATTGGTGAACGGGTGAACGGGTGAACGGGGGAGCGGGGGAGCGGGTGAACTGGTGAACGGGTGAACTGGTGAACTGGTGAGCGGGGGAGCGGGGGAACCGGGGAACTGCTGAACGGGTGAACGGGTGAACGAGTGAGCGGGGGAGCCGGTGAAGGGAAATTCGGGGGCGGCCGGGATGTTTACAACGGCAAGAACGGGGCCGGGGGTTGACAATGCCGAGATTTTCTGCATTTCATGAGGCAGGGTCTCGAATATCGGGACTCCTTTTGCGGCAGTCTCGCGCATATGCGAAACGATCCAATCCGCGCCGGCATAGACCCCCCTGACCTGGAAATCGCTCTCTATCAGCTCCCTGACAACCTTGGTTCCTTCGGCTATAAAGCATCCGTACTCCTCCCTGTATTTCTTATGATGCAGGGCGGTGATGAACTGGATCTGGCTCTTGGAAAGCATAAAAAATCCCGGAATGAATGAATCCCGGGATAAAGATACGGTTTAAGGCAGAACTATTCTGCAAAAACTTGAAAAGTGATCTCTACATGAACTTCCTTGTGAAGGGTTATCTTGGCGGTGTAGGTGCCAAGCTCCTTGATATGTTCATGATCAACGTGGATCTTTTTACGATCGATGTCGATATCGAACTGCTCCTTGAGGGCCTGTGCGATCTGGATGGCGTTGACCGAACCGAAAATCTTGCCGCTTTCGGCTGCTTTGGCGCCAATCTTCACCACCAGGTTTTTGAGCGACTGAGAAATATCCTCGGCTGTCTTCTTTACTTTTGCTTCCTTGTGAGCCTTCTGTTTCAAAGTCTCGGCAAGGACTTTCTTGTTCGACTCCGTGGCGGGGATGGCAATCCCCTGGGGAATAAGATAATTACGGGCATAACCCGGCTTTACGGTCACTTTTTCATTGGCATATCCCAGATTCAGGACATCCTGTTTCAAAATTACTTCCATGTTCCTGCCTCCTTATTTTAATAAATCACCAACATAAGGTAACAATGCAATGTGACGGGCACGTTTAACGGCCTGAGCCACTTTACGCTGGTATTTCGTGGATGTTCCGGTGATTCTCCGCGGAAGGAGTTTCCCCTGCTCGTTGATAAACTTAAGCAGGAAGTCGGCATCCTTGTAATCGATATATTTAATGCCGCTCTTCTTGAAACGACAATATTTCTTCTTTTTGGTATCGACCGCGATCGGGGTCAGATATTTTATTTCGCCTTGCTGTGGAGTTGCCATTTTCAAACAGATTTAAGGGTTACTGAACTTTTTCTTCTTTTGCAGCCTTCGACTTGTTGCGCTTCTTTTCACTGTAAGCAAGCATGTGCTTGTCGAGTACCACGGTCAGAAAACGGAGAATCCGTTCGTCGCGTTTGAAAGTGACTTCCCACTCCCTGATGAGTGAGGCTTCCGCTTTGAATTCGATCAGGTGATAAAAACCTGTTGATTTTTTCTGGATCGGATAGGCTAATTTGCGCAATCCCCAGTGATCCTCGAAGACGATCTCTGCGCCTTTATTCACGAGGAACTTCTGATACTTTTCTACCGTTTCCTTCATCTGTTCATCAGACAAAACGGGAGTCATAATGAAAACGGTTTCGTACTGTCTTAACATTTCGTGTTGATTTTAATAAATTTATAGTTTTTTAAAAAAGGTCTGCAAAGGTACGTAGAATTAATCAGTTCACCAAATCAGTATGTTTATTATTTTTGAAACGGGAACGAGGGGCATTTAATGATTGATTGATATGGCGAGGGTGAAGATTTCTTTTGCTTTCCTTATTGCGTTGTTGCTGGCGGTTTTTTTCCTGGCGTTTTTCCTGGGCGGGCGCATATTCGGCGAACCTGCCGGCAACTGGAAACACATTGTGACCAGCGACGGACGCGGCTATTATGCCTACCTGCCGGCGCTGATCATCGATGGCGACCCGACCTTCGGCCAAGTGGTACAGCGGGAATCGAAACTGCTCGGTTATCCGCAGTACAAGCCGGGATATCTGGTTACCTATCAGGATAAGCCGCTGAACAAATACTTTGCCGGCGAGGCGTTGCTGTTGTTACCATTTTTCCTGTCAGGGCTGCTTCTCTCCTGTCTTTTCGGGACGCCGGTGGACGGATACTCGTTTTTTTTCCAGTTCCTCACCGGGATCGGGTCACTTTTCTACCTCATCGCCGGCTTCTGGTTCCTTATCCGGATTCTTGAGATCAATCGTATCGGGCGGAGGGCCATTGTTTGTTCAATCCTTCTGCTGGCCTTCGGGACAAACCTTTTCTATTATGGTCTATGGCAACAGACCATGTCACATATATTTTCATTCTTCGCCATCAACGGGTTTCTCTTTATTCTGCTGACCCTTCCGGGAAAAGTGAATTCGGGCCGTATCACTTTACTTGGATTGTTCTTCGGCCTGGTGGCACTGATCAGGCCCACCAACATGGTCATTCTGCTGCTGGTCCCATTTTTTATCAACCCTCAGACAGCACAAGGGAGGTTCATGCAGCATCTCTTTTCGAATAAGCGGTTTTTTTCCGCTTTTCTACTCCCGGTTTTTTTGATTCTTTCAATCCAGCCAACCCTGTGGTATCTTCAGACCGGACAGCTTTTCATATGGCCTTACACCGGGGAGGGATTCAGGTTCGGCGACCCTCGTGTGACCGATGTTCTTTTCAGTTTCGAAAAGGGACTTTTTATTTATACCCCGGCAATGCTGCTCGTCATCCCTGGCCTGTTCATGATCGGGTGGAATTCATTCCGAAAATGGATCAGCATGATTTTGTTCCTGGTTGTCAGCACCTATGTAGTTGCAAGCTGGTGGAACTGGTATTACGGCGATGGATTCGGGTTGCGGGCCTTTATCGATTACTACGGCATTTATACCCTGCTGATCGCCCTTTTCCTGGATACACTGATGAAGAAGCGGACCGGCGCAATCATTGCGTACTTATTCTCCTTCACGCTCATCACCGTCAACCTGATCCAGACCTGGCAATACACGCACCGGATCATGCAGCCGAACAGCATGAATCGGGAGAAATACTGCCACATTTTCCTGCGCACCGATTCGGCCGTTTTCAACAGTCTTGGCGGAAACCGGGAGATGGCAGATTTTTCGGTCAATACACGGCAGCCAGTCAGGCATTACAGGACCGGATTTGAACGTGCCGACAGCAACTGGAACCAAACCCTTTTGGTTCAGGCACGGAATGCTTTTTCCGGATCAAATGCCGGTTATTTGGATTCCGTGCACACCTACAGCCCAGGACTGGCGGTCAGGGCCGCGAATCTCGGAACGATCCCCGGCCGTTATTTCGTTGAAGGAAGGGTGATGGTTTACGATAGTATCGCAGGGACCAGCAACCAGGTGCTCGTAGTGCTGAGCATGCAAAAGATCAATGGCAGAGAGGACTGGTGGCAGGGGTTCAGGGTGAACGACATTCCGGTCGTTTCAGGCCAGGCATGGCGAGAGATCAATTTCTCTCTGATGCTTCCTGAGATAACCAACCGGGATGGTCTCCTCAAAATATATTTATGGAACACCGGGAAGGGCGTCCTGCTGATCGATGATTTCGATCTACGGTTTTTCCGTTAAAAGCAGCGCCACGGCGTAAGCCGAAACGCCCTCCTCGCGGCCGATAAACCCGAGTTTCTCGCTGGTCTTCGCTTTCACCGAGATTTTATCCGGGCTTATCTCGAGCACGCCGGCCAGGATGGTTTTCATTTGCGGGATCAGGGTTTGCAGTTTCGGCGACTGAAGTACAACGGTTGAATCGATGTTTCCGATTTCGAAACCAAGCTTATGGATCTTCGCCGAAGTATCAGCCAGTAATACCTTGCTGTCGGCACCTTTATAGCGGGGATCGTTGTCGGGAAACTGGTTACCGATATCAGGCAAACCGGCAGCCCCCAGCAGCGCGTCAATGATGGCATGGATCAATGTATCGGCATCGGAATGGCCAACCGCACCTTTGAAATGCTTTACCTGAACTCCTCCAAGAAAGAAGTCCCTGCCTTCCTCAAGCCTGTGGGTGTCGAATCCAAACCCGATGCGAAACATGGGTATGCGGGGTTGATAAGGATATGAATATCAGCTTACTAATTGGTAGATTTTTCCTCTTTGTCGCCCTTTGCCACCCGATCGAAGTTAAACAACAGGGTGAACTGCAGTGTGTTTTGCAGGGGATTGTTGTTCTTGATGGGAATCAGGTATGAGAAGTCAAGGCCGAATACATTGTACCTTAACCCGGCTCCCAGGGTGAAAAACTGGCGGTCGCCCTTGTATTTCGATTCATAGAAATAACCGGCCCTGAAAGAGAACAATTTATTATACCAATATTCGGCTGCAATGGCCACATTGATCTCCTGCATCTCCTCCTTGAACCCCCAGGGGGCGTCGTACCACGACTGGATCATCCCTTTCACAGGGGAAACATCGGGGTCCATTCCTTTCTCGATTACCTTCTTTCCGTCGGCGCCAATAATGATATTTCCGGCCGAATCCTTGGCGTAAACTGGCGGCGTCGGCACCAATAATTTCGTCAGGTCAAGGGCAATCGAAATCCGGTTGTAATCATCAATGTCCATGGTAAATGAGGGCCCGAGGCGGAAAGTTGTAGGAATAAAATCACGTACGATGGAAGAACTGCTGTATGACATCTTGGCGCCGATATTTGAGATGTTGAGACCAACATCAATGGAAGCCCCCGAGAGACCCTTTACTTCCATCTCGTGGTGGTAATAAACGGCAATGTCGGCAGCGATTGATGTGCCGGGTCTTACATCATAATTGGAATAATTTACGGGAACCAGGTTCGAATAGATGAACCGGGCGGCGACGGCGCCGGCAAATTCACGGGAGAATTTCCTGGCATAGGTTGCATCGATGGCCCATTCGTTGGGTTTCACCTCGCCCAGTTCCTGTCCGACGTCATTGGTGAACATTACAGCGCCCATGGAAAAGAATCTCAGTGAAGCGGCAATAGCCTGCTTGTCGCCGATTTTGCCAAAACCGGTGACCGAAGCGAGACCGATGTCATTGACCAGTCCGCGGAGCCAGGGCACATAACCAATTCCGAATCCGAAAGATTTATCGATGAATGCATATTTGGCAGGGTTCCAGAAGAGTGAGTAAGCATCGGGCGTGGTGGCCGCACCTACATCGGCCATACCTCCCGATCGTGCATCCGGCGATATGGTAAGGAACGGAACCGCTGTCGAAATCACACGGCTTCCATCCTGAGGCTCGGTATCCTGTCCAATTAATGTATTGATTGTCAGTGCAAAAGCAATAAGTAATAATAACCTGATCTTCATTTGATTCGTTCTGATTGTGAAAAAAAAAAATAATCTGCGAAATTAACGCTTATCCCGGGAAGTTATTGCATGGTTGCAAAAAATGGAAGAGTTTAAATCTATTCACCTGATAATGACCAGTTTTTGCGAAGTCTGTGTAACTTCACCTGCATCCGTCCGGAAAAGGATTTTATAAGGGTAGATACCGCTGCTCAGCTTATTGCCTGCATCGTCAGTTCCGTCCCATGAAAGCGCAGGCAGGGTGTCAAGGGGCATCTGATAGGTGGCTTTAATCGTGTGCACCAGCCTGCCGGTGAGGTTATATATCTGGATCTGAACTTCAAGCGGTCCGTCGACGGGCGGATCGGGCTGAAAAACAAAAGCGGTATGATCGAACATCGGGTTCGGTATGTTCATCACTTTTTTTACACTCAGCTCCTGGCTGCCACTGACCATGAAACTGATCTCGCGGGTATTCGAATTGTCAAACATATCCCAGGCCCTGACCGACAATGTGTGCAAACCGGGCAGGAGTCCCGACATTGCGAACTCAGCCGTGCCCCGGGTAAACATGTTAAAGGCTGGCTTGTAATGATCGTTGAGAATGATGGCATGGGCGCGGTCATGATCGAGTACCATTTCAATTTCGTGGCCGATTCCCAGGCCAATAAAATTGATCCCGTTGGTGTCGTAAAGGTCGGCAATAAGCAGAGGGGACGAGGAGGTTACTCCACCGTTCCGGAACTCCCTGTTATCAAGATACAACCCGATATCCGGACCCTGGTTATGCGGGTCAATATCCGAGGCACCTCCTATGTTGATGGAATGGCTGTAACCGGCAGCGTCATGCCCGTTGCCATTGGCATAATAACTGAGTTTTCCGGCGCCATACTGCAGCGAAATGCTTTTCGGAATGACCATCGTAACCTGGAACTCGCCATTGGTTACCGGAACATCCCCGTTGAAAAGCAGGCTGTTCTGTATCACGAAATTCTGCGGATATGAGTCACCAGGCCGGTTTCCAAGTGTTTTATAGGTAACGGGTTTGTCAAACAATTTACAGTTTAAAGCACCCTGCATGTTGGTTACTTTCTGTGCGTTTTGGTCTTCAATGTATCCCTTCACCACCACCGTTGACATCCCCGGGGCTGGAACAGGTTGATTGACAGCTTCTCCGTTAATCTCGGTGGTTCTGACGTTGTATTCAGGAAAGGCAATATTCTGTGCCGGATCGCCCAGGAGTACGAAATTTCTCAGGTATTCATTGTTTTTATTGTTGTTCTTTGATATCCTGATCAAATCGCCCATTTTTATGTATTCGCCATTCTCATCCCGGTCCATCAGGTTATGAAAGAAACTGGTGTCGAGTTTTATGTTCTGACCTGCATAGGCGAGACGGGTGGTTGAATAGAGGGCGATGGCCCCTCCGTTGGGATGCAGAATGGTCATCTCGCCGGCGGTAAACCTTTCGGGGTTGTCGAACCGGCTGAACTCGCAGGTAGCAGTAACAAAAACGGGCATCATGTCCTTATTGTTCCACGATTCAATATCGGAGGTGTTCAACACCTGCTCATAACCCCATCCTGTTTCACCACCGTGCCCGGTGTAATTAATGATCAGCGATCCTTTGGCTACCGCATTGTTGAGTGCGGCAGTGGCATCCGGGAACCGCTGTCCGCCGGGGATTTGGATCATCTGATAGGCATCAAAGAAGATCTTGTCAACATTGAACAAAGGGTATTTTTCAGCCACGATCGCACATATTTCTTCTGCCTGCCTGAGGTGAAGATTGTTGTTCTCGTCATCGGCCACGAATGTCAGCACATTCCTCCAGCTACCCCTCACAGGCTGTTCTTCAGATGAATAATGCCGGATCTTGTCGACCATGGCCTGCGCTTCTTCAACGGTCGACACCGGGAATCTGCCGATGCCGATATATATCTTTCCGTTGGATTCCTGGCCGGCATTGTCATCCATCACTCCGAAATAATCATCCGTAACATAGGAGGAAGTGGCCGTAAGCGATTCGATTGATTGAAAGGTCGGTATAAAGTTGTTATTACCAGGGATCCGGTTTTTCGGATCGTACGAACCATCGCCGAAAAGCAACAAGTACCTGGGCTTTTTTCCACCCGACCGGTCATATAAAAGCTTCATAAAATCCCTGATGGAGGTAGGGTCCGGCTGGCCGCAGGAAAACTCATTAAAAACCTGACTTGTAGTTGCAACCTGTACGGAAAGACTGTTGTCCTCTTCATGAAATCGAGCCAGTTCCTGCGCCTGGGCAAGGAAAAGCGGGTGGGTCACAATCACCAGGTCGGCCGGCTGAGAAGCATGAAGGTTCTGATTTGGAACGGCACCGTGCAATATCACCGGATGAAAATAGGATCCATCGTAGGCAAAAAATTCGCGCAGGCTGTCGGCCGCCCGCTTAAAGGTCAACGTATTCCCTGAGATCGAGGTTTCGAATTCGCCGATCGATGACGGATCCGTTACCTCCCACACCGTGATATCGGGGTTCGCGTTCGAAAGACTGAACAAGGTGATCTTCCCGGGACCATAGGTCCGTGAATCCCGGAAACCCATCTGTGGCCCAATCCAGTTAAGCTTTCTGGAATAACTGATCTGCAAATAATTAAGCCATCCGATCGAATTCTGCGTGGGCATGTTGTACCGGAGGGTAATGGTTTGATCCGGTCCCGGGTTGTGCAGGTATGTAACCTTGAATTTCGACCGCCCCATCAGCGTGAAGGCTGCAGGTTCAGAGGAGTCGACTTTAAGTGAATCGATTTTCTGATTGTTTTTTATCAGGAAGAAATAGCTGGAATAGGGCGATTTGGCCACCACGAAGGTCTTTACCCTGACAGGCACCGTGGAATCTATATCAGGAATCAGAAGGGGGAAGGTATGGCTGTCGGTAGTCTTGTCAAACACCTCACCGTACCATTCGCGCCCTGAGCGTAAAAGACTCAGAGAATCGAGTTCATTGAGCCAGTAACTCTCTGTATGGGTGGATGTATCGGTAGGCGTGGCGGTGGACGATTCCATGATCCGGACACGTTTGCCCGGCTGGGTATTGACGTTTAGATAATAATAAGTGGTATCGGAATAGAGGTTACGCTGGTGTGAAAAATACCTCGACATTTTGTCGTAACTCCACCGGTCGGCACCTTCGCCATAAAACAGGATAAGGTCGGCTGCATCGAAACGGTTGTCGCCGCCATCCATGACCTTGATCGCAATCTCACGCAGATCATCAATCCGGGGGGCATTATTTGCTTCAGGGAGCATGCCCGCTCCGTTGCCGAATATCCGGATCTTCTCAACTTCAACAGATTGGGGATCAATGCCGAGGGCAAGAAGGTCCTGGTATGTTACCTGGTGAATGCCGGTTTGGGTCACTGCAATTTTGAACCATTGTCCATCGGCCAGGACAGAGGTTGTTTTATGGGGCAGCGCTCCAAATGCGGTTATCCGGAAAAATATCAGGAATAAAAGTAACTGTAAAGATCTTGGCATACGTTATCCTTGTTCTTTGCAAAAATAACCATTTATTTGATTACCACCAGTTTTGACGACAACCGTTTGACGGTTCCGTCGGGAATTTTCACTGAAAGCTGGTACACGTACGTTCCCGAACTGATCTTCTGACCACTGTCCTGGGTTCCGTCCCACTCCAATGCCACGTTTCTGAAACCCGTCAGATTGATCTGCCGGCTGATGGTCTTGATTAACCGGCCGAAGAGGTTATACACCTTCAGGTCAACGTCAAGTGGTTCATTTACCTGGTTGGTTTCCCATGAAAAAGTGGTATGATCCCTCATTGGATTCGGGAAATTATAAAGGTGTTCAAGTGCGAATTCGGCAGATGAAACCACAATGAAGCTGATAGAGGCCTCGGATGAATTGTTGTACACATCCCAAACCTTGACTGTCAGCAGGTGTTCGCCATCGGCCAGCGAACTGAGGGGATAGGTAATGACTCCGCTTTTGTAGGTGTTGAGATCCGATACGTAATAATCGTTCAGGATCATGGGATAGGAGGTTTTATTGTCGAGGATGGCCGTGATGTCGTGGCCAATGCCGTTACCCACCGTGTTGATGCCCGACGTGTCGGAGATGTCGGCGATGAGTACCGGCCGAGGTCCTGTGATTCCCCCGGAGACGAAATTGCGGTCGTTGATAAACAATGATATCTCCGGCCCCTGGTCATCAAACGGTGCCGAATTATTATATCCGCCTACCTGTATGTTCTCATCGTACCCGGCCCCGTCGGCATCTTCGCTTTTCGCATAATAACTTATTTTTCCAATCCCGTATTGGTATGCGATATCTTTCGGAACCATGAAAGTGAAGGAGAATTCACCGTTTTTGACCTCCACTTTTCCTTTATAAACGATATTCTTCCGAAGGTAGAATTTTACCGGGTCAGCATACCCGTAATTCGCTTTTGTCCAAATCTCCGAAGCTTTATCGAAAACGGTCGGATAAACCGTGCCATTGAAGCCGGATGCAATCCCTCCGCCTGGTTCCCTCACCTCTCCCCTCACCGAGATCACCGACAAGGCTTTTAGGGTGTCGGGTGCTGCCACTGTTGCATCAGATTCCACCTTTGTCGTCACAACGTTAAGTTCAGGATAAGCTATCCTCATGGCCGGATCACCCAGCAGCACAAATGAATGAATATTGGATGAGTTGCCCATGGAATCCTTTGATTCACGGATCAGGTCGCCCATGGTAGGATATTTTCCATCTTTTTTAATGAACAGGTGATCATAGAACTGATCCAGCAGGGTTTTGTTTGTGCCGGCAAACGTCAGCCGGGTGGTGGTAAACAGGGAGATGCCTCCCCCCTGGTTGTTAAGAAAGACCCATTCTCCGGCAGAGACCCTTTCGGGGTCGTCGAACCGGCTGAATTCACAGGTTGCCGTTACGAACACCGGCAACCTGTCGTAATTTCTCCAGGCCTTGATATCCGGCACTTCAAGGATCCGTTCATGAGCCCAACCCAGTTCACCGCCATGACCCACATAATTAATGATCAGGCATCCCTTTTCGACCCGTTTGTTGATCACCTCATTCACTTCGGGATAACGTGCTCCGCCGGGTGTGGAAACCATGGTATAGGCATCGGAGTATATCTTGTCGACATTGTAGGACTTGTACTTTGATTCAATGATCCGGGCGAGGCTTTCTGAATCATTGATAAACAGATTGTTACCTTCATTCTGATCATCGGCCACAAAGGTGATCACATTGCGCCAGTCATCCATTACGGCCTCGGAATTGGTAGCATAATGGATGATCTTATCAACGGCGGCCCTGGCTTCAGCGATGGTGGACACCGGCAGGCGTCCGATGCCGATATCGGCATTTCCGGTGGCTGACTGCCCTTCATTCACATCCAGCATTCCGAAATAATCATCGGCGATAAAGGAATAGACAGGCGAAAGCGACTCCACCGACTGGAATGACGGAACAAAATTGGTATTGTTCTGAATCCTGTCCTTGTAATCGTACGAAGCATCGCCAAACAGAAGGAGGTACTTCGGCTCTTTACCTGGTTCGGCGCGGTTGTAGATCATTCTTACAAAATCGCGGATGGCGGTGATATCCTGGGCACCCGAGGAGAATTCGTTGAATACCTTTTCGGTGGTGGTCACAAAGACCGACAATTCGCCCTGCTGCCGGTGAAACTCGGCCAGCCGGCCGGCCTCTGTAATGAATGCCGGGTTGGTGATGATAATATAATCTGTCGATCCGATTGAATGCAGGTCCTGGTTTTCCACCTTTCCTGAAAACAGGGGAGTGTTGAATGCGGAACCGTCGAAGGCAATGAATTCCCGGAGAGTAGCGGTAGGCAGCCTGAAAATATGGTTACTGCCAGTCTGGGTGGTTATGATCCGTTTGACATTCGATGGACTGGTAACATCCCAGACCTGAATATTCTGTCCGGGAGCCGAAAGCGTGAATTCAGAAACTGCCGATGGTGATGTGGCAGACATAGACCTGAATGACATTTGTGCTCCGGCCATGACAAGTTTTCTTGTCACATTGATTTCGAGGTAATTGAGATATCCGATAGAACTCGAACCCGACTTCTTATAGGTAAGGTTGACATCGATGACAGGGTTTGATGTCATGAAGGTCCCTGCGCCGGTCTTCTCCCTGGCGTAATTGTCATCATACTGACCGGATGTAGCCGGAATGCTGATGGTGGCCAAAGCGGAGCCCTGGGCTGATAAAGTGAAGGAGCTGCTTCCCGCAAGCGACCGCGCTGCCAGGTAAGCCATCAGCGTCGCGGGTTTCTGGCCGTCGATATTGGGAAAAGTAAAAGAATAATTCCTTGAGGTAGTGACATCAAAGAGGTTTTTATCCCACCATTCCCTGCCCGATTTGATCAGGTTGATATCGTCTTTCTCATAGAAGGCATAATCATCAAACTGGGTGATGAACGAAGTCGCGGGAAGCGTTGAGGAGCTCTCATCAGCGATCCTGAGGCCATCTGATGTGTCATAATTGAGAAAATAACAGGTTTTCTCGGAATAGACATTCTTGACGTGGTGGTAAAGGTTGTCGATCTTTGAAAAAACCCATGAATCGGGCGATTGTCCATAAAAAAGGATGTAATCACCCGGGTCGAACCGGCCATCCTCCTCACCAAAAACGAAAACAGGGTTTTCAATCAGATCATCAATCCTCGACTTGGAATTTGCCTCGGGGAGCATTCCGCCGCCATTGCCGAAGATCCTTATTTTCTTTGGATTGATGACCGCGGGATCGATCCCTGCAGCCTTCAGGTCTTCGTAACCGAGTCTGTAAACTCCGTTGGACGACAGGCAGAATTTGAACCATGAGCCGGAAGCCAGAACCGAGGAGGAGGCGTACCTGCCGGCAAGATGCGTTTCAGGGGAGTCTATACGGGTAACTGTTTCGATGTCAAGGCTGAACGAAACAAGGCGCTCAAGAGAGCCGTTTTCCGGGTTTATCCTGAAGGGCAGCACAAAGGCCCTGTACACGCCAGATTTACGGTGTACGGAAATTTCGCTCCAGGTTAAAACTTCTTCCTGGATCTTTTCAAAATCCCTGCAAAGATACTTCCATGTGTCGGCTACTTGTTCGTAAACTGGACTGGCGACAGTTACTGAACTCACGGAGTCGGCCAACGGGTCAACCGAAAGGGTTTTGACAAACAGCGGCAGCATCCCGAACCGGTCGTTAAGAACCGAACCTGAAAACGAAAGTATCTGTTGAACCTCGACCTCGCCATGGTAAACGGACTCCACCGGGTTCCAGCGCAGTTTGACGGGTTCCCCTCCCATCATCCGTGTAAACGGGAACTGTACAAGGCCCGCCAACAGTATGACGGACATCAGGTTATAAGGATTGAGATAGAATTTCTTCAGCATAAGAAATATCCGTGATATTGTTAAGACAGCAATAAATGAAAAAGGTTGCCGCTGAAAAATTTAATTATCGGAATATATGATAATCCGGAATTAAACGTTTCGAGTTACTGAATATTGTTACGGGTGATTCAACCGACAGGTTTTTTTTGTAATATTGTAGACGCTAATTTTCAAGCAGATTCCTGATGCCTGTGTTAAGGAAAACCTTTATCATTGCTGTCATTGCAACCTGTTTTTTTTCTCCCGGTCTCCATGCGCAGGATCCGCATTTTTCGCAATTTTATGCCAACCCGCTATACCTGAACCCGGCCCTGGCGGGTATGACCATTTGTCCTAAGATCGGTGCGAACTACCGCAACCAGTGGCCGGCCATGGGAAAAGCCTTTAACACCTACAACGTTTCGTACGACCAGTATTTCGGTTTCCTGCATGGCGGGGTTGGTCTAATGGTAATGGCAGACCGCGCGGGAGGGGGCAACCTTAACACAACGATGGTAAGCCTGATGTACGCGTACAAATTCAACATCACCAGCAGGCTCCAGGCCAGCGGCGCCCTGAAGGCCACCTATTACCAGCGCAGGCTGGCATGGGAGAATCTGACATTCGAAGACATGATCGATCCGATTAACGGCTTTGTGCTGCCAACGTCAGAAAAGCAGCCCGATCAGCAATCGGTCGGAGCCCCCGATTTCTCAGCCGGGGTGTTTCTCGCTTATGACGATCTTATTTATGGTGGCATTGCGGTTGATCATCTCTCTCAACCTAAAATTGGCTTTTATGCCGACAATGAAACCCAGCTCTACATGAAGATCACCGTGCACGCCGGTGGCACCATCAATCTCCACAAAGGCGGAAGCGCAAGTGAAGACAGGGAATTTTCACTTTCACCCAACATTCTTTATCAGCAGCAGTTCAATTTTCACCAGTTGAACCTCGGCCTTTACCTTACCATCGATCCCTTTATTGGTGGTTTGTGGTTCAGGCATAATTTCGAAAATCCCGATGCCATCATTCCCATGCTGGGATTTCATTACAAAAATCTCCGGGTCGGCTACAGCTACGATTACACGATCAGCAACCTGAGAGGTGCTTCGGGCGGGGCGCATGAGGTATCGGCATCATGGCAGTTCCCATGTATTGAAAAAAGAAGACATATCAGGGCAATAAAATGTCCCCGTTTTTAGTTATATGTTCGAAAAATTATAAAACCGGTTAATAAGTTCATCCAAAAAACCCACATCGGATCGCCTTTAAATTTGCAGAATTTGACGATTTCATGTAGGTTTGCAAAAATTTTCAACAATGAAAATGAACAGAATCCTTCAGTTTGCTACCCTCATCGGAGTCATCCTCCTGATGGGTTCCTGTAAAAAAGAAGCCTCTCGTTCCACCGGCTGGGAATACAACAATCCGAAAAACGGCGGATTCGAAGTCAGGGAGTTTGCTGATCAGCAGACAGGACCTGGCCTTGTTTTCATTGAAGGTGGCACCTTCACCATGGGGAACACCCAGGATGATGTCATGTTCGAATGGAACAACAGCGCAAAAAGGGTGACGGTTGCCAGTTTTTATATGGACGAAACCGAAGTCCGAAACCTCGACTACCTCGAATATCTTTACTGGCTGAGCCGGGTTTACGCAACCGACTATCCGGGTGTTTACCGCAAAGCCCTGCCCGACACGCTTGTCTGGAGGCAAAAGCTGTCGTATAACGAACCCATGGTTGAATACTATTTCCGTCATCCTGCCTACCGTAACTATCCGGTGGTCGGAGTTACCTGGGCACAGGCCAATGATTACTGCCTCTGGAGAACCGACCGCGTGAACGAAATGATGTTGATCAAACGGGGAATCCTGGCCATGGATCCTGCCCAGAAAAATGAGAATAACTTCAACACCGATGCATACCTGGCCGGGCAGTACGAAGGCCTGGTCGACAAACCGTTGCCCGATCTCAATCCAAACGGAACCGGAACCAGAAAAGTGAAGATGGAAGACGGTATCATGCTTCCCAAATACAGGCTTCCGACCGAAGCCGAGTGGGAATATGCCGCGGTAGGGCTGGTTGGCAATACCTTGTACGAAAGGGTTGTTGAACGTAAGAATTATCCCTGGAACGGAAGCCAGGTACGTACCGACGAAAACCGTTATTACGGGAGCATGATGGATAACTACAAGCGTGGCAAAGGTGATTATATGGGAGTAGCCGGTAATCTGAATGACGGCGCCAACATTCCTGCCCCCTGCGGATCTTATTTCCCCAATGACTATGGTCTTTACAACATGGCTGGTAACGTGAGCGAATGGGTGCTCGATGTTTACCGTCCTCTCAATTCGTATGAAGTGTCTGACCTTCATCCCTTCCGTGGCAACGTTTTCAAGACTCCGGTGAGGGATGCCGAAGGATTCCTGGCCGAAAAGGACAGCCTGGGAAGGATCAAGTACCGTGATATCACAACGGCTGAAGCCATGAACCGGAAGAATTACCGCCAGGCCGACAACATCAACTACCTGGATGGTGACTTTGCCTCGAATATCGACAATAACGTGTGGAAAGAGGGAGCCCGCGATTCAAGCGCAACCAACCTGATGTACCAGTACGGCATGAGTTCGCTGATCACCGACCATGCCCGGGTTTACAAAGGCGGCAGCTGGAAGGATCCCGCCTATTATATGAGTCCTGGCACCCGTCGCTATCTCGATGAAAACGACGCCTCCGATGCAATCGGCTTCAGGTGTGCCATGACCCGCGTGGGTGGTTCCATCGCCGGACGATAAAAAATGAATCATTGAACCGAACCCCGTTTCTTCCCGGAGACGGGGTTTGCTATTATATATTGTAACCTTTGAAGATCTCAGCGAACAACATGGACCCCACCCTTCTTCAGCTCTACGACCGTTTTACCGGGTGCCGCAAGGTTTGTACCGACAGCCGGAACGTGATTCCGGGATCCATTTTCTTCGCCCTGAAAGGCGAAATCTTTAACGGCAACCTGTTCGCTGACCAGGCGATAAGCGAAGGAGCCTCCTGGGCCGTAGTTGATGACCCTGCCTGTGCCGGTAACGAAAAGTGCATTCTTGTTCCCGATGGTCTCAAAGCGCTGCAGGATCTGGCCCGCTATCATCGCTCCCGGTTCAATATCCCGGTGGTGGGTGTCACCGGGAGCAATGGAAAGACCACAACCAAAGAGCTGATACATGCCGTACTCTCATCCGCTTTCCGGGTTGTTTCAACGCAAGGTAATTTGAATAACCATATCGGGGTTCCTTTGACATTGCTCGACATTGATGACTCCACTGAGATCGCTGTGGTTGAAATGGGGGCCAATCATCCGGGCGAGATCGATGCCCTGTGCCACATCGCCGATCCCGGATTCGGCATTATAACCAACATTGGAAAGGCTCACCTGGAGGGTTTCGGTGGATTTGAAGGGGTGGTACAAACGAAAACCGAACTCTACAGGTACCTGGCTAAAAAGAACGGCCTGCTGTTCGTAAATGGTTCCGACGACCTGCTTTGCCAGTTGTCTGAAGGCCTCCGGCAATGTACCTACGGACCGGCCGGCTCCGACGCATCCCTCGACGAACTGACGGCCGGTCCCGAGGTCGGAGTCACCATAACCCTTGCGGGAAGCGGGAAACTGGCAATAAAAACCCGGATTTACGGACAGTACAACGTTCCGAACATCCTCGCGTCTGCGTGCATCGGCCATTATTTCAAGGTTTCGCCAGTCAAAATCCGAACCGCCCTGGAAAATTACCTGCCATCCAACAACCGGTCGCAGGTAAGGAAAACGGAACGCAATCTGCTTATTCTCGACGCCTACAATGCCAACCCCGGCAGTATGAAGGCAGCCCTGGAAGCATTCGCCGCGACAAAGCACAACAACAAAACAGTAATACTTGGCGACATGCTCGAATTAGGAGAAACATCCGACCAGGAACATCAGGCCATACTTGATTTGATCACAGATCTCGGGTTCAACCGGGTTTACCTCGTGGGTCCCAGGTTTACCAGGCTGAATGACCGCCGCGAGAATACCTGCTTCGAAGATGTTGCACTGGCAAAGCTTTGGTTTACGCATCAGCATCCCGACAACGAGACCATTTTACTGAAAGGATCGCGGGGGATCAGGCTTGAAATGCTGGCCGATGTGCTTTAGGTTGTCACCAGGCGATCATTTATAAATTTGCAGAAAACGTTTCAGATGAGATACCGGGTTATCGGATTGATGTCAGGAACAAGCCTCGACGGCCTTGACATGGCATACTGTGAGTTTGAAGAAGGCCGGAATGGCTGGAGTTACAAAATAATCTGTTCCGAAACCGTGACTTACACCAGGGCATGGCAGCAAAGGCTTGCAAACCTGGAAACAACCACTGCACTGGATTTTGCCCGCACCGACGCCGAATATGGTCATTTGACCGGTAAGCTTTGCCGTGATTTCATGGACAGGAATGGGATTGATCCCGATTTTATTGCATCCCACGGTCATACTATCTTTCACCAGCCCGCCAACCAGTTTACGACGCAGATCGGGAACGGGTCGGCTATCGCGGCAGAGACGGGGAAACCGGTGATCAGCGACTTCCGTTCACTGGATGTAGCACTGGGAGGCCAGGGAGCTCCGCTTGTTCCGGTGGGCGACCGCTTCCTGTTCGCTGATTACGACTACTGCCTGAACCTTGGCGGTTTCTCAAATATTTCCTTTGAAACGGAAACCGGTCGTATTGCTTTCGATATTTGCCCGGTCAATATCATTCTGAATTATCTGTCGCGAATGGTTGACCGTGAATTCGACCGTGACGGGCAGATGGCCTCCATGGGAACCGTGATTGTGCCACTGCTGAACCAGCTGAACGAGCTCGCTTATTACCAGCAGGCTCCCCCGAAGTCACTCGGCAAAGAGTGGGTTTTTGCTACGGTCGTACCACTGTTTGAACCATATCTTCGTCCGGGGAACAAAACAGAAGCGATCTCGTCGCTGCTCGCTACCTTCTGTAAACACATCGCCATGCAGGTCCGGCGGGTCACAGTTACCGGAACAGGTGAAACCAGCTCCACCGGGCCGGCGCCCGGCGGCACTGGTCATAAAGGATCTGGCCCGGAATTGCCGAAAAAGAAAATGCTGGTCACGGGAGGTGGCGCCCATAACCGTTTTCTGGTCGGAATGATCAGGGATCACAATTCCTGCGATATCATTATTCCCGATGAACGCACGGTTGGTTTCAAGGAAGCCCTGATATTTGCTTTTCTAGGAGTCCTGCGATGGAGAAGCGAAACGAATTGCCTCGCCAGCGTGACAGGCGCCAGCAGGGATTCATCAGGCGGTACGGTTGTATTGCCTTATCTGAAGTAATGAAATGAATGAAGGTACGTTATTCTGTCGGTTGGGAGTCAAATGAATTTTGCTTATTCGTTCAATGAATTATAAACAGACACTTGATTACCTTTATGCACAACTCCCGATGTACTACCGGGTGGGTGCATCAGCCTATAAGGCAAACCTCGACAATACCATCTCCCTGTGCAATCTCGCCGGCAATCCCCAGGATTCATTCAAATCCATTCATATCACAGGAACAAATGGAAAAGGATCGGTCTCTCACATGCTGGCCTCGGTTCTGCAGTCCGCGGGATACAGGACCGGCTTGTACACCTCGCCACACCTGAAGGATTTCCGGGAACGGATCAGGGTGGATGGAAGAATGATCCAGCGAAGCTACGTAACCTCCTTCATCCGGAAATTCAGGAAAGAATACGAGAAATTCCAGCCTTCGTTTTTTGAATTGACGGTGGGTATGGCTTTCTCTTATTTCCGCGACATGCAGGTCGATATTGCCGTAATTGAAGTGGGTCTCGGCGGCCGTCTCGATTCGACCAACATCATTACCCCCGAACTGTCGGTCATCACCAATGTCAGTCTCGATCACACCCAGTTCCTTGGTAATACCTGCGAAAAGATCGCCATTGAGAAGGCAGGGATCATCAAACCCGGGATACCTGTGGTGATCGGAGAAACCCAGGAGGAGATCCGGCATGTATTTCTTGACAGGGCATCTGAATGCGGGTCGGATATCCTCTTTGCCGATCAGCAGTTTAACGTTGAACCATTTAAAATATCAGAAATTCCCTGTAAAACGCAACATCTCACCCTGTACAGCGCTGATCATGAAAAGCTCATGAAGATAGAATTACCGCTGAAGGGTAATTACCAGCATAAAAATGTAGTCACCGTGATGGGAGCTGTGGTGATGTTGAGAGAGGCCGGATTTCAGATCAGCGATAAAGTATTCTGTCAAGGTTTAAAAGGTGTCATCAGAAACACCGGTTTTATGGGCAGATGGCAGATCCTCGGGAAACATCCCAACGTGATATGCGATACGGGTCATAATGAGGGAGGCATCAGGGAAGTTGTCAGGCAACTTGCCGGAATTTCATACAGAAAGCTTCATTTTGTTTATGGAACGGTGAATGACAAATCGCTCGACGGGATACTGTGCCTTTTACCTGTCGCTGCCAGTTACTATTTCTGCAAGCCCGATATTCCGAGAGGGCTGGATGCTGAACTCCTGCAAAAACATGCCCGGGAATCCGGACTGCAAGGAGCGGTTTATCCTTCGGTAAGGTCGGCTCTCGACGCTGCACTAAGCAATGCCCATGAAGATGATCTTATTTTCGTGGGCGGCAGCAACTTCGTGGTGGCCGAAGTGATCTAAGCGGTCTTTTTCTTCTCAGGAAGAACAAGTGAAAAGATCCAGGCCATCAGAAAGGCAAGGGCAAAGCTGGTGAGTCGTTCCGAAACGCCGGTCATTTCCTCAAAGAACTCCTTCCATATGATCGTTGAAAGGGTACCCGTGATCAGCGAAGCATACACACCTGCCCTCGAGAGTTTTTTCCAGAAAAGCAGAAGTATCAATGCCGGGCCGAAGGAGGAGCCGATGCCCGACCAGGCATAGGAAACAAGACCGTATACCGTTTCCGACATGGTCAAGGCAAAAACGATGGCAACGGCACCAACCAGGAAGGTCATCAGCTGGTTCATGATCAGTTTCTTCCTGTTATGATCGGTTTTTCCGAAAACCTTCGTCACGATATCTTCGGTTATGGAAGCTGATGAAACTGTGAGTTCTGAGGAGGCGGTCGACATCATGGCCGATATGACGCCTGAAAGAAGGACACCTGCAAGAATCGGATTTACAAACATCATAACCATGACGGGAAGGATCTTCTCGGCATCATCGGCAAGTTTTCCTGAATCGGCCGCAAGAAAGCCGCTCTGAACAAAGCCTATCCCGAACATGCCGATCAGGATGGCTCCGGCATAAGCCAGCAGAGTCCAAACCAGGGCCACATTCCGGGCGGTCTTCACCTCTTTCTGATTCCTGATGGCCATCATCCGGGTGAGCAACTGCGGCTGACCCGTATACCCAAGTGCCCAACTCATTCCGCTGATAATGAAAAGAAAGGCCATAAGTCCGGTTTTACCCTGGGTCAGTGAGAGGTGAACAGGATCTGCTGCCTCGATTGACCGGATAATAAAGATTCCGTGTGAAGAGGCGATGAATAAGGCGATAACCGGGAAAGCAACCAGGGTGAAGATCATGAGGATGGCCTGGAAGATATCCGTGACAACGACCGCGACGAATCCGCCCATCATACAATATAACGTAACAATAACCGATGCGATGATGACACCCCAGAAAGGGTCCAGGTTGAATGTTTTGTGCAGTACCTTGCCGGAACCGCTGAACTGGGCTGCAATGTAAAAGACAAAGAAGAATACCACAATTACAGCCGACAGCATTCCGATGGATCGTTCGGCGCCGGGAAAACTTCTTCCGAGGAGGCTCGATACCGTCATGGCTCCCGTCTGTTCGGTCAGGGCCTGCAGTTTGCCGGCCATGTAAAACCAGATAAATGCAATGCCGATAATGCACCCCAAGGCAACCCAAATGGCTGAGATACCCTCGGCGAAAGCATGCCCGGTGAGACCCAGCAGCAACCAGGCCGATTCACCGGTGGCCCGTTCAGAAAGCGCAAGGGCTGTACCACCGAAACGCTTTCCACCCAAAACGAACTGCTCATTGGTTCGGTTTCCACGCGAATACCACCAGGCCAGGAAAACCGTAATTGCGAGATATAAAACGAAAACAATAATCATTCTAAAACCTTTCTGTTCATGATTTTTGGCTATGGTCCGATCATCCTCCGGAGATCAGGTGCAATACGACCACATCATCGCCATCGCGGATGACCTGCTGATCGTATGCATTTTTTGGCACAAGGACATTGTTTATTTTTACAATCAACATTTTGAAAGTAAAGTTCTTACGCTTTAACAGATCGGCGACTGTCAATGTGTTATCCTGAAATTCTTCCGGAAGATTGTTCAACATGATCTTCATGATACAGCTTTTTTGGGTTGATCTTTTCAGTGTCTTCCGTTGGTGACCGTTAAAAATTTACGTGTTTTTCAGGAGGATTTCAAGGACCAGGTTGGCCTGCATGTTGGCAACCACTCCCACCCGCGGCCCCAGTGGCGGGCACTCAGGCCCGATTTCCGTTTCTCCGTCACCGCAAATATATAAATTCCCGAAGCCCCGGCAACTGATTTTTTCATTCATCCCATAACCAGCCATTCCCAGTCCTGCCACCAATGGAATATCGCACAATTCCTGCTGAACCGTTTCAATCAGCATCTGCTTTTCAGCTGCCAGATCGAATGCCTCGACCAGAACATCGCAACCATTAAAAATACCGTGGATATTTTCCGGGGTCAGTCGCACATCGTTGGCAATAACGCGTATGGCTGGATCGATCCGAAGGATGTTGTCGCGAAGGGCAACCACCTTCTTCATTCCAACCTGATTCAGAAAGTAGTACTGGCGGTTCAGGTTGCCTTGGCTTACCTGGTCGAAATCGGCAATGACGAGTGTCCCTACCCCTACCCTGGCCAGTGAAACGGCGCAGTTGGAACCAAGACCTCCGCAACCGGCAAGGCCCACTACCTTTCGTGACAATATTTTCCGGATTTCCCGTTCGGTCATATCTGTATCTTTTTCAAGGTTTTTACACACCTGAACCGATGGTGTCCCGGGTCACCTCCAGGTGATCTTCCTGCTTCAGCATCTTTTTCGGGATATGCACAAAAATAACAAAAACAGATATTATAATTGTGTAATTTTGCATCTTGTTATTTTTTTCACAATGGCTCGGTAATCAATTTGCAATTCAATCATTGATAAAATATGTCAAGAAGGAAATTATTGATCAGGGATTTAACATTACGTGACGGCCAGCAATCGCTCTTTGCAACGCGAATGACGCAGGATCAGGTGGACAGGGTGTTGCCGTACTACAAAGATGCCGGTTTTTATGCCATGGAGGTGTGGGGTGGGGCTGTTCCCGATTCCATCATGCGGTATCTTTCAGAAAATCCCTGGGCCAGGTTGCAGAAGATAAGCGAAGGGATAGGCGGAGTCTCAAAACTGACGGCCTTGTCGAGAGGCAGGAACCTGTTCGGTTACAATCCATATCCCGAGGAGGTTATCGAAGGATTTAACCGGAATGCCATCAAAAGCGGCATCGGGATCATGCGGATTTTTGATGCGCTCAACGATGTAGAGAACATGCGATCGACCATTAAGTATGTAAAACAGAACGGGGGAATTGCCGATTGTGCCATCAGTTATACGGTCGATCCGAAGTTCTCTGCCCGGCAGAAATTCCGTTCATGGATCCATTTCAAGGCCCTTCCGCACGACATTTTTACCATCGACTATTTCGTGGAAAAGGCAAGGCAGATGGAGGCTATGGGTGCCGATATGATCTCCATCAAAGACATGGCCGGCCTGATTACCCCGGTAAAGACCGGAAAACTGATTAGCAGGCTGAAATCGGAGTTGCGTGTCCCTGTTGATTTTCACACGCATTGTACCCCGGGTTTTGGTCTGGCCTCGGTGTTGTCGGCCATCGTCAACGGCGCCGACATCGTGGATACCAGCATATGGAATTTTGCAGGAGGACCTGCCGCCCCGGCTTATGAACTGGTACATATTTTCTGTGATAAACTGGGGATCGATACAGGCGTGAACCCCGCTGCGGTCAACGCCATCAATCGGGAGCTCAGGGTGATCCGCGAAGAATTGGCTGAATTTGACACCTGCAAGGAGTTTCCCGTTGAATTCGACATTACCGGGTATAAGCTGCCAAGAGAAGTCAATAAGCTCTTTGTCAAGGCGATATACATGGCCAAACACGACCGCGAAGACGATCTGATCAATGCGTGTCTGGAGATTGAGAAATATTTCAGGTTCCCAGAGCCGGACGAGGCGGTGAGAAAAGCCGAGATACCCGGCGGGATGTACACCAACATGCTGGCCCAGCTCAAACAGCTCAAACTCGACCACTTGTTGCCAAGGGTACTCGAACTGGTTCCCCTGGTTCGCATCAAGTCGGGTTGCCCCCCGCTTGTTACGCCCACGAGCCAGATTGTCGGAGTGCAGGCCGTGAATTGTGTGATCGACGAAAACAAAGAACTTCCTTTCTTTACCACCAAATCGATTCAGTTTGTCAACCTGGTAAAAGGTATCTATGGCAAGACCCCGATACCGGTAGATCCTGATTTCAGGGAACAGCTAACAGGTATCAGGGAGGAGGTGCCCTACGACACGAAGAATTACAAGAAACAGGAGAATACCGTGTTCGAGGAATACGGCGACATGAAACTGGCAGACAATGAGAAAGATGAACTTCTTCTTGAACTTTTCCCGACCGTTGCCCGCGATTATCTCCAGAAATGCGTGGAAGAGAGGTACACCGAGAACATCCATATGATTGAGGAGGAAAAGCGGCGTAAAACCCGCGAAGCCCGCGAAGCCTATGAACGATTAAGCGCCCGTGAAAAACAGGATCGGCTCATGCAGGGTTTGTACAGCTGGCATGAGGTCTCGTACCCCGAAGAAGAAAACCTCGGAAGGTCATAATCCCTGATACCATTTTCCCTCGCTTGATTTGACTGACCCGAACCCGTTTCGAAGGCCTTTCCGGCATTATACGATATGCCGAAAAAAACACATCGAACTTTTTGATTGACGGGTGTTTGCACGCATATTTTTAACTATTTTTGTTTCGTTATATTTTTAACAAAAACGTACTGATATGACCTACGAAGAGTTTAAAAAATCCCATCGCTTACTGGCTCAGTATAAATACACCTGGGCGCCCATCGACAAAGGGTATAACAACCGTACCGTGTATATTAATGTCGGTGACTTTTCCATCCGTGAAAAACCGGTATCTCAGCAGATGAAAGAGAAATTTATCGGCGGAAAAGGATTTGATCTCCGCTTGTTGTGGGATGCCACCAAACCCGACACTAAGTGGAATGACCCTGAAAATGAGATTGTCATATCGGGAGGTCCCTGCTGCGGAATAACCCAGTACTCCGGGGCAGGTAAGGCGATCTGTTGTGCCATCAGTCCGCAAACCGATATTATTGTAGACTCGAACGTGGGTGGATTCTTCGGCCCATTCCTGAAATTCTGTGGATTCGACGCACTTGAACTCCAGGGAAAATCCGACAACGAGATCCTGATCATCTTCGAAGAAAAAAATGAATCAATAAGCATCTATGAAGCTTCTGACCTGCCCTCCGACAGTCATGTTCTGGCAGAGGAATTGCATGAAATGCTTGCGATCGAGGGAAATGAAAAGGACAAGTACAATGTTTCGGTGGTGTCTGCAGGCACTGCTGCCGAACATTCACTGATCGGCATGCTTAATTTCAGTTTTTACGACATCAAACGGAAAAAGGTGCGGCTGAAGCAGGCAGGCCGGGGCGGAATAGGCACCGTGCTTCGCGATAAAAAGATCAAGGCCCTTGTGGCCCATGTAAAAGCCATAGGCGGTAACCGCAACAATGTGGTCAACCTTGAAGCCATCCAGGAAAGGGGCCGCAGGTTCAACAAGGAGATGCGTGAACTCGACGACAAACAGTGCGAAATGCGTTCGAAAGGCACCGCGCACCTTACTCATATTATGAATGATTATGACCTGCTGCCTGTTCACAATTTCAAATTCGGTAGTCATCCTGATGCTTACAAGATCCATGGCGACGTATGGAAATCATTTTTCACCCAAAATATGCCTGATGGCTGCTGGGTAGGATGCAATATGGCCTGTGCCAAAGGGGTCGATAATTACGAATTGCGCACCGGACCTTACAAAGGAGATAAGGTGATCGTCGACGGACCCGAGTACGAAACCACCTCATCCCTTGGCTCCATAGCAGGTATCTTCAACCCTGATTTCACGATCGAAGCCAATTTCTATTGCGACACGTACGGGATCTGCACCATCACCTGGGGAACGATCCTTGGTTTCGTAATGGAATGTTACGAGAACGGTATCCTGAACGAAGAGCGCACCGGCGGGCTGAAACTGAACTTCGGCAATGCCGATACCGCCATGGAACTTCTCCATCAACTCTCGCGAGGAGAAGGTTTCGGATTGGTGGCCGGACAGGGAGTGCGGAAAATGAAACAGGTCTTCGCCGATAAAGGTTGGGGAGATCCCGGATTTATGCAGGATATCGGGATGGAGAACAAGGGGCTCGAGTATTCCCAGTACGTCTCGAAAGAATCGCTGGCCCAGCAGGGAGGTTATGCCATGACCAACAAGGGGCCTCAGCACGACGAAGCGTGGCTGATCTTTATGGACATGGTAAACAACCAGATCCCGACGTTCGAGAAGAAAGCCGAGGCACTTCATTATTTCCCCATGTTCAGGACCTGGTTCGGGTTAGCGGGCTTTTGCAAGCTGCCGTGGAACGATGTGGAGCCAGAGGACAACGCACAAACCGATGAACCGGCGAAAGTTCCCGAGCATGTCGACAACTACGTGACCATTTTCAATGCCGTGACCGGCCAGAACATCGACAAACATGAACTGGTCCGCCAGTCGGAACGTGTTTACAATTTCCAGCGAATTTTCAATATTCGCCGCGGTTACGGCCTCCGGGCCCACGATGCCCAACCATACCGGGCCGCCGGACCTGTTACGAAGGAAGAATACGAATCGCGCGCCGAACGCTACGACAAACAGTTAAAAGAGCTGGTCGGATATGACCCGGACGGCAAAACCACCGAAGAAAAAATGAAGGTGATGCGTGCATACCGGGAAGACCGCTACGAAAAACTCCTTGACGCCGTATACGAGCGCAGGGGCTGGACGAAGAATGGCGTTCCGAAGATTGAACATCTGAAAAGGATCGGCATGGACCTTCCGGAACTCCTCGAGGTAGTGACACCGCTGCAATAATATTTGGTATTTTTATCTCCAGAGCTCCTTTCTCACAGGAAAGGAGCTTTTTTTTTGAAATTTATTGACAGAGGACTTTTTTCATCATATCTTTGACATAAATTTTTCTTACTTCAAAGTATGCATTTATCCAGGCAAACCCGGGAGCACCTGCATGGTCTGACCTTTGACCAGATTAAAAGCGGAATCCTGATCATTGATCCAGAGTCACATACCATTCTCGATGTCAATCCCGAAGCGGCAAGGATGATCGGGTTGCCACCCGCAGAAATCATCGGGAGGGTTTGTCACCGGTTTATTTGTCCTGCCGAGGAGGGCAAATGCCCTATCACCGACCTTCACCAGGTGGTTGACAATGCCGAAAGGACTCTCATTACCGGATCGATGCAGGAAATTCCGGTTCTTAAAACAGTTCATCTTTGTAAAGTAGACAATAAGGAATACCTGATCGACAATTTCTTTGATATATCAGCGCTGAAGGCAAACCAGGAGCAGGTGAAGAAGGGGGAGAACCTTCTTGAGCAGATCTATGAGACCTCAGGAGTCGGCATGGCGTTGCTAAAACCCAACGCAACTTTTTTCAGGGTGAACTCAGCATTTTGCAGACTGACCGGTTATTCGCAGGATGAACTTCTTGCAGGAAAATTCACGATCACGCATCCCGATGATCTTGAAGAAAGTGAGCTCATTCTGAAGAAATTAAGTGAGCAAACTAGCACCTCTAATATCACTGAAAAGCGGTATATCAAAAAAAACGGAGAAACCGTTCATGTCATTCATCATGCATCGGTTATTCATGATGTTATGGGTTTCCCGCATCTTTTCATCATTCAGGCCGAGGATATTACACCCCTGAAAAAAGCCATGGCAAAGGCAGAAGAATCTGACCGCCTGAAAACGGCATTTCTTCATAACCTCAGTCATGAAATACGGACCCCGGCCAATGCGATACAGGGTTTTTCGCAATTGCTGAACCAACCGGGCCTTAACCAGGCTGAACGGGAACAGTATTTCGACATTATCAAACAAAGTGTCACCCAGTTGCTCGATATTCTGAACGATACTGTAGAAATTGCCAAACTCGAAACAAACCAGGTCAGCTTGCTTGTAAAAGAATTCAATATCAACACTTTTTTACGAAATATTTATAATAAAGCGTCAAAAAAATTCAATCGCCAGATTGGTCATCTGAGTGGGTTCAAACTTGAAATACACGAAGCAGCTGAATCATTGATGATAACTTCCGACGAATTCCTTCTTGAACAGTGTATGATGTACCTCCTGTCGAATGCATTCAAATTTTCCAGTCATGGTGAGGTTATTATGGGTTGTGTGAAGGAAAGCGATGATAAACTGAGGCTTTTTGTTCGCGACAACGGGATAGGAATTGCTCCCGACAAACTGGAGGCTGTCTTTGAAAAGTTCCGGCAGGTCGAGGAGACTTCTACCCGGAATTATGGGGGGCTGGGATTGGGTCTTACTCTTACCCGCGGTCTTGTCACACTGCTCGGTGGCACTGTGAATATTCGTTCTGCATTGGGCAAAGGCACGGAGGTTTCGGTTATCATCAAACAAAATGATATGCCTTTGGTGCGATCCGTGGTTGATGCAAGAGCAGTGGAGGCTGCAGAACCGACATCACTGCGGGGCAAAAAAATACTGGTTGCCGAAGACAATGATGTCAATTACGAATACCTGATGTTTGCCTTGCGCAGACTGGGTGTTTCGATGATACGAGCCCTTAACGGTTTGCAGGCTGTTGAGATGTGCCGTGATCATCCTGATGTCGATCTGGTACTGATGGACGTTCAGATGCCCGGCCTGGACGGCTATACGGCAACCCGGCAAATCAGGACCTTCAGGCCCGATCTGCCCATCATCGCACAGACTGCCTATTCAGTCGATTTTACCAAAGAACAGGCATTGGAATCAGGATGTAACCATTATCTGTCGAAACCGATCGAACTGAAGCATCTGATCAGTATCGTATCGGGATTTATCAACAAATCAGACAAAGGCGGTATTCAGGATCAGTGACACCGGTCTTCCTTCATGAACGGATAGGTGAATTCGGTTGGCGGAAGCAGGGTCTCCTTGATCGTCCGGGGGTTGGTCCACCGGAGCAGGTTCAGATGACTCCCCGATTTATCGTTTGTACCTGAGCCTCTTGCCCCTCCGAATGGTTGCTGGCCGACCACTGCCCCCGTGGGTTTATCGTTGAAATAGAAATTTCCGGCTGCATACCGCAGGATACGGCATGCAGTGTTGATCGCCGCCCGGTCTTTGGAGAAGACCGAACCGGTAAGCCCATACGGCGAAGTCTGATCGCATAGGTGCAAGGTATCTTCATAGTCTTTGTCCTTATAAGTATAGATTGTCATGACCGGCCCGAAGATCTCCTCCTCCATCGTTTTAAAGTGAGGATTGGTGGTATGGATAACGGTTGGCTGGATAAAATATCCCTTTGTTTTATCGCCGGTGCCACCGAAGATGATCTTTGCATCCTGCGATTTCCGGGCATATTCGATGTAACCCATGATGTTGTCAAAGGATGCTTCATCGATAACGGCATTCATGAAATGTCCGAATTCCCTCACATCGCCTACCGTGATGCGGGATATCATTTCACCAATCCTCGACCTGACATCTTCCCACATCGATTCGGGGATGTACCCCCTGGATGCAGCCGAGCATTTCTGCCCCTGGTATTCGAACGCGCCCCTGACAATGGCAACGGCCACCTCCTGGGGATCGGCCGAGGGATGAACAAAGATAAAATCCTTGCCGCCCGTTTCACCGACGATGCGGGGATACGACTTGTAATTGGCCATGTTGCCGGCGCTCATCTGCCATAGGCTGTTAAAGGTCGCATTGGACCCGGTAAAATGGATTCCGGTCATATCGCGGTGCCCAAGGGCGGTTTTCCCGATCAGGCTGCCGGGGCCCGGAAGAAAGTTGACCACCCCGTCGGGCAAACCTGCCTCCCGGAACACCTTCATCAGGAAGTAATTGGATAGAATGGAGGTGGTGGCGGGTTTCCAAACAACGGTATTGCCCATCAGGGCCGGTGCCATGTTGAGGTTTGAGGCAATGGCCGTAAAATTAAAGGGAGTTACGGTAAAGACAAATCCTTCGAGCGGCCGGTACTCAATACGGTTGATGATCCCAGGCTGCGAATGAGGCTGTTCGCGGTATATCTCCGAAATGAAATAGGCATTGAAATTCAGGAAGTCGATGGTCTCACAGGCGGCATCGATCTCCGCCTGGTAGGCGTTCTTCCCCTGCCCCAGCATGGTCGAAGCATTGATCAGGTAACGGTACTTTTTCGAGATAAGTTCGGCGGCCTTCAAGGTGATCGAGGCACGTTCGACCCACGATACCGATTCCCATTCGCGATGGGCCTTCAAGGCAGATTCGATGGCCATCTGAACCTCCTTCTCGCCTGCCATATGGTAATTGGCCAGCACATGACCGTGATCGTGCGGCATTACCACCTTTCCTGTCTTCCCGGTTCTGACCTCTTTTCCTCCGATAACCAAAGGGATATCCTGTACCTCTGAGGCGAGGCGGTCAAGTTCGGCATTTAATAATTTTCTTTCACGGCTACCCGGGGAATAATTGAGGGTCTTCTCATTGACCGGTCTTTCCAGATTAAATATCGCGTTGTTCATATCTTCTTTTTTACAAAATTACAGGTTAATGATCGATATGCAATATAAAACATATCGCTTGTTTATTAATGCTGCAAAATTAGCACTTATTTGGAATTGGTCTAAATACATTAAGAACATTTTTCTCCGTTCTTCCGAATAGCTATTTCGTGCATAACGGAAAAACCTTATTTTTGCAGATTGATAACATGATTTTTCAAATCATAAATACCTTATTACAGCATGTCGGATAAATTCCAAAACAAGCTTTCGCATATCAGACTTCATTATAAGATCTGGATGGCCGATGAAAAAGAGGAGGGCATTCTTGGTGATGGCAAGTGGAAAATGCTGAAGCTGATTGAAGAGAAGGGTTCCATCAAGGCGGCGTGTGATGCCCTTGGATACACGTACCGGCGTACCTGGGGCAACCTGAGAAAGATTGAGAAGTTCTTCGGCTTCCCACTGCTGGAAAAACACAGAGGAGGAAGCGACGGGGGTCGGACCATGCTGACACCTGAAGGTAGGAAACTGGTCAATGCGTTCGATGCTTTTCATCAGAACATCGACAACCAGATACAGCAAGGATTTGAGAAATTCATTGAAGATCTCAGGAACTGATGGCATGTATCTGGTTATGAGAAAATATCTCCTGCTGATAGCTGCTTTTTTCTCAATGACATCACAACTCTTGTCGCAAAATCAAGGGCCTGTGCTGCAGGGCAACCTGATCGTTTTCCATGCAGGAAGTCTGGCGACGCCAATGAAGGAAATAGCAGCCGAATTTAAAAAACTTCATCCAGGCCTTACCATTCTGCTTGAGGCAGCCGGCAGCGTTGAATGTGCCCGCAAGATCACGGACCTGCATAAACCCTGCGACATCATGGCATCATCCGATTACAAGGTGATCGATAAAATGCTCATTCCTGAATATGCCGCCTGGAATATCCAATTTGCATCCAATGAAATGGCCATCGTTTTCACCGGCTCATCAAGATACGCCGGGCAGATCACCCGGAACAACTGGCACGAGATCCTGCTCAGGAAAGATGTGGCTTACGGAAGGTCTGATCCTAATTCCGATCCCTGCGGATACAGGTCGGTCATGACCATGCAGCTGGCCGAAAAGCATTATCGCCTGCCCGGCCTTGCTTCGCGTTTGATGAACAAGGACCGGAATTACATGCGACCCAAAGAGGTCGATCTGGTGGCTTTGCTCGAGGCGAATGCCCTCGATTACATTTTCATCTACAAATCGTTAGCCGTCCAGCATCATCTCAGGTACCTCGAACTGCCTGACGAAATAAATCTCAGGAACCCTTCACTCACCAATCTTTATCATTTGGCCAGCGTAACCATTAACGGCAAATCGCCGCGAGAGAAGGAGACCATGAGGGGTGAACCCATGATCTACGGAATCACCATGCTGTCGGATGCGCCCAACAAAACCGCCGCCGCAGCATTTTTACAATTCATGCTTTCGCCCGGAAAAGGGATGAAAATCATGAGAAAACATGGTCAGCCATCCTTAATTCCCCAGCAAAACAACAACTACGGGAAGATTCCCGACATGTTGAAACCATTTGTCAAACCATAAATCCTTGGAGGTGTTCAAACCGAAGTGAGTACGACACATATGCGACATGCACGGAAAAACCTAACGATATCAGACTAATGTCACCGATCCTTTGTATAAACCATCAATGCCTTGAATAAAACCAAATGTTATGAAAAGAAAAAAACTTCACTTCCTTGTCCTGATCCTGCTGATTGCGGCAGTTTCATGCAAGAAAGACGAAAATCCGTCGCCCCCCGTGATAACCCTGAATACCGGGCCAGCTTATACGGCTGACAAATCGGTGGTCCCGGTAGGCGGCCGTCTCTATTTCGGTATTTCAGCCTCAGGCAATGATGCCAACATCACGAACTTTGTTGTCAAGAAAATCATGCCCGACGGATCGGTGAAAGTCATGCTTGATTCTGGTCTGAATTCAACCGGCTTCTCGGTTAATGAAACCTTTTTCCAGAGTGTCGAAGCCGAAGCACGTTGGACCTTTCAGGTGATGGACCGGAACCGGCAGTTTGCTACTACGGCAATAACCCTGTACAAGGATCCGAACAGCGCGTGGGGCGGCATTTATGAATTCAACAATATTACGTTGGGTTATCAGAACAATGCTATCATCGGACCCTTCTGCAATGCACTCACCGGCAGGGTATTCAGTAAAGACACTGCCGCGATGTTCCCCGACTCCATCGATATAGCCGCCTATTTTTATGAGGATGACGAACTCCCCTCACCTACCTTCTCATCACCCGGTGAGACAGGTGGGGGGATCACGGAATATTACCCGGATATTGAAAACTGGGCAACAAAAAGATATACGAAATGGGATATCAGTGTCGACACCGATCCTGTACCACCTGCTGTTTTCGACGCCTGTCATAATGACAGCCTCCTGATCATGTCGTACGATGATGTGTGGGGAAAACGGAAATTCAAATGGGCTGCACCGGGAGAAGTTATCCCGTTCCTGACAGCAGGTGGAAAGAAAGGACTTATCAAAGTATTAGCAGCCGATCACGATCCTGCCGGCAAGATCACCTTCTCGATGAAAATCCAGCAATAACAGACACGGTCGATAACAATCCTTACTATACCCTGCCGCATTATTAACAACATTTATTAACCTTAAAAACCAACATTATGAAAAAAGTTTTACCAATAATCTTTGCTCTTCTCTTTTCCGGAGCTATGATAGCCCAGGAAACCATTACCGGATGGACATTCCCGGTCAATTCAGGCCCCGACAGCCTGAATGCCAACCTCGGGACCACCCAGAACAAAACCTATGACATAAGGCTTCAGATGGCACTCAGCCCGACCAGCGATTCGACCATCAACACCATTTTCTTTGCCGACGGACCCACTACCTATGCCGCCGCAACCCCCAACTGGGACAACGGGTCGGAGTCAAAATTCTGGTCAATCAAATTCAAGGCAAACGGTTACAGCAACTTCAAGGTCTCCTCGAAACAGAAAAGTGACCCAACCCTTGGCGGGCCCAAAGATTTCAAACTGCAATGGCGACTCAGCAGTACCACCTATGAAGATGTTCCCGACAGTGAGATCACGGTAGCCGGTGACTGGACAACCGGGGTGATCAATGAGCTCCCCGTTCCGATCACCAGTCCCGGGTCAAGCTCCATCTACATCCGCTGGATCATGCGTTCAAACGACGATATCAATGGTGATACGGTTGCCGCCACCGGTGTTTCGATGATCGATGACATCGTTGTGATCGCCACAGCTCCGACCGGTAATGAGGAAATCATCTACAACAGCAAACTGCAGGTGATTCCGAATCCCAACCAGGGTTCGTTTACGCTTCATTCATCCGAACCGCTTACACAGATCAGCATCATCGACGCCGGTGGCAAGGTCATTCAGATCGTGAAAGCCGAAGGAACGATAATAAAGGTTTCTGTCCCGGGGGCAGCCGCTGGTTCATACTTTGTGAAAGCAAAAGTAAAGGACGATGACCGTGAAGTCGTTACACGTTTAATCATTCAATAGGCAATTGTTTGCCGTTTTCTTTCTGTTAATCTTGAACACTGTTTTTACCAAAATAATAAGTCCCGGCAGAAGACCAGGATTACTGATACCGATCCTGCTTCTGCCGGTTCTTTTTTCTGTTTGCCAGGCGCAACCGGGAAGGTCGGTCAGGGGTATCATAACCGACTCACTCACGCGCAAACCCCTGCCGGGCGCCCATATACTGATCAGGGAATCGGGATTGGGAGTTTACTCTGATGAAGGAGGCAGTTTTTTACTTTCAGGTCTTCCCGAGGGCAGAATCCGGCTGACCATCTCTTTTGTGGGTTATTTCACCGAAACCAGGGTCGTACAAACAAAAAACATCTGGCAGGTTACACTCGATATCAGGATGATCCCGAAGATCATGGAGGCGGCAGAGGTTGAGATCACCGACAACCGTTTCAGGCAGGCCACGATGAATGCACCCCTGAGGATGGAGATCATTTCGGCCGCCAGCATCAGCAATACACCAGGTCAGAATATCACAGCCGTACTGGATTACCTGCCTGGCGTCAATCTTTCGACCACCATGGGCAGTTTCAGCAACAACACGGTCGTATCGATGCGTGGTCTGAGCGGCTCAGATCAGGGGAGGACTCTCGTGCTGCTCGACGATGTGCCGTTGAACAAGGCCGACCAGGGTTCCGTGAACTGGAACCTGATCAACCGTGACAACGTGGACCGGATCGAAGTCAGTAAAGGCCCGGGAAGTGCCAAATACGGCAGCAGCGCGATGGGTGGCGTGATCAACATCATCACCCGCAATCCAGTCAGAAAAATCTCAGGAACTGCCACCATTGATTATGGTACTTTTAACACGGCAGGAATCCGTTATCAGGTTGCAGGCAGGGTTCCGGTCGGCCGCAGGCCTCAGCAATTCTATTACGGGTTGCAGGGTTTCTATCGCCGGAGCGATGGTTATAACGCGGAGATCCCGGAATATCTTGAAAAATCGGACACGTTTTATGTCAACAACTTTTTCAGGGAGATCAATATCGGGGGAAAAGCAGGCTACCGGTTTGACTCACTGAACCAGATGGAGGTACGGACCAATTTTTTCAACGACAAACGGGGTCGTGGTGTACAGGTTTATGAGGTTGACGGGGCATATGAACGTCACAAGACCTTGCAGGTATCCGGCAGATACCGGGGAGGTGCCGGTAAAATCCGCTGGGATCTTTTGATCTGGAACCAGAATGAACATTTCGAAAGGCTGAATGAGGCCATGAATGAGGGTGAGTACACGCTCTACCTGGTCCGGTCCGACCGGGTCGATCAGGGCGCAAGACTGCAGCTGAAGTTCCCGGCAGGCAGAGTCCAGCATTTCACGGCAGGTTTGGAGTATCAGGGCGGCAGTGTCGACGGCCAGGATGTTTATTACACCTCCACCGACGTCATCTCCAATAAGGGAAAAATGAACACCTTCGCCGCTTTCGTACAGGATGAGATAACCCTTTTTAATGAAAAACTGACAATCATTCCGGGATTACGGGTGAACTGGGCCATTTTCCATGACGGAAGTTTCAGGATCGATGATCCCTCTTACGCCATTCAGTACCTTGTTGATTATCAGGACAGTCTATATCCCCGGAAGGAATGGTTTCAGGCCGATCCAAAACTGTCGTTCCAGTACCGGTTCTCTCCCCAGACCAGGGTTTACCTGACACTCGGAAGGGGGTTCCGGGCTCCAAACCTGGATGATCTTTGCAGGACCGGAAAAATGAGGAATGGATTCAAGGTGGCCAATCCGGGGCTGAAGCCGGAAGTTCTGGACAACATCGAGGTCGGGGCGGACATGCTGTTGTTCGAAAAGATTCACCTGGCTCCAAGTGTTTATTATTCTATGGGGCGGAACTTCATGTATTACGTCAGCACCGGCGACTCGGTGAACATGGGATACAAACTTGCCCCGGTATTCATTAAACAGAACATCAGCAGTGTAGATATCGCCGGATTTGAGGTTGAAGCCGATGTCGCCATTTTCAGATGGCTGGATTTGTCGGCCAGTTACACCTTCAACCATTCAGTGATAAGCCATTTCACCCCCTACGACACTGCGGTCGACAAGGATCTGAACGGTAAATTTCTAACCGATGTACCGGCCAATAAGGCCGTTGCCACGCTGAAATTCACAAATAAATATGTTAATGTCAACCTGTTGTGGAAATTCATAGGAACCCGTTGGATAAACGATGAAAATGAGGTGGATCCATACCTCGAAACAGCAAAGTATCCTGCGTATCAAACAGCAGGACTCAGATGCTGGCATACCTTCTTCAACCATCTTACGGTGGCAGTGAATATTGATAATCTGTTCGATGTGATCTATGTTGACGACCGGTTACAGCAAAGTCCCGGCCGGATGATCACCGCGGAACTGACCGTAAAATTTTAACCCAATCCAAATAAAATATGACAAGATGAGAAAACTGACCATATTAATGCTATTCCTCTTAATTTTACAAACAGCCCTTGGCCAACAAAAACCTGTGGTTGTGAATAAAAACGAAAATCTTACGGTCGATGCGGGATTTGTTCCCGACAAATCAGACCTCAACAATAATTTTTATGACAATGAACCGGTTTATAAACTACCAATGAAGGATCTCTATGTGGACGGGGAAGTTGAAAATCCGGGAAAGGTTGAATTTTCAAAACTCCCGCTTCGCACGGTCATTGTAAAAGAGGCTCTCCTAACCGGAGGTACGGACAATCGCTTCATTGGCGCCTACCGTTATGATGGTTATTCGCTGTTTGACATCCTGAATGACAGGATCCTGAAAAAAAGTAACGCTGCAGAGTTCAAGCCGATCATCGATGTATATGTTACCATCGAGAATGATAAGGGCGACAAAGTAGTTCTGAGCTGGGGAGAGATCTTCTATCCGAACTTCCTTCATAACTCCATCATTGCCAGTCACGTGATGCGGATCGTACCCAGCAAGACAAAAGATCTCTGGCCCTTGCCGGCCGAGAGCAAACTGGTGGTTGTCGGCGATCTGATCACAGAAAGGAATATCTCCAGCCCTGTCAGGATCACGGTACATTCTTACAGACGGAAATACGCTATCAACCGTGAATTATCCCCCCTGGTTTCGGAAAAATTTGATCTTTTTCAAGATGAAAAAAGGATAGAAAGCATTGCCACATTGCCCACAGGGTATCAGACCCAGACACTTCACACTGTTTTTTATGGCAAAGGCAGAGGGATTCACAGCACTCAGCCGTTTTCAGGGATATACCTGAAGGAGTATCTGGGCAGCAAGATCAGGGTTGACAGAGCCGCCCTTAAACAAGGACTGGTGGTTCTGGCAGGAATCGATGGATACCGCTCGGTCTATACGATGAGTGAAATAGTCAACCGTAACGACCAGGCAGAGATCCTGATAGTGCCCTGCCCGGAAGAAAAGGACGGAGGTAAATTCCGGATTTTCCCTTCGTGCGACTTCTTTTCCGACCGGGCGATCAAGGCCTTGTCGGAGATCCGTGTTGATCGGCTGAATAAATGATCGCCGGCAGGCAACATAGTATGTCAGGATGCGTTGTTGAACCGCAACTTAAATCATGAAGAAGATTTCAACCCTGCAATTGGTTTTTACCTTTCTCGGTGGGCTGGTGCTTCTGTTTATCATTGCACCGCTGGCCGGTCTTTTTCTGAACACTACCCCGCAACAACTTTTTCAAACAGCCGGTGAGGAGGAGGTGACGAGCAGCATCTGGCTGACCGTGATCACCTCGGTATCCGGAACCATTGTATTTGCATTTGCAGCGATCCCGCTGGCCTGGTTACTGGCCCGCAGTCAATTCCCGATGAAAAAACTGGTCACCGGTATCATCGATCTTCCGGTTGTAATTCCCCATTCGGCAGCCGGCATTGCCCTACTTGGCTTTGTGTCAAGGGATTCACTGCTGGGTCAGGCCGGATCGACGGTAGGGCTTAATTTCGTGGGAAATCCTGCCGGAATTGCCATTGCCATGGCATTCGTCAGCATCCCTTACCTGATCAATGCTGCCCGGGATGGATTTGCAGGCGTCCCGGAAAGGCTTGAGAAAGCGGCTTTAACCCTTGGTGCATCGCCCGCAAGGGTTTTCTTTACGATCACGCTTCCGCTGGCCTGGAGGAATATCGTGTCTGGCCTTATTATGATGTTTGCCCGGGGCATGAGCGAATTCGGGGCCGTGATCGTTGTGGCCTATCATCCGATGGTCACCCCTGTGCTAATCTATGAAAGATTCGGAGCTTTCGGGCTCAAATATGCAAGACCCGTGGCGGTCCTTTTCATCCTGATCTCCCTGGCTCTTTTCATTTTTCTGAGAAATTTGTCGAAGGAAAAGGAAGAAGGACGACAGTAAAAGTGAAACATGAACCGGAATGATGCAAATTCAACTGAACAGGGTCAGTAAAAAATACCAGGGATTTCAACTCCGCGAGGTCTCCATTTCAGTCAGGGAGAACGACTATTTCATTCTGCTTGGTGAATCCGGCGCCGGAAAATCGATGATCCTCGAAACCATCGCCGGCCTGATATGTCCCGATTCAGGCGAGGTTCTCTTTCGAGGCACGGACATTACCCGTCAAAAAATCCAGCAACGCAAGGTCGGAATCGTGTTCCAGGATCATGCCATTTTTCCGCATCTGAATGTTTTTGACAATATCGCTTATCCGCTTAAAAGCAGGAAATGTAAAAGAAAAGATATTCGGGAAAAAGTTACCGGCATGGCTTCACTGATGGGCATCAAGGCGCTGCTTGACCGAAGGCCTGCGACGCTCTCGGGAGGGGAACTTCAGCGGGTAGCCCTGGCCAGGTCGCTGGTGCAGCAACCCGATGTGCTCCTTCTTGATGAACCGCTGGCCTCCCTTGATACGAGGCTGAAATCCGAGATCAGGGCGCTGCTGAGAGAGATTCATAAACGCGGACAAACCATCGTCCATGTAACCCACGATTATGAGGAAGCGCTTGCGCTGGGGACCCGCATCGCCGTGGTCGATAATGGGATGATCGTCCAGGAAGGAAGTCCTGACGAGGTTTTTCATCATCCTACAACCACTTTTGTTGCCCATTTTATCGGTATCCGGAATTATTTCAGGGTAAGAACCACCGCTGATGGGCATGGAATGAATGCAAAAACCGAGGAGGGACTGACCATTCAGCTGCAGGAAGAATGCGACGCAACTGAGGGATTTGTGCTCATCAGGGGAGAAGATATCCTGCTGGCCAACGAGCCGGTCATCTCAAGTGCTGCAAACTCCTTCCGGGGAACCATCACTGAAATCCAGCCGACACCCCGGGGCATAGAAGTATGTGTGGATACCGGAACAATGTTCTATGCTTTGATCACCCAATCTTCATTACGCAGACTGGGCCTGGCTGTGGGGGGAGTGGTTTGGGTCCATTTCAAGGCCACAGCTGCCCGCTTTATAAAAATCTGAACCATGGCCGAAATCCGTATTTTTGCAGCATGATATCATTCGAAGAAGCTTACAGGATTGTCATGAGCAGTCCGTCAACCACCGGTGCCGAACGTGTTCCGCTGATGACGGCCCTAGGCAGGATCCTGGCTGAAGATATTACTGCAGACCTTGACATGCCGCCATTCGACAAAGCAGCGGTGGATGGGTTTGCATGTCGAAGGGCTGATCTTGGCTCCCTTTTCTTTTCCGGTGGATCCGGCCACCTGACAAAAAACAGTGATCCAGGCAATGAACCTGTAAAACCGGAATATTGTGATGGTCTCAAAGTCATTGAAACCATTGGTGCCGGAAAAGTACCGGTAAAAACCATCGGAACCGGTGAGTGTTCGCGTATCATGACCGGCGCCATGGTGCCGGAAGGGGCTGACTGTGTGGTAATGGTGGAAGACACAGAAGAAACCGGGACGGGCTTGATCCGGGTCACCAAAACCCAAAAGTCTTCCAATATCTGTTACCGGGCTGAAGACATCCGGAAAGGATCGGTTATATTGACAAAGGGAACTTTATTGAACCCAGCTGCAATCGCATCTCTTGCTACAGTGGGGATTACTTCTCCCCTGGTTTCCGTTCAGCCAACCGTCGCGATCATCTCAACGGGCGATGAACTGGTGGAACCAGACACCGTGCCCGGTTTAAGCCAGATCAGAAATTCAAACAGCTGGCAGCTCATGGCCCAGTTGATGGCTATGGGCATCAAGAGCAATTATCAAGGCATTGCCCGAGATAAACCCCATGCACTCAGCGGCTTGATCGAAAATGCCTGCCACAATAACCAGTTGATCCTTCTTACAGGCGGCGTTTCGATGGGCGACTACGATTATGTGCCGCAGGTAATGACGGAGGCCGGCTTTGAACTGAAATTCAAAAGTGTGGCAGTACAGCCGGGCAAACCAACCGTTTTCGGTCACCGCAGTAATCGCTGGTTTTTTGGTCTGCCGGGCAACCCTGTCTCGTCGTTTGTCTTGTTTGAAATGCTGGTAAAGCCCTTTCTGTACCGGCTGATGGGGCATCAATGGGTACCTCCTGATTTGATCATGCCTATTTCTGACGACTACTCAAGGAGGAGGGCCGACAGAAAAGCAATGGTTCCAGTTAAAATTTCAGGTGGTTCGGTTACGCCGATCGAATACCACGGATCGGCTCACATACACTCCTATACGAAGGCCGATGCCATTATGATCGTGGAACGCGGAGTGACTTTCATCAAAAAAGGAGAACCCGTCAATGTTAGACCGGTTTAACAGGCAGATAAACTACCTGCGGGTTTCGGTGACCGACCGATGCAACCTGCGGTGCACCTACTGCATGCCCGAGGAAGGAGTGCCGCTTCACCGGCATGATGACATTCTCCGTTTCGAAGAGATCATTGAGGTGGTAAACGTGGCGGTTGGGTTGGGGATCACGAAAATCAGGATCACCGGTGGAGAGCCGCTGGTAAGGAAAGGGATTGTCGGCCTGGTGAGAGATATCGCAGCCATTCCCGGAATCCTGGATTTCGGACTCACAACCAACGGAATACTTCTGGAAGAATATGCCGGCCCGCTCGCCGGGGCGGGTTTGCACCGCATCAACATCAGCCTCGACACCCTTGATCCTTCTCGGTACGCGGTTTTAACGCGCGGAGGGGATGTGAGCCTTGTGATCCGTGGAATTCACGCAGCGAAAACGGCAGGCCTCAATCCAGTTAAGATCAACTGCGTCGTAAGAAACTCGTCAGGCGAACCCGATGCCGTTGCCGTAAAGCAGTTCTGCGCCGTGCACGGGTTTGAGGTTCGTTTTATTCATGAGATGAACCTGGCCGACGGACGGTTCACCATTGTTGAGAACGGTCATGGAGGTGATTGCGTACATTGCAACCGGCTCAGACTGACAGCAAATGGCATGATCAGGCCCTGTCTGTTCAATGATGCGGAATACAGCATCCGCGAACTCGGCATCACACGGGCGTTAGAGATGGCGGTTGGATGTAAACCCGAACAGGGAACCCTGACAAACGGACATTTTAATTCGATTGGGGGATGATGGCTTCGGAACAGGAAAACGTACCTTCATATCAGAATTTTTAGCATTATGCCTGAGAAAAAAAAACAAGCACTTACTCACACCGATCCATCCGGTAAGGCCGTTATGGTTGATGTGGGAATGAAACCGCTGCAAAAACGTACGGCAGTGGCCGAGGGTTACATCAAACTGTCGCCCGGGACACTGCAACTGATCCGCGAAAACCGTTTAAAAAAGGGGGATGTGCTCACTGTGGCTGAGATTGCCGGGATTCAGGGTGGAAAAAGAACCAGTGAACTGATCCCTTTGTGTCACCCTCTGCAAATCACAAAACTGGATGTAAAAGCGTCCCCTGACGAAGGAGGTGTTAGGGTTGAAAGCCTTGCCTCCTGCCTCGGTCAAACCGGGATTGAAATGGAGGCGCTCACCGCAGTCACAGTCTCCCTGCTCACAGTTTACGATATGTGCAAAGCCGTCGACAAGGAAATGGTGATCGGGGATATCAGGCTGGTTTCAAAAACAAAAGAAGACATCGATTAATAAAAGAGAGATGATGCAGACGATCACCATAAAATCAGTAAACATTTCGAAGGAAAAAGGCACCGTAAAAAAACCTGTCCGAACCATCGTGCTTACTCAGCAGGGCGTGTCGGGTGATGCCCACGCCGGTCCCTGGAACCGCCAGGTAAGCCTGCTGGGTGTCGAAAGTATCTCGAAATTTGAACACCAGGCTCATCGTAAAGTCAAACCCGGCGAATTTGCCGAAAACATTACTACCCAGGGATTGGAGTTGTGGAAAACCCATCCGCTTGACCGGTTCACCTGCGGCGACATTGAGCTGGAGGTGACCCAGATCGGCAAAGAGTGTCATGGTTCCTCTTGCGCCATCTTCAAGGAAGTCGGCAACTGCGTAATGCCCAAAGAAGGTATTTTCTGCAGGGTCCTCAGCCCCGGGATCCTGCAAAAAGGCATGATCCTTCAGTATCACCCGAGGATGTTCAGGGTCATGGTCATCACCCTGAGCGACCGGGCTTCGGCAGGTGAATACGAAGACCGTTCAGGAGCAAGGGTCAGGGAATTGCTCGAACAATGGTTCCTTGAGCATGAACGTCAACTGTATGTCCACTACTTTCTGATCCCCGATGATCCGCACAAGCTCGAGGAACTCATGGAGAAGGCAAAGGAGGAACTGATCGATCTTGTCATCACAACCGGGGGTACAGGAATAGGACCGAGGGATTTCACGCCCGATATTGTCAAACCGCTGCTCGACAAGGAGATCCCCGGAATCATGGAGGCGATCAGGATGAAATACGGTATGAAGAAACCAGCCGCCCTCTGTAGCCGTTCGGTGGCGGGCGTAATGGGAAAAACACTGGTATTCACTCTCCCTGGAAGTGTAAAAGCCGTTAATGAATATATGGCAGAGATCTCTTTATCGCTGAAACACCTGATCTACATGATCAATGGCTTGGATCTGCATTAGGAGATCCAAATAATCAATAAAACGAAAAGTGTAAAACGAAAAGTGCAAGGTGCAAAAGTAATACGCTTTGCACCTTGCACTTTGCTTTGTTACCGTACCCCGGGCGGGACTTGAACCCGCACGACCGCAATGGTCACAGGATTTTAAGTCCTGCGTGTCTACCAGTTCCACCACCAGGGCGAAGAGGGTGTGGGAGGAAAAAAAACCCTCACTGGGAGGGTTTCTTTCGAGCGAAAGACGGGATTCGGACCCGCGACCCCGACCTTGGCAAGGTCGTGCTCTACCAGCTGAGCTACTTTCGCGTTAAATTTGAGGCTGCAAATTTATAAAAAATTCTTTTGCTCCTACTTTTTTTCCAGCAATTTTTTAATCTCATTCAATTTCATCAACGCCTCCACCGGGGTCAGGGTATTGATTTCAGTATTCAGAATGTCTTCCTTGATCTGCAGCAGCAACGGATCATCAAGCTGGATGAAGCTAAGCTGGTAACCGGCCCGGCCGGCTTCATGGAACCCTTTGGCGACCTTCACACGCGTTCCCTTCAACCGAAGTCCCTCCTCCTCCCCTTTTGTTTCAGTCGAACCCGGTATCTTATCTCCAGCCTGAATATCCGTGGAACCCTTTCGGGATGTTTCTGGCGATGTCATCTTTCCCGCCAAATTTTCTCGCTGGTTTTCATCGGCCCGCCAGCCCAGGTCCTCGGCATCATGGGCCTCCTCCAATTGCAGGAGTATCTCTCCGGCCCGCCTGACGACCGATTGAGGCATCCCCGCCATCCGGGCCACGTGGATTCCGAAACTATGTTCGGAACCGCCGGGTTGCAATTTTCGCAGAAAAATGATCCTGTTCTGAATCTCTCTCACTGAAACGTGGAAATTTTTAATTCGTGGCAAACGGGCCGCCATTTCATTCAGCTCGTGGTAATGGGTAGCGAAAAGCACCTTGGGCCTGAAAAGCGGGTGCTGATGCAGGTATTCCGCGATTGCCCAGGCAATGCTTATCCCATCGTACGTACTGGTACCCCGGCCTATCTCGTCGAGCAGGATAAGGCTGCGGTTAGAGATATTATTCAGGATGCTCGAGGTCTCATTCATCTCAACCATGAAGGTGGATTCTCCCGATGAGATATTATCGGATGATCCGACCCTCGTAAAGATTTTATCCGTGATCCCCAGCGCTGCACTGTCGGCCGGCACATAGGAGCCCATCTGGGCCATGAGTACGATCAGTGCGGTTTGCCTGAGCAGCGCAGACTTTCCCGACATATTGGGGCCGGTAAGAATAATGATCTGCTGGCTATGATCGTCGAGGAAAACATCGTTCGCTATATACGATTCGCCCGGTTTCATCTGCTGTTCAATAACCGGATGGCGGCCGTTGCGGATATCGATGACCAGTCCTTCGTTGAGTTCAGGTCTTGTGTAACGGTTTTTCACCGCTCCGATGGCAAAGGCCACCAGCACATCGAGACGGGCGATCAATGCTGCATTGAGCTGGATCGGCTGAATATAGTCAGCGAGAAACAACACCAGGTCGTTGTAAATCTGCATTTCAATTTCAGCGATCTTTTCTTCGGCATGCAATATCTTCTCCTCATAATCCTTCAGTTCAGGGGTTATGTAACGCTCGGCATTGACAAGGGTTTGCTTGCGGATCCAATCTGGGGGAACCTTGTCACGATGCGTGTTGGTAACTTCAAGATAATAACCGAAGACGTTGGTATATCCGATCTTGAGCGATGAAATGCCTGTGCGCTCAATCTCACGTTGCTGAATATTGATGAGATAGTCCTTCCCCGATGTGGCAAGCTCCCTCAGTTCATCCAGTTCAGCACTCACCCCCTGGCGTATCATGTTGCCTTTTACTGCCAGGGCCGGAGGATCGGGATTGATCTCCCTTTCGATTCTGTCTTTCACCAGGTGGCATGGCGCCAGCTGCTCCCCGATCTTCCCGAGCCCTTCATTGCCTGCATGTTCGCAAAGGATTTTAACGGCTTCAATGGCTTCCAACGCTTTCCGCAGGTAAACCATCTCCCTGGGACCAATCCTGCCAACGGCGGCTTTCGAAATAAGACGTTCAAGATCACCGATAAGCTGAAAATGGTGCCGGATTGACTCGGCCACTTCCCGTTTTTGCACAAAGAAACCGACAATTTCCAGGCGCTCCTCGATGGGCTTACGGTTTTTCAACGGCAGAATGATCCATCGGCGCAGCATTCTCGATCCCATCGCCGAAACGGTGTTGTCAAGCACCTCCATAAGTGTCCGGGCATGCTCGTTGGGGGTGCTGAGCAGTTCAAGGTTCCGGATGGTGAACCGGTCAAGCCAAACGTAATGATCTTCCTCGATCCTGCTGATTTTGCAGATATGCTGCACTTTGTCATGCTGCGTTTCGGCAAGGTAATGCATCACGGCACCGGCCGCCACCAGGCCCGTACCGAGGTTTTCTACGCCAAAACCCTTGAGGGAGGTTGTTCCGAAGTGCCTGATCAGCGTGTCATGACCGAAATCAAAGGTAAAGACCCAGTCGTCGAAGGTCGAAATGTAAAATTTATTTCCGAACAGTTCCGTGAATTCCTGCCTTTTTTGTTTCTGAACCACCACCTCTGCCGGCCTGAAACTCTGGATAAGCTTATCGATATATTCAAGATTGCCCTGGGCGATATAAAACTCGCCGGTGGAAATATCAAGGAAAGCCACTCCGAAAATTTTTCCTTCAAGATGAATCCCCGCCAGAAAGTTATTCTCTTTTTGTTCAAGGATCTTGTCGTTGTAAGACACACCGGGTGTAACCAGTTCAGTAACCCCGCGTTTCACAATGGTTTTGGTTAGTTTCGGGTCCTCCAGCTGATCACAGATGGCCACGCGCAACCCTGCCCTTACGAGCTTCGGGAGGTAAAGATCAAGCGAATGATGCGGAAACCCGGCAAGTTCGAGTGTAGCGGCAGCACCATTGGCCCTTTTTGTCAACACGATCCCCAGAATGCCGGAAGCCTTGATGGCATCTTCGCCAAAGGTCTCATAAAAATCACCGACCCGGAACAACAACAGTGCATCAGGATATTTCGCCTTGATCGCATTGTATTGCTTCATCAAAGGTGTCTCATGTATGTCTTTCTGCTTTGCCATTTCATCTTGATGTTACGCCCCTGTTATCCGCAAAATTACAAAGGTGCACAAACCTTCATGGTTCATTGTTAATAACTATCAATAAATCTATCTTTGCCATGCTAAATCTGATATCGTGAAATTATCCATGACCCAGTTGAACCGGTTGACGGTGGAGGAATTCAGGGATTCCAACAAGATCCCGGTCGTGATCGTTCTTGATAATATACGCAGCCAGAACAATGTTGGCAGTGTTTTCCGCACCGCCGATGCATTCAGGGTCCGCGAACTGCATCTCTGCGGTATCACGGCCACGCCTCCCCACCGCGAGATCCACAAAACGGCGCTGGGAGCAACGGAATCGGTAGCATGGAAATATTTCGCCCAAACCCGCGATGCTGTTGCCAAACTGAAACAAGAGGGATTCAGGATCATTTGCGTTGAACAGGTTGAAGGGGGCATCAGCCTCGACCGGTTCAATCCACCCCGGAGGACGCCACTAGCCCTGATTTTTGGAAATGAGATTAATGGCATTGAAGATGAGGTTCTTACAGAGGCTGATGAATGTATCGAGATACCTCAGTTTGGCACCAAACATTCCATTAATGTATCCGTTGCAGCCGGTATCGTTGTCTGGGACCTTTTCCTGAAAAATGATTTTTTTAAGGATATTTGAAACCTCCGTAACTATTTATCGTACAACCATTGTGTGAAAAATTTGTTTTTGTTGAAACAAAATTTGTTAATTTTACAACCAAATTGCACAAGGAACATATAACTAATTGTATTTGAGTTAATTGAAAATATTAACTGTTTTTTGTTTATTTTAATTCCTGATTATTGATTGAATTCCTTTTTATTAATATTATATTTGCTATTTCAGTAAGCTAACATAAAACTATAATCCAAATTCATGAGCGTATGAAAAAATTGTATCAACCATTATCGGTAACCCTGGTCGTCATACTGGCGTTTTTTGTGTCCATTTTAACCTATGGCCAGGCCCAGACGACTGAAGCCCCAAAGAAAGAGGCAGAAAAAACCAAGACTTCAAAGTGTGAAAAGCAATCAACTTACAAGTATTGGGCAATCACTGCATACGGAGCCATGGACCAGTTTAACGGCGACCTTTCTAAGAACATTTTCTTTAATGACAAATGGATGTTCGGTGCTGGCGGATCGGTTACCAGGCAGTTTTCCAGAGTGATCGGCGCCCGTTTCAGGGGTGGCTGGGTTCCCCTGTCAGCTTCTGTGGATGACAAATTTCTGCCAAAAGCCAAGGAAGCCAACGAAAAGAACAATTACCGGGTATCCCAGAACATGAAAGCATGGGTAATTGAAGCCGACCTCGAGGCAACCATCAACTGGATCAACTGGATTATGGGATACAAACCGGAAAGGTTCTTCTCCTCCTACCTGATCGCCGGCATTGGTCTTGATCACACACAGGGTGTTAAGGAAACCAACGGAGTCCCCGATGTTGTTATTGGTTATGTCGGTTATCCCGGCCATAAAGGCGATGCCAATAACGGCTACGGTAATAACAGCGGGATCGGTGGATGGAACATGGAATTCAAGGCTGTTGCCGGTATCGGGTTCGACCTGAACCTCAGCAAACACTGGTCGATCAACCCTGAAATTCTATGGAGATGGAGAAGCAGCGACTTCCTTGATGCAACAGAAGGTGGTGAAAAACAGGTGATCAACGACATGTACAGCGGCATTAACCTTGGTCTCACATACAAATTCACCGGCGGTTGCGATCTTAAGAACATGGCCAAGAATTACGAGCTGATCAAATATGAAACCACTCCGCCAGTGCTTTCAGAAAAAGGCGATTCAGTTGTCGTTACTGTAAAAGGCACCGTTCCTCCGAAGTATTTCTGCCCCACAGCAGCCATGTATTTCCATCCGGTGCTTACCTATGAAGGTGGCCAGTATGAAATGCCCTGTGCCACCCATCTGTATGGCGAAAAACTCACCGGCCAGGGTACCATGATCAAGTACAAGGAAGGTGGAACATTCACCTACACCTGTATATTCCCTTACAAACCCGAGATGAACACCTCAATGCTTTCGGTAGCCCCTGTCATATATGAGGCAAAGGAAAAAGTGCTGCTCAAGAAGGATGAAATCAAGGTGAAGGCCAAATTCGTCGACCTGCCGAAACGTGACCTTGCCCCCGGCGTGATCTACACTCCTACCCGCATCCTGCATGATGAACTGACCCTTATCTCAGATCACGGTTATCAGAAAGAGGTACTTGTTTCAAAGACCGGTACGATCTACTTCAAGAAAAACAAGTATGATCTCGATATGAAATTCGGTATCAACAAGACCGACGAAGCCAAAGCTAAACTGAACGACCTCAATGCATTTGTGAAACAGGGATGGAAGATCAAGGACATTGCCATGCATGGTTATGCATCACCCGAAGGAGAAGAAACCTTCAATGCCAACCTGTCGGAAAATCGTTCGAAGAGCGGCAACAAATGGATGATCGATCAATTCCAGACATGGGCCAAGGAAGCCAACAAGGACAACAAGGATAAGAAAGCCGTTAAAGCCGCTGTTGAAGCCGCCGGAAAAGATGTCAACATGACCCTCCAGCATCACGGACCGGATTGGAACGGATTCCTGAAGAATGTCCAGAACTCGACCATGAAGGACAAGGACAAGATCCTGAATGTGATCAACTCAAATGCTGACGCTGCCAAGAAAGAGCAGGAAATCCGCAACATGATCCTGATCTATCCTGAAATTGAAAAAGATCTCCTACCGTCGCTCCGTCGCTCCGAAATCACTGCCACCCTTTATGAACCTCGTTTCACGGATGCCGAACTGCTCCAGTATGCTCAGTCGAATCCTGAGAAACTGAAGGTCGAAGAACTGCTTTACGCTGCCACCCTTACCACTGATAATAACGTTAAAGCGGTTATCCTTGACAATGCCGTCAAACAGAACCCAACCAACTGGAAAGCCCTCAACAACGACGCTGTGGCACAGATAAACAAAGGAAACCTTGCCAAGGCAGGCGAACTGCTGGCAAAAGCCCAAACAGCAAATCCCAACAACGGTGTCATTGAGAACAACATCGGTGTGGTTGCCGCCAAACAGAAGGACCTGAAGAAAGCTGAAGCGCAGTTTAAGAAAGCAGCACAGCTTGGAGAAAACACCAATTACAACCAGGGTATCCAGCTGATCCCGAAAGGCGATTACAACAAAGCCCTTCAGTTGCTCGGAAACGCCAAGTGCACCTATAACCTTGGTCTCGCCCAGCTTGTTTCGGGTAACACCGCTGCTGCCGAAACCACCCTTAAATGTGCTCCTGAAACTCCCGAGACCTTCTACCTGCTGGCCATTGCCGCTGCACGCAGCAATAACAGCAAGGGTCTCTATGAAAATCTCACCAAAGCCTGCAAAAATCCTGATCTGAAAGCCCAGGCCAAAGGTGATCGCGAATTCTATAACTTTGCCAACACTCCTGAATTCCAGAACATTGTTAAATAGTTAGTTTGCTGAGAAAAAAAAAGGCCGCCCCTCTGGAGCGGTCTTTTTTTTTATCTCATGACGCTTTCAATCCTGTGAATACCCAGCGGGTACGGCTTTAAAATTATATTGGTGATCCATTGATAATCTTCCTCTCTCGCCACAAAATCGAGCCCGTTTGTGTCAATCAGAAGCACCCGCAGATCTTGCTGCTGTTTCAGAAATTCGAGATACCCCTGCTGAATCTTTTCAAGGTAATCCAGTTGTATGTTTTGTTCATAGGTCCTTCCCCTTTTCTGAATGTTTTTCCTCAGGCTCTCCAGGTCAAGGTATAGGTAAACAATGAGGTCAGGTTTCGGAACCACTGAACTTACGATCGAAAAAAGCTTCGAATACAGTCCGAATTCAAGTGGTTCGAGGTTTCTGCTGGCAAAGATCAGCGATTTGAAAATGAAATAATCGGCAATGGTGAACGGACTGAACAGGTCTGCAGCCTGAAACTGGTTCTTGAGTTGCTGGTAGCGATCGGCAAGAAACGACAGTTCGAGCGGAAATGCATAACGCACCGGGTCTTCGTAGAATTTTGGCAGGAACGAATTTTCCTCGAATTGTTCGAGGATCAGCCTCGCCTGGTAATCAGCTGCCATTCTGGTAGCCAGCGATGTTTTTCCCGCCCCGATATTTCCTTCGATTACAATATAATGATATATACTCTGATTCATAGGGTGGTAATTTTCACACCGTTGGTCGAACAAAAAGCTCGCTGCTCCTAATCGGGATCATTCATGCAGGACTCCTCCACACGATGTACTTCTGAAAGGTCGGGACAGGTTCGTGCCAGTTCGGTGACATTCATTTTCATCAGTGGGTGGATAAAATCAGGAAATATCTCCATCAGCGGGACAAGCGTAAATTTTCTTAAGTGTAACCTCGGATGGGGAATCGCCAGGTGTTCAGTGAAGATCATCCGCTGGCCGTAAAAAAGGATGTCGATGTCGATGGTCCTCGACTGGTAATGCATTCCCTCACCAGCATTTCGCATGACTTCCGGGGTATTATTGATCAAAGATCCGGCCGGAGCAGAGCAGTTTTGGTCACATACCGGAACATCAACCAGCCTGGTCCTGCCCAATGATCTTTCAATAGATAGAACGGTTGTAAGTACCTCTTCCGGCTCCATGACAGTTTCTACTGCGATCACCTGGTTAAAAAAATTCTTCGAATCGTCAAATCCCCAGGGTGCTGACTCATAAACCGCCGAAGATGCCGTAATCCTGCCAATCAGATCGCCCAACCTTTCACCGGCATTTTTAAGGAACCCGAGCCTGTCGCCCATGTTGCTTCCTGTCAATAAGATCACTGTCTCCATCTCAATCCTACTGCGCGTGCATTTTTACGATCAATCCTGAGATCTTCTTCCCGTAATCCGGATCTGAAGCCCAACGCCCGGTAAGGTCACCGACGGTTCTGACCGTTCCGCGCGGCACAAGTCCAAGCCGGGGATCAACCAGTGGAGGAACGATCGGATCGAGGCTGGCATAGGCTTTCAGATGCTGTATGTGTGCTCTGACCCCTTCTTCCATATTTCTGAACCAGTCGCCTGCCGTCCAGGCATCCGTAGCCCCAAGTCCGCAAAAATTATTCTGATACCGGCTCACCGAACCGGTAAAGGTCAGGAATCCCGTTTCAAGACACATCTGACAAAATGCCACATCATGGTTGATCCCCTCGCGACGGCTTTCATGGATATACATCGCCGCCAGTTTATGGACATAACCGGGATCGAGACCGGGGTTTTGGTTTATGACAAACCTCACCAACTGATCATGACCGCTCTTTCCTGTTTGGATGATTTTCACATCGCGAACAACAACGGTTTTTTCAGCACCTTTTTTAGCGGGTGAGGTTTTCGCGGAGTTTCCCGACGCGACCTTTTTTGCTGAACCACCATTGCTGACCGTTTTACCTGATCCTGCCTTTATGGCTTCACTACTCCTGATAATCTTATCGGCCCTGCGAATGAGGCTCAACTCGTAATCAGAAGTGCCTGAAGATGCAGTTTTTGAGCTCTTTGACGGCGGATCTGAGGCAAAAAGCGTTGCCGTATAACACAGCTGAAAAACAGTAAGCAGGAATAAAATCATTTTAGGCATTGAACCGTAAGATCTTTAATCGGCAATAATACCTGAAATAGATGAAAAACAGACCGGTGAGCCTGGATTATTTTCCACAAAATGTTGTTAACTGGTCTTCAATAAAGATAAAAGTGTATGAAAATTAACATTGAAAAATGTAACCTCACCAGTCATCCGTCATCAAAGTATCCAGAATTTCTTACATTTGTTCCATATCAACTTCTCTGCCATGAAAGATTTTTTTAAATTCATGTTCGCCAGCATGCTGGGGACATTCCTGCTGATGGTGCTTTCAGTTTTTATCAGTATCATCATACTTGTTGCCATCATTGCATCCGCCTCCAGTGATGAAACGGTGATCACAAAGAATACGCTGCTTCACCTGAGGCTCGACAAACCAATTGTTGACCGGGCTCCCTCGATGAAGTTTACCTTCGACCTGAGCGGGCCAGGGAAGATGACAGGTCTGAATGAGCTCCTGGATAATATCCGCAAGGCGAAACACGATGAAAATATCACGGGGATCTATCTTGATCTCACCGATATTCCCGCAGGAATTTCAACACTTGAGGAGATCAGGGATGCACTGATGGCATTTAAGACCTCGGGAAAATTCATCTGGGCATACAGTGAAAGTTACAGCCAGCGTGCCTATTACCTGGCATCGGTGGCCGACCGGGTGTTCCTGAATCCTGAGGGAAGCCTTGAATTCAAGGGACTTGCAGCCGAATTAACCTTCATCAAAGGTCTGCTCGACAAAATCGATGTAAAAATGCAGATCATCCGGCATGGTAAGTTCAAAGCTGCAACAGAGCCTCTTTTTCTCGAAAAAATGAGTCCTGAGAACCGGAAGCAGATCACCGAACTGATCAATGGAATTTGGAATAAAATGCTTGCCGACATCTCTGAAAGCAGGAAAATCAGCAAATCATCACTGTCTGCAATTGCTGACAGCCTGAAAATTGAGACAGCGGCCGATGCCGTGAAGGCTGGACTCGTCGATCAGCTGGTCTACAAAGATGAGCTGATCAGGGAGATGAAAAAGAAGATGAATGTTGCTGAAAGCAAGAAACTCAGCACCGTTTCAGACGCCAGTTATACCAGTGTGCCTGAGAAAAGAAAGCAAGGTCTCAGTTCGGAGAAAATCGCAGTCATTTATGCCAGCGGATCAATAGGAAGCGGAGAGGGTGATGATGAAAGCATTGGTTCGGAAAGGATCTCAAAAGCCATCCGGAAAGCAAGAGAGGATGAAAAAGTTAAAGCCATCGTGTTCAGGATCAACTCAGGAGGGGGGAGTGCACTGGCCAGTGATGTGATCTGGCGCGAGATTGACCTTGCCCGTCAGGCAAAACCGGTGGTTGCCTCATTTGGCGATGTGGCAGCAAGCGGAGGTTACTACATTGCCTGTGCCGCATCAAGGATTGTGGCAAATCCAACCACCCTTACAGGTTCCATCGGAGTTTTCGGGGTGGTTCCCAATATGGAGGGATTATTTTCGAAAAAACTGGGCATCACTTTCGACCGGGCTATGACCAACCCTAACAGCGATTACATATCTGTTGTAAAACCCCTGACGCCCTACCAGGAAAAAAAGATCCAGAAAGATGTTGATCATATTTACGATGTTTTTACCGGCAAAGTGGCCGAAGGGAGGAAGATCAGTAAAGCGCAGGTAGACAGTATCGGACAGGGACGCATATGGAATGGCATTGATGCTCAGAGGATCAAACTGCTGGATGAATTCGGAGGCCTTACACGATCGGTGGAACTGGCTGCTTCGATGGCAGGGATAAAGGATTACCGGCTGATCTCCTTACCGGAGCAGAAAGAATGGTTTGAAGAACTGATCAGTGAACTGATGGGTGTTGATCCCTCCTCTAAGATTCGGGAGATACTGGGTCCCGACTACCAGTTATATGAATACATGAAGGAGATCCGCGAAATGAAAGGAATACAGGCCCGGTCGCTCTACGAAATCGAGATCAGGTAAAAAAAAGAGGCCCCCGGGGGCCTCTTTTTTTTTTAACAATTCCTTATTAAATCATCGGGTACTTTTTAAATATCTCCTCGCTTTTCATCAGGATATCAATGTACTGAGCCCTTTTATAGGCAAAGGGATCCTTCATCGATTTTCTCGACAGTTTGCCTTTGAACTCCTCGATGGTCCGGTAATTTTTATTATCCATCCAGCCGGAAAGTTCATTGAGCATCTGGCTGATATGACCGATACCATGCTTGTAAACAGTACTTACCACCTGAACACAGTCGGCCCCGGCCAGGATCATTTTGGCGACATCCTTACCGGTAAAGACCCCGGTATTTGCACAAAGTGAACCCCTGATTTCTCCGTAGAGCAGTCCGATGAACCTTAAGGGCAAACGGTTATCTTCTTCGTGACTCAGGTTGTAGGGATAATGATGCTGTTCTTTTTCAACATCAATGTCAGGCTGGAACAAGCGGTTAAACAGAACAAAGCCATCCACCCCTGCGTAGTACATATTCTGGATCACCATTAATGCGTTCGCATAGAATGGACTTAATTTCACACTGACGGGAATCCTCACGTTTTTCTTCACCTCGTTAATGGCATCCAGTTGTTCATTGATGATGGTCTTTCCCTCGCGCTTGAAATCGCCGGGCACCGCATAGAAATTGAGCTCAAGTGCGTTGATGCCGGTTTGTTCAAGTTGGCGTGAATAATTGACCCATGTTTCATCGAATGTACAGTTCAGGCTGGCAATGACGGGGATATTGACGGCATCGACCACTTTACGGAGGTGACCCAGGTGTTCGCGCGGGCCGGCGTGTGCAATATCCGGAAACAGGCTGATCATCTCGGCGTGCCGCTCATTGTACTGATTCAGTTCCTCGTTCAGCTGCAATTGCTCCAGTTCAATCTGTTCTTCAAAGAGGGTTTTATAAACAATGGCCGCAGCTCCTGCTTCCTCCATTTTCCTGCAGTTATCTATATCCTTTACCAGGTTACTTGCTCCGGCAATGATGGGATTCTTCAGTTGAAGCCCCATATATTTGGTTGTTAATTCTGCCATAAAAATTGTTTTTAGTCTTTTACAAAAGTAAAAATAAAAGTTAATTTTCAGGATATCTGTTGTAAACCTGGCATATCATGTCGAATAGGAGAAGGCAGGAAGCCCGTTCCCGCCTATTTCTCGTATTTCATGTCGGCCAGACGCCGGTAATGTTCGAAACGCCAGCGGGCGTTTTCCTCTGCCGCTTTGAACAGGACTTCAGCTTCCTCCGGGAACATCTTTTTAAGCGAAGTATAGCGTACCTCACTGTTCAGAAATTCCTGGAAATGGTTCCAGTCAGGTTCCTTTGAATCAAGGGTGAACGGGTTTTTCCCTTCGTTCCCATTGAGCGGGTTGTAACGGTACAGCTGCCAGTAACCTGATGCCACCGCACGGTCCATCTCCTCTTCGGCCTTACCCATTCCTGCACGCAGTCCATGATTGATACAGGGTGAATAAGCAATGATCAGGGAGGGTCCGTTGTAGGATTCGGCCTCTTTCACGGCCCTGAACAGCTGGCTGTTATTGGCGCCCATGGCCACCTGCGACACATAGACGTAACCATAGGTCATGGCCATCGCGCCCAGGTCCTTTTTCCTGACCTTTTTCCCAGATGCGGCAAATTTGGCAACAGCCCCCACCGGTGTCGATTTTGAAGACTGACCACCGGTGTTGGAATAGACCTCGGTATCAAGAACGAGGATATTGATATCTTCGCCCGATGCAATAACGTGATCGAGTCCGCCATAGCCGATATCGTAAGCCCATCCGTCGCCACCGATGATCCAGATCGATTTCTTGACGAGGTACTGACGGAGACTAAGAATGTCGCTGGCCAGCTGACTCTTATCGTTAGGAAGCAAAGCAAGCAGTTTCTGGGTTGCAACCTTTGAAGCTTCGGCGTTGTACATTCCGTCTATCCACTCCCTCATTGCGGCAAGCAGATCCGCGTTCAATATATTTTCCTTGATGGCGGCACGCATCTTCGAAGCCATACGCTTGCGAAGCTGCGCGATACCAACCGCGATTCCGTAACCGTATTCGGCATTGTCCTCAAACAACGAATTGGCCCAGGCCGGTCCGTGACCCTCGGTATTTGCCCGGTAAGGCGTAAAGGGTGCGGTACCGCCATAAATCGAGGAACAACCCGTGGCATTCGAGATGATCATTCTTTCGCCAAACAACTGGGTAAGCAGTTTAATATAAGGAGTTTCACCGCAACCTGCACAGGCTCCGGAGAATTCAAAAAGAGGTTGTGCAAACTGGCTGTTCTTGAATGTCTTAAACCGGTCGATAACGTCTGTTTTATAGGTCACATTGTCGATCAGATAATCCCAGTTCTCCATCTCCGGAAGTTGTGATCCGAGGTCACGGAATTCGAGTGCCTTTGTTTTGGCGGGGCATACATCGATACAGTTTCCACAGCCGGTGCAGTCGAGGGTGCTGACCTGGATACGGAATTCAAGCCCTGCGAGTTCCTTTCCAACCGCCTTCAAGGTAGTCATTCCTGACGGAGCTTTCTTCTTTTCATCCTCATTCAGGAGGAAAGGACGGATGGCGGCGTGCGGACATACATAGGCACACTGGTTGCACTGGATACAGTTTTCATGAAGCCAGATCGGAACATTCACGGCGATTCCTCGCTTTTCAAGCTGGGTTGTACCGCAGGGGAAGGTCCCATCTTCGCGTCCAACAAAAGCACTGACCGGGATATCGTCGCCGTCCATTGAACTGACCGGTTCGAAAATCGCTTTGATAAAAGGATCTGTAAATTTCGATTCCTTTGGTTTCACTTCGATCTTTGACCATTCGGCAGGGATCTCTATTTTGGTCAGCTCACCGCCGCGATCGATAGCGGCATAGTTCATCTGGACAATTTCTTCACCCTTGCGGCCATAGGTTTTATAGATTGCCTTTTTCATGTCGGTAACGGCCTTCTCGAAAGGAATAACCTGTGAAACCTTGAAGAAAGCGCTTTGCATGATCGAGTTGGTACGGTTACCCAAACCAATCTCATCGGCAATCTTGGTCGCATCAATAATGTAGAAATTGATCTTATGATCGGCCAGGTACTTCTTCATGTGGTCGGGCAGGCGTCGTTTGGTCTCATCAGCATCCCAGATCGAGTTAAGCAGGAAAGTGCCACCATTCTTCAGTCCCTTGAGCATATCGTATTTATCAAGGTAAGCCGGAACATGGCAAGCCACAAAGTCGGGGGTAATGACGAGGTAAGGCGACCGGATGGGCTGATCGCCGAAACGCAGGTGCGATACGGTAACCCCTCCCGATTTCTTTGAATCATAGGCAAAATAGGCCTGGGCATATTTATCGGTGTTGTCGCCGATGATCTTGATAGAGTTTTTATTTGCTCCGACCGTTCCGTCAGAACCAATACCGTAGAATTTTGCTGAATAGGTGCCTGCCGGTGAGATGTCGATTTCAGGCATCAGCGGAAGCGATTTAAAGGTGACATCGTCGATGATACCCACCGTGAAATGATTCTTGGGTTCTTTAGCCTTAAGGTTGTTGAAGACAGTGACGATCTGTGAAGGGGTGGTATCCTTTGAACTCAGGCCGTACCGTCCGGCAATGATCATCGGACGGTTCTCGCGGTCGTAGAAAAGATCGCGGATATCAAGGTAAAGGGGATCGCCGTTGGCTCCCGGTTCCTTGGTACGGTCGAGTACGCAGATGCGTTTCACGCTGGCTGGCAATACATTGAAGAAATACTTTGCCGAAAAAGGCCGGTAGAGATGCACTGAAATGAGACCCACTTTCTCACCGCCGGCCATGAGGTAGTCGATCACCTCCTTGGTAGTATCGGTAATAGATCCCATGGCGATGACGATATTTTCCGCTTCGGGGTGACCATAATAGGTAAAGGGATGGTATACCCTGCCTGTCAGTTTGGTAATTTCCTGCATATATCCCTCCACGACGTCGGGAACGGGTTCATAAAACCTGTTCACCGCTTCCTTGGCCTGGAAAAAGATGTCGGGGTTCTGGGCCGTGCCGCGGGTCACCGGATGCTCCGGGTTGAGGGCCCGGTCGCGGAATTCCTGGAGTGCTTTCCAGTCGATCAGTTTCTCCATGTCCTCGTTTTCGAACATCTCCACTTTCTGGATCTCATGCGAGGTCCTGAACCCGTCGAAAAAGTGAAGGAAAGGCAAACGGAGCCTGATGGCCGAAAGGTGGGCAACACCGGCAAGGTCCATCACCTCCTGTACTGAACCGGTGGCCAGCATGGCAAAACCGGTTTGGCGCGTGGCATAAACGTCGCTGTGATCGCCGAAGATCGACAGGGCATGGGCGGCCACCGTACGGGCACTCACATGGAACACGGCAGGAAGCAACTCGCCAGCCATTTTGTACATGTTGGGTATCATCAGGAGCAAACCCTGTGAAGCAGTAAAGGTTGTTGTGAGGACGCCAGCCTGCAGCGATCCATGGACAGCCCCTGCTGCGCCGGCTTCAGACTGCATTTCAACCACTTTAACTTCGTCGCCGAAAATGTTCTTACGCCCGTGTGCAGCCCATTCATCCACATTTTCAGCCATGTTCGACGAAGGTGTGATCGGATATATGGCTGCCACTTCACTGAACATATAAGCCATGTGTGATGCTGCCTGGTTCCCGTCACATGATAAGAATTTTTTTTGCTTTGTCATAATATGTTGAATTTGAATTACTTAATTGCCGTGTTGTGAATTTTGTAACAAGATGCAAATTTACAAAAAAAATCAAATCCCTGAATATTTATAATTTTGCATCATTATGTTATATCCGGTCTCATTTGAAGATAAACTTGGTTTCGGCGAAATCCGGAAGATTCTAAAATCCCTATGCCTTTCATTGGCAGGCCAGCAGCGTGTTGACGAGGTCCATTTCTCCGACGATGTCGAAATCATCCGCGGATGGCTTGCAGAGACCACCGAAATGAAAGAGATCCTTTTATCCGGGGAACCTCTTCCGTCGCAGGACTACTACGACCTAACCGATGAACTACTCAGGATAAGGATACCCGGAACTTACATGGAACCTGAGCAGTTGTCAGAGCTTCGTCTTTCGCTCATCACCATTCTTAACCTGAAACAATTTCTGCTCGCCAGGGCTGTAAAATATCCCAGGCTGGCCGGTCGCATACCAGGATTTACAGCGCATTCAACAGATCCCCGTGAAAATCACGTAGATGCTGCCGGTGCAGGTTTAACACATCCGGACCTTAGACACCAGTCGAAGGTAAAACATTCAGCAAATGAGAATCCGGAACAATCAACGGTACAACATAAGCGGATTAAACATGTGAAAAGCGGACAACCCTGGTCGTTTGACCGGGAGTCTTTTGCGTTTCTTTTAAATCCTGCCCCGGATGTGATCAGCCAGGTTGACCGCATTCTGGACGAGAAGACTGGGATCAGGGACAATGCTTCGCCGGAGCTGCAGAGGCTGAGGCGTGAGAAAAAAGAGAAGATGGCTGCGGTAGAAAGGCGTGTTTTGCAGAGTTTCAAAACCGCAAAGCAATCCGGCTGGACCCCCGACGACGCCGAAGTGACCATCAGGAATGGTCGATTGGTGATCCCGATGGTCAGCGCACACAAGAGAAAAATACAGGGATTCGTACATGACGAATCCTCAACGGGCCAGACTGTATATATTGAACCTGCCGATATTTTCGAAACCAACAACGAGATACGGGAAATCGAATACGCCGAACGTCGTGAAATCATCAGGATTCTCACCCTGATGACCGACCGCATAAGAACCGACATTGAATCGCTGCTTGGTGATTACCAGTTCCTCGGCCATATGGACTTCATTCGTGCCAAAGCCCGTTATGCCATCGACATCGAAGGGGTGAATCCATATATCAACACTGATAAGGTTTCCGATCAGCCGGTTGGATTCAGGTGGTCAAAGGCAAGGCATCCGCTGTTAATGCAGCACTTGCAGCGACAGGGTAAAAAGATTGTACCACTCGACCTTCAGTTACAACACGATCAGCGGATCCTGATCATCTCGGGACCGAATGCCGGAGGAAAGTCGGTTTGTCTGAAAACCACAGGTCTGGTCCAGTACCTGTTCCAATGCGGACTTCTTCCACCGGTGCAGGAAGACAGCGAGTTTTGCATTTTCAGGCAAATCCTGATCGACATAGGTGATGAACAATCGATCGACAATGATCTGAGCACATATACTTCCAAGTTAAAAAACCTGAAATATTTCGTTGAAAATGTCACCAACAGTTCACTTTTTCTGATCGATGAACTTGGAACGGGTACAGACCCTTCGCTGGGAGGTGCCATTGCAGAAGCCACGCTTGAGGCGCTGAACAGCAAAGGCGCATGGGGGGTCGTAACCACCCATTACTCCAATCTGAAACTTCTGGCCGGTCGCGAGCCGGGCATTGTCAACGGCGCCATGCTTTTCGACCTGAACCGACTGAAGCCGCTCTACCAGCTACTTATCGGCAAACCCGGAAGTTCTTTTGCTTTCGAGATCGCGCACGACATCGGATTCCCGGAGGAAATTCTGCAGCAGGCAAGGCAAAAGACGGGGAGAAGCCAGCTTGATTTTGACAGGGAGTTGCAGAACCTGGAGGTTGAAAAGCGGGAAATCGGGCAGCAATCGGTCACACTGAAAATGGCGGATGAGTTTCTGGCAGAGTTGATCGGTAAATATGAAAAACTTACGACCGACCTGAACCTGAAAAAAAAGGAGATACTCGACCAGGCCAGGGAGGAGGCCCGCAGGTTATTGAGCGATTCGAACAGGATTATCGAAAAAACCATCAGGGAAATCAGGGAGTCGCAGGCAGAAAAGGAGAAAACCAAGGCAGCACGCGAACTGCTGAACGAAACAAAACAAAAACTTCTTGATACCCGTAATGACGAGCCTGCGGAAACACATCAGGTGAATCCTGTGTTGGCGGATGAAAAAAAACCGCCGATCAGTTCCGACCTGGTCGGGAGCAAAGCACCACCCCATCGTTTTCAAAACTATATTGATGACCTTCACCGGAAACTGACCGGATTCTCGCTAACCCTCGACCTCCGCGGAAAGAGGGCCGAGGAGGCGCTTTCCGATCTGCAGCGTTACATCGACGATGCGGTATTGCTCTCAATCCCCGAGGTAAGGATATTGCATGGCAAAGGCAACGGCATCCTGCGACAGGTTACGCGCAATTACCTCAGGACGAGAAAAGAGGTGAAATCGGCCACCGATGCAGCAATAGAACAGGGAGGAGCCGGGATCACCGAAGTACGATTAAGACAATAATCTGTTCAGAGTTATATGTATTAAAATATTTCTTTACATTTACACACTTTTAACCAAAACGGATCACTATGAAATCCATCAAATTCAGTGAAAACGAACTTGAATTCCTGAAAAATCATTATGAAATGGAGTTGGCCGACGCGGAAAATTACGTTATTGAGATCAGGAATATCCTGAAGAAACTCGATACCTCCGAGCAGGTGAAAGCCACTGAAGAGAAACCTGCAAAAAAGAGTGGCCGGAAACCGGGAAGACCCAAGAGTGAAGCCAAAACCACGGATGTAAAACCCGAACCCAAGACCCGGAAAAAAGGCAAAAAAGCCAGTCCGAAGGCCCCGAAAGCCAAAAAAAACACCCCGGTTCTGCAACCGGTTGAGGCACCGGCCCCGGTTGTACCTACAAAAAAACCAGCAGCAAAAAAATCTGCAGTTGGAAAGACAAAGAAGGCTCCTAAAAAACCGGCAAACAAGACTGCCGCCCCTGCTGCCGAACCCATTGCACCTGCCACTGAGTAACAACCGTCTCTGAAACCTGTCAATATTCATTACCGGCGAAAGATCTTCGCAGGTGAATGATTAATTCAGGACTCCGGAATATTTGGTTAATTCAGTAGAAGGTTGTATCTTTGCACCCCAATTTGAAATCAACATTAATCATGGCCAATCACAAGAGTTCAGAAAAGCGCATTCGCAGTACCAAAACAAAACGAACATTAAACCGTTACCAGGGTCGTACAGTTCGCAACGCGGTGAAAAAACTGCGTGAGGAAGAAAACACGGAAACCGTCGTAAAAGACCTGCCGAAGGTCCTGTCGCAAATTGACAAACTGGCCAAGAAGAATGTCATTCATAAGAACAAAGCATCGAATCTCAAGAGAAAACTGATGAAGAAGGCTTTAGCACCTGCAGTTGCCACTGTCTGACAGTTTGCACCAGCGGGGTTCAGCCCCTTTCGTAGTCCAACATCCCTGATGATCGCACCCACCGGTGCAGGCATTCAATGAAGCGGGGATAAACAACGAAAGGGGTTTTTCTATTTTCTGCGACGCCATCTCAGCCCTTTCAGAGAGGAGAGCCGTTGAATGTAAGATTTAAGATGGCGTTCTTTTTTTCGTGGATAGATATCGTTGATATGGATTAAAATACCTGTTTCCTCAACATCTCCAAAGCCACGATTGATAGCGGTTCCAAAGGTTCGCATGGTAGGCGACAGGTTCATATAGGCATTCACCAGCGGAGGTACAAGTTCACCCCGTCTGCGCACCTCCTGGACCAGTATCTTGTAATTGTCCTCATAAGTACCGGCCGAAAAGATCCTGGCGATTACCTCATCCGGTGTTTCGCATATCACCGGTTCGCGGGGAGTCATCAGCGATTCAACGTCGGGGAAGTATTTCCGCAGAAAGAACAAGACGATATCCCGTGCCATCCGGTTGTAATCAGGATACATGGTCATCTTCCCGAAGAAATATTTCACATCGGGATTTTCAATAATCATGGCTCCCAATCCGTCCCACAGGTTATCAAGCGAATACATACCCTTTCTGAAATTAACCAGGGGCTGGTAATTGGGCTGCACAAAAGACCGCCCCAACTCTATGCTTTCAGGAAGGTAATCGTGGATAAAACGGTTTGAAAAGCTGAACAGCTCGGATGTTGCACTGTGGAGGCACCCCCCCTTGTCGCAAACGATATCGCGCCCGTGAATAAAACGGTATCCGCCGGTGATCTCCCGTTCCACAGGGTCCCAGACAATAAGTTGGTGAAAGGGAACCTCCATGACATCGAATTCATCGATGTCCGTCGCCTTACCTGTACCTCCTCCCGCATCCCTGAAGGTTATCTCCCGGAGTCTTCCCACCTCTGCCATCAGGTTAGGGGAATCGTGCGCAGTAAAAACGAAAATTTTATTACGTCCGTTGTTGGTGTTCCGGAGAAAAATACATTCGGTCAACTCTGCCTCGAGCAGGTTTTTGTCGACCGGATCGATGATGGTTTCCATATCCTTAAGGACTGTGCTGACAAAGATATGCAATAAAAGCCATATTGCGTCAAACGCATTAACGGGATTTCCTTAAGTTTGCATTGTGATCAGCAGGTTTTTTTCAGCCCGGCCTTTGTATCCGGATGCCAGGCATTCTTTCTGACGTCAACCGATCATTCATGAACACAGATAATCCATATGAAATAAAGCGGAAGCTGATCGATATTGAGAAGGTTTTTGCCGATAAAAATCCGAAATTACTCAGGCTGATCCCACGATTTGTGTTTTCGTACCTTAAACGGATTATCCATCAGGAGGCGGTAAACGATTATATCTGGAAGCACCGCGATAAAATTGGTTTGCCTTTCGTAGAGGCCATTCTCAGTGAATTTGGGGTGAAAGTTCAGATAAAGGACGGCCGGCAGAATCTTTCCGGCGATCCCGGTCAGCCCCCCCCGCTCATCCCTCCTACCGGCCGATACATCGTGGTGGCCAATCATCCGCTGGGCGGACTCGACGGCATGGCCCTGATGCAGGAGCTTGGCCGGGCACGCAACGATATTATCTTCCCCGTAAACGACCTTTTGCTTTATGTTCCTGGTCTGAGACCCCTTTTCATACCGATCAACAAGCACGGAAAAAATACCGAGAACGCACGGTTGATCGATGAAACATTCGCTTCAGAAAAGATGATACCATTTTTCCCGGCAGGTCTTGTTTCACGGAAACAACCGGTGAAATCAATCCTGGCAGAGGGACGAAGACACCTTGCGATGAACGGTGAAATTCATGACGGTCAGCGGCCAATACTGGCCCCGGAACATGAGGTAACCATTTCTCGCACAAGTATCATCAGCAAACGATATGCGATCAGGGACCTGGATTGGAAAAATACCTTCATCAAAAAAGCCAGGAAATATCAGCGAGATGTTATACCTGTTTATGTTGATGGACGTAATTCCAATTGGTTTTACAATCTCTCTTTCTGGAGAAAACGGCTGGGAATCGGCGCCAACATTGAAATGCTCTATCTTGTAGATGAAATGACACGGCAATTTGGAAAAACAATCACCCTCGTTGTCGGAGATCCCATTCCATGGACCACTTTCAGGAAACCGAGCACCGACCAGGAATGGGCCGGATGGGTCAAGGAGATGGTCTACAGGTTGGGCCGGTAAAACGTCCGGAGGGTTAAAGGGTTTTCGTATGAGGATCAGGAAATTTCGACCAGGGCTTCACGAATGGTTTCCAGGATTTCATTGCGGCCCTGCCTTGTAACTGCTGATGCTGGCAGAATCAGCGGAACTTCTGACCAGTAGAGCGAAAGCGCTTTACGGTACCGTTCAATATTCGAATACAACTGTGACATCGAAAGTTTGTCGGTCTTTGTAAAGATTATGGCAAATGCGATATCCTGGTCACCCATCCAGTTCATGAACCCGAGATCGATCCGTTGCGCTTCATGCCGTGAGTCGATGAGCAGAAAAGTCAGGGCAAGATTTTCTCTTTTAAGCAGGTAGCTTCTGATCATTGCATCAAACCCCGACCGCTCGGATTTCGACAACCGGGCGTATCCATAACCCGGCAAGTCGACCAGAAACCAGGTGAACAGCATGGGCAGATCCCTCCCATTTGCACCGGCCTTTGTTTCAGATTCCACCCTGAAGTGGTTGATCAGCCTGGTTTTTCCAGGGGTTGACGAAACTTTGGCGATACCTTTTCTTCCGGTCAGCATATTGAGCAGAGAAGATTTTCCAACGTTTGATCTTCCGATAAAGGCAAATTCAGGCAGCACCTCCCTGGGGCAAAATTTGAGGGAAGGGCTGCTACAAACAAAGGATATGTTCTTAATGAGCAAGTTGGTTGTCTTAATGGTTACACCCGGGTCCCCGTTTGGGAATCCCCATCGTAAAGATAAGAAGATTTTTTACACACACCGGGTGGTCGTGCATTTCATGACTTTGAGCGAACCCATGAATGCCATGCTGTTTTCGACGGGGAGGGCGGGTTGCTCCAGGGCGTTTTTCTCTCACCCATAAAGGAAAGCAACGTTCCCGGCCGGATCCCTTTCCTGCGGCAATGAGCGCAAGCAACCCGGTAATCGAGATCGACCCTTTTCAGAAACTGAATGCAGTTTTCTTCCTGGCCAGCACGTATAAAAAACGGGTGGTTACGGGTTGCATCAAATTTACTGATCGGATCCATCCTGTTCAGCAGCATCGGGCCGCTGTAAGCAGGTGGAAGTATGGCAATGACCGCTTCAAGGGTTCGCTTTATGAGCGTGTTGGTGGATAGAGAACCGTCAGAAAAGACAAAAAGTTCGATATCCTCATAAGCGGCTATGAATCCTGACTCTTCGATCCCCCGCAGCCAGGCATAACTGATAAACGGACAGCGGTCTGATAAAGCAATCCTTAACTGCCCAAGGTCAATTTCACGGACTTTCATGTTAAATACTTGTGTTATGTACAGGCAAGGTTATCGCCCTTATACATAATGACCAGATTGGGTCGCAAAAGGTTGCATGACCTGAAAAAAAAAGTCGAAAAAATTATTTGAGTTCAAGCAGCAGGTGATGCTTGGGAACAGTCTCACCCTGCTTTACATAGATCTTTTTTATCACCCCGTTGCGTGTCGACAGGATTAAGTTATTCATTTTCATGGCCTGCAGAACAACCAATGGATCACCCTTTTTGACTTTATGCCCCTCCTTTATATGAACCTTCAATATGGTTCCCGGAATGAATGCCGTGATCTTCTTAGAATTGGGCGCCTGATAGGCCTTTCTGTTAAGGAATTTCCTGGTCAGTGTGGTCCTGTAAAAGATATTCTCTTCAAGTCTGAAATCGGTGAAATCCTGGGGTTCGTCCATAGTGCACGATTAATTACAACAGATTGATAACACAGTATCCATGAATGCAGGAACAGGGGCTCAGAATGGTGGCACTCCGTGTTTTTTCTTCGGGGTGACCTCCCGTTTGCCCTGGGCCAGGTTCAGTGAGTGAGTGAGGTAATTCCTCGTTTCATTGGGCTCTATCACGGCATCAACATATCCGTAAGCCGCAGCCACATATGGGTTGGCGAACTTCTGGCGGTATTCCTCGATAAGGCGTTTCCTGGTGTCATCAGGATTGTCGCTGGCTTTGATCTCATTGCGGAAAATGATATTTGCAGCTCCTTCAGGTCCCATGACGGCGATTTCGGCCGTTGGCCATGCAAAGACAAAATCGGCCCTGAGGTGGTTCGAGCACATGGCAATGTATCCTCCGCCGTAGGCCTTTCGCAAAATAACCGTGATCTTGGGAACACTGGCTTCGCTGTAAGCATAAAGCACTTTAGCACCATGGCGGATCACCCCGGCATGCTCCTGGTCAACCCCCGGAAGGTAGCCTGGCAGGTCGACAAAGGTGATCAGGGGGATGTTGAACGCGTCGCAGAACCTGATGAAACGCGCGGCCTTGTCGCTCGAGTCGCAGTCGAGAACCCCGGCCAGCACCATGGGCTGGTTGGCCACACAGCCTACCGTCTGGCCATCAAGCCTGCCAAAACCAATCACGATATTGCTGGCCCACAGTTCCTGAATCTCGAAGAAATCGCTGTCGTCGGCAATGGCCCTGATAACATCCCTTACATCGTAAGGTTGCATGGGGTTGGTCGGGAAGATGCTATCAAGTTTGTACTGCCTTGACTTGGGGGATTTTTTCGGGAAAACCTCTGCTTTCTTTTCGTTATTCCAGGGTATATAACTAACCAGTCGCTTGATCTGGTCGAAACATTCTTTCTCGCTTTCGGCAAAAAAATGGGCATTCCCGGTAATTTCAGCGTGAACGCGGGCGCCTCCGAGGTCCTCCATCGAGATCTCCTCACCCAATACTGTCTTGATTACCTCCGGTCCGGTAATGAACATCTTGGAAATCTTGTCGACCACGAACACAAAATCGGTGAGGGCCGGACTGTAAACCGCACCTCCCGCACACGGACCCAGGATCACGCTGATCTGCGGGATCACTCCTGAAGCCTGTGTATTGCGGTAAAAAATTTCGCCATAACCGGCCAGTGAGTTCACGCCCTCCTGAATACGTGCCCCTCCTGAATCGTTGATCCCGATCAGAGGCACCTTCATCTTCATGGCATGATCCATGATCTTAGTGATCTTTTTGGCATGCATGTACCCCAGGGAACCACCGGCAACGGTAAAATCCTGGGCAAAAATGCAAACGGGCCAGGCGCTGATCGTCCCCGTTCCGGTAATGACACCGTCGCCCGGAAGATATTTCTTGTCCATGTCGAAATCCTGTCCGGCATGTTTCACGAAAAGATCATACTCATGAAATGAATTTGGATCAAGAAGTGCGAGGATTCGCTCGCGGGCTGTCATTTTTCCGGAGGCTTTCTGTTTTTCAAGGGCCTGCTCGCCGCCTCCCTGAAAGGCTTCGTGCATCCGTCTTTTTAATTCAGTCGTTTTTGCTCTAAGACTCATAGGCATTTTTTGAAGGGGTGCAAATATAGATCATTCACCCTTAAATAGCAATATGGGTCTGGCGAAGGGTACCTGATGATAATTCCGGTATGTTACTCACTCACTGTCCGCATTAGCTATGGCAACGACCGGTTATGCCGCTGTTTCATGCACCAGTAAGGTCGAAAGTGTGTTTCGATAAAGAAAATTCAGGTTCTCATTACACTTTTCCGGGTTAGTTGCACAAAATCAGAAAAACCTCATAACATATTGACATACATTGCATAAGAGCCGAATGTTAAAAATTGTTAAACATTACATTTTTCGCTCCCGATAGGTTAGGAAGGAAGCCCGGAGCATTGCCGGGGTGTACAATTCGTTCCTGTTCACTGCAGAATACGGATAAATTATATCTTTGCGCCGGGAAATAACCTGAGCAACCGATCCCTGAACCCTGTGACCGGTCTTAAACAAACCTTTTGCACTTGCCGGATAAAGATACTGAACCGAAATCCCTGAAACAGAGCACGACAAGCCCTGAAAAAAGCAGGAAAACGATATCCGGCCTATCGTGGTTTGCCCTTTACACCCGTTCGAGATGGGAAAAGAAACTGATGGAGAACCTGATCGAAAAGGGTATTGAGGCCTATGTTCCGCTCAGAAAGGTCCTGCACCACTGGAGCGACCGCAAAAAGCTGATCGATGAACCGATTATCCGTTCCTATTGTTTTGTCAGGATCGAGATGAAAGACTACTACGAAACACTGAACACGCCCGGAGCAGTGCGTTATGTATGGTTTTCGGGAAAACCAGCCATTATCCCCGACCGGCAGATCGAGATCCTTAAAGCCGTGACCGGATCAGATGTACCCGTTGAATGTCTGCCCGATAACTTCAAGCCAGGCATCAGGGTGAGAATCAAAGCCGGACAACTATGCGGCCTGACCGGGGAACTGGTGTCAGTATCTAACCGTAAAAAGGTGATCATCCGTATCGATCATCTGAACCAGGTGCTGACCCTCAGCATTTCACCTCTGCTTATCGAGGAGGTCCGTGAGCAGGTAAATGAAACCTTCTGATTAAGATTTATTAACCACTTGCATTATAAAATATGTACAACATCCTGCCATCAGTTAGTGAACTCCGTATCGCCGTAATCGGATTGGGTTATGTCGGTCTTCCCCTGGCCGTTGAATTTGCCAAGAAATTTCCCGTCGTGGGATTTGATATTAAAAAAGACCGTATCGACAAGTTAAACCAGGGACACGACGCCACCCTTGAAGTTGAAGACAGCAACCTTCAGGCGGTTCTGGTGCAGGAGATTCCTGCCTCCGGTTCTGCAAAAGGAAGAAATGGGTTGTTTCTTACCACCACGATCGACGACATGGCCGGCTTCAATGTTTTCATTGTTACAGTTCCCACTCCCGTTGATAAAAATAACCGGCCCGACCTAACGCCATTGATCAGGGCCAGCGAAACCGTTGGCAAAGTCATACAGCCGGGGGGAATTGTAATCTATGAGTCAACGGTTTACCCGGGCTGCACAGAGGAGGATTGTCTGCCGGTGGTGGAAAAAACCTCCGGACTTACTTTCTTCACATCAGGCCGTGAGCAGGAAACACCACCAGCCAGATGTTTCTTTGCAGGATACTCTCCCGAACGCATTAATCCCGGCGACAAGGTAAACACCGTTCTTACCATTAAGAAGATCACCAGCGGCTCCACTCCCGAAGCAGCAGACCTGATCGACAGCCTGTACCGTACGATTCTGCTGAACGGCACCCACAAGGCTCCGTCAATAAAAGTTGCCGAGGCTGCCAAGGTAATCGAGAATTCGCAGCGCGACATCAACATCGCCTTTATGAACGAGTTGGCAAAGATCTGCAGTTATTTCAGGATCGACACCACCGATGTACTGGAGGCCGCCGGAACAAAATGGAACTTTCTGAAATTCAAGCCAGGACTGGTCGGTGGTCATTGTATCGGTATTGATCCCTACTATATCGCCCAGAAAGCCGAAGAAGCAGGGTACCACCCCGAGATCATTCTTGCCGGCCGGCGGATGAATGACGGTATGGGAGCCTGGATCGCCAGGGAAGTAATCAAACTGATGATCGGCAAAGAGATCATGATCAAAGGATCAAGGGTGCTGATCCTCGGCATCACATTCAAGGAAAATTGTCCTGATATCCGTAACTCAAAAGTCATTGACCTTTACCATGAACTGAAAAAATTCGGATGTGCCGTTGAAGTGTTCGACCCATGGGCTAATCCCGGTGAAGTAAAGCATGAATACGGCATTGACATCCTAACTCCCGGTGAAGATAAGTTCCCTGATCACAACCATTATGATGCAGTGGTCCTGGCGGTTGCCCATCTTGATTTTCTCAGGTTGGATTTTTCAAAGAAGAATCCCCGGCAGGTGATCTATGATATCAAGGCTTTGCTTCCGAGAACCCTCGTCGACGGACGGTTGTAGTACAATCTTCCGGATTTTTTGTTATCTTTGTTTACCAGCGTGATATTTTCCCGGCCAGGTTACATCACATAACATGTGACCTGAAGGATAGTATCCGAGAAAAAAGGAAACCCATGAAAACAACATCTGTACAACTGGTTTTAACAGCCACCTTTTTTATCCTGTCAGCCACATTCTCCACCGGAAAGGCCCAGGAATCGACTCTCCCCCGCGAAGTGACCCACCACCAGTCAGAATTTCCCGACTACGGCAATGATATCGTTATTCATAACGACGAGAATCAGAACCAGCGCGATGCGGATATCGGGGCAGCCGTCAACGGGTGGATTTTTTCCTGTTATTCTCTGTCGGCCGGGGGCTTCTCGCTTGCCAAATCGATTGACAACGGTTTAACCTGGAGCGTATCGGGCATCACCGGACCAGAGTACGCCTACTCTTCGCTGAGTCTCGTTGTTTGCGGCAGCGATGCCCGGGGACTTAAAGTTTTCGTTGCAGGGATCAGGAGACCGCTTTCGGGTAGCGTTCCACAGGAAATCGTTGTATATTCATTCGACGGGTCCATGAATTTAACGGGACAGCAAACGCTGAACGCTCAGCAAAACGGTGGATATCATGGCGTTGCAATGGCGACCGATGCCCTTCACCCATCGGCCGGCGCTTCACCATACAGTATCGGTATCGTCTTCACCACGGCCACTTCACCGCCAGGCGACACCGCTTTCTACATGGCATCGGGTGACGGGGGGGCCACTTTTCCGATAAAGAAGGTTCTCGGGATATCCTGGGGTAATTATGGGAAGGTGGCCATTGCTCATGGCCGTTCGTTATCAAACACTGCGGGCTATTATTTTGCCGCCATTGAAGAACCTACTTCGGGTGTGCTAGGAAAGATTTGGGAAACCCATAACAAGTCATCATTCGACAGCGATTTTACCTTCATGGTCAGCATGGATGATGCTGCAGGATTTTCGAACCTTTGCCGCAATCCCTCCATTTCGTGCCAGCAAAACAACGTGGAAAACGGCAACAACGGGCTTACGGTTGCAGTCATCTTCGACAGGTATACCGGTCCGGCGAATTTCAATATCAGCGGCGCTGCAAACAAAGCTCCGTTCGGGGGAGGATTCTGGTCGAGGCTTGACATTACCTCCAATGCCAGGAACAATACACAGCCGGATATTTCATTCGACGGTATCAATAACAATTTTCTGGTCACCTATTTCGATTCGACCAGCCAGAAACTTAATTTCACCCGCAAAACACAGGATCTGCCTGATCCTTCATCATGGACCCTGGTCAAGGAAGGATATAATGACCAGGCAAATCTGGCCTACCCGCGGCCTAAAGTGGTCTTGAATCCGGTCAAACAACAGGCGATTCATATCTGGAATGCAACCCGTGCCGGTGGCAACGGGATGACGCTTTTCGAAGCGGAATACCAGCTGTCAGGAATCGGCGAAGGTCCAACCGGTCAACATAACTTCATCAGCAAGGTGTTTCCTGTACCGGCCGGTCGAGAGGTATTTTTCGACTTTACGGTCGACCGGCCAACACAATTCAGAATGACCATTTTTGAGCCCCATGGGCAGCAGGTCATGGCCGTCAATTTATCGGTCTCACCCGATGATCATTCCATGAAAATAGATCTGACCGGATTGGTCCCGGGTATCTACTTTTTCAGGGTGGAGGGTCACACCGGATCACAAACCGGCAAGCTGCTGATTACACACTGAGGCTCCTGATGATATCATTTTGCAGATGATCAGCTTCTGGTCACCTCAAGACCGGTGCGCGACATCTCCCAATCCACGAACCTTGCCCGGGCATTAGGGGGATGCTGTTCTAGTTTGGACCTTATTTTCATTACTGCCGGTATATCTTTTGCGAAGATCATGAGGTAACCGCCCCCGCCTGCTCCGAGTAATTTGCAGGCCGACATCCAATCGCCGACGGAATCGTGAATGTCTGCCACCTGCGGCGGATTGGTCCCAGAATCGAGTTTCTGGTTGAGCATCCAGGAGTGTCTGACCGCATCCGTCAGACCATTCCAGTCCTGGTGCTGAATGGCTTCGTAGGTGTACCGGGCGTGATGCTTCATTTCGGAAAGAATCGCCAGATGTTGCGAAGAATTAAGGAACATGCCTTTTACGATGTCCTTTAGTATCCGCCTTGCCACCCTTGTAATCCCGGTGTAGTATAACAAGACCATGTCATGGTACTCTGGGCGGGTGAACAACTGGTCGGGAGCCCAGTTGATGGTCGGTTTCTGCCTCAGTCCCGGAGCGCTTTCAATCAATTTCACCCCTTCGAAGATTCCGCCAAGCTGATCCTGCCATCCTCCGCCCGTTGTGAGAAGCTGTTCCAGCAACAAGGTCCGGTAAGCCACTTCGTGCAGGTCCCATCCCAGATCGCATGCCGCCGACAATCCGCCGAGAACCGCCGAGGCTAGTATTGAACTGGTTCCAAGACCGCTGCCTTTGGGAACGGCCACCATGAGTGAAATATCTATCCCGCCGCCGGCCATAGCCAGCTGACGTTTAAGGGAGGGATACTTCTTCAGCGACCATTGCGGATGAAAGCCGGCGAGTGCCAAAGCAGCCCGGGGAATGGAGAACGCAGAACCGATTGCTGAAGGATTCAGCAATTGTTTATAGTTACTGATGGTTTCGCTCACGCCCAGGTCAATGGAATGGATCACGATCTCGGGTGTTCGGGTTCTCCTGATATAGACCTGTATGGGCGGTTGACCATTGAGCATCACTGCCAGGTTTGTAACTGCACCGCCATAAAGTATGCAATAGGGCGGAGTGTCGGTCCAACCTCCGGCAAGGTCAAGACGCAGAGGACTTCTCACCCAAACGATCTGATCATGCTTGAGGGTCATCACCGGATCGTGTTTCTGCATGGAAATTTCATCGAGCATCCCTTCGCGCAGCATCGAAAAAGCCATTTCTTCATAACGCCGTGAGCTGCTGTTGTTTTGAATCGCCGTACAGGCTGACCTGAACATATGGTCATGAATACACACCATAATATTATCATTCCGGCCGGGAGGTGACGGAAGGGTTATATGGTTGTGTGAAAAAATGTCTGCCAGGTGCTGAAGATCAAGCTGGTAAAAGATGCTATAGCGAAAATTTCCGCCCATGGCTCCAAGGGCCCTTATCAGAAAAGACTTACGCTGGGCTTCGAGGCGATCATGATTGATCCTGCTTACAAGTTCAGCTGCCGACATTAGTGCTGAAGGCCGGGGCAGATCCATCCCGGCCCCTTTGTCATCTTCCGCAGAAGGTTTCACACCGTGTAAAAATTCCTTAATCAGCCATTGCATCAGGCCTGTTGACAACTCGTTTTCACCATAAACGGGATAAACTGAAGTAAAATAGGGATCGCAATCTGCATTGCCGGCCGGTCTTCTGCACAGGTCATTAAACCGGTATATCCTGATTGCCAGGCCCTTTCTGGCTACCGGAATAAAATCAAGGCAAATGCCGGCCGGCAAATCTATCACAAAATCATTTTCTGGGACACCCGTAATGATGTGATGATCATGCAATGTCCAGCCTTGCGGAATCCAGGAATTTTCAATCCAGATGGATGAATGACCCGCATCAAACAAAATTTTCGTTATGGAATTCTGAACGAAGATCACCGGGTCGGGTTTTATCCGCTTATGCCAGATACCCCGCTGGTCGGTGACCCTGTTATGCAACGCGGTTGTCGACTGCAGAAGATCGGTATTTGAACCAAAATGATAAAACGTCGCGTTTTCCGAGGTAATGATCCGGCAGTTCAATGACAGAGGCTTTTTCTCATCCGACAACACCCTTGTTTTTTTTCTGCCCGCGATCACCCTGTTTTCAGTAACGGTGCCATCTTCCCCACTCATCAGTTTTCCGAGATCGGTATAGAGGTCATAAAAAGCTGGAGCTCCTTCATTGAAACTGCCTTTCCCAGGGTCCCATCCGCATTTTTCAAAGAGAACGGCAACAGCTTTATCAGAAAGCAGCCAGATGCCCGCATCCAGCAGATAGAGGTGATGGCCGGCGATGTCCTGCAATTCTGAAAGGGTGGGCTTCTGGAGGATCCGTTTGGGAATGGCAGGATTATCGAGCGTACAGACAAAAACTCCGTGCCTTGAGGCGACCTCAGGCGAGGCCCATACGCCCAGGCAGGCCACGTCGGTCATCGGAATCCTTCCATGAAAGGTATCTGTGAGCACCAGGGCATCACCGCTGGCGACCAGCGTGTTCATACCGGGAGGCGCCAATTCCAGGATCTTTTTCAGCAGCGGCAGTTGCAGATCAAAAAGGGTCTGGTCGACATGCTGTCCCCGCTCCCATTTAAAGACGGGTACGGGTATAAAACTCTTACCAACCGGGGCATAGGCAGGCAGCCGCCGGCTTTGCCCGTCGGCATGTACGATGATACGCCTTACGTCATCGTTTCGGCCACTTCCCGGCTTCACCCCCTGTTGCCAGAGGACATTTACCGTTCCCCCTCCCGATCCCAGTTTCTTCTCTGACGGGTCAGAAAACACTCCGGTGATCTCCGGGAATCTTTTTCGGTGTTTTCTGACATGACCGGCAAAATGGGGCGGAAGCGTGATGAGGATTTCCATGTCGTTTTTTTTTCAAAGATAGGAATGATTTATTTTCCGGGAAAAAGGGCTGCCAGGCTTCTGTTTTTTGACTTTCTTTGCAAGGGTAAAGAATACCCGCCATGGAAAAACAGAGATTTTGCCTGACCCTTGATCTGGTTGAAAATGAGGAGCTGGTCATAGAATATGAATTCTGGCACCGGAGTGAAAATATCTGGCCTGAAATTCCTGAAGGGATTCGAAAAATGGGGATCCTCTCCATGGAGATCTGGCGTTATGGCACACGGCTTTTCATGATAATGGACACAGTGCCGGAGTTTGATTTTGACAGGGATATGGCCAGGCTCGCCTTACTGCCGAAACAAAAGGAATGGGAGGCGTTTGTCGGCCGGTTCCAGCGTTCAGCCCCAGGCTCGGCCTCATCGGAAAAATGGAGAAGAATGGATAAAATCTTTTCCCTGTAACCAGGGGACTGAATAAGATCAGTTCACGGATTTCCCGGAACGTCTGGCAAAATAGTAGACAAAAACAAAACAGAGCATCGGGACAATGAATCCCCATTGCATGGAGTAGTGATCGGCAATATACCCCATCAGCATCGGGCACAAAGCACCCCCGACAATCGCCATAACCAGGAATGAGGAGCCCTTTTTTGTCAAAGGTCCCAATCCTTTGATCCCCAGCACAAAAATTGTCGGAAACATCACCGACATAAAAAAATAGGTAATAAACAGCATCGACACTGAAAACCAGCCAAGCCCAGGGATCACCAGAAGCATCAGAATGATACAGGTTGATGAATACACTGAGAGCAGTGATTCAGGTTTAATCCGTTGCATCAGAAAACTGCCTGTAAGCCGCCCTGCCCAGAACAGGCCCATCCCGCCAAACGACAGGATCATGGCTGCCTGCGTGTTGGTTAGTCCTGGCAAAGTCTCTGTGGCATAGTTGATAAAGAAACTGTTGATCCCGGTCTGGGCTGCGACATAAAAAAACTGGGCGATCACCGCAAGGATAAATAATGGGTGCCTTAAAAGACCGGAAAAACGGGTTTCGTCAATATCCGATGATCCAGTTTGATCTCCTGCTTTACCAACTTTGACGGATGTAACGTCAATTTCTGCGGAAGGATGCGGGTGGCTTACTGATGTATTATCATCGTTTTCCGGTTCACCGGCGTTAATCTCAGGCAGTCGGGTCCGGTATATGAAGAAGGCCACCAGCAGTACCAGGAATCCAACCCCGATATAGGGCCAGGTAATTGACGAAAACGGATTTTCCCCTTCCGACTGAAGTCCGAAAATGATCAGTCCTCCCACCAGGGGGCCAAAGATCCATCCGAGCCCGTTAAACGATTGCGACAGATTCAACCTCCTGCCGGCACTTTCGGGCGGACCCAGCACGGCCACATATGGATTTGCTGCCGTTTCGAGAAAAGCCAGTCCAAAGGCAATGATCAGCAGTGCCGCAAGAAATGGCCAGAAGGTATGCAGCATTGCAGCCGGATAGAATAAAAATGCCCCGAAAGCATACAGGAGTAATCCAAACAAGATGCCCTGCTTGTATCCAAACCGGTGCATGAACCATCCGGCGGGCAGGGCTGCAAGAAAATATCCCCCGTAAACCGAAAACTGGACCAGCCCTGATTCAGCTCTTGTAACATGAAGCAGTTCCTGAAAATGTTTATTAAGGACATCCAGGAGACCGTGGGCAAAACCCCATAGAAAAAACAGGCTGGTAAGGAGGATAAAAGGAAAAAGGTAGCTCTGGCCATCCTTGTTCCGAAGCATTCCTGATCTCATCATTGGTATCGGGTTCGGTAGAGTGAAATGAAACAATCGTGGCGAAATTAATCTTTTTTCATTGGAATTGATTTGGTGAATTTGTGAATCTGGGCTATTTTTACACGTTAAAATTGCGCTTATTCCCCGAACAAAAATCAACTAAAAAACAGCGAAATGGAAAAAATGAGCTTTTTTATCCGATTGGTAACAGCGACCGTCATTACGGTTTTTCTGGTCTGGAATCCGCTTTCATTACTGGCCCAGGAAAAGGGAACTTTCAAAGACTCGCGCGACGGACGTATCTACCAGTGGGTAAAGGTCGGGAAGAAAAACTGGATGGCCGAGAATCTGAAATTCCAGACGCCTACAGGAAGCTGGGTGTATAACAACGATACCGCGAACCTGAAAGCCTACGGACTGCTTTACGATCATACCACTGCCATGACTGCCTGTCCGGCCGGCTGGAGAATGCCAACCGATGCCGACTGGGCGCTTCTTATCGAAAAACTGGGCGGTGTTGATAAAGCAGGCGAAAAGATTCTTGCTTTTGACTCTGTTTATAAAGCAGCACACCCTGAACTTACCCCGGATGCAAAAGCCGCATCCACCCTGTTCGGAGGAGTGAGACATGCCGACAATACCTTTAACGGTGCAGGACAATGGGGAGCCTTGTGGTCTGCCACCACCGGTGCCGACGGAGCCACCAATTACCTCTTTGCCCACGGGGATAAAAGTATAAGTAAGAGCACCAATGATAAGGCGACCGCTTTCGGAGTGAGATGCGTGAAAAAATAACAGCATGTTGCAGGAGAATTCCAGTCTTGACGAGGCGCGTTTGAATTTCCTTAATCTGCAGGAAATAGTTGATTCCGGATTGGCCAGAGCATCCGGGGAAAAAGATCCCAAGGAGGCCAAAAGCATTCTGATCGAGGTTCAGAATCATTTCAGGGGACTAAAACTTCACCGCGAGGATCGCGAGATGCTTTACGGCAGGTTACAGGATGCGTTTGCGCAGGTCAACAAAAGAATTGAAGACGAACGAAAAGCTTTTGAGGGTGAGGTTCAGGGTAATTATGTCCAACTGAAGAGAGCAGTTCACGAAGCCCGGGAGAAGACTGAAAAGTCAACCGACCTGAGAGAATCATGGGATATGCTGCTGGATATTCAGGCAAAGGTAAAGGCAGCCAAGCTGTTCCGTGAACACCGCGAAGAGTTGTTTACCGGCCTTCAGACTTTATTTACCGGAATCAAAACGAGGCGCGAGCAGGAGCGCCAGGCATTTGATACAGAGGCCAGGCGCAACTATCAGCGGCTCCGGCAAATGGTTGACGACGGCCTGCGACAGGCCGAGGAGACCCATGAGTATAAAGAGACCCGCGAGTATCTGAAAAAAATCCAGTCGGAATTCAAAGGGATCCGAATGGTGCATGAGCAACGCGAAGAATTGTATTCAAGGCTGCAAACGGCATTCGACATCCTGGGAAAGAGGCTGGATGAATATTTCCGGACCAAAAAGAAGAACTGGGAAGTAAAGATGCAGTACCGGCTGTCGCAATACAGTGTGGAGATCTTCGAACTGCAGGAAGCCGTCAGTAAAGACAAGGTATATCTGGGTGACCTGGAGGACCAGCTTGACATCCTTGTTTCGGCCGGCAAGGATCAGCCCAGCCGGATCGGACTCGAATCGAGGATCACATCTGTAAAGCGAAGCATTGCAAGGCGTATGGAGGAGATGACCAGATTGGAAAAGGAGCAGATGGAGTTGAAGGAAAAGCTTGACGGAACCGGTCATGAGCCGGAGGCATCCGGTGCACATGGTATAACAGACAATCCGGATTGAAAAAGTAACGGGCAGACGAATGTTTTTCTTTGGAAATAATAAAAATATTCCTACTTTTGCACACCAAAATTTACATGGCCCGTTCGTCTAGGGGTTAGGACGTCAGGTTTTCATCCTGGTAACAGGGGTTCGATTCCCCTACGGGCTACCCAATATCAAAATTAAACCCTGTAAATCAACGATTTACGGGGTTTTTTTATGACTTGGTAAAACATAGGTAAAACATCTCTCGAACATGTTGATTTTACTGGGGTTTTCGCTACTTTTATGTTGTATTATTCTCATTATCAGTCATATTGAATAAATATTGCCTGTTCAATTCATTTTTACATGGCTGAGTGCTCTAAATCCGCTCCAATTTATCCTCTTAATACCTGCCCTACCCTTGCAAATGCAATTGCCGTGAACATGTCTCGTTGCAACTGCAAGACTACCCGTTGCATAATTGGATATTCCATCAGGTTATTCAACGACAATCAAATAAGATTTGATCCCAAATATTTCATATACAAAACAATATCGACCAGACACGTCTACAAAGCGTCTAAAATACCGTCTAAAATGTCTAAAGCTTTAAGCCCATTCCTGCCCAACATATAGAAAATATTTTATTCAGAGATGATTTATCCTACTTCACAACCTTCAGGTTGTCCTTGCTTCTTCTTGCTTTTCTAAACTCCTCCGCCCTTCGATATAGCGCCGGTACTTCCCCATACTCAATATTCCGGCCAACATCACCATCACATATTGTACACTTGCCCTTCAAATGAATGTCGTTATCGGCATTCAGGGTAATCTTGTAATCCCTAATGCCAACCGTCGAATGATCCCCGGGACAGTGTCCACAAAAAACATTCCCGGCTACGATTTCCCTGAAGTCCTGGTAATCATCCTGCAAAATGGTCTTTACATCACTTTCTGATAATGAACATGACAATCACAAATTTGTGAGGCAATTTCTTCCAATTTAGTTTTCATTTGCAGTGGGTCAATAAACTTCAAATTAATTTTGTTGGTTCCAACCCTACACGCTTTTTCCACTCTTGTAAACCTGGGTTGCCAACGTCCATCAAATGATAGAACACATATTTGACATGAGGATGATATGTAAGGATATCCCGCACCATCTCGAACCAAAGGTTGACCATAAGACTGCCTTTTTTACAAGCTTGTAAGAATTGTTTGTGTCCAAGAATATGATAGGTAGAAGCCCATTCTCCACAAAATCGAACATCGATATAACCCACCCATTCATTGTTAGATCTAAAAGCTCCATAAGTTTTATTAAAATGTGATGGACAAATTTCCGATGCCATTGGTTCCGGAAATTCAAAATAGGATTCATTCATTTTTCCCTGACGGAAATCCGCACTTGTATTTATAGCAAATAGTTCATTAAGCCTGCTGTTTCTTTCTTCTGTTGCAAGTGGTCGAAACGTATAACCATCTTCAGTTACTTTACGAAATTCATAGCGGGTTTTACCATTAAAGGCTTGGTTGAAAAACGCTGTTGCATCAGTGAATTGTTCTATCAGAAGAACAGCCAGAATGAAATCATCTGGTAGGCCTGAATTTACCCAATCTCTTGTATAATTGATAATTGGCTGACAACCAGGATCATTAATACATGAATTCCCAATAAGATCGATAGTTTTTACAGCAATCCAATGGTAATCCATATTCTGTGTTGTTGAATTTGTTTCTTCTCACCCAAATTCAGGTTTCTTATTCCATGATTTAGATTTCGAAATGATGTCGTACTTGATTAAATTCTACTGTAAAAAGAGGTTCACGAATTACTTTTTTTCCTGCCTCTTGTCCTGACTAAACGCTTCCAATCCTTTACCTTCTTTTCAAATTCTTCTTTTGTTAATTTTCTGTAATCATTCTCCCAGAAGGCTGTTACTATAAAATCAAGTATTTCCTGAAGTAACCTATTATTGCTATCGGTTATCTTTTCGTAGGTATAGGTGTTACGAATTTTATAATAGAATCTTATCAATTCTTCGGGTTTATCTATATTTCTCCTTTGCAAATATGTGTATGCTTGTTTTGATATTCTGTCATATGAGTAAAATTCCTTTAAAGAGATGTTTTGTTCAATAATCATTTCAAAAAAATCCTTGACAAAATAGTCGCTGTCTGATAATCTGTTCCTAAATGTCAGGTCTTCAAGGAAGGATTTCTTTATATCTGATAACCTTGGCCAATTATTTTTTTCACAAATAGTAAGAAATCCCTCCCTGATACATGAATCATAAAGTTTAGCTAACTGATATGCAGTATAATTCTTCGAAACCTCAAATCGCTTTTGTATCCATTGCCTTTTATTTGGTGTAATGTCCGCAACATACAAATATTTTAGAACCCATTTTGGTGTCTTTTTTTCTGGGCTGATAGTAAAATGAGTTGGCTCAATCGATTTATCATGAATGATATTCTTTAATTTAAAAGATTTGAAATCTTCCAGCAGGTAGCCATTATGTTTTTTCTTAGTTAAGTTCCATATTTTAAAGGATGGTTCTCCATACATTTCTTTTACCGCCTGTTTAATATCGGTAAAAGGAATCCCGGGCTTATATATTTTATTGTGATATATATTAGCACAAAGCCCCAAGTGAGATTTTTCCGGAATGCCTTGCCTTATTTTGGGATTCCTGACTGATCCTAAAAGCATCTGTGCAACTGGTAATGAATCAGGCAGAAAGATCGCTTCATTCCCTCCAACCTGTGAAATGAGATCAAAAACATATTGCATTAATGGAAATGTAAAGATTTCATTAGAAAGCATTGAGAATCTTATTGTATAATGAATTTCAATTTTATATTGACTAATCCAAATATTTGTCAGCGCTGATTTAAAATCCAACTGTTTCGTATCAATGTAAGCATCAGTCCAACTGGCAAATTTCTCTTGGTCAAAATAAAATTTATAGGTATCATTAACGGGCGGGAGCCTCTGGATTTCATTTATTTTATCGAGCTTTTGATAGAACTTATCGAGGTGAGAAGTATCTATTTGATTTTCGATAAAATCAATTACTTGCTCCGGCTGCCCCATATCAAGATTGTGATCTGCAATTATTTTTAAATTGACACCCATGATTTTTGAAATGAATTATTTGCTATGAACTACGTATCCAACAATTCCTTTTTTTTAACACTTTCCCGGTATCTTTTCTTTAACTTTTTTAGGGAAATATTAGCATACTCAGCTTCAATTCTTTTTATAACAACGTCCATTTGTCGGCTGTCACAATATTTGCAGAACTTTGAATGAAAATAATTCTTCTTAAAAGATATTTGAACGTGTTGGCCTAATAAAATTTTGATCAATTCTTCTGCTTTTTCAATTTCAATGCATGATATGGTATTGCAGGCTTCACAGTACAATACGGCTTTTTCTGTAAATCGTTGGTATTTTGATAAGCGTAGATGGTTTACTTTATGCCTGAATGTAGCCTTAATTTCATTGCCTTTTACCCCCAATGTGAATTTGAAATACTTATCGCTATCACTGTCCCATTTCTCATTTGATTTTAGCTCTTTTCTTTGTTGGGCTATGTAAAGTTTATCATTTAGCCAGGGTTTCTCTGGATCAGGAACCGTTTTACCGGAATAATGCTCATAAGCGTCTAGCAATTCTTTAATGTACTTGTACATGCGTGTATTGATCCTCAATGCTCTTCTTTTGGCAAATATCCTTTGATCCTTGGTTTTGTCGACAGGATATTTAAATCTATCCGCTTCAATGTAGTTTTGTCTTTGTTTTTCAATTAATGAATGGAATTTGTCCTTTTCCCACGCCTTAACAAAATCCTTGGCGGTAATAATATTATCATCTTTTAATTCGTTAACCCTTCTTACCCCAAGGGCGCCATCACCTTCAAGTATTATTTCAGCTAAATCTTTCATTAGTAATAGGTTGTTTAATAGTGATGTTTCAAATTATTTTCATTTTTTCTACATGCCTACACACATTAAAATCTACTGATCATCATATGCTATTTATACCTCATAACCAAGATTGGCAGCAAATTTTCGGACTGATTCAAATAAATCTTTTTCAAGGACACACAATTGCAATTCCATACCCTTTGTTGAGGAATAGGTCTTTTCCAAAATTTGCGATAGAATCATGAATGCATTTAAAGGATCAACCCGCCAACCACCACCAGGCAAACTGCATCTGATTGTCTTCAATCCAAGAACAGTCGCATCACGTACGGCCATGTTAAACGCTCTCAGCGATAATGATTTTTGTGATGCGTTTTGCATGTCGGGTAAATGTGTAAGTGTCGCTGCAAGAAAAACAACCTTAAAAGGAATACCACCTGGTATCAAGGTTGAAACGCAACTACCTGCGGTAACAGGATATTGAACTTGTGATTCAATAAATTGCCAGATTTCAGGATAAAGTTCCCCAAACGTCCTTGCTGCCTTTCCCGCCATGCCTTTTGCGGCTCCGTCAATAGTTAGTATGATTGCATCTGAAGTATGGTCAAAGAGGCTTTCGTTATTGATCTTTAGTTTCATTTGAGCTAGGCTTCTTAACTTTTTCCCAATTCTATCGGATAAATGTATAAATAATTTCTATTAATCCGGATCATCCTGGATTTTGTACATATTCCAGGTTATCATTGTGATAATCACATGGTCTTCCCGGGCTATCCTGAGCGATATCGCGAGTGTTATTAATTTTTCTATGAAATCGTTAGTTCGAATTAATATCTACCTTTTCAAACCTGGCCCAGCAATTTTTTAAAATAGCCTTATCATTGATTATCAGATAATAAGAATCAAATAACTCTTTTGAAAGATAAACTTTAGGGATATTACCATCCCTGAATTGCTCGTAATTCCAGGGGATACAGTTTAGTTTCTTATCTGAATCGACAAAATCACAAACCGGTGCTAAAAGAGTCCCCCGGATAATCTTGATATCAAATTCATCGGGTAGAGGTTCATTGAGTATGAGTTTAAGTCTTGCGATAAAGTTTGTATGAACCATAAAACGGTGATCAGCTGGAAACCGAATTGTCAAGGTGGGTTTGTTATGTGTAATAAGATCTTGAAATCGAAAATCCTCAGCAATCAAAACTCGCCACATATTGTTCCATCTCCTTTCCTTGAAACTTTTGGCAGTCGCGCCAAGTGAATATTTATGTACCACTTTTTTTAAATTTTCAGGGAATTCGCGCCATACAAAATCGATATTCTGCTTGTTCACGAGTTCATTTAATTGCGAAACAACTTCTGATTCACGTTGACCCAGACTAAAATATTGGTCTTTTATATATTGAAATCTGTCTGACCACATCCTTCGAAACTTTTTATATGGGTACTGTTTTTCTTCTTGTTGTGACAAAAATGGATCAAAATATTTTTATACGACGGATCTTTGACCCTTTCTCATTCTTCAAAATTCAACAAATTGAATAGCTCTGGAAAGTCAATCGATAAGAATAAAACTTTTTAGGAATGTTAATTCGGATTTATCTCAATACTGTTGAAGATGGCGATACAGTTCTTGATCACATCTTTAGCCTCGATTATCAAATAGAATGAATCCAATAAATCCATTGACAAAAAATCCATAGGAAGATTCTGGTCACGGAATTTCTTATAATTAACCGGGATACAGTTTATCTTTTCATCCAAGACCATAAAATCATCCACCGGAGCCAGGAGTGTTCCCTTTTTAATCGTAATATCCAACTCATCAGGAAATTGTTTGGTGTGCGCAAGTTTTAGTTTTACCAAGGTTTTCCTTTGGACTATAAAATGGTGATTGGCAGGAAATCTGACGGTTAGATTTGATGTATTATGCGTAATAAGTTCTTCAAAATGAAAATCTTCTGATATCAAAAAACGCCACATATTGTTCCATCTTCTGGCGCTGAAACTTTTTGAAGTTGCGCCAAGAGAATACAGATGCACCACTTGCTTTAATTCGGCAGGTAATTCACTCCAGATAAAATCGATGTTATCCTTCGTCACAAGATCATTTAATTGCGACAGGATGTTGGATTTACTTATTGACAGGTTTTGATACTGATCTTTTATATTTTTGAATTGTTCTGACCACATTTTGCTCAGTACATTAAGAAGATAAAATGAACCTGGCGTTGACAAACTGTTCTTCTCTGTAAGTCCATACTTTGCAATGAGAACAATCGGCTCAACGATCGCCTGATTTAATTTTCGACATAATTAGTTTGTCTTTCTTTTTAAATAATTGGCTAATGTTATCAATGGAATTATTAAAATCGTCTTTGTGATCTCTTTCAAATACTTTTGTTTAGCAATCTGATTAGCAAAAGGTGGGGAAACTTTATAATAAAACCTGACAAAGACTCTTCCTAAAGAATAATTTAGCAACCAGTTGTCTCTAAATTCCTTTAAAACGAGCACTTCGTTAGAATAAGGAGTACCATAAACCGCTGTTGCAATAAAACATCCACCTTTAGTGCTTTTCAACCTTTTCAAACCATTATATAAAAGTTGACCGCAAATAATATTGTTTAACAAAACATCAACATCCTCTATATTCAGTTCATAATCTTTCCGATATAACCCAGTACAATTGTTTTCTCCATCGCTACTTGCTTCCACTATTTCAACAATAAACTTGATTTTTTCAACATCATAAACAATCCTTAAAGGACACCACGTTTTATTATCCCTACTACAATGGTGATTATGGACAAATAACTTGTCAGGTAATATATTATTATCAGACTCGTAGATGCCATATTTGCTAGTTAGCCTAATCCCTGTAGACCATGGAGTCTGACTTGTGTCAAAAATAATTTCAGCACCCGTCTTATATTTATAAAGCGGCCCTATTGTTTGTACTTCATTATCTGCACTGTCTTTACCTTTATATTTAACTCTTGTCGATAGTCTGATAACAGGATCGAGTTTCTTATTGGCTTCCAATAACCTATCCCATAATTCATCTAGTTTCTTCGCTGATTGTAGTTCGTTTTGTTTCTTAATAAGTTCTTGTTCTTTCTTTTCTTCACGTAGCAACAATTCTTTTTTACGTTGTTCTATGATTTCTTCTTGTTTCATGATTTTGTTTCGTTTAATGTGTTGATTTATTTTTTGTGATCGCACAATTGCAACAAAATCCCAAATCGTTTACATCTATTCATCAGACTGTTTTCTTTTCCCGCCAAATATTCCTCTGAACATCACATAATAGCCGATTAGCATGATTGATAATATTGCTAAACTGCTAAACATTGCAGTTTCAGCCGCAGGATCATTCCCTGTGACTTCTTTTGCAAACATTGCTAATCCTCCTATTGCAGCAGCTAATTTAATAACTGGTTTACCGCCGGCTATAAAAAAAACAGTTATCAATAATAATGAAAATGCATTTTCGGGACTGATTTTGTTTTCTATGGCTATTTTTAGCACAGAAGGCACAGCAGTGACGATCATGGCTATGTTTAATATTGTTTTCATCCTCATATTTTTCCAAATTCAGATTCTGATTAAACTGTTATAGGTAGTGCACTTTGGGCATACAGGAACAAACGAGATGGATTCATATCCACATCCCGATTCATTGCATCGAAACAGGATATTTGTTTCAATATTTTTATCAGGTTCATTAATATAATCTCTGGATAATTTATCTTTTTCAAGTTTTTTCCGGTTAAACTTAACGAGAAACGGTTCCCGGCCAATAAAGACTAATCCGTTATCCTCAATTATTCCTGGTGAATCTTTGCAATTGATTTTATTAATCCCTACGAATGTACCATTAAGAGAATTTTCATCTCGCAAATAAAAATTTCCAGCCTTGAATTCGATGGAGCAATGTTTTCGGCTTACCACAAATTTTCCGTTGTACTGAATATTAGAAAAGACTTCTTCTCCAAAATGTTCTCTCCCTAAAATGATTTTATCACAAAGTGGAATATCGATGTGCTTTTGATCCGCCTGATAAATCAAAGTAAGACCAATCACTTCCAGTTCATCCGTAGTTTCAACTTCAATAACTCTTTCTTCTTCAAAGGCAACTGAACATTGTCTACAACAGAAAGGTTGATTTTTCTTTTCTGAGAAAAAATTGTCATGATCATTTTCACAAATGAAATTATACATGTTTACTATTATTATTTGAAATGTTTCAAAATACCAAATGTTGCAAGTCTGTCACTTAACTGCTGCAACTCATCCTTTTTTGGAATCCCAGCCATATAAATTTGATTATCATCACTAATTTTTATCGACCATTTATTTGTGAAATTATTTTCTTCCTGTTTAAAAGGAATTCCATTAATGAATTTGTAAAGGGTCTGATTTGAAGAACCTTTAATGTTCTTATTTTCATGTTGGGATTCAATATACCTGCCGTCAATCAAATCATCGATATACTTGACAAAAAGTCTATCGGGGAATAATTCGTTCAATTCATTTAAATAGTATCCTGTAAAGGTGTTTACACTTAGCGAGGTTTTCATCTTAATCATATGAAGGAAGGAAATAAGCTGTTCATATTGTTGAAATGGTTCACCTCCGGAAATTGTAATTCCATTATAATCATGATGTAATGAAAAAATCCAGTTGAATAGATCAAGCACAGGGATACTCTTACCTTTAGTCCTGCTCCACAAAGTTTTATTGACACAACCCTTACACCTTAAAGTACAACCCTGAACCCAGATTCCAATTCGCCTACCTTCACCCAAATTATACACAGGATACTGGATTTTATTTAGTTGCCAATTCATTCGAATATAATTTGATTGTCTTTTACTTTGAGTATGACAGTAAAATCTTTCTTTTTCTGTGTCTTGAACATGAAATTCGTCAATCCATTCTTTACATGTTCTTCAATTTTATTAACAATTCCCCTGCCGCCATTCTCAAGATTCATCTTCACACATTTGTCAAGAAATTCCGAAACAAATAATTCATCATATTCAAAATTAATATTTCTTAGTTTTCCTAAATTATCTCTGATAATAGATAAATTTATGTCTACAATCTTTTTTGCAGCCTCTGATCTGATAAAATCGAATACTATAAAATTGTTGCCGAATCGATTGAATATTTCGGGCCTGCCTAATTTGCGCCCGAAGAAATTTTTAATTTCGTTCATGATTTTTTCTTCCATTTCTTCATAGCTATCTCCTTTCTTCCCTGCTTCCCCATACGATACATTCAAAACCCTCTCTCCGTTTGCATCTTCTTTAAAGATTCCGAGATTACTTGTAAATACAATTAAAGATTGTGAAAAATAAACAGTTTCACCTTTCCCATCTGTCAATCTTCCGTCATCCAATATTTGGAGAAATTTGTCAAAAATTTTTGGATGTGCTTTTTCAATTTCATCAAATAAAACAATGCTGAATGGTTTTTTTCTAATGGCATCCGTTAGTTGACCACCCTCTTCATAACCAACATACCCAGGGGGACTGCCAATAAGTTTAACATCTGAATTACTATCGTTGTATTCGCTCATATCGAAGCGAATCATTGCTTCTTCATCACTAAAAATCAATTCAGCCAATGATTTTGCTAATTCGGTTTTCCCTGTTCCGGTAGGACCGGCAAAAAACAAAACTCCTTTTGGTCTATTTGATGGTCTTTTTTTATCAATAGAATCAAGTCCCAGGTTCGACCTGCGAATTATTTCGACAGCTTTTTTAATTGCCTTGTCTTGTCCCAAAACTCTTTTGCGCAATTCTTGTTCTGCGTTCTCAATCTTTGAAGGATCAATCTTTTCCCAAGGATTTTCTCTGACTCCATATTTATATAAGTCAATAATTTCTTTCATCCTGTTAATATGGAGCTTCTCCTGTTTTGAAATTGAGATCAGGTTTTCAAGTTCTCTGTTTGTAAAATTCTCTGTGAGGTCAGGAAAAGCTTTCGCCACTTCAGGTAAATTTGGTTCAGAATCTGAAGTGAAGAAATGCTTATTCCTATGTTCAAAAAAACGAATTCTCTCCTCCCGGTTTGGCTTTTGAATTTCAATTCCCTTGGTCAATGGATTTTCCAGCAGTATCCAAGCCGGAATATCATTAAGTTTATCACAAATAAATATTAGTATGTTACGCTGTTCTCCTTTGTTTGTGAATACTTTGGATTCTTGTGCTGCTTTTAAAAGCTTAAGGAATATTGGTTTTGCTTCATCTTCAAGTGCGTTAGGATTTGAAGTAAACCGGGAGGCGAAATTTATTATCCCAGCCGAAAGCTTTGTTGTGTTTCCAACCAAAGCCCGAAAAAATCCAATGGCATCATCCAACTTTGGAGATTTTGCTTTCGCCCCGTTCAAGTACCCTTGAATATCCTTAACATCGAAGTTTTTTTCATCCTTAAAAAGTAATTTAACGACCTCTTCTGCATTGATGACTTTGCTTTCTGAACCATCGTTTAAGGTTATTATTAAGCCATCAATTACGTCAAAGTAACTGACAACTTCAAAACCATCCGATCTCAGATACTGTTCAAGCAATTCCTTGGTACTGTTGAATTTTGCATAGGTTAACGATTGTTCTTCCAGGACTTCTTTATGGTTTACCGGAAAGTAATAGCAGTCATAAACATTTCCGTAAAGAAAGAATTCCGATTTCAATGCCTGAAATCTCTTAAGTTCCTGAAGCCATTTGGGAAATATTTTATTAGTTGCCATCCTTTAATGAGTTAAATAATTTTTTTTGAATTCTTGTTTTACTTGTTTTAACTTTTCGACCGACTTCATTTTCTCTTTTTGATTTTTCGTTATCGATACAATTGAGTTATGATCAATAGGTTTTTCACTTTGCAGATTTAAGTTAAGTCCCATGGCAGCAAGGTCACTTAAAACAGCTTTAAACTCAGAACATGTTACTTTCATTTCATGGAGTTTTAAGTTCCTCTTATCAGTCGTTAATTCATCTTTGCTTTCAGGAATCTGAAAAACGTAATGAATCGAATTATCATCCCTGAATTTCAAATTCAAATAATTGGTTTGTTTGTTAATTTTAATGAGAAAATCATTTTCCTTTTCAAAATCAATTACCTCAAGATCAGCCATTACTTCATAGCCCTGATTTTGTAAACAGTGAATAATCTGAGATTTAAGGAATATATGTTCTTTGAGTTTGATTTCATCTTCTTCAAATTGCTTATCGCGTTGATTTTTTAGTTGTTCAAGTTTTTTCTTTATATCAGTTGTTACATTTGGCCTAATGGAAGAGCTGCCTAAATGGTCTAAACAGCAATTTATCAGGTTTTGTTTTTCATTTTTTTGTATAGGATGAACTTTTAAGGTATTAATTTCAGAAAGTAAGTGGTTAATTTCTACTTTATATTTTCTTACTTTTTCTGTTTTAAGTATGTAATCGTGAAGTTCTTTATAAAAGTAGATATCCTGTAAACTCTTTATGTTTATTAACTTGTCATATTCCAATTTGTATTTACTTCCTATTGTTTTATCTTCACAATTTGCCATAAGATGCTTAATCTTATGTCTAATATCTATTATTTCAGGAGTAGGAATATTTTCAGGAACAGAAATGGACTTCTGTTCAAGGGCGGCTAAGCTAACCTCGCCGATTATTTTATTACTTATTTCTGCGCGAATTCGGTCAACAGCAGTTTCTTTTTCAATTACATGTTCAATTAACGCCTGTTTTTCAATTGAGATCCTCGACTTGAATCCCTGAGCGAAGTTTACTTTACCTATGGTAATTAAGATTTCTGAAATTCCATTTATCGCCTCGCTTCGAAGCTCCGATGAACAGGATTCAATATTCGTATTCAAGTAATTTATAATCTGATGTTTAAGACTTTCAAATGTGTTATATGTATTATCATAAAAACTAATATATGACTGAAAACATTCGTAATCTGCCTTCTTTCCTTCAAATTCTGTTATAATTGATTCACATTCACGAATCATATTAGCTAAAGAGGAAATCCTTAATTCAATTTCATTATTTATCTTGTTATAAGTATCTTGGCCGAACTTCCCATTATAATGAAATACAAGAGTTTGTAGCCCAAGGAGGATTTGTTTTTGATGTTTTTGCAATTCAGCTTTGCAATCAATCATGATATTAAAAGAAGGATCGGATATTTGCATACTTTCGATGTCGGAGCACAACTTTTGTAGAATTGTTTGCAAATGAAATATGTTATTCAATTTACCATCGAATACTTTCATTGAATAACTTGGGGGCGGCGAATAATCTTTAGGACCAGACATTAATTTTTTGTTAAACTTTTAAATGCATATTTTTTGTTGCAGCTTTTACCAAATTAGTGTATTTTATTCCAATTAATTAATCTATTTTATTACCTTGGTTGTATCCCATGTAATATCTTTTAGATTTTTTATATTGCAATACCCTATTAAATTTGTTATTGGAACTTTAACTTTATAAAAATCATTTTCCAAATATAAGATTTCTAGTACGCTTCCAGGTTGAAGTATATAAATGCCAGAGGAAGAAATATTTGGGTTCTTCATCAGTTTAAATTCAGTGTCGACTTGAGCAAGAATTGGAATATATCTGTGATTCTTTCCGTCATTACGCCTTTCATATCTTCCATATTCGGTTAAAGAGGATAGAGTAATCTCCGAAATATTGAAATTTGCCTTTGGCTCAAATGATAGAATTAATTCATCTTTAAAATCATTATAATCCAAATTCCAAATTAATTCCGAAACAAATATTCGCTTGGAATTGATATCAATAGACACATTATCTTTAAGAAAAGTAATTGTAAATGTAACTTTGCCTGAAGAAATGTTCTCTAGTTTTTTTTTCACAATGGATTTGAAAGGTAAGGCCTGACAAGTGACTCCATACGGCCGATCAATTCGGTAGTTATAGGTTTTAAATCCTTCCGTAAAGCTATTTTTATTATTAGTTTCAATGATTAAATAGCACCATTTTGACTTTTCATAATCTGAATCATCCATTGTAGGTTCAACGCTTAATTCTCCAAATTCAATACTATTTTTGTCGAAAAGGAATGCATACCTGTTAATCCGTAAACCGAATCTTGACATATAATAATTATCGGAGACTAAAGCATCAAAATTGATTTTCAATGGATAATAATTATTGTCCTTAAATTCAGCAATGTCTTTCAATTTAAAATTTGCACAAAAAAAATAAGCATCCCGGATATAATCAATCTCAGAAAATTGGGTTCTCCAACTTTCAAAAAAACCTGGATCAACAAACGATCTTTCCACTATTGGAATTTTTGCTTGAATTTTAACAGACTGTTTCTCGATTTTAAAAGTAAAGTTTTTAGTATATTCGTTACCAAAATTATTATTGTTTAAAGCATCATATATGTCTTTTGCTCCAATTTTCAGCTTTTTTCCAGATTCATTAATGTTGAAATTATTGATATAGTACTCATGGCGGTAATTAGTAATTTTGTTAATTTCATCAAATTTATCCGCTAATGTAAAACCGAAGAAGCTGATTAGAGGTACACCTAATAAGATAGTAATAGTACATCGATAGAAATATTTGAAAAATAAAAGAAAAGTGCATAACAATCCGAAAGATATGCTACTGACAGCCAGATCGAGTGGTGTCAGAAATAATGGAAAATCTAACAGAGGATTAAAAATTTTATCAAGGTATGATAATCCGAGATAACCTATTACACAACCGATGATTACAGATAAAAAAATGACAATAAAAAGATAATGTGATTTAATGGTTTTTTTAAATTTTTGTTGAAATTCTTTATTGAATTTAGCCAGATCATTATTGGTAATTGATGAAATTGAAAAATTATGTTTGTCAGCAATACTGTGCAGAAAACGCCTTGAAAGTCTGTGGCGTGTAATGAAAGGATGGATATTAATGTCTTGTGAATCAGATGTTACTCGGTAATTTAGAGATTTGTCAACTATTCCTCTGTGTTTTAAAAACTCAAGTAATGATTTATTAATATTATACTTTATAGTAAGTGCAAATTTTTTATCCCACACTATATCGAGCAATTCAACATGTATTGTAGTATCACTTTTAAATATCTCGAAGACAAGATTTTCAAAATTCATTCTGATCCAGGAAGGCTGATCCTTTTTTTGAAGAAAAATTTCTTTTTCGACTTCAATGTATTTATTTGAAAATGCTTTTTCATTCTTAATAAAGTATAATCCAAGATCATTTATTGTAAGTATTGAGTTGTTCTGCAAGTCTTTAAATGCTCTTTTTGGATTGAATAAAATAAAAAGCTTTATTAGAGATCGTAACGTTTCAGGTTCGTCTTTAACATTAATCTTTGATTGAATTTCTGTTTTAAAATTCTCAAATTGTTTCGGAACTAAACTAAAATGAGAATATAGTTTGACAATTAATGAACTCACAGTGTTTTGTTGTGCTTTTTTTGCTTGCATTTCTAATTGACGCAGAGAAAACTCAAGCTGAAAAATATAAAATCGAATTTTAGGTAGACTCGTAAATTTCCAAATCTCATCCAATTTTAAGATATACGATTCTACATCCTTAGTAATATCTGATGAATGAAAGAAGTTAAATGAGTTCATATCAATGGTAATATCCCTGTCTGGTTGAAAGAACCTGATTGCAGCTTCTTTTACAAAATCTTTTCCATAGGGTTTATAAAAATCGATCATATTATCAAAGATTTTTCGGGTAGCAATATCTTTGTAACTACCCAACCATCCTTTCAAGGCCTGATAAGTATCAACATCTTCAAATAGATCCTCCCACCACGTAGATTGATTATCCATAACATTGATAAAATCCAAATCAGTTTTAATTATTGCATAGGGAAGTTTAACCGTTTGTACAGTAATGATTTCAGTTTTTGTATACTGTACCTCGACATCTTCTCCTTTAGACCATTTTTCAATTTCTGTTTTTCCCCATCTAAGTTTAGGGTTATTTAGAGTTAGTCCAGCAATTAGTGAATTCAATCTACCATAAGAAGGATTGAAATCATTTATTATTTGAACGCCTTCCAACTGTCGTAATGTTATTTGATCAGCTTTTTTCTTGTCAATAGAGTAATGATTATTTTCAAGGCAAACATCTTCAGGGTAAAGCAAATGCAATAGTATCTTGCCAATTGAGTAATAATCATTCTTCTCGGAAATAATACGGTTTGCTTGTTCGGGAGCCCTGTAAAAGTCAGTCCCTTTTACAACGGTCGATATAACAAACTCACCCATAGAATCAAGGTCGTAAGCTTTTGCCGAACCATAATCACCAATAATAAGATCAGTTTGATCAAGATCTTTAAAAAAAATGTTGCTCGGTTTTAGATCACAATGGTATATTTTATAATCATGTAATTTTTTTAAACCGTTAAATATTTCCGGAATAACCCTTGTTTCAATAAAATTAGGTGTGTATTTTTGATTGAAATCACTGACAGTGAATAAATCTCCACCTTCTGCAAAGTCAGAAATTTCAAAACAATACTTCCCATTATACTTTCCCGTTCCTACACCAAAGTCATGCAATTTTAGAATATCAGGATCATTAATCTCTTTAATTCGTTTAAGTGTTTCAGGGTTTGGTTCTTCCTTTACATTATTGAATTCAAAGTAGAGTTTCAAGACAAAAGGTTTTTTGGTCTGGTCTTCAACCTTATAAATAACAGCTTCACCGGTTCCTTCAGAAATGATGCCGACAATTACATAATCTTTTTTGCACAATGTGAGTTTATCACCAATCCCTAGCCCATGCTCCTTTGAGCTTAAAACGTTTTGTTTTAAGTTCGAATACGCAACTGTCTCGTCCTGTTTCGTTTTGTAGGTTTCCGTTTTTAGATCATCGCTAAGACCATAGGTTTCGGTCTTATCATTTATCGAATCAAAATAGGTTCCAGTTTTGTCGTTCTTATTTTCAACCATTGCCGTTTAATTTATTCTTTGAATGAGTATTATACTAATGTTATCAGGTGCTCCTGATTGCAAGCAATTTTCAAGGATCTGATGGGTAATTATTTTCCAATTCGTTTCAACCTTTAGAATTGATTTAATGAATTTTATGTTGATGGATTTAAAGAGTCCATCTGAGCAAATTAGGAAGACATCATCAATAAGAGCTTCATTAACCGTACTGCCTGTATCAAAAGTCAAATAATCACCAGTGCCTCCAAAGTAACTTGTTATGGGGCTATTCGGTTCATTTTCAGACAATACTTGATCAGTGGTAATCTTAAAAAACATGTCGTCTCTTAACAACCAAATTTGTGAATCACCTGCATGGATAATTTTAAAAGCATCATCATTACAAACCAGGCCAGTAAGAGTAGTCGCAGTTCCTTTGATTTTTATATTTGCTTGTGATTCACATAAAAGAAGCTCATTTATATGAACAAGTAGTTGCTCCAGATTTTCCGTATTCGTGTCCGAAAGTATTTTCAGCTTTTCCAAAACAAAGTTTGAAGCAAATTCGCCGACCCTGTTTCCTCCAACCCCATCTGCAACGAAACAAAAACAGCTATCTTGTTCCGGTAAAAGAACTTCTCCTTTATTCAATAGCAGGCCATTGACCAGAATACTGTCTTGGTTTGACCTTCTTTCGGTTCCAACATGAGTAAAGGCAGATATGTTAAACATCATATAATTTTTATTAAACCTTTTCAATTAATCGGTAACGCAACATTTGGCAGATTTTCAATAGTTCTAAACCCATATCCATTTTATTATCCAAAAGATAACGATAGTAACAATTATCATAAAGATAATCACAGGGATACATTTTACCAATTCCCACCATTCGTGGTCTCTAATAGGATTGGAAATAACTTGGTAAATGAAAGAAATGAAAGCTGATCCCCAGACAAAAAGGAATATTGTAGCAAATATTTTTATTATTTCAATCATTCTGTTGGATTTTAATATTAACCTTTTAATGTTGGTCTCATGTTAATTCTTACTAACAGTATTACTAGTTGCTCTTCAGGATCAGCTTATAGAAATTCTCATGCGACCAGTACATGAATTCCTTTTCACCAAATTCCCGAATAAGCTCAAAAACATGGTTTTTATACCAGGTTATTAAATTGATTTCAGGCCAGAATGTTTTCATAATGGGAAAATCTGTTCCAAAAATTATTTTGTGGGATAAACCCGAACTACATAATAATTGTATGCTTTCAATCGGGAGAAAAGAACTGTCAACATAGGTATTTTTTGTACCCTTCAACACTGTGATTGCTTGTGAAATGGGTCTTCCATGTGCCAATATAAAGGTCACTTCGGGGTATTCCCGGCAAAATTTGTAAAATTGAATTGCATTTGATCCTATCCAGCCCCCTGTATGGAACATTACCGGAATATTCTTCTTAACTGCTACTTCAATGACTCCTCGTATTTTATTTGGCATTTCATGCCAATCTTTTCTGTCATAGGTATGAATTTTAATCACTTTATAATGAAGGTTATCATACCTTTTTAAATCGGGATCCAAATCATACATATCAGGTGTAACCCATAGATTATAAACATATCTTTCGTTGGGTAGCGAATCCACGATTTGTTTTTCATTTTCAGTTTCCAGAGGCCATGAAGATCCTAAATGCATGATGCATACTTTATCAATTCCAAGTTCTGTATACCAGTTTACTACTTGTGATGCACTATAGTAATCATCCCTGAATTTTCCAAAATGAACATGACAATCACAAATTTTTGATGCGATTTTATCGAATTTGGGAAGCATGAACTATGGGTTAAGTTTTATTAACTTTTTCAAGTACCATTTTTTTGTTTAAAGAAGCCACTTCACAAAAGTGGTGTGGTATTTTAAACATGTCTCCATTATTTTCATTATAATTCCGAACTAAACATAAAGCACAATAATCCAGAGCATCGCAAACAATACATTGTGGGAAAGAAGCATTGGTTATTGTTCGAAGCGCTTTTAATTGCTCAGAATTTTCCCAAATCTCTCTCAGACTTTGTTTATTGGCATTTCCCACTACCAATCCCTGCCATCCTGCACATGGATAATAATTCCCATTAACCGCAAGACAAATATTATCAACACCAACACCACACACCGGGAGATTCTTAAATTTTTCAATATCCTTGCTTTTGGGATCCTGTTGCAAAGTTGTATTAAGATAATCCCAATCGAAGTTCAGAATATCTTCCAAAAGCATTTCCGTCTCTTTTATACTTATTCTTTGTTCAAGATTCTTCGTATTATAATCAGTTTGTGCCATCATAATAAAATCCGTATAAGCCTTTGTACGCAAATCTTTTGCATAGGCCAATACATCTTTATACGATCTGAAATTGACCTTCATAACCGGACAACTAATCTGTAAAGGAATATCAGAGGCCACAAGTCGTTCAATGCTGCTTTTGGTTTTCCCAAATGAACCTTTAACCCGGGTAATTGAATCGTGTTCCGCTGCGTTCATTGAATAAAGTGAAACTTGTACCAGGGATGGGTTAATTTCTTTCAAAACTGAAATATGTTCATCTGATAGAAGAACAAGATTGCTCAAAATACTTATGGAGAAATCATTTTTACGGGCATGACGTAATATATTCGCGATCTCTTTGTGCATGAACACTTCGCCACCAGAAAGAGTTAACTGTAATGTCCCCATTGCTTTAGCCTCATCCAATACGCGTATGATCATGGGTAATTCAATATCTTTCCCTATATCTTTCTTTTCATTGGGTAAGTAACAATGGATACAGCGCTCATTGCAGCGGGATGTAACTTCAATTTGTAAACCTAAGATTTGTGGGTTTTTATGAAACTCTTCGTAAAAAAATGTTGCGGTATTATTGAGTATATCCTTTTTGTCAGGATTTGTGAAGTCGTTAATAGCCGTTTTTGGGTTGGCTGATTTATAGCTAAATGTTGGTTCCTTTTTATCCAATTCAGATGAATTATCCCCGGTTACTAAAAACCCATCTTTCTCTAAATCCTGAACAAACTCGATAAAGTCCAGTTTTAATACATCAATTGACACATCCTTATACAATGGAAATAAATCATGAACAATTGAATCTATATTTTTTGGGGTTCGATTGATTGATTCTAAGAAATCCCCACCGGTATCATTGAAAACCCTATCGTGTTTCGTCAATTGATTGGTAATATATCCAATATCACCATACCTGCGAATAAATGTGTCTTTTGTTTGACGTATGAGCATATCCTTCTTTATTTTATACTATTAAGACCCTAATTGTCAGGCATCCCCAATAATTCGAAGATGCCTGACAAATCAGATTACTTGGTAACCTTCAAACTTTTAATGCCTTAATATTCTATTACCTCTTCTCCTCCAAAACTTCTCATAACTTCTAAATATGTTTTGAAATGTTCGCAGGCATTTTTATAAACCTCTTCATTGTTTAACAGAATGGTAATATCCTTACATTTGTCGCGACTGCCTGAGACAAGATCGTTAATCGTGTATTCGCGATTACCAGCTGAATAAAGCACTTCTTTATGTGCTTTATATTTTTTAACTAGTTCCGATTCTTCTTGGGTCAATTCTACTTTTGCTTCTAAAACAAAGCTAATGCCACCCATAAAACCTGTGTCTTGATTTCTTCTGATCAAAAGTTTCATCGTATAAAGTTTTAATTATTATCCTACTCATTAGGCTTTTCGGTTTTGCCCCGTTTTTTTTAGTGGTATCTGGACTCCACACTAATTGTTCCGGCATGGTTAGTTTTCGATAATTAGAATAATTCCTTCATTAATCAAAACCATTACCGCAATTTACCTAATCATCGTTATTATGCCATTTTTTTTCCACAAAGGGGGCAATGGTGGTGATCGTAACCACAATATTTACAAATGAAATGACCCTTTTCGCAAGTTTTTCCACCTTGAACATCATGTTCTTTACCGCATTTTGCACAGATTCTTTTTGCCATAGTAAATTGATTTAAGATTAGCACCTACTCTTTTTGGGATTTTCGGTTAACTCCAATTTCGCATAATGATTTAATCCAATTTCTCCGTTCCGATGAATAAATGTGTGTTTTTTTGGGCGGTGGAGCATTCTTTGCTAAGTTTAAAGTATTTAAATCTAATTGCCAGGCATCCCCAATAATTCGAAGATGCCTGACAAATCAGACTACTTAGTAACCTCACAATATCTGCATCCTGAACTTGGAATTGCATGAGGGCATCCGGCTGAGTACGACCCTTGTGGGTTGTTTTTAGCCACAATTTTTGCTTTTTTGTAACTTTTCATACTTGTGATATTTAATTCTTCCCTACTCTGTTAAGGCTTTTCGGGATTTCGCCTTTTCCATAAAATAACTTTAGCTTGTGATCTAAAAGGTACAGTCTGAATATTATACTTTGCAATGGATACAATCGGATGAATTATCAATAAAATGGCTTAGTATAAACATACTCCACGACTATTTTTGCATTGAATTTTTCAAATCATCTAAATAACTTTGAATTGGCTCGCAAACCTTCCAATAGTTGATGATTATACTCCAAATTGCCCCTAAATATTTAGTGCCCTTAGGGGAATAAAATGAACTTGAATAAATTTCTTTGAACCTGTCTTCCTTATTACTTAAAAAGGTTAATGAAGCATCATACAAATTTTCTTCTAATTCAGGATCTGGAAGAAAAAAATGGCCTGAAAGATTTGAATATAACTCATTGATTATATTTTGATCTACTTGACCCTCTAATATACCGCAAATTTCTTTTGTGTGATAATCAATTTGATCTACATAATAATTACTTAAAGATAAAATTGAAGTAAGAATGTATGCAGCTCCATTGTAATCATCAACAGTCTCATATTCATAGTTTAAATTTAAGGTAATAATACCGCTATTACTAATTTGCCCAGAATATTTTGGCAGTGTTCTCGTGATTATCCCTGGTAAATAAATAAGACCGTCGATATTTACTTCAATAGCTTTGATATGGTCAAGAATTTTTTCAACTGGTGAGTTTCTCATAGTTTCATATTTTTTTATCCCCTACTCATCTGGCTTTTCGGCATCGCCCCGTTATTATAGTGATTTCTGGTTTTCACTGTTTCATTTTACATCATTTGGGATGGTCAGTCCTGATTTTTACATTTAAATCATTCTTTGAAATTGTTTTAGTAATATTTCTTTTGAATAGGTGCGGATTCATTGTTCATTTAGTCTTCCATAATATGACACAGAGTTTTCTGATAATACTTCAGATATACCAAATACTTATATCAGTGAGATGGTCATCCTTACTTTATTAATTGGCTTAAAGCCGCAATAGACCGTTCGTTATTAAAAATTATCACGTTGCCTATCCCTTGATCACCGCTAGTCACTGCCGTTTTAAGATTATTATCTTTGTCAATTAATAGTAAATTTGATTCATTGTTTTTACCGACGCATAGTATAATCCTGTTTCCATGTATCCCACTACCAATATGCAAGGACATGTCCTTGCCCTCTTGAGCAAGCGTTAAACAACTATCGCTCGCTGCTCTACCATTTGCTTCAACGTTAGGTATCATTGAATCAGCGGCATTTAAGATTAAGGTAGGACGGTTTTTATCGTCCACACACAACAGAATAGATGGGTTACCTATATTATCTCTTAAAATGATTTGTGGGTTCCCTTTGGGGTCAGTGCGCAACTCCATACGTGTATTGTCTTCATCATCAACAATAACAATTTTTTTTGTTTTAATAATTTCCTCGGTCATAGTATCTGATTTTTTATGGTATGATTATTTTCGTTTTCGAAATGTTAGCAACTATGCTTCATCCTTCATTTAAGTGAAATAAATTAGAAGGCAGATAATGATCTATCGGTTCAATCATACTACATTATTACCCCCTTTCGCATTAAATAATTCACCAACTTTAAAATGGGTATTATTAATAATGATTTGGTTATCTTTTTCAAATATATATTCTTAACAATCTGGTGGGCTACTGGTGGGGAAATTTGATAATAACAACTGACAAAGGCTCTTCCCAACGAAAATCTTAATAACCAATTATCTCTGAATTCTTGCAAAATAATAACTTCATTGGCATAAGGTGAGCCATAGACAGCTGTTGCGATGAAACAATTAGGATTTACTTTAGCTTCACGATGTAATTTTGGCCACATGTCATTTTCATTGTTTTGAATATTTAGAAATAGTTGAGTCAAATTTTTATGATTAAGAATAAAATGACATTGCACATCGTTTCGATGATGAAAAGTTTCAAAATTTGGTTCAGAAGTATGTTTTTGAAATCTAACATCATAATCTGATCTCCATAATATGAATTCTCCTGGAATAAGCTTACCTGCATATTCCGGCCGCACATTGCCATACTTGTCAGTAAGATATGGTCCCTTGCATAGTTGATAGATATCCGTAATTCCTCCAGACATTAAGCATTCTTTTCTTTCAGATATAAATATCGCTCTGCCATTTTTGTGAGAAATATAAATAGCTTGTCCGCAAGTTTTAATTTCATCCTTGTATATATTATTTGTTGCTTCGATCATATCATCATAATATTCTGGATCAAGATAATGTTCAGATGCCCACGGCATTTGACCAATTTCCAATTTTTGATCAATAGTCAACTGGTCATTTAATTCACAAAGAAAGTCCCAAGCTTTCTTTAATTCTATATCTTTAATCTTAAACATAGTTTTCACTTTTTCTTCATTCTTCATAGATACAGGTTTTAGCGTGATTTCTTCTCTTGTTTTTACTTTAATAGAATGCATAAAATAATCAATGTCAAAAAGCTCGCACTGCGCGTACATCAAAAGTGTTACTATTAGAATAGTTATTTGACTGGTTACCAGTTCCAAACAAATGGCTCCAAATGAAGTTTGTGCAATACTCAGAGGAACTCCAGTACCAACTATTGGTGAAGCCTCCTATAAGCGATTTTTGGAGGTACATCTGTTCAAGTTCATCTCTCGATGGTAAAAACCAGTCGTTATAACCATTCAGCACAAGATTATTGCAAATCCGGGCTGCTATATTTGCTTGACTGCACCTATTAACTATACGTGTGGTATTTGCCTGTCCCGTGCCTATATCTGTGGATGTTCCTCCAATTAGTGTATAAGAGCAACCCCATTCTGCTCCAACGCTTTGATCTATAGGAGCTGCAATCAATCCATGTTGTCGTGTACTATCAACATAGAAGATGATTCCCCCGCCAAAACTTTGGCCAATATGAAATGTTTGAACGGATAAAGTAGTAAAACTAATTTCATTCCCATACCCCGTTCCGACACTGTTTGTCGCATAAGAACGAACATAATAAATAGTATTAGGAACAAGATTAATAATGTTACTGGCAAATGTACCTGTCCCACTTCCATCAGAAGAATGAACGTTATTTATTGTCGGATTCATGCTTAAACTCCAGCACACACCACGTGTAGTCACAGGAGAACCTCCATCGGTAACAATATATCCACCGCAAATAGCCGAACTGTCCCAGATGTTAGAAACGGATGAAGTATTAACAGTTGGTGCATCAAGGGGTTCTGTTGTAAACGTTTTTATCTCACCGTAACCAGAGTCCTTTTCATTCAGGGCATAAGCTCTGATAAAATAAGTTGTACCTTTTAAAAGACCATCAACCTTACTGATAAAACTCCCAATACCTGTTCCATCATTAGTTTTGTTTTCACAATTAATAAGCGTGAGATTTCCTTCTGTATTCCAGCATACTCCGCGTGTTAATACCATTCCATTACCATCATTTGTAACCTCTCCACCACATTGTACGGAAGTTGGGGTGATTTCATCTACCTCTATTGTACTGATCTCGGGAAATGTCAAATAAAGCGTTGTAAGATCAAATTGTGGTCCATATATCGTATTGTATTTATCTTTAGTATAAGCACGTATATAGTATTTTCTTACAGGTTGAAGACCTGTCAATTTAGCCGAAAACTGACCATTTTTCACTAAAGGACCCAATGATTGAAAGGTCCCGCGCAGATCTGGCAGGGGCATTGTATCCCAACAAAATCCATGTTCTGGAATCGAATTATATTCATTGTTACTTATGGCAGATTTTACAACTGTCCACGTTGCTTTTATAGTATCAAAACTCGTCACGGAGAGCACAATCTTATTACTTCCCCTAAGGGCTTCCGGCTCTTTTCTGCAGGAAGCGGAAAAGAGGACAAGTAAGAAAAATGTGATTGTGTGAATTATTTTCATGCGACTTATATCTATTTTATTGACTTTCAATTATTTTACATCAATTTTTGGAAAAACAAGTCATGGTCGTTTAATTGTCTGATAAAGAAATACATCAATTGTCAAAATTTACGAATGGCACGAACATAGTTATTTGCGTCTTTATAGTCGATATTCATGTACCCATTGCCAAAGTGTTTACCCCAGGCGAGGCTTGAACTAGCCTCAGAGGAACTCAGATAAAAGTTACTTGTAAAGCCACCGATAACTTCTTTTAGATTGTAAAGAAGTTCAAGTTCATCCTTGGAAGGTAAAAACCAATCACTATAACCATTTAATACAAGGTTATTACAAATACGTGCTGCAATGTTTGACGAACCGCAACCATTAACAATACGAGTTGTGTTCGTCTCACCAGATCCTATTCCTGTTAATGTTCCTCCAATCTCAGTAAAGATGCATCCCCATTGAGTTTCCGTACTTTGATCGCTAATGGCGGCAATCAATCCGTGTTGTCCTGTAGTATCAATATAAAAAATGATTCCGCCTGCGTAACTCTGTCCAACATGGTATTTTTGAGGCGGTAAAGTTGTAAAAACAACCTCATTCCCATAACTTGTTCCCACGACATTGGTGGCATAAGAACGTACAAAATAAATTGTACTTGGCTCTATGTTTGTAATGCTACTTATAAATGCCCCTGTTCCTTCACCATCATGAGAGTGAATGTTATTTATGGTAGGATTTGTGGTTAAACTCCAACATACACCCCGTGTTGTAACAGGGGAACCTCCGTCTGAGGTTACGTTACCTCCGCCTTGAGCAGAACTATCAATGGGGACAACTGCGAGTGTAATTACTGTAGGTCGATCAACTGTAAGGGTGGTAAAAATTTTAACCTCCCCATAACCTGTATCTTTTTCATTAGTTACATAGGAGGATATGTAATAGATAGTTCCCTTTGTAAGACCTGTGACCTGACTTGTAAAACTTCCGATGCCAGTACCCTCTATGCTTCTGTTAATACAATTGATTAGTGTGGGGTTTGCTATTGTATTCCAGCAAACACCCCGCATCAAAACGGTGCCGTTACCATCACTGGTAACATTTCCCCCACATTGTACTGACGTTGAAGTGATATCAGTTACATCATTCGTAATTACTTGTGGAGATGTCAGGGCAAACGTGTTAAATTCACGCTGGGTTCCATATATCAAACTGTAATTATTTTTTAGGTAAGCCCTGGAATAATATTTAGTAGAAGGTAGCAGTCCTGTCAATTTCATTGAGAACCGGTTATTGTTCTGTAAAGCGCCCAGTGATGTGTGTAGTCCGGAGAGATCGGGCAACGGATTTGTTCCCCAACAAAAACCATGGTCGTTAATGATGCCTTGCTCGCCTCTGTTTGCTAAAGAAGTAATAACTGCCCAGGTTCCTTTGACGGTATCCATTGTAGTACTCGTGATTTCAATTTTATTGCTTCCCATAGGCACTTCAGCAACTTTATTGCACGAGATAATAAGAAAACCTAGTGCACTAATGGTGAGTATTTTAATTTGGTTCATGGTACTGAATGCTAATATTATAAGCTTATTCCGATTCCTGCTGTCCACCCAAACGTGTTGAAATTGATCATCGTAGCACCGCCTGACAGCATTAACATTTTTATTCTGTACATCACTCCAAGGTCAATTTCAACACCTGAATTGCTGTATTGTTCATACTTTACATAGCTACTGCCAGTGTTAATATCACCCTCGTAACTGAATTCGTCAATTTTCATAAGGTAATCTTCTTTTCCATACCCAATACCCAGATATAAAAAGAGGTTATTTGCCGGTTGAAGGTTGACTCCGGCAAGTGCTGAAAATGCAGCATAGCCATTTGATCCGGTAAAGCTGTAATAGCCAGGCTGATCGTAATTAACGATACTGTCTTTATAAGAATATTTACCTGTATTCAAGGCCATCAGATTTCCACGAATCTCAGCATAAAATCCTACTCTTCCAAGCATACCGGCCCTGATGCCCAAATAAGTAGTGGAATTGCCAACATACATCAGGAAAAAGGATTGCTTGGGTTTATTCCTTATAGTTTCCGCACGTACATCAAAAATAAGCGTTTCTGAAACAAAAGGCATCTCTTTCATGGGATCCCAAACGATGGTTTTCAAACCCTCTTTGTTTACTTTACCAATGTCACCCGTTACCTCTTTTAATGGCCCAACATATGTTTGTCCATTATCACGGCTCATATATAATGAAACATTGATTTCATGGTAGAATTTTGCATCAAATGCGTATTGCACGTACACTTTGCCATCTTTTACACTGGAAGTGACATTCTTGACATTCTGGGCATTCGCTCCTAAAATCAAGAGACATAAAAGAAAAACAAGACCCGATTTAAACTTTTTCATAGGCACGTATTAATATTCGACCAATACTACATTTTCATCACCATGAAACTGTGGTGTTTGCAAACCCCGGATCTTCATCGAAGTCTCCTTGACCCGCTCAATAACATATCGGCTCAATTCACCTGAGGATATTTTTTTGTCACCATTTGCATCAGCTTTGCCTTGCATTCCAGCACATAGATAGTAAGTAAATAAACCGGTTTCAGATGGATCGAAACTTAGAGATGTCTCAGAAAATTCAGATGAAGCAAAAACAGTAAAAGCAGGATCGGCTATCCATGGCTGATCAACATTCGGTTTTATCCGCAATCCACCTTTCATTGCGGTAAGGTTCTCAGTTTTGTATTGCTCGCTTCCGCGCGATGCTCCGCTGAAGCAAGCATCCATGAAAACCGTGACGCTTTTTGCGCCAAGTTTTTGCAGGTTGGCATATAATTTATTCAGATCGTAACCCTGACGTTCAATGGCCTCCAATCGCCCATCAGAGGGAAGCAGATAAACCATACTCCCATTTTTTGAAGGAATGCCATGGCCTGAATAAAAAACAAAGAGATCGGTTTCACCTTTATTTATGGCCTTTTGAAGTTCACCGAAAGAGGGATCAAAGGTGTTGTCGAAGAAATAGCCCGATACATCTTTGCTTTTATATGTATATACTTTTTCAATACCAAGTGCATTTTTAAAATAGTTCTGCAAGAGATTGGCATCGTTCTCAGCATAGGGCGCTGCAACAAAATAGTCATATTTTTCTACCCCAATAACCACGGCAATTGCATTGGAACGGTTGATTTTTGACGGAGAAACCTGTCGGATGTCAATAACACTTCCGACATTAGCAGTCATGCGATCTGAATTCACCTCGAAACGGGCAACTTGTTTCTGGAGTTTGTCCATATCTGCTTTGACGCTGAGAATGACTGGTTCCGGTGGTTTTTGATCGAGGGTGACGGGAAGCATTTGGTCAACCAACTGCCCGCGTTTAGGATCATTCATTAATGTCAGGAATAATGGAAGATTTCCGGTAGAGGTTACCCTTTTGTTCGGACTGATGGTGATCCATACCTCTTTGACCTCTCCAATTCCAAGATCACCCAATGTGCCTTCTCCATCCGGAATAAAAATATTTTGGTCCCTCGATTTTAAAGAATACCTGGTGTTTTTCGATACATTTTGACCCTGGTTCTGAATGGTTATCTTTACTTTTACCTGTTCACCTGCTTGTAATTTGCCGTCTTGACGAATCGCCTGTGTCCCTTCACCCAAATCGACCACCTCCAGCCCTGCGAAAGCAAGTTTGGGTTCCTGGAACTGTATGGTATTCACATAAAGGTAGGCTGGATCCGTGTCATAGCCAAAATATTCCTTGATTTCTATGGTCAACTTATGCTCCGAAGTCTTAATATCCATACCCGCAGAAAGAGGGATGACAATACGTTTTTGCTCGTTTGGAAGCAGGAAAGGTATTGTCCCAATTGTTCCTATTGTAAGATAAGGATCAACAACATTATCTTTGACAGTAATCCGTAGGTCTTGTGCCGGTCCCTTACCCTGATTCCGGATATCCAGCGTTATCTTCGCCTTTTCATTTGCTTCGAGAATCCCATTGTTGTTATCGTCTTCAAAGAATAAAGCGGCAAAAAGTACGGGTGGTAATCCACGTTTATATTCCGGATTCAATTCAAGTTTCGTTGGCTGGCTTTTCGCTGAAACAACTTTTTGAGATTGAGCAGGCGATAAAAATGCTACTATGCTGATTAAGATTAAAAGAGTTCTCATTTTCGCTTTATAACTCATTATTTCAAGAAGGCTGGAGCTCTAAAACTGCTCCAGCCCCAACCAAAAACTCTATTTAACATCCATAAGTTTATCAAGTTTATCTTGTAATACTTTGGTTTCCTCCTCTAATTTTTTACGAATTATCTTCTTGCCAATTTCCAGCGCTGTTTGAGAATCGTATGCAAGCCGTATATTGGCTTCTGTGTTTACTCCTATTGAACGATAGATCTCGACCAATAATAGGGTTCTTCCCAATTCCTGTGCAATAAAACTTTGAGATCCGGCAATAGTTTTTGTGACAGAAGCCGCATCCTCATTACTCAATTGTTGATTCGCAATATCATTTTCTATTTTTGCCGCAATTTCGGTACATATAGCACCTGCAATAGCTAGTTTTGCTGTTTCGGTGGCCTGAATTTTAGCAGCTGTTTGCGATTCAGCAACAGAGTTTCCTGATTCAACTATATACTTTGGGTATCCTTTTTCATCTTTCTGAAGTTGCATCATCCATGCGTCTTCAAGTTGTTTATCCATTGGCAAAGCTCCACGGGCAACGCTGAATCCTTCTTTTGATAGTTTCTTTGATTCTTTCCGGGCCTGCTTGATTGATTTTGAGGTAAGTTCCTTTTTTGTTTCCTTTTCTATTTGTGCAAAGGCCAGATTATTGAACATAAGGGCTACAATGATCATGACCGTGATTTTCAAAATTGCTTTCATTGTTTTTGGGTTTAAGGTTAATTTATCAGTTAGTACCCTTATCGCTCTTTATGTGACATTTTATTGAACTGTTTTTCAAAAAATTATTCTTTTTGCGTGATGCTTAGTTTGATGCGAGCATCAATAAACCCGGTTAATAATGATCGGTTGTCGGCAAGCCAAAGTTGAAACTCTTTCTGAGTAAGGGATTTCGGCAAAATCATTTCCACCCCATCAATATTGTTTTTTTTCTGATCATCCAGTATGGGTTTTTTATAAGCTTCACCAGAAAAGACAATATATATGCTATTATACTCTTGACCTTGTTTAGTGGAATAGAACTCATACTCTTCAGGTAAAAATGAAATATCTCTTCTTTTTTTTGAAAACAAAACATACTCCTTATCCCCCTCAATAAATCCAGCGCTATACTCTTTTCCAGTCATACTTGAATATGGAAAAAGGCGATAAACCCTTTCGCCATCATCCAAAAAAATTGAAAGATAACCATCAATGGGACTTTTAAAATAAAGGTAGAGCGATTCCCCTGAGTAAAAATCAGTTTGCCTGCAATGAGCTTCAGGGCAATTCAGGGTTTCAAAAACAATTTTGGCTTTTGGGGAGGCTTCCCTGATCTCACCTTTAATGGTACAGGAAATATAGTATTCGGGAACAGTTCCTGAGACCCTTTTTTCAGGAAGATCCTTCGGTTCGCTATATGTTTCCTTGATGGTTTTTATCCAATCACCTTTAACCCTGGTCGTACCGATGATATTGTACTTGTCGCGCCCCTCGCTGATTGAAATATCTGTACTTTGCTCTACATATGTCCCCAATACTTTTTCAATTGCATCAATCATGGCTAATTCCTTGGCTTTCTCTTTGGCCTGTTCTACTGTCATATTAGATTCAAAGCGAACTTGGGATTTACCCTCTGAGGTGTATGTTTTCTGACTACTTGCTGATAAATGGACTAAGATCACAAGCAGCAGTAGGTTGAATGGAGTTGCCAATTGCCAGGTTTTCATCATCGAATACTTTTCATAACAGGAATAATTATAGGCTTTGATTTTTTCATTGAATCCATCGCCATTCCAATTTCAGCGCCAAGGTAGGTTGGGTCACAAATAAAGTATTTATCATTGTTTAATATGAGATAGTCACCCATTATCGGTTCCTTGAATTTTACTGCAACTGAAACATGATCAGGATATTCAAGCCCGACTGTGGTTAACATTGTGTAATGATTGACCAGTTGCGAAAATAGAACAGCCCTGTCTTCACAGTCGGTATACGGATAGTATAGTGCTTCATCTGGAAAAAGATAGTCTTCCTTGCCAAACTGCTCCAGATCCGGTTTATAAGGGAAACTCTCATGCATCAGGTTTAGCAGGATGGCGACCTTTTCTTTTTCTGATTTTCCTAAGAACAATGGAAGCAGTATCCTGTCGAAAGATTCCATTGCATGCTGAGAAACCGGGGTGTTGAAATATACCACCAGTTCACATGCCGGATAATCATTAAAGAAATCAATCAGGTTGATGTTTAAAGCTACTGTAATGGTTTCCTTTTCAAAGTGAAGTTGCTTGTATTCCGGATGATTTGCGAACTTGGGCAGACGGGTCAGAAAAGCAGATAGTGGCTGCATCTGGCCGGGATAGTCTGATTCGTAGGATTGAACCCCCTCTGCGATAGAGGTCTGTGTTGGGAAATTCAACAGGTCATAGTTTTTTCCAGAAATGGTAATGTAAAAGGTGTTAAAAAGTTTCTCATTAAATTTCGCAAGCAAAAAAATATCTTCATTGTTGTAGGCAATCTTAACATCGAAGCCACATTGTTGCAGGCTGGCCCATGTGAAAAGCACCTGATCATTCAGATCCTTGAAAACAGAAGCCGACGCAATCCTAAGCAGGTAGAAAAAACCCCAATCGTTCAGTTGCTTTGTCTGTGAAAGAATAAAAAGCTCCATGGTGATTTTATTTAGGCGTTCGCTTTCCGCGTAGGTTTCAAAAAATTTTATGATCTGTGTCTTCGTATCAGGAGCAAGGATTGTTTTATACCCTGACTTTGATATTCCTACCTTCTGGCCAAAAAACTCAAAGTAATCGATTTCAGTCGATATACTTTCAATGTTGTTTAAAAATGGAGGTTGTTCCCCAGGCTGAACTCTTATCCTGTCTCGATCCTGGATTTCGATAATCTGTGCCGGTTTCGGGAGTTCCATATTATCAATGATCTTTGGAGCCATCGGTTGTACCACTGGCTTAAAGCGTGGTTTTCGATCCTCTTTGAATACCTTAAATTCTTTCCAGCTTTGGTTGAGATAGGTTAGAAACAGTGAATCATTCTGGTTTTTAAACTCTTCAAACTCTAGTTGATAGCTGTTTTTAGAATCCTGAAACTGCTGTCGGAGGCTATCCTTGTAGCTTTTATCCTGTGCAAAGCCAATCATGCCGGGGATTAATAAAGATACAAGTGACGTTATGAAAATCCTCTTTTTCATAGGATTACCTGACGGCTGATTTTATTATAAAGGAATGTTTAATTTTTTTATCTCCAATATACCATTCGTATTCTCCAGGTTTAATTGTCCCTGGAGGAAGAAAAATTGAATCCTGCCCAGGGTGAATTTCGTTGTGATAAACTGGAATAGTATTTTCTTTAAGAAAAATTATGAATTGGAATGTGCTATCGTGAACCGGTTTCCATTTGAAAATTATCATATCTGTAGTGCTGAAAACAGTTCCATTAAGGGGGCTGTAAAGAATATCCTTCCTTGTCTTTAAATCCGGACCACCTTTCTTTTGAATTATCAGCGTATCATTCTTTTCTGTTAGATTTTCGGTTTTATTAAAGGGAAATATTCCGTTTTCATTGGCGACGAAAAGGATTACCACAGTTGCAATCAAAAGCAATATGACAGCAGCAAAGGCCATTTGTGCCGGGTTGTGAAAAAAGATCCGTTTGCTACTCTGAAGCTCCAGAGTTGCCTTTACTTCGTCACGGATAACAAGGTAATTATCCGCATCTTTAAGCAGACCGGGTAGCACATTTCTAAGTTTAAATAACCTTGCAAATTCCGGGTCATGATCAATCCGATTCATGAAAGTTGAATGTTCTGCTTCAGATAATTCATTATCCAGGAACCTTTCGATCAGTTCAATATCTTTCGGATCATTTTCCATAACTACCGCTGGTTAATAAATCATCAATCCCCGGAGCGTTTTTTACCGTAGATATAAGTTTTTCGAGACATCTGGAAAATCGTTGCCGGGCATTATCAGCCTTAATGCCAATCAGTCCGGCGATATGTTCAAAATCCATCAGTTTACTGCCAGCGCTGGCACTTGCCTGTTTGTCTTTAAGCCGGAAGCGTAAATCAATAATTTCGACACATTTTTCATCCAGCTTGTCTTTTGCCTCGAAAACCAAATGAAGTAGGTGAAAGTAATCTGAATCCTTCACGTCGGCAAGTTCAGGCACTCCATCGTTCATTGAAACGGTTATTGCACCGGCATACTGTTTAAAGCAAATATTCCTGCAGATACTATAAAGATACGAGTGAATGGAGCTTTTCCCAAGGAACTTACCACTTCTTACATTCATGATCATTCTTGTCATCCCTTCCTGGAGAACATCTTCCACTTCAAAAATCATATTTGGATACTGGTTTGCCATTTTCCTTATCGCTGGAAGGTTTCTCTTGTAGATAAAAGAGATCATCTTTCTGTCACCATGCTCCAATCCCGTTAGCAGTTCTTCCTCCGAAAACTTTTCTATGGGTACTGGTTTCATTTGGTTTGTGACAAGTTTGACCAAAATACTTTTTGTTAGATTTTGATGCTATTTTGAGATTCTTTTTGTTCGTGAGGCTCATGTCCCATAGTAACCATAACTAGACCACATAAGTTCCTGCGAATTTTATCATAATCAAATCATCCTGATATTCAATAATGCAGCAAAAAAAATGTATTGGTTTCACCATAACTCTTCACTCCTAATAATGAGCATGTTAAATGTAGTAATAAAAAACAGATTGAATCCAAGATTGGAAGATAAATATTTTTTCAGAATAATATTTCTTTTAAAATGCATCGATTCTGTCGATGATGTTGCTAATGTTTTTTTATTTTTGGCGTACAAGATTGGCATAAGGATGTTTTTATCTTAGTCCATATGACCATTAAAAATCTTCTGAGATCATAATGAACAGTTCCTATTTGTATAAAGATTCATGCAGGTATCATATAACTTAAACCGTTTTCTAAGGGCTCAAGAATATACTTACGGAAATGTGCTTGAGGAGATTAAAAATGGTCAAAAACAAAGCGGATGGATGTGGTTTATCTTTCCACAGATTCAAGGGTTAGGTTTAAGCCGGGAAGCCCAATATTATGGATTAAGAGACCTTGAAGAAACAAGGCAATATCTCGCCCATCCCATTTTAGGAAGTCGTTTAGCAGAATTAACCTCTGCATTATTGAAAATTGAAGGGAAATCGGCTTTTGACATTTTCGGTAGTCCCGACGATATAAAGCTGAAATCTTCAATGACTTTGTTTAGCGTGATTGATAAAGATGAAAAGTCACTGTTTAACCAGGTACTCCGTAAATTCTTTTTTGGTGATAAAGACAAGAGGACTCTGCAAGTGTTGATGAGGATAAATAAAAATATGAAATGATTGCTTTTTCCGAATTAATACCTCTGGTTGATTCTTATGGCTTATGTTGTCATAATAATCCTACACCGGGTTGTACGGTTTCCTTCATTATATTCTAACATTTTCAGCTTGGGGTTGTTAACTTTGGTTATTGTATTTTTTCTAATCGCATTTGGGGTTAGTTCCCCACCGCTTCCGGTTACTGCAAGTTATTCCCGAGGATACCCCGCGGCTCTGCAGCTGGGAGGTTTATTTGGTGTATCAACTACCCGGAATTGTATTACCAAACAGCCTTATTTTGAATTTGCCAAAGCTTGTCACATAAGATGTTGCAACATCCTTCGTACTGGGAACATCCCTGGTAGTCAGCATTCTATGTCCCTTTGTAGGTCGAGATAGGGCTATATTAACATAACATGTAGTTATAGTACAAGGCACTGCATATCTATTTTTCCGGGTGTGCCTTGTCCTATAACCAAATTATGTTAAATATCCCCGTTAGTAGTACGAGAGGTTTGAGTAAGTGCTTTGCCATCATTTTCCGGTACAAGTAAAACGAGTTTTTTGGGTTTGCTGCCTGCATTATCAGTCTATATCATTCGCGGCTTGCACAGTCTTGGGCTGGCGATGGCTCAGGCTTTTCAATAAATTATTCCACCAGCCCAATCCTCGCCGCTCATTGCCCCGGGCCTGAATTTACCGGCAGCATAGGTCCGCCAGCATTCGTCGCTGCCAGCCCCCGTTGAAGAAAAAACGGCGGCAGCCATCAGCTTTCGTATTCCGGGCGTAAATCCTGATTGGGCAACATACTGCACCACTCATTCCGGCGGATGCCGGAAAAGCGGAATCCACCTCCAATCGGGTACAGCAAGTTGCCCTTGTCTGTTAATCCAACTGTTGGGGTTATTCAGGACCACGAGTAATGGCAAAGCATTTTTACCTCGATCTGTAACCCATTAAGGATAACTTGTTATTCCGGGCTTCACTACGCACCCTTGCCATGCACCAATTTCCCTTGTACTATTTTATTGCTGAAAACCAGTGGCGCATGTCAGGAGAGCTCCGCTCACCCTCCATAAAAGTTACTTTAATGCGTTACTGGCTATCCATTTTCCTTTTTCCGGCACCGGTAAATGCATTGCCTTTATGAAGTTTGAGCAGCAACGTATACCTCCATCACCATTAACCCGCCACTAAAGTGCGTGGCCGGTTAATGTCAGTTGGTTTTCGGAATTCCGGCCAGTTCCTGCCACATTATTTCGCCCTCATCCTTCGGGCTTATAAAGTGGCAGTTGGTCAGCTGGCTACCTCCACCACCAACCCACGTTTAAAAAACGCCGGTTGGTGGGTTGTGATTCTTTGTTCTCTGGCAATTGTCCCCACCGCATTTCACGCTCATCCTTCGCGTTCATGCAGTGGGGGCAGTATGCCGTCATTCATTCGCCATGTCGGAAGCGTTAAAAATCCAAATCTTATTCAAAGATACCTGCGTAAAATATTGCCGCACAAGGCCGGTGCCCTTTGGGTGCCTTCATTTTTTTAAATTTTTATTTTTTTAGGGGTAAAAAAATGACCGGCAGCCTTGCGCGTCAAATTTTACTACGGTCAAAGGCGCCTAAGATTTTGATTTTTTGCAGGTTTCTATTTCCCCCAAAAAATTAGAACCATCGATAATTACATCCTGCCAGTTTACCCGTGATTACCTCGAAACATTTCAATGCAATTTAATGCATAAATATCTATCAATCAGATGATTTAATGGGATCTGACTTGAACGCCTGTATATTTGTCATACTTGATTATTCATTCACCATAAAACCCAACGTCATGTCAACAATTAGAAAGAAAAGCCGGTACCGTCGTGCCGACAATGGTGAGTACACCACCAGGAAATTTGCCGAAAGAAACCCTTCAACCACGGTGAAGGAAACTGACAGGCTTGCCGTCAGGCACAAAAGGAAAAGACCCGGACCGCATTAAACCCGTATCAAGTCCGTGTCAAGTCCACTAATTCAGTATTAACCCTTAAAACTAACTACCATGGCAATTGTTCAAAACCCCATCACAGGCAGAACCCGCAAAATGTTCGGAACTGCCGTGTTCTCCAAACAGTTTGGTGTGAATACCATGCGCACCAAACCCGCAGGAGTGAAGAATCCTAACACAATCGCTCAGTCCACCCAGCGGACTAAGTTTTCGACCATTGTGTACCTGATCCGTCAGGTTCTACCCCTCATCAATTCGGTATATGCCGGAACGATGAAGAAAATGTCCCCATTCAACAAAATTGTGAGCATCAATGTAAAGAACGCCTTTATCGGCGATCCACCGGTGCTCGACCACACCAAGATCATTTTATGTGATTTTGAAGGGAGTACGATTTCAAACGTCGTGATGACTTCACTGCCCAACCAGGTGATTGATTTCAGCTGGAATCCGAACACGGTGAATCCCGATGAACTGGCTTCGGCGCTGACCTTCATCATGATCAACTGCACCACCAACAAGGTGATCCTGTTCCCCGATGTTGAACTCCGTTCTGCCGGATCTGCCGAGATTAACCTCCCTGCCGATTGGGTAGACGCTCAAACCGCCCTTCATGTAATGACCCTTGATTATTCGCAAACCATTGCAGGAGCTCCGAAGGGTATCATTCAGTTCAAAGCTGGCGCGGATGCTGCCAGTGTCGTCCAGTAATATGTGCCATAAAAGTGCCCCTGCTCCAAAGAAAAGGGGCACTTTTTTAATCCAAAACTTACAAAAACTCAAATGCCATGACCATGAAATCGAACATACTGGGGATGCCACTCGCGCAGGCAATTAGTCTGTTTACCTTCCTGCTGGCAATCGTCTCTATTTGGGTTCATATGGAAATCCGTCTGGCAGAGTTGAATGTAGAAATTACCAACCTTAAACAGGATCTTTTGCTGCACAAGACAGACAACACCAGGAACTTCGACATCATCAGGTCCGACATCAAAGCCGACACCAAAGAGATCCTCAAGCGCATCGATGAAATTCAGATTTACCTCAGAAATACAAAATAACCATGAAAGAGCGAATTTTTAACAACTGGAAAACTACCGTCCTTGGCATCATATTGTTGATCCTGGCGGTAGTTCTGCTTTTTATGAGAATTATCACCCTGGGTGAATTCACAGCCTTTTTACCCACCATCCTCGGCCTCATTTACGTCCGGGACACCATCCTGACAATAACATCGAAGGGTTGAATCCTTTTAAACCTGATTACCCATCATCCTTAAAATTCAAAACGATGGCCGATTTCAAGCATCTCGCAATTAAACTCTATCAGAGTGAAGGGTTGTTCAGCAATGACCCCATTGATAACGGAGGTCCAACCAACAGGGGAGTTACCCTTTCCACCTGGCAAAAAGTAGGGTATGACAAAGACGGTGATTCCGATATCGATATCGACGATATCCGTCTGCTCACAGCAGACGATTCCCTGATGGTACTCAGAAAATATTACTGGGATCGCTGGCATGCCGATGAGATCCGGAGTCAAAAGGTGGCCGATATTCTGGTCGACTGGCTTTGGTGCAGCGGCAAATGGGGCATCATCATCCCCCAAAGGATCCTCGGAGTTGCTGCCGATGGCATTGTCGGTCCAGCCACCCTGAAAGCGGTTAATCGTGCGAATCCATATCAATTCCTGATCCAGGTATACAATGCCAGGGTTGCCTTCATTGTAAACATCATCAAAAAGGATCCGTCTCAAAGTCGATTTGAACGCGGCTGGTATAACCGACTGAACGCTTATTTATAGGTATTTTAAAATTACTCACGATCATGTTTATTTATTTCGGGTGTTCGTGAATACTTCGTATTTCGTTGATCAATATTCGATATTCAAAAATCCCTCCCATGAAAACCATCCTCTCAATCCTGATCCTCATCCTGCTTTCAACATCTTGCTCCCCTACCGAACGCCTCCACCGCCTTCTGGCTCTTCACCCGGAATTAAAGATCCCCGATACCCTGTATATCAAGGACTCAATACCCATCCCCCAGGCTGAAGCTGACACAATCCTGAATATCGACAGCATTCATGACACCGTTTATATTCACAAAGACCGGCTTGAAGTGGCCATTCATCGCCTTCATGATACTTTATTCGTTCGCGGAAAATGCAAGGCTGATACCATCTATATCGATCGCCGATTCCCGGTCGAAAAGATTAAGATTGTCCGCTCCGACAAACTTGACAACCTTATATCAGCCATCCCCTGGCTCATTTCCGGGTTAATTGCATTACTGGCCTTTGGAATTTTTTTCCTGAGAAACCGGAGGTAATTAAAACAATTTCTATTAAACGGCAGTAAAATGTCTTTACTGCCAAAATATACATTATAATCGATTGAGAATTCTTAAGAACAAGCAAACTCAATTAATGGCTGGTAATCACCAGTATCTGCTTTCTTTAAAGCATCGATGTAAGCACTCCGTAACTCGCTTTCCTGATATAGACTGTGATGACTTCCCCACGTAAAGCCATCCCTCCCTGTCAATTGTTTTATCAGTATGTCAGCACATAACCTCGCATGTCGTCCATTGCCATTTGGGAAGCAATGGATTGACACCAATCTATGCTTAAATCGAATTGCAATTTCGACAGGATCAAAAGTTCTATTTTCAATCCAATACTTTATATCATCGAGCATGTGGATTAATGCCGGTTCAATAGCATATTTATCAACTCCGATATTTTTATTTGACGTGCGTTTTTCTCCGGCCCAATCCCAAACATTATTAAACATCCTGTAATGCATGTTGTAAATCCATTCTCTGGTTAATAGGGTCTCTATGGGAATTTTCCGGTTAAGCGCCCAATGAAAAGCCTCTTCAATATTGTTCTGTTCATGTTCGTTGAGCTCCCCGACAGTTGTAATAGTCTTGATCTTTAGACCAGAAATCTCTATTTCATCCAGAGGGGTCTGACCTCCTATATAATCCAATTTTATTCCCATAGTGCCTTTAGATTTTTTTGCTTGATTTCCTGGGCTTTGGCCTTTATTGATTTTTTCAGCATGGCTTGACTCACTGCCTGATCTTCCAATTTCATGGTATTTGCCGTTCTTGCTACAATTTTTGTTGCTAAGTCAATCGCGCGCTTATCGATCATTTTTTGCAAAGATCCATCTAAAGGTACAAAACCATAAACCAGCTTCATGTTTAGCTTATTGCCTATTTGTTCTAAGGATGCGAGGGTGATATTCCCATTTTTCTCCCGGGTTTCTATATCTTTAACTCCTTGTGGCGTAATTTCAGCCAATTTCCCAAGCTGACGCATCGACATTCCCAGGGCCATCCGAATTGCGTAAATCCAACCATTTGGCGGATTATCATCCTTTATTCGGGCTATCTTCCTTATCCTTTTATCGGTTTGGATTAAGATCAACTCTTGTGTCTTCATAAAGCTATTACTTTAATTTATCGATGCAAATATAAAGCTATTACTTTAAATATTTAAAATACTATTAAAGTTATTCCTTTAAATATATATTTTTTTAGTTTTGCAATTGGTTTGTTTGAAGTTCCAGTCTTTTTAGCAACCCTTTTCTTCGTCACCTCCTTTTTCTCGTTAAAAACATCCATGGCATTATCCAACTCCTCATCAACAATCTTGGCATAAACCTGTGTTTCTTTGATGGTGGCATGGCCAAGCAATTTGGATACATATTCGATCCTGATCCCTTTTCTTAGAGCGCGTGTGGCAAAAGTGTGTCGGGCGGTGTGGAAACTTATCCTTTTTTCTACTTCGGCCTTATCTGCAATTATCTTTAGCCGTTCATTGATCTGGGCGGTGGCCGATGAAATGGCCCCGGTGACCTGTTTTGGATTGTCAAAATCAATATTTGACCGGAGTATGGAGAAGATCAGGGAGTCGGGTTTGCTTTCCGCTGTCTGATATTTTTTAAGAATTTCAAGTGCCTTTTCCGGCAGTTTGATGTGTAGCTCCTTCCCGGTCTTAAGCACCTTGAAATGCTGCCGCTCTCCATCAAAATTTCTCCATCGAAGCATAAGCAGGTCCGACACCCTGATTCCTCCGGCATAGGCCGAAAAGACATACATATCCCGGACCTCTTCCAACCTTGAACCAGGCTCAAGCGCTAGTTTTTCAATAGCCAGCAACTCGTCCTCTGCCAGGTAATCTCTTTTTGTGGGCTCATTTTTCAACCGGTAAGAGTAAAACGGATAATCATTCCGGTTCATCTTCCCCTGGCGGATGGCATCATTCAGCATTCTTCTGATCAATTTCATGTTGCTGGTGATGGTGTTTGTTTTATTTTGAAGAGTGCCAGCCAGGTAATCATTGAACTTAACCAGGAACTCCACATCAATATCCGTGAGAAACAGGTTTTCATGACCCAGGTACGTCTTTAGTTTTTCCTGAATGGATTTTATCCTTTTGGCCATATTGATATGCCCGGCCTTTTCTATCGCCTCCTGGTGAGCCTTGGTAAATTCAAAAAAGTTCACAGCAGCGCCACCCATGATTTCGGCTTTGATTCTTTTCCCGCTGGGTCGTTTCTGTTTGGTTTGAAGTTCGACCATTTTCGCCTCAGCCTCCGCAACTTTTTTTGCGATGTATGCATTCAACCGGGTTGAATTCGGGTGTGTTTTCTTTACCTTCTTCTCATCATCATTCCATTCATTTTGTTTCAGATAGACCCCCAGCGAAATGTAGGTCGGCTTCCGGTCCTGGATGATTCTGAGAAAAAGTGGAATTTTTCCGTTTTTATTTTCTTTTTCAGTTTTTAAAAGTAACTTTGTTGTTGCCATCTCGAAAACCTTTGCTATAAAGGTAATACAAAAAAAACTTGGTAAAACAATTGGTAAAACATTTTGTTCTTTTCTCTGCTTTTTTCTGCTTTTCTTTGCTTCGTCAAAAAATGTAATGATCAGACTAAAAGCACATTAACTGAAAATGAAAGTAAACGAAAGCAGCTATTCGATTCCCCTACGGGCTACCTAAAAGACTGATAATCTTCCGATTGTCAGTCTTTTTTTATGGTTACCCTGAAGCCTTCCCGATAATCAACGAAGCGCGTCAATACGATCCGGGATATTTCTATCTTTGTATAAAGTCGATTCCATGAAAATGACTCAAAGCAAACCGGCTCCGGTCATCCGGCAGATCATTGAAAAAGGCAGCCTCAAACAGGAGGTTTACCAGAAAACCCTCGAAGTGTTCAACCAGTTTAAAAATGTTACCGAAAACTTTGTCGGTACAAATAAATCGGCAGTAAAAAAAGCGCCTTATCCGTTACTGTTTGAATACCAGGACCGTGGAACTTTTGAATTCCAGCTGAAATTCGGATCCGATGTCCTGATTTTCTTCATGCACTCCAATATTTTCGAAATTCCCCGCGATCACGTGGTCATGAAAAGCAGCTATATACGCGAAGATAAATCGCGGTCCTACTGCGGCATTATCCACATCTTCAATTTTCTTGCCGACTCCTTTAAATTCAATCGGATAAACGATATCGGGTACTGCATCGGGAGGATCTTCGTGAACCGGGAGAAACATTATTTCACCGAAGGCAAACGCGAGATCGGCCTGCTTTTTAATAACTTTCCAGAGAATAAGATGGATGAAGGATCGATGAAAAACATTCTTTTCTCAGCAATTGAATACACCATAAACTTTGACCTGCTGACTCCGCCATACGACAATATCAAGGAGGTTACTGTTTCGGAGATGCAGACCACCCTCGATGCCATGAAACTGACCACCGGCAAGCGGCTGGGATTCAGATTCCAGGCCGATGAAATGTAGCAGCATCTGCTTTGCCGCGATGCCTGACCGGGGGATGGGAACCCATGCCGGTAAACAACGGAGGCCTTGTCATTAACACATCAGAACAGCACTTCTATAAGCATTTCCCTTATGGATGCATAAGTGTGCGAGAGTATACAGTGGATTCCTTTCATGGAGGTCCATTTAACCAGGAAAATCCCTTCACTCACCTGTGGCGTCAGGGGTTGCGAACCATCAGCCTGCATTTCGAACCAGAAGGTCTGTTTAAGATAATCCTGTCCGTCCTTTTCAAAAATATGCCAGGTAGAGGGCAACTCGCGGGTAACTGCAACTTCGCGGAGACCTGTTTCTTCCTTCACCTCACGCACAGCGGCGCGGGCAGAGACTGTTTTGATCAACTCCTTGTTTGCATAAAAGAAATCAAGGTATGAGTTTCGTTGTTCCTGTTGGTCCGCCATATGCATCTTACGGGGCTTTTCGCGGATCAGCCCGTCTTTTGACCCGATTTTTCCTTTAGGGAGGTCCCAGTGACCGTACCGGTGAATGAAGAGACACTCGTCTGCTTCATTTTTAACCAGACCCCCCGCGGCCGGTATAAAGGTAAAAAGGGAGCAGAAATCTTCGAATACGGCTCCTGAAGGGGCATTGGCCGGGTTCAGGTCTGCAAGGCCTGATCTGGAATCTCCTGTGATTACGTATAGATTCTTATGTTTTTCATAACGTTTAAAAGTATTCCAAACAGCCGAAAATTCGCCATTTCCATCATAGTACACCAGGTCGGTATCAGACAAGGCTTCCGGAAGCGCCTCCGTAAAATGTATCACCCGTTCGTTAAGAAAAATTTTCATGATGCAATAATTTTGAGACACAAAACTACGTTTTTTTGCTCTTCTGGCTCTAATATCTCCGGTCAATTGCCACGGAACATGCGCATCGAAAATTATCGTATCTTTGCACAAATTATAATCAATAATAATGATCTATAACAAAGACATTGCTTACAGGACCGCTGAATTGCTTTTAAAGATAAAGGCAGTGAAACTTAGCCCCAACGATTTGTTCACCTGGGCCTCCGGGATTAAATCGCCTATTTACTGCGATAACCGGATAACGCTTTCATATCCTGAAATAAGAACATTCATCCGGCAGCATTTTGTAAAATCCATCGAGGAAAGTTCTTTTGAACCAGAAGCCATTGCCGGGGTTGCTACAGGCGGAATCGCCCAGGGTGCACTGATCGCCCAGGAACTGGGACTTCCCTTTGCCTATGTCAGATCTGGTAAAAAAGACCATGGGTTATCCAACCAGATTGAAGGCGAAGTACGTCACGGCCAGCGTATCGTGGTGGTCGAGGATCTTATTTCAACCGGCGGCTCAAGCCTTGGAGCAGTGACGGCGTTACGCGAGGCCGGATGCAATGTGAAAGGGATGGTAGCGATCTTCACCTACAATCTGCCGAAAGCGGAAAAAGCGTTCAAGGAGGCCGATTGCATGCTTATCACCCTGACCGATTACGATCACCTGGTACAAAAGGCGGCTGAAATTGGTTATATCAAGGAAGCGGATGTGAAGATCCTGCAAGAATTCAAATTATCATTGAGCTAACCAATCCGGTCCGGTAAAAAAAAAGATGGCCACCCCGAGGGATGGCCATCTTTTTTTTCAGGTATGCCTGATTAATACTTTATCAACTTGGCTGAGGCGCTGCCTGACCTGACAATATAGCTTCCCGAAGGCAACGAAGAGATGTCAAGTTTCGCGGAGAATGAACCCTTCTGCTGGGTGCCAAAATCTTTACTTAACACTGTACGGCCGGTCAGGTCAAATACAGTAACCTGAACCTGGGTGCTTACGGTAAGTTGGGTTGTAACAGTTACCTGCTGCCGTGCAGGGTTAGGAGTCAGATTAATAGTTCCGGCCTTTGATTCAACAGCAACCGGGTCGATTCCCACCGGTGAATAATAGGTGGTATCCATCCAGATTCCCCGGCCATAAGTTGCAATATAGATCATGCCATAATTCAGAATATGAAAATCGTACATGGTTTGCTGTTTGATATCAGTAACGGGCACATTACCGATATTGTTCATGTCGGCCGCCCATTGCGGGTTACCGGTGTTAAGCCCGGTGGTGCTGTAAACTCCGACGTCGGTACCTACGATCGCGCTGTTGCCCTGAAGTTCGATCAGGCTGCTGAACACAGGTGCCTTAGGCAGGTTAGACTGCACGGAGACGAAGGTCGGCACCGGGTCATTGGCGTTACCTGAATAATACACGTAATCCTGGTTACCGTAGTTACCAAGGGTTACTAGCACCTGGTTTGTATTCTTCGGATTGATAGAAATAGATGTTACGGTACGTCCGGCAAAGGGCAGATTGGTGAATACCGAATCGGCGAGGACACACTGTGAGCTTAAAATATTCGCAGTGGCTGAATCCCAGGCATTGATGAGTCCCGTGATCCTGATGAGGCGGCCTCCCTTTGTTCCGGCCCACAGCACATTAAGATCGTCCGAAACCCTGATAACACTGATCTGGTCGGCCGAAGCATCCTTATATATCAAGAAGTATTCTGGATCGACGTTGAACTTCAGCATATCCTTGGTCATATAGATGCCTTTTCCGTATCCTGGATATATAACCGTACTTCCGTTGCCATAGTAGAAAAATCTGCTGGCAATGGGATCAGCCACCATAAGGCTGTCGCCCTTAAGGATCGGGGCGGTGGTACGGTATGGGAAAAGCAATTTATTGTTGGCGCTTTCGACCGAGAGCACAGTGTCGGCAGGGATTGTATTGACCCTGGCATACACTTTAACGCTGTCGCGGGTCTGGGCAAAAGTAAAGCTTTCCCAGAGATCCATCGGAACGTAGGTGGAGTTGATGGTATCGACTCCGTTCATGAAGTCGTTGATATAATTAATATCATTGAGGTCGGCTCTCCGGATGGCAGGAGCCCCTTTAAATTTCGTGAAAACAGCGATCCTGGGGTCAAGCTTCGACCAGGCACAGGTACTACCATTGCCGCCGAAATTCGCCGGCTGGAAGGAAGCATCGGTACGGTACATCTGGTAGCCGTCTGACGGGTAGTTGACCTGCGAGGGATAAAAATAGCCCATGGCCAGGGTGCCGATCCGGTCGCCTCCTCCCATTACGTATGAACTCTTCGATGAAACCGTTAATGCATTGAACTGGGTGGTCTGAAGATCTTTGTTGCTGGTTTGATAGAGCAGGGATTCTCCATCCTGAGTTCCAACGGTAACACCGCCGTCAGAAGCCATGGCCAGATGGGCGCCGGTGGTGGGCCTGAATGCGTAACAGTGGTGGTAATTTGGTGCAAAAAACGGACTTGCTGTGGAGATATTGCCAAAACTAACCTGTTCCCAGTTAAAAAAGCCGGTCGACTGGATACGTTGTCCATACCACATGTTCACTCCGCCAAGATAGAGTTTAAAAGGATCGTTAGGGAAAACGATCATAGTATTTGAATAACAGCCATACCCGTTGAACGGTTCAAACAATGGATTCGATGGAAAAACAAGCGCCCAGGTAGCCCCGGCATCGATGGAGGTGTAAATTCCGTTGAGTTTACCGTCGGTGGCAGCAATGCTGGCATAAAAAATATTTGCATCAGAAGGGGCAGCGGCAAAATTAATCCAACCGACATTTGATTTGGGTAGTTTTCCGGTTTCGCCGGTGGTAAGGTTGGCCCAGACGTTGAGGTTCTGACCGTCGGACATATAGGCGGAGTCACCGACAGCGGCAAGCACCCTGCCATCCGGGCTCACACAAACATCCATGCTGTAACCCGATTTTACTTTTGTCCAGTTATCGCCGTTGTCGGAATAGTAGATCCCGCCGTTGGTGGCAGCGAAGATTCTGCCGGTTTGTTTGTTGATGGCAAGCTTTGCGACGGTGGAAAAGTCGGGATTAGTCACAGTCGAGGGGATCACCGTGAACTGTCCGGTTGCATCGGAGCGGTATACGCCGGTTCCGATGAAGCGGGCGGTTTTGCAGCTGGTCAGTCCCGAAGCAGCATAAATCACTCCTGATGAGGTCTGTACAAGGGAAGAAATTTTGGGAACTTCATTGTTTGCAACGGCCATCTGTGTCCAGGTCAAGCCATGGTTGATCGATCTCCATATTCCTCCGGCGCCGGCTCCCGCTATCAGGGTAACTCCGGTGGGATCGGTGTTATCATAGATCACGCTCCAGATCATACCTGAAAAATTATCCGGTCCGGCTGGCATCCAGTTAAGATTCATAGCGCCGGTAGCCGATTTGGTGCGCATGGTTTCGGCCTGCTGGAATGCCTTCTGAACATCCAGCGGATTAACTTCGCCGGTAACCTGGTTTGCGCGGACACTTTCATAACGTGATCCATCCACTTTCTTGTTATCCGTTTTTACGGGTTGTCCGGCCATCAAAAGCGCCGGTAAAAAAAGCATTAGGAGTCCGATGGAGGCTTTAACCACGCCAAAGTGTAAAAATCTTTCTTTCATATTGTTCGTTTTAAAAGTTGTATTGTTTGGTATGATAGTTTTCTAACGATCAATGAATCAATAAGTAACCTGACGAAATAGACCCATCCTTTAAACGAACAAATATACAGGAAAAACTTTATTCTCCAAAAAAAAAATATGAAAGGGCCTGCATGATCGGCTACAGGCTGGTAGAATACGCCCAAATGGCAACAAAGATCGGTAAGGCGATGGGTGGACTATATCCGTTCGAGGGCGGTTACCGGTAACCAGCCCACACTGCCATTGGCAATCCTGATTTCGTACCAGCCACCTATATTGTCGAGCAGCTTTACCTTGGTTCCTTCGTGCAGGACAAAAAGATCGGTGCTGTTCTCGTTGGGTGAGCTTTTTACAGTGATGGTCGGGGCGAAGATAACTGCCTCCGTATTGACTTTCCTGGCGCGGTCGCCGCTCCAGGCCAGCATAAAGGCAATCAACCCCAACAATAAAAGCGCGGACCCCGACCAAAAGCCTATCTTCCTTATTATCAACACCCTTGACACCAGGTACAACACCCCTCCCGCAAGTGAAAGGATAAAAAAGACCAGCGCATAAACCGCCCAGCCATCTGCCGAAGTAAGATTGACCAGCCCATTGAACCAGCGTTTATAAAACATTTCGGGCAGGGGTTCAATCTTGTCGGAGATCTTTGTATTGGCCACGTTCAGATTAAAATCGATGTCCTCATTACCAGGATCAAGGCGTTTGGCCCTTTCATACCAAAGTATCGCGTTTGGATAATCATTCAGCTTGAAATAGCAATTACCGAGATTGTAGAACAGTTCAGGGGATGCGAATCCGTCATCGGCCACTTTCCGATAATGTAAGGAAGCTTTGGCAAAATTGCCGCTGTTGTAAGCTTTTGAAGCCTTAATGAGAAGCTCCTGCTCCGGACCGGCAAAAACAGCTGCCGTGCATAGAATGGAAAAAACTATCAGAATGATCTTCTTCATGGCTTTGCTTGTTACCTTAACTCCCGTTCAATTTTGGTGATGATATCAAGGGCTTCATCATAGATCCTGTTCATATTGACTGATTTTTCGCCTGGTGCGAACCTTGCAAACTCGGTATTGTTTAGTGTTTCAATGAACTGTGTGACGATCTGTTCGCTGACATTTTTATTTGCAAGAGCATCCCTGACCGAATCGATGCTAAGTTCAGCAAGCGGGATCCCGAACTTATCGCTGAGATACCCCCATAAAGCCTGTGATATGGCAACATAAAATTCTTCCTGCTGCCCCGACGACCTGAACTTGTCGGCGGTAACCAAGCGTTTCCGGGCTATTTTGGTGGCTTTCAGGTTCTTCATCAGTACCGTGTCGCTGCGTCTCCTGACGAACTTGCGCCACAGGACAAAGAAGACCAGGAAGAACATGAACGGGAGCAGAAGGAGCAACCAAAAAAGTAACGATCCAAAGAAGTGACTGCCTGCAGGGCGGACTTCCAGCGATTTATCTTTAATATGCCTGATATCGCTCCCGATATATTTGATCTCCTCCTTGTTTGCACCCGAATAGGTCATCATTGTCTGTGCATCTCCGCTTCCCTTTTCCACCTCAAGTGTAAACTCAGGACTGGTGTGGTTTACATAGCGGTTTTTGATAAGATCAAAATAGGTAAAACTGATGGGTTTAATGGTAAATTTTCCCGGTTTCCGGGGGATGAGCAGGTATTCAAAGATCTGGTTGCCCGACACACCGGCCGAAGTTGTCTGGATGTCGCTCGTCACTTTGGGGTCGTAACTTTCAAAATCGGGTGGGAACGTTACATTCAGTTTGTCGATCAGCTGGATATTGCCTTTTCCGCTCACGGTACACTTCAGGGTGACTGCTTCGTTGGTTTTCAGCCTCGTTTTGTCAAGCTCGGTCCGGAATGTGAAAGAACCCACTGCACCGCTGAAATCGCCCGGCTTTCCTTCGTCGGGCAGGGGTCTGACGTTGATAACAAGCGGGTTCGATTTGAGATTCTTCTCAACATTGGCGATCCCTGTATTGAAAAACGAGTCATTGAAGAAATCATCAAAGAAAGGATCCCCGGTACGGGTCCGTGTTTGACGCCGGACCTGGGCCACACAGGAAAGTTCGAGCGGGTCGACCACCAGTTTTCCGCTCTTGAGAGGGAAAAGCGCTATTTTCCTGATATCGGCCACTACATATTGCTCCCCGTCAATCATCTGCGTGGTTTGCTGTAGCTTATCGTTCTCCTTCATGAGATTTTGCGACCAGAATCCGGAAAAGGAGGATAGTTTGCTGATGTTGATCTGGGCTATCGGAACCTTGGTAAATATTTTATATGTCACGACAATCCCTTCGCCCTGGAGTGGATTCGAACTTGAAGCAAATGCCTTGACATACACATCGTTACTGCTTCCGGTGGCGCCGCCTGTCCCTTGCTGCTGGCTCCTTCCCGATGAGTAGGCCTGGCCTGAAGGCACGTTTGGATTTTTAACAACATTGATGGTCAACGTGTTGGAAGTGTATTGCTGTCCACCGACGTTCACCGACGCTGCCGGTATCTCAAAGGAACCTTCACGGGTTGCCTGCAGGAGGTAGGTAAACGAATAAGTGATGGTCATGGTTGTTTTTCCGTTGACCGACCGGATGCTTGAACTGGTACTGGTATTGGGGCCGCTCAGCATCTCGAGGCCCCGTATGTTAGGTCCCCTGAACCCGCTGGCTTCTTTGTTCACACTATAGCTCAGCGTGAAAGTTTCGCCGACGGCAACCGTCTGCTTGGCAGATGCAGTGAACTGTACCTCCTGGGCCAGGGCTGAAAACCATCCCAGCAGGATTGCCATCGTGATTAAGTACCTCATATAAAATATTTTAGACACATTCATCACCAATCTTTTTCCACACCAACCACCTGGACTTTCGCCTTCTGCTTTTTCACTTTGTCCATTGTTTTCTTTTCATCATTTTTCAATGCTTCCAGCATCCGTTCTGCATCGTCCTTACTGATCTTTTTCTGATCCTGCGGCGGTTGTTGCTGATTCTTGTTATCCTGCTGGTCCTGTTTCTGATCCTGCTTCTGATCCTTTTTATCATCTTTCTTGTCCTGGTTGTCCTTGTTTTGCTGTTGCTGCTGTTGCTGCTTCAGCATCATTCTGGCATATTCCAGGTTATATTTTGTATCGCGGTTCGAAGGATCGTTGATCAGGGAGTTCTTGTAAGCTGCAATACTTTTTTCATACTCCTTTGACTGCAGCAGCGAATTACCCAGGTTGTGATAGATCTTTGCCTGGACATCCTTGCTGGTTTTACGGTCGGCAAGATTGCCGTATAATTTGATGGATTCGTCAAAGTTATTGTTTCTGTATACTGCCGTACCGAGATTAAACTGACCCGGAAGGCTTTCCTTGTTAATTTCCAGTGCTTTGCGGTAATCCTTTTCGGCTTCTTTATAATCTCCTTTCTCAAATCGTGCATTCCCTTTCCGGAGCAGGGTGTTTTCCTTCTGAGCAAATACCTGCGGAGATATGATGAGCAGGAGAAGGACAACCAAAGTCTTCTCGAAAGGGCGGAATCGTCTCAGCCACCTGGTCTTCCGTTCAAAAATAAACAGATCCAGCAAAAGGATCAGTAAGGCCAGACCTGTAAAGTACTGGAACCTGCTCTCATAATCGCTGAATTGTTTTTCTTCAATCTCACTTTTCTGGATCCTGGCAATGTCGTCGAAGACCTTGTTCAATCCCGTTTCGGAAGTCGTGGCCCTGACGTACATTCCTTTGCCTACGCTTGCAACACGCTGCAGGAGTGTTTCATCGAGTTTGCTCATCACTGTCTGACCATTTTCATCTTTCTTATAACCGATCTGCACATTTCCATTGTACACGGGTATCGGGACACCTTCGGGCAATCCCATACCGATGGTATAGATCACGATCCCTTTCTGCACCGCTGCTTCGGTCTGCTCCAGCACACTTCCCTCATGATCTTCGCCATCGGTGATTACGATGATAGCCTTGTTGTGCTTCGATTCGCCAAATGATCCGGAGGCCGTTTCGATGGCCTGGGCAATGGCTGTTCCCTGCACCGGAACAATGCCGGGACTTATGGTGGAAATGAACATTTTCGCGGCCGCGTAATCGGTGGTTATGGGAAGCTGGGTGTAAGCTTTTCCGGCAAAGACGATAATACCGATGCGGTCGCCATCCAGGTTGTCGATGAGGCGGGTGATAGCCTGCTTGGCTCTTTCGAGGCGGTCTGGTTTGATATCCTGAGCCATCATGGAATTTGAAACATCCAGGCAGATCATCAGGTCGATGCCCTTGCGCTTGACTTTTTCGAGCCTGGATCCTGTTTGCGGGTTGGCCAGCGAGAGGATAAGCAAGGCCATGACCATCATCAATCCGACAAACTTAACGACCGGTTTCCGGAATGAGTAGTCCGGAACAAGCTGCCTGGTTATATTCCAGTCGCCAAACCGCATCGCAGCCCGCTTCCTCCATATCATGAAATAGAAGAAAAGCAGGGTGAATAAAGGAATCAGCGCGAACAGGTAAAAATAATAGGTATGTGCGAACCTGAACAAAGCAAATTGATTTTAATGGTGGTTTAATTTAGTTTTTCAAATACAATATTTACGTCTATGGGATATTTTTTAGGTATACATAGCGGAGTAAACCTTCGAGGGCGATAAGAATGAACGCAAACAGCACGAGGGGAAGAAATTCATCTTTTTTCTTCCTGAACTCGGTTACATCGATCTTTGATTTTTCCATTTTATCGATTTCCTGGTAGATCGCCCGCAGTTTATCTTTATTCGTGGCACGAAAATACTTTCCATCGGTCATCGCCGCAATTTCGCGCATCAGCGGTTCATCGATCTTGACTTCCATCATCTGGGTCTGCATACCGAAGGGCGTTTGCACGGGGTAAGGAGCCTGTCCCATGGTACCGATACCGATGGTGTAGATTCTGATCCCGTACAATTTCGCTATCTCGGCAGCCGATCTCGGATCCAGCGAACCCATGTTATTCACCCCGTCGGTAAGGAGGATGATCACTTTGCTGACCGCCTTGCTGTCCCTGAGCCGGTTAACGGCGGTGGCCAGTCCATCTCCGAGTGCTGTTCCGTCGTCGATCATGCCGCTCTTAATATCCCTGAAGAGATTTTTCAATACAGCGTGGTCGGTTGTCAAAGGGCACTGTGTAAATGTCTCTCCGCTGAAAATGACCAATCCGATACGGTCGTCGGGCCGGCCGTCGATGAACTCAATCGCCACGTCCTTGGCTGCCTCCAGCCGGTCGGGCTTAAAATCCATCGCCAGCATGGAACCGCTGACGTCGAGGGCGATCATGAGGTCGATCCCCTCAACGGTAATGTCCTGCCGGCTGAGGCTGGTCTGCGGACGTGCAAGGGCTATGATCAGCAGGATGATGGCCAGCAGCCTCAGTACATACAGTGAGTGATAAACGACGACCTTCAGGTTTTTTCCCAGGTTGGCAAATCCCTGCAGGCTGCTGAGCTGAAGGCTGGCATGGTTCCTGGTACGCCGGTAGAAATACCATGCCACAAGGCCGGGTATGATGACCAGTAGAAACAGAAACTCGGGATTTGCGAATGTCAGGGACTTAAACATGATGGACCGTCAAAATTCAAATTCAAAAGTTAAAAACAATGTTCAGATAAGCTATGTCGTTGATGATGAACTGCCGGTGGTTTCATAAACAAATTCGATCCCGGTGTTCAGGCTTTGTTCATTGTCAACCGGCAGTGGCTGGGCCTTGGCAAATTTCACCATGTCGGCCAATATCAGCATGGGGGCCAGTTTTTCAGTGACCGGTCGCGGGCAGTTCTCCAACTCACGGAGACTATCCAGTATCTCTGTGCTCGTTTGTTCAAGGGCCTGCACCCCGAACCTGTTCTCGATATAGCGGCGGATGATCTCCGTAAGTTCAGAATAATACTCCTTGATCTTTCCTGATTGCCACAGCTTTTTAACCCGTAGTTGTTCCATCTCTCTCAGTGCGATCTCATGGGGCAGCAAAACCACAGCGGGCTTAAGCTGGAAGACTGGCTTGTTCTTTTTGCGGCGCAGGTAAAACCACACCCCGGCAATGACCAATGCGATGGCTCCGGCTGCGAGCAGGATCCACGGTAGGATCTCCCTGAAGGTGATGGGAACCCTGAGCGGCCCGGCGATCGGTTTGATAGCCTGGGTGGTGTCTACCTTTATGGTGTGAACCATCAGGGTCAGCAACTGGCTGGTGGATTCAAGAAGACTGGTATCGGGCGCAATGCGGTAGCCAAAAGTGATCGGGGGAATGGTATAAAATCCTGAATCGAAGCTGGTGATGGTGAATTCCTGCGAAAGTGTCATCCCCTTCTTATCGGCAGTCCAGGTGGTATCGAGTTTACCCCTGCCGATCACATTGATGTTTCCAAGTATGGTATCGGGCATAAAAGGCCAGATAACTCGGGCCTGGGGCGGACCTGAAAACTGGAGGCGGAACCCGACATGGTCGCCGATCAGCATGGCATTGGTATCGAGCCGTGCCGAAACCGTGACCTGCTGAGCGTTCAGGATCCGGAAACCGGTTGCAAGGATAAAAAGTGTGATCACCACCACCCGGATAGCAAAAATACTGTGCAGCGGTGAACCGGTGTTACGGAACCCTGAACCTTTCGTTCTTTTCAAGTTAGCTGATATTGATGCGTGGCAAATCATGAAATCAATAAAATTTATCTCCTTGCTCCCCGTTTTTTGAACAGTTTCATCATAGGCTTGATGTAATCCTCACCGGTGGCCACGGCTACCGCATCAACCCCGCTTCGCAGGAAGGTGTCGGAAAGGTAATCCTGGTGCCTGTTGTACCAGAACTGATAATGCCTGCGCACTCCTGCATCGGATGAGTCGATCCACAGTTGCCTGCCCGTTTCTGCATCGGTTGCCCTGATGAGTCCCACCGATGGCAGCTCCGTTTCTCGCTTATCAAACACCCTGACAGCAATGAGGTCGTGTTTTTTGTTGGCAATCTTGATGGCATCCTCGAAATCACGGTCGATAAAATCGCTGAGCAGAAATGCCGTGCAACGCTTCTTGATGGCATTGGTTAGATAGCGTAACGGTTCGGTAAGGTTGGTTCCCTGCTCGGCAGGCCGGAATTCTATCAGCTCGCGGATGATTCTGAGAATATGCGAGGTTCCCTTCTTGGGGGGGATGAACTTTTCTACATGCCGGCTGAAAAATATCACCCCCACCTTGTCATTGTTCTGAATGGCGCTGAAAGCCAGCACCGCCGCTATCTCGGTGATCAGTTCCTGTTTAAGTGCTTTGTTGGTTCCGAACTGGTTCGACGCGCTGACATCGATCAGCAGCATCACGGTAAGTTCACGCTCCTCGTCAAAAACCTTTACATAGGGATGGTTGAACCGGGCTGTTACATTCCAGTCGATGTTGCGGATATCATCACCTGGCAGATACTCCCTGACCTCTGAGAAGGCCATTCCCTTTCCCTTAAAAACGGAATGGTACTGGCCCGAGAAGATTTGATTGCTCAAACCCCGGGTTTTGATCTCGATCTTTCTGACCTTTTTGAACAGTTCGGTACTCTCCATTACGGTACTTCAACAGTGTTAAGGATCTCGTTGATAATGTCTTCGCTGGTAATATTCTCGGCTTCGGCTTCGTAGGTAAGCCCGATGCGGTGACGCAGCACATCATGAGCCACAGCCCTGATATCCTCGGGAATCACATAACCGCGACGTTTAATAAATGCATAGGCTTTGGCAGCAAGGGCAAGGTAGATGCTGGCGCGGGGCGAACCGCCATAGCTGATCAGTCCTTCGAATTTTTTCAACCGGTATTCGCCGGGGAAACGGCTGGCAAAGACAATGTCGGTGATATAGTTTTCGATTTTCTCATCCAGGTAAACCTCTCTTACCACGGATCTGGCCCTGAGAATATCTTCGGGCCGGATGACGGTATTCGTTTTACGGGATTCATTTCCCATGTTCTGCCTGATGATCAGCTTTTCTTCCTTTTTCTCCGGATAACTGATAACCACTTTGAGCATGAATCGGTCGACCTGCGCTTCGGGCAACGGATAGGTCCCTTCCTGTTCGATCGGGTTCTCAGTTGCCAGCACGAGGAAAGGGTCAGGCAGGGCAAAGGTTTCATCACCGATAGTGACCTGACGTTCCTGCATGGCTTCGAGCAATGCGCTCTGCACTTTAGCCGGGCTTCTGTTTATTTCGTCGGCCAGGATGAAGTTGGCAAAAATGGGGCCTTTTCTGACAGAAAATTCCTCTTTTTTCTGGCTGTAGATCAACGTGCCAATAAGGTCGGCCGGGAGGAGATCGGGGGTGAACTGGATCCTGCTGAAACGGGCGTCGATACAGCTTGCCAGCGATTTTATGGCCAGTGTTTTCGCCAGGCCGGGAACGCCCTCGAGGAGGATGTGGCCATCGGCCAGCAATCCGATCAGCAGCCTTTCGATCATCTGTTTCTGGCCAATGATCACCTTGTGCATCTCCATCGTGACAAGGTCAACGAACGCACTCTCTTTCTGTATCCGTTCGTTTAATTCTTTAATATCGGTTTCAACCATATCAATTCAATTTTTGAGTTTGCAAATTTATAAAATGAAAAAAACACCGTAAACGCCTGCCTGTTAATATTTGTTAACCTTTGCGTTAAAAAAGTGTTAACGGTAAAAAGGGCGGGTCATTCATGATGATAGGACTCTCCGCGGAGGATAGTCAGGGCCCGGTATAGCTGCTCGGTAAAAAAGAGCCTGACCATTTGATGGGAAAATGTCATGCGTGACAGGGAAAGTATAACGGAGGCTTTCTTTTTTATCTCTTCATCGAAACCGAACGGACCACCAATAATGAAAACCAGTTGCTTTGATCCGGAAAGGAACTGGCGGTTCAGAAATCCGGCAAATTCGGAGGATCGCATTTCGCGCCCTCGTTCGTCGAGCACCACCACAATATCGCCGGGCTGCAGCTGCCTGGCCAGTAACTCACCCTCTTTCTTCACCTGTTCGGGCTGCGACAAGGCACTGGCACCGCGTAAGGCAGGTATTTCGGTAATCACGAATGGCACATACCGGTTGACACGACCGGTATATTCACGGATTCCGGTCCTGAGGAACTCCTCCTCGGTTTTACCGACGACAATGAGCCTGATCTTCATAATTCGTTGCAAAGATGAAAAAAAACCGGGGAAAAGTAGTATGTTTGTAAATTGCCGCATGCAACCTGGCGACGAAAGACCACTCAGAATCCGGGTATCCTGCTGCTAAAACCATGAACAAAATATGATCCGGAAGTTTAGTTTTCTGCTCCTTGTGCTAACACTCCAGGCGATCGCGGCCGGTTCAAATAACCAGCCGGATGGATTCCGGGAGAAACTGGCAAGTATGATAAAATCGGCCGATGTAAAAGGTATAGCGGGCGATTTCGATGTAATGGTTGACCTTGCGATACCGGGAAATTCAGCGACCTGCAGCAAAGCCCAGGCAACAAGGATATTACAGTCATTTTTCGAACAAAACACGGTGAAGAATTTCAGGATCGAACGGAACGGAACGGCAGATGACGGATCAGAATATTTTGCAGGGACACTGGACACATCGAAGAAACGGTTCACCCTTTCGGTGCGTTACCGGGCAAGAGGTGATAAAAATCTGATTTATCAGTTCAGAATCGTTGAATAATCAGCTGTCGGAATAATCAAAACCAATCACTTATGAATCTGGAAGAGATCATCACCAAAGCCCTGTCTGAAGACCTTGGTAACGGAGACCACACCTCATTGGCTACGATACCGGCGAATTCGCCTGGGAGGGCCAAGCTGCTCGTAAAAGAGGAGGGGATCATCTGCGGTTGCGACCTTGCCGAACGGATCTTTCACACGGTTGATCCTGATCTCCAGATGAGCAGTTTTATTGAAGACGGCGCCCTTGTGCACAAGGGAGAGGTGATATTTACCGTAACCGGGCGCAAGATCTCCATTCTCAAATGCGAACGCCTGGTGTTGAATTTTATGCAACGGCTAAGCGGGATCGCCACGGCCACCCATCGGATTGTCAGAAAACTGGAAGGTTTGCACACCCGTGTTCTGGATACCCGCAAAACCACCCCGCTGCTCAGGGAACTGGAGAAATACGCCGTGCGGACGGGAGGAGGCGAAAACCACCGGATGGGCCTTTACGACATGATCATGATAAAGGACAATCACATCGATTATGCGGGAGGCATAGAAAAAGCCATTGATGCAACACACCGCTATCTTGAATCGAAAAACATGACGCTGAACATTGAGATAGAAGTAAGGAATTTCAACGAGCTTCAGATGGTTCTCAACCATGGCGGGATTAACAGGATCATGCTGGATAATTTCTCCGTGAATGACCTGCGAACCGCCATCGGTATGATCGATCACCGGTTTGAAACGGAAGCCAGCGGGAAGATCACTGAGCTCAATGTGAGGGAGTACGCCGAAACCGGGGTCGACTACATATCCATCGGGGCGCTGACCCATCAGATCAAAAGCCTCGACCTCAGTCTCAAAGCCATGTGACACATGGCGTTTGACCGACAAGCCACCATCGCCAGACAACGCAACAGGAAACCGGATTTAAACCACGACGAAATTGCCCACCATGGACAAAGGGAAAGACAACGAGTTTTTAGATCGAATCCTGGCATGGTGGCCCCTGGCCATGCTGATCAAAGGTACGCGGAAAGTCGTACTGCCCGGATTTCAGGGAATACCGCTTTATGATGTGGGGGTTTTCTTCATCAGGGGACTGATGGAAGGGTACATCACCACCAGGGCTGCAGCGATATCCTATTCGATGTTCCTTGCCATCTTTCCTTTTCTTATCTTCCTCTTTACTATTATCCCGTTTATTCCCATCAGTAATTTTCAGCAATCTCTCCTCGAAATCATCCGTGAATTCATGCCTTCACTCGCCTATGAATCGGTTAAGGAGACCATCGTAGATATTATTACACGGCCCAGGAGCAGCCTTTTGATCTTCAACCTGATACTTACGCTCTATTTTTCAACCAGCGGGGCCAACAGCCTGATCGAAGCCTTCAATAATACCTATCACACTTTAGAGACCCGGTCGATGTTCAGGCAATACCTGATATCGTTGTTCATCGTTTTCATTATCAGCTTCCTGCTTATCCTTACCGTGGTGCTTATCACCTTAGGTCCTACCCTGCTGATATGGTTACTGCCGGCTTCGCTTGAAAACAGCTTGTTTATTCTGATCATCCTGGAGATCCTGCGGTGGCTGATCGTGATCGGTTTGTTGCTGATGGCTGTTTCTTCACTCTTCTATCTGGCTCCGGTTCGCCGGAAACATTTCCGGTTCATCTCGGCAGGATCAATGCTCGCTACCATTCTGATCGTCATTACGACCCTTGGGTTCAACTTTTATGTCGATAACTTTTCCACTTACAATGCCTTTTACGGATCACTCGGCACCCTGATGATCGTTCTCATCTGGATATACATCAATGCCATCAGCCTGCTTGTGGGATTTGAACTGAATGCATCGATCATGACGGCCCGGAAAACCTGAGCCTGTCCGGTCATAGCCATTCAGCCTGTTTTGCCTGCCCGGAGCATCAAGAGGAATGGCTTGATCTCATTTCTGAAAGCCACGAACACCAGAATGAATGCAACAGCGAGCTGACCTAAACCAGTGTAAATCCACAGGTGGCCCGGGATAAAGAGCTGACAGAGGATCGCTATTACTATATAGATGGCAGGTGCGAGATAGATTTTAAATCTGTTAACCCTGAACGTATAGATTTTCCGGCACTCAAGGTACATCAGCAGGGCCTGAACCGGTTTGACCAGGAAATTTGTCACCACCGCTCCCATCAGTCCGAAGAAATGGATCATGAGGGCTGCAAGTAATATATTGAACACCGCGCTGATGAGAAATACGCGGGGCAGCGCGCTGGTCTTCCTGAAAAAAAGGATCGGGGCCATGTACATATAGAACCAAACCCTGGTCAGGTAACCTGCTGCAAGTATTGGCAGGAAAACGAACGCCTCGTAATACAGGGGTTTGAAAATGACCAGCGGGATCAGGACCGGGGTAAGCAGCACGAACAGCGGGATCAGGAGCAGGAAAAATGCGGTTATCCCGTTGTAGTAACGGTTGATCTCAGGGGTGGTTTCGCTGATACCTCGTGCTTTCCATATGCTGTAGGCCTTTGGATTCACCGTGTTGACAAGCCCGGCCATGATCAGGTCGAGGCCGATAACTATCTTCACCGCGATATCGTAAATGCCCACTTTTGTTGCATCACCCATGAACCGGAGGATCAGGAACCTGTCGATGTAGCTGATCACCCAAGTGAGCAGGGCATAGATCATGATGGGGGTGCTGTATTCGAACAATTTTTTCAGATAGGTCCGGTTCCAGTTGAGACCGTACTCGCTACCGATGAGCGCCAGTGATAAGGTTGCCGAGACAATGGCCGGCAAAAGGCGGCCAAGAATCGGTCCGTAAAGGGTATATGGAAATTGGTAAAGGATCAGCAACGAAAGCGAGATGGTGAGTGCAAAGTTCACCAGGTTGATCCACAGAAACCGGCCCGGCCGTTGCTGGTTGATCAAAAGGTTGGAATAGACCTTGAAGATGCTGTTCATAACCCCTGAAAGAATGGTGAACATCCCGAAAGGGATAAGTTCAAGAAAGTCGGAGGATTTGAAAACCAGGTTGAAAAGGCTCATGCCGCCCATGGTGAACAGCAGTAGGGTGGCGGTTCCAAGCATGGCAATGGAGATAAACGCGGTACCCAGGAACTCCTTCAGCTTCTCTTTCTGGTCGCGGTAATCGAAATAGAGAACCCCAACCGACATGTCCATCCCAAACGAGGTGAGGATCTGGATGAAATACATCAGTGCGATATACAGGGCATTGATACCGAACTGTTCAGGGGTAAGTAAGGCGGTGAACCAGGGGAGCAGCAAGAAACCCGATGCGTAGGGAAGGGCTCCGACGACCGAGTATATGACCGATGATTTGAAGAAACCCCGTGAAATCAATGTTCTGCGATTGGCAAAAGGAATAACTTGGTTTTTACCTCAATATTTCAGAAAACAACGTCAAAATCTTAGCTTCGCGGTGTTGCAGGGTGAAGTTTTCGAGTACATGCCGGCGGGCGAGTTCCCCTGTATTCAAAGTCAAAGCTTTGCGAACTGCGGCAACCAGTTCGTTCACATCGCGCCTGTAAACAATAACTCCTGTCTCGCCGATGGCATCGGGAATTCCATTGACATTCGACCCAACCGGTATGCATCCGCACAGCATGGCTTCGCTTAAAGTGTTGGGCATTCCCTCGGTAATGGAAGCCTGTACGAAAACCTTGGCGCGGTTATATTCCTGAAATAAAATATTACTCTTTGAAAAACATATAATTTTCAAATTAGGTATATCCTGAACATGAAAAGATTTCTCAATCCATGGGATGAAGAGTTCACTGACACCAACGAGCGTAAATTCAATATCTTCACAAAGTGATGCCATGGTAACAAAAAGATCAAATCCCTTGTTGATGAAATCATTGGCACTGCTCATTGTTCCGGCTGTCATCACCCTGTTGTCCTCTTTCCGGATAGAAATATCACGGTAATAATTTCCTGGTGCTATGCCATTAGGGATGACAGTAAATGGTGTTTTAAGGCCATTAACATAAAAAAAGATTCCGTCCTTTTTGCCATCTTCAGAATAATAGAAATTTTCATGATATAACAGTGATTTGTGATTCGGCAGTATATACCAGGCATTCCTGAAGGCATACCTGACACATGCAGCGCGCAGTCGGTTGCAAAAGACCCCTTTCTTTAAATCCGGATAACATATTGCATCCTGTCCACCAGCAAATACAATCACTTTTTTTCCAAAAAATTTTCCCATAAGTACCATCACGGCCGCATGATAATCACCGAACCAGCAAACCCATGCAACACTATTTCGGGCATTCATGATTAAAAATATGACCAGGTTTAACATCCTCCTGATAAAATGAAGCCGTGATTTCTTTTGATTGATCAGGAAAGAGATAACCGTATATGTCTTTTTCAGGATAGCCTCATCTACCAGAACAAACGAGGAATCTGCCGGCTTGATGAAAAGCAACTTCGCATGGCCTGGTTGCATCATTTCTCAATAATATAAGCAGTCAAACAGTTCCTGATACCGTCTGCGAAACTGGTTTTGGGGAGCCATTGCAGGTGTTCCTTGGCATTTGTTGTGTCGGCAAAAAGATCATAAATCTCGTTTGGCCTGGTCATTGCCTTTGCATGGTAAGGCTTTGTAATACCGGAAAACTGCATGACGATTTTGATAATATCCTCAACGCTATAAGAAGTTCCGCTCCCAATATTGTAAATACCGTGTGGTTTGCCAATGGAGAGATCGAGCGCATCGACCAGGTCGTCGATATAAATATAGTCTCGTCGTGGCTTAAGGTCCATTACTTCCACAACCGCAACAGAGGGGTCCATGACTTTCGAAATGATCTCCGGGATCAGAAACCGGTTGGATTGTCCGGGGCCGTAAGCATTGAATGGACGGAAAATGCAAACCGGGATATGGTAGTTGAGTGCATAGAACCGGCAGGTCTGGTCGGCAATTATTTTGCTCTGGCTATAAGGATTATAGGATTTCAGCGGGTGATCTTCATCGATGGGAAGATAGGACGGTTCGCCATAAAGATAAGAACTGACATAGGTGAGCCCTGCACCTGTTGTACGGCAGAATTCAAGCACATTGACCGTACCCATCAGGTTAACGTTGAAAAAGGCGAACGGGTCCGACCAGCTTTCCGGTACGAATGTCTTGCCAGCAAGATGGAACACATGTTCAATTCCATCATTGTAGAAAATATCAAGGGAATGTTCAACAGTGATATCCCCCTGTTCTGTGTCAAAAGCAAACACCCGGTGACCTTCACCGCGAAACCTGCTGACCAGGGCCCGGCCTATGAAACCAGCAGATCCGGTAACCAGGATGTTGCTCATAGTATTCCTGTTAACTCATCAATGTCCTCATTGGCCTTTTCATAATCATCGGGACGGCCGATATCGAGCCAATAGCCATCGTAATGAAAAATGTTTACGGCCTGATTCGATCCCAGGAGTGTCAGCATCAGGTTATCAAATCCAAATGGCTGGCCTGAAGGAACATACTCAAGCACTGAACGATTCATCACATAGACCCCCATGCTTACCTCGAAGGTGTATTCAGGTTTTTCACGAAATCCTGTAGCCACCGATTTCAGCGGATCGACGTCAATGACGCCAAAGTCGATCTTCGTCTTTCTTGTGAATGTGGAAACCGTGAGCATCGACTGCCGCTGCAGATGATAAGTGAACAGATTGCTGAAATTCAGATCTGTGAGCAAATCGCCGTTCATCACCAGAAACTGTTCCGGCAGATCCCTGATCAGTTTTATCGGGGCAACGGTTCCGAGGGGCTCATTTTCAAGTGAATAATGAATCTTTAGTCCAAAACGGCTTCCATCGCCGAAAAAGGCCATAATTATCTCGGCAAAATGGTTGAGGCAGATAAAAATTTCATCGACTCCCTGTTTCTTCAGGCGTGAGATCAGGATTTCAAGGATCGCCCTTTCGCCAACAGGCACCAGTGGTTTTGGGATCACCGTGGTGTAAGGTTTCAGCCGCGTTCCTTTTCCGCCGGCCAGGATGACGGCTTTCATATCAGATGACGTAAATTTCAGGTCTGTAGAAACTCATATGCTCCGGATCACGAAACCAGTCAATGGTTTTTCGCAGTCCCTCATCGAGAGAGACCGCCGGCTTCCATGCAAACAGATCGCCGGCCTTCTTATTATCGGCCCAGAGGCGTTCAACTTCACTCTGCTCCGGCCGTTTCCGCTCATCGGTTGATTCAATTTGTATTGTAGTCTCCAGGATACCGGCGATCTTTTCTGCCAGGTCGCCGATCGTGATTTCGGTATTGTTTCCCAGGTTTACAATCTCGCCGTTCACTCCGTCACTCATGGCAGCCCGGATAAATCCCATGGCGGTATCGGTAACGTAATTGAGATCGCGTGTGGGAGAGAGCGCACCCAGCCGAAGTGTTCTTTTTCCTGACAGGATCTGGGTGATAATGGTTGGAATGACGGCGCGGGCAGATTGCCGGGGACCATAAGTGTTGAATGGCCTTACTACCACCACCGGGGTATCGAATGAACGGAAAAAAGTAAGTGCCAGAAAATCGGCGCCGGCTTTGGTAGCGGCGTATGGTGATTGGGGATTGACCGGATGCGTTTCGGTAATGGGTACAAACTGAGCGGTTCCGTAAACCTCAGAGGTCGAGGTATGGATCACCTTCTCCACTCCCTGGTTCCTTGCTGCCTGTAAAATGTTCAAGGTACCTTTGACATTGGTATCGACATAAACGTCCGGGGAGTGATAGCTATAGGGAATTCCTATCAACGCTGCCAGGTGAAAAACAGCAGAGGTGCCCTTCATGGCTGCATTCACCCCGTTCGGGTCGCGTATATCACCGCTGAAAATCTCGATACCCGATATCAGGTCTTTGGGCAGAGAATCAAGCCAACCCCATCGTCCGAATGAGTTATAATGAACGAAGGCTTTCACTTCACAGTTTTGCCTGATGAGCTGTTCAACAAGATGACTGCCGATGAAGCCACCTGCCCCCGTTACCAGTACTTTTCTGTTGTTAAGTTCCATTGTTTTGTGTCAAACCGCAAAGTTAAGATTATTTTATATTTTTGCTATGAAATCAGGTAGAATGGCCGTATCCCATCCGATCAGAATTATGGAATTACCAAAACGCTGCGGCAACGTATTCAACTATTTTCAGATAGCATGAATATGAAACATTTTCTGATCCGGGTAATCTTACTCTATCTGATTATTGCGCCATCCTCTCTCTATCCGGCCGATCAAAGCGATCAAAAACCAACTATCCGGCTAATCGATTCGTTGGACAACCTAACGCAGATCTATCGGCATACCCACCCACAAAAGTTCAAGCTCCTTTCAATTAAAGCACTTCAACTGTCCAGGGAAATCAGCTATGCCAATGGTGAAATTAAAGCGTTGAAAAACTTGCTGAATGTTTATTTCTTTTACCATCAGTATGACAGCGCCTTCACATGTCTGTCAAGGATTGCAGAGTTCAACCTCAGTCTTAAAGACACAGTTAAAATAATAGATACCTACATTTGGATTGCAGAATTCTTTGTTGAAATCGATGAATTTCCTGTTGCGGAGAATTATCTTCACCAGGCATACGAAGTTGCTCAACATTTCAAGAATTCCAACATGGAGGCACGCGTTCTATTAGGCGAAGCAGGGCTTTTATTAAAGAAAGGCCAGTATGAAATGACTATTCAGCGTCTGTACCTTTCACTTTACTTTTTTAATAAAACCAATGATTATATCAAGGTTGCCAGAGTTTATAAACTACTTGGGGATTCGTATGTTGAGTTAAATGAATTCTCGAAAGCAGTTTATTTTTATCAACAATCATTGAAAAATTACGTATCAGTCGATGATCTGTCAGAACAGGCTATCGTTGAGACAAGAATCGCTCATGTATACCAGCAAATGGGGAAGCTGCACGAATCCCTGGCCCATAATTTCATTGCTTTGAAATACAGAGTTGAGGTGGGACAGCGAGACTTTATCGCCTCTTCGTTGTTTAATGTCGGTATGTCATACTGGCTTTTGCAAAACAGAGATTCGGCAAAGGTATTCTTCGACAAATCATTAATGTTTGCTGAATCGCAGAAATACTATTATCTGCTGGCATCGGTTTACAAAAATCTTTCACAAGTTTCATATGATGACGCCAATTACCGCAATGCATTTTTTTTTGCAAGAAAAGCGAATGAAGCTAAAAGGCAGTTAATTCTTGAAAAAGCAACAAAGGAGGTCAGTTTAAAAGAAGCCAACCGTGCCATTAAAAAAGAACTGGAAAGAAACGAATTGATTAACAAAGAAATTGAAATTCAGCAATTACAATTTACAAACCGGTTGATAAAAATAGTCGTTTTTGAGGTCATTTTCATATCGATGGTATTTATGTCGCTTGGCGTTCTGGTATTCATCCGCCGTCAGCGGAGAAAAAAACAAAAGCTGAGCAATATCAATTACCGTTTGATGAATGAGATCAGGGAGCGCAAAGAGGTTGCCGACCGTCTGCACCAGAGCGAAGAACTTCACCGGTTTCTTGCCGAAAACACCATCGACGTCATATCGATGCTCGATAAGAATCTCCGGAGGATATATGTTAGTCCATTGTGCGTAAAGCTTTTCGGATACACTGCCGGGGAGATGTGCGGTTTCGAAACACCTTTGCAACTGGTCCATCCAAACGACCGGCACCTGGTCAACCAATCTCTGGTTGGGATGTTAGAGCAAAAAAAAGCGATAAGTTATTCCTATAAGGCCATCAGGAAAGACGGATCCTTCTTCTGGGCAGAAAAATCAGTGAATCCGGTTATTGATGACCGAACTGGCGAGATATCAGAGATCATTACTGTGATCAGGGACATTTCCGACCTGAAGGTCCATGAAGAGGAGATTGCGCAAAATGCGAAAAAAAAGGAGCAGTTGCTGCATGAGATACACAACCGGGTTAAGAACAATTTTTCGATACTGGTCAGCCTGATGAGCATGCAGCGCGAAACTTCTGAAGACAGCGTATTGAATAATTCACTGGCCGATCTGCAACTGCGAATAAGAACGATGTCTCTTGTTCACGAACACCTATTCAACACTCAACAGATCAGCGAGGTATCGTTTGATGATTATCTGCTGAGGCTGGCGTTCGTGATTTCCGGTTCTTATAATAACGACAGGATCAGGTTAAAAACAAGCATCCATCATTGCGTGGTCCCTATTGAGATGGCATTGCCGCTGGGCCTTATCGTCAATGAACTGATGACCAATGCATATAAGTATGCGTTTCCCGGCGACCGGTCGGGATTGGTTAAAATCAGGCTGGCTCCGGCGGGCAGCCAGCAATTTTGTCTTACAGTTAGCGATGATGGCATTGGTCTGCCTGACGGCTTTACCCTGAATGATGCCGCCACCATGGGCAGCCAGATCATCTCTTTGCTGGTGGAACAGATTGAAGCAAGACTGGAGATTAAATCGGATGAAGAAACCTCCTTCAACATCACCTTTTCGACTGAACGAAACAATTGATTATGAAAATAAAGAGATCAGGAATTGCGATCATAGGCGCCGGGGCCATCGGCACTGCTCTTGGCAATGTCATTGCCGAAGCGGGCAGGCACCCGGTATTGCTGCACACCATTGAGCCGCAAATCGCAGCGGATATTAACAGCACCAGGATCAATACCAGGTATTTCCCGGCTCTGAGACTTGCTGAAAAGCTGAGCGCAACAACCAACAACAGTGACCTCCGAAACTGCCGGGTTATATTTCTGGCGATCCCTTCGGTGGTCATGATCGATTATCTCAGGACACTGTCGCAGGATATTCGTGAAGATGCACTGCTGATAAACCTGGCAAAGGGATTTGGCAATACCGGTCGGACCATTGCCGACTGCCTTAAAAACAATTTCGCCAATCCCGTTTGTACCCTTAAGGGTCCCAGTTTTGCCCGGGAGATCATTAACCGGATGCCGACCGGTTTCACGCTCGGGTACCCGGAAACAATCACGCAAGGAGTTGAGATTCGTGAGTTAGTCAGTGATTTGATTGCAGGCACCAACCTGTATCTCGATTATTCCACCGATATACGGGGGGTGGAAATACTCAGTATTTTGAAAAATATTTACGCCGTCGTCCTGGGCATTGTTGATGCCCATTTCAATTCCCCGAACCTCCGGTTCATGATCCTGACCAAGGCATTTCGCGAAATGCGCAACGTTTTGCTCTGGTACGGAGGAAGGGAAGAGACCTTGTTCAACTATTGCGGATTTGGTGATTTTACACTAACGGCGTTGAATGACCTGAGCCGTAACAGAACCCTCGGACTGCTGATTGGCAAGGGTTTTTTCACTGAACACGTGTCGCATGAACTGGTGCTGGAAGGAAAAACCGCCGTCAATATTTTTCACCGGGAAATTTCCGCACAAGCCGACATCGGGGAAAAGTTTCCGCTGATGGCAGAACTTCATAAAATTTTCAACGACAACTATGACATCTCAGAGTTTGTCGACCGCATCCTGAAACTCAAGGAATATTGATATTCTGGTGCCATCCCGCTTTTTTTTCGTATCTTTGCAGAAACTTCCGGGGCTGACCGGTTTTGACAGCAGGGAAGTGGGATTGTAAGCATGCCGAGGGTTCGTGAGCAGATCTCGTAAAAAGTCAGTTCACACAGCCAATAAATGGCGACAATTATTCTTACAGACTGGCTGCTTAATTTTAGAAATTAGGCGCGTCTTGTCTCCCGGAAAACCCCTCCTGACGGTGTTCCGGACGAGGCATCGCAAAAGTCGGGATAATCGCGGCTTTGTTCTGCAGTTGCGGTGAAATAAAAAGAACTAAGGATTCGGCAGGACCGCTTCTGACCATCCGGATCCCGACAACCAACCGGAAGCTAAGCATGTAGAAAGCACTTTTGCTACCTGTTTGGACGAGGGTTCGAATCCCTCCAGCTCCACAAGGACTCTAAATCAACCACTTAGGGTCCTTTTTTATTCCTTCCAAGTCGCTCATTTTCACTGCTCATGAATCCGGATTTTATTCCTGCTATCTTCTTTCGAAAATATCAAGATATGGCTGGAAAATAAAAAGTCGGTTTCGGCTTTGACCAGTGGTTTCAGTCAAATAACCGGTTTTCTGCATTAAAAGGATTAAATCATTTGCTGCCTTATAACTCAAACCACATATCCTGGCTGCAGATTCGACATTAACAACCGGATTTTTATAAAGTGTATTGAATAACTTAAGTGCTGCGTATCCCCTACGCTTGAAATTGACCTGTACCTCACGGTCAATATGCGCCTTCAATTCAAGAATTGCCGTCAGTGTTGTTATTGCTTGAGCAGAAGTCTGTTCAATGCCGACAAGAAAATATTTCAGCCATTGTGCCATGTCAGCTTTCATTCGTACCATCATCAGGTTATCATAATAAAGACCCTTGTTCTTTTCAAAATAGGATGACAGGTATAACAAGGGCTTGTCCAGGATCTTTTGATTAACCAGGTAAAGAGTTATTAAGAGCCTTCCTATCCTTCCATTTCCATCAAGAAACGGGTGTATCGTTTCGAACTGGTAATGAATGATGCCTGCACGGATCAAGGCCGGTATTCTGATCTGGTCATTGTGGATAAAATTTTCAAGGTCCCCCATCAGCTCATTAACATATCGCTCGTGAGGCGGTATAAATGCTGCGTCATGAAGGCTGTTGCCGCCAATCCAATTCTGGCTTGTCCTGTATTCTCCCGGATGCTTATGTTCACCCCTGACGCTCTCCAGTAGAATACTGTGTGTTTTTTTGATCAAGCGGGTTGAAATAGGCAAAACACCTAGTTCTTTAACGGCTTCATTTAGTGCCCGGATATAGTTATTAACTTCACGCCAATCTTTTCTTCTGTCCGGCTTTACTTCGTCCTCCGGCATAACCACTTCATTGATATTGGTGCGGGTTCCTTCGATCCTGCTTGACTGTACGGCTTCTTTTATTACATGCAGCTGGATGAACAGATCGATATCTGGGACCAATAACGCATAGGAGTTGAGCGCTCCAAGACTTACGGCTGCTTTTTCCAATAGTACATTAATGGTTGGGTCACTCCATTGCCAGTCGGTATTAACCTTTTCAGGCAGGAAATATTTATATTCGTATCCCATTTCAAAATGTCCGGGATTGAATGTATCAAGGTTGATCATATGTAAAGATTTTTTCCAAAGATAAAATAAAAAATCTCTTATTTTACTTTTAATGCTGAAAGTAAAATAACAATCGTTTGCATGCAAAATTCCAAAATTCAAAACAGCAATGAACAGGAATTATGCTTAATTTGCTTTCGGAAGAAACCCATTTTGTTACAATTGGGCTACAGCCGGCAAGCTGAAAAATCCGCAAACATCAATAACGAAACCTCGATTGCTGGATGGTTTTTACATTAACGTCCAATAATGTCCAAGAAATAACTTTATTTGGTCTGAATATAAATTTTATGAATTTGTTGTGAGGATTGTTTAATTTTAGATTTTTGACTTAAATTTATCATATTCATAATTCCAATCCTATTGTTAGGTTTTAGCCCTTACTGTCAATCAACTGATTACACACAAATCGGTTAATAAACCTTATTTTTTACCACTGTTTAGTCACAATCAATCAAATAATTATCATTCTTAGACGGGAAATCAGTTCAAGTTTCATCAGTTCCATTTTGGAATAATATCGAACTTTTTCAAGACCCTGTTTCTTTTTAAGTATAATTTGCTGATAATCTAATTGTTCTACGGCTAATCCGTAATTAAATAATGAATGAATAACAAATCCATTCTGAAAAATGGCAGGAAACAAAATATCTCCATAAAGTGCCAGATCGACAATCTGTTGCAACTCTGGCTTATTTTTAGACAGATAATCCTGAAAGTGAGGCGAAGGAATATTAATAAAAACAATACTGCCCTGATGCGTATGCGCGGCAATTACAGCAAATAGATTCATGTGTTGCTCAACCGGGATATGTTCGAGAACATCAGGCAAAACGACCAGGTCATATGTTTCATCTGATTCGAAATCAGCCATATCTGAGACAGTAAAGGTAATGTTTGAAAATATTCTCAATCTGCGTTTTGCGTTCTCAATATTTGTCGGGCTGATGTCAACCGCCCTTATTGTCCCATTCGTCAAAAATTTTGCTATCAAGCCGGTTACCTGTCCAATTCCACAACCAATCTCAAGGACACGGTGATTACTTTTTAAACCGTTCTTTCTCAGGTTGTAATATATCGTCCGATGACGAATATTTACACCAACCTGTTTTAGGTGCTCTGAAAAACCGTCATAATAACCGGAAATCCTTTCTCTAGAATGAGTCATCTCTGTTGTTTTAATTTTATCGGCTAAAATACGTATTAATAATTCGCGCTCCAACATATTTACGATTGGAATATTATTACATTTACATCCTTAAGACCCTTTAGGCAACTTTCCATATAGCCATGAAACCAATCGCGCTATCCGGCGCTCTGCTGATTCTTTCGTTGACGATAAAAATCTCAGTTGGACAACCTGTTCCTGACTTTTTATTGCCTGATACAGTATTTGTTAATGAACCTGTAGAAATTACAAACTTAACGACGGGGGGAACTTCTTTTTTATGGAACTTTTGCACAGGCGACGTTAACCATGATCCAACCGGATACAATATTGGGAATCCTTCAGGTGCATTGGATGTTCCAACATACATCACTTTACTAAAGCAAGGAATTGATTGTTTCACGTTCATCTCCTGTCAGGGTTCAGGAATAATCAGATGTTACCATGGATCTAGTTTCCGGAATACTCCCTTGCAAGTCGATGTACTTGGTAAACTTGGGATAATCAGCTTCAACCAGGAAGGCATTAAGATAATCAATCAAAATGGCAACTGGATCGGTCTTGTCTGTTCCGATAATAGAATTGTTAGGATTGATTTTGGCCAGTCGCTGTGGAATACGCCCACTGCCACGGCTTTAACAAATGTTCCACAACAGAATATGTTACACGGACTCGATATTGTTTCTGACAATGGTAACTGGGTCGCCTTTGCGACCTGTTCTCTGGGCAATAAGCTTATCCGGCTCGATTTTGGGACTAGTCTCCTTAACAATCCGGTATACACAGACTTTGGCAATATTGCCAATTTTCAGGGCCCCGGAGCCATTTGCCTTTTGTATGAAAAAAACTCCTGGTTTGCCATATTAATCTCTGGATATTTCACCCTAACCAGACTTGATTTTGGCACCTCCCTGCAAAATTATCCAACAGTCCATGAACTAGGAAATCCGGGAGGTTTTGACTTTGCAGTGGGATTGACCATTTGTCGCGACTGCGAAAAAACCACCGGTTTCTGGGTTAATTATCAATCGATTGGTATGCTGGGAAAACTATCATTCCCAGATGGAATAAACGGGCCGGTAATCGGCAATGTACTTGGCAATATTGGTTCATTATCAAAACCTCACAGCTTCTCCGAATTATTCAGGCAGAATGATACGGTGTATGCATATATTACAAACAGGGAAAACCATACTCTATCAAGACTGGTTTTCCCTCCATGCGACCAGGCCTCCCCCCCTTCCTCCACCCTCTTCACTCCCCCACCCTTCAGTTACAACCAGCCGGGAACTTACAATATCAGGCTCCTTGTCAACGAGGGCCTGCCAGATCAGTCATCAATCTGCAAAAATATCGTGGTGATACCCAAAACTCCTGTGATCGTAGCAGATTTCGAAATGCCCGACACTGTTTGCATCAATACCCCGGTCAGCATCCGGAACCTTACAAAAGGCGGCAGTACTTATTACTGGAACTTCTGCTCGGGTAACAGTCTTGCCAATCCAGTCGGCATGAATATCGGAAATCCGGGGGGAATGCTGGATTTACCTATTTATATGACCCAATTGACTGACAATGGAGTGTGTTATTCATTCATTACCAACCGCGGAACCCAATCTGTCATCAAGTACAACCATGGCAGCAGTTTCATGAATGATCCTTTAAGCTGGAGCGATCTCGGATCGTTCGGAATGATTAACGACAGCGTGCTTGGAATAAAAATTTGTAAAGACCAGGGGAACTGGGTCGGTTTCGTTTGCAATAACAACCGGATCATCCGTTTGAACTTCGGAAACTCCCTTCGTAACACCCCTGTGGCCAGACAATTTGGTCCTTATGCGATGCTCTACACTGCACATTGCATTGACATTCAGAACCAGGACAATACCTGGACAGGATACCTTTCATGCACCTGGGGCAACAAATTCGTGAGGCTTTACTTCGGTAACAGTTTATTGAACGATCCTGTTCTGACTGACCTTGGAACGCCGGGTTCTATGAATATGCCCCTGTCATTTAGATTGGTCAGGGAAAATAATAACTGGTATGGGATTGTGTCCAATGCCGGCGACAATACCCTCACCCGCCTGGCATTTGGCAACTCACTTTTAAACAATCCTGCCGGGGAAAATCTTGGTGTGGTCTGTCAGGGAATTAATCCTGGCGGAATCAGCCTGTTCCGGGATTGTGGATCCATGACCGGATTCCAGCTGAATTATACATCAAACGCTGGTGATCTCTTATGGCGTATGGATTTCCCAACAGGAATAACTGGTAGTGTTTATGGTAAATCGCTCGGGAACATAGGTAACATGAACCGACCTGTTCACTTTTCCGAAATGTACCGTATCAGAGATACCATCATCCTCTATAACACCAACCGTGATGATCATTCCCTCACCCGGTTGATCTTTCCTCCATGCACCAATGCATCCATCCCGTCATCAACACGCTACGACCCTCCTCCTGTCAGTTATAACCAGACCGGCAACTACAATGTTCAACTGACCGTTAATGAAGGGATGCCGGAACAGCGTTCCATTTGCAAGAACATAACCGTAGTTTCTCAGCCCTTAAACAAATATATCGACACAACCTTATGTTCCGGCGACTCGATCTGGGCCGGTGGAAAATACCAGCACGTTTCCGGAACCTTTTACGACACTATTCCATTTTTCAACAGCTGCGACAGCGTGATCATCACCCAACTTGGGGTGGTTGACTCAATCCGGGTTAACCTGGGACCCGACACGACCTTATGCTCCGGGAAGACACTGTTGCTGAAAACCGGAGTGCCGTTAGCGCAATACCTGTGGCAGAACGGCTCCACCGACTCCACCTTACTTGCAACGGAGACAGGTAAATACTGGGTGGAGGTAGCCAAACAGGGTTGCCATAATTCCGACACAATCAACCTACGCGGATGTCTGTCGCCGATTTTCTTTCCGAATGCATTTACCCCCAACGATGACGGGATCAACGATAAGTATCGCCCGGTTGGCTCGGGCGTGCTTCAGTTCAGCATGGAGATATACAACCGCTGGGGTGAACGGGTTTTCGAAACCGATAATTTCGACCTTTTCTGGGACGGGCGGTTCAATGGTTCCAGATGCGCTGACGGTGTGTATTTTTTCATTGCAAAATTCGTAATGGCCGACTCGTCCGACGAATCCCATCATGCCCACGGATCGGTGACATTGCTACGGTGAATCAGACCACGAACCGCTGCACATCTTCGGGCCTGATGGTATCGTCGCACAGAATGCAAAACCGCTCAACCACATTTCTCAGTTCCCTGATATTCCCCGTCCATGGCATGTCCTGCAGCAAATCCAGCGCCTCCTGCATGATCTCCGGCCTGGAGCGACCCATACTTCCGGTGAACTCCGTGATAAAATGTTCGACAAGCAGCGGAATATCCTCTTTCCTTTTGCGTAGCGGCGGCACCTCTATCACGATCACGCTGAGCCGGTGATAAAGGTCCTCGCGGAACGTCTTATTCTTTATCTCATCGCGTATGTTCTTGTTGGTTGCGGCGATCACCCTCACATCCACCGGGATCTCCTTCTCCCCTCCCACCCTGGTGATCTTGTTCTCCTGAAGGGCGCGGAGCACCTTCGACTGGGCCGACAAACTCATATCACCCACCTCATCCAGGAACAACGTTCCACCATGGGCCTGCTCAAAATCGCCTTTGTGCTGCTTGATGGCTGATGTAAACGAGCCCTTCTCATGACCAAACAGGTTGCTCTCGATCAACTCGGCAGGAATGGCCGCACAGTTCACCTCGATAAATGGTCCTGATGACCGGTTGCTCAAACCATGCAGGTGCCGCGCCACCAGTTCTTTACCAGTGCCGTTCTCTCCGGTTATCAGCACCCTTGCTTCGGTCGGGGCTACCCTGGCGATCATCGACCTGATATGTTCCATGGCCTCCGATTCACCAATCATTTCATAGCTGGCGCCGATCCTGCGCCTCAGCATACGGGCTTCGTCGATCAGGCTGACCTTGTCGCGCGCATTTCGCAAGGTGACCAACAACCTATTGAGATCCAACGGCTTGGCAATGTAATCATAGGCTCCCCGCTTGATTGCCTCCACGGCCGTATCGATGGTGCCATGACCCGATATCATGATTACCGGGGTATCGGTAAGCTCAGTGATCTTTGTCAATACTTCGATGCCGTCCATCCCAGGCATTTTGATGTCGCATAAAATGGCATCGTACCGGTTTGCCTTTACAAGGTTGAGGCCTGCCGTACCGTCGGCAGCATCATCCACTTCAAATTTCTCATATTCAAGTATCTCCCGCAGGGTGTTGCGGATGCTTCTTTCGTCGTCAATTACCAGGATCCGGGGCATAATCGTGATCATAAAATACAAAAATAGACAAAGTTTCGGTAACTTTGGTACCTTAAGTCAACCTCAGCATTACAAGAAGCAATGATGTTAAACGGTTCTTCATCCCGTTCAAAAATACTCAAAAAGGTTCCAGCAAGCCTTTCGAGGCCAGCAATTGAGTGTGGCCCAAACCTGAACCATTGGATTTATCAAGGGTTGTTAGCCTGTTTACTGGCACTGCTGTTTTTCTTTCCGGCCGCCGGTCAGAGTCAGCACGGCATGACCGGGAACCTCCGGTACCCCTGGACGGGCGGCCTGAATTCCTGCCAGTTTGTTACCCTCGATCTGGACCTCGATGGCATACAGGACCTGTTGATCTTTGACCGGCACGGGAACCGTAAACTCACTTTCATCAATACCGGCACACCGGGAGTTATCGATTATCGCTTTGAACCCTCCTTTGCCCGGCTCCTGCCGGCCATGACCGACTGGGTCATAACGGCTGATTATGACCGTGACGGGAGAATGGATCTGTTTACATACAACAACGGCGGAGTAATGGTTTACCGGAATGTTTCGGATAAAACCCTGGCATTCAACCTGGTGACAGATCTACTCGAGTCGTTCTATTATACCGGAAAAGTCGGAATTCTCGTGACCAGTGTCGATTATCCTGGCATTGCCGATATCGACGGCGATGGCGATCTCGATCTTCTGACTTTCTTCGGGTTGGGATCCTTCCTTGAATACCACAAAAATCTCTCGATGGAGAAATACGGCCACTGCGACAGTCTGGATTTCCGTCTGACGGATCCATGCTGGGGCAGGTTTAAAGAGAGTGAGTCGGGGAACAGGATCACGCTGAATGCGGATTGCCCGTTTGAAGCCGGACTATTGACCGTGGAACGTGGGAACGTGGACCGTGGACCGTGGGCCGTGGACAGTGGGAACGTGGACCGTGGGAACGTGGACCGTGGAAACGTGGGCAGTGGGAACGTGGACCGTGGACCGTGGACGGTGGGCAAAAGGACGGGGTTGGGGTTAGAAGGGGGAAGGGAGAAGGGAGAAGGGAGAAAGGGGATGGAAGAAGGGGGATGCGTTGGGTTACGGCATACGGGTTCGACGCTGTTGGTGACTGATCTGAACGGAGATGGTTTGCAGGACCTTGTGCTTGGGGACTTTGACTTCCCTGGCCTGATCGGTCTTATCAACGGAGGGACCCGTGATAACGCGCTGATGGTTGCGCAGGACACCTTGTTTCCCTCGGGTTCAAAGACACTGTATCTCTTTTCATTTCCCAATGCCACACTGGCTGATCCCGACAACGACGGAATTAAGGATCTCATCTGCTCTCCGTTCGATCCTGCCCTGTTTACGGCCGACAACTACCGCAGTGTGTGGTTCTACAAAAACACCGGCACACAGCAGCAGCCTGACTTCAGCTTTGTCACCGACCGTTTTTTCAGGGATGAAATGCTCGATTTCGGCTCCGCATCTCACCCGGTTCTCTATGATTTCGACAGGGATGGTCTTGATGACCTGTTTGTGGGAAACTATGGTTACTATGATTCTTCATGGTACCATCAGGGCATCCTTCATTCAGGATATTCATCAAGGATATCCTATTACAGGAATACCGGAACCATTGACCATCCCTTTTTTACCTTTATCACTGACAACCTGGCAGACGCCGGCCGGTTAAATATCACCGGGCTGTACCCGGCCTTCGGTGATCTGAACGGCGATGGAGCCACCGATCTGCTGTGCGGAAATTCGGATGGCACGCTGATCCTGTACCTGAACAACGGCGGACAAGGACCCGTTCCGGAGTTCAATCCGCCCGTAAAGAAGTACCAGGGTATTGACGCCGGAGAGAACAGCACCCCTCAATTGTTCGACCTTGACAAAGACGGCAGGCCCGAACTGATCATCGGCAACCGGTCAGGCAACATCCTCTGCTATAAAGATATTGGTGTTCAGAGTCAGCCGGTATTCACCAAAGTGAGCGATTCACTCGGCAGGGTGAATGTTACGAATTACCAGGTCTCTTACGATGGTAACAGCACACCCTGTTTTTTCAGACAGCCCGATGGCACCACCCTGCTGGTGTGCGGTTCGGATGAGGGCAGGATCCATTTTTACGATCAGATTGACAACCACCTCGATGAAGGTTTCAACGAACGGACAGATCTCTTTAATCTGATTAGCGCCAATCCTGCCGACACGCTTTTCGGGTGGCAAACCTCACCGGCCATCGCATTTATCTCCTCGCCGGATTCTTTCGACATGATTACAGGTAATTTTTCGGGCGGTCTGAATTATGTCAGCAAAAGGCAATCTGCAGAGATCATTCCCGGCCTGGCAGTCCGTTCAGCTACCCCCGGACCAGGCATTTCAGCATACCCAAATCCCGCCGACGACCATATTACCATTACCCAGGCCAGAACTGAAACGAAAAACAAAGAAACCTTTTGCAAATCTATGCCTGGTAATGAACCCATCCGCATCACCAATTTCCTTGGGCAGCAGGTCGGGGAATTCAGCTGCCAGGATCCGCTGATTATTTCAACCACTCACCTCCCTGACGGGATTTACATGGTGAGGGCCGGTCACCATTCAGTGAAACTCATCATCCGGCACCCCTGACGACACATAATGAATGCATGGGGTTGAACATCCCCCGGAACACTCTTCCTTAATCATCTCCTCCATCATTTTAACTGTATCAACATGAAAATGCGAACCATTTTCCATTGAGATACAGTTATGCCACAGGGAACAGCAAAACAATCATTACAAACCTGTTACGATCATAAACCATCCTCACATGCGTTGGCCTGAAGGTTCGTCAGCCATTCGAAAATCCCGGCTCATCCTCATCCATGAAGGACTTTTTGTGAAAAAGTTTTCAACAAGTGGAGGAAAGTGGAGGAAAGTGGAGTTTTTTGTCTATATTTACACTCGAAAAAAAACGGGTTGGCGACCACAAATCTCATTGGTGAATACGAATGCAGGCTTGACGATAAAAGCCGCATCATTCTTCCTTCGGCGCTGAAGAAGCAGATAAGCCAGGAGGCCCAGGACCGGTTTGTCATAAACCGTGGTTTTGAAGGTTGCCTTGTGCTGTACCCGCAAGATGTGTGGAAAAAGACCTCCGAGAACATCAACAAGCTGAACCTTTTTGTCAGGGACAACCGCCGGTTTGTCCGATTTTTTTACAACGGAGCCACTGAGCTGACGCTCGACAGTCAGAACCGGCTGTTGTTGCCGAAATCGCTGCTGGGGTTTGCCGGAATTGACAGGGAGGTCATCCTGTTTGCTTATTCCGACCGGATTGAAGTGTGGAACAAAGCCACCTACCAGGAATTGTTATCCAAAGAGCCTGAGGATTTTGCCCTTCTGGCCGAGAAAGTAATGGGAAACCAGGAACGAACCGTTACCGGCGATGACCTATCATAAAAGTGTTCTGCTCACCGAAAGTATTGATGCCCTCGCCATCGTTCCGGGAGGAATTTATGTTGATGCCACATTCGGGGGCGGAGGCCACACCCGTGAGATCCTGAACCGGTTAGAGGGGGGCCGTGTCATCGCTTTCGATCAGGATGAGGATGCATTGCAAAACAGGCCTGACGATCCAAGGCTGACCATTGTCAACAGCAATTTCCGCTTTATCAGGAACTTCCTGCGATTGCACAAGGCCTTTTCGGTGGATGGCATCCTGGCCGATCTTGGCATTTCTTCGCACCAGATAGACCAGCCTTCGCGCGGATTTTCAACACGATACGACGGTGATCTCGATATGCGAATGGACCGCCGCAAAGGGAGCAAGGCTTCGGCGATCATCAACCATTATACGGAAGTCCAACTGGCCGATCTTTTTTTTCAGAAAGGAGAAATCTGGAATTCCCGGAGGCTTGCCGCCGCCATTGTCTCAACACGAAAGAGAGAGCAGATCGAGTCCACAGCGAGGCTTGTTGAAGTCATCCGTCCCTTTGCCGAAAAGGGCAAGGAAAACAAATACCTGGCACAGGTATTCCAGGCATTGAGGATGGAAGTGAACCAGGAAGAGGAGTCACTGACGGAATTTCTGATCAATGCCACACGGTCGTTGAAAAGCGGCGGAAGGCTGGTAGTGATCTCCTATCATTCCATCGAAGACAGAATTGTCAAAAACTATTTCAGATCCGGAAACTTTGACGGGATCATAGAAAAGGACTTTTACGGAAATGAAAAGGTTCCGTTGAATGTGATCAACCGTAAAGCGATCGTGCCGGCCGACGGCGAAATTGAAATTAACAACCGGGCCCGTAGCGCCAGGATGAGAATTGCGGAAAAAATATGAGGCTCAGGGAAAACATTAAGTTCGAAGAACAACCGGACCTGGCCGCCGCGACCGGTGAAAACGCGCAGACAGACAGGTCGGAGGCAACAGGAACGGTTGAAGATACCATGGGGAACGGCCAGGTTGCCGCGGTGAAGAAAAACCGGAAAGGGCGCAAGGCGGTCCAGGAGTTCCTGGGCGGCGAATACCTTTCGAAGGAGCGGGTTACCGGCAATATTCCTTTCTTCCTGTACCTGGCGTTTCTTGCGATGATCTATATCAGCAACACATACAGCACCGAACGGAAATTCAAGGATATCGAACGAACCAAGGTACAGTTGAAAGAATTACGCTATCACTATATCACTGCCAAAGCGGAACTCATGTTTCTCGGCAGGCAATCGGAGATCTCAAAAAGAGCCACCGAGATTGGTCTGAAGGAATCGATGCATCCGCCATTTAAAATCATGTATTCGGGTGACAAATTATCGGGGGCACAGCATGACAAAGGACGTTAAAAAAGACATTCTTGTCAGGGTTTACCTGGTATACCTGGGGGTTCTCATTTTCGGACTGCTCATTATCGGACGCGCAGTAATGATCCAGCAGTTTGAGGGCCCGGAGTATCTTACAATGTCGAAAGAGCAGGAAATCAGGATGTTCGAGATGGAAGCCATCAGGGGGAACATCCTGGCCGATGACGGAAGCCTGCTGGCTGTTTCGGTGCCGATTTTCGAAGTCAGGATGGACATGCTTACCGATTCATTGACAGATGCGATCTTTAAAAACAATGTTGATTCCCTGTCGCGCTGCCTTGCCGGTTTGTTCAGCGACCGTTCAGTGCATGAGTGGAAGGATATGCTTTGGGACGGACGGCGCAACGGTGTCCGCTACCTGCTGATCCATCGTGATGTAACCTATCCGGAACTCAACAAGCTGCGGACCTTCCCGATCTTCAACCGGGGCAAGTTCAAAGGGGGGCTGATCGTGGTGGCCCAATGGGAGCGTGAACTCCCCTACCGGTCGCTGGCCAGGCGAATCATCGGATATGAGAGCGGCGAAGGGGAAAAGAAGGTTTACGTCGGACTCGAAGGCTCATTCAGCGAAAACCTCCAGGGACAAAACGGTCAGCGGCTTATGCGGAGGATCAGCGGACAGGCCTGGATGCCGCTCGACGCTGAAAACCAGGTGGAACCAAGGAATGGCGATGACATTGTCACCACGCTGGATGTAAACCTGCAGGATCTTGCGGAGCGGGCCTTGCGCAACGAATTGATTGCCGACAGCGCCGACCATGGCTGTGTGGTGGTGATGGAAGTCAAGACCGGTTACCTGCGCGCCATGGCCAACCTGGGCCGGACCAAAAAAGGCACCTACGAGGAGATCTTCAACTATGCCATCGGCGAAAGCCAGGAAACCGGATCAACGTTCAAGCTGGCCTCATTCCTTGTTGCGCTGGATGACGGTAAGATCAACCTGAACACGCCCATCAACTGCACCGGGGGCATCACCACCTATTCGGGCCGGAAAATGGAGGATTCACATCACGGGCTCGGCATTATCCCGGCTCATGAGGTATTTGAACACTCCTCCAATGTAGGAACATCCAGGATGATCTACCAGGCGTATTCGTCGAATCCACAGCAATTTATCGACGGCCTTTACAGGATCGGTATCAACCGTCCGCTTGGCCTGCAGATTCCCGGCGAGGGCAATCCCTACATCAAGAATACCAGGAGTAAGTACTGGTCAGCATTGTCGCTACCCTGGATGTCGATCGGGTATGAACTTTATCTTGCCCCGATCCATCTGCTCACCTTATATAATGCTGTTGCGAATAACGGTGTGATGGTCAAACCACTCTTCGTCAGAGAGATACGACGAAATGGAAAAACCATCAAACAGTTCGATCCCGTGGTGATCAACCCACGCATCGTCTCCCCGCAGGCTTTGCAGCAAGCGCGAACCATGCTCGAAGGGGTGGTGGAACAAGGAACCGGTAAATCCATACAATCGCCATTTTACAAAATAGCCGGGAAGACCGGTACTGCACAGATTGCGGCCGGCAAAAAAGGGTACCGCCAGGGGACCAGGCAGGTTCAGTACAAAGGTTCATTCGTAGGATATTTTCCTGCCAACGATCCGAAATACTCCTGCATCGTCATGATCGTCAATCCCAAGAAGGGCAAATATTATGGCGGTGCAGTAGCTGCACCGGTTTTCAGAGAGATATCGGATAAACTTTTTGCCATCCGGCCCGACATCATCATCGACCTGCCAAAAGACACTGCACGGCAGCACCTTCCCTATGCACACACCGGGCAAATGGACGATCTCGTTTCGGCTTTTGCCGCGATCGGCCTGCGGGCAACGCCTGAAAACAGCGGAGCAGGCTGGAGCCTTCCAAAACAGAACGGCGATGGCATTATCCTCAGCCAGACATCCTTCGACAAGCGGTCGATGCCCGATGTAAGCGGGATGGGACTGAAGGATGCAGTTTTTCTCCTGGAAGGCATGGGACTCAACGTACTGGTCAAAGGCAAGGGCACGGTGGTAAGGCAATCGCTTCCTCCGGGAACACAGGTCAGGAAAGGGATACCCGTCGTCATTGAACTCGAGATGCATGCTTGGAAACAAAACAAAGCGATATGAGGTTGCTGCATGAACTGATCGCCGATTCCGGTATCACCCTCATCCAGGGAGATCCTGATACGCTGGTGAACGGCATCCGCTTCGACTCACGGACCGTTGAACCGGGAGATTTGTTTGTGGCGGTCACGGGTACCGCTTCCGACGGTCATGATTATATTGAAACGGCCATTGGCAAGGGAGCTGTGGCAGTGGTTTGCGAGCGGCTGCCTGAGAGGTTACCCGCCGGCATAGTGCTGTTGAGGGCCGTCAACACCCATTATGCATTGGGGGTATTGGCATCGGCATTTTACGGCAATCCAAGCCAAAAACTACGTTTGGTAGGTGTTACCGGCACCAACGGGAAGACGACGACCGTTACCCTGCTCCACCAGCTTTTCCTCAGGCTCGGATATACGGCCGGCCTGATCTCCACCATTAAGAACGTGATCAATGGAAGGGAGTTGACCGCCACCCATACGACCCCTGATCCGGTTCAACTCAACAACCTGCTTGCGCAGATGGTCGATGAAGGGTGTGAATTCTGCTTCATGGAGGTCTCATCGCATGCGGTCGATCAGGAACGCATTGCAGGACTGCATTTCACTGGCGGGGTTTTCACCAACCTTACCCACGACCATCTCGACTATCACAAGACATTCGATGCCTATCTGCAGGCAAAAAAGAAATTCTTCGACCGGCTGCCGGCCCAATCCTTTGCTCTTGTCAATAAGGACGATCGTAACGGGTTGGTGATGGTTCAGAACTGTCAGGCCTCCAGGTACATCTACAGCGTAAGATCGGCCGGCGATTTCAAATGCAGGATCGTGGAGAACCAGTTTCAGGGGTTGCTGCTGAACATCGAAAACCGTGAAGTATGGTTCCGCCTGGTGGGCGAGTTCAACGCTTACAACCTGCTGGCTGTTTACGGCACCGCCGTGCTCCTGGGCCAGGAAGCGACCGGGGTTTTAACCGTTTTAAGCAGCCTGGATCCGGTGAACGGGAGATTCAACGCGATACGCTCGAAGGAAAATATAACGGCGATCGTTGATTACGCCCACACTCCCGATGCCCTGAAAAATGTGCTGGAAACCATCAATGGCCTGAGGACTTACCAGGAAAATCTTATCACGGTAGTGGGGGCCGGGGGCAACCGTGACACAGCCAAACGGCCTGTCATGGCGAAAATTGCCTGCCATTTGAGCAACCGTGTGATCCTTACTTCCGATAATCCGCGCAACGAGGAGCCCGGATCGATCCTGGCGGAAATGATGGCGGGAGTCGGACCGGAGCAAAAACACAAGGTGCTGGTCATAACCGACCGCCGCGAGGCCATAAAAACCGCCTGTGCCATTGCCCGCACCGGTGATATTATCCTGGTCGCCGGCAAGGGACATGAAACATACCAGGAGATCAAAGGGGTCAGGCACCACTTTGACGACAGGGAGATACTCAGCGAAATCCTAATGTCAGACAATTCATAACACCGCCGCCATGCTGTACTATTTGTTTATCTGGTTGCACGACAACTTCAACATTCCCGGAACGGGGGTGTTCCAGTACATTTCGTTCAGGGCGGCAGCGGCTTTGATCACCTCGTTGTTCATCTCGATGATTATCGGGCGCAGGATCATCGATTTTCTCCGTGCTAAGCAGGTCGGTGAAACAGTCAGAGACCTGGGGCTTAAGGGACAGGACAACAAACAGGGAACCCCGACCATGGGTGGGCTTATCATCCTGGCGGCCATACTTATACCCGCTTTGCTGTTCGCCAAACTGCACAACATATATGTCATCATGGTCTTGGTGGCCACGGTCTGGCTGGGGATGATCGGGTTTCTCGATGACTATATCAAGGTTTTCAAAAGAGACAAAAAAGGGCTTCCCGGCAAGGTGAAGATCATGGGGCAGATAGGCATCGGGCTGATCATCGGGTTCACGATGTATTTCAGCGACAGTGTGGTGATCCGCGAAAGGATCAGGCAAACCGCTTTCGTTCCGGCTTCGGATGTATTCAACATGGAATCGGGCGCCGATAAGACCAGGATTTATTCCAAGACACCCGTTCAATCAACCAAGACCACCATACCGTTTGTCAAGAATAACGAATTCGATTACAGTTCCCTGATTTCGTGGATGGGTGAAGGCGCCAAAAAGTGGACCTGGCTCGTATTCATCCCCATCGTCATCTTTATCATCACTTCCGTTTCTAATGGCGCCAATCTTACCGACGGGCTCGACGGACTTGCTACCGGCACATCAGCCATCATCGGATTGACACTAGGGGTCCTGGCCTATGTCTCAGGCAACATTGTCTTTGCTAATTATCTGAATATAATGTATATACCAAACACGGGCGAACTTACCATTTATATATCGGCTTTTGTGGGCGCCTGTATCGGTTTTCTCTGGTACAACAGTTACCCTGCCCAGGTTTTCATGGGCGATACAGGCAGTCTTGCCCTGGGTGGGATCATCGCCGTATTTGCCATTATGATCAGGAAAGAGATCATGATCCCGATCTTCTGCGGGATCTTCCTGGTGGAAAATCTTTCGGTCGTAATGCAGGTAAGCTGGTTTAAATATACGAAGCGAAAATACGGCGAAGGCAGGAGAATCTTCCTGATGTCGCCCCTACACCATCATTTCCAGAAACTCGGTTACCACGAATCAAAGATCGTCATGCGGTTTCTGATCGTGGGAATCATGCTTGCAGTCCTCAGTATTGTTACACTCAAACTCAGGTAAAAACGATGACATTAGAATCACTGGCCAAACAGGGTCACGCCACCCTTTACGATTCCCTGGCAGCTTCCATCGGACCAAAGATCCGGGAAATCAGGAAAGAATTCATCCAGGAGTGCTTTTCGGGTTTTCAATCGGTTGAACACCGGCTTGAAACCGTTGCAGTTATTCATGGTATGGAGTTTATCAACGATTCGAAATCATCGAACATCAATTCCACCTGGTTTGCGCTTGAAAACGCACACCGCCCGGTAGTGTGGATCGTGGGCGGAGTGGAAGCCGGCAACGATTACGGCATAATCCGGAACCTGGTCAGAAGAAAGGTCAAGGGGATTGTCTGTCTCGGTCTTAACAACGAGCGCATCCACGACGCTTTTGATGAGCTTGGGCTCCCGATGACGGATGAGATCTCGATGGAAGGAGCGGTTCAGTCGGCTTATTATATGGGTGAGGTCGGTGATATCATCCTCCTTTCACCCGCATGTGCCTCTTTCGACCTGTTTGAAAATTATGAGGAACGCGGAAAAGCATTCCGGAAGGCCGTGAAAAACCTTTAAAACCCGGCAGGATGATCAAATCGGTAAAGGAAATCAAGGGAGATAAAGTGATCTGGATGGTGGTGATCATCCTTTGCATTTTTTCATTGCTGGCTGTATACAGTTCCACCGGGACGCTGGCCTATAAAAAGCAGCATGGCAATACCGAATACTACCTGTTCAAGCATTTTATGATCCTCGTGTTCGGCCTGGGGCTGATGTACATCACCCACCTGGTCAAATACACCTATTATTCAAGGATCTCACAAATAGGCATGTACCTTACGTTTCCTTTACTGATCCTGACACTTATTTCGGGCACCAACCTCAACGAAGCAAACCGGTGGTTAACCCTGCCCATCGTCAACCTTACCTTTCAGAGCTCGGATGTGGCAAAGCTTTTCCTGATCATGTATCTTGCCAGGGTTCTCAGCAAGAAACAGGAACTGGTGAAGGATTTCAGGAAGGGATTTCTTCCGGTTATCATCCCCGTGATCATGGTGACAGTGCTCATCCTGCCGGCTAACTTTTCAACGGCAGCGATTCTTTTCGTCACCTGCATGGTGCTGATGTTCATCGGCAGGATCAGCATGAAGTATATGTTATCGCTGATGGTTCTCGGCATTGCCGGCATCATCCTGATCTTCGTCCTGGCCAAGGCATTTCCCTCCTTTTTTCCCCGCGGCACCACCTGGATCGCCAGGGTCGACCATTTTCTTAACAAAGAGAAGGCGGATCCCGATGCCACTTACCAGATCGACCAGGCAAAGATCGCGATCGTGCAGGGCGGGCTTATCGGGAAGTCGCCGGGAAAGAGCACGCAGCGGAACTTTCTGCCTCACCCCTACTCCGATTTTATCTTCGCCATCATTATCGAAGAGTACGGCGTGATCGGGGGGGCATTTGTCATGTTTCTTTATCTGATCCTGTTCTACCGGGTCATAAGGATTGCAAGCCATTCGCAGGGCAATTTCGGCACCCTGCTCAGTATTGGCATTGGATTCAGCCTGGTCTTCCAGGCTTTCATCAACATGGCAGTCGCGGTCGATCTGTTCCCGGTAACGGGGCAACCCCTTCCGCTGGTAAGTATGGGCGGAACCTCGATCTGGTTCACCAGCATCTCTCTTGGCATTATCCTCAGCGTGAGCAGAGTAAGTGAAATAGACACCCGTAACGGTACGGAGGTGGATGTGCTGCAGGAGCCCACCCTTACCGGGAACCCTCAAACCGTGGCGGCGGCATGACGAAGGTGATTATCAGCGGCGGCGGCACCGGGGGCCATGTCTTTCCTGCAATTGCCATAGCCCGTGCATTAAGGGCGGCAGATCCGGATATTGACATTCTTTTTGTCGGAGCCAGGGGCAGGATGGAGATGGATCGTGTGCCGGCAGCCGGATTTCGTATCAAAGGTCTTACCATCAGTGGCTTTCAGCGAAAACTGACCTGGAAGAACCTGATGTTCCCGTTTAAGCTCGTTCTGAGCATGGGACAGGCATTCTCAGTGATCAGAAATTTCAGGCCCGACCTTGTGATCGGTGTCGGCGGCTACGCCAGCGGTCCGGTGCTTCGTGTGGCTACCTCCCTCCATATACCATCCATCATACAGGAGCAGAACTCGTACCCCGGGGTAACCAACCGGATACTGGCACCGAAAGTGCAGAAGATCTTCGTCGCCTTTGAAGGCATGGAACGCTATTTCCCGAAAGAGAAGACCGTACTGGCAGGAAATCCCGTCAGGGAAGAGGTGGCTGCCAGTGCAGGCCTGAAACCGGAAGCGCTGGATTTTTTCCAACTGCACCCTGAACGGAGGACCATCCTTGTCATTGGCGGGAGTCTCGGGGCAGGCACCATCAACAAAGCCATACTTGAATTCATCGCTAAATATACCTTAAGCGGCCCTTCGATCCAGTTGATCTGGCAAACCGGGAAATATTTTTTCGAAAGCATTATCGAAGATCTGCGGGCATCCGGTATCACCTCCATGCCTGTTGACCATGCCGCTGAAACAGTTTCAGGCAAATGGACAAGGAGATATGAACCAGATGGAGTGACTGCCGGAGCCAATGCGGTGACTATTGATAAACCCCTGATTCCCTTTCCGTTCGTCGTGATGCCTTTCATCGAGCGAATGGACCTGGCCTTTGCAGCGGCCGACCTGATCATATCGAGGGCTGGCGCCATCGCGATCGCCGAATTATGCCTGGTGGGAAAGCCGGCCATACTGGTCCCTTCGCCAAATGTAGCCGAGGACCATCAAACGAAAAATGCAATGGCGCTCGTATCGGCAGAAGCTGCGATACTGGTCAGGGACGGTGAAGCTGTTGCAAGTCTGGGGCCGGCGATAATGAATATCATGAATGATACCACACTGTGTTCCACGCTGAGCAGGAATATTTCTTCGATGGCCAGGCGCGGGGCCGCCGGCAAAATAGCAAAATTATCGCTTGCCCTGATCGGTCGAGACATTCCGGAACCAAAGGAACCGACGGATCAAACAGCAAAACCGGGATCCCACGGTTCAGGTCTCCCCGAAAAACTTCCCGGAAACATCTATTTCCTGGGAATTGGCGGAATAGGTATGAGTGCGCTTGCCCGCTATTTTGCCATTCGTGGATCTGTCGTTTCGGGTTACGACCGCACCCGGACTCCGCTCACACGGCAACTGGAAGCGGAAGGCATGCGCATTGTTTATGAGGAGCACAAACAGGACATTCCCAACAATATCGACCTGGCCGTTTATACGCCGGCCGTTCCGGCCGATCACCCGGCATACCAGCATTTTCGCGGCAGGAATGTCCCCATGATGAAACGTGCGGAGGTCCTCGGCCTTATATCCTCAAAATATCCAACCATCGCGGTTGCGGGCACTCACGGCAAAACCACTACCTCGACCCTCATTGCACACATATTCCACTCGGCAGGCATTGATCATCTCGCATTTCTAGGAGGCATTTCCAAAAACTACGGCACCAACTTTCTGGCGGGGATTCACGTTGAATCGCCGGGCAAACTTCAGGAACCAAGCGGAGTCATGGTTCCCGGTCAAGGAATGGAAAAGCATACTGCCGCGTCTCAAAGGTTATCGTCGGGCCCGCTTGCCGATGCCCCGGCATGCATCGTGGAGGCCGATGAATTCGACAGGTCTTTCCTGCAACTGAACCCGACCATCGCCATCATCACCTCCACCGATGCCGATCATCTGGATATCTATGGTAACCACGAGGACCTGAAGGAAAACTTTTCACTCTTCGCAGGAAAGATCCGACCGGGAGGATATCTGGTTGCAAAACTCGGCACCGCGGTAAATCGCGGAACCTTGCCGGGATATTCAGCATACCATTATTCCCTCGAAGGTGCTACTGATTTTCATACTTCCGGGATCAGGATCGAGGACAACAATTTTCACTTCGATTTCGTGCATCCGGGCGGACTGATCCGTGATCTCACCCTGGGGGTACCGGGCCGGTTCAACCTAGAAAATGCCGTGGCAGCCCTGGCAGCATGTTTACTGGCCGGACTGGATGAATCAGCACTTCGCCGGGCGCTGGCCAGTTACCATGGAGTGCAGCGCAGATTCGACATCCGGGTCAACACCGCTGATCATCTGTATATCGATGACTATGCCCATCATCCCGAAGAGCTTCGTGCCTGCATATCGGCCGTAAAAGAATTTTATCCGGGCAGGAGGATCACGGGGATCTTTCAGCCGCATCTTTTTTCACGGACCAGGGATTTTGCAACGGAATTCGGCCAAAGCCTTTCGATGCTGGATGAATTATGGCTGCTCGACATCTATCCGGCAAGGGAGAAACCGATACCCGGGGTCACCTCCCGCATGCTGCTTGACCTGGTAACGACGAAAAAGAAGCTGATCACAAAGGAGGCTTTGCTCGACGAACTGGCATTAACAAGGCCGGAGATACTGCTGACCCTGGGGGCTGGCGACATTGACCAGTTGGTTGAACCAATCTGCAAATTTCTGACAAAATGAAACGCTTTCTTTTCATATTGAAAATTACAAGCTGGGTCCTGTTGGTGGCGGCTGCCGGGGTGCTGGTCGGTTTTGTTGAAGCTGAACACTACAAACGCACCTGCAGCAAGGTGAGTGTCGACATTGATTACGGAAGCGCCGATGCCCTGTTCACCAAAAAAGATATCGATTCGCTGATTGTGAAGACCGCCGGCAATCTGAAAGGAAAGCCACTCGGTTATATCAACACACACCGGCTGGAGTCGGTGATCGGTAAACAACCTTACGTGGCCCGGGTTGCGGTGTTCGAAACCAGCAAAGGGGAGTTGGTGGTGAATATCCGTCAGCGCGAACCACTGCTCAGGGTTATCAATAACCAATTCGAAAGTTTTTACCTGGACCAGACCGGGATCCTGTTGCCGGTAAAACTGGGCTTTTCGGCCAGGGTTCCTGTGGCCAACGGGCACATCCGCGATTCCTTTATCAAAAAACCCTCGTACCGGGTCAACATCATGGCGTTGTCGGATTCGATCTATTATGACTCACTGCTGACGAATCTTTACCGCCTCTCGGTGTTTATCAGCCGTGATCCTTTTCTCAAGGCCCAGATCGACCAGATTTATGTTACCGAAACTCAAGAATTCGAGCTCGTGCCCAAAGTCGGCAACCATATCATCCTTCTTGGCACGGCCGAAAATCTCGACGAAAAGTTTGCGAAGCTTCTTGCATTTTACAAATACGGGCTGAACAAGATTGGCTGGAATAAATACAACGTGATCAATATAAAATACAGAAATCAGGTAGTTTGTTCAAAAACAGAATAGCTATGAAAAACTCAGGAATCATTGTGGGATTAGATATCGGCACAACAAAAATTGCGGTGATCGTTGGCCAGAAAAACGAATTCGGAAAGATCGAAATCCTCGGATACGGCAAGGTTCCGTCGATCGGGGTGCGTCGCGGGGTGGTAGCCAACATCGACAACACGGTTCAATCGATCAGGGAGGCGGTGACCGAAGCGGCGGCCCGGTCGAAGGTGGACATTAAATACGTAAACGTCGGCATCGCCGGCCAGCACATTAAAAGTCTCCAGCACCGCGGCAGCATGATCCGCGAAAACAGCGACATGGAGATCAGCCAGGAAGATATTAACAAGCTGTGCAACAGCATGTACAACCTGAACATGAATCCCGGCGAGGAGATTCTCGACGTGATCCCTCAGGAGTTCAGCATCGATGGCGAACACGGAATTCTCACCCCCAAAGGGATGATCGGCAGTTCGCTGGAGGCCAATTTTCACATTATTATCGGTCAGACTGCGGCAGCGAAAAACATCTACAAATGTGTTCGGAAAGCCGGTCTCGAGGTGGTGGAACTCATCCTGGAGCCGATGGCTTCGGCCGAAGCGGTGCTCAACGAGGAAGAAAAAGAGGCGGGAGTGGTACTTGTCGACATCGGGGGAGGAACTTCCGACATCGCCATTTTCCATGCCGGCATCATCAGGCATACAGCCGTCATCCCGCTGGGCGGAGAGATCATCACCGAAGACATCAAGGAGGGTTGTTCGATCATCAAAAAGCATGCGGAAGAGCTAAAGTTAAAATTCGGGTCGGCCCTGGCCCGTGAAAACCGTGAGGAGGAGATCGTGGCAATACCCGGGCTCAGAGGAAGACCTCCGAAAGAGATCAGCCTGAAAAACCTGGCATCCATCATCCAGGCCCGTATGGAAGAGATCATCGAACACATTTACTATGAGATAAGGAATTCGGGATACGAGAAAAAGCTGATCGGCGGCATTGTTCTCACGGGAGGGGGCGCTCACCTCAAGCATATTGCCCAGCTCACCGAATTCATGACGGGGCTGGATACCCGCATCGGCTATCCGAACGAACACCTGGCGTCGGATGTTCCGCCTGAAATGACCAGTCCGATGTATGCCACCGGAATCGGTCTTGTAATCGAAGGCATCGGCAGGTACCAGCGTGAAATGGAAAAGATCAAACCCGTTGAAGAACCTGTTGAGGAGGTTCAGGAGCCCGGAGATAAGAAAAAGAAAAAGGTGAAAAAAGTAAAGGAGGTATCCGGTTCCTCGAAACGTTTCCCCGATATTTTCCTCGATAAAATCCGTCACATCTTCGAAGATGACACTGAATAAGAGGACTATTAACAATCAGGGGTTGATAAAAAAATGAAAAACAAAAAATTCCAAAATTCTTTCTTAATATTTTTAAACCGTTAAAAAAAGCGATCATGGCCGACATGTTAAAATTCGATTTACCCAGGAATCAGTCATCAATCATCAAAGTAATCGGCGTTGGCGGAGGCGGCAGCAATGCCGTGAACCACATGTTTCGTCAGGGGATCAAAGGTGTTGATTTTATTATCTGCAACACCGATGCACAGGCCATGGAATCGAGCATGGTACCGACAAAGATCCAGCTCGGGGCCAACCTGACCAGCGGGCTGGGGGCAGGGGCTGCTCCGTCGGTTGGTCGCAACGCGGCCCTTGAAAATGCGGAAGACATCAGGGAAGTTCTCCAGAAAGGGACCAAGATGCTTTTTATCACAGCCGGTCTCGGCGGAGGAACGGGTACCGGGGCGGCTCCGGTCATTGCCCAGATTTCAAAGGAACTTGATATTCTGACAGTCGGTATCGTCACCATCCCGTTCTCTTTTGAAGGCAGAAAGCGAAAACAATCAGCCGAGGACGGTATCCGCCAGTTGAAACAGCATGTTGATGCGCTGCTCATCATCAGCAATGACAAGCTTCGCTTGCTTTGCGGCGATCTCCCGCTGTCGGAGGCATTCAAACGTGCCGACAATGTGCTGACAACCGCAGCCAAGGGCATTGCCGAGATCATTACTGTTGCCGGGTACATTAATGTGGATTTCGAAGATGTTAAGACGGTGATGAAAAACAGCGGCGTAGCCATCATGGGAACCGGCGTGGCCAGTGGTCCCGACCGCGCCCGCAACGCCGTTGAAGATGCCCTGAACTCTCCGCTTCTCGACAACAACGACATCAACGGGGCAAGCAATCTGTTGCTGTATATCTCCTCAGGCAAGGAAGAGATAACGATGGACGAAGTGACCGAGATCACCGACTATATCCAGGAAAAGACCAAATCGACCGGCGATATCATCTGGGGGAACGGTTTCGATGAAACGCTCGCAGACAAGATCAGCGTGACCATTATCGCCACCGGGTTTGATGAGGACCACAAGCAAAAGGATCCCAACAAACCTGTTGATGTTATTGTACGCGGATTATACGACAATGAAACTCCGGTTATGGAAAAAAGGATTCTAAATCCGGAACCTGAAATGCCGAAACCGTTATACACCCAGGAAGAGATCAAGGCTCCGCCGTTGCGCTCCGAACCGGTCGTTACAGCCAGGGAAGAGATTCCTGAACCGGCTGCAGAACCGGTTCGTCCGATCGAATTCATCATCGAAAAACCCGAACCCGATTCAACCCAGGAACTTTCCGGTGCCATGATCCATGATATGTACCCGGTGAACATCAAGCAGGAGGAACCATCGGCCGAAATCTATTTCTCACCGCAACCGTCAGCGCCCCCGGCACAACCTTCAGAGCCCGATCCTGACGGCATCCAGACAAAAAAATCGATCGAGCGCGTTTCGAAACTGCGGCAACTGAGCGAAAAACTCAAGACCCACACCCCCATCGAGACCAACCTGTACGAGATAGAATCGGTGCCGGCCTACAAAAGACGGAACGTTGAACTCAACGATGTTACTCCATCTGCAGAATCGCAGGTTGCCAAATACATGCTTTCGGAGAATCCCGATAAATCGTTAGAACTTCGCAGCGAGAACTCCTTCCTGCACAAAAATGTTGACTAAATGAGCCTCGAACTGAAAATCGGCGATGACATCAAGGCCGCGATGCTGGCCAGGGATGCCAAAAAACTGGAGGCGCTCAGGGCAATCAAAGCGGCATTGTTGCTTGAAAAGACGAAAGAGGGAGGCGGTGATGCCATCAACGAGGCCACGGAACTGAAGATTCTTCAGAAACTCGTCAAGCAGCGCCGTGAATCGGCCGAGATATACGGCAATGCCAACCGGGCCGACCTTGCAGAAAAAGAGCTTTTCGAAGCTTCTGTTATCGAAAAATACCTTCCTTCACAATTATCCGAAGCTGAAGTTACAGAAATCATCCGTGAACTGATCTCAAAGTCGGGAGCATCCTCCATCAAAGAGATGGGAAAGGTGATGGCGCTTGCTTCGAAAGAGCTGGCGGGCAAGGCCGACAACAAGATGATCTCACAGATCGTAAAACAGTTGCTTGGCTGATCAGGAAGTCTGTAAAACTGATTTGTCCTGCTCAGACAACTGCCAATCTCATTTCACGAATTTTGCTTTCAATGCCTTTTCTATGACGAAAAACGGCATCATTGCGGCAATTCTCAGTTTCAGCATGTTGTTGATCCGGTAAAGATGCCGCGGTTTTTTTTTAACCGCCACCCTTAGTACGAAAGCGGCTGCGGCTTCAGGGGTCAGCACTTTTCCGATTTCACGGGATGCCATTGTTGCGAATTGCCGGAATTCTTTTTCGAGTTTCCAGTTACCCGCCGGTGTATCGAGGTTCCTGACTACCCCGAGCAAAGGGGTTTCGATGGCTCCCGGCCTGATGGCGATCACATCAATACCCCTGAACCCCAATTCAATCCTTAAAGATCTCGAGTACGACTCCAGCAGGCGCTTGGTAAGCGGATAGGGCATGAACGGGCCGGTGAGGTGGTAGCCTTCGCTGGTGATGTGAATGATCCTGCCACCGGGTGTTTTCAACATCGGGAGAAAAACCTGGTTGACCCTGCAGGCCCCGAAGAAATTCACTTCGAATATCTGCCGGAGCAACTCAGCCGGGGCTTCAGAGAGTGGGAAATACTTATCCATCCCTGCATTATTGATGATCAGGTGGATGACCGGAAATTTTTGTCCCAGCTCCTTTGCAGCCATTTCAACAGAAGTACCGGAGGTAACATCCATCGGGTAAAAAAGGATTCCGGAACCGTGAGTTGAGGTGTCGAAAGCCCCAATATCCGTGGCAATCACCTGCCATCCGGTGGAGGCGAAGGTAGTGACAAGGACTTTTCCAAGTCCCCCGGCGGCTCCTGTTATCAATACAACCTTATTTTCCAAACCGGCGTTCTTTATGGTCAGAGAAGAGCTTTGCCAGCCTGCAGGCGGCTTTCCACAGGAATCTCCACTTCCCGAATCCCATTCTGACATCGGCATAGCATCGCTCTCCGCGCAGGATCTTTCCGAAGGCCCGCCAGCCCCGTCCGCTGTCCCTGACAAAATGATGGATCTTCAACGGAACAGTGTTAAAGATGTATTTTATCCGGTTGGCCTCCGTCAGTTCATCCATCAGTTCATCATTCACCGATGCGGTATAGGATTCCAGAGAGCCTTCCTCTCTCTCCATAAAATCCAGGCAGGCCTCAGCGGCCAGTTTCCCGCTTTTCACGGCATAAAAGATCCCTTCACCGGTTAACGGATCGGTCAACCCTGCGGCATCCCCGGCAACCAGGATCCGGCCATTGTGAAACCTGCTTTTCCGGACCCTCACCGGGATTGGCCAGGCCTTCAGTGAATGGGTCCGGAAAAAACCATCGGGCCCCGGCTCTTGCCCTGACGCATGCAAAGGATCAAACCGATGCTCACCGGCATATTGACCTTCGCCCAGGAAAAAGTTTTTGAGAAACCTCAGATATCCTTGATAATATGGCATCATCCACCGCGACAGCGTTGCGGGTCCTCCTACTCCGATCGAAAAATGACCGGTTTTGGGAAAAACCCACCCATAACCTCCCGGAAAAGCGCCCCAGTCAAGAAAGACGGTGTTTTTATAACGCGCTGAATAAAGCGGATCTGTTTCCACTTCAGCCTCCCAGGCAAGTCCCGGCATAATATGCTCTCTTAGACCTGCTGAACGGGCGACATTACCGGAGGCGCCGTCGGCGCCGATTAAAAGCCTTGACCGGTAAGTGCCATCGCGGGCAATTACATCCACATAATCCCCGCCCTGACTGGCCGAGATCACATGAACACCATGTAGCACGCGGGCTCCGGCCTGGGTTGCCCGGCTGAGCAAAAAGGCATCGAGTTCCCCGCGCATGGTGCAATAGATCAGCGGGTCGTCAGCCGTTCTTGAATAGATCTCGCTGAAACCGCAGGAGAAAATGAACGTATCGACGGTAGTTTGTATCACGGGGTCAACCGGGAAGGGGATCTCATTTATGATCTTGTGGGTCAGCCCCGCGCCGCAGACCTTGTACCTGGGAAAAGTCGCTTTCTCGAGTATCAGCACTGAAACTCCCTGCCGGGCGAGCTGATAAGCGGCGATTGTTCCGGCCGGTCCGGCACCGGCCACGATGACATCCGCGTGGAACTTGACGGCACCCGGCATGAATCAGGAATCGATAAGCGCGATCACTTCGCGCAGAAGTTTCTCTTTGTCCACAGGAACCACTCCTACCTCTTCGCAGACCAGTCCGCCCGCGAGATTCGAGATGTAGGCAATCTCGTAAGGAGTGCAGCCGCAAGCGAGGCACATGGAAGCCACGCTTATCACCGTGTCGCCAGCTCCTGAAACGTCGGATATCATGCGCATGTGGGCCGGTAAAACCAACACAGATTCCTCCTGCTGATTTTTCATGGATAGTAAAACACCTTTCTCCGACATGGTGGCGAGCACATAGCGGCTGTTCAGTTTCGCTCTCAGCTGATGGGCGGCAGCAATAACGGCTTTCTCCTCATTGCCGGATCCATGGAGGCCTAATCCCTCCATTAACTCTTTCAGGTTGGGTTTGAACAGGGTAACATCGTGATATTCCAGAAAATTCTTCTTTTTGGGGTCGACCGTAACGGGAATCCCTTTTTTACCGGCGCGTGCAACCACTTCACGGATCAGGTTCGGGGTGATGACCCCTTTATCGTAATCCTGGAAAATAATACAATCGACTTTGACAGAAGATAAGATTTTATCAATGACCCTGATCATGGTCAGGTAATCACGTTCCACCAGGTCGTGGTCAATTTCCTCATCCACACGGAGCATCTGGAATGCATTTCCGAAGATCCTGAACTTGGTGGTGGTAATCCGCCGGACACTCCTGATAATCCCTTCGTTGCTGATCTTTTCCTTTTTCAGAAGGTCGAGGAACTGTTCTCCCTTTTCATCAGTGCCAATCACCGAACACAGGATGGGATTTGCCCCCAGCGCCCTGACATTCATGGCTACGTTGGCGGCGCCACCCATCCGGTTCTCTTTCTTTCTCAGTGCCACGATCGGTATCGGGGCTTCGGGCGATATCCGTTCGACCTTCCCCCAAAGGTAGGAATCGACCATCACATCGCCAATGATCATGATATTCAGACCGTTGAAACTTCTGAAAAGCTTCCTGTATCTGGTTTCAGGCTGCATGAAATGCGGTTTGGAATAATTTACCGCAAAGATATGAAAAGCGTTATACGGCTACACCATTCAGGTGGTAATCGGCAATGGTTTTAATGTGCGGGTTGGGTTCGTCATGGCTGATCCTGCCGTCCATCAAACGGATGATACGGTGCGCATGCTGGGCGATATCCTCTTCATGGGTAACGATGATCACCGTATTTCCCATCCTGTGGATCTCCTCCAGCAGGCCAAGGATCTCGATGGAGGTTTTGGAGTCAAGGTTTCCGGTAGGTTCATCGGCCAGGATAATAGCCGGATTGTTGACCAGCGCCCGGGCAATGGCAACACGCTGCCTTTGCCCCCCGGAGAGTTCATTCGGCTTGTGGGTTATCCTGTCAGAAAGCCTGACCTCTTCCAGGGTCTTTTTGGCCAGTTCAATCCTTTTGGCTTTGCCGATACCGGCATAGATCAGCGGGAGCATGACATTCTCGAGGGCTGTTGACCGCGGAAGAAGGTTAAAAGTCTGAAAGACAAAACCAATCTGCCGGTTCCGGATCTCTGCCAGTGCATTGTCGTCCATTTTGCTGACATCCTCCCCGTTGAGGTAATACGCTCCGCTGGTCGGTGTATCGAGACAGCCGAGGATATTCATCAGGGTGGATTTTCCGGATCCTGAAGGTCCCATCAGTGCGACAAATTCATTTTTCCGGATCACCAGAGAGACGGATCTCAGGGCTTCGACGACAATGGTGCCGATTTTATAGTTTTTCACGATACTATCGAGGCGGATCACTTCAGATTCCATGGCACAGGTTGTTAAAAATTAAGGATATAATTCTCTTTGCTCAATTCTTCTTTAAAAAAAACAATGCCCATCTGGTAAAGGTCTATAGTCACCTTCACCCTGGGGTAGTTGCTGATCACCTTCCATGCTTCGAACATCTCGGCCGACCAACAGATGTCATCAATTACCAGAACGGTTGATGGATGAATATGTTGCATACACTGGTCGAAATAACGGAGGGTGGGCTCCCCGCGGTGGTTGCCATCGATAAAGATCATATCGGGCGACGGCATCCGCTGGAAAGCCTCCTCAAGCTTCTCTTCAAAAGTCCCGGTGATCACCGAGATCTGTTTCAGGCCGGTTTTCTCGAAGTTTTCAAGGGCAAGATTTGCCGAATCGATGCAGCCCTCGATGGAAAGAATGGTGCTCTGGGGGGCTCCAAGGCCCAGGTAAATCGTTGAAATGCCCAGCGACGTGCCAAGCTCAAGGATGGTGGCAGGTTTGTATCTCCTGATGAGACGGAAAAGAAATTCCCCTTTTTTCCTGCTCACCGAGTTTCGCACTGCAATGTCCCTCACTCTCACAAAGCGCTGATCGGCCGGAAAATCCCTGCAATGAATGCCGGGATCTTTCCGCTTGATGAACCTCGGAACCGATTCAAGCTCTTTCCGCAAACGGTTCACGACCCTGTACTGGCTGTATGTCTGGTTGTTCATCAGGACGTTGGCGTAGAAATCGAAGATAAACGGAGAGTGCAGCTTATATTTCGATTGGGCGTGCATCAAATGTTTCAGATACCCTACAATGGCCTCAACCTTTCTGTTCATCGGAGAAAAATATCGATGCAAAATTAGCTTAAATCCCCGGATTGGCAACTTTGACGCTTCAGGCCTGAAATAGTTACAAATTGCTATTTTTGCAGCATCCTGAACCCGGATGATGATGCTGAAAAAAAATATCGCCAACTATTTTTCACTGGTCAAGATCAGTCACACCATATTTTCACTGCCCTTTGCCCTTATCGGGTTTTCGCTGGGAGTGGCTCATACCGGCCATTCACCGGATCCCTGGCTGCTTCTTCTGGTGTTGCTGTGTGTGTTTTTTGCAAGGAATGCCGCCATGGGCTTTAACCGTTATGCCGACCGGATGATCGACATAAAAAATCCGAGAACGGCCGGCCGCGAGATCCCGGCAAAAATCATCCCGGCCAGGTCGGCGCTGATATTTGTCATGGCCAACGCCCTTCTTTTTATCGGAACCACCTGGTTCATCAACCTTTTGTGCTTCCTGCTTTCACCGGTTGCCCTGGCCGTGATCCTTGGATATAGCCTTACCAAAAGATTCACCCATTTTTCGCATATGGTGCTGGGTTTGAGTTTGTCGCTGGCGCCGATCGGCGCTTATCTATCCGTGACCGGCGCTTTCGCCTTGCTGCCCGTGATCTTTTCCCTCATCGTCATCTGCTGGGTTTCCGGCTTCGATATTCTTTACGCCTTACAGGATATCGATTTCGATAAACAGGAAAACCTAAAATCCATGCCGGTAAAACTGGGCAGGCGGAATGCCCTGGTCCTTTCGGCCGCCCTGCATCTTTTAACCATCCTCCTGGTCATTGCCGCTGGTCTTATCGGACACTTCGCATGGCCTTACTGGATCGGCGCTGTTGTTTTTGCATCCCTCCTCTCCTACGAGCACCTGATCGTCAAACCCAACGACATCAGCAGGGTCAACCTTGCTTTCGCAACCATGAACGGCATGGCCTCGGTGGTTTTTGCCATTTTCGTTATTGCCGATATTTTCCTGTACTGATCACCTTCCCCACGATTCCCTGTCGAGCGAACGATACTGAATGGCTTCAGCCAGGTGTTCCGTGCGGATCTCCTGCAACCCTTCGAGGTCGGCGATCGTCCTTGCCACTTTCAGAATCCTGTCGTAGGCCCTGGCCGACAAGCCCAGTTTTTCCATCGCCGTCCGCAGCAACTGGTTGCCCTTTTCATCAACCCGGCAGATTTCACGAAGTTTTCCCGGGGGTATCTGTGCATTGGAATAAAGGCCAGAAATTCCCGCGAACCGTTCCAGTTGAATCGCCCTGGCCGCCATCACCCTTTTTCTTATCACCTCGCTTTTTTCCGAGCTTCTTCTGTCACTGAGTTGCTGGTAGCTTACCGGAACCACCTCCACATGTATATCGATCCGGTCGAACAGCGGTCCTGAAATCCGGTTTATATATTTCTGAACTTCGCCGGCCTGGCATTGGCACGCGACAGACGGGTGCAGATAATAACCGCACGGGCAAGGGTTCATGGCAGCAATGAGCATGAAACTGGCAGGGTATTCGAGGGTGATTTTCGCCCTGGAAATGGTGACCACCCGGTCCTCCATCGGTTGCCGCAATCCCTCGAGTGCCGCCCGCCGGAATTCAGGCAGCTCATCCAGGAAAAGCACCCCGTGGTGTGCCAGTGATACTTCGCCCGGCTGCGGAATGCTGCCTCCACCGACCAACGCTATATGTGAAATCGTGTGATGTGGCGATCTGAAGGGCCGGCGGGCTACCAAGGGTACATCTTTTCCCAGCTTTCCTGCAACGGAATGGATCTTGGTGGTTTCGAGCGCCTCGTTCAGCGTGAGCGGCGGAAGGATGGAAGGCAACCGGCGGGCAAGCATCGTTTTTCCCGATCCGGGAGGCCCGATGAACAGGACGTTGTGCCCCCCTGCCGCGGCTACCTCAAGCGCCCGCTTGATGTTCTCCTGTCCGCGCACATCGGCAAAATCATGGTCACCCGGCAATTCTCCCGGCAACAATGAGTCGGGACCGTTAAAACTCACCGGCATTAACCGGGTATCGCCGTTGAAGAAACCGATGACTTCACGGATGGTGCTTATCCCGTAAACCTCGATCCCGCTTACAATGGCTGCTTCACGAGCGTTCTGCAAGGGCAGCAGGATTCCCTTGAATCCGCGGTTCCTGGCCTCAATGGCGATCGGGAGCGCGCCCTTCACCGGCATCAGCCCTCCGTCGAGCGAAAGTTCGCCCATGATGACGTAATCGCCGATTGACCCTGTCTGCACTTCACCGATGGCACCCAGGATCCCCATGGCAATGGTCAGGTCGTAAGCCGATCCCTCCTTCCTGATATCGGCCGGCGCCATGTTGATGATAATCTTTTTGCCCGGGATCTTATAACCATTCGTCCGCAATGCAGACTCAATGCGGTGATGACTCTCCTTGACCGCATTGTCGGGCAGTCCGACCATGAAAAACTGGATTCCACGGTCCATGTAAACCTCAACGGTTACCATAATGGCACGGATACCATATACGGCACAACCAAATGTCTTTACCAGCATCCTCTTTTTTATGGTTAATAGGCCGGGGAGGGAAAAGGTGAAGGATCAAATACTGAAAAGTTTTCAACAAACTGCCGGAAGCATTGTCATGCAGTGCGGATGAATTAAAACGAAATGCCTGAAAAAGTAATAGTTAAGGCCGTCCGGGTTTATATCCCGAAATGCTCAGGATGTGCTGGGCATCTTTTTCGGCAAAGAGACCGGCGATACTGATGCCGGGTTGTTCCAGGAGATACTTTTTAACGATCTGCCATCCAAGCAATTCTCCGATCCGGGGTGGTGATGCAGACGAGAATTCAGCCGTGAAGGGTCCGTCGGACATAAATGACCGGATGGTTTTTCCATCTGTGGCATAAAGCAATCGGTTATCGATGATGGCCGCCCATACATTGGCTTCATTTTTTTTGATCCATTCCCATTGCTCTTCGGTATAGCCAATCTTCAGGCGATCGGGTGATCCGGGCAACATCGCATCAACGAAACATACCCTTTTCCCGGCCTCCACCATTTGTTCAAGCAAGTTGTTGCCAGGCAATGACACCGGGAACATATCCGCAGCCAGCGCCCGCATGCAGTCAGGAACGATCATCTCCTCATTCATCCGGGCCACACGATAGGCTGGAAGCCCGTCGGCGACATAAGGCTTGTAATCACTGCCCAGGTAATTGTCGAGCCCGATCAGCAGCACGCTGTCGACATACCTGACCGGAAAATCGTAATCGCCACCCGAAATATAGGCATACGCCCTGGGAATCCTGAAACCAGGAAAGTAATACATGACATGTTTGAATGCACCGGTCAGTGTTGTTTCGACTGACCGAAGCGAAGCGTATTTCAGCGAGACGGCTGCATAGAATTCCCGGCTTCTCGGGTTTTCCAGGTACGCTTTCATCTCCCCCAGTTTGGAAGGATCTGCAAGATCGGTATCCAGGAAAAAAAGATAGCGGGGCCTGATCTGCTCAAGACCCTGCTGAAGGTTGTCCGGGTCAATCCGGAACAGATCCATATCGTACCGATGAACAACAACCTGGGGTATCTTGATACCCGAAACATCAACCTTCAGCGAACGGTCAGACCGGGAGCATCCCGAAAGCAGAATAATGCCCTGGATGGTGAACAGGCAAAGCAGGATGTGCACCAGAATATTTTTTTTCATGTAAAACTATTCAGCATTTTAAACGTTCAGACCACCGGATTATTTTTTAAAAATAAGTATAATTGATGTGCACCCGGTTTTTAATCCTTATTTTTGCATCAGGCCCGGTATTACTAATACCTCATTGAATATGAAAAGCATACAACTCCTTTTCCCATTGTTTATCCTGTTGTTTTCAGGAACGACAACCGTAGCACAAGATAAAATGCCGATCAGATTGGGACTGAAGGTAGCTCCGAACCTGGGCTGGATGGCCCCAAAAACCGAAGGGTATAACCACGAAGGTTTAAGAGTGGGTGGGACCCTGGGTTTTGTCAGTGATTTTTTCTTCGCCGAACGGTATGCCATCTCCACCGGGTTTAACTTTCTTTATGCCAACGGCCACCTCTCTTACCGCGACAACAGGTTGATGACGGGGGATACCGTGGTAGAGCCCGGGCTTGTGGACCGCAAATACAGTAATTTATATTTTGAGATCCCCATCATGATCAAGATGAGCACCAAAAGGTTCAATAAAATCTCCTTTTTCGGCCAGGTAGGACTTGGTACAGGATTCCGGATCAAATCGACGGCCAACGAACATTTCACGGCTGACGATGGCGGAGAAATGGATCAGCAATACAGCTTCGACGGGGGCACGACCCTCATCCGCGAATCCATTCTTGTTGGACTCGGTGGGGAGTACCATCTCGATTCCTCTTCTGGGATCTTTTTCGGATTTTCCTATTCCAATTCACTGAATAATATTTTTACCGGCACCAACAACCTTTCGAAAGAGGGAGAAAAAAGCATGCTAAACTACCTCGAACTGAATCTCGGCATCATGTTTTAACAGTGGCCATGAAGATAGCCCTTGCACAGCTCAATTACCACATCGGCGATTTTGAATTCAATACGCGCCGGATCATCGAAGCCATCAGGCAGGCCGGGGAAGCGGGAGCCGACCTGGTCGTTTTTGCAGAACTTTCCGTATGCGGATATCCACCCCGCGATTTCCTTGAGTTCGATGATTTTATCAGGAAATCGGCAGAGAGCATTTCGAAAATAGCGGCTGTTTGCAACGGCATTGCCGCGGTGGTCGGAGCCCCCTCCGCCAACTTCACTGGAAAAGGCAAGCCCCTGTTTAATACCGCTTTCTTACTGGCCGATGGATCGGTACAAGGTTCTGCGGTCAAAACGCTGCTTCCCAATTACGATGTATTCGATGAATACCGTTATTTCGAACCCAACCCATCGAGGGCCATGGTCATCCCTTTCAAAGGCCTGAGACTCGCTGTCACCATTTGTGAAGATCTCTGGAATGTGGGCGACGATCCGCTGTACATGAGAAACCCGATGGAAGAGATGCTGGACCAGGCTCCCGACCTGATGATCAACATCGCCGCCTCACCTTTTCATTACCGGCAAGCGGTGGTACGCACCGGTATTTTAATGCAGAATGTAAACAGGTATGGAATTCCGTTGGTGTATGTAAACCAGGTGGGAGGACAGACCGAGCTTATTTTCGACGGCGGATCGATGATGGTGGGAAAGGACGGCAGGGTAACGGGTAAACTGGCTGAGTTCAGCGAAGACCTTGCGGTTTTTGAGGTACCCGGCCCGGTGCATGATACAGCCGAAAACCTCACAGCAACCATCGCAATGCCGCCAGGGCAGGACCACTCAAAAGGCAACTATTCCGATTCCGGTACAACACCTGACCAGGGTCCGGTCGATTTTTCGACAGGCATTGACCAGATTCACGACGCACTGGTGCTCGGGATCCGCGATTATTTCGGCAAGATGGGATTCAGCAAGGCAATCCTTGGCCTCTCGGGAGGAATAGACTCCGCACTCACGCTGGTCCTCGCCTCAGAAGCATTAGGAAATAAAAATGTAACAGGGATTCTGCTCCCCTCCCGTTACTCAACAGAACACAGCGTTGAAGACGCCAAACGGTCGGCCCGACTGCTGGATGTTGAATACCGGATCATACCGATCGAAGAGGCCTTCAAAGCCTTTGAAAACACCCTTGAACCTCATTTCGCCGGGCTCCCGTCCGATCTGACAGAGGAAAACATCCAGGCAAGGATCCGCGCTGTGATCCTCATGGCCCTATCGAACAAATTCGGGTATATCCTGCTGAATACCAGCAATAAGAGCGAAGCGGCAGTGGGTTATGGGACCTTGTACGGTGACATGTGCGGAGGGTTATCCGTGCTGGGTGACGTTTATAAAACACAGGTTTATCACCTGGCGCGTTATATCAACCGTGCTGAAGAAATCATACCGGTAAACTCGATCCTGAAGCCGCCATCGGCGGAACTCAGACCGGGTCAGAAAGACAGCGATTCACTGCCGGAATACGGGATTCTTGACGAAATCCTTTATAAATACATCGAACTGCGGATGGGACCGAATGAACTTGTTGCCGAAGGGTATCCAGAACCCTTGATTAAACGGATCCTGAAACTGGTCAACACCAGTGAATACAAACGGCACCAGACGCCGCCCATCCTCCGGGTCTCTCCGAAAGCATTCGGGATGGGGCGCAGAATGCCGATGGTTGGTAAATACTTGTCTTAATTAAACCAGGAGGTTATTCAGCCATCACGGATTCAACCGATTTGATCTCGGGAATTGCCCTGACAACGGCGGCCTCGATGCCATTTTTCAGTGTCATCCGGCTGTGGGGACAGTTTCCGCACATTCCGAGCAAGCGTATGTTGACCACATTGTCTTCGGTCATGTCAACATATTCCACATCGCCGCCGTCCGACTGAAGATAGGGACGAATCTGTTCCAGTACATTCTTTACTTTGGCAACCAGTTCTTCGTTTGCAGGCATATTTGGTTTGATGTTAAAGAGTTCAAAAAAAGATTATCGTTTTCGTTGCAAAATTAGCGAAAAAATCGAACCGGTGACCGGACCCGATCACCGTCCGAATCCGAAAGTTTCCTTGATCGCGTTGCTGATGGCCACCTGCTGCGCAACTTTCTCGGCCAGCTGATGGAACGAAGCTGCCACCGCAGAATGATCGTTCGCTGCAACCGGGGCACCTGCATCTCCCGAATCGGCAATGGCCGCTACGATCGGAATCTGCCCGAGTAACGGAATATTCAGATCCATTGCAAACTGCTCACATCCGCTCTTTCCGAAAATATAATATTTATTGTCGGGGAGTTCGGGCGGAGTGAACCACGACATGTTCTCGACCAGGCCAAGGATAGGAATGTTGATCTTGTCGTTACGGAACATATCGGCCGCCTTGCGTACATCGGCAATGGCCACCTGCTGCGGGGTACTGACAATGATGGCACCCGTGAGCGGAAATTCCTGGATCAGGGTCAGCGGTATATCGCCGGTGCCCGGGGGAAGGTCGATCACCATATAATCGAGCGCGCCCCATTCGGCATCGGTGAATAGTTGCTTCAATGCCATCGAGGCCATCGGACCGCGCCAGATAAGCGCCCTGGAAGGATCGACAAAAAAGCCAATGGAAAGCACCTTGATGCCATACTTTTCAAAAGGATAAACATAGGTTTTGCCGTCACGGTCATATCCGGTGGGTCGTTCGTTCATAAGCCCGAACATCATGGGAACCGAAGGGCCGTAAATATCGGCATCGATCATCCCGACACGCGCGCCGGTACGGGCCAGGGCAACTGCCAGGTTGACGGCCACTGTCGACTTACCTACGCCACCCTTTCCCGACCCGACCGCAATGATGTTCCTGACGTCCTTCAGCATCTCCTCGGTCTCTTTTCTGCGGGTGGTAACTTTTGATGTCATGTTGATATCAACTTCCAGCGAAGGATCCGCGAATTCGTGAACCGCATCGATACAAGCCTGTTTGATCTGTCCCTTGAGGGGGCATGCGGGCGTTGTAAGAACAACATCAAAACTCACTTTATTGCCTTCAATCTTGATGTTGTCGATCATGTTCAGGGTCACCAGATCCTGCTTAAGGTCGGGATCGTCGACATGCCGAAGTGCAGATAGTATATGTTCTTTTGTTATCATATTTTGAATTTGTGTTTCTTAACTATTAAAAAGATTCAGGCTAATCCGGAGCCGATCATTCATTTCAGGTGTACAGCCGGATCCCAGAACAGTTCCTTAAAACGGTCAATTTTGTCATTTGTTATCGAAATTCCTTCATTTTCCAGCAAATCTTTCATCACCTCTGGCCCCCCGAAATGGTGTTTCCCCGTAAGCACCCCGTTGCGGTTAACCACCCTGTGTGCCGGCACATCCGTTACCTGGGTGTGCGATGCATTCATGGCCCAGCCAACCATCCGGGCTGATCCCCTGATCCCCAGGAAGGCGGCAATGGCTCCGTACGACGTAACACGCCCGTAAGGAATTTGCCTGACGATTTCGTACACATCCGAGAAAAACGATCCTGACTTATGGATGGCTTTGGTGCCGGGCATGACCAGTGCCGGTAAGCGTTTCCTTTTCCTTACCTGGCCCTCAACTCTGTAAACCGTCATATCTGCTCTTTCAGGTCAAGAAGGAAGTACTTGATCCGGTTCAGGGAATCAATAACGGCAACATTATCAACCACATCTTCACGGTTCTGCTTCATCTTTTCACGGGCCCCCTGAAGGGTATACCCCCGTTCCTTCACCAGGTGATAGATCAGCCTCAGCTGACCTATATCCTCCTGCGTGAACATCCGGTCGCCTTTCCTGTTCTTTTTGGGCTTCAGTACATCGAACTCCTTTTCCCAGAATCGGATGAGCGAAGGGTTCACTTCGAACAATTCAGCAACCTCGCCAATCGAATAGTATAGTTTCTCGATCTTCTTATCCTTTTTCAGCATGACAAAATTGTTAATCCATGGTCTGCGACGGGCGTGCCGACAGTTCGAGCATCATCTGGAACTGCTCAGGGGTGATATCGTTGAAGAAGAAATAGATGGGATTGAGCGGTACGCCATTTTTACGGACCTCGTAATGAAGGTGTGGCGATGTTGATTTTCCGGTGTTCCCCACATATCCGATGATCTGTCCGCGCAGCACCTTCTGCCCGGGTCTGACGAATATTCTCGAAAGATGGGCGTACACCGTCTGGTAACTGTACCCGTGATCAATCCTGACCATGTTGCCATAGCCCCCTTGTATATCCCGTGCTGCAACAGTAACCGTTCCGTTTCCGGTTGCGTATATCTCCGTTCCGACCGGAGCCGAAAAATCCATTCCTTCGTGAAACTTCCTTACCTTGTAAAATGGATCCATCCGCATACCGAAATATGAGCCCACCCTTCGCAGATCCTGGTTATTGACCGGCTGAATGGCAGGAATCGAGGCCAGCATTTTCTCCTTGTTCTTTGCAAGGCCAAACACCTCGTCGTAGGATTTTGACTGAACATACAGTCTGCTCATGATCCTGTCCATCGTTTTTTCGGTCTCAATGATCAGGTCCGAATTAGAGTACCCCTTCAAGGCCTCGTATTTGTCGATACCTCCGATGCCCGCCGACCGGATGGAATTGGGAATCGGTTCGGCTTCAAAGATCACACGGTAAATATTATCATCGCGGTCCTGGAGGTCGTCAAGAATTTTGGTCACTTTATCCAGTTGTTCATTCAGGAACTGGTATTGCAACTTCATCTGCTCGATCTCCCTTTTCTGTGCCCGTTCCTTCGGCGAATCGATGAAATTATAGGCCAGGATCATAACCACGGCAGCAAACACGACCCCCGTTGAGAGATGGGTGAAAAAATAGAGCAGGCGTTTCCTGAACGTGGTCTGAACACGATCAAAAGTGAGGGACTTCTTGTTGAATTTATACTTTACCTTGCTCATCGACAATCCAGTAAAGATAACCGGAAAACCTGCCGGCCCGGGGGCTGCAAAATTAAGTAATTAATTAACTTTGCAGCCCCGCAGGATCAATAAAAAACGTTAAAGTTTGTTAACATATCGTTACACTTTATATGTTCCGCGGCTGATTGAATGTGTTCACTATCAGATAACAAGAAGTTCCGTTAAGTAAAAACCTATTTTGTCATAAGGCACCTATGAATTCAGCAGATTTACGACAGGCCTTTCTCGATTTTTTTGCCTCCAAACAGCATCAGATTGTTCCATCGGCCCCGATGGTCGTGAAAAACGATCCCACACTCATGTTCACCAACGCGGGGATGAACCAGTTCAAGGATATCTTCCTGGGAAACAGGGAAGCTATGTCGCCCCGGATTGCGGACACCCAGAAATGCCTCCGTGTATCAGGAAAGCACAACGACCTTGAAGAGGTGGGTCACGACACCTACCATCACACCATGTTCGAAATGTTAGGCAATTGGTCGTTCGGCGATTATTTCAAGAAAGAGGCGATCGCCTGGGGGTGGGAACTGCTCACGGAGATCCTGAAAATCGAGAAAGACCGTCTTTATGTGACTGTTTTCGAAGGAGATGAATCAGAGAAACTAGCGCGCGACAACGAAGCATTTGATTACTGGAAGGCTTTTTTACCGGAAGACCGGATTTTACTGGGGTCAAAGAAAGACAACTTCTGGGAAATGGGTGATTCTGGCCCCTGCGGACCCTGTTCGGAAATTCATGCCGACATCAGGGACGAGGAAACCAGGAAAAGAATACCCGGACACGAACTGGTCAACAAGGGTGATCCGCATGTGATCGAGATCTGGAATCTCGTATTTATCCAGTACAACCGGATGGCCAATGGACAGCTTGTTGAACTGCCCGCCAAACATGTGGATACCGGTATGGGTTTCGAACGTCTGTGCATGGTCCTGCAGGGTAAGAAATCAAATTACGATACCGATGTTTTCCAACCGGTCATCCAGGAGATTGCTAAGATGTCGGGGATCCATTACGGTAATGCGGTTAAGAGTGATATCGCCATGCGCGTGGTTGCCGACCATTTGCGTGCCATTGCCTTTTCCATCGCCGATGGGCAGCTTCCTTCGAATGTCAAGGCCGGCTATGTCATCCGGAGGATTTTGCGAAGAGCAGTGCGTTACGGATATACCTTTCTTAATTTCCGCGAGCCATTTATCCATGCCCTAGTAACCGTACTTGTCGAGCAGATGGGCGGGTTTTTCCCCGAAATAAAGGCTCAGCAGAATCTCATTATCAATGTGATCCGCGAGGAAGAAACCGCTTTTCTGCGCACCCTTGCCATGGGAATCCAGCGGTTTAACCAATACCTTGAAATTCAAAATTCGAAAAAAGTCAAAATTCAAAATTCAAACATTATTGATGGCAGCTTCGCCTTCGAACTGTTCGACACTTATGGCTTCCCCATCGACCTGACCAGGCTCATGGCGCGCGAGTCTGGCTGGGAGGTCGACATGGAGGGATTCAACAACGGTCTTGCTGCACAGAAAGCGAGGTCGCGGCAGGATGCCACCGTCGATACAGCCGACTGGACCGTTCTTCAGGAGGAAGACGGGCTCCCCGAGTTCGTGGGCTATGATCATACGGAGGCTGAAACCGTGATCACCCGTTACAGGAAGGTAACCGCCAAGGGAGAGGAATTCTTCCATGTCGTGTTGGAAAAGACCCCGTTTTATGCTGAATCGGGCGGACAAGTTGGTGATCGAGGGTGGCTGATCGCCGGTGAGGAAAAAATCGACATATTGGACACGATACGCGAAAATGAACTGATCGTGCATATTGCAAAGCAGGTTCCGCAACAGACTGCGCTCCCGTTGATCGCGAGAATAGATCGGGATAAACGCAGGGACACCGCCAACAATCATTCAGCTACCCACCTCATGCATGCCGCACTGAGAGAGGTGCTTGGAACCCATGTCGAACAAAAAGGATCGTTGGTTGACGAAAACCGCCTGCGCTTCGACTTCACCCATTTCTCGAAAATGACACGGGAGGAGATCCGCCGCGTGGAACAGATAGTGAATGCCAGGATAAGGAGCAACATCCTGATCCGTGACGACCGGTCCGTGCCGATAGATGAAGCAAAAGCCATGGGCGCCATGGCGCTCTTCGGCGAAAAGTACGGCGACCTGGTCAGGGTTATTTCCTTCGATCCTTCATTCTCCGTTGAGTTGTGCGGGGGTACGCACGTAAGCGCGACAGGACAGATCGGGATGTTCAAGATCGTCACTGAAGGCGCCATCTCCGCCGGGATCCGTCGCATCGAGGCCATCACCGCCGGGCGTGCCGAGGCTTTCTGGTATGAGCGTGAAGACCTGTTGACTGAGGTTGGCGAGATGCTTAAAAATCCGAAGGATCTTATCAAGGGATTGAAAAATTTCCTGGGCGAATACGCAGAGATGAAACATGAAGTGGCTGAGCTGGGTAAACTGAAAACCCGGCAACTGGTCACCGAGTTCACCGACAGGGTAGCCAGGGTAAACGACCTGAGTTTCCTGGCCGAAAAGGTGACCCTCGACCCTGAAAGTGCGAAGAACCTTGCCTACGAGCTTACAAAGTCCATTTCCGATCTCTACGTGGTTTTTGCCTCCGAAGTTGACGGGAAAGCCATGCTGACCGTCATGCTTTCGGAATCGCTGGTCCGGGACCGTAAAATGAACGCGGGAGCCATCATTCGCGAACTGGCCAAAGAGGTTCAGGGAGGCGGCGGAGGCCAGCCCCACATTGCAACGGCAGGCGGTAAAAACCCGGCCGGCATACCGGCCGCCCTGGCTAAGGCGAAAACCTTTATTGCCTGAAACCATAACCTTCGCCTGACACGGACATGCCGGAATCAAAAAGCAAAATGCAAAGTCAAAAAGCAAAATAGTTAAAGAATCCAACCTTCA
>CAYYPH010000002.1:44647-46863 GCA_964473485.1 uncultured Prolixibacteraceae bacterium | reverse complement strand
TCAAAAAGCAAAATGCAAAGTCAAAAAGCAAAATAGTTAAAGAATCCAACCTTCACCAACTTCCTAATTCAGTATAAAATATCCTGAATTCGTCATTCATCGCGCCTATGTTGCTTCGTTTCGAAGAGATCTCCAACAACGCATGGCCTGCACTGCAGACGATCCAGTACGACGGCTGGCTGATCAGGCTTGGAAATGGAGTGACCAAAAGAAGCAACTCGGTCACGATGCTCTATCCCTCCACCCTCGACCCCTCAGTTAAGGTGGATTACTGCGAGAAGGTGTACCTGTCGCAGGGCATCACTCCCTGTTTCAAAGTCACTGAAATTTCTACGCCCGGCGGCATCGACGGTATCCTTGAAGAAAAAGGATATTTCATCCATTCCGAAATTTCCTTCCAGTGCCTTGATATTTCGGGCTGCAGTGTCGTAAAGGAAACGGCATCTCAAACCATTGTTGATGCCTTTGAAATCCGGACAGGGAGTCAATGCGGAGAGGACTGGATCGATGAATTCATCAGGATGAACGGCTTTGACAAATCGCGGGAACCCGTTTACCGCGATATCATGAAGCAGATGATCACCCCCAAATGCATTGTCTCCGTTTTGAATGGGGAAAAGACGGTTGCAGTGGGCCTCGGGGTGCTTGAAGAACAATACGTTGGACTGTTCGATATCGTCGTCGATCCGGAATACCGCCGGAAAGGGCTTGGGCGACTTGTCGTCGATCAGATCCTCGGCTGGGGCCGGAGCCAGGGAGCTGAAACCGCTTACCTGCAGGTGCTTTGCGAAAACCAGCCGGCCATCTCACTCTACCAAAACATGGGATTCAGAGAGGCTTACAGGTATTGGTACCGGATGAAAGGCGAATTTTAGGATTTTTTAACGGAATTGTCGTACTTTGCCGGCAGATGTCCCGTTGATTAGGTAACTGTATTTCCTTTCTGCCTTCACCCCAAAAAACTTCATCCCATGAAAAAAATTGCCTTCATTCTCTTCATTGTCATGATTCTCCCGGTTTTCACCCTGGCCCAGGAACAGCTTCCGGCACAGAAGCATGAAATCGGGATTGTATTCTCCAGTTTCAACAACTTTGGCATGGTCTACAAAACCGGGAAAAAGAACACGCTTTTCAGGGCGAGGCTGTTGGCCCTCGACCTTGGAATCTCCAGCGCGACCAGCAACAAATCGGACTCGACAAAAACCAAGCACAGCGGTTACGGAGCCGGTATCCTCCTGGGGTTCGAGAAACGTGTTCCCATCGTAAAGCACCTCTCTTTCGTGGCCGGGCTTGACGCGGGGGTCCAGTACACCTACTCCCGTACTGAATTTGAATACTTTACCTATTCACTTGACACACAATATAAAAGATGGACCATAAGCCCTGTCCTGAGCGGTGTGATCGGTTTTTCATACACGATCAAAGAGGCCCTGGTTCTATCGGTTGAACTGTACCCTTCCGTTGTTTATTCTTTTACAAAAGAGAAAGGGACCTACCAGGGATCAGACTATGAGGTCAAAGAAAAAAACCTGGGATTTGGATTTTCAAATTCCACGGCAGGAATAACAGTCGCTTACAGGTTCGGGAAATAAACCGTTCATGCCAGTTTTTCCATTTCCCTCCTGATCTCGGCAAGAGCCGTTTCGGAAGGGAGCCGGCCCTTTTCCACAGTGAGGTCGAAGATGAGCTTGACGAGTTCGCCGGCGGTCGCATTTTCACCCGCCCTTACCGATGCCTGGTTGATCAGCGAGATCATCTCTTCTTTCGCATTCCGTATCATCTCCCAGGTTTGTAACGAAACATAGAGCTGTTGCGACAGGTTGTATTCGAATTCCTCGCGTATGGTCCTAACCAGCAGCGACTGCAGCTGAACGGAGCTCAGGTCGGGATTGTTGAGCCGCATGACCAGGTTGGAGGGATGGATGCGTTCGAGAAAGAGCACGAACCGTTCAAATGCCTGGAGCCGGAGCGGCAGGATGGTGCGCGAAAGTTCAGTCCTTTCGGAATTTTCCTGCGGCTTTTGAACCGGTTCCGGAAGTTGCTGCTGCCTGTTCCTCAGATAGTACCACAACAGCAGGAAAGCTCCGGAAAAAACAAGCGTGATCTTAATTATTCCGCCGAGTAGATGAAACCCAAACGCAGGATGGATATCAGTTGCAATCATAGATCAATTTTTACAAAGGTAGCGATACTGGGGGAAAATTGAAAATGGAAAA
>CAYYPH010000002.1:0-44547 GCA_964473485.1 uncultured Prolixibacteraceae bacterium | reverse complement strand
CATAGATCAATTTTTACAAAGGTAGCGATACTGGGGGAAAATTGAAAATGGAAAACGTAAAACGAATAAACGGATAAACAGGTGAAAGAGTGAACAGGTGAAAGAGTGAACAGGTGAGCGGGTGAACAGGTGAGCGGGTGAACAGGTGAGCGGGATAACAGGTGAACGGGTGAACGGGTTAGATGGTTCATTGGTTAACGGGCACGGTCAGTAAAATAAATTCGTAAATCGTAAATCGTAGATCGTAAATTTCTTTAACTTTGCTATTTTTTTCAAAACACTCATTTTCATTGTATTATGACAACATTAGCAAATCGAATCCAGTACCTGGCCGAAAGCGAAACGCTGGCCATGTCGCGCAAAAGCCGCGAACTGAAAGCCGAAGGACACGACGTGATCAATCTCAGTCTCGGGGAGCCCGATTTTAACACTCCCGACTACATCAAAGTGTCGGCCAAAGAGGCCATCGATCAGAATTACACCTTTTATCCTCCGGTGGCTGGTTATGAGGATCTGAGAAAGGCGATTTGCACAAAACTTAAACGTGACAACAACCTCGATTACGAACCCGGCCAGATCGTTGTCTCAACGGGTGCCAAGCAGTCGATCGCCAATGTGGTGCTGAGCATTGTCAATCCGGGAGACGAGGTGCTTATTCCCGCCCCTTACTGGGTATCATACAAGGAGATCATCAAGGTGGCTGAAGGAAAAGCGGTTTTCATCCCGGCTACCATCGAAAATAATTTCAAGGTCACTCCAGCCCAGCTCGAGGCGGCCATCACCCCGAAATCACGACTGCTGATTTACAGTTCGCCCTGCAATCCGACCGGTTCAGTCTATACCCGCGATGAGTTGAAAGGGATTGCCGATGTGATGGCAAAATATCCCGACATCACAATCATTGCCGACGAAATTTACGAACACATCAATTTCGTCGGGAAACATGAAAGCATATGCCAGTTCGATTATATCAAGGACCGGGTCGTGCTCGTCAATGGGGTCTCCAAAGGATTCGCGATGACGGGCTGGAGGATTGGTTTTATTGCGGCCCCGGTTCCCATCGCCAAGGCCTGCGACAAACTGCAGGGTCAGTTTACCTCGGGAGCCTCTTCCATCGCTCAACGGGCTGCTCTTAAAGCGTTTGCCACCGCCCCCGATGCCACTCCCGACATGAAGATCATGCAACAGGCATTTCGCGAGCGGCGCGACCTCATGCTGAAACTGCTGGCCGACATTCCCGGCATGAAACTGAACCACCCCGACGGCGCTTTCTATATTTTCCCTGATATTTCGTTTTACTTCGGGAAATCCGACGGGAAAACGGTCATCGCCAACGCCAACGACTTGTGCATGTACCTGCTCAACAAGGTATATGTGGCGCTGGTTCCCGGTGATGCTTTCGGTGATCCCAATTGCATCAGGTTCTCCTATGCCACGAGCACCGACAAACTCACCGAGGCAGTCAGAAGGATCAGGCAAGCGCTGGGGGAACTGGGGTAGGGAATAGCGAATAGGGATTAGCGAATAGCGAATAGTGATTAGGGATTATTGGGCTGATTTCCAGGGTTGATCGATAATTGAAGGACATAATGGCTTGAATAACAACTATTTAAATATTTAAACATGAATATTTCAAAGAAAGTCGAAAATTGGGTAAATGACTGGGCTGCACTATGCCAGCCCGAAAAGGTACATTATTGTGACGGAACGGAGAAGGAGAACCGGATGTTGCTTGACCTGATGGTTGAAACGGGAGCTGCAGTAAGGTTGAATGATTCCAAACGACCTGACAGTTACTATTTCCAGAGTGATCCCAGCGATGTGGCAAGGGTAGAGAACCGGACCTTCATCTGTTCTGAAAAACAGGAGGATGCGGGCCCCACCAACAACTGGATGGCGCCTGCGGAGATGAAAAAGATTCTTACGGAGGAGTTCAGAGGTTGTATGCGGGGAAGGACGCTTTACGTCATTCCTTTCAGCATGGGACCCCTGGGCTCCAACATTGCCAAGATCGGCATTCAGATCACCGACTCGCCCTATGTGGTAACCAACATGCGTATTATGACCCGTATGGGCCAAGAGGTACTGGAGATACTGGGTGATGGCGATTTTATTCCCTGCATGCATTCGGTCGGGGCGCCGCTCGGGCCTGGTCAGAAAGATGCCAAATGGCCCTGCGCACCCATTGAGAAGAAATATATCACCCATTTCCCCGAAACCAATGAAATATGGTCGTTCGGAAGTGGTTACGGAGGCAACGCGTTGCTTGGAAAGAAATGCCTTGCGCTCCGCATCGCTTCCGCAATGGCGCGTCGCGAAGGATGGATGGCGGAACACATGCTTATCATGGGGATCACCAATCCTCATGGGGTGAAAAAATACATTGCAGCCGCTTTCCCCAGCGCCTGCGGCAAGACCAACCTGGCCATGCTGATCCCGACGATCCCGGGCTGGAAGGTTGAGACGGTTGGCGACGATATCGCCTGGATGAAATTCGGCGACGACGGCAGGCTTTATGCCATCAACCCCGAGTACGGATTTTTCGGCGTGGCTCCTTACACCTCAATGGAGACCAATCCTAATGCCATGCTTTCGTGCCAGGCCAACTCCATTTTCACCAACACTGCACTGACTCCCGATAGAGATATCTGGTGGGAAGGAATCGGAACCGAAATCCCGGAAGGGTCCATCACCTGGACAAACCAGGTTTATGATAAAGCTTCAGGAAAACCGGCAGCCCATCCCAACGCCCGGTTTACAGCACCGGCCTCACAATGTCCGGCCATTGACCCCGATTGGGAAAACCCCAAAGGCGTGCCCATCTCCGCTTTTCTCTTTGGTGGCCGCCGCCCCGGGACGGTACCTCTCGTTTACCAGTCTTTTGACTGGAATCATGGCGTGTTCATGGGTACCATTGTCGGCTCAGAGGTGACTGCCGCCGCCATCGGGCTCAAAGCAGGGGTGCGCCGTGATCCCTTTGCCATGCTTCCATTCTGCGGTTACCACATGGGTGACTATTTCGGTCACTGGGTGCGGATTGGCGAGATGGCGCCGGACCGTGATAAACTTCCTAAAATCTTCAATGTTAATTGGTTCAGAAAAGGTCAGGATGGAAAATTCCTGTGGCCGGGATATGGCGACAACATCCGCGTACTGAAATGGATCTTTGAACGCACCGAAGGAACCGCTGCCGCAACTGAGACACCAATAGGCTATGTGCCTGAATCACACTCAATTGACATATCAGGATTGACTGGAGTGGCTGAAAAGATGGACCAGATACTGAAAGTCGACAGCCAGGAATGGCTCGATGAATGCGAACTGATCGCAGAACACCAGAAGATTTTCGGCGACCGCCTGCCGGAGGAGATGAAACATCAGTTTGATAAGCTGAAAAACAGATTGCATCAGTGAACTTTCTGAAAAACACCATTCGCTAATCACTATTCGCTATTCGCTATTCGCTATTCGCTAATCACTTATCCTTTTACCTATGGCTGAAGAATTCAAAATATACACGAAAGGAGGCGACAAGGGTGAAACTTCACTGCTTGGGGGAACCCGTGTCCCAAAGAGTCACGACCGGGTTGAAGCCTATGGTAATCTTGACGAGCTGAACAGTTTTATCGGGTTGATCCGCGACCAGGATATTGATCCTCATTACCGCGCAATCCTCATCCGAATCCAGGAAAATCTCTTTATTGCCGAAGCGCTGATTGCACGAGATCCCGCGAAAAAAACCCGCGATCTTCCCTTAATCAGCGACGATGACATCACACTGCTTGAAAATGAGATTGATACAATGAACGAAGATCTTCCGCCACTCAGGAATTTCATCCTTCCTGGCGGGCATCCTGTCGTTTCCATGTGTCATATCGCCAGAACCGTTTGCCGGCGGGCCGAACGATCACTCATCCGGTTGAATATGACCAGCCCGGTCGAAGACATCATCATCCGGTTTGTCAACCGTTTATCCGATTATCTCTTTGTGCTGGCAAGAAAAACAGGAAAAGACAAGGGCGCAGCTGAAACCCCCTGGATCACCGGTTCTCCGGCATGAAAAACACTTTACTGTATTTTTTGCTTGACTTTTTGAATTTTTTTTTTATACTTTTGCACAAAATTGTTAACAATCTGTTATGTACTGGACACTCGAATTGGCCTCAAAACTGGAAGATGCTCCCTGGCCTGCAACCAAGGAAGAGCTGGTCGATTGGGCGATCCGATCAGGTGCACCACAGGAAGTCATCGAAAATCTCAAGGAAATTGAGGATGAAGGTGAGTCCTACGAACGCATTGAAGATATCTGGCCTGATTACCCTACAAAAGACGACTTTTTCTTTCACGAGGACGAATACTGACAATTTAGTAAATAAGATTTTAAAGTACGGTTGTCTTCAGCCGTACTTTTTTTGTTTTTACCGGAAGAAGGTGAAATTTACGTTACCGTAACGGCGGTGATGTGCAAAATGCGGATGATCTTCAAAGGAGTAACCCGCCGGATGCTCCAGTATCAGCAGGCTTCCGGGGCTGAACAACCCCGAGGCCAGCACCATGTCGGGGATATCCTTTAATCCTTCAAGATCATAGGGCGGATCGGCAAATATCAGGTCGAAACCGGTATACGCCTGCCTGATAAAGACAAAGGCATTCGACCTCACAGCGGTTATGTTCCCGGCGCCGAATGACACGGTGCTCTTCCTGATAAAATCGATACAACGGCTGCTGATGTCGACCGCCACCACTTCACGCGCCCCGCGTGAGAGGAATTCAAAGGCCATGCTTCCTGTTCCCGAAAAAAGGTCGAGGACTTTCAGCGTTTCAAAATCCAACTGGTTGTTAAGCACATTGAATAGCCCTTCACGTGCAAAATCGGTAGTTGGCCTCACCGGCAGTCCCGGAGGCGGCAGCAATCTCCTTCCCTTGTATTTTCCGCTGATTATTCGCATTGGCAACGAGTGGCCGTAACCGACAAAAAGCCCTTTATTAAGAAGTACCGGTTGATAAACTGCATGACAGAAAATTCATCAATGGAAAATTCATCTGAGGCGGAACCTGATTGAACAGGTAGCTGTATTTGAAATTCTCATTCCTCCTTCCGAATTCAACGTGACGGATATACCTGTAAATCAGTTCGAACAATGCGCCGCCTTTCTCAATATTGCCCAACAGGATAACGGGGATCGATTCGGGGTTAAAGTTCAGCTGTTCGAGCACGAAGATCAGGTAATAGGCTACATCCTCGTTGTTACGGTATGAAAATGAATTGAAATAGGTCAGCTGGCGACCGTCGAATATCGCCAAGTCGAACATATTTTGCCGGATATTTAAAAACACCCGGTTGGTGTTGATCCTGTTCTTATAATTAAACCAGATGCTTTCGATCAGCACACTGGAGGAATGCGAAACGGTTACCCTGGGAAAATAATTCCGTATGGTTGCCAGCGTCGCGGCCGGGATTGAAAAAACCTGGTAGGCATCGAGTGGGATCAGGTGATCGGCGAAGACCCGCTCATCTTCCGCCTGAACATAAGTAAAGTTCAGATAGCCAGCCATTTCAGAAGGATCATGCAATGCCGCTGGCATCAGCGTGTGGCGGTTCCCCTCGTAAGCTACCCTCACCACTTTGTAGGCGTTTTTTAACCAGGGTGTGGCCATGAAGATGCGTTTCATGAATTCATCGAACGATTGCCCCGGGTTCTGGGGATGCAGCCTTTGCACGCTGTCATTTCTCACCATCTGCTGTAAACCAATGTACTTGTTTCGCTTGAAATCGAGCACGGTATAACTGAAACTGGTCTCACCAAAAATAACAGCCAACCCGTATTGCTGCGAATCCTGGGGACTGAAAGATTCGTCCAGTTTATTGATTACGGTCGAATAAATATCTGCCATAGCTTGTTAACCGATCTCCCCTGAAACTGATTCCTGCCATTGTACAAAATGACATGTGAAGATCATGTCAAAGGCAGAGAACCGGGATAATTGTCAGTGCAATGATAAGAATAAATGCCGGTACCAGGTAAAAGGCAGCTGTTTTTCCACCGAAAAAAACACCATAAAACATCTTCATGGCATTGTTGCTGATGATTGCCTGGAAAGTGGCCGCTGCAATCAGCGCAGGCGCCACCCCTGATTTTCCCTGGAACAGGTTGATCAGGAATGGATCGATATCGGTGAGTCCTACGATGAATGACAAAACGTTCAGTCCGGGGGCCCCGAACCGGTTGATCACCTCGTAGGTCACAAAAGAGAACGCCACAAAAAGCATGGTGAAGATAAGGGCAACCTTGAATTCCAGCGGGTTGCGGTCGGCAGGCAATTCAGTGTCGGTAGCGCCTGCGGTTTCCCTGCGGTACCAGTAAATGGCGAAACCCACCACCATGGTAGCCCCGAAGAGCCCGGCAAACCAGGGCCAGACCAGGCCAAAGAGCTCCGCATTGAAGATCAGAATGAGGACCAGGATCCTGAGGTACATCATGGCGGTGGCGATGATGATCGATGCCATGTAATGTTTCAGGTGATCCGGATCCGATGCACTCTTTTTGGCCAGGATGATGGTGGTTGCCGTGCTTGAATAAAGCCCGCCAAGGATCCCGCTCAGGACTATACCGGCCTGTCTGAAAACAAATTTCTTTAAAAGATAACTGACATAGGAGATGGTTGATATGACAACCACGGCCAGCCAGATCTTGTATGGTGAAAGGGTCAGCCCGGTGATAAATGGCTCGTCGGGAACGATCGGCAGGATGACGCCCGCGATGGCCAGGAATTTTGCCAGGGTGATAAACTCGTAACGGTCGAATTTCTGGGTAATGGTAGTGAATGTATCCTTCATCTCAGTGAAGATCAGCACCACTACAACGATCAGGAGGACCATCCAGAGGGGCTGGGTGAGCACCAGAGGGCCGAGGGTATAGGTGATAAGGCCGATGAATATCGTGGTGGCCCCGAAATCGCTGTAATCGCGGATATGAAAATAGTATGATACGGCCATGATAAGGGCCAGTATCACACCACCGCCCATAAACAAACTTGCTCCTGCCGGTTCAAGGAGATAAAGGATAAATCCAAGAATACCGATAAAGGTAAAGGTACGGTCGGTCCCGAAGGTGCGGTCGGCCTCACGGGCAGCCGAATGGATTTTGCGCTGCGACAAGCCGATCAGCAGCGAAAAAAGGGTTACCAGCAGAAAACTGGTCAGATTGGGAGGTATGTTCTTCACCATTTCCATGATCACTGGTTAACTGCATGAAATTCCGGTATCTTGTCCAGGAACCGGTATTGTCCGGCCTGGCGGTCGATATAGCATGCGTAATGATTCAATCCGTTGGTAACGGCAAGGTAAGGTACCAGTAGCGACATATTGTACATGGCCACCTGGTCGAAAACTTTTTGGCTAATGGATACCGTAGGGGCTTTACACTCCACGATCAGGACAGGCAATCCGCGCGAGGAATAAGCCAGGATGTCGAACCGTTTTTTCATGCCGTTGTACACCAGCGAAGCCTCAACAACAAGCAGCGTGACCGGGTATCCCATTTCCCGGTTCAGGTAGTTAAGAAAATGCTGCCTTACCCACTCTTCGGGTGTGAGCCTCACATACCGTTTCCGGAAAGGATCAAATATAGTGGCATTTCCATTCACACCGAGACGGATTTTTGCATCAATGGCCGGTAAATTCAGCTGTGGTCTCACTTCGCGGCTAACACTCATACAAAGATAGACCAAAACCGTTATCTTTGCAAATAGGCTGGGGACCCCGAAGGGGTGGGTAAATATCATAACAATGAAAACCAAGAAAGAGATCGTCGATGATTGGCTGCCAAGATACACCGGGATGTCATTGCCGGAGTTTGGTGACTTCATCCTGTTGACCAATTTCAATTATTACCTGAACCTCTTCTCAAAATGGATGAACGTACCCGTGGCGGGAAAGGACAAGGCCATGCCCTGCGTGACCAGCGGCAGGATCACCCTTATCAATTTCGGCATGGGAAGTCCCAATGCCGCCACCATCATGGATCTGCTCGGGGCTGTCGGCCCCAAGGCTGTGCTTTTTCTGGGCAAGTGCGGCGGATTGAAGAAGAAATGCAAGGTGGGTGACCTTATCCTGCCCATAGCGGCCATCAGGGGCGACGGAACCTCCGATGATTACTTCCCCGAGCGGGTTCCGGCTATGCCCGCCTTTAACCTTCAAAAGGCCGTTTCATCCGCGATCCATAACCATGGACGTGAATACTGGACGGGGACGGTGTATACCACAAACCGCAGGGTTTGGGAGTATGACGAGAAATTCAAGGAGCATCTCCGGGTAACGCGGGCCATCGCCATCGACATGGAATCATCCACATTGTTCATGGTCGGATTTGCCAACGAAATACCCACCGGTGCGTTGTTGCTCGTTTCGGACCAGCCGATGGTGGCCAGTGGCGTCAAAACCCGCGACAGCGATAAAAAAGTCACCGAAAAATTCACCGAAACTCACCTGAAGATCGGAATTGAGACCATGCAGCACCTGATCGATCGCAAATTGCTGGTGAAACATCTCCGGTTTGATTAATGACACATCCATGGCGGTCAGAACAGATGTAAATTTTGATCAACTGGTCAGGGATCTGCAAAACAAGATCTACTATCCGGTGTATCTTCTTCACGGCGAGGAGGCCTATTTCATTGATGCCCTTGCCGACATGATCGAACAACACTGTCTCAGTGAGCAGGAGAAGGAATTCAACCAGACCGTTTTTTACGGCAAGGACTCCGACGCGCTGTCAATCGTGGCGGCAGCCAGACGATTCCCGATGATGGCCAATTACCAGGTAATCATGATCAAAGAGGCTCAGGACCTGGAGGACAGTGACAAGTTGTTGCCTTATCTCGAGAAACCGGTCGAAACAACCATTCTCGTGATATGTTACAAATACGGGAAACTTGACAAGCGAAGGTCGGTTTACAAGGCCGTGGAAAAGAACGGGATCATTTTCGAATCACCCAAGCTTTACGACAACAAAATACCTGAATGGATCAGCGAATATGTGAAGCAAAGGGGATACTCCATCAATCAGAAAGCTGCCGCCCTGCTGACTGAATTTGTGGGAGCCGATCTTTCGAAGATCGTCAACGAGATCGGGAAATTGCTGATCAACATCACACCGGGCACAGAGATCAACGAAAGCTATGTAGAACGGAATATCGGCATCAGCAAGGATTTCAATGTTTTTGAGCTGCAAAAGGCGTTGATGCGGAAGGATGTGGTGAAGTCAAACCAGATCATCCTTCATTTCGGCGCCAACCCGAAGGAAAACCCGCTGGTGAAGGTCATCCCCATGCTCTATTCCTTCTTCTCCAAAGTACTGATCTACCACTTTCTTCCTGACAAATCAAAGAATGCCGTTGCATCGGCTTTGTCGGTCAATCCCTATTTCGTAGGCGATTACCAGATGGCGGCGAAAAGTTATCCTCCGGGCAAAACCGCCCGTGTCATATCTTATCTGCGGGAATATGATTTAAAGGCCAAAGGACTTGGCAACGTTTCAGCCACCGACGGGGAACTGATGAAGGAACTCATCTTCAAAATTCTTCACTGATCCATAAGAAATGACGGCCGGGCAGGAAGATTCCGGTTGCCTTCACCATTCCCTGATCATTCAAACAAGGCTGCGATCTTATCCTGGTATTTCCTGGCGATAAAGTTTCGTTTCAGTTTCATGGTCGGGGTGATCTCCCCCGAATCAAAAGTCCATTCGGTATCCAGCAGGTCCCATGTCTTGATCTTCTCCGTTTCGCCAAACTGTTTATTGTATTTGTCGATCTCCACCTGAAACCTTTTGCGAAGCCTCGGAAGTTTGATCATCTCCGCGTTTGAGGTATAAGGGATCTCCTTTACCTGGCAATAGGACCTCAGGAAATTGAAATCGGGAACGATCAGGGCTCCGGCGAATTTCTGGTTCTCTCCAACCACCACGATCTGGTCGATGAATAGGGATTCCTTGAAAGTATCTTCGATGGGTTGCGGGCTCACATATTTACCGAACGATGTCTTGAACAGTTCCTTTTTCCTTCCCGTGATCTTTAACTGTCCTTCAGGTTCGAGATGTCCCAGGTCGCCGGTGTGGAACCATCCATCCTTGTCGATCACCTCACTGGTCATCACGGGTTCCTTGAAATAACCGAGCATTACATTGGGTCCTTTGCAAAGGATCTCCCCGTCGCCATCAATTTTCACCTGCACTCCCTTCAGAACCGGCCCGACCGTTCCGAATTTGATACCATGTTCGGTGAAGTCGCTCACGGCAATGACTGGTGAGGTTTCCGTAAGTCCATACCCCTCGAGCACCCTGAAACCGGCGCAGGTGAAGAGGCGGGCCAGGCGGGGTTGCAGGGCTGCACCTCCCGAAACGATCAGCAGGTGTTTCCCGCCAAGGGCAGCCCTCCATTTTTTATAGATCAGCTTATCATAAATGCCTCTCTTGAGTTCGTAAAACCATCCGTTGGCCCCTTTCAGCTCATACCTGAGGGCAAGGTGCAATGCCCAGAAAAACAGCCAGCGCTTGACTCCCTTAAGCTTATGACCGGTTGCAAAAAGCTTGTCATAAACCTTTTCAAGTAGCCTGGGTACGGTCGACAAAATATCGGGACTGATTTCTTTCAGGTTTTCCGTAATGGTACCAAGGTTCTCAGCGTAATAGACCGAGTACCCTTTGTACTGGTAAAGGTAATTCAGCATCCTTTCATACACATGGCACAGCGGCAGGTAACTGAGCGCACTCCCCTCCTCACCGAAAGGCGGGATATACGAAACGGCCATGAAATTTGAAATGATATTGGCGTGCGACAGCATGACCCCTTTGGGATTGCCCGTCGTTCCCGATGTATAGATAATGGTGGCGATGTCGTTGGTGTGAACGGCGGCTTTCCTGGCCTCAACCTCATCCGGGTCGGGATTTTGCTTTCCCATCTCGATCAGGTCATTGAGATGCTTTACCTCATGCCAGTCGCGATAGGTGAAAACGCCCTTTAGTGAAGGCACTTCGGGCAAGATATGCTGAATTTTTCTCAGCAATTCAATCCCCAGTACAAAAACGTACTGTACCTCCGCGTGGTTCAGTATAAATTTGTAATCGGATTCGCTGATGGTCGGGTATATCGGCACATGAATGGCGCCAACCTGCATGATGGCCATATCGACAAAATTCCACTCTGCCCTGTTCGAACTGATCTGGGCGATCTTGTCGCCCGGTTTTACACCCAGGGCAAGGAAACCGTAACTGATGTTGTCGACTGTTTCACGATACTGCTTGATGCTGTAACGCATCCACTGTCCGTTTTCTTTGGAGGCCAGCAGATCGCTTTTCGGTTTGTAACTCTGTTCAATGTGCGGCAACAGGTCGAAGATGCGGGTTATCTCCATAACATTTCGGGTTAATTGAGATAAAGATCAGGTTATTGCGAAAAATGTGCAATAATACGATAAAATGTGAAATGCTGAACCAGATTAGGGGCAAATTCGTGGAATGATCAAAGACATGAAGGCCACCGGCGATCAGGTTTTTTTGTGAAAATGCACGGCGCTGGCCTGTGCCGTAGGCATGATCACCAGTTCGTTGATATTGACATGTTCGGGAAGGGTGGTGACGTAATAAACCGCCTCAGCCACGTCCTCGGCAAGAAGGGGTTTGAAACCATGGTAGACTGACTCGGCCCTGGCTTTGTCGCCCTTGAACCTGACCATGGAAAATTCAGTGTTGGCAGCCCCCGGCGCAATGTGGGTCACCTTTATGTTGTGCGGCAGCAGGTCGACACGGGTCCCTTTGCTGATCGCATCCACCGCGAATTTCGACCCGCTGTAAACATTGCCCATCGGGTAGATCTCTTTTCCCGCGATGGATCCTATGTTGATGATGTGCCCGTGGTTCCGCTCCACCATCAGCGGGGCAACCGCCCTCGTCATGTAAAGCAATCCCTTGATGTTTGTATCGATCATCCTTTCCCAGTCATCCACCACGCCTTTGTGGATGGGATCCAGCCCAACCGCGAGCCCGGCATTGTTGATCAGCACATCGATCTTTCGCCAGTTCTCGGGAAGCGTCTCAATGGCCTCCTCCACCTGTTTGTGCTTCCTGACATCAAACATCAATGGAAAAACCTCCACACTCCAGTTATTGATCAGCTCCTTTGTCAGTTCATCCAGGAGATGCTCCCTCCTGCCGGTGAGGATCAGTCTGTGCTGCGCCTGCGCGAACCGCCGTGCGATGGCCGCACCAAAACCGCTCGTGGCGCCGGTGATCAGGATCGTCTTTTTCATTTTGTAAAATCAATTGAAAGTATAATCAACTGGCTCTCCTTATACTATTAAATTTAGAATTTTGACATTTGAATTTTGACATTTGAATTTTGAATTCCAGCGATCCACTCCCGTGCATTTACAAACGCTTCGATCCAGGGTGTCACTTCATCCTTCATCCTGTCGGCCGGGTAGTGGGCCCATTGCCAGGGCAACACCGAATCTTCAAGGTGGGGCATGATTGCAAGATGTCTGCCATCATGCGATGCGATGCAGGCTGCGTCGAACTGCGAACCGTTGGGATTTCCCGGGTATTCATGGTAACTGAACTTTGCAGGAATGTGATACAGCTCTTCTTTACCTTTGAAGTTGAACTTCCCTTCGCCATGGGCCACCCAGATACCGAGTTTCGATCCGGCCAGCGAGTGCAGCATCACCGAATGATTTTCAAGGATGTCGACACCCACAAAGGTGCACTCATATTTGTGCGAATCGTTCCACGACATTTTCGGATGGTTGTTTTGTTTTAGATCCCGGCTGTATAATCCGGGATAGATCAGCCCGAGTTCCACCAGCAACTGGCAACCGTTGCAGACGCCAAGGCTGAGGGTGTCGGCGCGTTCAAAATACCTGGTAAGCGCCAGGTTGGCCTTTTCGTTGAAGAGAAACGCCCCGGCCCATCCTTTGGCCGAACCCAGCACGTCGGAATTGGAAAAACCTCCCACAAAGGCGATCATGTTAACATCTTCAAGGGTTTCACGCCCCGAGATCAGGTCGGTCATGTGAATGTCCTTGACGTCGAAACCAGCCAGGTAGAGCGCCCAGGCCATATCCCGGTCGCGGTTCACCCCCTTTTCGCGGATGATGGCGGCCTTCACACCCGACGGGGTTCTTCGTTTCGGATTAATGGCATATTGTTCGAAAAGACCCGTGAACGATGAGTTGAATCTGAACCTGAGTGGTTGCTGTTTATAATTCATGAATCGCTTCAGGGCAAGATCATCGCCGCTTTGCTTCCGGTCGAGCAGATAGGAGGTGCGGAACCAGACATCTCTCAGTGAATCAATATCAAACGAATGATTGTCGAAGCCGTTGGTCACACTGATGGTTCGTTCATGGCAGATTGTTCCGATCGGGATAAACTCCACGCGGGCCAATTTGAAGATCTCGCGGATCCGTTCAATATCTTTCACCTGGACCACGATTCCCGGGTTTTCGCTGAAAAGCAACCGGATGCTGTCGCGATCTTCAATCAGCGAAAGATCAGCGTCGATGCCGATCCCCCGGGCGGCAAAGCACATTTCCAGAAGGGTGGTGATCAGGCCTCCGGCCGATACATCATGTCCCGCGATGATGAGACCGCTGCCGATCAGCTCCTGAACAGCTTCAAAAACCCTGATGAAGTAGGCGGAATCCTTCACGGTGGGCGCTTCGTTGCCCAACGCGTTGACCACCTGTGCGAAGCTGCTTCCTCCCAGTTTCATGGAATCGCGCGAAAAGCCGATATAGAGCAGTTGTGAATCCGGATCGTCCATTAAAACAGGACTGATCACCCGCTTTACATCTGAAACTTCGGCAACGGCAGAGATGATCACAGTGCCCGGACTGTAAACCACTTTCCCGCCAGGATATTTCTGGGTCATCGAAAGGGAGTCTTTACCAGTGGGAATGTTGATCCCAAGCTCAATGGCGAAATCGCTCACCGCCTTGACCGCGGCATACAACCGTGCATCTTCGCCCGGATTCTTACAGGGCCACATCCAGTTGGCCGAAAGCGATATGCCTTTCAATCCATGCGTCAGCGGCGCCCAGATAATATTGGTCAACGCTTCGGCAATGGCGAGACGGGAGCCGGCAACCGGATCGATCAGCGCGGCGGCCGGTGCATGCCCGATGGATGTGGCAATGCCTTTTACGCCATGGTAATCGAGTGCAACCACCCCCAGGTTGTTGAGCGGAAGCTGGGTCTCGCCGCAGGACTGTTGCATGGCTATTTTTCCCGAGACTGCACGGTCAACCTTGTTGGTGAGCCAATCTTTGCAGGCGACGGCTTCGAGCTGCAGGACCTTTTCCAGATATTCGCCAGTCAGTCGCTGATCATAGGTAAGCTGCGAATAGATCGTCGGGATCGATTTGTCGCGGATGATGGTTTTCGGCGGTTTTCCAAAGAAATCTTCCAGCTTCAGGTCGATGGGATTGGATGCAGCGGTCTTATCCCTGAATACGAGCTGATGGTCAGCCGTGGTCCGGCCGGCCTCATAAATCGGGGCGCGTTCCCGGTGGGCAACCTCTTCAAGCAGCGACAGGTCTTTATCTTTGATCACCAGTCCCATTCTTTCCTGCGATTCGTTGCTGATGATCTCCCGGGCCGACAGCGTCTGATCTCCAACCGGCAATGCCTGAATGTCAATGGTTCCGCCAGTGTTTTCAACGAGTTCCGACAATGAGTTCAGGTGTCCGCCGGCTCCATGGTCATGAATGGAAACGATTGGATTCACCTCCATTTCGGTCATGGCCCTGATGGCGTTAAAGACACGTTTCTGCATTTCGGGATTGGATCGCTGAACCGCATTCAGTTCGATGGCATTGCCGTACTCCCCGGTTGCCACCGATGAAACGGCTCCCCCACCCATCCCGATCCGGTAGTTATCGCCTCCCATGACGATGATGTGCTGGCCGCCTTCAGGATTTTCTTTCAGGCTGTCTGATCTCCTGGCGTAACCAATTCCGCCGGCCAGCATGATCACTTTGTCGAATCCGAATATCTTCCCGTTCTCCTCGTGTTCAAAAGTATAAACCGAACCACAGATCAGAGGTTGGCCGAACTTGTTGCCGAAGTCGCTGGCGCCGTTCGAGGCCTTGATCAGGATCTCCCCGGGCGTTTTATATAGCCAGGGCCGCGGTTCCTGGTCGATCTCCCACGAACGCCCCCCCTCCAGACGGGGGTAAGAGGTCATGTAAACAGCCGTTCCGGCCATGGGGATGCTGCCCTTTCCGCCCGCCATCCGGTCGCGGATCTCACCGCCGGAGCCGGTCGCTGCGCCGTTGAACGGTTCCACGGTAGTCGGGAAGTTATGTGTCTCGGCTTTCAGTGAGATTACTGAACTGATGTCGCGGATGGTGAAGAAGTCTGCCACATTTTGTTTTAACGGCGCAAACTGCTCAATTTCAGGGCCCATGATGAAAGCAACATTATCTTTATAGGCCGAAACGAGGAAATTGGGATGTTCCTTCGCTGTTTTTTTGATCAGGGCAAACAGCGAATCGGGCATCTCCTTGCCGTCGATGATAAAAGTGCCGTTGAAGATCTTGTGCCGGCAGTGTTCCGAGTTCACCTGCGAAAATCCAAAGACCTCGCTGTCCGTGAGTTTCCGGTTCAATTTGTGGGTCAGACCAATCAGGTAAGCGATCTCTTCATCGCTCAGGGCAAGCCCTTCCTGCCTGTTATACGCGGCGATGTCCTCAATAAACATCACCGGGTCAGGCTGGTGACGGATGTGGAATATCTCCTGGTCCAGCCCATCGTAGCGGTGCTGAAGCATGGGATCGAAAGAATTGACAATTGAATCTGGGTCTGGGGTTTCGTCGTCATGAGCAGGAGCACTCCCAAATTCCAAACCTTGATTTTGAACTTTGAATTTTGAACTTTGAACCGGAGCGAAGCGGAGCTCGGCGGAGCCAATTTTGAACTTTGAATTTTGAATTTCAAACTCCTCTATCCGTATTATCCCGGAGATCCCCATGTTCTGCGTGATCTCAACCGCATTGGTGCTCCAGGGGGTAATCATTTCGCGGCGGGGGCCGATGAAGGTGCCTTTTAAAACGGGTTCGGCGATACATTCCGCATCGCCGAAGAGCCATTTCAGTTTTTGGGTATCCGATTCACTGATCTTTCCGCTGCTCTCAACAGCGTATAAAACCGTCTGGTTCCTGAAAAAGGTGATCATTATTTTGTGATTAGGAAGGCAATAAATGAAAAGTCAAAATTCAAAATAAGGGATTAGTGATTAGCGAATAGGGAAAATCACTCATTCACTCATTCACTCATTCTCTCATTCACTCAATCCATTAACTGGCCAGAAACCGCTCTGCCTCGATGGCTGCCATGCAACCTGTTCCGGCGGCGGTGATGGCCTGGCGGTAATAGTGATCCTGCACGTCGCCGGCAGCGTACACACCCGGGACACTGGTCTGAGTGGTTCCAGGTTTGGTTTTCACATACTTCTGATCATCCAGTTCCAGTTGACCCGCAAAGATGTCGGTATTGGGAGTATGTCCGATGGCCACGAAAAATCCGAAGACATCAAGATCTCTCGATTCTCCGGTTGCCACATTTCTGACCCTTACACCGGTCACCCCGCCCGAATCGCCCAGCACCTCTTCCGGGACGCTATTCCAAACCATCTCGATGTTGGCAGTGTTCAGCACCTTGTGCTGCATGGCCTTGGAAGCGCGAAGCTCGTTGCGCCTGTGGATCATGTAAACCTTTTTGCAAAGCTTTGCCAGGTAGGTGGCCTCTTCGGCGGCAGTATCCCCTCCCCCGACGATGGCCACATCCTTGCCGCGGTAAAAGAATCCGTCGCAGGTAGCACATCCCGAAACGCCCATTCCCATGTAATGTTTTTCCGATTCCAGTCCCAGCCATTTGGCCGAGGCGCCTGTGGCGATGATCACTGTTTCCGCTTCAAGGGTTTTTCCGTCATCGGCTTTGACCGTGAAGGGCCGTTTCGAAAAATCGACCTCCGTCACAACGCCAAACCGGATGTCGGTGCCGAACCGTTCGGCCTGTTGCTTGAATTCCTCCATCATTTCCGGGCCGGTGATCCCCTTGGGATAGCCTGGGAAGTTCTCCACTTCGGTAGTGATGGTCAATTGTCCGCCAGGTTGCATTCCCTGGTACATAACCGGCTTAAGGTCAGCGCGTGCGGCGTAAATGGCGGCAGTGTAACCTGCTGGGCCGGAGCCGATGATCAGGCACCGGACTTTCTCAATATTTTCACTCATTGTTTTCAAAGTTTTAGAACTGCAAATTTAGGAAAAAGTATCCATCCAGTTGATGGTCCGGCAAAATGCCATTCCTGCAATAAATCGTCAATCGTAACTCATGGTAATCGTAAATTACAGCCGCCTTGACTTCCAACCACCATCGATAAAATCTGTTGTATTCGCAACCATGCGTTGTGTAAACGAAAAAAAAGTTTAAATTTGCAGCCTCAATTTGGATTTCAATCCGGGTTGAATCGGGGCGTGGCGCAGTTGGCTAGCGTACTTGCATGGGGTGCAAGGGGTCGGAAGTTCGAGTCTTCTCGCCCCGACTTTTAGAAAATGAATGGGCTGTAAATCAATCATTTACAGCCCATTTTTATTACGTAATAAAATCCGTAATAAAGTTTGCAGGCCTTTTTCGTATATAAAGTCAATTTTTTTCCTCCTTCCTAAGTAATTTCAGTCCATAACATTAATCATTAACTATACATATTTAAATTGTATAACTGGGGGCGTTTTCCGATTTATTGAAGAAACAAACGAGAGTTGATATAGACTTTAACTTCCCAAGTAAATTTTCCCAAAAAATTTTTTCCAGAATTTCGATCGCCATTGAAAACGGGGTCGTGTTTCTGAGCCCAAAAATCCAGTCCTCATTTTCAAACAATCAGGCAACAGGGTTCCACATATTCCAAGAAATTTTTCCCCAAAAATTTTTGGACCATATGAATGTTAGTGTATTTGGCCCCCTCATATTCTGGGAGCCCCCAGCACTATATAGGGGATACTTGGGCTACCCCCCCTCCCCCCAGTGGCAATAATTCTAATTCACCTCAATAAAGTGTGAATGAACAAGTACTAAGTATTTGTTAATCAATTTAATATTATTATATCAATTCAATCGTTTGATAATCAGGCAAATAATTAAATGTAATCAGAAAGATAAATTAAAAAGATTCTCGGTATCCTTGTAATGCTTATTTACGTAGCAATGTAGGATGGTGGCACAGAAATAGTTTCCTAATTCTCTTTTTTGGACCATAGATTAAATCCACAATCCTGCCACCGCAGGAAATCCTTGGCATATCGAAACTCAAACAATTCTTCCAACACAAAGGCTGATTCCTGACGCTGGATCAGGAATTGTGATGAAAGCATCAATTGGAAAAACCTCCTCCTGTTGCCACCATTTCGGTGAGAGTGGAAGAGTTCCCTTTCAAGTTGCTTTCTGTTGATGTACCCCCCAGCATAGAGCACCTGAATTAAAAACCGACTGTATGCGTTATCTTGGTACCCTGATAACCAAAGAGCGTCCTCAATGGTTAAATCCCCATCCATGTTCCCCTCAAAGATTTGTTTGTAGGTCAAATTTTTGGAATCAGCAAACTCTTTTGATTTAATTCTCAATTCGTTGTATACTGTGGTTGCCTCCTTCTCATACTGGCATATTTCTGAGTAATCAGGTGATGATAGAGCGGGAATCCCAATATCGGCAAGCACCTCATTGAGTTTTCTGACATATCCAGCACGCTGAAACCTTGCCACTGTTAACTTTAACAATGGAAAGTCCAGAACTGAGGGATTATCGATAATGTTTTGGAAAACGGAAAGTGGCGGAAGTTTGAAAGCAAAAAGGATGTCTGATTTTAATGATTGGTACCTCAACCATAGAACTGGGTTTTCCTCGGCCCCTCCGTATTGGTTGATTTTATTGCGGAGCGTCAGGGTCTGAGTTATCAGTTCCTTTATCTGGTTTTCTTCGTGCATCCTTTCTCGTTCTTGGTGTTTTCTTGGGATTGATTTTTAGATTCTTGATAAGCAAATCCCCCACATCAATTCCAAGCACCGTGGCAATCTGGTAAAGTCCTTCCACCGTTGGCTGGGCCAAGTTCAGGCAGTACTTATTCACCGTTATGTGGCTGACGTTTAACTGCTTGCTCAGCCATTTTTGACTGCGGCCCTGCCCCTCAAGAATCTCAGCCAGCCTATTTAGTTTTCTTTCTGGTTTCAAAGGTACAAAATATTATAATAGTAAGCAAATATATTTGATGTATATTGTGTAATTAAATTTAAATAAATAAGCAAATATATTATATTAATTGAAAATTATTTCGTATATTTGTCTTGTTAATCAATTACATGACAACCAAATGAACGGATCAAGAAAACACTCCCCAAAACCACCAAATAAATCCGAAAGTTATAAAATATTTGATAACGACGGGAAAACATTTGACAGGTTCACATTAATAAATTCAAATGGTGATGTCTTCTCCTTCTCCGATAATCCATTCCATCCTCAAGGCTTCGGCCAGTTCAGCGGTAATGTGAAGGACTGGAAAAATTTCTCAACCGATACGATTGGCAAAGAAATCAGCATCGATGAGTTGCCCGAAGGATGTCTTGTTTTTGTGATTGACAGACTATAAAAACAGTTCACTATGGAAAATGGTAATTCAATAAAAACACAGGTTGCCGAGATTGAAATCATTTACCGAAACGGCACCCAGCCGAATGAAAGGCCAAAGATCACCAAATCACAACATTGCTATGAACTGGTGAAATCAATCTGGAATCCTGATACCATTGAGTACAAGGAGGAATTCCTTATTGTCCTGCTAAACAAGGGAAATCATGTCCTTGGTGTGTCAAAAATTTCTCAGGGAGGAACATCGGGTTGCACCGTGGACCGCAAGATGATTTTTCAATGTGCCCTGAAAAGCAATGCATCCTCAATCATTCTGGTGCACAACCATCCCAGCGGGAATTTAAATCCCAGCGAACAGGATAAATATATCACCAGAAAACTCATGGAGGGGGCAGTTCTGCTGGAGGTCGGTATTCTGGACCATTTGATCATCAGCCCATACGGTTTCTATTCCTTTTCCGATGATGGATTAATTTAAAACATTGAATTATAAACAATAAAACATATAACCTATGGAAACCGAAAAATTATCACGAACCGAACTCCGAATGCTGACGGAGGCATTGACCTTTTGGATTATTGAGATCAGCCACAATCCCAAGCAAAATAAATCAATCGAGGAGAGAAGGCGGTACAAGGAACTCTTTGTGAAGGTTGTCAGGATGATGAAAACTGAGAATGAGGAGATTAAACATAAAATATCAATGCCATGAAGTACCTCGTCATTGAGATGCACGGCGGTCCTGAGTATGCCATAATTGTCACCGACGAACAGGGCAACAATAAGGTCTTCGACCAGTTGGAGAAGGCCATTGAAGAGGCAATGGAGTGTCAGGATGGCCATATTATGGAATTCCCGTGAGTATTAACCAAAAAAATCAAACATATGAGACCAACAAATCAGGTGATCAATCACCGCAGGGCAATTGCAATGCCCCAGATGCCACAAATGGCAACCATGCCAGCACAGATGCAGAGCATGAAACTTTCAACCGAAACCCAGCCCGTTGAGGAGGTGCAGGCGACCAATGAATCCGAACTTCAATCCTTCATGGCGGTATTAAACCAGAATCCTGACCCTCGACAGGTCAAAAAGAATGCTTTCGCAAACAATTCTGATTACCTCCCAATTCAGTATCTGGAATCATTGATGGATGAAATCTTCAACGGTCTTTGGAACCTTAAGCACAAAGGGACCCAGTTTGCTGGGAACACGGTGACCTGCGATGTGGAGATCGAGGCCTTTTTCCCCACGGAAGGTGTATGGATCACCCGTGCAGGATCGGGCAGCGCAATGGTCCAAATCGATGCCCAGACTGGGATGTTCAAACAGAAATCCATTGAGAAAGCCTACGGCAGTGCCCTGAGCATGAGTTTTAAGAATGCCTGCAAACGGTTCGGGAATCTGTTTGGTCGCAACCTCAACCGTGAAGACGAGGTTCACCAATATTATAAAGAAGCCTATGGTAACACTTCCAAAATCGTGAACCAATGAGACCATCGACAAAAGTGCTCATTAGCCAGAGTGTGCTAAGAGACTGGAACAACCCTTCCTTCTGCAAAGTTTTGTGGTATGAGAGGTATGTCAATGGTCTCACAATTGAGCCAAGTGATTCTATGAAAAATGGCTTAATCTTCGAAAGCAAACTGCTTGGAAAATCCAGAAATGATGTTGTCTGGGAGTTTCCCAAATTGAAATCAGGTGAGAAAAGCAAAGCAGAACAGGACATTGATGCTATTGTGGAAAAGGCCAAAGACCTCTTCAAACGTTTGGAGTTGGTTCCCATCGAGGTCCAGCCAGCATGGCACCACGATAATCTTCTGGCTCATCCTGACCTGATCTGCATAAGCGTTCTGGCCGACAAGGCAATTGTTGATGTTAAGTATTGCGGCTTTTCAGACACTGACCGTTTCAACCCGTATTTTAATCTCGACAACGTTGATACCCTGCAACCCCTTCATTATTCATATATGTATTACCTGATGAATAATGAATGGTTACCCTTCTTTTACTTCGTCTTCTTCAAAAACGGTGGTGTGAAAATTATTGATGTCAAAATCACGGTTTCTGGAATTGATTCTCATAAGGTTATGATCAACCAGTTCCGCAAGGACATGAAACATTTTGATGTTGATTCATTTTACGGAACATCCTACAACCAATGCATCAAGTGTCCCTTGTTTCAGACATGCGAAAAGAGGGCCAAGGTGCCAGCGGTGGAGGAAATGGTGGTTTAAATGGTTGAATTGAAATAACCTTAATTGGTATTCAAAAGGGCACTCAGGGATGGGTGCCTTTTTTTTTTCTGGACCGCCCAGCGTTTTAATCAGGATAATTAACGGTTATCGAACTTTGTCCCCTGCCATTTTGATATCCTTCCCGCATGATCGCAGTGGGTGCACCACCATTCGATTGGTTCACCCTCATCCTCCTCAATAATGGCAAGTTCAATGGTGCCTGTGCATTTCTTGTTGAAACATCTCAGGTCTGTGGCCTTGATTGGAGGGTGGTAGTCCCTCGTGGCGATATCCACAACCAGAGCCTGAAAACTTGCAATTTCCCTTGCTGGTTTGGGCATTTTCTTAACAATGTTGCCCTCCTCATCGAGGTAGTGGGGCAGTTGGGTGATGAACATGGGAAAGGGGTTGACTGATAACGGGGATAAAAATAGTTATAATTCAATCAATACATGAAGTGGGAACCAAATTTGTAAATTTGACCCATGCCAAATTCCAGCCCGAAATCAAAACCTTCGGCGGGTCACCTGTTGAACCTTGATAGAATGATTGATCAAACGGATCGATCGATGGTTGGGATATTGAAGGTAGCACCAAAATTTTAAAACTCAAATAAATGAAAGTAATTGCGGTTAACGGAAGTCCCAAAAAAGAGGGAAACACACATCATGCCCTGAAAATGGTGGGGGATGAACTCATTGCCTCTGGAATTGACTTTGAGATTCTACATGTGGGCCATAAACCAATCCATGGATGCACGGCGTGCGGCAAGTGCGATGAAAACCGAGATGAGCGGTGCACCATTAAAACGGATGATTTAAACCAGTGGATTCAGGTCCTTAAGGCTGCGGATGGCATTATCCTTGGCTCCCCAGTATATTACTCTGGCATTGGGGGCACCGTGAAATGTTTCCTTGACAGGTTGTTTTACGTTTCAGGATCAAACGGGAACCTGTTTCGCCACAAAGTCGGTGCGGCGGTAGTTGCCGTCAGGCGAACTGGTGGTTCTTCAACCTTGGATGGTTTGTACCACTACCTGACCTACGCTGAAATGGTCGTTGCCACTGCCAACTACTGGAACGTCATTCATGGAAGGCTTCCAAATGAGGTGTCCCAAGACGGTGAGGGAGTGCAGGTAATGCGCGTGTTGGGCAGGAATATGGCTTGGCTGCTAAAGATGAAGGAGGCGACATCAGGGACCCTCCAGCCACCATTGAAAGAAAAGAAGGTGGTTACCGATTTTATCAGGTAGATCAGGGATTTTTGAGAGTTTATGAAAATATATTTCAATGCTTTATATGTCCGATGGGCTTGGAATCAACCAAGTGGACAACATAAAAATTGACCAAAACCTTTAAAGGAATTGAAAGTTATGCTGGCGGGAATACCAATTATTGGTTGACATGGATTACCATGATGATGGGTCTTTGAGGAACTAAGTTGCCAAAGAAAATGACAGTTTAGGCCTGTTTGGATTTACCCAGAGGGCCGTTTTTGCTATTTTCATCAAAGGGGCTGATATGTTGTTATGTAGATATTATAACGAATAGAAATAATTTGAACTACATCTTTAAATGGAGTAATATTTGTTATAAATTCGTGTCAAATAAACTTTAATTTTTATTAAACCATTGCTTCTTAAGGAAATTATCAAGACAAAAGGCATTAAGCAAAAGTGGCTTTCACAGAAATTGGGCGTCAGCGAAGTGACGGTAAGCAACTGGTGCACTTCTAAAAGCAATCCCGATAAGATTAATTTAAAGAAACTTAGCGCAGTGCTTGATGTTCCCGTTAAGACCTTAATGAACACTTAAATGGCGAAGCACAGAAAATATCGGTTGTCCTTTACCGCAGCGTCATTGCGGCTCAATGAGATGGTGAAGGTTGCTAAAGCCGCCATAGAGATGGGCATATCTGACCTGAAAATGCTGAAAGATAGCGGCGTGGTATTTGGTTCAGTGAAAAGCCGCACATCAGATAGGGAGTTCCGTGAAATCCGCAACCGATTGAAAACGCTTACCCCCGACCAGATAAATGTGTTAATCAACGGCGATCTTATCTCACAGAAGCAGATTGCGTTTCTTGCTGTTTGCAAGCAGTATGACTTCATTCGCGACTTTGATATAGAGGTATTGCGCGATAAAGCATTGGTGTTTGACTACACGATCAATGAATCGGATTTTAATTCCTTCATAGGCCGCAGGATGAACGATCATCCCGAACTGGAAATATTTTCCGAATCAACATTGAAGAAAGCCAAACAGGTAATGTTTCACATATTTGAGCAGTCTGGCATTATCAACAATGCCACCGACAAGATGATTCTGCCACAAATCGTGCAGCCAGATGTTGTGCATGCAGTGGTGAACGAAAACCCTGCTTGGTTAAAAATTTTCTTGATGTCGGATATTGACATAAAACAAGTTAAATATTAGTATGGAAGATATTGGAAAGAAGTTCGACCACTTGTACAAGGTGATCTCCACCGATGATTTTTTAAATATGAAATCTTTGGGCGGGGAAATACCTTTCTTTATCTCCGCATATGATCCCAAACAACAAAGCGAGGTTGACAGGTCAATAAAAGGTCTGAAAAACAAATTGGAAACCAACGGCATCCCCGTGCTGGAACTAAACCTTTATGATTTGTCGCTGGAAATACTGAATAGTGAACTGGGCGAAGGGGAAATTTTTGAACTGGAAAAGAGTATGGACAAACGGGAGTTCAAAGAAGCCCTTCAATCGACCCTAAACATCAAAGAGATGCTAATTCCCAAAATCAAGTCCATTATTGATACATGTTCTGCAAGGGTTTACTTCCTGACGGGCATCGGGCTGGTTTTCCCGTTTATCCGTTCCCACAATGTGCTGAATAACCTTCAAAATGTGGCTAAAAAGGCTCCAACCGTAATGTTCTTTGCTGGCGACTATAATGGTTTGTCGCTCGAACTTTTTGGTTTGCTCAAGGATGACAACTATTACCGCGCATTTAACATAGTAAACTACAAATTATTATGATGATACTCAAAGACTTTTTTGAAAAAAACATTAGCCGTTCAATAGAAACGGTTATCAAAGCAGACGACCAAGAACACATACTAGAGGAAGTAGTGGAATATGTGGTTACCAAAGAAGTAACCAATAAAATCCGCGACTTCTTTTCGGTGTACAATGATTACAAAGGTGCAAACGGTGTATGGATATCTGGTTTTTTCGGCAGTGGAAAATCCCACTTGTTGAAGATTCTTTCCTATGTTCTGGAAAATCGTGAATACAATGGGTACAGACTGGGTGAGTTATTTGCCGAGAAAATTAAGAGTGATTCGATACTTAAAGCCGACATCCTTAATGCTACTCGCATCAAGTCCGAATCCATCCTCTTTAATATCGACCAGCAGGCACAGATCACAACCAAACAGGAAGAAGATGCATTACTAAATGTCTTTTACTTAGTTTTTAACGACCATCTTGGTTATTATGGTAGTATAAGGCACGTTGCTGAATTTGAACGTTGGATTGACCAAGAAGGATTATATAAGGATTTTCAGGAAGAATTTGAAAAGCAAACGGGGAAGTTCTGGTCAAATTCACGCAAAAACTATTATGATCCGAAAGTTAAAGAAGGCATTAGCAAAACACTTGCTAAAATAAGAGGCAAAAAGCCAGAAGATTATCAGAACATCTTAGATACCATCCGCATTGATTCTAAAGTTTCGGTGGATGATTTCTGCAATAAAGTTCACGAATACCTAAAAACCAAACCCAAGGGCTTTCGGTTGAATTTCTTTGTGGACGAAGTAGGGCAGTACATTTCGGAAAACACGAAACTGATGCTTAACCTACAAACCATTGCCGAAACCCTTGCCACTAAAACCAAAGGAGATTCTTGGGTTCTGGTAACTTCGCAGGAAGACATAGAGAGTGTCGTTGGGGATATGAACAAAGCCCAGCAGAATGACTTTTCAAAGATACAGGCACGTTTTAAAACCAAGATACCGCTGACCTCCGCCAACGTGGACGAGGTCATTGAAAAAAGGTTGCTGAGCAAAACGGAGTCTGCCACCGACCTTTTGAAAAACGGGTGGAAGCGGGATCAGCCCAAAATTGAAACCCTGCTTGCGTTTTCACAAATTGGAGTTCAATTCAGGGGTTATCAAAACGAAGCGGATTTCATTAACAAATATCCCTTTGTATCATACCAATTTGACCTGTTCCAACAATGCATCAAGGCACTATCTACCCACAATGCTTTCCAAGGTAAACACGCTTCGGTGGGTGAACGGTCTATGCTGGGCGTTTTCCAACACGTGATCAATGAGATAAAGAACAAAGACCAGAGCGCCTTTGTCAGTTTTGACCTCTTGTTCGAAGGTTTACGCGCAACCATCCGTGGAGAGTTGCAGAGTGCTATTATTCTTGCAGAAAAGCAAGTCGATGATGAGTTTGCCGTTAAAGTTCTGAAAGCGCTGTTTATGGTCAAGTTTTTCAGCAATTTCAAAACCACCGCACGGAATATATCAACATTAATGATTGACAATATCAATGTCGACTTAAAGGAACACGATCTGCGGGTGAATCAAGCCCTTGCACTTCTGGAGAACCAAACGTACATCCAACGCAGCGGTGAATTATATGAATACCTGACCGATGATGAAAAAGACATTGAGCAAGCCATAAAAGCCACCGAAATTGATGACGGGCAGGTAACCCAGATGTTCAAAGAGATCGTCTTCGACACTATTATCGCTGATAATAAAATTCAGTTTTTGGACAACAAACAGGAATATGAATATACTAGTAAGATTGATGGAACCATCCTTGGTAAGGAGCGGGAACTGGTGGTAGAGATCATCACACCAAATTTCCGCGACCACGACAGGGAAGACTTCTTCAAATCCCAAACAATGGGTTACAGCACGCTGCTGATGATGGTCTTACCAGAAGACGAACATATGCTCTTAGACATAAGAATGTACCTGAAAACCGAAAAGTACATCCGCCAGAACCAATCCACAACCAACAAGGAAAACGTCAAGCGCATCCTTTTTGATAAGGCGCAACAGAACATTTCCCGCAGGGCGACACTTGTGAATATGCTAAGGCGTTCACTTGGGGAATCGGATGTTTATATGAACGGGATGAAACAGGATTTTGGCAGCGCATCGGATGGAAAGAACAAACTGGTGAAAGCATTCCAGAACCTCGTAAAACTGGCATACCCAAACCTGAAAATGTTGGGCAAGACTCAATTCTCGGAAGATACCATCAAATCCATCATCCGTAGTACCCAAGATGACTTGTTCGGTACGGATGAAAACACGATGTCGGTAGCCGAAAGCGAAGTTTTAAACATCATCCAGCGAAGGAAAAAGCAATCCGAAAGGACAACTTTAAGCGACCTACGGGATTATTTTGCCCACCGACCCTACGGCTGGTCTTCAACAGCCATCTGGAGCCTTGTGGCGAAACTATACAAGCGCGGGAAGGTGGAACTTCAACAGGACTCCAACCAATTGGAAGATGACGATGTATTGGTCGCCCTAACTAATAACAGGTACTATGTCAATACCTTACTTGAACCACAAGTTGACTTTGATCCGAAAATGATCAAGGAACTGGCAACGGTTTATAACGAATTCTTCGATGAGCCTTGCCCCGCAAAAGAAGCCAAGGACGTGGCAAATGCCTTTAAGGATAAACTGAAAGAAGAACTGGTGTGGCTCAACCAACTGCTGATGAATAATGTCTCATATCCCTTTTTGGATGTGCTGGCGCCTGTTGCCGATTTCATCGAAAAATTGACTAAGAAGGAATATGCCCATTTCCTATCAAATGTGAAAAGTTTTGAAGATGATCTGCTTGATTACAAGGAAGGATTCATTGATCCGATTAAACGATTTTGGAACGGGGAGCAGAAAAAGATTTATGACTCCATTCGCGACATATTCAAGGGTCACCTTTCCAATCTGGAATATGTCGAAGGAGACGAACTCACTGTCCTTCGCAATGTGATGGAGCATCCCCAGCCCTATAAAGGCGATATTATCAAAGAAGCCAAGTCTGCCAAGGATGCTCTGGGCAACAAAATCATCCAACTCATTGACCAAGAACGAGCGATGACCAAAGAAAAGATACAATCAGCCATTGACCGCTTGAAATACCATGATGATTTTGCCAAACTGGACGATGATAAGAAGAAGACGCTATTAAAGCCGTTTGAAGATGAATTAAACAGGTTGAAGGATCAACGTTTCATTGCCAATCTGCGTGAAACACGGGCAAAAGTTACGGGCAGTTTGCTTAATCAGCAATTGAATGAAATGGTACGGTTGATCAATCCTATCATTAATGTCGGCGAACCAACTGTTCACTATCGACAGATCAACTCTATCAAAGTTAAATTTTCCAAAAACGAATTAAAAACAAAGGCGGATGTTGATGCCTATGTGGAAGCACTAAAGAAGGAACTCAACGAATTAATTGAACAGAACAAACGGATATCCCTGTAAAAGATGAACACGAACCAATTAAAAAAATTTGCGCAGGAAGCGCGAATAAAACTGATTGAACAGGTCGGGGCGAAACTGTCCTTTGTGTTGACCGCGGATACGGCTGTGCTGCGCGAACAGGCTGGTCAATTAAAGCAACTGCGGGAAGAACTGAACAGAACCACCAAGCAGCAGTTAATAGAAAAGGTCGCCTACACGTGGTTTAACCGTTTGATGGCATTGCGTTTTATGGATGCCAACGACTATCAGCCCTTGGGCATCCGTGTCATCACACCAAAGGACGGTTATACGCTGCCAGAACTGCTGGACGAAGCCAAAAGGGGAAACATACCCGAAGAACTGCGGTTGAACAGGCAAAAGGTGTATGATCTCTTAGACAACCGCCTTCCCAGTACCAATCCTCAGAATGAAGCGTATAAGGAGCTGCTGATAGCATCCTGCAACCACCTGCATAGCACCTTCCCATTCCTTTTTGAAAAAATCAATGATTATACGGAATTGCTGATGCCAGATGATTTAACAAGTGACTTTTCCATCATAACGCTGGTTCGAAATGGAATGGCAACTGATGACTGCAAGAATGTAGAAATCATCGGGTGGTTGTACCAGTTTTATATTTCGGAGAAGAAAGATGAAGTTTTCGCTTCAAACGGGAGAGTGAAAAAAGAAGATATCCCTGCGGCAACGCAGTTGTTCACACCGCGTTGGATCGTGGAATATATGGTGCAGAATACGGTGGGGAAACTCTGGTTGCAGAACAATCCCAAATCCCGACTTAGGGAGCATATGCCCTATTTCATAGAATCGGCATCGCTCACCGCAGACGACTATTTGAAGGTCAGTTCGCCAGAAGAAATTAGATTGCTTGATCCCGCCAGCGGCAGCGGACATATCTTGGTGTATGGGTTTGATTTGTTCACCAAGATATATGAAGAACAGGGGTATAACACCAGCGACATTCCGAAGTTGATCATTGAAAAGAACCTTTACGGCTATGAAATAGATGAACGTGCGGCGCAACTCACATCGCTTGCATTGATGATGAAAGCGCGAGAATACCAGCGCAGGGTATTCAAGAAAGATATCACGCCAAACGTCTTATGTTTTCAGGATTTACCGCTTACAAGTGGTGAGATAAAAGAAACGATGCGTTTGCTTAATAATAGGGTTTCAGATGAACTGATCCACGATCTGAACCAAATGCACCAAGCCACCAACTTCGGATCATTAATCATTCCACAATCTCACCCGAAGGAAATACAGCAAGTCGGTGAAAGGTTGAAGCAATTGTTGCCAAATGCTGATGTGTTTCAGAGGATTGACATTGATAAATTGATTGAAACACTGAATCATCTAATGATAATTGCTAAAAAATACCATTGTGTTGTTATGAATCCGCCTTATATGGGTAGTGGCAATATGAATAATGAATTATCCGATTTTACCAGAACAAGTTACCCTGATAGCAAATCAGACTTGATGGCTTGCTTTATGGAATGTGGGTTGGAGATGTTATATGACAAAGGTTTTCTTGGAATGATCAACCAGCATAGTTGGATGTTTTTAAGTAGTTATGAAAAACTAAGAATGAAACTAATTCAAGATTGCTTTTTTGATACACTTTTACATTTAGGGACAAGGACATTCCCTGAGATTGGCGGAGAAGTAGTTCAGAATGCTGCATTCACATTATTATGTAACAATATAAAAAGTGATGGCACATTTATTAGATTAGTTGATTTTGAGAATTCTGAAATAAAACGCTTCAAAACCATTGAAGCCATAAAAAATCCAAACTGTGGTTGGTTTTATACTGCCAATCAAAAGGATTTTATGAGAATTTCAAGTTGTTCTATTGGATATTGGTTGAGCGAAAATGCTTTAAATGCGTTTAATAGCAATCCTAAATTAGAGGAATTAACTGAAACTCGAAAAGGGCTTGCCACATCAGATAATGATAGATTTTTAAGGTTATGGACTGAGGTTACTACTAATAGCTTCTCATATCCTAATCAGATCAATAAGAACAGAAAATGGTTTCCCATTAATAAGGGTGGTGAGTTTTGTAAGTGGTATGGTAATTATGATTACGTAATTAATTGGTATAATGATGGGTGTGAGATTAGAAATTTTAAAAACAAAGAAGGGAAGCTAAAATCAAGACCACAAAATTTAGGTTATTCATTCAAGCAGGCTGTTACTTGGTCGAAAATCACGAGTAGCGATTTTTCAGCGAGGTTTTGTGCGGGAGGATTTCTGTTTGATGATGCAGCAGCAATTTGTCATTCACCTGATATTAATTTATTAATCAAAGTTTTAGGATTATTAAATAGTTGTGTTTCACAAGCTTTGTTGAAAGCCATAAACCCAACACTAAATATTCAAATAGGTGATATTGGTGGTATACCAACAGTAATATCAGAAACCATTCCAATAAAAAGTGTCTCAACTGCAATTGAAAACGCTCAACTGTACTGGGATTCACACGAGAATGCGTGGGATTTTAAAGGCAATTCCCTTATTCACAATAACAAACAAAAAAATATTGATTTTGAAGAATCCTATGAGTTTAACAAACAATTTTGGCAATATAAATTTATTCAAAGCCATAAGATTGAAGAACAATTAAACCAATTGTTTATTAATCTGTATGGTTTAGGAAATGAAATGAAACCTTATGTGCAATTAGAGAAAATATCTATTTTTCAAAATGAAATGGATAAGGAATCACTGGTCGATCTTAACAAAAAAATTGTTCGCGATCCAAAAACCCAAGAAGTCCTGAACTACCACGAACTTAAATTGCCTTTTATCCCGCAACAAATAATAGCACAATTCATCAGTTATTCCGTTGGTTGTATGTTCGGGCGCTACAGTCTTGACAAAGAAGGTTTGATTTTAGCCAATCAGGGCGAAACCCTGCAAGAATACCTCCATAAAATTGGCAAATCTGAACAGGAATGCTCATTTCTGCCAGATGCAGATAATATTATACCGATACTGGACAATGAATGGTTCGAAGATGACATCGTGGGAAGGTTCCACCAATTCCTGAAAGTAACGTTTGGCGATAAGAATTTCAACAAGAACCTCGCTTTCATTGAAGAGCAGATCGGCAAGGATATCCGCAGTTATTTCATCAGGGATTTCTACACAGACCATATCCAGCGATATAAAAAGCGCCCGATATACTGGATGTTTTCTTCCCCCAAGGGTTCATTCAACGCATTGATCTATATGCACCGTTACACCCCCGACACCGTCAGCAATATCTTGAATAAATACCTTAAAGAGTTCATCGGCAAACTTCATACTCGTAGGGAACATCTTCAGCGGGTTCAGGTCAGCGGATCACCATCGGAAAAGACCAAGGCCATCAAGGAAACCGACACCATAGACAAAATGCTGATTGAACTGCAAGAATATGAACGTGAAGTGTTATTCCCCCTTGCGACGGAACGAATATCCATTGACTTGGATGATGGGGTTCTGGTGAACTATAACAAGTTTGGCAACGCTCTGAAAGAGGTCAGCGGCTTGAACGACAAAAAGACCAAAGATAAGGTCAGGAAGTTTGATTGGATTGATAATACTAAAATCATATGATCTATGAGTTATGATAGCCGAGTTGATTTTATTGAAATAGAATTCCAGTGTGCAGTTATGGCAGCATACTTTAGTCTTTTTAAGAGTAGGAGCGATTTGCGGCTATACATACCTTCACTTCATATGGAAAAAAAACAGGGTGCGGATTGGATATTTGAAAATACCAAAGGCGTTCCCTTTTATTTTCAATTTAAACGCTCGCAAAGACCAAGTGATTCAATACTTACTGAAAGGAAGCATAAACTAAATATTGATGATAATAAAAAAGAAGTATTTGGATTTAAGCTGCATAAAAGCGGGTCAGATTTTATTCAACACAATATATTATATAAAAAGGATAAAGAAAATTACTCCTTTTATGTGGCTCCTTTGTTCATAAGCAGGGAACGATTAAATCTATATCTAAGAAAATGGTTAAGCGGGGAAGAATTTCTTTCAGAATATTATTACAAACTTTTTGAAGGGATTGGAAGAGATTTTCATAAAGAAAGGTTCAAATTTGATGATATGCCGTTTTTAAACAATGTTATATATATTAAACCACATAGTAAAATAGATTCTGGTGAATACCAACATTCTTATGCATTTAACAACGATTATAAAGTTTCATTTCATTCTGAACCAAAGGAATTATCTAATGAACACGCAAATACAATTGATAATATTATTCCTGATGCTATTGAAACTTTAAAAAAAGGATTCAAAGGTGATAAGAAATCTAAAACCTTAAATGATGTCAGAAATGAACTGATTGAATCAGTGGATGATTACATTAATGTAAATTTCCAGAAAGAAATAAGAAAAGCAAAACTCTCTAAATTGGAAAGAATTTCTTTAGGGATAGATACTGTCGATGATCAATCATTTCTCAAACGTAAACCGTTAGAAACGATTGATAATTTGATAGAAACACTTAAAGAAGCAAAGAAAGAAAATAATTTTGAAGCCCTAAATATTACTAATGCTCTTTTTGAAAATCTATTTGGCATCAATATTCTTTTTGTTTATGAGTACCCGTTTTAATCTACTGTTTTATAATAAAAAATGAGCAAGATAGAAGAAGCATTAACAAAACTATTCGCCAAGCACCGCATCATCCTCTGGTATGACGAAGGCGCCGAACTTAGGGAAGAATTCGACAAATTGGCAATGGAATCCGTTGAAAAGGTTGTAGTTGACAAAAATGAGTTCTACGTCAAATTTTTGACCAACAAGCAGAAGCCGTGCCAGCAATTTCTGCTATACATCCCCGCCAAAAAGCCCGTTCATTCGGAAAACTGGTTGCTTGATATGGAATTAGCGCATTACGTGTTCCAGACCAAACAGGAAGCGATGTTTGCCCAAGAACTCGAACTGGATTATGATTTCACCACGCTCATTGCCGAACACATAGAATTTTTCAAAAGCAAGGATCGCAGGGCTATGTTGAGAGACCTGCTGGGCAAGGAAGATGATGTCCAAGCCATACGGTACAAAATGCTTGCGGTGCTGTTCAACACTGATAATGTCAGCCTTGTTTCATTCATCCAGATTCACGCATCGGCATTTAACGACGGCAACGAACGCTATGACAGGGAACTGGAACGCTATAACCTTAAAACGTTTTACTGGAAGGAGATTTCCCGAAAGTACGGTTATGCCAATGAGCAACCCACCATTTATGATTTCTTATTAGAGGTTTTCAATAACAATTTTTCCATCGGCAAGCGCATGGGAATCTCCAAGGAGTCCAAGATATTATTATCAATGTGGAAGGATTCCATATCCTACAAAGATGCCTATCGCTTCCTTGCCCAAAAGATTGCGGGTGATTTGAAAATAGAGTCCGCCCTGAATGATGCCAGCACTGACGATGTCATAGAAGATGACCTGTTCGAACTGATCGACAGGAAAATTATATCCGAACTGGCGGAACTAATCTGTGAAGAAGGCATATCCGCCGACAGGCTGAGCCAACTTACCAAGAAAAGAGAAAACAAATACTGGTATTGGGACTTCGAAGATTTCTACGCCTGTCTGGATATGGGTATGCAGATGATCAGTCTGATCCGCAAAATTGACAAGACTGAAATCGCTTCGTTTGATGAAGGCATCAACGCCTATGCAGGGAAACACTACCAGATTGATTACCATTACCGCAAATACATCTACCATTACCGCAGGGCAAAGCAGAACAAAGTACTGCAACCGCTTACCGAAAAGGTAGAGAAGGTGTACTGCAACGATTGGTTGCTGGATTATGGCAACCGCTGGCAGAAGGTCATTGACAGCACCGACAAATGGTACAACCATTATAAGGTCGCTCAGGGCAGGTTCTTTGCCGACCACGTGCAGCCATTTGTTAGCAAGGGTCAACGCTTATTTGTGATCATTTCTGATGCATTTCGCTACGAATGCGGGAAGGAATGTCTAAAAAAGATTCAGGCGGAAAAGCGCTTTGAAGGCGAACTGGAACATATTGTTTCCACCCTACCTTCTTACACCCAACTGGGAATGGCGGCACTGCTGCCCAACAAGACATTGTCCTTCCAGACAGAATCGGAATACGTGTTGATTGACGGCAGTTCCACCCAAGGCGTTCAGGCACGTGGTAAAATATTGGAGCACAATTCTGGGGTACGGGCAACAGCAATCAACGCAGAAGATTTTATGAAGATGAACTCCGCCACAGACGGTCGTGAGTTTGTCAAGCAGTATGATCTGATATACATCTACCACAACCGCATTGACAAGATCGGTGATGATAAGACATCGGAAGAAAAGGTATTTGAATCCGTCGAACAGGAAATCGAGTTTTTAATGGATTTGTTAAAGAAGATCGCCAATATGAACGGCAACAATATGTTCATCACCGCCGATCACGGATTCCTATACCAAAATAACGAAGTGGAAGAAAGCGATTTTTCCATCGGTGAAATTTCGGGGGATATATGGAAGGAATCCCGCCGATATGTTATCGGCAAAAACCTTAAAGGGGCTGCCAGCAACAAGCATTTCACCGCCGAGCAATTGAACCTTTCGGGTGATGCCGAAGTGCTCATTCCCAAATCCATCAACAGGACGCGAATTAAGGGCGCAGGATCGCGGTATGTGCACGGTGGGGCAACATTGCAGGAGATCGTCATACCGCTGCTCAAGGTCACCAAAAAGCGGCAGGACACCACCCGACAGGTGGATGTGGACATCATCAAATCCACCGACAAGATCACTACAAACATTCTGGCGGTTTCCTTCCTGCAAACCGATCTGGTTAGCGATAAAGTCCTGCCACGTGAGATCAGAAGCGCCCTATACGCCGCTGACGGGGAAATGCTAAGTGATCAGTTCACTTATCTGTTTGATGTTATGGAAGGCACCGAACGGATGCGAGAAGTGAAGCACCGCTTTCATTTGAGCAGCAAAGCCAGCGGCAAATATAAGAACCAGCGCATCAAACTGGTTTTGGAAGAACCCGTTGAAGGCACCAGCAAGTGGAAGCAATACAAGGAATACACCTATACACTGAATATTTCATTCACGAACGATTTTGACGATATGTAATTATGAATGAACTGGATAAGAAAATAAACCAGCACTTCGCTGGAAAGGTTGTCCGCAAAGACCTTACAAAATTGGTCAAAGGCAATGCCATTGTTCCCACTTATGTGTTGGAGTATCTACTGGGTCAATATTGCGCCACGGATGATCAAGAAACCATCGTTCAGGGGGTAGAAACGGTTAAAAGCATCATCGCCAAGCATTTTGTACACCGTGATGAAGCCCAGTTGATCAAAGCCAACATCCGCGATACCAAATCCCATCGGATCATCGACAAGGTTTCGGTTAAGTTGAATGATAAAAGAGATTTTTATGAAACCTATTTTGCGAATCTTGGCATAATCAAGGTGGCTATCAATGAAGATATTGTGAAGCGGAATCCAAAATTACTTTCTGGTGGTGTATGGTGCCTTATAACAATGGGCTATGAAGTATCGGAGGAGAGGGATGTTTCACCTTGGATTATCGAGAGCCTTAAACCTATTCAGATTTCAAATGTTGATGTCCTAGAATTTAAAGAATTGCGTAAGCAATTTACCACTGAAGAATGGATCAACTTACTAATGCAGTCCATTGGATTAAATCCAGAGGAGTTTACATATCGTTCAAAACTTATTCAAATTGCGCGGTTGATCCCTTTTTGCGAAAATAATTACAACCTCATAGAATTGGGACCCAAAGGTACTGGGAAGAGTCATATCTATTCAGAGATGTCTCCTCATGGCATATTAATCTCAGGTGGCGAGGTATCCAAGGCGAAACTATTTGTTAACAATTCAAATGGGGACATTGGACTAGTAGGGTATTGGGACGTAGTGGCATATGACGAGTTTGGAGGTAAATCCAAAAAAGTTGACAAAGGGCTGGTGGACATTATGAAGAACTACATGGCCAATAGATCTTTTAGTCGTGGAAAAGAATTGATCGGGGCAGCAGCATCAATGGCATTCATTGGCAATACAGAACATCCAGTACCATATATGCTTAAGCATAGTAACTTGTTTGATGCCTTGCCTAAAGAGTACTATGACTCAGCATTTCTTGACAGGCTTCATTGTTATTTAGCAGGATGGGAAGTACAGAAACTGCGAAATGAGATGTTTACGGATAATTATGGATTCATTGTCGATTATCTGGCGGAAATCTTAAAGGAAATGAGGAAAGATGACCGAACAAACGAATACGCAAAGTTCTTTACTTTATCAGATACCATCACTACTCGTGATAAAACTTCTATTGCAAAAACATTTTCTGGACTGATTAAAATAATATTCCCCGACGGAGAGTATACAGAAGGGGAAGCCCAATCAATTCTCGAATTTGCGATTGAAAACAGAAAAAGGGTAAAAGACCAGTTGCGCAAAATGGATGAAACCTTCGAGCATGTGGACTTCTCCTACACTAACAAGAGAACAAGAAAAAAGACTTATATCCATACCTTAGAGTATATTGAAAACAAGGAAGCACTTGGTTTGGAAGAAGAAGGACCAATGCAAGAAGAGGAGAAACTTGTAACCCAAAGTGAGCAAGAAAAGGATGCAACGGTGTTAAAAGAGGGGCAGAAAATTATCCGAGACAACCAATCTGGTATATCATATGAAATTCTCTTCGGTGAATATCTAATTGGAGCAACGCATATAGTTGTTACCGATCCATATATTAGGTTGCCTTACCAACTGAGGAATTTTATGGAATTCGCAAAGTTGGTCGCTATAAAGAAAGGTAATCTTAAAGAGGTTAAACTTCATCTAATCACGAATAACAATGAAATCTATATGCAAAATTCCAAGGGTGCATTTCGAGATATAACAGAATCACTCGAATCCCTTGGGATTATTTTTACTTACGAATTTATTGAAAACATTCATGATCGATCGATTGTTTTGGACAATGGCTGGAAAATCGTGCTTGGCAGGGGACTAGATATTTATCAAAAGACCAACGGATGGTATGACATTGCCGAGTATTATCAAGAGAAGCGGTTGTGCAAGGGGTGCGAGATGACGTATGTGAAAGTATCCTAGTGGGTTATCCAATGAAAATTAATCTGTTTCATAAAGAAAGAAATTAAAAAAAGACTTGACATCGGCCCTTTTTTGTTGTATATTTGTCCCAGCATCAAGAACCCTTAAGTGGGTGCCAACCGAGTAGCGAACACCACGGTGGCAAAACGATGTGGACATGAGGTCAAAAGGGTTCGTTTTTTTATTTCCCCTTTTCCATTCCGCTGAGTTTCATTGATGCAATGATGTTTAACCTTTTAAACTAATTGCAAAATGGAAACAAAAAACTTTAAATCTGTTGATGGATGGCATGGTTCCATCCAGAATGAATGCCCCAACTATGGCCATTCAGTGAAAAAATCCAGTGTTTCAGAGAAGGCACTTGTGGCAAGGAGTTCGAACTCTGATGCTCATCAAACGTCATTGCTGACCACAGGTGGTTTAGTCAGTCCATTAAAACAGAATCACCAAGCCCTGAATCCTGAAAATCAGGATAATCCTAATGCATATCTTTCAGGATATTTCAAATGCTATTATGATAGAAGGAAGTATGGTTTCATTAGAACCGCTGATTTCGGTGATGTTATCTGCTATGAGGACATTCTTCAAACAATGGTTCGCGGTGATCTTGTTTTCTTTCGTAAAAGTACGTCCAGATCAAATGGAGGTGATTTTGTTGCTAAAAATGTTCAAGTTGCTTACATGACCAAGGATAATAACATTGTGGTGGATAGGACAAAAAGTCAATTATCCAAGGATATCCTTGCCATTCTTCCTTCAGTAATAGGTGGTATCCAGTGCAATGGACGAGAATTCGTCTCCGAACAAATAGATTTCCCATATTATGTTGGCAAGTCGAACTGTGTCGCTGTAAGTCGTAAAGATACAATTGTGTATGCTCAAAAGATCAAGGGACAAAAGGGGCTGTCTAAGTTCGTCAAATATAGCCGACCTGTTCCAACCAAGAGTGTTACGGTGACTTTATTGAAGACCCCTGAGTATTACCTTATTATCGCTGCTTATTTCGGTGTAAAAGCCGAGCCATTTCCTTGGGACGCACATGCCACAGAGCGATCTATCCCATTTTGGGAAAGGCATGCTCTTGTTTTTAATTCAAATGCCATTCTTGCTGAAACCCAAACAAGTCATTGTCCTTGGGAATCTCGTAAAGTGAATAAATTCAATATTCTAACCACTTTATTAAGAAACTTCAGAAGCCAATTTTCAAACATTTTAAGAATGGTAACCTCAAATACAATGACATATGAAATTCAGTAGACAGAGATATGACGATCTATTGCAGAAAACAATTGATCAGGAAGTAAGCATAAAGCCTTATTACTTCGATAACGGCTCCAGCCACAGCAAGCATGCAAGATTAAAAAGAAAAAAGTGGGTTGGATGGGAATTGCTTATTTATGGCATTTTTAGCCCAAGCCCCGATTATAGTACAAACTTGACCTATTTGATAACCTCCACAGAGGACAAGAAGTTTTGGGCACTTTTGGAATACGGTTTTCCAAGCAAAATTGTAATGATTGTTGAGGTCACAAAGGGCTCAGATTTTTGTATTGAAAAGATTGGGGGTATGATGCTGGCTGCAAACTTTGTATTTCAAGGCAGAATGGTGGAAATGCCTGAATACTACGGGTTGTTAAACAAACGGCTGTTGCTGGATGTTCATAACCATTATTACGAAAAATGGAAGGACATGTAGGATCACCTCCCAAAAATCATATGTAAAAATGCATTAAATTCTTGCATCCAGATTCCTTAATGGAAGCCAACCGAGCAGCGAACGCTACGGTGGCAAAACGATGCGGACAGATGGTCAAAAAGGTTCGTTACATTGGTTTCTCCTTCCCTCAACATCTTTCCAATAGTTTCTCGGATGCATTGATCTCATTATCAATTTGATTTAAGTTATTATACATCAAAGGGATGTGCGAATTATTGGAATTGTTAACAGACTTAGTATTAACCCTTAACATCAATGGAAATGGAAACAACAACCTTTTTTTGTCCTGAGTGTGGGTGGGTCAGTTCTAAACCCTACTCTTTTCGTGTATCAGGAGGACATTCTTACTGGCCAATCCGTGATCTTTGCAGGGAGTGTTTCGATCAGAGGAAACATTCTGTAACGGTTTCCGCGCACAAGATTGTGCCCAAACCAGAGTTCTTTCAATTGACGGATGAGAACCAACTTTTTACTTCAGAGGAAGCGGCAGACCTGTTAAATTTTCCAGAGAGGATGAATATTTTCCTCTTTTATTATTGCAAACTGAATTTGACTAATGTTCCAAGGGAGTACATCAATGGAAGATGGATAGAGCACAAGGTGACCAAAAAGGAACTTGATGCATTGATTTACAGGGTCAATCTTCCCTCCCAAATACCTCATTAATGATCGATGGGACTCATTCGGGAAACAGTGACTGTGATCATTTTGATGAAGGTGGAATTTCTATTGGAATTTTGGGCTGAGGACTTTATCCATTATCCTGATCGTTTTTCCTTTTGATAAATCAACATTGAATAATAACTATTCTTTCACGGACTTTCACATAATGAGATGTCCATTAATACATCATTAGTCTTCTAAGATGCTCTGTTCAAGTCATCTATGATATTACTTACTTCTTCTTGGTACTCACCGTATTCTTTTAGATCATTATATAGTTTTAAATCTATATCTTTCAACTCCAAAATGAAAAGAAATAAAATTTCGATACCCTGTTGAAAAAAGTCTCTTGGATTTATTTCGGAATGTTTGTTTTTGTAATGAACGATAAATTTTTCAAAGAAAATTGTAATAAAGGGCTTTATTGGTTCTATTTTGTATCGAGATAAGGTCCCCTGAAGAGCGTATTTAATCTCAGGTAATTGCTCAATTAAAGTACTTGATCCTTCAACCGCTTCTTTCGGTGCTATTGTTTTGATTTGCCTAATATCGTATTTCTTAGATATTTTTAATTTTTCCCAAGATTGAAATACACCTATTGAACAAAGCAAGGGAATTTCGATATCATAGATATCTTGACTTTTCTGAAATTCATGGCATGAGTTATTCCAAATGTTAAAACTTAAAGTCCCAAACATCATATCCCAATCGTTCATTTGAAACGATTGATCTCTAAGCATTTCGGAAATTAGTTTGAGCCTATCATCAGTGAGATTGAGATTCTGTGCTTTTTTGCTAAAAATTCGCTGTAAAAGGGCCGTGAAGTTCATTTTTGTCTTATTAATGGTGGACATTTGTTTATGGTGATCCTGTTTCCAAATTAGTGAAAATATCCTTTGAGTGATTAGCCCATTATTGGTTAATCATCTCTAAACGGAGAAAAATCCATTCTAAAAACTACGATCTAAAGATAATAAAATCATTGACATTGTTACTACGGTTGAAAAAACCATGAAACAAAGAGATTTATGGACAATTAGGAAAATCAAGTGCCCATATTTGGCATTAACAGGTAAGTTGACAAACACATAGACATTAAAGGCAGAATCAGATATTCCACCCCCTTCATTCACTCCCAAATACCTCCCCGATGATTCCCCTCATTGCCTTCAGGTCATCAAATGGTTCCCCCTGCCTGCCGTACTTCTTGATGGTATGTGGAGTAACAAAGATGTTCTCAAGGATGATGTCATCGCTGAGTTGGTAGTTGACATCCTTCAGGATAGCAACTTCAAACAGAGTCTTTCTGTCTCTTGAAACCAAATATTCATTCAGAAGCCGTTGTTTCTCACGGGCAAGAATAAGCCTCAGCAAAATCAGATTGGTCTCGGTCAGGGTTACCTGCTTTGTTTTCATTTTGAATGCAAATTGTTCATTAGGAATTACCCAGAAACCTAAAATGGTTGGGTTTAACTGGGGATTATTTCAGCAAAAATCGTTAACTTGCAATTCATATAACATCAACCCCATATATCAACCTGTAAAACCATGTCGAACCCCATAAAAATAAAATGTCCAAAGTGCGGCCATGAGTTCGCCGTTGAAGAGGTGATCTCACAGCAAATCGAAGAGAAATACCGAGTTGAACTTAACGAGAAGATCAGCGAACTGGAACGGGATTTCCAGTCCAAACAGCAAGGTCTACAGAAAATCGAGTCCGATCTGAAACGGCAGAAATCTGAAATTGATGCATTGGTGGCGGAGAAACTTAAAAACGAAACGGAAAGGAAGACCAAGGAGATCAAACAGCAGGTATCCAAGGATTTCGAGGAGCAGATAAAATCTTTGACCGATGCCAATGAGGAAACCCGCAAACAACTTTCCGATTATCGGAAGGCGAAGGTTGAAAATGAACAGTTAAAACAGAAACTGGAATCCCAGCAGCAGGAACTGGAACTGGTGTTCGAGCTAAAAATGACCGAGAAACTGCGTCAGGAGGTTGAGGCAATCAAGAAGCGGGAATCTGAAAGGATCGACCTGAAAATGAAAGAGAAGGAGGAGGTCATTAACTCACTCAAGGAGCAGATGGAGGTGATGAAACGCAAAGCCGAACAGGGATCAATGCAGTTGCAGGGTGAAGTTCAGGAACTGGTTATCGAGGAAATGCTTGGGGCAATGTTCCCGTTTGACCTGATCGAGGAGGTTGGCAAAGGAATCAGGGGTGCCGATGTGATCCAGACGGTCAGGAACCGACTTGGCGTTGATTGCGGAAAGATTGCCTATGAATCAAAAAGAACAAAGGCTTTCAGCAATGACTGGGTCAACAAAATCAAGTCAGATGCGGTGCTGGTCAAAGCCGATATTTGTGTAATTGTGACCGAGGCCATGCCTGATGGGATTGACAGAATTGGTCAGGTTAACGGGGTATGGATTTGTTCGTTTGATGATTTTAAAGGTCTTGCAATTGTATTGAGGGATAGTCTGCTCAGGGTGAGCGAGGCCTATGCATCCCAAACCAATAAAGGTGAAAAGATGCAAATGTTGTACAATTATCTCACCAGCAACGAATTTAGGCTTCAGGTGGGTGCCATTATTGAAGGATTTACAAGTTTGCATGATAACTATGTAAAGGAAAGACGGGCAATGGAAAGAATTTGGAAGGAGAGGGAGAAACAACTGGAGAAGGTCCTGCTGAATACCAATCATTTCATTGGGTCGGTAAAGGGAATTGCTGGGACTTCCATTCCTGAACTGAAACAGATCGGCGAGGGAGATAACTTGCTGGAGGGGGAGGAATGATCAATGAACTTAATCTTCCTGCGATGACACCTCCATGGGGTATAAGGAAAACTTGGGTAAAAAAGGTGGACTGGAATGAAATTGTTGACAAAGTAGACAGTAATTATGCAGTGCACTTTAAGTGCACGTAATAGAGGTTTTCTAATACCAAAAAGCACTGTCAAATGATGGTTATATATATGATATACAATTAAATAACATCAAATACCTTGTCAATTTTTAACCAGCGACTTTTTTAACAAAAAATGATAATTTTTGAAATATGAAATCCTATCACGAGATCAAAACAGACATTGAAAGACTAAGGGTAATCATCGAAAAGTCTTCGCTGGAAGACCTCCCAAAACAGAGAAACTGGGGCGGTGCAGATGTTATTATAACTAACAAGGTTACACCAAGGCACCAAAGATGGCTGGGGGACCAACCTCCAGTCATTTCACTTCAAAAAACCGATCCCCAGAAAAGATTGGTAGTTACCAAGTACAGCCATGAACTCAGTTGGCTGTTTAACGAATTAAAATCATTATTTCACGGGTACCTTGATCATATGTCGAAATATGATTTCTATGCATTTCTGGCCGAAGGGGCACTTTCTGCCAGTAATCCAAATGGCAAAGAAATACTGCGTGGAACCCTTGACGGTGCCGTTGAGTTTCTAGACACCATGAACAAATCCGAAATGATGAATATGAACTGAGATGGCGAAAATCTCTTCACAGACCCATATAAGTCCTGATTTTGCCGCTGAACAGTGGCCAGAACTAAGAAAAAAGTTGATCCAGTCATTGGAAGGTGCGTGGAATAATGATTGGGAGACATGCCTCAATGTACTTTCTGAGAGGGTTAAAACCAGATTTATTAATCCAATTGATATCATTATCCGAAATGATTCAAAAAAAGGTGAAGGATTTACTGTTGTCTCCATTTTGTGCATCCTGCTTGAATTTTTCAGTGCCCTCCATCAGGGTAAGATATACAAGAAAGCCGATGAGAATTATTCTCTTTTGCCATTTGAATATACCTCAAGCGGTTCGCTCTTTAAAGATTTTTTGACCACACAACGACCATTTAAGGAAGTTTTTACCAATTCACTTGCGGGAAATTTCTTCAGTGATGTTCGTTGTGGCCTGTTGCACGAAGCAAGAACAAAACAAGCATGGAGGATCAAGGAAAAGCATCCAGATAAAATCTATGAATCAATTGGTCAGGATCACATTCTTTACAGGACCAACTTTTTCAATACCCTAAAGGGTTGGTTTCAGGATTATAAGATCCAAGTCAGATCGGATAATACATTAAAAAATAATTTGTTAAGAAAAATGGATGATATTCTTGACATCAGTCGGTGCCTCTATTTTGCCTATGGTAGCAACATGAACCTAAACCAATTGAAGAATGATCGCAAAGTATCGGTGTTTTCTATCTATACAGGTGTGCTGGAAAATTATTTTCTTTTCTTCAACAAGTTGTCAAAGGATGGTACTGGCAAGGCCAATATAGTTGAAAGAGTCGGATGCCAAGTTTATGGAATTATTTATGAGGTGACAAAATCAGATTTGACGGATATTCTCGATAATGTTGAGAAGGGCTACCAGCGGAAACAAATGCAGGTGAAGTTGTTGGAAACGGACAATTTGGTGGATTGCCATGTTTATATTGCTGAGAACCCCACTCAGTCACCAATTAAACCAAGCACAGATGTAAGCGGTAACTACAAATGCAGGAAATCGGTAAATAAGAATGCAAGGTTTTGA
>CAYYPH010000001.1:0-730699 GCA_964473485.1 uncultured Prolixibacteraceae bacterium | reverse complement strand
CGATGCTCAAAACCTTGCATTCTTATTTACCGATTTCCTGCATTTGTAGTTACCGTTTACAATCCCTGAACGAGACTTCGGGGTGATACAACACGTTGGCCTGGCGCAACAGGGTGAAAAAGCGCTCAATGTCTTCAAGCGAGCGGATTTCGTGAATATCGATTGTTTTCATAAGGATATGGTTTCGTTTAAACTATACAATGAGCCGTACAATTATTACGCGGCAAATGTAAGATGGACGGGCGCAGTGGACCTGCGGAGCAAGGAAAAAATGTTCGCAATCGAGGATCAGGCCAAGTGTAGTATGTCGCGGTACCAGTATTCCCAGAGCATCACCATGGCCAGGGTATCGAGCTCGCAATAGCGGAACAGTCCTTTTTTAACGAGTTGACGCTCGGTTTCGGTCATTTCGGTGAACTGCATCCTGGCATAGGCCATCATGGCCGCACCTCCGTCGGCCAGGTCTTCGTCGGTGATGAATGAATCGAGCAAATCGTCGCTGACATCCTTGAAAACAGGTTCGAGCAACGAGTAGGGGCTGGCCACCTTCCCGTCACAAATGGATATCCAGCGTTGTGCCGTGAAGTTCAGGCTGGGCATGGCCGGTGTGCCGTAGACCGGTGCGGAATATTTATCTTTTAAAAAACTGCTGCTGTTCAGGATGGCGGGCAGCACTTTTTTTATGGAGTTGGAACCATTGGTGAAGGGATCGTAATGGTATAACCTGACCGCCCTGCACATGTCGACCATATTCCTCTGACCTTCCCATTCCTCGGGCTGGCTGCCGGAGGAGGTGGTGATTGTCCTGATCCAGTCGCACAACTCGTTGCGGTCGGGTTCCTGGCTTGCAATAAGCTGTGTATAAATAAAATTCAGGTAGGTATTTTCATGCGTTGCATACCTGAAAATGGTGCCTTCGTCTTGGTCAAGCTCCTTTTTAAGCGTCCTAATGAAATAGAAATTGGGAAAGGCACCACGCTGATCATTGAGGTACTGACCCTTGTGTTCTATGAATCCGTTGGCATGCACCATGTGGTGTGAGAACTGGAACGCAATTCCTTCGTAAGGCCGAAGCCCCTTATGGAACGGGATGGCCACCGCGGTGGTTTCAAAGTCGATGAAGTGGAGCGGAAAACGCCAGGATTCAACCTCACGGTGTAACCCTTCGAGCTCAAAGCAAGGCGTTGGATCGTTACGGATGGCTTTGTCGATCTGGATCCGCTGGCGGACTGTTCTGTGAAACTGCTGCGGAATGCCTGGTTGCAGGTTGAGATCCTCGTCGGTGACATCCTTCATGAAGTATTTTCCTTGTTCGAGCAGCGCTGCCTTCCGCCTGAAATCCCAGATATCAAAGATCATGGGTTGACGGAAATCGGTGTCGGTCCAATGAAGCTGGTGTTTCCAGCATTCCTTGAAGCCGCTGATGAGGCCTTGTTTTTCCTGTCCGGCATCGCACCTGAATTCACAGTCTTTACAGGCCATGCTTATGGGCGTGATGATCTTCTCGTCCAACCGGTACTTTTCCGACAGGTAATGGAGCCATTGAGAGAATGGCCTTTGGGGATCGGGCGGAACAGCCGTGGCCTGGTCGTTGAAAACATCTTCGCACAGATCATCGACCGGCACCTCGACCAGGATCTTCTCCCCCAGGTCGGCCCGACCGATATGCGGAGGTGTGCTGATGAAAACCCGGCCTTCGGGATCGCGGCCGAGGAAAAATTGCTGGTTCAGGCCGTCGACCGAGGCAGCCGCCGTTTTATCAGCCAGCATGAGGAAAGCCCTGACATGGTATCCGGGAAGAGCGTTCATTGCGACATGTTTCTGGAACGCCACATCGTAGACATATGGGATCCAACCGGGTTTGAGATACCCATGGTGATTGACCATGCCGTACACATCGCGACTGTCGTACGATTTCGCTTTTACCTCAATGAGCCGTAAAACATTACCGCGCTTTTCAAGAATGTCGGCACGGATGAAGAAGTTGCCATACCGTATGGCCGCCTCATAGATCACCACCTCGTCGCGCTTTAACGCCTCGTTGGTCAGCCTGATGGCCTCCTCATGTTCCATGGCCCCGATGTTTATTCCGCCCGGGTAATACCGGCGGGCCAGTTCGCCCACCTGGAATCCACCTTCGGCAAGCGCCTCGAGAAAGGGATCATCGGCTTTTACGTCGGGATAGCGATCGGTCTTCTTTACATAGTAAAGTTTTGCAGGGCATTCAAGCGCCAGTTTAAATACCGACTTGGTAAGATAGCGTGGTTTTGGCATGGCCTTTTTATTATTTGCAGAATGTCAGGGCTTTTTCGTTATCAGTTCAAAATGAAGCTCGAAACCAGTCAGATGTTCTTCATCAAACGGACGATCCTCGTAGCCGGTTTCATTTTCCCTGATCATGTCGTACGCTTTGTCGAAAAGATCCCTGATGTTGGTAATGTACATTTCGTATGACCCCCATAGGGACCTTTGGTTATTTGAATAATAAAGGTCGTAATAAATCTTGTATAATTGCATGGCCACATTCTTTTTTTGCAAAGATGGTATTTTAGGGCGCATTGGAACTGCGGAGCGTGTTTTTTCGACGACTACAAAAGTTTGTTTGCAGGATTAAGTTGAAAACCTTGTTTAAAGGATAAGCAGAAAAAATGGAACTGAAGGGTATTAAGGGATAGTGGATGACAGTTTCTGACTAATGCCAAGAATACAAATGACTTTCAAATATTTAAAAAAATATTATTGAGAAGCTATTTATGATCAATTGAATATTAGTTATTCAAAAAATCAATGGGAGATAAATATTAGTACTCGATTATATGATGTCCGAATGAATGGAATAAAAACTCCAGGGCAAGAAAACATTCTTATGGATAAGTTCCTTCAATTCCTTTAACAGTTATTGCGATTGAGAAAATCAAACTCTTTAATTTGTCAAAATCACTTGCTTCAGAAAGCTGTTGGATATCATTTAAAGTACTTATATTTGAGTCAAACAATTGAACTTTTTCTTTTAAAGGCGAATTAAAGATTTTGCATATATTTACAATTGATTCAAAGTATGATAATACAATTAACAGGGGGTTATCGTCGTTCCAATCTTCATTTGTTATATTATCATCTTTAGAATTTCTATTTTCAATAATCTCATGAGAAAATGCTTGAAAAAAATCCTTGAACGATTTTTCAAATAGATTTTCATAAGTAAAACAATTCAAATCAAAAAAACAATCCAATTTTGAATCATATTTAAAAAAACGATTTAAATAATAAGGAAATACAATATTGGAATTAACCATATGGGGAGACCCCTTTACGGATTCATCGAAATAGTTTTTACGAATAGCTTCAATAATTATTGGATTACAATTTCTATTTTCAAAAAGACGTGTAAATGTAAATTTTAAATCATCTGTGAGGACTCGTCCTTCTTGTCCATTTAGTCTATTAACATATGTTTGTAAAATACTAAAAGATAGAATTAATGATTCAAACTGGAGAGTGATAATTTTGATGTATTCAGTAAGATTGTGTTCCATTAATTCTTGAAGATACTCAAATGAGTGAAATGGTGAATCCGTTGGCCCTAAGGTTTTTGCCATTGAAATACATAATGGCGAATAATCTTTCGGAGGATTTGTTGCTGACGAAAAGTATTTTGAAAAAAGACCCATGGTTTTATATATTTTTATTATCTTGTAAAATAAAATTATGTTCTTTTAATAGTTTGAAAATGAATGCGATCATAGCATACTTTTACACTTTGTGAATAAGCGTTCTAATAATTCAATCAGAATCTGATCTGAACATCGACTATTATCAAGATTACATTCTTTATTCCATAGAAACAAAACAATTGCACCCCCAATTGCAACTGTACGTTTATGACCGAATGTGAAAAACAAATGATTGCCAAGCACATTAACTATTGTATGCTCATTTGGCGGCGGACTATCTTTCAATTTATATGTAAATATTAATTGTCTAACATATTTAGAAGTACATACCCTTTTCGTGATTTCGTTTAGTTTTAACTCTCCATATTCTTTTTTGTACTCATAAATCAGTTCGTAAAAAGCATCTGAGAATGTTTGCTGTTGTTCTATCATATAATATAAAATTGGAGTAGATATTTATTCTTCTTTGCAACGTTTAGAAATAAGAACAAAATTCCGTGGTAGTGAATCATAAAAGTATAAATGTTGAATGAAAATATTTAATGTAAGCGTTTCTCATTATTAGGTCTTTGTGTCATTGTTTTAGTAGTTTAAATTATCTTTGCTTGTAAAGATATAAAAGTTTCACTTTGTTGCGTTTTAGAATTAGTAATTTATGAAAAATCGATAAAACCAGCGCTTGGTTCAAAACTTAACCGAAGTACTGACTGGTTCTTTTGTCTGTTGCTTAAAATGGTATCTCCGTTTCTGGATTGGAACCAAACATGAGATCGTCATCGAACGGTAACGGATCGTTGGGTTGTTCGTTGGCTGACGGGCTTCCGGAGGGTTCGCCGGATAAAGATTTGAGGATCTTTATAACTTTCGCATCGGTGTACCATTTGTTCTGGTACTCCCGGCTTTCAAGGTAGAAGTGGATGGTGACCTCTTCGCCGGGTACCAAAGGGTACTGATCGACTTTATCGCCCCAGAGGGTGAAGCATATCGGTCGGGGGGTGGTGCAGGTAGTTTCGACTATAAACGGTTGTTTTTTCCAGTCGCCATTCCTGCCGGTTCCTGTCTGCAGGGGTAGTACAACTGTGACTTTGCCATTGAGGATTATATCTTTCATATGTTAATAATTCTTGATTTCAGCGGTCATATGGAATACCCATGATTAACATTCACGGTTGGTATGAACGTTGTGCTTATGGGTATTTCATATGTTAATAATTCTTGATTTCAGCGGTCATATGGAATACCCATGATTAACATTCACGGTTGGTATGAACGTTGTGCTTATGGGTATTTCATGTGTAAATGTTTTGAAATGTATTCTTCCAAACCTATTTGGATTCGGTAAAAGTGGAGACCTCATGATTACAGGGATCTTTACGGTTAGTGCCGGAGCAAATTGGACGAACATTCTTTTTTTTTATTCTTTTCTGTGACTACATGAATCGGGTCATCTCCTTATCGCGGTACAGGGAGATGGTGCCAGGGCGGTCGTTGCGGTTCTTGGCGACGATGATCTCGACGAGGCCTGCGATGCTGTTGCCGTATTCGTCGACATCGATTCCGTAATATTCGGGACGGTACATCAGCAGCACTTTGTCGGCATGCTGTTCAATGGAACCGCTTTCGCGCAGATCGGCCAGGATGGGACGGGCCGACATGGACCGCCGTTCGGGAGACCGGCTCAGCTGGCTCACGGCGATCACCACCAGGCCGAAATCGCGGGCGATCGATTTGAGCTGACCGGTGATATAGCAGATCTCCTGTTCGCGGTTGTTGCGGAAGCCGGACGCGGTCATCAGCTGAAGGTAATCGACCACGACCACTCTTATCCCGTTGTTCTGCGCCTCCTGTTCACAAAGGGAACGCATGGCCGACACGGAGGAGGCACAGCTATCGTTGATCATGATCCTGGTGTCGAAAAGCGCCGATCCTTTTTCGTGAATCTCCACCACCTCCGACTCCAACAGGGTCTGCCGGATCAGCCTGGATGTGGCAATGCCGGTAAGGGCCGAAAGGAATCGTTTAGCCAGCACCATCACCGGCAAATCCCAGCTGACGTAAAGCAACGGGAAGGACCTGGCGATGAACAGCGCCATGTTGATGCAAAACTGGGTTTTGCCCATGGCCGGCCGCCCTCCGAACACCACAAATTCACCTGGCAGAAACCCGCCGGTGAGCTGGTCGAGACGGTTGAAGCCAGTGCCAATGATGGGATAGGGGGGAATGGGAGTGACCCATGAAGCATTGTTGTCGGCAAAGATACCGGACAAGGAGCGGGATTCGTGAATGGGGGTAACTTTCTCATGATGAGCGGCCAGCAAATCTTCCATGTGGCGGAGGAGCTCTTCATCGCCCATCGCGCGTTCGTTCAGCTTGTTCAACAGGGTATTATACATCGTTGTTTCCATATGCTTTCGATTCAGTTTTTTTTAGGTATTCATTCAGATTCTGTTTTTGAATTTTTTACGGTGACGTCATTTTACCAGATTACGTGCATGTTGCTGTACGGACATCATCGCGGCCATTTTCTCAGCCCCGGCGGGACTGTATTGTTTAAGCCTGTTTTCGAGCAGTGCCGTGGCCTCTTCACTTTTTTGCCCTTCATACAGGGAGATCACCTGAAGCAGACTGACGGCATGATCTGCCGGGGTGGAACCCAGCGCCTGAAGGAGATATTGCGAAAAACGGACCAAATCGCCTTGCCGGGCGTATATCATGGCAATAAAGAAAGCCAGCACCTGCAGGACCAAACCGGCCTCGACACGCACTTCCGGATCCGACCTGCCTATCCCTGCCTGCAGGTGACGGTGAGTCAACAAAAGATAGTGCAACGCCTGTTTCATGTCGTTCTCCTCGTAATGGATCATGGCCAGGTTCCAGGCTGCAATGGGATCGGGAGGATAGCCAGACAGCGCCTGTTCAAAGTCTCGCCGGGCCAGGGTGGTGAAACCCTGCTGCCGGAACACCAGGCCACGGAACAGGAATAAACCGGGATGGGAGTTTTTACTTTGCAATGAGGAAGGAATGTCGGTAACCTTCGCCCTTTCTGAAAGTTTAAGACGGTACATGGGAGGGATCTCCAGGGGAACCGGCGATTCCTGAATGGCAGGTTGTGCAGGCGCAGCGGGGTTTCCGGACCGGGAACCTTCAAATCGCGGATCATCGAAGAGACTGAGTTGAGTTACATTCATGATTCCTGATTTCAGTTGACAAAGGGAGTATTCAGCATTCATATTCACGATTTATATGAGGGTTCACCTTATGGTTTTTTCAAAGAATGTTGCCAATGGGATGAGCTTGGAATTGTTCATGACTGCGGATTGAACGGAGAAGGGTGGCCATGGTTGTTGTCGGCCATGGAGTCGAGCTCTTCCAGTTCGGACACCAGGCGGCGGATGTCCCTGAGGTCTTCGTAATTGCGACTGCTGAGCACATACGCAGGCCCTTCCCAGTCGTAAATGTCGAGTTTTATGCGTACGGCCTTGTTGATGATGGCCGTTATCAGCCGCTGATGATGTTCCTTTCCGGACATTGTGAAGCTAAAAGTTAAGCGATACCGTGGTACCTGTCACCCTGACTTTAAACCGGTTGTGCTGCAGGATGATCCCTGCTTTCGCGATCTTCGAGTAGCCGCTGATCAGTTCGCACACACCGACCAGGATGAACGCACTGCTGACCCCTGCGATAATCATCGTAACCCGATCGGGATCGAGGTCAAATTTGTCATAAAGCAACCCTGGCAGCCAGGAGGCTGTGGAGCCGACAATGACCCCCACCATGTTGAAGGAGAAAGACATTTTAAGGTTGCGGCCTCCCCTCCAGAGGTAGATGCCGGCCATTTCATCGTCGGACATTCCCGGTGTAAAACAGGAGTCGCGTACATACCGGTCGTACTTTTTCTGGTAGCGCCAGGGCGCGTTCAGGCGGTCGCCTGCGGCAGCATCCTGCGCGTTAGCCAGACAACCGGACAAGAGGAGGGAGATGCCCAGGACCAGGGCCAGCCATTGCGGAGTGTGTTTAAGCATGTGTCAATGTTTTTGGTTACGGAGGTAAAAGTATCCCGTAAAGAGGCACATGCCAGACTTCTGCAAGGTTGCAGCGGGTCAGGACCGCTGTTCGAGCAGGGGACTGCGGATTTTTATCTTTGGGTATTTTTTGAGGTATTTAAAGGCTTCGGTGTGACCCAGATGGTTGGCGGTAAACCAATCCTGGCAGGCGCCTTTAACATCACCCAGCTCCATCCGGATGAGACCGCGCATGAAATAACTGGCCGAACACTGCCTGTTGACCTGCTTCAGGTAGAGGCTGATGTCGGCCAGAGCTTCGGGGTATTGCTTCAGCATGAGCTTTGTTTCGGCACGGTTGTGATGCGCGAAGGTGATGGTAGGCTCGAGTTGAATGGCCCGATCGTTGTCGGCCAGAGCTTGGGGATAATTACCGGTTTCGAAATGGGCGACGGCCCGGTGCGCCCAGGCGTTGAAGTGGAAGGGATCGGTTTCGACGATGCGGGTAAAACGAGCGATGGCTTCGGTGAAGTTTTGCTGATCCAATAGTTCCTTCGCGCTTTGATAGCGTTCCTCCATGGCCGAGTCGATTGCAAGGGATTCTTCGGCGGATCTGGCCCGAAGGGAGGCAGGGAGGGATGCCAGTTCGGCATTCCAGGAGACCATGCAGCGATCGAGCCTGATCACTTTCTCTTTACCCCGATCGCCGGTAATATAATACCAGCGGGCTATGGGTTCGTCGAATCTCTTCAGAAAGGCTTCCTTGATGCGGGAACATTTTTCATTGATTGAATTGTTGGTGGGATCGGTCAGCTCCCCGATGCTGGTCACGAGTTCGTCCATCGATTCGCGCCGGGAGAGCAGCTTGTAAATCTCCAGCAGCTCATCGCGGTGGTCGCAGAGGTGTTTTAGCATCACCCCTTCGGGATGGCGGAGAAAAAAGAGAAAGACCGTTTTGGGCAGGGGTGTGAGCTCAATCTCCATATTGTTGAAACCAGGCAGGAGGATGCGGAACGCAGAATCTATGACCAGTTCGCTCAGGTGAGGACCGGGCGACGGAGAGCCCGTGGCGGCATGTTGTTTGCCCAGGATGTGCAACAGCAAATGGGCGCCGCCACCCTGCCGCAGTTTTTCGATTTTTTCGCGGATCTCGCGGGCCAGCTGGTGATTGCCATAATCGAAAGAGTACTCGGTGACCAGGTCGGCCCTGCCTTCGGGTCTACCCCCTCTGGCAGCGAGCTGGTAATAGACCGGGTCGTCTTTGGTTTTCAGATGGCTGAAATAGTACCATAGTTTTTTTTCCAATTCCTCCTCGCCCGTGGAGCGCAAGTCGACATAAGAGAATACGTGCATGCCAGGGAAACGATCGTCGGGTATTCTGAGTTTCAGTAGTCCCGGAAAGACTTCACCCTCATAGCCAAGTTCAGCAAGCAGTCGTTTTGAAAAAGACCCGGTTGTGCAGGATTGAGCGGATGAACGGATGTGCCCGATCTCCTGATCGCGTAAAAATGGGAAATGGTACCGGAGCACCTCTCCGGCTTCTTTACCGGGAATGGCTGAAATGATCTCAGGGAGGTAGAAAAACTCAAAAGGGACCTTATTCTTTTGTTTGATTTCGGACAAGATTCCGGCAAAGCGTTCTTTTTTTTGATTGAAATAATTGCTGATGAGTTCATCCGGCTCATCTTCGAGGTAAATGACCAGGCCGGGCGTAAGGTTGAAGGTGTTTTCGGCACACTGAACCGATGTATGCTGAGGGGGTTCAATGCCCCGGTACCTGGATTCGAACGGTTCTGGGTCTTTGATCGATTTATTTTCCTTTGGGACTGCTTTGGATTCTGCGTTACCGGATGAGAATCCCAACAGATCCTGCACGATGAAAATAGCTGCGATGAGTGGTGACAAAGACCAAGTAATGAGCAGCAATATGACCATCATGAAATAATCTGACAAAGATTGATGCTTAAAGTTATAGGTCGATTTACCCTTGCTGTTCTTTTTCACAGGCACCTTAGAGAATATGACCTCAGCAAACAATTTGTGTTTTATCGTGATATACAGAATGGATACCAAATATATTATGCCGGCAATGATCAGAAAAACCATGTGAATGCGTAAAAGGGGGTTTGAAGGAGTAAATGTAGGAATAGTTTTAATGGAATGGCAATGAATGATGAATGGTTTGCTTCAGCATGGAGAAAAGTTACCAAAGATTCATCGACCGGCAACCGTGGTTTATCGGGTTTAGGCTGCCAGAGGTCGACTTGGGGTGTACGTGGCCTGCGATCGGTTGTATTTTTGCTTCATCAACAACCAAAAACAGAAAAACAATGAACGCAAAATCAATCATCATCGCAGCGGTTCTCACAGTTTCTTCAGGCATTCTTTTTGCAGGCAATGAAAACAGTTCATCGCCCGTGAAATTTGAATCCAACTCAATCATCACAATGAACTTTGCACCTTCGACTCCCGCTGAAGCAACCTTTGAGGAAGTTGAAGTTATGAACGACTTTGCTTTTCTTGCTCCCAGCATGCCCAACGAGGCGGATTTTGATGATGTTACCACCGATATGAGCATTGACATTATTGATCTTGCCCCAGTTGCGCCGGTTGTTGCTGATTTCAATGATTCATCGGATGTTGCGATTGATGTTTCAGCGTTAAGCCCTGTGACCCCAATAGTTGCCGATTTCGAATAACATTTCCTCGATATATTTCCCGCTTCAATTTACTGAAAGACCACCTGAGAGGGTGGTTTTTTGCTTTATACCCGGGAAGTATGTACCCCTTTTAATGGATGATCCATCAAAGGAACAGAAAAACATTGCCTGAAATACAGGCGGTGTTATTATGGTTATTTGAACAGCCAGCCCAGCCGGAGGTTGCCGCAGATGCCGTCGAGGTAGAGGAGGCCGGCGGCGATGGTGATCTGGTCTTTGAAGATGAGCTGGGCACCGGACTCGATGGCGGGGAAACGGGTGAGGGAGTTGATTGAGAGGCCTACATAAGGGCCGAAGCGGAAGGCGGGCTGTTGGGGCAGGGGTTTGATAATGCAGGTGTCGATGTGCCGGGTGATGGTGACTATGTCGCGGGGCCAGGTGAAGTCGGAGAATGCGATTTGATGCAGGGAGCCAAGGGCCTGCCAGCGGAAACGGATGGGGCCGTTGAGGAAGAGGGAGTCGTAGCGATGTATTTTTTCACATACCGGGAGGGTGTCGTGGATCACAACGATTACCGAATCAACCACCGGCACCTCGAGCGGAACGGGCGTGATGATTACTTTCCCGGGGAGGTAGATCGTATCGTGCACTGTATCGATGGAAACTGGTGCCGATTGGTAATGGGCCAGCAGGAGGGTTTGCCGGTTCAGGATCTGGTTGCGCCGGGTGTCGTGGACCACGCGTTCGATGACCAGCACGGCAATCAGAACGAGGGCAAGGATGATGGGGATCCAGATGACGGGGCGGCGGAGTTTGGAGAGGAGGGAGGAGATGGAGTTTTTGAGGGACATGGGGGAAATGGAAAATTGAAAATGGAAAATTGAAAACGGAAAACGGGGAGAATTGACAATTGACAATTGACAATTGACAATTGACAATTGAAAACGGAAAATGGAAAATTGAAAACGGAAAACGGAAAATGGACGGTGGGGGTTAGTGATTTTTATTGTCGTGGATGGTGAGGGTGACTTCTTCACCACGGTCGATGGTGGTTTGGAGGAGGGTCATGAAGCGGGTGAAATAGAACTGGCTTTCGGTGAGGATTGCTTCGGCGTAGTGGCGGCCGAGGAGTATGCAGCCTTCGGTGTCGCGGCGGGTGTTGCCGGCGTGGATTCGGATGCCTTCGAAATGGGGCACGTCGAGCACATGGGGCATCATGCGGCCGAACCGGGCGGAGCGGTCGATGACGACGCGGTAGACGCCTGCGGGAATACAGGTTTCGCCGGGGACTTTGGGCTGTTTCGTGAGGTCGCGCCAACGGTCTTCGAGGGTACCGGAGAAGAGCTTTCCGTCGATGAACAGGAGGCCTTCGGTGAGGTCGTTCAGTCGTTTCAGTTCGAGGTTCATATTTAGAATGGTATTGGGCCCCCGGGAAGACCCTCCCTTTTTCAAGTGCAATTCAAAATTCAAAATTCAAATGTCAAAATTCAAAGTTTGTGTGTGAAGTGTGAAATGCAAAATGAAAAATGAAAAAAGGAGGGCTTGACGGGTTGCATTTTATCGCTTCAAGGGGTGGCTGTTTTTGATGTGATTCGGTATCAACAGGGCGAATGTTCACTTCTCGGGTTTTAAAATCTCTCCGAGGCTGTTGGTGAAGAAGTTCTTGATCAGATAGGCCAGTCCGGAGCCGATTCCCGCCAGGAGGATGGGCTGGAAGAAGGTCCAGGTGAAGGTGAGGGTGCCGGCTTCGATGGCCTTGTAGACACCGGTGAGGATTGCGCCAATGAAGGCGATGAGCAGACCTTTGAGGAGGTCGGGCCAGTTGAGGTTCAGAAACTTTGATGACATAGCTTAAGGTTTGATTGATTGAATGATTGAATGATTGATTGACTGATTATCTGTTTCTAAGGTGGATCTGGATTTCGTTGATTTGTTTGAGGATTTCGCGGGTGTCGGATTTGATGTCGACTTTGAGGATGTCGATCTCTTTGCGGTTGTCGGTGATGTGCTGGTCGAGGTTTTTCTTGATGTTGACGATCTCGACGTTGATGGCGGCAATCTGGATCTCGAGGTGAACCCAGACGGAGATGACGCCGGCCACAAAAGTGAAGAGGCTGACGGCGTGGGGGATGGGGAGGCCGAGGATACGGGTGTCTTTTACCATGGTTTGGGTGTGTTATCATAATTCGGCCCCTACGGGGCCGGTGGATGGATGTATCTGTGTTGGAATCGTGATCATGGGTGTGTTATCATAATCCGGGTGCTATCAGAATACGGCACCTACGGTGCCGGGGGGTGAATGATATCGCAGTAATTTTCATTTTTTTCTTTTTCGGGATTAGGGGTGGTTCAAAATGCGGTGGTTTCGACCATTTCGATGGTGGCGATCCAGTGGATGGGGGTGTTGAGGAGGCCGAAGGCGGTGAGTTTGAGGGCTCCGATGACGGTATCGGCGGTTACTTCGACCAGGATGTTGTCGGCGGTGGTGTCGGCGATGATGGTATAGACGGGATCGCCCACCAGGGATACGGTAGCGGGCGATTCGTCGCGTTTGACCAATCCGGCCGCGGTAGCGTGATAGGCAACACCATAATCGCCGCTGGAGGCCAGGATCCGGATGAAGAAGGCGTAAATCTTAAATGGTGCGAGGAGGATGTGACCTCCGTCGACTCCTTGCAGATCGACGGGGTCCTGGCCCTGGGTGACGGCCTTTGCGATCAACCGGGTGACCTGGCAGCATCCGGGTTCGCCGTCGGGAAACAAACCACCACCCCTGACGTGCTGATGATGGTTGTATGCGACCCCGTAACTGCCTTCGAGGTGAACGGAGTTGAATCCGTTCGAGGAGTGTGAGCTTCCTTCGCAATGGCTTCCGGAGGCCTGAAAGTCGTGCAAATTTCCTTCGACGTGGTTGTTGCTGCCGATGCAGGTGTTTTGGTCACCGGAGACCGCATTGGCATTGCCCGTGACATTATGGGAAATACCGGATACCAAATTGCACGAGCCCGAGACCACATGGTTTTCGCCGGAGACGGCGTTGGCGTCCGGATCGGGTGCGAGGGTTGAGGCTTTGTTGAAGATCGTGGACTTGCCCATCGAATTTATTTCCCAGGGATTTTATTATTCAAAACAGAAATAGCAGGCGGATATGGCACCTTGTGTCGCAGTGCCGGGGGTGATCCTGAAGCGAATCCAGGTTGTCAGGAGGTTCAGGAGGTTGAGGGTGGCGGAGGTGTCGTTGTGATCGAGCGTGATGTCGATCACATCGTCGAACCTAGAGCCGTCGAGGCTTTGCTGGAGGGTGACGGTGACATCGGCGTCGAGGCCTGCGTAGACAATCTGCGCAGTGATGTTCATGGCGCCGTCGGGAACCTGGATGTAGGGCAGGAGGGCGCCGTCGGTTGCTACCTGGTGGTTGCAGGGGAGGGAAGTTCTGGAAAATGGCATGGTTGGGAATTGAAAATTGAAAATTGAAAATGGAAAACTGGGAAAATTGACAATTGACAATGGACAATTGACAATTATGGGTTTGGGTTTTGGGTGGTTGGTTATGTTTTTCGGAAGTGGTTTTCGGGTTTTCGGAAGTTGGGGTGATCATTTTGACTCCTTCCCCTGCACCCCTTCCCCTAAGAGGGGAAGGGGACGGGGGAGGAGGTTATTTGATGTGTTATCATAATTCGGCCCCTACGGGGCCGGGGAAATCAAATTGTTGTGGATCATTGCAATCATAATTTGGCACCTACGGGGCCGGGATTTCATTGGTGTTGGGTGTATATCATAGGTATGGATACGGGTTTGCGGAATCTATTTTCGGATTTACGGAAAGTGAGTTACGGATTTCCGTAAATGTTTGTTCGGATATTCGGAAGTTGATTTACGGGTTTCCGTAATTGGATTTTCGGGTTTTCGGATTCTTGTTAACTTGTTTGCTTGTTCACCTGTTTACCTGTTCACCTGTTAACCTGTTTACTTTCCTTCAGAGTTCCTGGAGGTGTATGCGGGCGGACCAGCGGATGGTGGTGTTGGCGATTCCGGTGACGGTGACCTGGAGGGCGCCGGTGGTGGTGTCGGCTGTGGCTGTGGCGGTGAGTCCTGCGCCGAGCTGGAGGAGGGTGGTTTCGATGACGGGGGCGAGGAGGTGGGTGGAGGGATTGTCGTTGCCGGTGGCGATGACTCCTTTGATCTGCCTGACCAGTCCGGCGGCGTGGTTGCTGGAGAATCCCATCAGGCAGATGGTGAATGCAAATATCTTATTTCTGGGAAGAACCAGTGGGGAGCCGTCACAGCGCATTGATACCGGATCGGAGCCGGTGGTGATGACAGTGACTTCGAAGTGGGTGCGGATCCTGGAGACCAGTCCGGAGTTGCTGCAGTGGCAGAGGGCGCCGGTGGGGTCGATCCAGGTGCGGACCACTCCGCCGTTAATAGGGCGGGCAACTGTCGCACTCTGCCTGGCATAGTCGAGGTAGTGCAGGACGCCGGTCCTGAGTGAACTGATCCGGTAGTTTTTCGAGTAGCCCATACCTTTTTCTTTAATTGCCGAACAGCACCAGGAACTTATCGAGGGTGCCGGTAGTGGCATCGCCTGCGGTGACGAGGAAGCGGACCCAGGTGGTGAGGAGGTCGCTGATGTTGAGGGTCATGGATATGGAATCGATGTCGAGACTGATGTAAACGGGAACTTCGTCGGTGGTGCGGCATTCGTCGAAGTTGACTCCGTCGAGGCTCTGGTACATGGTACAGCCAACGGGAAAGTCGATGCCGTGGTAGAGGAACTGGACGGTTATCCTGGTGGCGCCGTTGGGAATCTGGACGGCGGGGGTGAAGGACTGGGAGCCGGGCAAGGAAACTATGCTGGCGATGGAGAGGTTGCAGAGGGTGAGTTTGCGGAGAACCTGTGTCATAAGGAAAGTCAAAATGAAAAATGAAAAGTCAAAAGGCAAAATCAAAGAAGTCAAAATGAAAAGTCAAAGTCAAAAAGCAAAATCAAAGAAGTCAAAATGAAAAGTCAAAAAGTAAAATCAAGAAGTCAAAATGAAAAGTCAAAGTCAAAAAGTAAAATATTTTTATATCAATGGATTATGATGTAATAAAGCCGTTGATGAGGGTTTGTTTTTTGGGGGTGTATAATGGATAATTCTGGGTTTGGAGGTGGTCGGTTAACAATTTCAGTTTATAGCGGGCGGTGGTGAAGACTTCTTTGATAACGTCGCGGCGGTGCTGGGGGGAGATCATTACGGCGTTGGATACGTCCATAAGGGACTGGGCGAGGGAGGGGTCGGATCCGGGGGTGTATTGGCTGGTTTCGAGGAGCTGCTGGTTGAGCATGTTTCCTTTGACGAACCAGGCGAGGCAGGGCTTTATATAATCGTTAATGAGTTCAATGTACAGGGGAGCGGCGGGGTTTTGAACGACGTCGTTGTAGAGGGGAAGGGTGAGGGCGGGTTTTATGTACTGCACCTGGGCGGTTGTGATGAATGTTTCTTTGATCATCGCGGGGTCGAGCTCGGTGATGTAGGAGAGGGAGATTATTTCGGATGGGGTTATCAGAGGAGGCATTGTTGAAAGTCAAAATGAAAAGTCAAAGTCAAAATTCAAAATGAAATTCAAAATTCAAATGTCAAAATTCAAAATCAAGAAAGTCAAAGAGAAAAGTCAAAGTCAAAATTCAAAATGAAATTCAAAATTCAAATGTCAAAATTCAAAATCAAGAAAGTCAAAGAGAAAAGTCAAAGTCAAAATGCAAAATGGAGAATTGGGTTTGGGGTTTCATGGGTTTGTAATGGGTCGGTTGATTGATGCGTAGGTGTTTTGGAGTTGAAGGACGAGGAGGTTTTGGGCGGGGTCGGTTTTGTCGTAGTCGAGGCCGTCGTCGCGGCGGACTTCCCAGATGTATTTGAGGGGGTTGATGCGGGATACGGGCGGGGTGTTGATGAATTCGAAGTCGCGGAGGATGAGGCCGCATTCGGCGAGGGAGGTGGTGAGGGAGGTTAGGAAGGTTTCCTGGATGGGTTTGATGACGGTGGCCATGGCGACTTCGTACTCGTTGAGGATGCGCCCCGATTCGAAGGATGATTTGTGATCGGAATAGGGGGTGAGGGAGGGGAACCAGTTGTGTATGGTGATGAGCGAGAGTTCGCTCTGGGTGTGGAGGTCGAGCCAGTGGCCGTCGTACTCGCGTAGGAAGGGGACGAAGCGGACTTCGGAGGCGGTGACGCCGGGAGCGGGATCGGCCCGGTACTGGAAGAGGATCTGTCCGGCCTTCTCGCCCAGGGCGCCCATGTATTCTTTCATGACGGCGTCGAGGGCGGCGGCATCGGCTTCGGAGTTGACGCCGGGAATGACGAGCATCCCGGGGGCGGCGAAGGAGGATTCGAGGCGGGTCTGGTTCCAGACGTTGGTGAGGCCGGAGATGATGATGTTGCGGATGCCGGCAAAATAGGAGGGAATGCCGTACCAGGTGAACTCGGGCTCGTAATCCTTGATATGGACGATGGCGTGCAGCAGCCCATCCTCCCCGGCGGAGAAGCCGGGGAAGAGGCTGACGGTTTGCAGGCGCTTGTCGTTAAGCCCCCTGCACTGCTCCCAGTTGGGATGGATCAGGACCGCCCGGCCCGAGGCATGCAGCCTGACGCGGGAGGAGTCCTGGTGATAGACATAGACAAACGAGTGTTTCTTATTCGTGACGACTTCGTAATAGCCATTGCCGAAGGTGAGGTAGTCGAAGCAGAGTTTTTTCAGGGTGACCGAAAAGAGTTCCTTCCGATTGTTGGGTTGGGCGAGAAAGGCGGATGTGGCGGTATCGGCCGACTGAACTCCCTGCCCCATGATGTAGTTGGTCTTGGAGTTTAGGATGGCGCGGTGGACGGGCACTTCGCGGGCGAGCTTGATGAGCTGACGGGGCAGGGAGTTGTCGGAGCCGAAGGGGATGAAGCCCTTCATGCTTTCGGGATCGGATATCGTGTCGGTGTCGAAGAGATCCAGAAGAGGGGAGTAGGGGAAGGTGTAGTATTTGGGAGGGGAGTTCAAGGTTCAAAATTCAAATGGCAAAATTCAAAATCAAAAAGAAAGTCAAAATGCAAAGTCAAAGTCAAAAATTAAAATGAAATTCAAAATTCAAAATGAAAAAAGTCAAAGAGAAAAGTCAAAAATTAAAAATCAAAATCAAAAAAAATTAATCGCCGAAGCCGGCGAGGACCATTAGTTCGGTATGAAGATAGGCGGTGGCGGCTTTGTACTGGACGCGGTAACGGCGCATCTGGAGGTCGGTGTTGTACCAGGATTCGATGTCGGAGGCGTCCATAAGGCCGTCGGTGCCGAAGATGAGGTTTTGCTGGGTGGTGAGGATGGCGCGGTGGGGCTGGATGCCGTTCTGGTAGGCGGCGATCCAGGTGTCCCAGTCGGGCCGGACGAGGACGGGATAGCCTTCGTAGGTTGGCACGGGCAGTCCGCCGAGCATCATGGTGAGGGGAAGGTCGCCGGTGGTCTTGGCCTTGACGGTATGGACGAGGTTGCGCCACATCGATCGGGTGCACATGAAGACCAGGGGGAACTCGAAGAGCTCGGGGCGGGCGGAGTCGATCATGGCCTCGAAGGTGGCATCGGCCTCGTTGGCGGCCATCTTTCCCTGTTTGGTGGCGGCCACCACTCCGGAAGCAGCCACACTGCCGGTACCGGTGACTGAACCGGTGAAGGTGAAATCCTGGCCCTTGTACCTGCTCACCACCTTGATGGCGCCGGCCGAGGGGTTGGTGACGATGACACCGCTGAAGGCTCCGCCACGGGCTTCGACGGCCGCCTTGTGGGCAGTGAGCCAGTTGGTGCAGGTGGTGGCGGCATTGGTGGCAAAGGGCTGACTGTAACTCACCCCATTGATGGTGAGCACCAGGGCCGTGTCGGTGCCGGCAGTGTAGGTGAGGATCTTTTCGGCCTTCACCGCCGCCGTGGCCGATGCGACAGGCACATGCTGGGCCGCGGGGATTGTTCCTGCATAAAGGTCGCGGATGAAGTGGGTGAGAAAACCGGTGTAGCCGGAGAAGTTGGTATCGATGACCCCGGTGGGTATCCCGCCGGCGAGGACCTCCTGGGCGGTGTTGCCGAAGAACATCTGCCGGATGAGGTCCTGCTGGCCCGCCTTCGCAATGATGGGGAGCATGATCTTGTTCCAGACGTCGGGCTGTTTCATTTGCTCGACGTCGTCTTCCTTATACCCGGACGCGAGGAGCTGCTCGACGATGGAACCCCAGAAGGCCCTGGCGTTCTGTTCGAACTCCAGGGCCATGGGGGCGACGGTGATGGATTGGGTGGTGAGGGCAAAGCTGCCGGAGGGGTTGAAACCGGCGGAGGTTTTGGGCTTTGTGATGAAGGAGGGGCGGGAAATTTTGTTCAGCAACTCGGTTCCCTTGATGTCGGACCGGACGGTGATGGCTCCGCGGATGTCTTCTCCCATGAAGAAGGGGGCGATGAAGTATTCCTGGATGGATTGCTTTGTGAAGGCGGGAGAGGTTTGGTGGGAGAAGATGTTGGACATATCTGATTGATTGAATGATTGAATGACTGATTTATTGAATGAATGAGTGATTGTGTGAATGAGTGATTTATTTTCTTTTAAGGCGGGTTTTGAGGTGGGGTGGGATTTGGTTGAGGAGTTCTATGCCGAATTTTTCTTCGTTGTGGTGGAGGGTAAGTTCGGGGTCGGTGCTGTTTACGGTTGTCGGGGTCGCTTTGAGCTGGTCGTGGAGGGTGGTGATGCGGGTGTTGAGTTCGGTGATCTGGGTGTTGTGTGTGGCTTCTTGTGATTCAAGTTCCTGACGATGGGTGGCCTGCAAGGTTTCGAGTTCAGCGGCATGGGTTGTCTTGAGGGTATCAATGGCCTGTGTGTTCGCGATCCCGAGGGTGGTTATGGTTTCCTGATGTTCGGTTTTCAGTTTTTCGAGGTTCTGTTGGTTTGTGGTTTCAATCGATGCCATGGTTGCCTGGTGTTCGGACCGGAGGGCACTGATGGCTTGCTGGTGAGAAGCTTCAAGGGTTTCAAGGGCTTCGCGGTGACCGGCTTCAAGATTTTGCAGCGTTTCGCGGTGACCGGCTTCGAGGTTTTCGATGGCTTGCTTGTTGGCGGCTTCCTGATTATTGAACGCTTCGTGGTGGCTGGCTTCGAGGTTTTCGATGGTTTGCTGGCCTGCCGTTTCAAGTTTTTTCAGCGCTTCCTGGTGATCGGCTTCGAGGAGTTCGATGGCGTGTTCGTATTCGAGGGTGGGATCAGCACCGGGGGAGGTGGCGGCGAAGAGGTTCTTCAGTTTACGGAGGATCTCGGGTTTCATGCGGTTGTTTGTTGAGAAATACTTTACCATGAATTCGATGATGGCAACGGGCCGGGCGGCGATGTAGGCGGAGAGGGCGGGGTTCTGATCGAGGAATCCGGTGGCTATGGAGGCAAAGGAGTTTCGGGAGAAGAGGGAGTCGGTTGCAGCGGGATCGTCGACCAGGTCGGTTGCGAGGAGTTCTTCGATGCGGACCAGGGGAAATTCGCTTTGACCGGTAACGGGCGGGGCTGGGATGAAGGCCATGGAGGCGCCGAACATGTCGGGGTTTTTGGCGGCCATGGTGAGAATGTAATCGTACAGGTTGCCGGAGGGGGAGGTTCGGCAGATGGGGTCGAGGTAGAGATCGGCCGTGACCTTGTCGCCCTCGGCCATGAAGTTCTTAAACCGGCCAATGTAGGTTCCGAAGGCGGAAGTGCACATGTTGGGATGGCCGAAGCGGGCCTTGATGCCTTTGGGTTTCGCATTGCCCAGGGAGACGATCTGGGAGAGGGTGACTTCGTCGATCTCCTCGTTGTAGGATTTCACCCTGCCGGCACGGGCCACCACGACCTTTTGCAGGATGCCCGATCCTTCGTTGATAAAGGAGACGGAGAAGGTGATCGGCGGGGTGGAGCAGGGGTGCATGGTGGCCTGAAATGATTTGCGACAAATCTACGACACACTTAAAGTATAACTTTAGTAAAAACTGGCAAAAACTTAATATATAGTGTTTAATCGAATTATTTTCTTATTATATTTGTAACAAATGGCAATATTATGGATCAGGAAACCCAACGCATTGTGACGGAGCTCCGCGAGTTATGCGGGCTGGATGTGGAACCTCTTGTGAAGCGGGGATTGCTCCCGCTGCATCAGGCGAAAAAGTGGCTTGTGAAGGAACTTTATTTCGCGTATGCACGGGAAGGGAGGGCGCATGAGCGGGGTGGGAGGAATTATACCGATATAAAGATGGAGTTGAGTGAGAGTTATGGGGTGTCGATCAGTACCATAGAGAAGATGGTGTATCGGAGGAATTGAAAATGGAAAATTGAAAATGGAAAACGGAAGGAAATTGACAATTGACAATTGACAATTGACAATGAAAGTCAAAATGAAAAGTCAAAGTCAAAAATCAAATTGAAATTCAAATGTCAAAGTTCAAAATGCTTAAAAGTCAAAATGAAAAGTCAAAGTTAAAAGGCAAAATGAAAAAAATCAAAATGCAAAGTCAAAGTCAAAATGCAAAAGGAGTGCCTATTTTAGGTTAAAATAAGAGATAATATGATGAATCGAGAGTCGAAATTTTCTTCGCGGGGGAAGGGGGAGCATTTGTTCAAGCCGGGGCAGGGGGGGAGGCCGAAGGGGGCGCTTAACCGTGTGACGGTGGAGCAGAAGGAGCGGATCGAGTGGGTGCTGGAGATCCTGGATGAGACGCTGGAGGAGAGCATACGCAAGCTCAGGCCGAAGGAGCAGGTGGAACTTTGGCTGGGGTTGCAGGAGTTCATCAGGCCGAAGCTGCAGCGGATGAATGTGGACATTGCACCGGTGGAGGAGCGGCTTACCAAGATTACGTTCGAGGTGGTGCATGTGAATTTGCCGGTGGAAACGGGGGGTAGGGAGCTGCCACCGAACAATGAACAACATGTATAAAAAGTCAAAAAGAAAAGTCAAAAAGTAAAAAGCAAAATGAAATTCAAAATCAAAATGTCTAAAAGTCAAAATGAAAAGTCAAAGTCAAAAAGCAAAATGAATTAAAAAAATAACAGCTTTAATTAAAACAGTGCTTCTTGGAGAAGAACATCAGGGTATCGAATGTGTTCCGGAGAAATTTTGAGGCGAACACGAAGATCGTGGTGAACCAAGGGGGGACGCGGTCGGGGAAGACGTATTCCATTTTACAGCTGCTCATACTGGTGAAGGCGTTTGAGGATACGGAGATGGTGTTTTCAATCGTGCGGCGGAGCATGCCGGCGCTGAAGGCTTCGGCCATGCGGGATTTTTTCGAAATCCTCCGGGCGGCGGATCTTTACGACGAGCGCTGCCACAACAAGACGGAGAACACCTACCTGCTGAACGGAAACCTGTTCGAGTTCATGAGCCTGGACCAGCCGCAGAAGAAGCGCGGGGCGAAGCGGGCCTACCTGTTCCTGAACGAGGCGAACGAGCTGGACCTGGAGGACTGGATCCAGCTTTCGATACGCACCGAACGGCAGATCTTCATCGACTTCAACCCTTCGATGGATGAGCACTGGATATATGACCAGGTGCTGACCCGGAAGGATTGCACCTTCATCCATTCGACCTACCTGGACAACCTGCAGTTCCTGCCGGCGGAGATGGTGCGGGAGATCGAGAACCTGAAACACGTGGATGAGAATTACTGGCGGATTTACGGACTGGGCGAAGTGGGACAGATCACCGGGCTAATTTTCGACCACTGGCATCTGACGGAGCTATGGCCAGAGGATTGCAAATGGGTGAGTTACGGGCTGGATTTCGGGTTTTCGAATGACCCCACTGCGCTGGTTCGGGTAGGGCTGGCGGGTGGAGCACTGTACGCCCATGAGCTTATCTATTCGCGGGGGCTGACCAACCCGGAGATCTGCAGGCTGATGCGGCAGGCGGGGATCACGAAACAGGATGAGATCATTGCCGACAACCAGCCCGTAAGCATTCACGAAATCAGGCAGGAGGGGTTTAACATCACCCGGGCTTTCAAGGGACCCGAATCGATCCTTGCCGGGATCGATGTGTTGAAAAGGTACCCGTTATTTGTGACCCGGACGTCGGTGAACCTGATCCGGGAATTAAAGAACTACAAATGGAAGACGGACGCGGCGGGGAAGGCGCTGAATGTTCCCATCGACCGGTTCAACCATGCCATCGACGCCTGGCGGTATGTGGTGATGAGCCGAATGTTTCACGGCAGCAGGATCGTAAGGACGGGGATACACCGGTATTGATTGTGTTGGAGAATGGAAAGCCGGGAAAATTCAAATCTTAGGCGCCCTATACCGTAGAAATTTTTGCATCGCAAAGGCTGCCGGTCATTTTTTTACCCGTAAATAATGAACATGCAAAAAAATGACGACACTCGGAGGGCCTGGCCTTGTGATGCATAAAATTTCGCAGGTAATTTTGAATAAGATTTGGATTTTGAGGGGATTAAAGTTTGATAATAGGCCAGTAAGGGATTGCAGGCGATTTCCTTAAAAGGTACCCGAAAGGTTGAAACGGGCTACAAACCTTCACATACCACAGAAACCCTTATTGGATATACCGCGGGCGGGGCACTGCAACTTTATTTTTCTTGGATAGAAGTTGTAACTAAGAAGCCATGATTAGAATTGTTTCCATAAACATACTGGCTTCCAACAGTTTTAGGTTTGGAGTAGGTTTTATATTCCAATATCGTCTTTCCTTTAATTGAAAGATTTGCACTTTTCATTTTGAATGGACCTAAGTCCTGAATTAGTGCATTGCTACTATTTGAATTATATATTTTCATAAATATTCATATTGCAAAATTACAAAATATTTTGATTGAGTAAAACTATTCTTTAATTCATAGTTTGCACTGCCATTTCATAAACCCATTCACTTTTAACAGGGATAACATTGACTGATATATTATTATCAGGAAGTCTATTTGAAAATATCTTACCATTAATTCGGAAATGGCTTTTACAAAAAACAGATTCTACGCATGCAATAAACAAATCATAGTCTAAAGGTGGAATTTGAGCAATTTGAATTTGCTGTAAAACTTGATTATATGCCTGTTGCAAGATAGCAGGTGGTAAGTTTGCAGGTAATTGAATTTGGCTTATAGGGGAAAGCAATGCTGCAGACTTTGGATCATTGAGTACAATTTCAAGTGGATTAAAAGGCGAATCAAATTTCATCTCTATTTCAAAACTAATTAAAACATCGTGCAGTAATTCTTTTAACTCAGTACTTGGATTAACTACGGGTAACCCAATTTTTTTTGCTTCTGTTGGGCCAAGAGGATAACCATGATGATAAAAAGACTTATTGAGTGTTTCTGCAATAGTCTTTGCTTTATTTGAATCAGACATATGTAATGAAAGAAGTTTTTCACCCATTGATAATGCCAATTGAGAGCTTCTTTTTGCAATTCCGATTGGGATTGCACCTACTTCTTTACAAGCAAGTTCAAAAGATTTTTGCAGTTGTTCTTGGTCAGAAATACCAACATCTGTTTTTACGAAATCAAGAAAGTTTCGTAAATCTTCTGAGCCAAAATGGATTTCTTTATCTTGACTTTTATGTGTTAATTGTGGGTCCACAGGCCCTAAATTGGCAAATGGATGCATGATTATTTCGTCAGCACCAAGCGAAATAAGTGTTGCAGCACTATATGCAGTATAAGGTAGTAATACTGCGAATTTCTTGAATCTTTCTCTTAATAAATTGACAATTCTGTAGGCAACGGTTGGGTCGCCACCATAGCTAATCAATAGTAGGTCAATATTCTCAATTTCCGGCGGTATTTCAGAAAGTTGTTTTAAAAAGTGTGAAATAACATCAGATGCTATTGAGGCATTAGCATTACCCCTAAAACTAGTAACATAAGAAATAAGAGGTCTTTTTCTTATTTCTGCTATTTTCTGATAGAGCTCATTTCTGTTTTCGTAATTCATATTTAATTTTTTTGATGTTAGTTTCTTATTATAGTGCTATACGGTTTGTGACTGAGCGAACTGACGGATTTAAAAGCATTTCACTGGCAATTGAACAAAAATGTTTATTAGAATTACTACTGCTCAATTCACCAGACACCCGCCATTATGCCAAAACGCTGTTGTATGCCGTTTTTTTATTCCCAAAGTCACTAATTATATTCGTCAATAAGGAAATCATTCACAGTTCCAATAAGCAATGAAGGCTTCCTCTCCTGTAAGACCACCCCAAGAGAAATTTACATACGGATCGTGATTATCTGATTCGGGCTCAATACCAAAATCTCTCCTTAGGACGTACTCAACATACTTCTTGTTTACTTTTCCATCAGGTGTTCTTGCTTCTGGCTCTTTACCATACTTCTTGATAAATTCTTTTTCTAGCCGCTCTTCTTCTTTCAAATCCTCTATAAACCCAAAAGCTTCTTCAATCTTTCTGTTCTCGACTTCTTCTAATGCTTCGAGCCATATTTCATTAAAAGAACTGTGTAATTCTTCACTTACTTTATTTTCAAGAGGAATTTCTGGCCTTGTTTCATTTTTTTTTAACTGCTTCATAATTTTGGATTTTTGTAAAATGGCATACAACCAGTAGATAAACTTGAATTCACTGTTTATCTCAACTAAGTGTTATACCAAAATTACGGAATAAACAACAAAGCATTTAGAAATGAGCGATATTTATGAAAATATTTTTCTGCCACTTCATGAAGCCCGAGGGACGAGGGCGAATGAGGTGGCAGGAGGGGGCTGGATTACCAGGAACCGTAGCTGACATTAAGCGGCCACGCTCTTAAGTGGCGGGTTAATGGCGATGAGGGATTGCGGACCTGCTCGTACTTCAAAGAGCAAGGCATTTACCGGTGCCTGCTGACTTGGGAGGGATTCGGGTGACTTGTGACAGCAGCTTTTATGGAAGAGGAGCGGAGGCGCCTGACGGGCGCCGCAGCGAGATCTGGAATAACAAGCTGCTGTGATGGTTACGGATCAAGGTAAAAATGCGTTGCCGGACTCGTTGTACCGGGTTTTGGGAAGCCTTTAGTAATAGAGCATCTGCAACGTTGTGAGGCCGACGGAGGAGGCCGAAACAAGGTTGCAGGAGGAGGATGGGCACCGGGATAAACATTCCGGTCTTACCCGGCCGCGCACTTCAGCGGCGGGGTAAGGGTGGAAGAGGTTTGGTTTGCCATGCTGCCGGTGGTGCCTGGCCGAGGGCAATGAGCGGCGAAGGTTGGGCTGCAGGGAAAAACCAGAACAGCAAATGTGGCAACTGCAGCCCAAGCTTGTGCAAGCCGCGAATGGTCAAGACAGGAAAAGGCAGGCAGCAAGCTAAAAAGACTCGTTTGGCTGATACCGGATAACGCTGGAATAGAACCCTCTCAAACTTCTCATTCTTCTAAGGGATATTTAACATAATATGGTTATAGGAATGCCGCAGGTAGAAATGGCAGCTAATGATGAAGCGGCCACAGTGGGCAGGGATAAGGCGGGCCGTTTGATTCAGCAGCCAGGTGAGGGGACGGGGAAATTTAGCGGTAGTGGATGGTCAGGCTTGGAAATAGGATTGGAAACCGGGAAGAACCCGAACCGGCTGCAGGGACGCAGACCAATGGGGGACAATGGTTTAGTGGCTAGCCATGGGATTATGAGAATATGACTTCTACAAACCGGAAAGGGTTTCTGACCATTGGGCTGCTGCCGGATAAGAGGGCAGGTTTGCGGCCCATTGTGGCTGCTGGTTATTAGCTGCCGTGCCATCAGTAGCAGGACAACCCTGGCAGCGGCATTTCTATAACTTCATGTTATGTTAAATAGACCAACTCGTCGTACTGAGGAGGGAGTGTGATATTGACGGTGCAAAAACTTCGGCAAACCGGGCAGATTTCCTACTATCGATATGGTAGAAAGTGCTATTATTATCTCAATATTGAACTTGATGAAGCGTTAAAAGTACCCAGGCGATTTGGTGAAGGAAGAAAGAAAAGAATTAACTAACCAATCCATTAGATATTTTAGAAGGAGGTGGGGGTTTAAAAACAGTAATGGAAAAATTACGACTTACTTCTTTTCAATTAAAAATGAAGCCGGATCAAGTATTGGAAGTACCGCATTGTGTAAAAATGTGCCTCGGAAGAAAGAAAACATCAAGCCTCTTGTGGTCGAAAGTGATACAGAATTTAGTGTTACAGCGAACGTTTCCGGTAATTCAACGGCTTTTGTTTCAGAGTTCATGAATTGCGAGAGGTTTTCTACTTCGTAAATACAACTGGATCGAAGTTTCCCCAATAACGGTTCTTTCACTTCATTGAAAATTGAGACAGTGCAGATTACAATTACAATGCCTTTATTCGCCAGGATGCGATGCTCCAGATTAATATCGAACTGGAATACAGTTTCTTCACTTAGAGGAACCTTGGGGGCATTTATACACGTGTCTAATAATTCAATGGCTTTTATTTGAAAGTTGGCTGTAATGATTTGCTTTTTTTTCATGCCTGGGCGAACTGTTGATTTGAATAATTATACATCGATGATAAAGCTGGAGAGTAATTTGAATTGAACCCCTTCTGGATATTCAATATTTCCTTCATAAAATCAAGGTTGGCAAAAGTACTCGCTTTCTGACTAACAGATTTATGAAATTTCACAACAACCGGTTCTTCTTGTTCTACTAAGTTGAGAAGTTTAATATCTAAGGCATTTTCAAGTTCAATTATCGTATCAATAGTGAAGTTATGAGTGCCAGAAAGCCATTTGGTAATAATTGAAGGATTGTCTTTACCTACTGCTTTTAAAAGGTCTTTGTTTTTCCATTTCTTTGCCTTCATGGCATCGGCGAGTTTAGCGGCAAAAAGCATTTTTGCGTCCACTTTTTCCTGGTCTAATGGGTCTATAGAATCCAAAAGATCATCAATTAATTTGCTTGTGTATGTTTCCATTTTTGTCAGTTTGTCTCATCATCTTGAAATTCCAAATCACCGGAAAAGTCAAGAAAATCGTTTATATAACATATTTCTTTTTCTTTTATTCTTATTGTTATTTCATCTGAAAGCCATCTAAGAAAGTAGTTTTCACAGGTAAGTTTTTTATCATCTTGAAACGAACTGATAGACTTGGGTTTTGGACCACCATTTCCAATAACGACTAATTGTGTTCCATATCTAATACAATATAAGCGTAAGTTACTGTCCTCGTCATCATATAATGCACACACGCCATCCCCGGGCTTCCCTTCAAATTCTTTAAAAAAATCAATGCGTGCTCCTGTTTTTTGACCTATAGTCCTTAAACGCATGAGAATGTTCTTTATTTCACCTAAAAAAGAAATATTATTCTCATTTATAAATTTATCCAGTAGGGTTTCTTGCTCGTCATTAACTGTAATGGAGTATATGGAAGCCTTATTACCACTAAATCTCGAAAGTTTAATAAGTTTATATCTCATTCTTTCATCAGGGTTGCAAAGATAATACAAATATACTTATAAGTGAAAAATGTTTTATAAAATCAGAAATTGTTTTTTCAATAGGCAGGGATATCGTTTCCGATGAAGTGTGGATCTCAGCAATTATTCCAGGGTATTTGGTGGTTATGATTAGGTTTTGTAGGCGGATTGATTTCTAAACCATCCTTGCGAATTGATATATTTGAAATATCAGGCATAAAAAAATCAATCAACTAATTAAGATTAAATTAGATGGCTTACTTTGATTTTTTTGTATTTCTTACCCATCCCAAGAGTTATTGCTGTTGGATTTTTAATAATGAGTTCTCCTTTCTGTAACCCGGAAATAGCTTCTTTGATTTCGTTGAAGTCTTTGCCGGATACTCCAAAGAGATCTTTAATTACGCTGTCGTTGATGGATTGCTGCTTCATTATGAGGGGGTATTGGGCATTGGCATAAAAATCGAAGTACTCGCTTTTGTAGCTTTCCATGTTCTGGGTGGCTAATATTATGCTGATGCCTTTGTTGCGACCTACGGCAATGATGTCGCGGAGGGGTTTGTTGTCGAATCCAAGCATGTAGTGTGCTTCGTCGATAATGGTAAAGTGCCGGAGTTCAACACATTCGTCGTCGGATAGCTGTTTGGGCAGGTGCTCGTAGATCATGTTCAACTTCGATACGATAAAGTAAACGATCGCTTTTGCCAGAATGCCGTCTTTAGGGAATGCATCCATTTTAATGATGAAACTATCTTTGATGATATCAATGGAGTCTTCACGTGCAAATAGGTTTGAACGAATGAGTTGTTTGAAAACGGATTTTATGCTGTCATCTTTGTCCTGGTCGCGTTCCGACTGAAGTTTAGTGTATTCTTTCAGGATGAGTTCAAAAGTGACTGGTTTGCTTAAGGTGGATCGATAGGCGTTGATGATTGCTTCTGACAGACGGTTGTTCATGTTAGCGCTCATCCGGGCATTGTCGATAGCGATGATGGCATTGGCCAATTCGGTGGAATAGAGGTTGATCTCATTTTGGGTTTTGCCGGTAAAATCCTTGAAAGGGGTTATCGGAAGTGGCGATGATATCGGATTTAATATTGATGACCGGTCGGTTTCAAATAGACTGAGCCAGGAGTTGTTGGCCGGGTCTGAAAATTCTCCTTTATAATCGAAAAGCAGAAAGTTTACCGGATAAGAACTGTCAATCGAACGTTTGCGGATTTCGTTGATAAGTACGGCCAATAAATTTGATTTTCCAGAACCAGTGCTGCCGGCAATGATAATCTGTGTATTCGTTACTTCTTTTCCATTAAGATTTAAAAAGGCAGGGATGTCGTCTTCATAGTTCCCAATATTTAGGTTAAGAAATGGGATGGCACCCGCTCTTGTCCCGGTTTGAGTTAAAGTGTTCATTAGCCACTCTTCGGCAACCTGGTCATTAGAAAGCAACCTGGCACCCCGAAGAATTTCCGCATTGATGATCTTGCTTTTCATTATTGTATTACTCCAATCAATGTTGATCCCACGATAACGGAGTTTGAGTAATCCGGAGTAAACCAGCCCAAGATTATGCAGGGTGAACAGGTTCTCAAAGATGCGGTTACTTGTTTTGGAAAGTTGGACTTGCTCGACAGAAGATAAATCACGGTGTTCCTGGCTTGTCAAACCGGCCAGAAGGCAAATTCTCATTATTTTGTTGCCATTGAGAGATACCGGTTTTTGATTTGGAGAGTAATCAGCCAGGTTGATGCGTTGCTCTATTTTCGAACGAACTTCGGAGAGATCTTCCATTAATCCCTCAGACTGTCTGATATTTTGAAGGTTGATTGAGGACATAATTAATATTTTTGAGTAAACCCAAAGTAACCAGGTTGAATTTCTGTAAGTTGCTTTTCGCGATCTCTGATCAGGGTGAAGGATTTCGAGATGAAAGAATCAATCTTTTCGAGATCGGTATTGGGCCGTATTTCACTGTCGGAGCTAAGCAGGATGGTTTGATGCGATAATTCCGGAAAATAGTTCTCGAGGATTGTGGCTCTGCTATTTTCATCAAGTACACCCATTACCGTATCAATCATGACTGGCGGATCATAATCACCATATTCATGAAGAGCCTTTAGCAAAACCTGCACAACCACCTGTTTTGATGCAGTGTTTAATTGGTTCAGGTAAATTTCATTGCCTGATTTGTGATAAATTTTGAAGGTGAGGTTTAAAAGGTTTTCAGACAACTCAACCCGATCAATAACATCCTTGTATGCAGCCAGATTGACGTTCAAGTCCTGCTTCATTTTTAATTCAATCTGTTGTTTTTTAGACTTTAACAGCTTGTTGGCAACATCATCGAAGAATGGTTTTAGTTTACCCAAAGCTTCATATTTTGGATCTGGTTCCTGATTGGTCTGGACGTCGAACTGATGCAACCGTTTGTCGATTTTTGAAATTTCAACCCCTATTTCGTCAATATTCCTTTCTATTCGCTTGATGTTTGCCTCATTTTCTTCATATGCCTTTAATAATGTATAGTCACGGCCGGTGATCTGGGCTTTCATCTGTTCAATTTGTGCTTCCAGTACCGGTATTTGTTTGATCGAAAGGTCAAGTTCAATCTGCTGTTGATTGATTACCGGGAAAGGATTAGAATATTTTTGACCGAGTAGTGACTCCAATGCCCGAATCTCTGAGAAATCGAGAAAGTCGTATTCAGTATTGGAAATTGCATTTTTCGAATCGGAAATTACAAAATCTACCAGGTCACTAAGTTGTATGTCTTTGATAGTTAAGTTATTTTGTTTTAGATAACGCAAAATAATTTCGCTGATGGCTTCTACCTTTTCTGGGGAAAGGTTGCTGTTTAATTGTTGCTCTTTTTGCTTTGTGATTTTTAGGATAAGATTTACCTCTGGTTTAATCGCCTCAATCAATTTGGGCAAACAAACATTAAGTTCCATATCTTTAACAAATGACTCGACATCATTCTTGTACAGACCTTCACGTTTTAGAATGTTGTCAATTTGTATATTGGTTTGTTCTATTTTGGTTTTTATGGTAGCTTCCTGGTTTATACCCGCTTTAAGGTTATCATAAATTTCTTTATTCGCGACAGAATATTGCAATGCATCCTGTAATTGCGCTTCAAGGTTTTTTAGTTCCTCTTCTTTCTTCTTTTTTGTTTCAACCAATTGTAAATATTCACTTTTTTCATTCTCAACCTGAAGGCGTTGAGCGGTATAAGCTTGATAAAGATTTTCTGCAGATTTAGCTAATTGCAAATATTTGTTGAAACCCATCACATTTTCGATGTTTTCTTTGATGACGCGGTTAAGCTGGTCTTCTTTCAACAGACTGCCAGCTTCCATGGCATCAAAAAGAAAATAGCGACTGAGTTCCTGGGGCAAATTGGCTTTGATGATTTTGTTTACCTGGGCTTCCTGTTCTGCCCTTTGGGCCGGTGGGGTTGCAGTGCCATACAGAAAGATTGTGCCATTCATATTCAACTTTACACTTTCGACGGGATTTCCTGCCGGATTGAGCCGATATGATCGACTAAGAACATAGTGCTGATCTTCTGATAGAACTTTTCCCATGAAATGCAGCTCCAGCTCAATTTTCTCATCCTCATGTCCTAAGGTACCGGCATTCAGTAACTCGCGAAAATGGCGGGCTGAGTGAATTTGCAACCCGTACAATGCACCATAGATAGCTTCAAAAAAAGTGGTTTTTCCACCACCGTTTGCACCGCCGATCAGGATGATAGGCCGATCTGCTAAAACAGAAATGTCGAGATCGAGGTTCAGGTAAGTTTTAAAATTCCTGGCTTTAATTCTTTTAATCAGCATGTTACTTGATTTTTTGAAGCGCTTTTTCGATTATTTTTTCAACTGTTTTTCCATCCACCTCCTGGTTTCGGATCTTCTTTTCATGAAATTCCTTCAGGATTTCCTCCTTTATCCAGTCAAATTCAAGTTTATGCTCCAGGCATATGGCTTCAATCAGGCTGATATCTTCTTTTCGGATGCCATAATGAAGAAATGTGGTGTCTAATCCTTTTTTTGCCATAACGTTAATTGATATTTGTAAGTGCAGGATTATAAAAGTCCCAACCTGTGTGATCTTTTGTGTTTTCAATTTTATTCCGGCAAAATTGCCAGACAATAGTATTGTTGATTTCTTTCCCGATGATCACTCCTCCAATTGTGGGTAATCCCTTTTTTGTTCTTTCATTGACATAATCAATCAAGGCATTGTGTTTTAAATGGGCATTGGCCGGATCGCTACCTGATGATTTAGTATCAAAAAGGCTGGTAGTGCCATTTTTCGAAAGGATAACGTAATCAACGTAAAACAAACTTTCTTTGCCTGTATAATCCACATATGGTATTGCAAAGTGTTCTTTGGCGCTTTCTCCATTCTTGTACCACCACTCGATGTGGGCTTTATTAGCATCCAGAAAATTGGCAAATACTGCTTCCGGTTTGGATGCTTTGTGATATTGGTAAAAGGGTTCCAGCACATGGGAAGCAATATCAATCTTTACGTACAATTCATTATAAATTCTTTCGGAGGGTACCTCCCAAGAGTATTTGATGAGTTCTTTGCTTATAGTTTGGGCTTTTTCTTCCTGAATTTTTGAATATCGCTCCAATGCTTTGTTTATCAACTCTATGAATGAAGGCTGATTTTGAGCATAGAGAATAATCTTGATTGATTCAAATTCATTAAAACCCAGGTATTCCTCAAAGAGCATTTTTAATGCCATTTCCAGCACTGGCGTTGAGTCTACCGGTGCAAAGGAACCTACGTTGCTACGACAAAATTGCCGAAAAAGTTGATTGAGTTCATCGGTAGTTTTGGCAAACCTGGCAGTATCAGTGACAATTTTTATCTCAATATCACCTGTAAGTATGACATTTTCAGGAATAACAATCTCAATTGTATTTACGTTGACATCGATCATACTCTGGATGAGGATTTGCCGATTCCGTTCGTGGATACTTACATCCTCCAAAGCTTTGCTGATACCCCACAACTCCTCTGCTGTTTCGTACAACGTGATACGGAATTTTGATCCAAGACGATTGCGAATTAATTTATTGTTAATGTAGCTTGATAAAAGAGCAACAGGTTTATAGGGTTCCCGACGAATGGCCTTGTTCATGGTAATGTAATTCATATCGTCAGCCACAATCTGTATTCTGTCTTTGCTCAGATTGGTATAAACGTAACCTTGATTGAGCATTGCATCGGGATAATGCTTTTGTTCAGGCATACGGAGAATCCGTCCGACAGTCTGAACAGTAAAAACGGTGCTTTTTAGTTCACGGAATATCAGAAGGACAGCGGCCCGAGGGCAATCCCACCCCAGCGCAATGGCTTGCTTAAACAACAACGCTTCAACCATGTTGTCTGGCTTTTCAATGTCTTGAAGGTTGTCCCTTTTGCCACTGAGCCAAATGGCCAACTTGTTGTTTTTGACGGAAATATCATGATAGACCTCAAGATATTGAATGACCATGTCAATATATTTTTGGTCGTCCAACGTATTTTCTTCGGAGGTGTCATTGGGTAGTTGAATCAGAAGAAGAGGGTTGATAGAATTGTTGAGCTTTTCATTGGCTGCAAGCAGGTCCTGACGTTTCTGCAATGAGATGTCGATCAACATCTGGTCGAGAGTTTTCCCTCCTTCCTGCTCGAATGAATCTAAAGCAGGATTAAGGACAATTCCTTCTTTAATCATTTCTTCCTTAATCACATCCTGACGCTCAATGACCGTTTTATAATCGGAATTGGAAGTTGGCGTTGCGGAAACCCTGATTTCAATTTTGGGATAAATACGGCTTAAAACTTCATTGGCCCGTTTGGCTGTTCTGGGATTGGCAAACATGTGCTCCTCATCGATGATCACAATGATTTCGATATCGTTGAGACGAGCTGCATTTACATAGGAATAGAGTGTTTTATTCTGTTCGTTTTCGCGAACCATGAGATTTTTTTCTTTATTGATGCTTTCCCAGTTCACGAATAAGACTTCATTTGGTTTAATATGACCATCGGTGATATCCTCGAAAAACACTGGTTTGATGGATCGCATTTCGGAAAAGTATCCTTTGATGGCGTTATAACTTTGAATGTAGAGTTTGTTTGGGGCAATCCAGACATAGCAGACCTTGCGTTTTTCCAGATCAAGTTTATCGGGCAACTCTTCGGACAGCCGGTTAAGGAATGCGGCCATCGTGATGGTTTTTCCGGCGCCGGTTGGCGCTTTGAATATCAGGTTTTGCCGAGCGCCTGGTCGCTTTAACAATTTGTAGGTGTTATATACTAGATTTTCAATTGCTTCTGACTGGTATCTTTTCAACGTGATCATCTTTCAGCCCTCCTGATTAAAAAGATCATTATCAACAAAAACATTGGCTGTTTGGCTTGCTGACTCATCGCTAATATCCTCAAACTCTAAAATCCGGGGGCTTTTTTTTGATGGCAGAACATTTTGATACGCCTTGTAAATTGCATCTGGTAAGGCACATAGTGTAATGTGTTGAAGAACCTCTTCAAATTCTTCTGTGAAAGGATACTGTCCATTGCTAAAGACATACACTTTTACCGATTTTTCAGGTTGTCTGTCAACAATCAGTTGTTTCAGAACTATAACCGCCTCTTCAATTTTTCCATCGTCATAAATGATACAGAGAAATTGAGAAAGGTCATCGCTAAATAATTTAATCCAGGATTGATTTCCTGAAAGGAACTCATCTGTGCAATCAGTGTAACAATTTTCTTTAATCGTAAGTAAGTCAGTGGCTGATTTAGTTAATTGACGCTTGTTTTTTAGCGACTGTTCGCGGGGAACAAAATCACTCTTGTAATATCTTAGGTTATTTTTTGTCAAGCCTTGAATCCATTGCCCTTTGGCATTTGTGTATCCCTGAATTATACGCTTGTTGCGTTCGTAGCAAACCTCTTCGGCAATATTATTTTCGTTGTTGGTAACCAGAATACATTGGCGATAACCACCATCTTCCGCATTAAGATTCATGGTGGCATGAAGGGTGGTGCCTGAGCCGGCGAAAAAATCCAAAATAATTGGAAAATCCACATTAACAGAAGTCAGATTTAAAATCCTTTTTATCAGACCCAATGGTTTAGGTGTGTCAAAAGGCGAATTAGGACATATGCTTGTTAATTCTAATTTAGATGTTCGGTTACTACCGACATCTTTATTAAACCATATTGTTTCTGGAGGTTTTGACTCATTTTCGTCGGCATAAATTCGGAAATAAAGAGACCACCCACTTTTTGTATTCAACCATTCCGTTCTATCTATTTCGTTCTCTAGTTTATCTTTGCTCCATCTCCATCTACTATCGGTACCATCAGGATTTTTCGGAAAAACAATTGTCCCATCAGGTGCTGTTACGCCGTAGTACATCGTTGGGCGTGCTTCTCTTTTCCCATCTTTCCCCATCGCTCTCAATGGTTTTAAATAGAATGCTCGGCCTGATTTATCAATTTTCGAATAGTGCACTGGAACAGATTCATCGCTTGTATTAATTTTCCCTAATACAAGTGAACTGATGTTTTTCCCATAGACTAATGTGTGGTCATGGCGTGAAGAGAAAAAATTTGCATCCATTCTTGGACTATCTGCCTTTTCCCAAATGACATCAGCTAAAAAATTATTCTCACCAAAGATTTCATCACATAATAATTTTAGCTGTGCCTGCTCATTATCATCAATTGAAATGAAAACAACGCCTGTTTCGCGCAACAAATCCTTGGCAATCAAAAGTCGTTTGTGCATAAAACTGAGCCATTTGCTATGGCGGTAGCTATCTTCACGATCAACAAAACTGTCGTTGTATTTAAAATCTTTATTACCTGTATTATAAGGTGGGTCAATATAAATTACATCTACTTTTCCTTCATGGGTAAAAGTCAACGCCGTCAAAGCATGAAGGTTGTCCCCTTCGATCAGTATGTGATTCGGCGGAGTGGGCAATTCATCTGTTTCCTCACCATCGAACAGGGTCTCATCTTTCTTTTCAGGAGTGGGCAAATCTTTAGACAAAATTCGTTTCTCCGCCACTTCTCGCAAAATGGGCAAGTTTTCCCGCAGCAGTTCCTCCACGTCTTCTGGTTTCTCTTCCCAAACAAGACCGTACTTCTTTTTAGTATTGACTAGATTGATCAGGTAGGCGCGTTCGTCGTTGGTGATGCCTCCAAGTGAATTTAGTTTATGGATCAAGTCTGCTTTGTTCATCTTATTCAATTGATTTAAAGATCGATACTATGAAGACGAATTTGTTAATGGTAGATCTTTGAAATCACAAATTCTTTGACTTCATGGAGTTGTATCCCATAACCTTTCAGTTTACGGTAACATGATGTAATGGTCTTTTCAAGATCTGATTCAACTTCTTTAATCTTTTGTGGTATGCCGTTAAATTCTAATTCTTCTTATGTATATGTGCCGTATTTCTACTTTTTTAGATCAATTATACCAAGGCTTGTGTGGCTTGAAAATGTGTATGCTTTGTTGGGTGTCATTTTATTTCATTATTAAAACAATAAGTGTAATTATTACAATGACACTTATTACGATTGAGAAATAGAATGTGATTTTATTTTGCTTTTTCAATTCAAGACTACTATTATGAATAATATTAATCTCCGATTTTATAGATTTAAAATCAGCTTCAACATTACTTTCAAATTTTGCAATATTTTCCTTAACCTTAAAAATGTTTATATCTATATCATCAAATCGTTTAGGCAGCTTAATTTCATCAATCTGCTTAAACAATCTAGTTGCTTCTATGACGAGTTCCTCATTTGTTAGTAAGAGATTTGTTATTTCATTCTTAAGAGAATTGACAGTTCGTAATATTTCATTTGAAACCGCTTCAAGCGATGAATTTGCACGATTTATTTCCTTTATCGTATGCTCTTTAATTTCATCGGCATACATTGAAAACAAATCTTGCAATTTGGTTGAATGAGTTTGAATACTCCGAATGTACTTATCAATTTTTGTAATATGTTCTTTTACAAGTTTTTTGGCTTGTTCAAGTTCAATGCTAATACTGTTCAATGCTACTAAATTTTCCTGCAATTTGGAAATTTCAGCATGAATTTGTCTTTGTATTTCTTGTAGTTCTGGCATAATTTTATTGGTTTACTCTGTTATTAAAATTTGAAAGCCACCAATTGTGGTGTTTTAAAAAAATGGATTCTCTACACGCTAACCATTCATTTTTGAATCTATGTTCTGGGAAATATCTGTCACACTCAATTTCTAATTTGTCAAGAGCATTTTGTATTTCAGATAATTTCCAATTTGATTCTTGAAATAAAGAAACAAAACCTGTAACAAAAAGACCGTCAACAGGGTCAATCACTTCATCAATAAAATATGTCTGTGTTTGGCTTAACTGATAAAGAGAAAATGCCTTTAAGATTTTCAAACAGGCATTATTCTGATTGACCGCTCTTAAAATTTTCTGTGTTGAACCGCGTAGATGTTTTAGGTTCGAAAGATATGCACCTCTGTCCTCTCTAAGTACACGAAAATATTTTTCGCAAATGTCAAAATCCGAAATAGTTCCTCTCATTGTATCTCCAACTAATGAAGCGGATTCACCAGTTGGCAAAACATATCTTCTGGCATACTTCGCATTGAAGTAATAGTAAATCTCCTCTTTGAATCTTTTATTTCCTTCAATCGGAGTTTCATTTGGCTGAGGCAATCCTCGTTGAATAGCTTCAACCATTTCTTTAATGCCTTGAAATCTTTTTTCTTCTGTTTCTTCGTAGACAAATTCTATCAAAGTTTTCAAACATTTTGTGACTGACTCATTTATGTCGTTTTCATTGCCGATTTTTAATTGCTCAATCCAATTCTGCGATTGAACTTCTGAATAATATCTCCTGATAAAATCTTTCAAATTTGATTTATAAATTCTTGGAACATCGTATGCCGAAAATTTCAGTAATACAGTTCTTCTTCTGTAGTCAATTTCGTAATCGTTCACAATGCCAATGCTCATTAATCTATAAATAGCTTTTAAAGTATCAGCACTATTTCGGTCGCTGTAATATGCTTTGGCTAAATTAGATTCTATTTGGTCTGTGTGAAGTAAACTAACATCATAATTCTGACCATAGTTAGGTAGAAGTTGATAGTACTTTTCAATGTTATTCCATAAATCTTCTACTGATGAAACTGGTTCTTTAATTTGATTTTGAGCAAAAATATTTTGGAGAAACTTGTCAACTATTTCAGTGTCAGGCAAAACGTTTATTTCTGCGAAATTATTTTTAAGAGTTTGAATCATTTGAAGCAACCAAGGAGTGTTGGGTATGAAATCTCCTTTATTGTCTTTAGTTTGGTAGTATCTGTTTTGTAATCCTAAGTCAAGTTTCGTTTCTCCTCTTCGAAGCGCATGAATCAATCCTTCTCTGTTCCCTACTAAAACCATTGTTTTCAGTAAGTAATGCCGCTGTTGGTTGGTTGTTAGTCGAATAAAATCTTTGTGCTGTAAAATGAAATTCTTAAACTGATTGAGAACTGAAATAGCGAAGGTTTGTTCCAAACCGCCATCCTCTTTCCACCTTACATTAAATGTATCTGTCTTCAGGCAGCCGAATGTTTTTTCTTCAACATCTGTAATCCAAATATAATATTCGAAGGCAGGATTTGTACTAAAGTTACAAATCAACTTTGTTTGAGTTACAGCAAAATATTCTTCTTCAATCTCGTTTAATTTTTGCCTCTGTGGAAAAGAAATTTCATTGAGTAACTCGTCCAGCATTACAAGTTCCTTTTTAATACCCTTGAATGAATTATAATGAAAGAATTCAAGAATATCAAAGTCAACCCATTGTTCTTCTGCGGAAATATTTAGTTTTTCTCTATGCAATAAATCGGTAGCAGGAAATGCAGTGTCAAGCAAGGGGTTATTAATGTTCGTTAGAACATTTTCGAAATCTGATTTCAGATAACGAAGTTTATCATTTAAGAGATTTGCATTTGCAATCTGTCTAAGTTGTAAGCAGGTTGTATAATCTGACAACTGAACTTTCTTTCGATCAAAACCATGCTTTGTATTACCTGAAAAAAGGTTCCTGTAAGTTCTTGGAGTAAAATATTTTAAGCGCTGCTGATTGAATAGAAGAAAACAAATTGCAAGTTTTCCATCTCTGCCTGCCCTCCCTGATTCCTGCACAAAACTTTCAAGAGAACTTGGCATATTCAAGTGAATTGTAGAACGAATGTTTGGTTTATCGATTCCCATTCCAAATGCTTTAGTCGCAACCATGACGGCTATGTCGCTGTTTGTGAACCTCTCCTGACACTTTAATGATTCGGACTGAATTTCTTCACTAGTTATATCGTCTGAATCATCACCTGAGCCCATGAATATGCCTGAAGAAAAGAGTCCTTGAACTCTATCAAAAATTCCATGTCTTCTTGCCACAGGTAAGAGATTGCCATTTTGGTCTTTGACTTTCTTGAATTTATCTGTTACACCGAAATAGCCAGTTCTATGGGGAGCAAAAATGATAAAGCCGTTTTTATTTTCATTCCAAATATTGCCAGTATTGATTTCCTCTTCGTGAATTATGTCCGATTTTTTTCTTGCAACATAAATTTCTTCATTATTATTAAAATTTGCCTTTTGTTTTTCATCCAAATATTCTGTGAATGAAATGTGTAAGAGTTCATTCTGAGCTATTGCAGTTGAATAGAGATTCCAATTTTGAATAAATTGATTTTGAAGTATATCAATCACTTCATTTTGTTTTCTCTTTCCAATTTCATCTGTGAGTGGCTTTTCACCGATTACATTTCCGAGAACATCAACATGAGGCGGGTTAAAGTAATTTATATTTGCATAGTAAGTTGCACCTTTTAAATTGGGGTTTAGCCAAACATTCAATCTCTGTGCAGCAGGAAGTTGGTTTGTGTGAAAGTTTATGTCTGTTTGGATTAGTGCATACTGAATCTCCTCACGCAATGTATTTTCAAAACTTACAATCGTTTCGTCAACTTCCGTTGATAGTATTTCCAATTCTCTTTCTACATCTGCTAAAACATCAAATGATGCTGTCGCCGTTAAACCAAAAAGAGGAAGTTGAAAATCTTCCTGGAGATATGCCCTCTTAAATGTCGGGCAATACTTCCTTGCATTTTTCCCCAAAGATAAATATGGTGTTCTAAAATCATGCCCCCATTCACTAACGCAATGAACCTCGTCAATCACACAGTATGAAAAATATTTTCTTTTCAACCCGCATTCTTTTAGAGTTTCTCTAAATTCCTCAGTAACTAATCTTTCTGGAGAAATAAAACAGAACTGTATCTCACCTTTTTCAAGATTACTCATGTTTATTTCTCTTTCAATATTGTCTAAAGTTGAGTTTATGAAATTGCATTTTTCAATTCCTGACTTTGACAGGTTTTGAAACTGGTCAATCATCAACGACCTTATAGGGTCCACAACTAGAGTTATTCCCGGTTGAAGTATTGCAGCCAATTGGTAGGTCAATGATTTGCCTCCTCCTGTTGGAAGCAATCCAATAACAGATTTAAGTTGCAATGCTCTGTTTAATATTGGCAATTGTCCAATTCTAAATGCATTCTTCCTAAAAATATTTTGTAGGAAATAAGTCAATAATTGTTTTTCTGTTTCATACTCTTCATAAGTTCCGTCAGTTCTGTAATTGACAATCTCCTTATATATAATGGAGTCAGTGCAAAGAATATTTTCATTCCTATTCTCTGTATAATGTGTTGTCCGAATAACAATTGTTTTGTCGGATTGGATTATAGAATCATCTAGAAAAATTCCCTCCCTTCTGAGAATAGAATGGTCAATAATTAAATCAAAATCATTTTCAACAAGATTCAGACTTGATGATTGTAACACTTTTCCTAATTGAAGCGGTGAATCTGAATATTCAGAATCATTGAAAACCGCAACCTCTATCTTTGGCAAATTCCTTTCACCCTTTAACTGACAAAGGTTATTTATTTGCTCATTCAAGTCGTCAATTGCAATATAGCCACAAGGAATATCTCTTTCAACAACAGCTACTTTGAAATTACTTTTCTCAAGTATGGTATTGCCTAAAGAAATAAGGAATCTAATTATAAGTTTCTGAATTCTCGCAATTGCTATTGGAGATAAGGTTATTTGATTAAAGAGTTTTCTTTCTTCTTTTTGTATTTCAAAATTCTTTTTTGTTATCTGAACGAAAGGAGTTTGAAGTAAAGTTGAGACGGCGTTTTTAGATTCTATAATTTTATTTGCAGATGTAATACGCTGAACTTTCCATCTGGAAAGTTTTATTGCTGTGTCTCGGTTAGTGTCATGAATTTTTTGTGGTGCAAGTTCATGGTGCGGTGCACCATCAATTTCAATTACTAATCCATGTCGTCTCTTTAGTTCAAAATTCTTTTTCCAATAATATTCTTGAATCTCGTCTGAAAAATAGTATGGACACTCTATTGAAAAATCAACTCTATTACCTTTAAAACCTGTTTGCTGTTCCGGTAAACAAAGTGAATTTAATGACCGTTGTTGTTGAAGTATTTGTCTTATAAATGAAGTTTGATCTGTAACAAAATCGGAAATAAACCATCGTTCAAAAGTTGAATTTGGGTCTCCCAATTTTATTTTGTTTGAATTATCACATTCTGGCGTAGTGTCAATAATGTGTAAAGCTGTCCAAACAGAGTTGAAGAATTCTCTTGAAATGTCTAGTAAATTTGAATTGATGCTTCCTGAACCTTCATCTAATTGAACATTAGTTTTTTGAAATGCTTCAGAAAATATTTTCTCAACGAATAATGTTGGTTTTGTAAACTCGCCTCGGCTTATCAGATTATTTAGGACTGAAAGAATTTGATTTGGTATTTCAGGAAGTTCTATATCACGATCAGTATGAAACCATGACAACCAATTTATTATGCCGTCAAACTGATTTTGTTTTTCTTGTAGTTCGTTTTCAAGTTTCTTTTTCCCTGTATTATCAATCGCAGGTGATTCAAGTGTTTGCTCCCAATTATCAGAATAATTAAATTCATTTGAAAGAAGAATCTCACCCTTGAAATGATCCAAAAACTTTGCTTTTATACCTTCTAAGAAATATGATGATTTTAATTGCATAGATATTTTCAGATTAGTAAAGCGCTTGAAAAACTGCACTGTTTAGCAATCTTTTCTTTTCATGACGGCTTGTAGGGCTTGATAATTTTTGAAATGTGGGTTAGCTGGTGGGGTTGTCAGTCATACCGGTTTGTCTTTATTTGTATGTCGTATTATGCACAGTTTTTTATTTTCATTTTTTAAGTCCAATGTAATTTTTCATACTCACTTTGTTCTTGACGATTTAATGGTGAAGAGGAATTTCCAGTACGGACAAAGAAATAATCTTTCCCTTCAAAAGTTACAAAAACAGGTTTGCCACATTTTGTGATTTTTACTATACATATCTCTGTACTATCGATTTTTGGGAAAGTGACTTTAAAATACTTTTCATAATTAGCCCCCAAATAACTTTTTATAACTTGTCTTAGTTGTAATTCAAATCCATCAAGGTCCTTTTTTGCAAGAGTATTAAAATCTTTTTCCAAGCCGATAATATTTCCATCATCATCAACACCCATGATAAGTGTTCCTCCATCTGAATTTAGGAATGCGGATATTGTTTTTGCAATCACGAATTCAAGCTTATTATTGACCTTAGCTTCACGAATATCATAACGTAACGTGGATTTAAATTCTACATGTTCATTTTCTCCAACTAAAATAAGTTCTTTGATTTCTTCTTCTTGGTTACATTTCTTATGTTTTAATTCGATTCTATTTTTGAGTTCTATGTAAATAGCGTTTGCCCTTTTTTCCAGGAAGATATTGTAGTCATCACTTAAAATTCCAAATTCATCAATATTTTCAATTAGGTGAGATTTTAATGATTTTGGCAATTCTTCATTAACCTCCCAAAAATCTTGCACATAAATTGAAGGAGCTTTAGCTCTAATTTTTCTTTTATTTAAATCGGCAGCTACCAGCGTTATGTTTATGAGACTGTTTTCATTTCTAATGCCAGCCTTTTTCAAATATGCTTTTGGGAAAAAATGATGATAGTTTTTGCTATTAGCCACTTTTAACCATGAATTATCCAGAATTACTTTCCCGTTATCTTCAAAATCTTTCGGCTCATGATATGCAAGCAAGCATAATACAGCTTTGCAGTAACTACTTCCTGCGCTGAAGTTTGTATCAATTAAATCTTTTGGTGAATTCAAATAAACCTTAATGTCATCGTATTCTGGTCTTTCGTTCATTAGTATTTTGTCAATTCTTTTAATATCCTGAGCGAGCTTTGATTCGGAAGAACTTGAATATCTAGAGGACAACGACATTCTCCAGAAAAATTCTTCCAGAAATTTAATCTGTTCACCTTTGGGTTTCTCTTTCTGATAATAAAAGAAATATGTAAATGGGACTAAAAGTGAATCGTAGGGTAAAATAGATGAAACAGGAATGCGATACACAGAACGAAAATAATCAATACTATTTTTAAGTGAGGATATTACAACATCCCAAATATCAATTATGTTTTGTTTGTCAAGTTGAAGAATTACTTTCCTTTTACATTCCTTGTTTTTACTTAAAACAAGTCCAAGCACACTTAAAATTACTGAGCTTGAAATAGTGTCATACTTTCTTTCAGCTAATTCTTTGAGCAATTCTTGAAACCTATCTTCCATGTCAAAGTTTTGTTCTTCATCATAGGTTTTAGCTGACATAATTTCAAATAAGGTCAATGTTTGACCGCCGGTATTAATTCTGGTAAAAACTTCAATAGCTGAATCAATATCCTCTTTTCTTAAAACTATCGTAGAAAAATCATAGGTCGCGAAGGTCTGTGAGAATTGATGTATTTTCTTGAAATGTTCGTCAGAGTAATTTTCTTTAATTTTGAGAAGATTATCATTAAAATTTAAAACTTCATTTAATGTTATGCATTTACCTTCAGGTACTTCGGAAACAACAATTTGATTATCATTATCATCTAGATCGCCATCCAAGTCAACATAAATTTCCCCATAGTTTGTAATTTTCTTTTCACCTTCTTTTTGAATTTTGGCTCCTAAATATGCTGCGTAAAGAGAAGTAATTCGCTGTTGTCCGTCTAAAACATATTGTACTTTAATATCATCTGGAACAGGTGGCAATTCTAAATTTCCAATGTTTTTAATGTCATTCAACCGCTCGTTTGTTTCCCATAATATAAAAGTTCCGATGGGATAACTTTTCAAAATACTGTCAAGAAGTTTTGCCGTTTTGTCGATACTCCAAACAAAATTTCTTTGAAACTTTGGTACTTTAATTTGACCCTTTTGAATTTCAGAAATTAAGTCAGTGTATTTTTTAGAATCTGGTTTTGGTTGTTTGCTCATTATCAGTTTATTATATGAATTGTTTTAAAAAAATTGTGTATAACGGTTCGCAAACAGGCATATACTGCCTTCGCACAAAACTTTGTTATCAAGGCACAACTTTGTCAGGCAGTTACGCTTGTTTGCTGTTAGCAAAAGTTATTCTTCACCGCCAATAATATCCAACTTGCCAAGAAATTCTGTACTCCTTCCCTTTAATTGTTCCAAAATCGCAAACTTGTGTGTCCTCATTTTTTTTCTAATTCTTGCAAACGTTTTTTCATCTACTTTCTTTTTGAATTTAAATAGGTTAATGTCAACGTATAGAATTCTTGTCCAAATAATTGAAAGGTTATTATACTGAAGAAATAATTCTAATGCTGCTGGTGATCCAGTGTGCATTGAGATGAAATACGACATACAGTACCTTGTAACGTCTGTAAATTTGTCGGGATTGTCAATCAACACACTATTAAAATAATCTAAAACCTCAGGAGTAGTAATATGTTTTGACCAAAATATTTTCTCGAAAAAATCTCGAAATTGAATAATGATATTCATCGTTGAATTTGAGGCGGCAAGTGTCTTTCCTTCTTTGCCTTCTTCAATGAATAAAATATAGAATTTATCAAATTCAAATACTAGTCTCTCAACCGTCTTAACCCTACTCTTCTTAGGTATTGAATGACTTGCTTGTAAACATTTTGAGAGCAATTGAATATATGTATATTTATCTTTTAGAGCAATCGGAACAAGTTTTTTGCAAGTATTATTTAAAAATACATCACGTTTTGGTTGTTTACCACAATAAAAAACTATCGAGTTTTCCCACCATTCTGAAAAGAAATTCTCATTTAGTTTGCTTTCTGTAGAATCATCAATACACAAGCTTACAAAGTATTCCTGAAAATAGTGATTATAGAATGAAAACACCTCACTTATGTTATCATAATTAAAAACGCCATTGGTCAATTTCAAATGTTCGGTAAAATTTTCCAAATTATAAAGTTCTTCATAGCTATAATCTTCTTTGAGTTCATTGAGGTATTCATACAACTTATCTTCATTAATAGAATTAGTACCATCAGTATGCATTCTAAATGCAATAAATGCAAGGATGTTTTTAGTTTGTTCATACTTGTACTGAAGTGATATTCCTTTCGTTGAGTCCCATCTATTAAGATAAGTATCAACAAACTTATTATATAGCTCTGTGATGTTAGCTGGAAGTTCTTTTAAATCAATCTTGTCATCTCGATATAATATTGCCATCAAAGTCAATGCAAGCGGTGTCCTCATTAGCCCAGACCTTAATAGAGTATCCTTCATAGCGGAAATAAAAGCATTAGATTTTGCCTTATTGTCAGGTATAATCTTTTTTACTAAAGTTAAAGCTTGACCAACATTAAATGGGAGTAATTCAGATTTCTCAAATTCCTTAAGTAGGTTTTCTTTATCTATTATTTCGGTTGTCCGAGTAGTTAGCAATATTTGAATTCTGTAATCACGTTTTTGATTTGAAAATTTGTCAATTTCATTTATCGTGTGAAGTTTTAAATCATTTGATTTTATTTCATCTAATGAATCAAGTAGAAGGAAAACTTTTTCAAAATCGACACTATTAAATACCTCACCATCTGTATACTCAAAAAATTGATTCAACATTATTTGTTCAAAATTAAGATCTTCTTTTTTCTTTAAAATATTTACTGCTTTTGGCAAATCTACAAAGAACACACAGTTAGGTTTTCCGTCTTTTGGGTGAAGAGCCTTAATACCAAGTCTTCTTAGTAAAAGCGATTTACCACTTGTTGCAATTCCATGAATAATAAAATTTTTATCTGACTGTAGGATTTCCTTAATCCCATCAATATCATCGTCAATTTTACTTTTTTCGCCACTTTCAAAACTCATATACTCATTTAACTTTCTAATATGTCTTGAATAAGTAGTTTGTACATTTACAAAAATGTCGTCAATGTCTTCGATATCGAGATTAAAAAGTTGGTTTGTAGTTCTAAGGTCGGAGAGTTTTGATATTTGAGTTTTATTGAAGACGTTGATAATAGGTTCTACTTTATCTAAAAATATTTCTTTAATATTTGAATCAATCTCGTTTGCAAGTTCTTGATAATCCCAAATTTTTATATTTGAAAGCAAAATTTGAGGAAAAAAATCTTTCATGATTAATTCAGCATTAAAACTAACAGAACCGTTTATAATGATAAATAGACCAGAAATATAATGATCAACTCCTTTGCTATCTTTATAAGGGGTTTTTGTTGAAAGTTCAATTTGTTGGAATATCTCACCTCCTGTTACAAAATCATTTTGGGATGCATTTTTGTTTTTTACGATGACAGCATACCACTTATCTTCCTTAAATATTTTGTCATTTAAACAAAAAACTAAATCCTTGCCAAATTCTTTATTACCGTGTTCTATGGAAACTTTTAAAAAACCCTTTTTTCTAAAAAGTTGCTTTAAGTCCTCGAACAATTCTGGTTCTTTACAATGATTATGTATGAATTCAAGTTTATCCTTCACAGAAAGATATTTCTTGTTCTTGGCGGTGTCGTTTTTTTTACTCATTGTTTTTCATTTTTATAATTTTTGCTAACAATTGAATAAACCAAGATCTAATGTTATACAAAATTGGAATTACATGATAGGTGTTTAACTTATCGCATAATTCCTGAGATAAAACATTTGTTTTTGATTATTCTGATTATATGTTATTGATTACATGCAATGGGTAAAGATAAGTTTATTTGCTTTTTGAAAAGCAAGAATAAACCAGAAAAATCTTTAAAAGGCTTGACTGTAAACGCAATCCTACCTAACCTGTTTGCATCAGGAAAACAGATCAAGTTTCAGATTCTGAACGGAATGACCCGGTGTGGAGTTAGGCTGCCGGAATGGAGTTGGAGAGAACGGATGTTGTGAGGAAACTGTATCGGACAGCGGATCCACGCCCTGGTCCTCCAGGATCTTCTGCACCAGGATGGCCATGGGACACTCCCAGCGCTGCCAGGGTTCATCGCCGGGGCCGGGAAACCTCCTGCGGAAGGTGTGGCTGACGCCGGCCCAGGTTTCGTCGCCGGGGATGGCATCGGAGGAGACGATTTCGTATTCGACGCCGGCGACGGTGAAGAAACGGTTTCCGGTTTCGAATGAATAGCACTTACGGTTGTCGATGATGGTTACTTCGAGGGCCATTAGGGTAAAAAAGTTTGTTTGACGGGTATTTGGTATTAATGTGTTGATTATGAGGTTTCAGGCATGATTTCCAAACAAACAAACAAAAAACATGGGTTTGAAACTTTCTATATACTATTACACTGCTATTGAATATTATTTCTTTACTTATATTCTTGTCTGATTCTTAAGAATATAATATAGTAGTAGTAATGACGGGGATTTGCGGTCAAACAAAATTTCAAACAAAAACCAACGGAAAAAGGTTTGTTTGAACCGGTCAAACAAAAAGGCCAAACAAAACAGGGATTTTGAAAAAATAAAATCCGGAACATCGTTCATGGTTAAAATGGGAGTGAAACGGGGGTGGATTTTTCGCCGGTAAACATGGCGCGTTCGAACAGGTAGGGACGGCCCTGCTTGCCCGGTTCGAAGACAAAGGGGTTGAAATATACCGAATCGGGCATGGGCGAGAGCTTAAACTCGTTGCGGAGCACCTGGCGGATGTAGGCCAGGTCGACCTTCGGATCGCGGTCGAAGAAACGCTGCCTGATGGCCTTAACATCGGCCAGGAAGCGGTCGTGACCAGCCAGTTCGTTGAGGAAGAGATCTTCGAAGAGGAGGAACATGGAGCGGTAGAGACCGGATTTGGACTCGTGGCGGACCAGGTTCAGCGAGGTGTTCTGCAGCTCGGCGGGGGTGAAGCCGGTACGGTCGATGGAGAAGTCGACCGGCGGCAGGGAGGTGAGGTGGTGAAGAAAAGCCGGAATCTCGCCGACCAGGTCAGCCTCGATGCGGTGGTTGGAGACAGAAGGGATGCCTACCTTGCGGATGAAGAAGCGGATCTCCTCGTCGTCGATGCGGGCAAACTTGTCCTCGTTGTTGGAGGTGAGGATGATCTTGCCGAAGAAGGGGGTGCGGTATTGGGTGACGTATTTCTGGTTGACGGAGATGAACTTCTGGGTGGCCAGGGCCTTGATCTTTTCGACCGTGACATTTTTCTCGATGATGGTTTCCTCGACGGCGATGATGTTGCTGGATGCATAGGTGGAGTTGAAACCATTGACCAGGTCGTCGGGGGAGACCATGGCCATGTTGTCGCCAAAGATCATGCTGAGCCAGTTGAGGAAGGTGGTTTTGCCGGTTTGCCGCTCGCGGCTGACCAGGACCAGGATGGGCATGAGGCGATCGGGGTGGAGGTAGAGGATCTGCAGGTAGCGGATGCCCAGTTCGTACTGTTCGCCGAAGATGTGACGGACAAGGAGTTCGGTCCAGGGCCAGGGACCCGGTTGAGGCTGGTGCGTGAAGGGGCGGTAGAGGTTGTAGCAGTTGTCGATGACCGGTTCGAAGGCACGGTTGTCGGGGCGGATGGTAAAGTCGTCGAAGCGATTGATCTTGTCGAGGATGATCTTGCCGTAATCCTGTTTGAGTGTTTCGAGTTTCCAGGGCTTGAGTTCGGTGCGGCGGATGCCAAAGCGGTCGGTTTTGGAGATGATGCGGAAATAGTCGGTACCGACCCGGACGTAGTGATCGGATTCGTTGAGGTACTTTGCGCCGATCCAGCAGGCGGCCTGCTGCCAGGCCCCGTTGAAGCGCAGCAGCACCAGGATCTGGAAGGGGGAGTAGTAGCATTCGTTTTGAAATGGCGGGGCTGAGGAGCTGAAGACGTAGAACATGCCCTGGCGGTGGCCCCAGGTGGCGGAGTGGTCGCGCCCTTCCTTGCCGGGGCGCTGCCAGTATTCGATCTGATCGGTGGGGTCGGTGGAGAGGAGTTTCCAGCCGGATTCCTCCAGTAAATTTTTGGCGTAAGGTTGGCAGTGCCAGTTGAAGTAACTGACGGGGTCGGTACATTGATGATTGACTGATTGATTGAATGATTGAATGACTGATTTATTTATTGATTGATTGACTGAATGATTGATTGACTGATTTAATTTTTTGGCTTGGGTGATCAGGCTGTCGCGTTCGGTTTTGCTGATGGTGGGGATATTGAGGAGAGAGCCGTTCTGCATGTCATAGCCGGGGGAGGGGTGGACGATGGTGTAGCCTCCTTGGCCGCGGGTTTCGATCATGGACTGGCCGTCGGGCCAGTTGGCGAGTTTGCGGTTGCCTTCGTAGGTATCGGATTCATACCTATATATAATATGATAGCCTCCGCGGGGGGAGCGTTCGACGGGGATTTCGTACCGGGCAAAAATCTGTGACACTTCTTCGCCGGCCATGAAGCGGTTGAAGATGTCGCCGATGTCGTGCTCATGGGCGTCGAAGTCGATGACCTCCAGTCCGCCGGAGACCGGTCCCGAGACCAGGGCGATTCCCCAGGCGGAGCGGAAGTGGCGTTCACAGTCGGCGGGATCCATGGGGACCGTCTGGTAGGGTTCCCATTTGATCGTGGAGCGCTTGGTGGGGGAGACGGGGATCACCGAGAGGCCGGAGTGGAGGTATGACAGGGCGGAGCGGTGCATACAATTGACTGATTGATTGAATGATTGAATGACTGATTATTGATTGATTGAATGATTGAATGATTGATTTATTGATTTAGGGTGTGGGGGTTGGGTGTGGGGGTTGGTTGAGGATGGAGGGGCGGTTATAGCTGAGGTTTACGTTAAGGTTTTTTTCGGCGATGTGGATGGGGATGTTGGGGGCGGTTTCGGAGACTTTTTGGCGGAACATCTTTGCATCGGAGTTGGTGGCGCTGAGGTGGAGGAGGACGATGTTCTGCACGGTGGTGAGGTCGTTGGCGCGGAGGAATTTCAAGCAGGTGTCGAGGCTCATGTGGTTGCCCACGGCTCGGTCGTTTACGAGGAGGTCGTCGTGGTAGTTGGTTTCGATGAGGATGTGGTTGAGTCCGCGGAAGCGATAGGGGATGTAGGCCGCATCGGTGACAAAGAGGATGACTCCGCAGGCGGGGTGCTTGATGAGGAAACCCAGGTTGGGCAGGTCGTGGGGGACCCAGAGGGGGAGGATGCGGAAGCGGCCAAGGGAGAGGGTTTGCTTGTGGGAGATGAGATGGATGCGGTGGCCGAACAGTCGGCGGATCTCGGCGGTGTAGTCGGAACAGTAGATGTCGATGCCCGACCGGGAGTATTCGAATGCGTATTTGGCATGGTCGCAGTGGGCATGGGTGACGAGGCAGCCGAGGACGGGGGTGAGGTTGTGGTTGATGGATTGCTTGAGGGTTTGCAGTCGGACACCTGCATCGATGATGAGGGTTTCGGTGGCGGTGGTGAGGAGGTAGCCGTTGGCGTTGGAGCCGCTGTTAAGGACGGTTAAGATCATGGGTGGTGGGGGTTAATTCGTGACGAGTGACAGATTCGTGACGCGTGACGCGTGACGCGTGACAGGTGAAAAAATCATGACGGGTGACAAATTCGTGACGCGTGACAGGTGACGCGTGACAGGTGACGGGTGACGGGTGACGGGGTTTTTCATGGGTTTTTTCTTTTAGAAGCCGGGGGTGGTGGGGCGGGGTGGGGGGATGGGATCGGGATTTGGAGGGGGGGCTTGCTCTTGTGATTCAACCGTACCGTCCGGGAGGGGGAGGGGATGGTTGTTGTTGTCGTCGTTGTTGTTGTCGCTGTCGTTGTCGTCGTAATCGTCCCCGGGGAGTTCGATGAGTTCGCCTTGGTTGGCTTCGCGTTCGAGGTCGGTTCTGGCTCGGGAAAGTCGGCCTTCGTCGGGTGGTTCGAAGAGAATGCTGTCGTCGGAGGAGGCGATGAGGAGTTTGCAGGCGCGGTTGATGACGGTCTTCTTGGCCATCTCGCCCGGGAAGTTCAGGTGGGCCGGACTTTTGCCCCGGGTAGGGCCCTGGTCCCAGGATTTGCGGATCTGAGCCATGGTCATGATCTCGGTGTTGACGCTGCCATCGTCGAAGCACACCACGGCATAAGCCCCGAGGATCTGGCCGTCGTCGAGGTTCTCCATCTGCTGTTCGTGGCGGGTGATGCGCTTCATGCCGGTGGTGGTGTCGATGGCGTATTCGAACACGTCGCCCCGGTAGATGACCCCGGCGTGGATCTCCTTCATGGCGCTGTAGCGGCGGGCCAGGGCGATGCTGCCGGCGTACTCGCGCTGCAGCGAAAGGCGATCGCCATAGACGACGAAGCTGCACTGGCGCTTGGCGGGGTTGAGCCCCTGGACGACCATATTGAAGAGGGCGTTGGCGACAGAGTCGGGGGTGCAGATTTTCAGGACTGGCTGGCCGGCGCGATCCTTCATGTCCTGAAGGATGAGCCAGGCTGAGCGGAGGGCGTTTTCGGCGCTGTAGCCGGCAGGGAGGGAGAGGCTGTTGAGCTCCCGAAGTTCATTGACTTTTGTCAGGACTCGTTCGTGGAGGAGAAGTAACATATTGATTGAATGATTGATTGACTGAATGACTGATTTATTGATTGATTGAATTAATTGATGGTTAGGTTTTTTTCTTTGGTTACTTTAAGGTTGATGATTTGGGTGGGGATTTCAGGGAGTTCGTTTATTGTTTCGCGGTTGTCGATGAAGATGGGGGCGGTGATGTTGTAGTGGCGGGAGAGGGTGTTGATGATGTCGAGGCCGGCCTGGATCTTGCCGGCGGTGTTGACGTCGGGGTAGGGGACGCCGTTGACGAGGCATTCGCAGGCCTCTTCGACGCCGCCATTGACGAGGGTGTTGAACATGCGGAACCGGACGAGGCTGAAGCGGCTGTTGACCCGGGATTCGACGAGGGCGCCGTGGGACCGGCCATAGGCCTCGATGGCGAATTCGATCCGTTCGAGTTCGCAGATTTGCGCGGCCAGTGACTTTTCCTCGGCCAGGAGCTGATGCAGCCGCTGGTTGCCGCGTTCGATGACTTCGCGGTGGCCGAGCTCCTTCTGCAGTTCATAGATTTCGGCCTGGAGGCGGGTTTTCTCCTCCAGGATCTTCGACGTATCGGTTTTGGGGATGTTGCGGATGAGGGATTCGAGTTCGCCGATGCGGGCCTGGGTTTCGGCATAGCCGGGGATGGATTCTGGAGCCGGGGTGAGTGGGACGGCGGAGGATTCAAGGAGGGACAGTTCATCCATGCAGGATTGACGGGATGACCGGAGCGATCCGAGGCGGTTGCGCAAGGCGGTGAAGGCTTCGTTGGTCTCGCCCAGGATGATGGTGAGGCGGCGGCCTTCGGCGGTGATCGAAGCCAGGAGCCGGGAGTTATCCTCCTCGAAGGTGCGGGCCATCTCCTTCAGCTTTTCCTCGCGTTGCTGAGGATCGAGTTCCCGTTTGCAGGCTGGGCAGACCAGGAGGTCGCCGGCGGGTTTCCATTCGGCCAGGCTGATCCTGGTCCACTGCTGGCGCAGATCGCGGATCTTTTCCTCGGTTTCGTTTTTCTGCCTTACCAGTTGATCGAAGGCGGCCTCCTCCTGTTTCTCCTGTTGTTCAAGGGCGGCCAGTTTATGGCGCAGCGAGCCGATGCGGAGCTGACGGTCGTTCTCCTTTTCGCGGGCCCGGCTTTCGGCTTCGAAGCGGAGGGATTGGAGCTTTTGCCGGAGGGTGTTTTGTTCGGATTGGAGATGATGGAGATTTTCAAAGGCTTTTTGAGACAAGGCATTGCCTTGTCTGTACGGATCTTCGAGATCGGCAAGTTCCTTTATCTTCTTTTCAATCTCATTCTCGAGGGAAGAGAAGTCGGAGGTGGCGGGGATGGCGCGTTTGACCTCATCGATGCGTGAGGGGATGGTGGCGAGATCGTCGGTGAGCTTTTTCCTGCGGACCGCGATCTCCTTGCGGGCTTCGGCGAGGGACTTTCCGGCGTTGAGGATGCGGTTGATGTCGGTAACCTGGGGTTTTGTGAGAGATCCGAGGACCTCCTCCGGGGTGACCTGGCCGGCGAGCAGGGTGAGGACCACCCGGCGGTCCTGCCATTTCATGGAGTTGAAGAACACCGGGGAGGTGAGGAGCTTGAAGAGCTGTTCGTCGACCAGTTCCTCGACCCGGGATTTGTATTCGCCCGCCTGGAGGGGGACCCCGTTCCAGTAGTAGAGGGTTTCGTGGCCGGTAAGTTCGGCTTCTTCGGCTCCACGGCGGCGCTGCCATTTTTCCTGGTAGAGGCGTTTGAGGGTGACCTCGCGGTCGTCGACCATAAGGACCCCCTCGACGGAGTGGATCAGCATGGGCAGGACTTTGCCATCGGCGCCGAGGGTCTTGATGTTGAATTCCTTGTTGTCGCGGCTGTCTTTGCCAAAGAGCAGCCAGGTGAAGGCGTCGAATAGGGTGGTTTTGCCGGTGGCGTTGCCCCCGGTGATGTGGGTGACATCCTGGAACCGGACCGTGAGGTCTTTGATGCCTTTGAAGTTGGTGAGGGTTAGTTGGTGGAGGTGGATTTTCATGGTTGGGGAGGGATTTTTGGAATGAAAAATTCAAAATTCAAAATGTTAATTATCAAGTGTTAAGTGTTAAGTGTTAAGTGTTAAGTGTTAAGTGTTAAGTTTTAAGTGTTAAGTGTGGAATGTGGAATGTGAAATGTGGCATGTGAGATGTTTTATCCTTTGACGGTGATTGTTTTGGGAGCATTTTGATTGCAGGTTTTTTTGGGTTTATGGTTCATTTGTTTGGCGGGGGCGGGACAGGGGGATGCGGATGATGGGAAGAGGGTATTGGTCGAGGTCGCCGGCCTTGACGCGGAGACAGAAGTCGAGGAATTCGTCGAGGGGGTAGCCAGGTGCCACATCGAAGGATTTCAGGAGGTGGGTCTTGCGCAGGACGACGACTTTCAGTTCGGGCTGGAGGTAGGCAACCTTTAGCTCTGACTCGGGGTTGAGGGTTGCTATGAGGTGGTGGGTTGTTGGATCGAAGAGGAGGACCATACGAATTGAAAATTGAAAATGGAAAATTGAAAACGAAAGAAATTGACAATGGACAATGGACAATTGACAATTAGGGTGTGGGTGTGATTTCTTTTAAATTTTGAATTTTGACATTTGAATTTTGAATTTTGACTTTGCACTTTGACTTTGCATTTTACATTTTGCATTTTCTTCTGGGGGCCATGGAGGGGATGCTTTGGATGGCTTCGGAGCGGATCTCGTCGATGGTGGAGCGGCGGCTGGTTTTGATCCATTCGAGGAGTTCGGTGCGGGAGAAGTAGAGGCGGCCGCGGCGTTTCATGCAGGGGATGGCGCGCTGGTGGACGTATCCGTAGACGGTGGGGACGGCGACGGAGAGGAGTTCGGCGGCCTGGGCGATGGTGAGGAGGTCTTCCCTTACGGGATCGGGTGTTTGGGGGTTCAACTGGGAAAGGGCCCGGCAGACCTGGGTGAAGACGAGGTTCTCGAGGTCGCGGAGGGGCAACGGGGAAAGGATGATGTCGTTCATGGCTGATTTGTTTTTAAAACCAGCCGCAAATAAAATACGGAAAAAGGGGGGGAATGTGGTTTGCAGTTGCAAAGTTTGCAGGAGTGCAAATTTTGCAAATCAGGCAATTTAATCAGGCATTAGGCAATAGGCAATAGGCATTAGGGGGGGAAACTCTAAAATGAAAGCAGTTACTAATCTTTAATACAACGCACAGAGAATCTATCATATTTATAACCATCCCACCTATAAACATGACCATTCCCTGAATCCAATTTATAAGCCCAGGCACTGCCCGGATTGTCTTCGGAAGAACTCCAACAAAACCAAACATAAGCTAAGCCGCTGAAGGATCCAATACTAAAAAGACACCCAGAAGGAACAGCAGTGAATCCACTTTCGTTTGTTGCCTCAATATTTGGATAATGCCAAAGGCCTGTACCTCCTTCAATGGTACCCGTCGATTTCATCTTACCGCCAGCCTGAGCTAATCCTCCAAGTCCTGTAAAAAGCGTAGCCCATTCTGTATCAGTAGGAACATGCCAACCTTGAGGGCAGATCCCTTGCGTACCAGCCGTAGTCAAGTATTGCATAGCTTCGTCCCATTGGTATAATCCACCATAGACTTCGCAATTCGATTCAAGGTCGTTGTAACAGTATTTTTCAATGAGGTTGTTATTTGTCTGTTCGAGAGTTCCGTTGATTTTTGTTCCGATGTTGAGATTCTCTTTGAGCCAGCATTGTGTTCCGACCTGAACGGTATTGTATGTTTGACCTCCATAAACGATATTTGGAACTCCCGGACATATTTGTCCAGTTGAATTTAATTCATCTTTCAAGCAGCGGATTGACCATCCATACTCCTTGACATTGTTACTTATATAACTGTATGAACTGCCGAATGCCATGTGCCAGCTATGACTGGAACTGCTCTGTAAATTAGTCCAGTAACCTCCATATGAACCTCGGTTGAAAAGCGATCCATTGTTTCCTAAAAGCCCGGCAGCATGAAGCTTTAAACCAGAGTTCCATGAATCGTTCCATGTTGACCAATTTCCTGATACATCAACATTTTCCCATTCTGACTTGGAAGGAACACGCCAACCTGTTCCAATCTCATGGACACATGGATCATTGTCTGGAATCCAGTCAGAATTTTCGCTTATACTACTAATCCAGACTGTATTGGGGGTCCTATTTATTCCATCATGCTTATATCCCTGTTTGCGGTTAAATTGCCAGTACCATCCGGCCGAAGGCTCGGTTGCATCATCAACCGAAGTAGCCTGATGATCAGAGCCAAGATTGCTGGTAATCCAACATTTAGCTGGTTCACCTGGTATATGTGCTACGGTTTCATAAGTTGTAGTTTTATTAACCGGAGAAACTAAACCCATTTGATGATTTATAGTTATGGATTGGCCACAAGGAACGCAGGTATTTGCGATCAGTTTTAACTTTGTCTGGGGACTAAACGTGTTGTTGTTGCTTAATAAAGCATTCCACGTAATATGCTTGTTTGTACCGGGAGTGACATTGTTGATGCCGGTAAGGTTTGTTAATGAAACCGGGGAAAACGTTGACCCGTTATTCAGGCTTACCTCGACATTGATGTAGAAAACAGACGCCGTTCCGGCCAAGTCATAATAAATATCAACAATTCCACTGCCATCGGTTCGCTGGGAAGCTTGGATGTTTGTAACGGATCCGTTTTGGGCAAAAAGTGTAACTGGGAAACAAAGAAAAACCAAGAGAAAAAAAAGGTTTTCTTTAATAATGTGAATTCTAATAACAGAGGTCATTTCCACGCAAAACTCTTTTGGTCTATATTTTATAGATTTGAAATGCACAGTGGTCCACTTCGATAAAAAGGAATTGATGCTAATCTCTGAGGCAACGAATTGAAAAAGCATATGATTTTAGGGCGGACTCAAACGAGGTGTAAGAACTGTTAATGTAAAGAAACTTACTAATCTCAGCGTTAAATTGTGTTGTGCTTTGGTATTGGCCATCAGAACCACGGGTCCATAAAGAACCATCATCCTGACTCAGATATCCGGCTGCATGGAGTTTTAAATCAGAGTTCCATGGATCATTCCAATTTGTCCAATTACCCATCATTACGACATTTTCCCATTCAGATTTGGTAGGGATGCGCCATCCATTCCCAAGTTCAAGAACACATGGGTCATTTACTGGCTGCCAATCCAGATTTTCATTGATGCTGGTGATCCAGGTGGTGTTGGGGGTTCGGATCGTACCATCATGCTTATAACCCTGTTTTCGGTTAAATTGCCAATACCATCCGGCAGAGGCTTCGGTAGGGTCGTCAACGGAAGTTGCCTGATGATCCGCACCAAGATTACTGGTTGTCCAACATTTGGAAGGTTCACCAGGGATATTGGTGGTTATGCCATAAGCAACTGTTTTAGTCACCGGTGCGACATTACCTGCAACATGATTTATTGTGACGGAGGAACCACAGGGTAATCCAGACGAGGTTATAAAGCACACCTGGTTTCCGTAGGCAGTTCCTGCGATATTTGTGGCATACGCTCTGACATAATACAATGTAACCGGTGTGAGGCCAGCGAGGCTGCTTACAAACGATCCGGAACCAGTTCCATCTGTTGTATGACTATTTGCGATGGATGGATTTGGGGAGGTACCCCAGCATACCCCACGGGCGGTCACCGGAGCACCACCATTTTGTGTTATATTACCACCGGAGGTTGCAGTTGTCTGACTGATATTTGATACGGAGGATGTTGAGACTGTAGGGATCGCTTCTCCTTTAAGGCAGCGCACAGAATTTCCTATGTATTTGCTACTGTTGAGTCTATTTACATCTGTTGAATTGTAAACTGGTGATAAAAACCATGCATTCCAAGGATTGCCTGATTCTTCTGAGGATGACCATAAAAACGCCATCTGACCCATGCCTGTAAAGACCATGCTAAATAAATCACTTTGGCCACCCGGAAGAGCATAAAATCCAACTTCATTCGATGCTCCAGTATTTGGACTTTGCCAATGACCATACCCGCATTCTTTCATTTTCCCGCCAGCAACGCTTTCTCCACCAAGGTGTGTAGTGAGAATGCTCCATTCGGCATCTGAAGGAACATGCCACCCATCAGGACAAATACCCTGCGCCCCTTCCGTGTTTATAAATTGCATCGTCTCTTCCCACAAATAGAGTCCTCCATACACATCGCAATTCGACTCGAGATTTCCGTAGCAATACTTTTCGATCATCCCATTGTTATTTTGATACTGATCACCTGGTATCATAGTTCCAATGTTCAGATTCTCTTTCAACCAGCATTGGGTTCCTATTTGAACCGTGTTGTAAATTTTATTGTTCCTTGGATCGGTAATGGTAGGTAACCCGGGACAGGGAATTCCCTGAGAACCGCACAATGTCGAAAAGGATATTTCATTGCCATAAGCTGTTCCAACACTATTTGTGGCATAAGCACAGACATAATAGGTCGTATTGGCTATTAAGCCGGTGATGTTGCTGGTAAAAACACCTGTTCCGCTGCCATCGGAGGTATGGCTGTTTGCAATCGTAGGATTGGGAGATGTGCTCCAGCAAACGCCTCTTGATGTTACTGTTGAACCGCCATCGTTCGTAATATTCCCCCCTGAAGTTGCGGAGTTTTGATTGATATTTGAAACGGGGGTTGTAGTAACTGTTGGTGTGGTTGTTGATCCGGGGCCCAGGATGCAACGCAGAGAGAATCCGAACGTTTTTTGATTAAAGTACCGGCCCACATCCGCGTGGTCGAAGAAAAGGCACCTATACCACGGATAGGCCGGTGATTGTAGCGATGACGACCAGAAGTAGGTACCAAAGGTGAGACCACCGAAAGTACCGTTGTAGTCAAAGTAACCGCTTGGCAATGCAGTAAAGCCACTGGAATTTGTTCCATTTCCATTATTGAACCAGCCATTAATTGATTTCATCTTTAATCCTGCATCACTTCCCCCACTCCAACCGACATTAGCGCAGTCACTTGTTGGATCAATATATTGTGTTAGAGTGCATAATTCTGCATCAGTGGGCAAATGCCAGCCTGTCGGGCAGATTCCTTGAACACCAGGTGTTATCAAGTATTGCATTGCTTCGTCCCACTGGTATAGACCCCCATGAATATCACAGTTTGATTCTAAGTCGTCGTAACAATATTTTTCAATGAGACCATTGTCCATCTGACTTTGAGAGCTATTGATTCGTGTGCCAACGTTTAGGTTTTCCCTGATCCAGCATTGGGTTCCGATTTGGACAGTATTGTAGACTTTATTGGCATATGTTACAGTTGGGAATGCAGGACAGGAGCCCCATAACGTATGAAAAGAAAATTCACCGCCATATGATGTTGCTTTACTATTTGTTGCATATGCCCGAATGTAATATGTTGTATTAGCATTTAATCCAATAATGTTACTTGTAAAGACACCAGTACCACTACCATCAGAAGTGTGACTGTTGGCAATAGTTGGATTAGGGGAGGTGTTCCAACAAACACCTTTTGCTGTAACAATGGCCCCCCCATCACTAATTACATTACCACCTGCAGTTGCTGAAATCTGTGTGATATTGGTTACCGGGGTTGTTGAAACAGCCGGGGTCGCTTCACCTTTTACACAACGCACAGAATAACCATTATATTTGCTGGTATTGCTATGGTACACATCGGCTTCAAAGGAAAATAGGCTAATGTACCATGCCCACCAGGTAGTTGACTCTGAAGAAGACCAGAAATAGGCAGCAGTCGTGAGATTGAAAAATTGATTATATCGACAGCGGCCACCTGGCAAAGCAGTGAATCCACTACTATTTGTTGCACCGGTATTAGGTGTAAGCCAATGCGATGTTCCGGTCTCTTTCATCTTTCCGCCCGCATCTGTTCCACTGTTACCATTAGTACTACAATTAAAGGTTGGGTCAATAAATTGAATAAGGGTACACCACTCGGCATCAGTAGGAAAATGCCAGCCCAAAGGGCAGATCCCTTGCACACCATCAATAGAAACATACTGCATCGCCTCGTCCCATTGATATAGACCGCCATAAGTATCGCAATTCGATTCCTGGTCGAAGTAGCAGTATTTTTCAATAACCTGGTTGTCTGTTTGACTCTGTGTTAAGTATATGCTTGTTCCCACGTTTAGGTTCTCTTTCATCCAGCATTGAGTTCCGATCTGAACGGTGTTATAAGTTTTCCCATCCCTTGCATCCGTAATTGGTTGACCGCAAGGAACGGTTGTACTTGCGATCAGTTTAACTTTTGTCAGAGGACTGTAGGTGTTATTGATGCTTGATGCTGCATTCCACGTAATATGTTTATCAGAACCAGGAGAGATATTGTTGTTTCCATTGAGGGAGGATGAAGGAATAGGGGAGAATGAAGCGCCATTATTAAGGCTTACCTCGACACTGATAAAGTAAACCGGTGCGGTTCCGGACAGATTATAATAAATATCGACAATCCCGCTGCCATCTGTACGCTGGGAGACCAGGATGTTGGTGATAACACCATCCTGAGCCAGTGAGGGAATGGTAATGGTTGTAACCAGCAATAAAAAGACCAATTGGATTTTCATTGCCTGATGATTTTTTGTGTGAATACCCGGTTATCGATCATTATTCGCAGGATGTAAATCCCCCTGGCCTGGTCCCCGATAGAGAAGTCGGTGAGATGGTCATGGACCGACTTAACCAGCACCTCCTCTCCCAACAGGTTATAAATATGAACAGTGACATTTTCGAGCGTTACATGATCATCGATGAAAAGCCTGAATTCTCCAGGAGTGGGATTCGGATAGATTTTGCAGTTCAGCAAGGTTCCCGGTTCATCAACCACCGCGATCTCTTCACCCGACTGGTTGCCAGCAGGAATACTGATCTGCTGTGTCGGCAGGCAGTATTGTGCATTGGTCGTAATGCAGGCATGAAGGTAGCCTCCCGAATCTGCCTCGGTTCCGGCAAGCAGCAGAATGTTCTGGCCGGCGATCAACGTAACCGAAGCGCCGTTTTCAACCCTGAAAAAGGTTCCGTTTCCCGCCAACTGAAGTGTTTGCGTTGCATTATAACAATGCACCTCACCGCTGTCGACTTCAATATTGGCAATGGTCAACTGTGCGGCAATCTGCACCATAACCATCAGCGGCGCCGAAGGAGGCCCCATTCCGCAGGCGTTGACGCCCGTTACCACGATATTTCCCGATGCGGCCATTGGAGAGAATGCAACCGTGATGCTTTGGGTATTGGCGCCGGCCGTTATGGTCGCACCTGTTGGCAGCGACCAGGTGTAACCGGTTGCATGGGTTATTGCCGTGATGGTGTAAGAAAAGTTCGTTTGCCCCTGTTGCACGGTACCCGGACCGGTTATCATACCAGCCGCCAGTGGCAGCGGGTTTTCAACAATCACAGCAGTGTCGTTCATCAAGGCATCGAGATATGTTGCGGTCCGCCTGCCAGACACAATATAGCTGCCGCTTTCTTTATTGGACCAGGTGACAGGAAGACCATTACCGTTGACCTCTCCGCCTTCTTTCATACTGTTTTTAAACAACTGGTATTTTACCCCCGTTTGACTGTTGGGAAGAGTCACAGTCAATCCCGCAGTCCCTTCACAGTATGAGCCCGACCCGGTAACATCAAACACAAAGACCGGGTAATTGAACAAAGGATTGGTCAGCGCTGAAGTGTTGTGCCAGCTGGAGTTTGTAATCTCTGTATTCACCTGCGTGGTCCGGTCAAAGGCGCTGACCACGGTGTTGTATGGGAATACGGTGAAGTTGAAGGTCAGGTTCGGCTGAACCCTGCTGAACTCAACCGAATTGGTGAGTCGCAGGCGGCATATCCTTGTCCCCGGCTGGTCCTGGCTAATCAATGAACCGGCGCCAAACAGGGGAGGCGATTTGGGCGCCACCTTCAGGCAGTTCTCATCCGGTGAAAACTGCGTTTCGAGGGGTTGCTGGGCGATGCTCAGTTGCGAGGATCCCGGCACAATCGTAATGCTCACGGTACCTCCGCCTGCAAGCAGCGGATTGATGTGCATCCCTACCTGGAAATTGCCTAGCTCAAAGGACACCGAGCCGGAGTTCCTGATGAAGATATCGAATTCATAGATCTGGCCTGAAAGCAGCGAGTCGTTTTTCAGTTCACACTGGTAAGTGGGTACCTGTGCGGTAAGCGTATATGAAACAGCGAACAGTAAGATCGCGAATAAAGCCCTGGTCGGTATATTTTGTAATGTTTTCATGGTTCATCCGGGTTTTAGCGGTTCGACATCACTCAGGTTTCTTTCTCATGATGAATTCCGAGGCGTTGCGCTGAAGCATTTGTACATCGGCTTCATTCACCACCCCGTCGCCGTTGAGGTCGGTCAGCGTATATCCGGTAACCCCCGACGCCTTGTCATTGCCCACCATGATGAGGTCCTTCGCATCGATGGCCCCGTCCTGGTTAATGTCTCCGGAATAGAGGAGGTAATTTGAACCGCTGTTTTTCAGGTTACCGCCAAACGCAGCATTGGGATTTTGCGTAAAGTCGTAGCGTATCATCAGGGAGTCGACGGCCACCGGTACCATGCTCCAGGTCTCCAGGCTGTTACGATGTTTAATGATGATGTAACTGGTTGTTGTGAATGTTTGGGGGATGGTCAACGAGGCTATGCCATTGGTATCGAAAGGCACGTTGGTAAAGGTCTGCAGGATCTCGTATGGCGGCGAGGAGTCGGCCAGGCATACGGTTGCCAGGTCGGCAATGTTGCCGGGGTATTTATCGGCATTGATATCCCGGGCCTTGTTTAGTCGTCCTTTCGCGGTGTTGTACAAACCTTCGGGGAAAAACCTTAATGTAACCACCGGCAAACGGTGAATGGTAATGGGAACCCAGGTTAGGTTATTAGTACTGTCGTTCAATTCATGGATGGATGAGTCGGGATCGGCAGCGAAAAGGACAAAGTATGGACCCTGAGCCATAAAAGATGGAATGGTCAATGTATCTGTAATCGTAACGATACTATCAGGATCGAGTGAATGAATGATTCTTGCATGAATGACCGGATCTTCTGATGTAAGTATGGTATCTGCAGACAGAAAGTACTTATATTGAAAGAGTTGAGTATAATGATTCCCGTTATTCACTATATAACTTGTTGCAATAACGGATGAATCAGAAAAAACTTCTGAATGATCAAGAACTGCATTAAATACATGAATATCGGCCAGGCCCACCGCAACCAACATGGTATCTGATACCGATTGGCCAGGCATGAACATCGTGACTTTCAATTGAAGGGTACAGGTATCGGAAAGATTTGAGCTGAATTCAATCGTCCTCGTTGAATCTACTACGTTAAAAGTAATTGTCGAACTTGTCGTGCTGTATGAAATTGCCTCGACTACAAATGATAAGGAATCGTATGAACATGGATAATTGTTAGCAAATCTTCTCAGATCAACAGATGCATTTTCATAATGCTGCCGGAGAACTACATCGGGTAACGAGAGATGAACAATTGTATCACGGGCCTGAAACCCGTGAAAAATCACCCGTTCAAAGCGATACGAATTATAGACACCATCCAGGTTAATCTTTACGTTATAATAACCGGCGGTATCGACTGCAAAAGAACCAGAAAAGCTGAAAGCCGAATCGATGGCGAGCTTGCTTGAAGTGATATCATAAACCGTAGTATCCCCATCCGGCCTTGTCACTGTTGCAATGACCGTCAAACTGTCGGCCAGCGAAAGGGTATCCATCTCCAATCCGGCAATTATCTGAAAATTATCCCCAACGGTAGCATCAGACGTATCGTTAATGATATAGGCATACAGATCAGACATGATGTAACCTGCAACAGTGTATGGAACCGTATCGATGCCTGGGAATCCGGATTCTGCCCAAACCAACCATTTCCCGGTCATTGGACTTTGAATTTTCATTTCATACAGGCCGGAGATCATGTCTTTCGAATATTGGCCACCGGAAAATGTACTGTCGATGATGACACCATCGGGCCGTTTCAGTTTCAGGACCAACGGAATCTGATGGTCAGCCGCGTAGATAGAAGAGAGATCGAATCTTCCAAGGGTTGCTTCGGTGTCAATGTGAATGAATGTCTTCAATGAATCGGGAATCGGCTGACCTAATGCAACAATGCTGTCGATTTTGCTGTCTGTTTGGTTATTCGTGCTGTCAATCGTTATAGGAGCGTTTAGATCAGCAGGTAGATTGAGAAGGGTCGAAGTGCAATAGTTATATTCAAAGGACCCTGACAAACCAAAAATTGGAGTGTCATTTTTATCATAGATAACCAGGTAATTTGTCCCTGCCAGCAAATCGATGGCGCTGCCAGACAATAAACTATTTCTAATTCCTCCTTCAAAATAGTATCTGGTTTTATATAAAGTTGTTTTGTTCTTTTGAAATGATCCTTTATATGTATAATCTGAAGGTGATTTCAATTTAAGCCCTGGATAGAGACGAAGAGTTTTGCTAGTTGAATTGTACCAAGCAGTATAATCATTAATTGAAGTATTCGTATTTAGCTCAAAATTGATAATACCTCTTTGGTAAACCACATCATTCTCATTAACTATCACATGACCCGGGGTATTCAGATTCGATAAGGTTGATCCCTGTGGTTTAAGTACTGCACCATTCCCGTTGACTACGACTTTTATGTGGTCATATAGTTGACTTGTGGTTGTTGAGATGTCAGTCAAAAAATCGTCATAGGAGAGTGTAAAGTACTTGCTTATTATTGTCGGAAGTAAAAGTGAATCTCCAATATTCTGTTTCAACTTATCTTTCCTAACCTCACTTTGTGAATGAACCACATCATCATGGTTGCCATGCACAGCCATGAAACCAATATCCTTATCAAGAAGGGAGGCTGAACTGATTGCGACAATTCCATCTTGATGATTCTTAGCGCTATTAAAAAAACCCTCTGTTCGGTAAAAATGATTAGTCGTACCAATCAGCACAAAATAATCATCATAGACCCCTGCCGGTGGATTTAAACTGGGCCATGGATCATGTTGAATTTCCCAGATTAAATCACTTCCATGCTTCATATCCCTGACGCATGGAGCATCACCATCCATTCTAATAACAAGCTCTAGAATGGTTCTATCATTATACACGTTTGCCCCATATGATCCATGCAACGGAGGTCCCGTGAAAAAGATTTTATAAAATCTATTTATTGCTTCAGAAGGATTATCCGTGAAATATTTTGCAGTCGGAAGAGAACCCATACTATGGGTTATAATCCCAAGTTTTTTTTGAGGATACAATGAATACTTAAGATATTGTGTTGCCTTGTCTAAACAATAGGAAATGTGGGTGATATCTGTATTATATGGGTAGTAGAATTGCCAGGCTTCAAAAGTATTGCTGAAATCTGGATCATTCAGGGTTTCAACCGTTGTAAACCAATACGAGGTTTCATCCCATTCAAGTTTTGCATCAGGATTATCTTTGTGACAAAATGTGCCTTCCCAGCCGTGAATAAACAACAGGGGCTGTTTTGTATTGTCGTATTGATCTTTGAATAAGTTATTTGGAGGAATCAGCATGGAGACTGGGTATTCGCCAATTTCGTAATAATCCCATTGTGAATCGTAATCGGGTGAATCTTCCGTATAAGGGAAATAAGGTATGTTAGTGCTGCACATAATGTTGTCATTGTGAAAGAATACATATGCATTTCTTGGGAACCAGTATTCTCTATCCGGATCATATTCAAAAGCAATGTGGCCAACTTGTTTTTTATCGGTGCCATTTTGTTGATATAGATAGAGGATATTTTTCTTCATTCCATTATCATTGGCTTTTGGACCAATAAAGGTGATGTGAGCCATTTTTTTCCCTTCTTCAATGGTTACATCAAAATATTCCTTATCGGAACCTTTAAATCCGACAAAATTGACAACGTTAGGTGTACCTGTTTCAATGATCTCGACAAGAATGCCAGCTCTGACAGGACCGACATTAATAATTTTTGTTTTTGTTTTAAAAGTTCCTGTTCCGTTCCCAACGGTGAGTGAAACCTGATAATTTCCCGGTGAGGTGAAAATGTGCGAAGGATTTTGGGTATTTGCAGAAGTGAAGTCACCAAAAGACCACTGCCAGGAGTTTGGTAAGGGGTTTCCGGTTGAAAGATCATTAAAAACAATGGAACCACCAACAGTGGGAAAGTATGGTATAGAATTGAAATCGGCTGTCAATGATGTAAAACCTGTGGTAGTCACAGTAAATGTTCCGTCGGAAACATCACTACCGACATTTCCGTATTTATCTTTGACACTGACCTTCATTTTGGCATATTGTGTTGAAATGTTTAAAGGAAGTACACTGGCTGTACCAGTATTTGGAAGGTTCTTTTTAATTGTCTGATAAACCCCGGATTGAGAGCCAGACATACTTATAGTGACGGGATTGGCCGCTATTTGCTCGTCGGTGGCAGTCCAGCTAACGGTAATTGATTGTGTGCCTGAGAAAGTTTGGCCACCGTTCGGATTGACCAGGGTTACCAAGGGAGGTTTGGTATCAAGAATGAAAGTGGAAGAAATGTTACCAGTACTTCCGGCATTTTCGTTGTAGAGCTGTTGAACCTCAGTTTCAGACAATGTGCGGTTGTAGATTCGGATATCATCTATCGTACCATGAAAATAACCCGCATTCTGGGTGCCGTGTTTGCCAACAGCAAGGTCTGAAGTGTTTGAGAAATTATATGAAGCTGACCCACTTTGCCCCAATACTCCATTAAGATAAACTTTGTAGATGGTTCCGTCGAAGGTTACTACAATATGTGACCACTGGCTTGCAGCGATGCTGACATTTGTCTGAATAGGCTGAGCTGATTGACCAAACCAAATTGAGACGAGACCATCAAATAATCTCACATAGTAACCCAGGTAGGGAGGCGGATTTGGAGCTCCTTTGAAAAGAATATGTCTAGCTCCTGAGGTTGACTGGGAATTAATCCAGGTACTAATTGAAATCTGGTTATTCGGAGTCAATGAAGACGAGTGATTCACCTGAATATAATCATTTATCCCATCAAAAGAATAAGCGCTATTTGAATTGCCGAACCGATCTGTGGATAATGTGGCCCCGTTGTTGGATCCATTATTTCCATTCCCACTGGCATCATTGGCATTGCCATTGAATGGATACCATGCCACAAGGCCATTTGTTGGTATTTGACTAAAGCAGGCTATTCCAATGATAATGAACACTATTGAAAAAATCAGACTTTTTTTCATAGGTTAATAGATTTTGGGAAGGCAGATAAACAAAAAAATATACTATGAATTTATCAGTTTGCAACATCGACAAAAACGTAATGAAGTCAAGAAAATGGCTGGGCTTTTTTTAAATTCATTTTCAGGCTGTTGAGGATCTTCAATATTTTCCCGTTCTTAAAATTCGAGACCAGGTAACCGTCGCAAAACCGATCGTTACGGACGATGGCAACCAGCAGCCTGATCAGAAACTCGCTGTCAAGTTTTGAATAGTCGGTATCGGGATCGTTGAGGGTTTTTGATCCTTCGGTCCAGCTTGACCAGTCGAAATCGATCACGAAGATTTTATCGTTGACGAAGCGGATAAAGTCTGAAACCATTGCGGTGTGGCTGGTGTAGGATTCGAAGTAGAAGTTTTCGGCAATTTTCTCTCCGCCTTGCACTGATCCGAACTCTTTGGTCTTTTCGATGTGCGGAATGAAGGCCAGCAGCCGCTGCATGTTTTCGCTGGTGATCTTATCGATTAGCTTTGGGGTTTCGTTCATGGTATGTTATAAGTTTGACAATGTGTTTGAATAGTTGACTATGCATTCATGTTGAATGATTTAAGGATATTATCAAATTTGTAAATGGATAGTAGTCCCATGTTTTTCTTTGATAAATTAAGACCCCAGTCTGGTTTGCTTTTTTCACTTCCATGATAGTCACGGCTTTTAAAGAGAGCGTTGGGATTATTCCAGGCGATTGCGGGAATTAAATAGATATCAGAAAAAGTGTCATTGGATAAAATAACCAAGGCCAGGTAAAGATTCTGTTTAAAGGGCTGCTGCCAGGATTTTGAGGACTTGTCAATGTACACATAGCTTGACAGGGATCTGATAGTTTTGACCTGAATGTCAATGTAATTGTCGGCATCCAATCGAATTATAAAATCAATTCCTTTGTCATCTACTTCAGTGGTATAGACATCAAAACCGTGCAGGGTAAGATTTAGTTTGACAAGATATTCCCCGATACGGCCTACTTGTAAAGGCCTTAATTTCTGATAATCAATTGATTTTAAAGAATCTATCATGACTATTTTTTTAGGAGTTGTTAAAGTATAACGACTTTATCTGAGAATTTCAAATATAAGGAAAAGAACAATATGAATTTTAATTGTGGTAAGGTTTGGACAATGGTTTATGATTGAAATTTCAGTTTCCGGATCAAGCCAGAGTAATAATTGAGTTCATTGGCCTGGTCCTTTATCTCTTCAAAGGAAAATAGAAGTTTTAAGGATTCCTCGTTGACATGATACATGGTGCAGAATATGAAAGTTTGAATGGTTGAGAGGGTCCCATGCGATCTTGAGATTGTAAATTTATTAAATTATCCCTAATAACACTATATAAATAGGAGATATTTTACGAGAAAAAGGAATGTCATCATTTTTGTCGTGAGGACTTGGTGAAAACAATGGGTAGAATAGAAAACATATGGTCACTAACGCTGATCAGTTTCAGGAAACAGGTGCGCAAACTCATCGGGGGCGGGGTGGACGTGGTGGATGGGGGGGAGGCTGATCTCTTCGGTGTTGAAGGTGTTGACGCAGATGGACTGAATTTCGGCGGGGGTGAGGCGGGCTTTACGGGTTCTGCCGGTGGCTGTATTTCTTTAAAGCAGATATTGGCCCAAGGTAACCCCGGACCCGTGGTTCATTGTTTGACGAGTTTTTTTGTGCACACGCCTTTGTTGTTAACAAACCTGGCCAGGTACACCCCTGGAGGCAGTTGACCGGGGTCGACCCGGGTGACGGGCTCGTGCAGGATGCGTTCATACCGGATATTTCCGCGCGTGTCGAGGATGGTCAGGCAAACATAGGCCGGGCTGCCATTTAATTGGATGGTCATCGCCCCGCATACCGGGTTTGGGAAAATGGTTATGTCCGGATCCATTTGCCGGTGCCAGACTGACAGCGTGTCGCAGGCATTCGCGATCTCCTCTCTGCTGTTGCATCCTTCGGCGTTGTTTTCGGCGAGGATGGTTGCGCCCGGGGTGGCTACCAGTTCACAGATGCTCTTCACCGCGCAAAGTCCGAGTACCGGGTTGCGGCGGATGGTGAGCGATTTAACGCCAGACATGCCGACGGCTTCCAATACTTCCAGGCTGGTCAACGCAGGGTTGTCTTCAATGATCATCACCCCGGTGATGGAATCGAGCCCTTCAAGACCGGTAAGGGTGAACAGGATGGGGTTGCCGGAGATCACGATCTGATTACCGACCGACCTGACCGTTTGAAGCCCATACAGATTTTTCAGGACGGGATTCTCACTGATCCTGAGTGTACGGCCGACACGGCCGAGTTTACCCGGTCCGGCGAGGCTCGTCAGGGAGCCATTGTTTTCGATCACCAGGTCGCGGCCCAAGAAATCGAGGGAAGAAAGGCCAGACAGGCACCCAAGCAACGGATTGCCGGCGATCACCAGGCTCCGGGCCACTATCTTCAGGTTGAACAGCGCGGTGATGCTGATCAGCGCGCCATTCCCCTCTATACGAAGATCGTCAGCCACCGACCTCATTCCCTCCAGCCCGGTCAGGCTTATCAAAGAATTGTTTCCTATAATCTCGAGTGAACCCTGGAAGGCGATCCTGTCGAGGCCTCTCAGGCTGGCCAGACTGGCGTTGTCGCAGATTGACACAAAACTTGAGACAATGTTGCCGGCCTCGGTCAGCTCTTCGATACTCTTCAGTTTCGGATTTGATCTAATGGTGATCATCCCGAAAAAATCCACCAGATGATGCAACCCCTTCAGTGATACAAGCGATCGGTTCGACCGTATGTTCAGGCTACCGGAGATATTCCGGAGACCAACGAGGCCTGTCAGATCCGTCAAAGAATCGTTGTTGGCGATCTGCAGGCTGCCCCAGATGGCGGTGATTTTGCCAAACCCATCCAGAGACCTCAGACTCTTGTTGTTGAAAATCTCAAGATCACCGCTGATTGTTTTGTCCATGTTGGGCATGCCTTGCAGGCTTGTGATGGAATCGTTGTTCGAAATCGTGACGTTCTGTTTTAATGTATTCAGTTTTGACAACCCAGCGAGGCTCTTCAACCGGTCGTTGTTATCGATGACCAGGCTGGCGGCCAGGTACACCAGGTTTTTTAACCCTGCCAGGTCGGTAAGACCGGGATTGTCAGCGATTGAAAGATGCCCATCGATAGCACCGATATTTTGCAAACCTGCCAGCGAATTCAGTGACGGGTTGTTGACGATGTACAGCGTGCCTCCCGATGATTTCAGGCCTGACAGGCTGGTGATCCCGGTGAGCGACAAATTGTTTGTGATCTCAAGGTTTCCCCAGACAGACGACAACCTTGAAAGGCCGTTAAGGCTTAACAAAACCGGGTTATCGTGTATCCTGAGATTACTTCCGACAACACCCAGGCTGTCGAGACCTGTAAGGTCGGCCAGCAGCGGATTGTTGCATATCTCCAGGATGCCGGTCACCTTTTTGAGCCCGGAAAGTCCACTCAGCGAGAAAATATCGTTCCCCTTTATCCTGACCATGCCACCAATCTCGGTGCAGGCCGGGTAAAGGATCCTGAAGCTGTCGACCTGTGATTGCCTGGTAAAGGTGATGCCTCCGGGCAGGCATGGCTGTGCAAGCCCCGCTAAGGAAAAGGCCAGGAAAACCAGTGTAATGACCTGTTTTTTTATTGATTTCATATCCTCATCAAGTATTGGCCGTACCAGTCGAGATCGATCAGTTTTGGGGATTCGTTCATGGTAGGTTCTCCTCTTGAAATTTCAGGTTCCGGAGCAAATCAGTGTAAAGGAAGGTAAATTTATCAAATTATCCCTCATCACACACTATAAAGACAGTGAGAATTTTTACGCAGAAAAGGAAGGCCACCATTTTTTATCCCGCAGACCTGGTGAATTTCAGCAGGTGGGATCGAAAACGGGTGGGCACTCAAGTTGACCTGGTTCCGGAAAGAGGTGCGCAAACTCATCGGGGGCGGGGTGGACGTGGTGGATGGTAGAGAGGCTGATCTCTTCGGTGTTGAAGGTGTTGACGCAGATGGCCCGGATTTCGGCGGGGGTGAGGCGGGCTTTTTTGCAGTAGCCCTGGAGGGCGAGCCATTTGATAAGTTTTACGAGGCAGGATTTCCAGGCGGCGGTGTAATCGCGCCAGGAGCCGCTCACGGTGCAATAGCCTTTGTGATAGAGCACGGACATGATGCGTTCGTATTCGGAGAGTTCGTTGCAGGCATCGCGCAGGGTGGCCAGCGGAGGGAGGGTAAGCTCGCCGGAACCGGAAGCGGCTGGCCGCAGTGGCGGTTCGGGACAGGCAGACCTGAATCCGGGAGGCAATGGGAGACCGGGTTCCGGAATGGCATAATTACCGGGTTCGGTGAGCGTAAGTAAGAAGACCTTGAGCAGGAACGATTCTATGATCTGTTTCAGCTCCCTGTCGTAGAAGGTCAGTCCACTGTAGGTGAACTGCAGCCAACGGACGGTATCGCCCCCCTGTTTGACCCAGGCATCGAGCAGGTTCTGGAGGATGGCGATGACCATGCCGGGGTTGATGAATACATGGCTGAGCACATTGTGCAGGGCCACCTGGTCGAAGTGGTTGATCTGGCGGACCGCCTCGTCGGGGAGTTCGTATGACGGATCGCTCAGCACCTCATGTAAAGGACAACGGGCATTATTCAGCATGATGACATGGTATTCGTTCCGAAAAAGGCCATACATCGGAAGGAAATCACGAACTTTCATGCGAATCGCCGTTAATTGGTTTTTAAGGGAGATGGGGGATCAGGGCCGGGGAGGTTTTCCGGGGTTGGAGGTTTTGCACTTGTTGGGCTGTTTACGGCTGCGACGTTTGATGAATGCTTCCATCTCCTTGTTGAAGGCGTTCCAGGATTCTGCATTGCTGATGCTGAACAGGATGTAGTCGATGTGTTGATTTCGGGCGGACTTTTTCATGGCGAAGTTTTTATGGTTAATCGGAAAAAAGGCAAAAGGTGAAGGGTGATGTTAAGAAAAATGTCATTTTGGGAGGTAAAATGACGTTTAATAGTATTAATTAGGATTTAGTAAATGTTGTAAATAGTGTATTATCAAGGTTATAATATCATAAAGATATGAAAAAAATAAATATATTATAACTGCCACCAATGGATATTCCCTTCATTGTGAAAACGTAATTCCTTTTGCTGACCTGGAAGGCCGGACAGGTGGGGTGGATCAAGCAGAAATCAGCAGGGGGAACCCGGAAAAGCGGAATAAGGTCAACGTGGAGGAGGGGGTGTTTGTTCCTGAATTTCAAAACAGAGTTCAAAAGCGTGGGATAAAAGAACTTGCTGAAGAAATAGGAAGAGGTTTTGTTTTTTCAGACAATGTGATGTCTTTGACAGCTTCGTAATGATACAGGAAAATGAATCAAAGATTATATTCTCACCGTGAATTGGTGTAAATGCCAATGCAGATAGTTCACGGATGTAGATGGGGCTTACCAATGACCACAAAGGGAATGGCAGCAAAGAACGAATTTTTATCCTTGTGCAGGTTCATCGAATATTCCATTTACGTTTATTGGGCAGCATGTCATCGGGTATTTCAAACGCATATTCAGAAGATGGATTTAACGATTTCAGCAATGGTTCTGCCAGTTCACTGCCGAAACACAGATCGATCATCGCACCTGACAATGCACGGGCAGCGGGGTTGTATTTTTTTGCAAGGCGAATAAAATCTGCTCTTTCTTCTATACTTATTTTTTTGATGAGGGCAATCAGGGTTTTACAGGAATCCTGCACGGTAGTGCCCGGAATTTCTTTGATGTTGCGGATTGCATCGAGCATGCGCAGGATGGGTATATTTTCTTTGGTTATTTTATTTGGCTGCCTGATAAACCGGATTTTAAACATGCCGCGGTTCGTATTTTTTTTTGGCTCGTTTGTGCCAATCTGTATGATACCTGAGATCTGTGTTGTAAGCCCAAGCTGAGTATATGCAGCATATCCGGTGAGGTACCCCAGGATTTTACCGTTCTGTTCCAGAAGGTCTTTTACCACCTGGTACACTTCGGGTTTTAATTCACCAAATTCTGTAAGGCGAGGTTTGTAAAACCGGCCTGGCGACAGTTTGCGTATTTTGCCTTCCTGTGCCATCCTGCTCAGCGCCTTGGTGAGGGCGCCAATCTTATCCACCGGCAGATTAAAATCACTATAGGTAAATACATAACCAATGGGAAGCCGGTTAATCTTATTGTCTATAATATCAGTAACTTTCATTTGATATCGGATTGTATGCAAAGATAATAAATGTCAGGTAACTACCGGTAATTACCTGACAAATAATTTTGAAGTTTGCAGTGAGCATGTAAAACATTTTGGATTAATCAGATGTGGTGGCATCGGTCTCTGGTAGCAATACGTTGGCCCATTTGCGTTTTTCGTCGTCCCCGAAGTTGGCGAGGTAGTTCATGGTGGTTTGTTTGCTTTTGTGGCCGAGGGATTCGCTGATGAACTCGATGGAGGCGCCGGAGCGTTTGAGCACGGTGGCGAAGGAGTGGCGGGCGGTGTAGGTGGTTGCGCGGTCGATTTTGAGGGATTTGCAGATGCGGGTCATGTTTTTGTTGATTGTCTGGTAGGCCTGGCGGACCGCCCGGTACTCTTCAAGTGGTGACATGCCTTCTGCAAGGATATCGAACACAAACTGAGACGGGCTTGCCGGCTTGTTTCCCCAGCGGTCGATAATGGAGCGGATTTTCGGGGTTATGGGGATGATGATGGAGGATTGTTCCTGGGTTGTTTCGGAGGTTTTGGCGCGCAGAATGACGATCTTGTCACCCTGGATGTTTTCATATTTCAACCTGGCCAGGTCCTTGATGTTGATCCCGTTGCACAGATAACTGAAGAGCCAGAAGTCGCGGCTGCGCTGTTCGTAAAGGCTCCTGCCTGTCTGGTAATTGGCGATCGTGACAATATCGGATTGTGACAGTGCCTTTTTAACATTTTTCCATTTAGGAATGGAATAGAGGCCATCTTTTGTTTTGCCAAAAGGATAGGGGATTCCGGCAGGTTTAACATGGTTGAAGACGGTCTGGACATTGCGGAGGTAGATGCTGACGGTGGTGATGCTGTTGCCTTTTATGGTTTTTTGCTTTTTAGCATCGTAATAGGGGGTAACCATCCATTTCTCATAGTCTTTCAGGAATTTGACGGTGATTTCCTGGAATGTCAGCTTTTCCTTGCCCGTGAATTCTTTCAGTGATTGGATGGTGCTTTTATAGGTGGTGGCGGTACTTATTTTGCCAGCATTAGTAAATTCGTCGCACGAAGATTGAAGTGCTGCGAGGAGGTCGTTTTGATCAACCTGGGGTGCTATGAATTGCTTTTCAAAGCGTTCAAAGGAGAAGAGTGGACCGAGCGATTCAATGACCCTGAGGGCATGGTTTCGGATTTCATTCAAGTAGATATTTTTCAGCAGGTTGGTGTCTCTTGGTTGTTGAGAAAAGACTTTTTCAAATTCTTTCTCGGACATTGCGATCACTTCGCCGGGTTCCCAGAGGGGTTCACGACCGGTTTTCCGGGAGGCGTTTGCATCTTCGGCGCTGTAGGTGATGGCGAAGAGTTTGTATTTGCGGCGGAAGGTAATGCGTAGTTTGACGGGGAATTTTTTATCCTTACGCTGTTTGGCTATTTTCTGATTCAGGATGATAGCCGCGGTTGCTGCAATCATTTTCATGCGAGGACTATTTAGGGTACCAACAAAGGTACCAACAAATCTTAAAAGATTGAAAGAAATTGATGAAAAATTATAAACAACAATTTGTTTATAATATTGATAATCAAAATGATAAAAAATATTACAAAATCCCGAAAGTGGTATAAAATATGCTTCACACGCATGAGGTCACTGGTTCGAATCCAGTACGTCCCACAAACGAAAAGCCCGCGACACAGTCAGGGCTTTTCTCATTTTAGCAACCCAAATTCATTTGAGGTTGCGCTAAATGGGAAAAGACCAGGTATGAAATACCGCGGGCTTTTCGTTTGACTCTCCCCCAAAAGGATCACCGAAGGTAATCCAGTACGTCCCACCAGCAAAACAAAGTGGTTCCCGTGCATGTACCGGAACCCCTTTTGTTTTGACCTTCTCCGGGTAGTTATTCAGAACGCCCTGATCGCCCGAACGCAATACGCGTAATATTTGTCGGTGTAGACCGTGTACCCGTTCCGGAAATAGACCAGCCAGGCGTAATAGGGATTGAAGGAGGAGGATGACCAGTAAGGGCTGCCTGCAAATCCGCCGATCAGGTTCCGGTGATTGTACATCAGGATGAGTTCATCCTTTGATGGCAGAAACCAGTCTGAGTAGTTGTTCAAAATAAGTTCATCACAGATCCTGGCAGGATTTCCTTCATCCTTGCAGGCCTTTACGATAAGCTGTGTATTCCTTTTGCCGGAACCCACCTTCGTATCGACATCGGGGAGGTCGGTTCCCAGGCATCCCCACTTCGATTTGTTGGTCTGATCCATCGGGGCGGCTATCAATCCATGCTGGCCTGTGCTGTCGATATAAAAGATGATACCGCCGCCATATTCCTGCCCGATCTTAAATGCAGGTTGGGCCGGCTGCACTTTTTTTGCCGTTTGCCCGTGTAAAGCCTGAAACGAAAAAACAATAAACACCAGCGCAAGAAATCTTTGCACCAGCATACCAAATCTGATTTTCAACCCCGAATCATTCATAATAATAATTCACTCATTCACTCAATCACTCAATCACTCATTTCCTTATAAGTTCCCGCTTCCCCATCATTTCTTCCAACTCCCGGTGAAATTCCTTTGCGATCGCGTTAAGGTCGAATTCACTGAATACGAATGCCTGGCCCTTTTCGCCGGCGGTTTGCAGTAACCCGCGGTTTTCCTCAAGATACCTGATCCTGTCTGCAAGATCCTCATCGTTTTCCGGTTCAAATGCCCATCCAGCCCCTCCGCGTTCGATGAATATTTCCCGGGCTTCTCCCTCCACACCAAGCAACAATGGTTTTTTCAGGGCCAGGGTCTCGTATATTTTCGAAGGAATGGCGCCTTTGAAAAGGTCGAGCCGGCGCAACGGGATCACCGCGATGTCGGCTGCCTCCAGGATGGGGACGACCTCTTTTTTGGGACGGTTATCGTAAAATGTGACGTTGGAAAGTGTCATCGATTCTCTTAGAAATTGTAATTGTTTCAGTACCGGTCCGTTTCCGACAAGGATGAAATGAACAGCTGGGTTGTCTCTGAGTCGTCCGGCTGCTTTCATGATCACCTCGAGGCCCTGGGCATGTCCGATGATCCCGGCATAGACCACGATGAAATCGCCGGATTTGAACCCTGCCTTTGCCCGCCAGTCATAAAGCCCGCTGAATGACCCGATTTCAGCCCGGTCGACCCCGTTCCTGAGCCAGCGTACCTTTTTTTCAGGGAAACGGCTACTGATATTGCCAACAATCCCCTGGGTCTGCCCTGTGACCATCACCGATTTCCGGTACAGGAACTCTTCAAGCCGGGTGGAAAGCCTTAACAGAGCAGGGTTTGTGACAAGACCCAGTTTTTCGGCGCTCTCGGGCCAGAGGTCCGACACATTGAATATCAGGCCAGCCCCTTTGCACCTGGCGAGGAGAAAAGCGGACATGCCAAGGAAAAGAGGAGGGGATTCGCAGAAAACGAAGTCCTGACGCGAGGTTTTAATCAATCCTGTGACAAGCGAAGTGAGAACAAAGCTGAAATAATTGATCAGCCGCCGGACAATCGACTTACCGGGTTTTGAAAAGATCCAGCACCGGTGGACCGGCAGTCCTGCCATCTCCTCGTAATGGTAAAATTTGCCCCGGTAACCGTCAAATATTTTCATCACCGGGTAGTTGGGCATGGCCGTAAGGACCGACACCTCTGCACCCAGCGCCTGAAGCCGCTTTGCCAGCTGGAACAGGCGGTTCTGCGGAGCCCCGGTTTCGGGAGGGAAGTATTGTGTGAGAAAAAGAATTTTCAATGGATCCCGGTTTGGGGTCCAAAATTACGACTTTTCGGCCGCCTGCTAAACGGCAAATCTCTTTTTGGTTTCCCTGACGGCTGAGAGTTGAATGGCGCGAACCGGAATCGTTTTTCTTTCTGCCGCCGGGTTTGAATCCTCTCCGGCCGGATTCCGGTTTTTCCGGATAGTTATTACGGGATCGATCAGCGCGGTGTGGCCGGTCGTTATCAGGGTGGTGGTATCAAAAACGAACGGTTGCGGAGCATCTGTATTTAACGGCGGTTTCAAACGATACAAGTAAACTGCCTTGACCCGTTCGATCAGGTTACGGGCAACATCGGCCCGGGCAAAACAAAGTTCATGGCCCTTACCTACGGCCGATCTCCATGTTTCTATACGACCGGCAAACCCGGCGTCGTGAATGAGCTCTTCGGAACTGCCAAGGTAAATTAACCGGAGCAGGTCGACCGTGTTATCCTGGTGATTGAAATGCGCTTCGTAAATGAAAATCAAGCCCTCATTCACGGGAACTGACTGTATCTCCTTCTCCTTCCAGTAACCATTGATGTGAATGATGATAGTTTGTTCAGACATGAAAAAAAATGTAAATGGGTTCATCTAATTACAATTTGCATGCCAAAAGTGTATCTATCAGTCATACAATTATATAGAAATTTTATCAATTTTTTTGCTGTAAAAAGTGTAAAAAAACTTTACAGTATGTGTAAAATTATTTTACATTTGCCTTTACAATCTTTACAGTTTTATCATGGACAAAAACGGAAAAATCCTGATCGTCGAGGACAACCTTGATATATTGCAAGCCTTGCAGTTCTTTCTTGAATATGAATTCGAACTGATAACGACGCTGACGAATCCCGACCGCATCCCTGAACTGCTGAAGTCGGGGAATTATGATGTGGTTCTGCTCGACATGAATTTTTCCGCCGGCATCAACACCGGAAGCGAAGGTTTGTACTGGCTCTCTGAGATTCTGCAGATCGATCCTGCCATGTCGGTGGTCATGATGACGGCGTATGGCGATATTGACCTGGCGGTGAAATCGATAAAAATAGGGGCCATCGATTTTGTGTTGAAGCCATGGGACAATGACAAGCTACTCGCCACACTCAAGGCAGGTATAAAATTACGTGCCTCAGCATTAAAAACGAATAAAAAGCGCGGTGCCATTGAGCCTGCCAAAGCAGAAGTGGACCAGCGTTTTCCAGGTTTCGTCGGGGAATGTGGCGCCATCAGGCGGGTTATGGATATCGTTGAAAAGGTTTCGGATACCGATGCCAATATTTTGCTCATTGGAGAGAACGGTACTGGGAAGGGGCTGATTGCCAAAGAGATTCACCGTCTGTCAAACCGGTCGAAACAACCGATGGTCACTGTAGATATGGCGACGATACCTGTATCATTGTTCGAGAGCGAATTGTTCGGGCATAAGAAGGGTGCCTTCACTGATGCGCGGTCTGATCGCATGGGGCGATTCGAAAGCGCAAATCAGGGAACACTGTTCCTTGATGAGATCGGGAACCTTTCACTGAATATGCAAACCAAAATTCTGAATGTCCTGCAGGAGCGTCTCGTGGTGCCCCTTGGCAGCAACCGGGGAGTTCCGATCGACGTTAGACTGGTTTGTGCCACCAATAAAAATCTCGACAGGATGGTCATGGAGGGTTTATTCCGCCAGGACCTGCTTTATAGGATCAATACCATCCAGATCGAGCTTCCGCCGTTGCGCGAAAGGGGGCATGACATTGAACTGATGGCCGGTTATTTTCTCGATAAATTCTCGGTGAAATACGGCAAAGGGCAGATGACTTTTGAACCGGAAGCCCTTACAGCCCTCCGTCACTACTCTTGGCCGGGGAATATCAGGGAACTGGAAAACTGCATCGAGAAAGCCGTGATCCTTGCCGATAACAGGACGGTAACCGCCGAAGATATGCTTCTGAAAAAGGCGCCTGTACAACCCCAGAGTTTGGGTATCCTTCCTTCAAAGTTTGAAGATTACGAAAAATCTGTCATTAAGAACGCACTTCTGCGCAACATGGGAAACCTGTCGAATGCAGCCCGTGAGTTGGGGATTTCCAGACCAACCCTTTACAAGAAAATCAGAGACTATGGTTTGTAGACGTTTTTACTACAACCTCATTATCCGAGTTTTCGGAATCGCACTTACAAGCCTGGCACTCTTTTCATTGCTGAACTTTTTACCCAATATCTCCCTGCTGATCATCACAGCGGCCCTTTTTATCTTCCAGGTAGTCCTGCTGATCAGATATCTCAATGAAGTAAACCGGAGACTGGAGTTTTTTTTTATCGGGCAACTCAGTGGTGAGCCGGTAACACTTTCGCAGAAACCGGGACGGTTCAGGGAGTTCCGGATGCTCGACGAATATTTCCGCAAACTGAATACCCGCCTTGAAAAGATGCGGTTGGAACTTGAGATACAGAACAACTATTTCCAGACCATCGTTTCTCAGACTTCGGTAGGGCTGATTGCCTACACGGGCGATGGGAGGGTGGAATTTATCAATGATACGGCTAAAAATCTTTTGCGCGTTTGGGTGGTAAGGCACCTGAACCGACTGGATAAACTCAAGGAGGGTTTTTCGCAATATCTCCTGAAACTTGAACCCGAAAAAACCGAGATGGTGAACATCGCTACCGAAGGAGACACTATCCAGCTTTCGCTGAAAAAAGTGCGCCTGAGTGCCGGCGATCAGGACCTTTTTCTGATATCATTTCAGGATATCAGGGTACAACTGGATCAGAAGGAAATGGAGTCGTGGGAAAAACTGGTGCGGGTGCTTATGCATGAGGTCGGTAATTCGATCACCCCGATCACCACGCATGTAAATGCCATCTCCAGGATGTTCCGCGAACGGGATACCGGGAGGATCATCGAACCGGCAGAGGTCAACACGTTGATTATAAAAAGGACCCTTGAAGCGCTTTCTATGGTAGAATCAAGAGGGCAACGGCTGGCTCAGTTCATGGCGAATTTCAGGGGAATGACCAAGGGCATCACTATCAATAAACAGGCATTCAACCTGAGGAAATCACTGGATGAAATCGGACTTTTGTTCGTCGAGGAACTCAAACGCCAGGAGATCTCGTTCTCGGTACACTGCAGCCCTGAACTCTGGCTGAATGCAGATCAGAATCTACTGGAACAGGTATTGATCAATATGATTAAAAACTCGATTGAAGCCCTTGATAAGACACAGGAAAAGAAGATCAGGATCTCGGCTTTCATGAACAATGACCGGACGGTCATCGAATTGGAGGACAACGGGAAGGGGATACCCGATCCGGCCAGGGAAAATATCTTCGTTCCTTTCTTCACTACCAAGGAGAATGGGTCAGGAATCGGCCTGAGCCTGTCGCGGCAGATCATCACCATGCACGGCGGTACGCTGGATTTCGCCTCAGTGCCTTACGAAAAAACTGTTTTTACAATCAGGTTGTGAAAATCAATAGCGCTGGTTCACGATCCTGCCGTCGAACATATTCACGATTCTGCCACTGTATTCTGCATCCCGCTGCGAGTGGGTGACCATGATAATGGTGGTGCCCTGGCCATTGAGCTTTGCCAGCAGTTCCATAATCTCGGCTCCGCGTTTTGAATCCAGGTTGCCGGTTGGTTCATCGGCCAGGATGAGCAATGGATTGATTATGAGTGCTCTTGCAACGGCGACCTGTTGCTGCTGCCCGCCCGAAAGCTGAAGTGGAAAGACCTTTTGCCGTTGAAGCAGCATGAACCGCTCCAGCATCTCATTGACCCTCCTCTTTCTCTCCCCGGGGGCCGTACCAAGGTATATTAACGGTAATTCAATATTCTCGTATACATTCAACTCATCGATCAGGTTATAGTTCTGGAAGATAAAACCGATCCTCTCTTTGCGTAATTTCGACCGTTGTTTTTCGTTGTAACGCGACACATCCTCGTCCAGAAAAAAATGTTTACCAGAAGTCGGGGAATCCAGCAATCCCAGTATATTGAGCAGGGTGCTCTTCCCGCATCCCGACGGCCCCATGACCGCAACAAATTCACCCTTTGCTACGGTCAGGTCTAACCCGTTGAGGGCATTGGTTTCAATATCTTCGGCATGGAATATCTTAACGAGTGATTCGGTTCTTATCATATAACAAACAGTGTTAGCCTAATTCAAGCTGGTTGCTTATCAGTTGGTAATAGTATCCTTTTTTCCCGATGAGTGTTTCGTGATCGCCGCTTTCCACTACCTTTCCCCGGTCGAGCACAATGATCACGTCGGCATTCCTCACGGTGCTGAGCCGGTGTGCGACAATCACCACGGTTTTTCCTTCGAAATGCCGGTTGAGATTTTCGACGATCACCTTTTCGTTCCCTGCATCCAAAGCATTGGTGGCTTCGTCGAGGAACAGGAAATCAGGGTCCCTGTAAATGGCCCTTGCAATCAGGATGCGCTGCTTTTGCCCTTCACTGATCCCTGCCCCGTCCTGCCCGATCTTCGTGGCAAGACCCAGCGGAAGTCCCTCAATGAAGCTCCCAAGGTTTGCGCATTCAACTGCACGGTGAAGTTTACCCGGTTCGGTGACCATGTCGCTGATCGAGATATTGTTGCCGATGGTGTCGGAGAAAATATAACCATCCTGCATGACTGACCCAAGGTGACTCCGCCACGCTTTCCGGGTGATGTTCTCCAAAGGAACCCCGCCAACCAGAATCCGGCCTGAAACCGGTGTGTAAAATCCCAGTAAAAGTTTTATTAGTGTTGTTTTTCCGCTTCCGCTTGCTCCGACGATCGCCGTTACCTTGTTCTCAGGGATCATGAAACTGATGTCATGCAACACCATGGGCGAATGAGGCCCTTCATACTGAAACGAAACCCCTTCGATATCAATGCAACGGCTGGCCGGAAATTTGACACCGACCGGATCCTGGCCGGGGGATTCCTCCTCTTTCAAGGTATTGATCTCTTCCAGGCGCTCCAGGCTGATCCCGGCATCCTGCGCCTCCCTGATAAAGCTGATCAGTTGTTCAACCGGGTTGCTAAGTTGTCCCAGGATGAACTGCACCGACAGCATCATGCCGAGGGTCAGTTCGCCGCTGATAACAAGGCCTGCAACGATAAACGTGATGACCACATCCTTCGTTCGCATGAAGAACAACGCCCCGGCACTCTGATACTGAAACAGCGAAAGACTCCTCATGCTGATCTCATACAGCCGTTCCTGGATCGCTTCCCATTCCTTTCGTTTTTTTTCCTCGCAGCCATAGAGCTTGATCTCCTGCATCCCCGTGATCATCTGGAAAAGTGTGTTCTGATTCTCAGCAGATCTGGTAAAACGCTGATAGTCAACATCTCTTCTTTTTTTCATAAAAAGAAAAACCCAGCCTGCATACAACCCGCTGCCGAAGATGAATATTCCGAATACCAGGAGATTGTACCAGAGCAATACGGCGCTGAATAGAATGAAGGTGATGGATGAAAACAGGACATTGAGAGACGAAACCGTAAGGAATGACTGTATCCGTTGATGGTCCTGGATCCGCTGCATAAGGTCGCCGATACGTTTCGAATCGAAAAAGCCGAGTGGCAGTCTCATGATCTTAAGCAGAAAATCAGATACCAGCGAAATATTGATCCGGGTGCTCAACCTGAGCAGGACATGGCCACGCACGAATTCCACCACGGTCAGACCCAGGAAAAGCGCCAGTTGTCCGAGCAGGACAAGCGTAATGAATCCCAGGTCTTTGTTGGCAATACCCCGGTCGACGATTATCTGGGTGAGCAGTGGAAATGCCAGCTGGATAACGCTTCCCGCCACCATCCCCGCAAACAGTTTAAACAGGGCGCTCCGCCTCCTGCTGATATATTTTCCCAGGAACCTCCACTTGTTTTCCCGAATCCCCGGATCTTTTGGCTGGTCAGCGTTTGTTACCGGTTCCAGCACCAGGCAGATACCTGTTCGTTCCTGGTCATCTGCCGGAATCCATTTTGCAATGAATTCCTCTGCCGTGAGGGTCTTTAATCCGAATGCCGGATCAGCGATGGTAATCAAGTGCCGGCCGCGCCTTGTTTTGATCTTTACCACCACCACAAAATGGTTTTGCTGCCAGTGAATGATACAAGGCAGCGGCACTTCTCCGGCAAGCTGCGCGAATGTGATTTTAACGGCCAGCGGTTTGAACCCGACTGCTTCAGCCGCCTCGGTGAGCCCCAGCAAGGAAACGCCGTCGCGGGTTATGAAACATTTTTCGCGCATGTACGACAACCGGTACCGCCGGCCATGATACCAGGTTACCATCAGGAGGCATGCCGGACCGCAATCACCGGAGTCGTACTGGTGAAAAAACCTGAATCCCATCATTCATATTTTAAGGCATTGGCCGGACTTTCCCGAAGAATGCGCAATGTTTTGAAAAACAAAATCAGTGAAACGTAACTGCCTACTGCGAGGCAACCCAGTATGAGAATGTAAAACCTGACCGGCACGTGGTAGTGAAACTGATCCAGCCAGGTACTGACAAGCAACCACGTGACAGGCATTGCCAACAGGGATGCGAAGATGATCGCGACCAGCAATTCCTTTTGTATCAGATATATGATTGAGCGGTTACGGGCACCAAAAACTTTACGGATTGACATTTCCCGAAGGCGTCTCTCGGCAATCAACATGGCCATCCCGAAAAGTCCCATCCCGGTTATGGCAAATGCAACGATCGTGAATGCGCCGACAATCCTGCCAAAGTTTTGTTCACGCTTGTACATTGAGTTCAATTCTTCTTTGAAAAAACGGTAAGGCAATTCCATTCCCGGGTAAATTTCTTTCCATATTTTGTCAAGATCGTTCAGGGCGGCCTCTGCGTGTCCATGCCTGTATTTGACGAGGATCGTCCTGCAGGCTACAGAATCAAACACATAGAGGGTAGGAATGATCTGGTTGTGAAGGGTATGTATGCTGAAATTTTCCACCGCTCCTTCGACAATGTAAGAGCTGATCCTGGAATTCCTGCGCAGATTATTATCAATATACTTCAGGGATTCCCTGTTGATGAAGGCTCCTGTACCGTTTACTACATGGGATTTTATGCTGTCATTCTTCAAAATAACGGGTATGTCGAAAGTTGTAAAAAAACCATGGTCAATGTAAATGATCTCAAATCGAACCTTGGGGGGGAGGGGGGGGGGAATTTTATGAAATGTAGAAATTCAGCCTGTGAAGGAATGGTGACCGAGGTACCTGATACGGACAATACATGATCTGAACCGGAGAATCTCTGTTTCAGTGTGTGGTAGTGCCTTGTTCCGACCCCGTCAAGGTCGATAGTAATGATTTGACCGCCTGACCCGTATGTGGGGTTTAGGAACATTTTAACCTGTTGGGATATGATGATAAGCGAAATTAAAAGCCCGGCAGTGATGAACAACTGTATCACCATAAAAACCTTGCTGAAGTGTACTTTACGCAAAAAGAAAAAGTTGGATTTCAGCGCTGCAACCGGATTCAGACCTGCCAGGTAGATGGCCACATAAGACCCGGAGAGAAGACCGATCACCACAGTTACAAGAAAGGTAAAAAAGAGGTATCGTGTCAGGTTGAAAGTGAAGAAAAAAAACTGGTTTACAAAGAACCGTTCGATCGAGGGTATGATGAGTCCCAGCATCAGAAAAGTGAGAGGAAATGCCACCAGGGTCAGCAAAACCGATTCTGCAAGCAACTGCATCCTTATCTGGCCATGTGTTGCACCCAGCACTTTTCTGATCCCGATTTCCTTGTAGCGAAGCGCGGCCCGTGCGGTAGTGAGCAACGAATAATTGATGGTAGCCAGTAGCAGAACAAAAAATGCCAGACTGAGAAGAATGTAAATCGTCTCGAGGCTTCCCTTACTTGTAAAATCGTTTTCAATTTTACGGTCGTCCAGGTAGATTTCTTTGAATGGCTGAATACGGAGCGTGTGATGTTCCTGACTAAAAATGGCAGGACAGGCCCGGGTGATCATTTCCTGCAGCAGTTCCTCGGCGGAGTTGCCGTCATTTAATATATAGGTGTCGAACAACCATTCGTTGTTTTCTGCCATAGCCAGGTCGAAATCAGGGATTGACCGTTTCAGCAGGTTGAAATAGCATCCGGTGCCGGCAATGAAATCAGGGCGGATGGTCGAATTGGGATGCAGATCCCTGTATATCCCGCCAAGTAACAGCGAATCGGACATGCCGCCAATTTCAAAGGTTACATATTGACCCAGCATAATGCCGAGCCCGGCTAATTGCCTTGCCCCTTTTTCTGAACAGCATAGCAGCTCCGGGGGGGCGGTTGAAGCCGGTGCCATACCGGCGACAAATTCAAAATCAAGAATCCGGAATATTTCGGGATCTGCGAAAATAAAGGGCGAAGCTTTTTCTTTTTTATCAACTACCTTAAAATGGGCATCCCCCAGAATGTTTTCAGCCTGCATGATCCTGAAGGTTAAGGCTCCCTCAGGTAACACTGAATCCAGAACGCTTTTCACCCGGTAAGGCATAATGGGTTGGATCAGGCCTTTGGCATCCGTTACAAGTAACCGGTATAACCGGTCGGCTTTTGATTGAAAATTATTGACAGTCAGTTCGTTGATTGCAAAAATAAGGAGCAGGAATGCCATTGAAAGCCCCATCACAAGGCCGGATAAATTGATGATGGTATAGATCCTGCTGCCGCTTAGAATTCTGGCCGATTGCCTGATGGTTGTAAGGAAGTAGGATGGCATCAGGGAACGATATGACAAAAGTTAAACCGGTTGATCAGTAATTCGTAGTTGCTCACCGGTGGACAGAGGAATTGATAGATACAATCATTGCAGGGTTGAACTTTCGTCCGGCTACGTATCCAGCTTATACCTTCTTTCATCTCATAATCAACCAAATCCAATAATGTATTTTGTGAAATTGATCCAACCGGCGGGTCGTTTGGATTGGCGAAAACCGTTCCATCAGGCATGACGTGAAATTTCCCGAAATCATTATCGTTCATGATCAGCCGCGAAAATACATGGTTCTGTCCTGGTCTCGACATACGGACATCCTCTTCTCCGATGAACACCTGTTCCTTGAAAAAATCAAGGTTTTGCCCATCGAAAAAAGGTTTGAAAGCAAATTTCGTGATCCCTGCCAGTACGGCTTTCTCGCTGAAAACCGATACATCCTCCATGTTTCTTACGACAAAATGAAACGCTGCAGTCCTGAACCCGGCGATCTTTGACCGTATTTCATGCTGGTCAGCGGGAGGAATGTCCGATGGCTGAATGACAAGGAATATCAATGAAATCTTACGGGCCATCCATCCCGGAATCGCAGGTACCGGTGCGCCCGGGGACAGGTAAAAGGTGAACCTGAATGGTAATTCTTTTAAGGCAGTTCTGAGAATCTCAAAAAAGGATGGATTATCCGGACTTATACCAACAAAATTGACATTGGCCGATTTCAGCGTTCTTATTTGTTCCAGGACCGATCCGATCAACCCGGCTCCGGGCGTTTCAGGCCTGCTGGCAGCAATGCGCGGAAAGAAAAACTGCCTGTATGCCTGATTATATATCTGGTGATCAGGCATGGCCGGCAGATCGGTATAAAAAGATATTTCGCGGAGAAAATCTTTCAGTACTGGTACACTCTTCTTTTTTATAACCGGATGCGGAAAGGGGTTGAAAGGTTTGATATCCGTCCGGTTGGCCTTTATGCAGTCGCCCATGTAATGGCGGCGCAGCATTCCGATGAAAGCTTTGACGTCAGGAAGAACGGCGATATTCCTGGGAAGTGCTACAATGTAATTCTGTTCCGGCTTGCAGAGTGACTTAAGAATACATCCAATCTGATCTGAAACACTGATAACCTGGTATTTACGGCTCACGGAATTGTAGAGCAGTCCCTGTGTACCCCTGACAATGGCATGGACGTATGGTTCAAGGTAAAGCCAGTAATTCTCAGGCGTTTTCATCATAACCCCTTTTCAGAATTTCCTGATATATTGCAGCCTGTTCCTCCATCATCGAATAGTTTTTTGAGAGGTATTGCCCGAATCTTTTCTCATCCAGATAGTAATCGCAAACCGGATGCTCGTCACCGATCCTGGTATTAAAAAGACACTCTTTGCAATTTTCGGCAATGAAACAGGTTGCACACAGGGTTTCTATTTTATCGTATCCCCTGTTAAAAGGACTGACGACCTCCTCAAAGTTGATATTCAGTGAATCACCTTTGAATGTGCCCATTTCATGTTCCCTGCCGATGTGTTCGCAGGGTATTACCGAACCGTCGGCTGTGAGGTAAACGCGCGTACCGAAAGGCTGGCAGGTTGCCGTGGGTATAAACTCTTTGGTTCCTGCATCACCGTTGATGCGCGACAATACCTGGAGATGATTCTTAAAAATGATGCCTGCATAGTTTTCAGTGATGGTCGCGAACTCTTTGACCCTGGGATGGGAAAGAAAAAGCTCAAGCATGAAGGATTGTTCGTAAGATGTTTCCTCGTCAGCCCCGAGAAAAGTGTCACGGAATTCATCGATATGGTCGCGGTTGACATTCTGGGTGTTGATCAGCGAGGTCAGGGTGGGTTTACCGTACCGTTCTTTGAAAAATTCATGGACTTCCCTGAAACTGTTCCTGCGATGCAGTACAGTCAGAAACGACACATTGCTTTCAAAGTAGTCAGGATAATTCTTCCGGATGTGATCCAGGTTCTTCACAATGACCGGGAAAGAGTTCTGCTCGTTGTTCAGAAGCCGGAAGGAATTGTTCTCCTCGTTTCCGTCGAGGCTTACCGAAATATCAAAATTGTTACTGACCAGGAATTCAGCATATTTTGACAGGAGCAATCCATTGGTCGACATGGTATAGCGGAAATTCCAAATACCTTGATATTTTGATTTCAGGTAACCGACAATCCCGCGGATGAATGCCATATTTTTAAGGGGTTCACCGCCGTAAAAACTGACGATCAGCTTTTTTTCTTTGTTGTTTCTGACACTCAGAATGTAATCAAGAAAAGCCCTGGCCGCGACCGGATCGAAATTTCGTTTGCCCCGTTGTTTATTGATGTAGTACTTGCTGTAGGTGCAGTAAGTGCAGGATAGATTGCAGTCCTCCGTTGTTTCAAAGATAACCTGCCTTATGGCGGCAATATTTTCCCTGGCTTTTGCCGGCGGTATTCTTCCCCCGAGCCTGATGGGTTTCGGGGTTTTAAAAAACTGGTTCTTTTTAAGGAATTTATATTTTCTGAGTTGGTACCGGATCTCCGTATCAGGATACCGGCCGTATCCCGGAATGGTTGTGTGTCCTTTGTTTCTTTTTGATTTTACCAGGTCATTGAACGCTTTTCCCTGAAGGTCGATATCCCGGAAAAAGTGAATGAGCGGATGGCAAAAAAACACCTGGTTCCTGAAAGGACTGAACAGATAATGAGAATCGTAAGTAGTCCTGAATGAAACAGCCTTCTTCATAACATGGCATGACCACGGCTACAATGCCAGATCTGCACGGACAAAGTTAACGATTTTCCCTATCCGGAAGCGTTCAGATGACAGATGGCTTGGCTTGCACTGAAGTACTGGTTGTATCTGTATTGCCGCAGTAGCAGAGGTCGCCAACCGGGCCACCCATATTTCTGATGGAGACATAAGGATTATTGGTTGCACAAATACATTTGAAGTCGGCGCCGCCTCTGATCTGATTTAACATGTTTTTCTTGATTTCAGCTTTGTACAGGTTTACAAGACTCAAAGTTTTCATGGTGTATTTTTTAAGGGTTATTGTTCATGATTGCGAAATCACATTAACAATCATCGTGCCAAAAATGTAAATAATTAAATAACAGGCATATGAGTTATTTTTCAATCAGAGGAATAATGTAAAAAATCTTTACATATTGTAAAAAGTGTAAAGTTTTTTTACAATATGCATTGGGTGAACGAAGAATGCCAGCGAAGGGTTACCGCCTGAAGGCAGAAACTTTTTTCAGGAAGCAGTTTCTGATCTTTGTGTGCGGTTTGCGAAGGGTAAAAACCGGATAAGGAGGATTTCAGCCAGAATGAAAAGCAGGGAAATGACGATGAAGATTTTCCAAAGCGGTGTACCTTGTTTAATCATTTTAATCTCCTGGGTCAGGGTGTGTTTTCTTTCGTTGATAACATTGATGCTGACCGGTGCAAGCCTGCCTGCCATGTCTTTCAGTTCACCCGGGCTGAAACAGGCGAGTTCCGATTCTCTGCGGTCGACGTTGAATGCCAGACCAGCAAGTGTTTTATTTCCATCCTTTACCGTGAATAGTCCGGGCTGGGTAATCTGGTTTCGGGTATTTATAGTGACTCTTGAACCAACCTTACGTATGCCCGGAACGATCTCATCGCCGCTCTGGATGCCCTTTAGCCTGATCATTTCAGGTTCCGCAGCTGAACCAGGCTGAATTTCAATGGTTTCATCCGTTCCGGTCTGGTAGTAAAGGGCTTGTGTGGGAGTGCTAAGAAGTGCAATCCGGTAAAGGGTGGGAACAAAAATAACATGCCTGGGTAAATTTGACCAGGTTGGATCAAGGCAGGAATAGAAAAGGTATACGTTACCCTTCCCCGCCCGGTATTTTGAGAGGAAAGGGTCATCGTAGGCGAGCGTTAGGAGTGTTTCCCGGATGTTTTCCCCGGGTTTTTCAAGTGGTTTATAGTGTTTTTCCGCGACCGGCAGGTCGGGGTTGACGGGCAATTTTGGCTGGCCTGATCCGGTGTTCTCAAATACGTCGAAATAAAGTTCGTTCTGAAGGTTGATGCCCGTCACCCGTTGTCGGCTGGTATCGATGGGGCCGAATCCCCCGACCGACATGGTTTTGAGCATGTTGTTCAAAGTCTCAACCGAACCGCCGGGCGGAGGAAAAACGACCAGGGTGCCTCCGGATTCAACGATTTTTTGCAGTTCCATGGCGAGCCCCGACGATATTTCCGGCAGCCCGTTCAGTATAATGGCCGAATGGGTGGCCAGGCTCGAAAAGTCAATCTGATTGGCGTTGTAACTGTTAAAAGTGAAGGAGGAGTCACCAGTGAAGAGTGAATTGATATAGCGGTTGGGTTCATCCTGGTTGATACAGGCTATCCTGACCGACCTGTTTACCGCGTAGGAGAAATAGAAACGGTCGTCATAGACCACCGGGAAGTCGGTAAGTTCGACCACCCCGGACTGGATTCCTCCGTCGTTTTCGGTATAACTGAGAATGATCTCCCGGGTGCTGTTTCCTTCGATAGAAAATCCTGAGAGGCTTTTTTGCACATCGTTAATCGTGAGCTTTAACGGAATTTTTTCCAATGGTTCTTCAGCGATATTCCGGATTCTGACATGCAGGCGTGCGGTCTGTGAAGGCAGATGAACCGGTGAACTGAAGTAGAGGCTGTCGATGTAGAGGTTGTTGATCTTTGCCCCGGCAAGCGGTATGAGGAACCAGTTGATCAGGCTGTCGGGCCTTGCGTTTTGCAGTGACATGGTAGTTTTCTGGAAGTCGGAGATGATGTAGGCGTCTGTCGGTCCTTTTTTATCCTGTACCACGTCGTTGATGCGGTTGATGATTTCGGCCAGTGACCTGACCGCGGGAGATGGCTGGATCTCCCCGATAAGTTTACGCAGGTCTTCCTGGTGTATGAGATGCTGGTGCCGCCCTTCAAAGTCATTGGTGAGAATCAGGAAAAGGTCGGTGGGGGCGTAGGCGGCGGCGACCTCCGAAGCCCTGACTTTTGAAGCCTCCAGCAGGGTCCCTTCCGATCCCACCGTTTCCATTGAGAATGAGTTGTCGATATAGATACAGACAACCTGCTGCGTGGCGTTTGGTGACCGGGTTTCAGCGTGAGGGATATAGGGCTGGGCGAACGCGATGACCAGGGCTGCAAGAGCCAGCAACCGGGCAGCCAAAATCAACAATTGTTTTAACTTTGATTGCTTCCGGGTTTCCTGTTCGATCTCCCTGAGGAAGTTAACATTGCTGAAGTAAAGTTTGCGGTATTTTCTGAAATTGAAAAAGTGGATGAGTACCGGAATTGCCAGCGAAAACAGGGCGAAGAGAAATAAGGGCTGGGTGAAAAGCATGGCCAAAGATAAAAAAAATCCCGGTCAGGGACCGGGATTTTATTGCAACCGTGATGGCCGGCTGCATATGTTCAACAGGTATTAAAGCTTCATCAGATAACGCCCTGGTCGAGCATGGCATTGGCAACTTTAAGGAAACCAGCCACGTTGGCGCCTTTCACGTAGTTCACATAGCCTTCCTTGTCTTTTCCATATTTCACACAGGCGCTATGGATGCTGCACATGATGTGATGCAGGCGCTCGTCAACCTCTTTCATTGGCCAGCTCATTTTCATGGCATTCTGCGACATTTCAAGTCCCGATGTCGCGACACCGCCTGCGTTCACCGCTTTACCAGGGGCGAAGAGGATCTTGTGTTCCAGGAAATGTTCAATAGCTTCGGGCGTGCTGGGCATGTTCGCACCTTCGGCAACACAAAGCACTCCGTTGCGAACCAGGTTCTGGGCATCTTCCTTGCCAAGTTCGTTTTGTGTTGCACAAGGCAAAGCAATGTCGCACTTCACTTCCCATGGACGTTTGCCCTGGTGGAACTGGGCGCTGGGGAATTCATAGGAATAAGGTTTAACGATATCCTGATTAGAAGCCCTGAGTTCGAGGAGATAGTTGATCTTTTCGCCGCTGATTCCGTCGGGATCATAAATATAACCGTCGGGACCTGAGATCGTGACAACTTTTCCTCCGAGTTCGGTGGCTTTCAGGGCTGCTCCCCATGCCACGTTACCGAAACCTGATACGGCCACAACCTTTCCCTGGAATGTTTCACCTTTGGTGGCCAGCATTTCCTTGGCAAAATACACGGCGCCGAAACCTGTTGCTTCCGGACGGATGAGACTTCCACCCCAGTTGAGACCTTTTCCGGTGAGCACTCCCGTATTTTCGCGGGCCAGTTTGCGGTACATTCCGTACATATAACCGATTTCACGTCCACCAACACCGATATCACCGGCGGGAACGTCGGTTTCGGGACCGATGAGTTTCCAGAGCTCGAGCATAAAGGCCTGGCAGAAACGCATAATCTCTGCATTCGACTTTCCTTTGGGATCGAAATCAGAACCGCCCTTTGCACCACCCATCGGAAGGGTGGTCAGGCTGTTCTTGAAGATCTGCTCAAAACCCAGGAATTTCAAAATGCTCAGGTTGACACTCGGGTGGAACCGGAGTCCGCCTTTGTATGGACCGATGGCGTTGTTAAACTGAACCCGGTAACCGAGATTCACCTGCACTTTTCCGCTGTCGTCGACCCATGATACCTTAAAGGTAAGAATACGGTCTGGCTCGACAAGACGGTCGATAATGTTTGCAGATTCGAATTGAGGATTCTCATTGTAGACCTCTTCAATGGATTCCAGTACTTCCCTGACTGCCTGGAGGTACTCATTTTCGCCCGGATGCTTCTTCTCCAGGTCGTTCATGATTTTCTCTAAATTCATTTTGATTCAGTTTTAAGTTAAAGGACCAGTAAAAACGTTATAGTTAAAATGCTAACATTGTTAAAAAAATAACAATGCAAAATTACGGACTTATCCGTTCACCACCAAACAAAACAACGGATTTTTTTGTTAATATTCAACTGACTGAAGTAATTTTCCGTTGTCATATTGGTTGACTCTCGACAAGGTTCCATCGGGTCTGTAGAGCTGTTCTTTTCCATGTTTATTGTTCCCGGAATAGGGTGTTACCTGCTTTACCCAGCCGTTCGGATAGAATGCCCGCTGCAATCCGTTTCCCATGGTAAACCTGCCTTCGCCGACTACCATACCGGCTTCATCGTAATAGAGCCACAACCCGTCAAAATAGCCCTTTTTGTAACCTCCTGTTATTTTCGATTCCCCATCGGGGTAGTATTCGGTAAATTTTCCATGCAATTTGCCGTCCTGGTACTCAGCCGATCTTACGAGGTTTCCCGACAGATCCCAGGCCCTGGATATTCCGACCTGGATTCCATGAACGTAGTGTTGTTCTTCCTTTCTGCTGCCTGAGGGGTAGAAGATCATGTAGGGGCCGTTCAGTTTGTTTTCAGTGTAACTGCAAACGATCTGCGGGTTGCCGTTTTCATAATAATAGGATGCTTTTCCGTGATAAGCCGAACCCTTCATGGCAACCGACGACTTTATCTGGCCGTTGGGCCAGTGGTCGGTCTTGACCCGGGTGCAGGCTGCAACGGCGAAGAGTAATGCCGGTAACAACATCAAAGTGATCCTGGTCATAATGCTTTCTGAAAAATCTCTATGGTTCCTTCAATCCCGTTTATCATCATTTGTACAGCGATCACGGCAAGTATAAGTCCCATGATCCGTGAGATGACCTTTAACAGTCCCGGGTTGATTTTTCGTGCGATCACCCGCGATGAAACGAAGAGAAGGTAGGTGATCCAGCACATGATGCCGAAAATGACGATAACCAGCACCACATTGGTGATAGATTTCTCTACGCCAACGAAATTCATGGCGGTTGAGATGGTTCCGGGCCCCGCCAGCAAGGGGATGCCGAGAGGGCTGATGGCCATGTCGTGCGCCACTTTCATCATTTCGTCCTTTTCCTGGGGGGTCTGAAGGTGGATCGGGTTGTCTTTGGCGTTCAGCATCTGGAACCCGATGATAAAGACGATGATTCCGCCGGCGATCTGGAATGCCGGCAGGGTGATGCCGAACATCCTGAAAATGATATGCCCGAAGATGCTAAAGAGGGCAATGATGATAAAGGCGACGGTTGTGGCACGGCGGGCGACACGACGCTGGGTTTTTTCGTCGAATTCCTGAACCATGCCAAGGAAAACCGGCAGGTTCCCGATGGGATTCAGCATGGCAAAGAAACCCATAAATACCGTAATGCCATGGAGGTAGAGATCGTAGAATTTCATGATTAAACTGGTTGAATGAAGATTTTATCTGCTTTTCTTTGTGATTTCCGGAGGGATATTCCTTTGTGAGGCCTGCCGCAGGAATTCCCTGGCCAGGTTTTCGCTCAGTGGGTTACCCGTTGCCATTCGTTCAGGGTGCCATTGCACCCCCAGTAAAAAGTTTTTACCGGTCGGTTTGGCCCATTCAATGGCTTCGATAACTTGGTCAGCCGAAAATGCGGAAGCCCGGAGCTCCCCGGCCAGAAGGTCGATGGCCTGGTGATGATTTGTGGTAACCAGCGAAGAGTCGCATCTGCAGATCTCACTGAGGGTGGTTCGGCCCGAGGGGTAAGCCATGTGGAAACAGTTCAGATAGTCATCGCACTGGTGCGTGACCGTTGATTTCAGATCTGTGGGTATATCGACAATCAGGGTTCCCCCAAGGTACACGTTCAGGATCTGTAATCCGCGACAGATGCCCAGTATGGGGATTTTTTCGTTAAGTGCGGTTTTGATGGCTTCATACTCAAGGCTATCACGATGCCTGTCGGTTTCACCACACCGGTGAAGCTCAGCTTCTTTTCCGTACAATCCCGGGAACACATCGTCGCCCCCGGTGATAACAAGGCCGCTGCATCTGCTGAGGACCGACGCGACAGAATCGACTGGCAGCTGGTAAAGGTTCACAATTTGCGCATCCTGAGAGTATTTTCTGATCCAGTTTGTATAGTTCTGACTTTCCTTTGTGAGGGCGATGATGACAGGGTTTCCGGCGCTCAGCGCCATGGATGACGATACAACCAGCCATATTGCCAGCAGGCCGGCCAGCATGATTTTTCTGAGAAGAAGGTTCATGTGATCGATAAAAACGCAAATATAGTAATTAAAAAAAGTGGAAATCGCGGGTAAGATGCAAATATTCAGCCGAATAGTTTCCATGACCATCGCGGATAACAAGTTCCTGCTCCGTACAAGGTTGTTCGCCGGCATTGGTGAATTCGCTCAATATTCTCACTGGTTGGCTGTTAGCCTTGGTTCTCACTGTCAAAGCCTTTTTCCGGAACAAGTTGTGTTTCCGGCAATGTTCCACCACCAAGCCATCGGAAGCAGCCGGAAAGACGATGCCCAGGGTTCCGTTTTTTGTCAGCAATTCCGCAGCGATGGATACCAGGTCTTCAATCGGGAGCCGGTCGTCATGGCGGGCCACTCGCTTACGGATGTCGGTCGGAGTCAGCGAACGTGAGAAAAAAGGTGGATTTGAAATGATGTAACCGAAAGAATCGCCGCGATTCAGGCAGAAATGCTGCAGGCTTTCATGGTGTATGGTAAGTCGCTCTCTCCAGGGGCTGTTCACAAAATTCAGGGAGGCTTCGTTAACCGAGGGTCTGTCAATGTCAATCGCATCCACCCGTGCGTCGGATTTTTGCGCGATCATCAGGGCCAGTATCCCTGAACCCGTTCCGACGTCGAGCACACGGCGGGCATTTCCCGGTTCCGCCCACGATCCCAGCAACATGGCATCGGTACCGGTGCGCATGGTGCTGGCATGGTCGTGGAGAACAAAATGCCTGAACCTGAATGGCATGCCATTAAAGATAAAGATCGATCAGGCCCTCCGGGGCTTCAATCAGTATCGTTTGCTGCTTACGGTCGACCTTCCGGATAATCTCGTCGACAGCGGGTACCAGTATCTCCTTTTCCCCGTTGCGTATGCGCAGAACGGCCTGCAGGGGAAGGTCGAGGATGCCTTCGATCACCCCGATATCACCCTTCGATTTGTCGGTAACCCGGAATCCGGTCACTTCATGGAAGTAGAATTTATTCCCCTTTAGCCGTGGCAGTTGACTCGCTGGAAGGTACATTTCGAGCCCGGCAAGTGATTCCGCATCCCCAGCAGTTTCGAAATCGAGGAACCGGATGACGGCTTTCCCGTTTTGCCGGATGGCGATGGATGCAATAAAAAAAGGAACCCGTTCGCCATGTAAGTCAAGGAAAACGGATTCCAGATTTTTATAATGACCCGGGTTGTCTACTTCGAGGTGGACGATTACATCGCCGCAATTCCCGAACGTTTTGAGGATTTTTCCCAGGTAAAAGAAATGCTCAGTCTCCATCGGGACAGTGAACGTTGAGCAAAGGAGGCCTATTCGGCAGGAGTGGCTTCGGCTGCCGGTTCTCCGGCGGAGGCTTCGGCTTCGGCTTCGAGTGCGGCCTCGGTAGCCTGCGCGGCTGCATCAAGACGGGCCTTGTTGAGTTTCTGCTGGATGGCATCAGCCTTTGCCTCATTTACCTTCTTTTCGGCATCCAGTGCCTTTTTCCTCATGTCTTTCAGGCTGAGTTCCTGCTCTTTGATTTTACTGTTGATCTTCTGCTGTTTCTCATCATGCCATGACTGGAACCTGGCCTCCGCCTGTTCGGGTGTCATGGCACCTTTCTGAACACCTTTCAGCAAATGGTTTTTGTACATCACACCTTTGTAGGCCAGGATTGCCTTGACCGTTTCGGTAGGCTGAGCGCCTTTCTGAACCCAGTCGAGCGCTTTGTCGAAGTCCAGCTCAATCTGAGCGGGTCTTTGAATTGGATTGTAGATGCCAATACGTTCAATGAACTTTCCGTCACGTGGTGCACGACCATCCGCAATAACAATGTGGTAAAAAGCCTGTCCTTTTTTACCTCTTCTCTGTAATCTGATTTTCGTTGGCATTAGTTAAATGATTGATTTAATGTTTGATTGTTTTAATTGATTAAAGGGGTGCAAATTTCGGAATATTTTATCAAACAACCAAAGACTATTTATTAAAATCAAGTTTTGCTTTTTTTATCAACATTGCGGAATGCGACCACAATTTGGGATAATTTTACAACCCGTTTCACTCCTTTTCATTTTCCTCCAAATGGTTGATTTTGTTCATCTTCACTTGCATACCCAATATTCTATTCTTGATGGTGCGTGCCGTATAAAGGACATGGTAAGCCGTGCTGTTGCCATGGGCATGAAGGGAGTGGCCGTTACCGATCATGGCAATCTGTTTGGTATTAAAGAGTTTTCGGAAGCTGCAGGAAAGGTTAATGATTTCAAACCGGTTTTCGGTTGCGAAACCTATGTGGCACGGCGCCGCCGCACCGATAAGGTGGAGATGGTCGACCGGAAAGGTGATCACCTGATCCTGCTCGCAAAGAATGAAACGGGATACCGGAACCTGATGAAGCTTATTTCTGCATCCTGGATCGACGGTCATTATTATAAACCCCGGATCGACAGGGAACTGCTTCAGCAGCACCGGGAGGGGCTGATCGCTTCGTCGGCCTGCCTTGCCGGGGAAATCCCGCGGGCAATCCTGGCTGGGAACATCCCGAAAGCCGAGCAGGCGATAGCCTATTACAGGGAGCTGTTCGGCGATGATTTTTACCTTGAACTGATGCGGCACCCGGTCACCGATCCGGGACGCGATGGCAGCGTTTATCAGCGGCAGATGGCCGCCGGCGAGGCGCTGGTGGAACTGGCCCGGAAGTTCAAAATCAAGCTGATAGCCACCAACGATGTTCATTTTCTACAGCAGACCGATGCCGATGCCCACGACCGTCTGTTGTGTGTAAATACAGGCAAGTTCATGGACGATCCTGAGCGTATGCGGTATACGGGGCAGGAGTGGTTCAAATCGATCGAAGAGATGAACCAGTTGTTTGCCGATATCCCAGAAGCCCTTGAAAACACCCTCGAGGTGCTTGGTAAAGTGGAGTCCTTCAGCCTGAACCGGGAGCCTATCATGCCCGATTTCCCGCTGCCTTCCGGTTTTTCCGATCCGGATGAGTACCTGAGGCATCTGACATACCAGGGAGCTGAAAAGCGGTACGGACAGATTACGGATGACCTGAGGCAGCGCATCGATTTTGAGCTTGGCATCATCAAAAAAATGGGGTACCCCGGGTATTTTCTCATCGTGCAGGATTTTCTGAACGCCGCGCGTTCCATGGACGTATCGGTGGGGCCTGGTCGCGGTTCGGCAGCCGGGTCGGTAGTCGCTTACTGCACGCGCATCACCGATGTAGATCCGCTGCAGTATAATTTGCTTTTTGAGAGGTTCCTCAATCCCGACCGGATCTCCATGCCCGATATCGATATTGATTTCGATGAGGATGGGCGTGAAAAGGTTCTGACCTGGGTGGTCGAAAAGTATGGTTTCAACCGCGTGGCCCACGTGATAACCTTTGGCACCATGGCCGCAAAGGGCGCCATACGTGATGTGGGAAGGGTGCAGCGGCTGCCGCTCGATGAGGTCAACCGGCTTACCAAAATGGTTCCTTCACGTCCCGGCGTTACCCTCAGGCAAGCCTATGACGAGGTTCCTGAACTGAAAGCGGCCAGGGTGGCCGAAAATACACCGGTGGCCGAGACCCTTCGCTTTGCCGAAAGCCTTGAAGGATCGGTGCGCCAGACGGGTATCCACGCCTGCGGGATCATCATCAGCCGCAACGACCTTACCGATTATATACCTGTTACCACCTCCAAGGACTCCGAGCTTCTTGTAACACAATTCGACGGTGATTATATCGAAAAGGTGGGAATGCTGAAGATGGACTTCCTGGGTTTGAAGACCCTCTCCATCATCAAGGATTCCATTGAAAATATCCAACTCTCGTCCGGTGTTCAGATCGACCTTGAGAAGATCCCGTTCGATGACCCGCCCACCTACGAGATTTTCAGCCAGGGCCGGACCACCGGAATTTTTCAGTTTGAGTCGGATGGCATGAAGAAGTATCTCCGCGAACTGAAGCCTAACAAGATCGAGGACCTGATAGCCATGAACGCGCTCTACCGGCCGGGCCCGATGGAATATATTCCCAGTTTCATCAACCGTAAGCATGGCAGGGAGAAGATCAGCTACGACATCCCTGTGATGGAAAAGTACCTCAAGGATACTTACGGGATCACGGTATACCAGGAACAGGTGATGCTGTTGTCGCAGGAACTGGCCGGATTTACGAAAGGCCAGGCCGATTCGTTGCGGAAAGCCATGGGCAAGAAGATCGAGTCGATGATGAATAATCTGAAGCCCAAATTTTTCGAAGGATGCCGGAACAACGGACACGACGAAGGGGTGGTACAGAAGATCTGGCGCGACTGGGAAGCTTTTGCCAATTACGCGTTCAACAAGTCACATTCAACCTGTTACGCCTACCTGGCCTATCGGATGGCTTACCTCAAGGCCCATTACCCGGCTGAATTCATGGCCGCCGTATTGAGCAGGAACCTTACCGACCTGAAGGAGATCACGAATTTCCTGGATGAATGCAAACGCATGCACCTGCCGGTTCTCGGACCTGACGTAAACGAAAGTTCACTGGCTTTTACGGTTAACAAAAAGGGTGAGATAAGGTTCGGCATGGCAGGGATTAAAAATGTTGGTGAAGCGGCTGTCAGGTCCATTGTTGACGAGCGGAACGCCAATGGTCCTTTTACCAGCATTTTCGACCTTACCCGGAGGATCAGTTCGCACCTGGTCAATAAACGGTGCCTCGAATCGCTGGTCAAGGCTGGCGCCTTCGACTGTTTCGATAATTCGCACCGGGCCCAGTACTTCTACCAGGTGGATTCCGATGACCAGGTTTTCCTGGAAAAAATCATCCGGCATGCAATGGATTATCATGCGCGCAAGGATTCAATGCAACAATCGCTGTTCGGAGATACGGCGGAAGTGCAGCTTACCGAGCTGTCGCTGCCCGACTGCCGGCCCTGGTCAAAACTTGAACAGCTGAAATTTGAGAAGGAGGTGACCGGATTTTATATGAGCGGCCATCCGCTCGATGATTATAATTACGAACTCACCCATTTCTGCAGTGTTACCATCGAGGATCTTAAACAGGACCTGAAGCCGCTGAAAGGCAAAGAGGTGACCTTTGCAGGTATTGTGATCGAAGCGAACCACAAGGTGGGAAAAACCGGCAAACCCTTTGGCTCATTCGTAGTCGAGGATTATTTCAATTTTATCTCCCTGAATGTCTTTTCTGAGGAGTTCCTGAAGTGGAAGCACCTCATCGAGGCCGGACAATATGTTTACATCAGGGGAAGGATCGAATCAAGGTTCGACAATCCCGACCAGATGGTGGTAAGGATCATTCATATGAGTTTGCTGCAGGAGGTGATGGAAAAAATGTCGAAAACTTTTTTCATCACCGTCGGCCTCAATGAACTCGCCGAAGATCTCCCTGCCAGGTTGCTTTCAAAAGTAAAGCAAAACCGCGGACAATGCCCGCTCCGGATACGGATTTTTGATCCGATCGAAAACATCTCCATCGACCTGCCCTCGAAGAAGCACAGGGTGAATGCGAAGGAGTTGATGAAGGCCCTTGAAGAGCTTCCTGAATTGCAGGTAAGGATTGTTCCAAACACTTTCTGACCGTTGTTTTTTTCGACCCGATATCGTTTTTTTTTCTTAATTTCGCATCCTGTACACATTTAAAAATGTCAATATATGTTTGAAACTCTCACAGACGCCAATTTCGAGGAAAAAGTACTGAAAAGTGACAAGTTAGCCGTGGTGGATCTCTCCGCTGAGTGGTGCGGTCCCTGCCGCATGGTTTCGCCGATTATCCACGAGCTCGCCGCCGAGTACGAAGGACGCATCGTGGCCGGTGAACTCAATGTGGATGACAATCCTGTGACTACCGCCACTTACAAAGTACGCAACATTCCTACGGTTTTATTCATCAAAAACGGTGTGGTGGTTGACAAGCAGGTGGGCGCTGTTCAGAAATCATCCTACAAGGCGTTAATTGAAAAGTACATCTGACTGTTGCCATACAGTTTGATACCAATCCCTTGAGCAATATTGAGCAGGCGCGCTTAGAGCAGTTTTCTTCGCTTGAGTTCCTGGCACGGCAGGTGGTGGAGGGTTTCATCACAGGTTTGCATAAAAGTCCGTTCCACGGATTCAGCGTTGAGTTTGCCGAACACCGTTTATACAACAGCGGTGAGTCGATCAAATCGATCGACTGGAAATTATATGGTCGCACCGACCGTTTGTACACCAAACGGTACGAGGAGGAGACCAATCTCCGTTGCCAGATCTTCATCGATAACTCCTCTTCGATGTATTTCCCGGCCATTTCCCGGCCTGATATTGATCACCCGATGAAGATCACCTTTGCGGTTTATATTGCCGCAACCTTGCTTCATCTTTTTAAAAGGCAGCGCGACGCTGCCGGCATCAGTCTCATTTCCGACGATCTCGACCTTCACACCCAGTCGCGGTCGAGTTCGGTACACTTCAGGTACCTGTTTTCGGAGCTTGAAAAATTGCTTTCGCCAAGATCACCCGAAGTGAAAAAAGGAACAAACGTCGCCCGCACCATTCATGAGCTGGCCGAGCGGATCCACAAACGATCGCTGGTGATCATCCTCAGCGATATGTTCGACCGGGGGTCGGATACCGGTGAGTTGTTCTCTGCTCTCCGGCACCTGAAACACAACAAGCATGAGGTTGTGGTATTCCATGTAGTCGATAAAAGCAAAGAGCTGGATTTTGATTTTGAGGACAGGCCTTACCGCTTCATTGACCTTGAAACCGGCGAGCAGGTGCGCATGCATCCCGGGTCGTTCAAAGGTCCCTATCGCGAGATGCTGGCAAAGTACAAGGACGATCTGAAGATCAAGGCCGGTCAGTACCAGATCGACCTGGTTGAAGCCGACATCAATGGCGGTTTTTCGCAGGTGTTGCTTCCTTACCTGGTAAAGCGAAGCAAACTCTTCTGAGCTCCCTCCGCAACCGTTTTTTTTCTACCTTTGCACCCCGAAATAACTTCCCCTATGGATATTGCTTCTAAGTACAACCCGTCGAATGTCGAAGACAAATGGTATGATTTCTGGCTCAGGCAGGGTTTTTTTCATTCGGTTCCCGATGAACGGGAGTCCTATTGTATAGTAATACCACCGCCGAATGTGACCGGTGTCCTTCACATGGGTCACATGCTCAACAATACCATCCAGGATGTTATGGTTCGCAGGGCCAGGATGCAGGGAAAGAATGCCTGCTGGGTGCCGGGAACCGATCATGCATCCATCGCAACGGAGGCCAAAGTGGTGGCGAAATTACGCGACGAAGGGATCAGCAAATCAACCCTGACCCGCGATGAGTTCCTGGAGCACGCATGGGAATGGAAGACTAAACACGGAGGGATCATCCTCGACCAGTTGAAAAAGCTGGGAGCATCGTGCGACTGGGACCGTACCTGCTTTACGATGGACGAGGCCCTGTATGATTCAGTAATCGATGTGTTTATTGACTTGTACGACAAAGGATTGATCTACAGGGGAATCAGGATGGTCAACTGGGACCCGAAGGCGCTGACAGCGGTTTCGGATGAGGAGGTGATCTATAAGGAAGTAAATTCGAAACTCTATTATGTACGTTACAAGGTTGAAGGAACCGATGATGAGTGGATCACCATCGCTACGACCCGGCCTGAGACGATCCTCGGTGATACGGCTATCTGCGTTCACCCCGACGACGAACGATACACCCGCCTGAAAGGCAAAAAGATACTTGTACCTCTCGTCAACCGGCCCGTACCGGTCATTTTCGACGAATATGTTGACCGGGAGTTCGGTACCGGGGCTCTTAAGGTGACCCCTGCCCATGATATCAACGACTATAATCTGGGACTGAAGTACCATCTTGAGGTGGTTGATACTTTCAATCCCGATGGAACCCTTAGCGAAGCGGCCCGTTTGTATGTGGGCCAGGACCGGTTTGCCGTGAGGAAGAAGATATGCGAGGATCTGCGCGAACAGGGACACCTGGTAAAGGTTGAAGAGTATGTGAATAAGGTGGGATATTCGGAGCGTACCGACGAAGTGATCGAACCAAGGATTTCCATACAGTGGTTTCTGAAGATGAAGGAACTGGCGAAGCCAGCCCTCGATCTGGTTGAAAACGACACTGTTAAGTTTCACCCGGCCAAATACAAGAACATGTACCGGCATTGGATGGAGAATGTCACCGACTGGTGTATCTCGAGACAGCTCTGGTGGGGGCAACGCATTCCGGCCTGGTACCTGCCCGATGGCAGTTTCGTGGTGGCTAAGTGCAGGGAGGAGGCGTTTGAGAAGGTAAGCCGGGAGTTTAAGGACCAACATCCGGATTTTTCACAGGCAGATCTGAAGCAGGATGAGGATGTACTTGATACCTGGTTCTCGAGCTGGTTGTGGCCGATCTCGGTTTTCGACGGTATCAGGTACCCTGAAAATCCCGACATTAAATACTATTACCCGACCAATGACCTGATCACCGCTCCCGAGATCATCTTTTTCTGGGTTGCCCGTATGATCATGGCCGGTTGGGAGTACCGTAAAGAGATCCCTTTCAGGAATGTCTATTTTACGGGCATCGTGCGCGACAAGCTTGGCCGGAAAATGTCCAAATCGCTGGGGAATTCGCCGGAACCCCTCGACCTGATCAGCCGGCATGGCGCCGATGCCGTCAGGGTGGGCATGCTGCTTTGTTCGCCGGCAGGCAACGACCTGCTGTATGACGATTCGCTGATCGAGCAGGGCAGGAACTTTTGTAACAAGATCTGGAACGCCATGCGCCTCATCAAAGGATGGCCGGTCGATCCAGGTCTGCCCCAGAGCGAGGTTAACAGGGTCTCACTGACCTGGTTTGATGCGACATTCAACGAAGCGCTTACCCGTATCAACGGTCTTTACGACGATTACAGGCTTTCGGAGGCCCTGATGGCAACCTATAAGTTGGTTTGGGATGATTTCTGCTCCTGGTTTCTCGAAATGGTCAAACCTGCCTACCAGCAGCCCATCGATGAAACCACCTATCAAAATGTGGTGAAGCACTTTGAAAACCTTCTTGCGGTGCTCCATCCCTTTATGCCTTTCATTACCGAGGAGATCTGGCAGGTGCTCCGTGAGCGGAAGCCAGGCGATTCAATCATGATTACGCGTCAGGCTCAGCCTGTGAATTATGACCAGGAACTGGTCAGCAAATTCATTTTCGCCGAGGAGGTCATCATGGCAGTGAGAAATGCAAGGAAAGAGAAAAATATTCCCCAGAAGGAGGCCATCAGCCTGTTTATCCGAAAGAACAACAACGAACAGCCCGACACTTTTTATGATTGCATTGTGGCCAAGTTGTGTAATATCAGCGAGATAGGGTATCTTGACGAGAAGATGCAGGGGAGCCTTTCATTCATCGTACGATCAACCGAGTTCTACATTCCGGTTGCCGTTACTATCAATGTGGAGGAGGAAATCGCCAAGCTGGAGGAGGAACTCAGATACACCCGCGGGTTTCTTGAAAAAGTAATGCAGAAACTCAGCAATGAGCGGTTCGTAAGCGGAGCACCGCCGCAGGTGGTTGAAGTTGAAAGAAAAAAACAGGAAGATGCCGAGACCCGTATCCGGGTTCTTGAATCCCAGATCAGTTCCCTGAAACATGTATGAAATCCGGAATATTGCTATCATAGCCCATGTTGACCATGGAAAAACCACCCTGGTCGACCGAATCCTGCACCAGGTCAGGTTGTTTCGCGACAACCAGGAGGTCAGGGAATTGATCCTTGATTCGAATGAGCTGGAAAGGGAGCGTGGCATCACCATCCTGGCCAAGAATGTGTCGGTAAGGTACAAAGGTTACAAAATTAACATCATCGACACTCCGGGGCACTCCGATTTCGGCGGTGAGGTTGAGCGGGTTCTCAACATGGCCGACGGTGTTCTGATCCTTGTTGACGCGTTCGAGGGGCCGATGCCGCAAACCCGGTTCGTTTTGCAGAAAGCCCTTGAACTGGGAAAGAAGCCCATCGTGGTGATCAACAAAGTAGATAAGCCGAACTGTACCCCCGACGAAGTCCATGAGGCCATGTTTGACCTCATGTTCAGCCTCGATGCGACCGAGGAACAGCTTAATTTTCCGACGGTATACGGTTCCTCGAAGCAAGGCTGGATGTCGGCCGACTGGCGTCATGAGACATCCGATGTCAGCTACCTGCTCGATCAGATCATCGAACATATTCCGGCGCCTGAACAAAGGCCCGGAACATTACAGTTACAGATCAGTTCGCTCGACTACTCCTCCTATGTGGGCCGTATCGCGGTGGGCCGTATTACCAGGGGGAGCATTAAAGCCGGTATGCCTGTTTCTCTGGTAAAAAATGACGGTACCATCCTGAAATCGGTCGTCAAGGAGTTATATCTTTTCGAAGGTCTTGGAAAGGAGAAGGTCAAAACAGAGGTATTTGCCGGGGAGATTTGTGCCGTGTTGGGGCCCGAGAGTTTTGATATCGGTGATACCATTGCTGATTATGAGAGTCCTGAAGGGATGGCTCCGATCAGTGTCGACGAACCCACCATGAGCATGCTTTTCACCATCAATAATTCACCATTTGCCGGGAGGGAAGGTACGTTTGTCACATCACGGCATTTGCGCGAGCGCCTTTACAAAGAGACGGAGAAAAATCTTGCATTGCGGGTCGAGGATATGGATTCACCCGACCGTTTCCAGGTTTTCGGCAGGGGTATTCTCCATCTTGCCATTCTTGTCGAGACCATGCGCAGGGAAGGGTATGAATTCCAGGTTGGTCAACCACGGATCCTTACCCGGATGATCGACGGAGTTGTTCACGAACCGGTTGAACTGCTTAAAATACAGGTTCCCGAAGCGTTTGCCGGCAAGGTCATCGAACTTGTCAGCCGGCGCAAGGGCGACATGATCCTGATGGAGCATAAGCGCGACAGGACCATCCTCGAGTTTGACATCCCTGCCAGGGGACTGATCGGTTTGCGGAACCCCATCCTTACTGCCACTGAAGGGGAAGCCGTTATGGCCCATCACTTCAAATCGTACCAACCATGGAAGGGGGATCTGCAGGAGCGTATCAACGGCGCCCTTATATCGGCCTATACCGGCACTGCAATAACCTATGCCATCGATAAACTCCAGGACCGCGGGAAATTCTTCGTCAATCCTTTTGAGGAGGTTTATTTCGGACAGGTCATCGGTGAGAGTACAAGGGGAGATGACCTGGTGATCAATGTCAACAGGACCAAGAAACTGTCCAATGTAAGGGCATCCGGTTCCGATGAGAAAGCGGTGATTGTTCCCGCTATTAAGTTCTCGCTCGAAGAGGCCATGGAGTATATCAGGAGTGACGAATACGTAGAGGTTACCCCAAAATCCATCCGTTTGCGTAAGATCATCCTCGATGAGAATGAACGGAAACGGAGCCGGAAGAGTGCACAGGAATAGCCTGTTCGACCAGTTCGGCGATATCTTTAACCTCGGTATCTGAGAATTTTCCCAGGGTTTTTTTACACAGCGGGCAAGCGGTGGCAAGTATGTCGGGCTGAGGTTCGAGCAGCGTGGCTAATGCATCTTTTGTCATGGCATCGCGTTGCTGCTGGGATGCGTCAAAGATGGCAAGGCTTCCACCGCAGCATAATGCATCACTGCCTTCATGCGCCACCGTCACGACATTGGCGATTTTTCCCAAAAGCTCCCTGGGCTGCTGATAGATCGACGAACCCCTTCCCAGATCGCACGGATCGTGGTAAACAACCTTTTTATGAACACCCTGCAGGGGGATCCTGCCTGTTTTCACCAGGTCAAGAAGGTATTGTGAATGGTGCAGGATACGAACCGGCAGGTTGTATTCTTCACGGAAGACGCGGTAGCAAATGGGGCAGGAGGTGACCAGGATTTTAGCCTGGGTCTGCATGATGAGCATTTTATTGAAACGTACCAGGTCAGTTGCCTGTTTGTCCTTTCCTGCGACCATCAGCGGGCGGCCGCAGCAGATGCTGCGGTCGGCATCCAGGTGAATAAAGTTGATACCTGCCTTTGACAGGATGGCATTCATCGCGATCACCACCGAAGGGGTTAGTTGCGACATGCATCCGCTGAAATATACCACTTCGGCAGCCCGATAGGAAGGCGCTGCAAGGTAAGCGAAACTGGTCTGCTGTCCGGTGGTAAGCTCCCTCCGTTTGATCATTCGCAGTGAGTCGGTATTGATCGCAACAGGACAAACATTCATGCACCGGCCGCACAAAAGACAGTTGCGCGTTACATCTTCGGGAACGTATTTATCCCTTACATCCCTGATGAAATAAACAGCCTGTGCATCGTGAATTCCGGCGACATTCATCTGGCAGACATCGATGCAAATTCCGCAACGGCTGCATGAATTCACTTCCACATCAGAATAACCAGAATGCCACTTTTTTGGCTGGATCCCAAAATTCCGGAGGAAGATCAGGAGCAGCTCGGTTGGAATATGCATGTACCTGGAGTAGGGGAGGGTGACGAAAAAGATTCCCAGGACCAGGGAATACCCCCACCACATGGTGTAGGCGACAAAATCGGAGCGCACCGGCAGTATCCCGACGAGAAAGTTGCCGAGGTTCTGGGTCATGAATCCCCCGCCACTGCCGTAGTAGCCGGCGGTGAAACTTTCAGCCAGCAAACGCATCGGGAAGATCATCCATAAAGCAGTCAGGGCTACCCGGTCAGTCAGTTGCAACCGCGATGTTGTTCGGAGGCCGAACCATTTCGATTTTTTCCGCTTCACAACGGCGAGCACCAGTCCCGAAAGAATGAATAGGAGTAAAAAATCCATTACGAACCTGAAGATCCCGGGTACAGTGTAAACCTCGAAAAAGATCACCAGTTTGTCGTGAATGAAGAACTTAAGAAAGATCGGGTAATAGGGTGCGTTAAGGTGGGTGCCGCTGTAAAACCGGCTCTCGACGTTACCCAGTACGATCAGCAGAAACCAACCCAGGGCAAAGCTCATATGCATATAGCCCAGCAATGGATTTTGCTTCCAGATTTTCCGGTGAATAAGGGCCTCGAGAAAGATCTCTTTCAGGCTCAGCAGGATCAGCCTTGGATTCCTGATCCCGTTCAGGAACTTCACCCTGTCGATACCCGAAAGGCTTCGGATCCACGTGTACCAGCTTTTGCCTGTCTTCATGAGCAGGTATAACAGACCGAGTGAAAAGGGGAGGACAAACAGGTTGAAATTTACCATCAGATCTGTTCTAAAATCCTGTTCATCGTTAATATGACATTCCGAAGGTTAACGCCTCTCGGGCAAACGAGCTGACATTTGCCGCAGAACATGCATTTCTGCATTTCTGTCTTAAGTTGCCTCGTTTCGCCGCGCCTTATGAGGGTGTGAAGACGCCGTATGTTGAAATCGGTGAAGTGGCCGGCGGCGCAGGTACCGCTGCAACTCCCGCACCCGATACAAACCTGAAGCGATGGTTCGCGCAACAGCAGGTGCCTGACTGACTTCTGATCGCTCCGGTCATGATCTATCGTGTTGTCTTTCAGTACCGAATACCCGAAATTTTTCATGCGATGGTCAATGGTTGACTTACTGTAAACGTTTTAGGTTTGTTTCGAGAGGTATTCATAAACCTGAAGGGCGGTGGCCCTTGCATCGGCAATTGTTTCAGCGATACCTCCCGGTCCCTTGATGGTTCCCGCGAGATAGATCCCCGGCACGGCCGACCCGTTATTATCAATGTGTCCATCATTTGCCGTGATGAATCCGTCGACACCTTTCGTCAGATAGGGCAATGTTCCCAGCCACCGGTTGCATGCCCTGGGCGTAAAACCGACCAGCAGCACTACAAGGTCGACGGTCATCTTCAAAGGTCTGCCGGTCAGGGTGTCCTCGGTTTTGATAACGATGGAGTGATCAGGATTTTCGGCGCATTCCGATAGTCGGCCCCGGATGAAGCTGACTCCCCATTTCTGTTGTGCTTCAAAGTAAAGCTCTTCGAAGAAACGGTCAAACATACGCAGGTCCATGTAAAATGAAAAAACCTCCGTTGCCGGCATCTTCTCCCTTATCTCGATGGCCTGCTTCACACCGGTCACGCAGCAGACTTTTGAACAATAGAGGTTCCCAACCTTCTCGTCCCTCGATCCTACGCAATGGATAAAGGCCACTTTGCGCGGTAGTTTCCCATTCCTGGTACGAACCGGCTCGCCCGACCTGAATACCGATTCGAGTTCTGCCGAGGTGATTACGTTTTCATAGATACCGTAGCCGTACTCCTCCTTGCGTGCCGCATCGAACAGGTCGAAGCCTGTTGCAAGAATGACGGCATCGCCCTGCAGGGTGGATAGGTCTGATAATGAAGCAGTGAATCCTCCGTTATTCCTGCCAATGGATGTTACGGTTTTGCCTGTGATGATTTCGGTTTTGCCAGAGTTACCTCTTTCAAGAAAAGAGATGACCTCACCGGCCGGTCTCCGGGTGGGGAAAAGATGTGACCAACCGGCCGCGTGGCCTCCCGTGTGATCCTCTTTCTCGATGAGTGTAACAGAAACTCCGAGTGAGGCAAGGTGACTGGCAGCGGTCAATCCGGCAACGCCACCGCCGATGACCAGGGTTCTTTTATTCATCCTGGAAAAATTTTAAAAACGATGGCGCTTCCGGCCGTCCTATATTTTCGCCGTTCTTTCCCAGGAATTTTTTCCCCGGATCGTAGGGCACTCCCATCTTCCTGAGCAACGGCTCAACCGGTACCTGGTGTACCTGAAGGCCAAGGTCCCACGGATCGTAACCCAGCACCAGGCCGGCGAGTTCTTCATAGGTCAGCACCGGAATTCCCTGACCGTTCTCGCCATAAGTGATACCCTCCATCTCGCTCAGGGCATATTGCCAGCGATCGAGGAACATCGGGCATCCGGGGCAGTTGGTGAGTATGAAATCGGGTTTGTAGGGAGCCATCGACTCGAATTTCTTTTTTGAACAGGCCAGCGAGTAGCCCCTGTTCGCCTGCACCACGTATTGCCTGAATCCAAATCCGCAGCAGTGGCGCCGTTCGGGGTAATCGACCACCTCGCCACCCCAGTCCTCGATCATTCCGGCAAGTACATAAGGATATTCTGCCCCTCCGACACCCTTCGAAGGGAACATTTTGGAATAGTGACATCCGATGTGCTCGACTACCTGAAGCGGTTTTCCCGTATGCCGTTCAGTGAGCCGGAATTTTCCCTTATCTCTTATCTCTTTTCTGTAACGGAATATCACATCACTGGCATGCGACAGGTTGGCGGGTTTGCTGAATGTCCTGCCCGTGGCTTCGAACAGGTTTTTACGCACCCTTTCCTCCACTTCCGGGAAGTGGTTCCAGGTCTCAAGGATCTCGGAATAGAGTCCGAAAGAGGTGATACAGGAGGTAGTGAAGTTGCTGTAACCCGATTCCGTCATAATGGCAAACTGCCTGGCAACCATGGTCATGGCCGTTTCGAACGGAACCACGTCGCTGTGATAACCGATCCCCGAACAGGTTGTGTGGGCAGCATTCTCAAAGACATCCTTCTGAAGTTCCTCACGCATGATCTTCAGGAACATTTTCTCAGATGCCGGAAAAAAGTTCTGCCTCACGCAACTCCTGACATAGAAGTAACGGTCGCCGGCAATCTCCTTCTGGTAATCGTTCCAGATCTTTCTTTTCCCCTCTATCTTCATGTATTACGGGTGTGTTTTTTCTCCGTTTTTGTATAGATGTGCTGAACGTAAGGGTTGGTCATGCCATCATCAATCTCCAGGTTCATTTCGCGGGCTTTTGCAGCCGAAAACTCCTCGATTTTCCGGAACCGTTCAGCGCCGCCGGTAACCTCGAAAATCCGCCTGACCTCTTCCAGATCCTCATCCGGTATCTGCCGGAGAATTCCCGGCCCGGTCTTTTGGTAATTCGCCCCGAGACGGTCCATGACGGTGTGGATGTTTTTGTGTTCCCATTCCCATACCGGTCCCTGTTCAGGGTGCATTTCGGGCTTTATTTCCGATGGATAAAGACAATAGCCGTACTTCAGGATCCAGTCGCCTACCGTTCTTTTTACGGCCAGTTGCTGACGTCCTTTCTCTGATTCAACGAAATAGCCGAGTTCCTGCGACAGCGACCGGAGGGCAGTGATCAGCAACCCAGGAGCATTGCCTCGCGGACAACGGGTAACACACGACATACATTCACCGCAATACCATATCGTTTCGCTTTTCAGCAGGGCTTCGATTTTTTCCTCATCCCTGGTCTGCAAAATGTCGACAATGGCCCGTGGCTGGTAATCGTAAAATTCAGCGGCCGGACAGATGGCCGTGCAGGTCCCGCAGTTGAGGCAGGCTTTCAGTCCCTCTACAAAACGGACATCGCTGCTGAGCAGATCATACAATTTTCCCATTCAGGATCTCCTGGATTTGTTGTTGTTCTTTCCTTGCACTCTGATGACCGTTTTCCACAAATGCTTTTTTTTCATGCTTTTACTCCTTTCCAGTGAAAACGTATAACAGCAGGTTGGTACCCATTTGCAGGGCTTTGGTCCTGGTGGCTTCAGAATTGTTGTGAATGACCTGGTCCTCCCATCCATCTCCAAGGTCGCATTCATAGGTATAAAAAACGATCAGACGTCCCTCGTATATGAGGCCGAATCCCTGGGGTGCCTTGTTGTCATGCTCATGGATTTTGGGCAATCCGCGTTCAAACTGATATTTCTGACGGTAGACCGGGTGATCGAAGGGAAGTTCCACCAGTTCCAGTTCCGGGAAGAGCCGTTTAAGCTGGGGCCTGATGTACTTATCCATTCCATAGTTATCGTCGATGTGTAAAAATCCGCCGGCAATCAGGTATGAACGAAGGTTTTGGATCTCCTGTTCCGAAAAAACCACATTGCCGTGACCAGTCATGTGTACAAACGGATAGTTGTTGATGTCGGGGCTGCCGGCATCGACTGTTGCAATGTCTTCACTGATGTTCGTTCCGGCATTCCTGTTCGCGAACTTCACCAGGTTGGGAAGCGAAGTGGGGTTTGCATACCAGTCGCCCCCGCCGTTGTATTTCAGCAGGGCAATCTGAAAGGAGGGAAACGTCATACCTGCAAAAAGCCACCAAAAAAAGATGACCGAAACAACGCTCCTGCCTTGCCGTACTTTCATCATTATTGATTCTCGTTGATCAGGTTGATGATGTGAGTTGCCACTACGCCGGCGGTCTCGGTGCGGAGTCTTGACTCACCCAGGCTCACGGGCACGTAACCTTTCCTGGTCGCGGCTTTCACCTCGTCCGGGGAAAAGTCACCCTCAGGTCCGATCATGATGATTACGTCCTGCAGCGGGCGATACTCCTTAAACAACGGTTTTTTCGCTTCCTGGCCGCAATAGGCGATGAATCGTTGCGGGGGAGCCGGTGCATCAATGAAATCATGAAAACCGGTGACCGGGTTCAGGACCGGCAGCCAAAGGTTTTGCGATTGTTTCATGGCCGAGATCATGATCTTTTCAAGCCTTTCCGGTTTCAGGGCCGACCGTTCGGAATGTGCACATATCAGCGGTGTCACAAGGCAGATTCCGATCTCCGTTGCCTTCTCCAGGAACCATTCAAACCTTTCGGTATTTTTTGTGGGCGCAACCGCGAGATGCAGGTTCCATTTTTTTTCAGGGGGTTGCTCTTTTTGAAGAGTCAGCGAAACGATGCTTGATTTTGGGTTAACCTCAATCAGTATCCCTGCGAAAAGCGCCCCCCTGCCGTCAGTCAGCATGATCGTGTCACCCGGCTTCAGGCGGAGAACCTTGGCACAATGCCATGATTCCTCGGCATTTAATCCGATGGTTCCTTCCACTGCGTCGGCTGCATAAAACAAATGCATGGTCCGTGATCCGAGTTATTATGACTGTAGCTTTTTCCGGTCAGCCATTCACCGGTATCTCTATTCGACTATTTAATGATCAGTATTTTACTGTTGAAAACCTGCCGGTCCCTGATAACTCTGAGAAAATACAACCCTTGCGCTGTCTTCAGATATGTGAGATCAACAAGGGTGTTTTTATTTTGAAGGATACCAGAGTCGATCACCCTTCCGTCGGGTGTCAGGAGCATCCAATCTGCACCGGTCCACGTTTCCGACGACAGGGTGAACCTGCCGTTTGACGGATTCGGATAAACAACCACCGGATGTCCGGCAGATTTTTCATTTTCACCCGTGCAGGTTTCGAAGGTGATCCTGATCGTGTCGGCCACCGTACAATCGTTGGCGCTTACATCCACCCAGAAATCACGCGCACCGATCCCGATCCCGGTCGAGTCGACCAGGATGGTCCTGGAGGTGGCACCGGTTGACCAGAGATAGCTGGCCCCGGGGTTACCTGCATCGAGGGTGATTGATTGCCAGGCGCATAAGGCAGTATCGGTTCCCAGGCTCACAACCGGCGCCTGTATTACACGGATAAAGCCGGTTTTGGTCCTTGTGCTGGAGGTCATTCCGTTGGAAATGGTCAGGGTCACATTATAAACGCCAGGCTGATCATAGCGTATTCCGGCGGGATTCTTCACAGTGGATGTTGATGGCACTCCGCCCTGGAAGGTCCACTGCCAGCTGGAGGGATTGCCGGTGGAAAGGTCCGAGAAATCAGTCGTAAACCCCGAACAAATGGTGTCGGTGCTGGTCGAAAAATTGACGATAAGCGGGGGCGTCAGCATTTCAATGGCATCCAGGTTAAAACCGGCTCCCGGACCGGAGGAAGACCCGGTAGCGTTATCCTTGATGTACAGATACCTGGCCTTGGACATTTGGCCCGAAGGCAGATCGAATTCGGTGGTCCCGTTGCCTGTGCCGATGGTTGTAAAGGGTCCGTCGATGGAATTACCGCCCGAAACGGTGAAGGACTTGCTGGTCGTGCCCGATTGTACAATTCGGAAGTCATACCCCGGACCATTGCAGATCGTGTCCTTCATATCGATGACCACCCATCCGTATCTGCCCAATGCGTAAGGAACACCGTCGGGAGCGCCCAGTGCACCCGGCGTAAAGCCTTCGTCCCCGAAATTATTCCCGGGGATCTGGCAGCTAACCACTTTGAATCCATGCCATCCCGTGGCGGGGGAGAGACTGACATTCAGTATGGCGGTCCCTTCGGCAGGAACCGTTACATTCGTGATAGTCTTCGACTGGTATCCGTTTGCCGTAACTTTTACGGTGTAAACATCAGGAAGAATGTATTTGTGAAAATCGCCGACCAGGGGATCGGTATACACCGGGTAAAGGTTGCTAACCCACACCATGGCGCTCACAGGTTCCCCGGTCAGGGAGTCCGTAACCATGCCTGCAATCCCGTATCCGCTCCGCCTGATCATTTCGATCATCGCGGGCTTGTTATAATTATAGTACATCAGGATCTGGGATGAGGGCGGTTGTTTCAGGTTGGAGATCTCCATCGACCAGCCCACCTGTCCCAGGCATCCGTAATGCCAGTCTTTCGTGCTTCCGTTTATCGCGTACATCACATTGTAACCCTGCCCATAGGATAGATTGGCATATCCCGACGTGCTGGAATAGAGGCCTGCCAGGTTGTGTAAATGAGGATAATCCCTGGCAAGGCTTCCACGGTAGCTCCATGGATAGGATATGATCTCGGTACCGCTGTGATAATTGGTATAAACCACAAACTGATTATCAAAATTGATGTTCCTGAGGGCTTTGGTCTCAACCTGTGAAAAAGCGCCGGTGCTCTGTCCTTCGCCGTTCCACATGTACCCTCCATCACGGTTTATATCCACCCCGTTGTTATTGTATCTCGACATCTCCATCCTGCCATCCGGATTCACCATCGGGTAAAGCCATATTTCGCGGTTGTCGATCAGTTCCGTATAGACCGGGTCGATACCATAAAGCAGGCAGATTTCGCGGGCAAACATGATGACATTCTGCGCAGCGCCAACTTCGTCACCGTGGATCCCCCCGTCGAACATGATCTCGGCTTCGGGTTCATCCTGATTCACGTTGTCGCTGATCTTGAGGGCGGCGAGTTGGCGTCCGCCAAGGGAGGTGCCAAGGTCGACTTTCTTACAGATGGCCGGAAAGTTGGTTGCCAGGCTGTCGATAATACCAATGATCTGAGAGTAGGAATAATAACCGGGAGGAACCATTGGGTTGTCCCAGTAATTAGCGTAGTGGTTACTGAGGTCCTCAATGATCACCTCGCATGTCAGTCCGCTTTCTCTGATCTTCTGCAATTCATCCGGAAGGAGGTAAGCCCTTACCTGCCGGCCATCAGCCGATGCCCGTTCGGTGTTGGAGGTGATCCGGCGCAAAACAGCATACTGATTTTCATTTTGAACCGAAACCATCACTTCCATCTCTCCTTTTCTCCATCCCTGAGCAGACAGGATACTTTGAAAGAGTGTGAAAATAATGAGGAACGTTGAATATTTCATGACAGTTTCCGGTACTAATAGATGATCACCTTTTTAACAATTGTTTTTTCGCCGGCATTGATATGTATAAAATAGACCCCAGGAGCATTGTCTTCAAGGTTCATTTTTTTATCGATTTTTCCGTTCTCAGGTTCAAGGAAAAGCCTCCCAACGGTCTGGCCCATTGGGGTGACCACCGAAACCGATACACCGGATTGGATGTTTGATATGCTTAGGTTGAACGATTCGCTGGATGGATTTGGATATATCGAAACTTTTACGTCGTTGGTGCCGGGATCGCTGATTCCGACCGGACCACTGATCTGTATGTCGTTAATAAACAGATTGTTTCCATACCTGTTAAAAGATTCAAAAAGGATCTTGACATTGTTTTTTCCCGCGTACGTCGCCAGATCGATGGAATAACAGTCCACACCATAACTTCCACTGCACCAGTCATCGGCCGATTGGGGGAAAAACTCCGTGTTGGTAGGGGGATGGGTCACAAACTGGTTCGGAGTGCCATCGGGTCCCATGGCCCAAATCCGGTCCCAGGTCAAACCGCAATCATCGGAGACCTTGATGATCAGCGAGTCTTTACGCACTCTTTGTTCGTAAGCATGCCTGAACGACAGGGTTACGCCGCTGTATCCGGTGAAGTTCAGCACAGGGCTGATCAACTGGTCGCGACGGTCAATGAGGTTGTAATCAAAAAAATTCATCCAGGCCGCTTTCGAACCGTCAACGGTTCCGGCCACCGATATCGTATCCCAGGTGATCATCAGGTCGGTGTTGACGACCTTCCAGAAGTGCTCGTTGAAACCTCCTGCAAATTTCTCAGTGAAAGGCAGGGCGTAACCGCCGCTGATGATATAACCGGCTTTGGAAACAAAGGCCGGACCGACGGCATTGCTTGTTGTAAGCTGAACATCGTACAACCCTGGTTCATTAAACCTGACGGCCGGATTCTGACTTGCGGCACTGGTGCCATCCATGAATGTCACCGTGCTGGGAGTGAATTGCCAGTACCAGCTGCCGGGGCAATTTTCGGTGAGATCGGTGAAATGAACGGTTTCATTAAAGCAGGGAACATTGTTGTCAGTTTCGAAGTTTGCAACCGGGAGCAAGGTACTGCTCACAGTGATGTAGTTTATCTTGGTGATGGAGTCTGATCCGAATTCATTCCAGACCTTCAGGGTTACCTGGTAAGTGCCTGGCTGATCATAGACAATGTTCTCAGGGTTCTTAACGGATGAGGAGGCAGGGGTTCCGCCCGGAAATGACCACTGGAAAAAAGTCGGGACGCCGGTTGAATGATCTTCGAAATTAACGTCGCAGCCAATCGGTATGGTGGTTTTGTCGGCTGTGAAATCGGCCGTGGGATTGATGTGATAAAGGTCAGAGCCCCAGAGTCCGCGGCCGTAAGTACTGGCCCTGATCGCATCCTGCGAAACCGAATCGTTGTCATAATAGATCTCCAGTTCAGTGATCTTTACATTGACAGGCAAACCTGAACCGAAAGGAAGCCATCCGGTGGTGGTTTCGTCACGGTAATATACACCCGCATCGCCGCCAACATAAAGCCCTTCGGGCGCATTCCGGTAGTAAGCGATGGTATTCAGGTTTACGTCGGGCAGATTCCCGGTGATGTTGGTCCAGGTGATCCCTTTGTCGGTCGATTTATAAACCTTTTTTGCAAGGGTGATGTAAACAATATTTTCATCAATGGGCGAGGACTCAATATCGGATGGAGTTCCGGCCACCGGAAGGTTGGAGGTCAGGTTGATCCATGAGGGATTGGTGCCCATACAATCGTCGGACCTGAAAAATTTGTTGTCGTAACGGGCGGCATAGAACAGGTTCTCATTTACGGCCGAATGCTCAACCACCGCCATATCATTGTTGTTTGACCCGGCCAGGTTGTCGGATATTTTCGTCCATACGATTGTTCCTGTTGTCACATCATTGCTTCGCCAGATGTTTTTATACCCGACGAACATTCCTTTATTGTTAAAACGGTTCAGGCAGAAAGGGGTTACCCAGGCACCGCTTTCAGTGATGCCGTAAACGCCGTTGCCAGCGATATGCTTTTCTCCACTGTTGTTGTATCTGCGGTAGATGTCACCGTAATAGATCGTGTGATACGTTCTTGAAGCATTCGTATAATCGACGGCGCACTCCATACCATCGCCTCCCCCAACGGCAATCCATCCGCCCGGTGTGATGGCATAGGTTCCGTTATCCTGGAAACCGTTGATTACCTTTGATTTTTCGGTCTGAGCCTGCCCGAGTTTGTAAATCTGTCCGATGGTCATGCCGACAGTGTGATCGGTCCATGTTGTACCACCATTGGAAGTGGACCAGAGGCCGCCGTCATTGGCTGCATATAATTTGCCGTTCACGGGGGAAAAGGTAAGGTAATGACAGTCGGCATGCACCGCCGGAACACTGCAGTCTCCCCACCAGTGCGAATTGATGGTCCAGGTCGAACCTCCGTTGGTCGATTTCCATACATCAACCCCCCCGGCATAGATAGTTTCTGCATTCACCGGGTCGGCAGCAAGCGCCAGGTCGTACCAGCCCTGCCCACCGGATCCGCTTCCGTCGCATGACCAGTCAAGAATATTCGGAGTAGTCGACATGGTGGTGAATGTCATTCCGGCATCTGTTGACCGGTACAGGGCCTTGAAGCCGCTGTTACTGGCCGATTGCATGAAATAGACATAGTTCGGGTTGGCAGGCGTAACAGCAATGACCCCACGCTGGCCCGGGGTAATCACAGAGGTTATCTTGGTAAATGTGATCCCGTTGTCGGCAGAGCGGTAAAAATCACTGCCCGAAGCTCCGTAAACGATATTCGGATCGTTGGGTTTGAAATGAATGTCTTTAAAATTTCCACCCTGTGATACGGACCAGTTTGAACCACCGTCGGTAGAACGGTAAACCCCGCCACTGGTTGCAGCAAGGAAGATCAACGGGTTTGTAGGATGCTGAATGATTCTGCCGACGGTTTTATTGTTCATGCCGTTTTTGGAAGCGATCCATGCGATACCCCCGTCGACGCTTTTATAAACTCCAAGCCCGGGCGCATCACCGGCATCCCTGTCGCCGGTTCCCATCAGTATTACGTTTGTATTGGAATAATCCACCACGATGGCAGAAACGCCAAGTGAGGGCATGGTATCGGTGTGTGTTACCCAGGTAAGGCCGCCATCGGCAGTCATCCACAATCCACCCGAAGGGGCCCCGACATAGATTTTATTCGGATCGGTGGGGTGGAATGCCACGACATTCAGCCTGCCCAGGCCTTCGTATCCGGCAGGCCCGGGGGCAGGTATGGTCGACGGGCCCATGCTGATCCAATTGCCACTCATTGAGCGGTTGCCTGACCCATGTTCAAAGGTGTGGTATGCGTTGCTGATGGCATCAGGGGCAGGGAGAGTGCCATCAGGTGCAACCCGCCATCTGTTCATGTATTCCCAGCGCTTAAAAACCTTATAACCGCTGCCCTTGGTTATGGGGCGGCCTTTCCAGTATAATTCGAAAGCCCGTTGGGTTGCAAAGAAATTGGCGCCGGGATCCTGCATCATTTCGATCCAGTAGGGGTAGTTCGCCGTGTCGGCTGTGGCAGAGTGGTCAGTCGCTGTTTGTCCCTGAACTGTAAGGAGACTCAGCATAAAAAATGCAAAAAGCAGGAAAAGATTTTTCATTGGTTATCAGCATTGGTTTGGCGTGGTAAAGGTACGAAAAAGGTTGTTATGCTGACTACCTCATATCATGTCAAACAACACCTCAGTGACGTTTGATCAGTTGCTCATGCACATGATCGCTCTTTTCCTCCTCTGTATTGAATTGCGAGAGGATGTTCGGAAAGAAAAAAAGCTTCAGAATGAAAAAAAGAATGAATAATTTGATAAGAATAATGATCCACAATTTCTTACCAACGGTCATCGACCGGAATCCCTCATAATAGAACAGCCATATTTTGCGCAGAAGTTCCAAGGGTAATGAATGAGTGAATGAGTGAATGAGTGAATGAGTGATTGATTGATTGATTGATTGATTGATTGATTGATTGAATTTCAGGTAATTGCCATCATTTCGTTTTCAATTTTCCATTTTCAATTGTCAATTGTCAATTGTCAATTGTCCATTCTCCACATGATCACCTACCAACTCCCACCGGCTCCGCCTCCGCCGAAACTACCGCCGCCAAAACCGCCGAAACCGCCGCCTCCTCCGCCTCCGCCGAAACCGCTGCCACCTGAGAAATTACCCCATGATCCGCCATGACCTCTGCCGGCCGAGCCGAGTAACCATAAGGCAGTCCAGAATGGAAGCTGTTTCCCGATGGAATGGTGTCGTCCTCCCCCTCCTTTGATAATGGTGAAAACAATGATAAGAATGGCAATGGGTATCAGTAGTGCCCAGGGGGAGCTCTTTGTTTTTGATCCTTTGGTGTACTGCCCGGCTGAGAATTCCCCTTTGGTGAGTGAAATGAGCGTGTTCACTGCGGCATCAATGCCGGCATAATAGTCGCCTGTTTTAAAAGCCGGGATCATTTCCTGATCGATGATCCTTTTGGCGAGGGCATCCGGCGATGCTCCCTCGAGGCCGTAACCGATCTGGATGCTTACTTCACCTTTTTCACCCGGATATTTTGGTTTGACAAGGATCACTGCTCCATTGTTTTTGCCTTTCTGGCCGACCCCCCATTTTTCACCAATCGAATATGCAAATTGATTCTTGTCGTATCCGTTCAATGATTTCACAGTAACCACAACAAGTTGGTTCGATGTTGAATCGTTAAATGCAACGAGCTTTTGTTCAAGGACTTCAATTTGCTCAGGGGTAAGGATACCGGCAAGGTCGTTGACTAGTTTCGGCGGGTCAGGCCTCGGGGGAATATCCTGGGCTGTTGTGGTGCCTGCGGCGATGATCAGCCAGGCAACCAAAATGAAAGCCAGGATTGGTAACCTGCGCAGCAGCATGCCGGCGGCTTCAGTCTTTGCCAAAAGAGATTTCATCCGAAAGTTCGTTAACATCGTTACGCTGATATGGAAAATGTCGTTTCAGGTGTGTCCCGGCCGATTCAATGGCTGCGATCAGGCCGTCAGTATACTTTCCATCCCTGAAATGATTCAGCATGATCTCCTTGGTGTCGTTCCAGAAGTTTTCGGGTACCACCTGGTTGATGCCTGTGTCGCCGATAATGGCAAACCTGCGGTTTTTCACCGCGAGATAGATCAGAACGCCGTTCCGTTTCTCCGTCCGGTCCATACCCAGTGTCCTGAAAAGATAGGCAGCCCTGTCGAGCACATCTTCTTTGCAGGTGTTCTCAATGTGAACCCTGATCTCGCCTGAAGTATCAAGTTCGGCCATCATGATGGCCTGGCTTATATCCTCCTGCTCCTGCTTCGTGAAGAAGGATTCTGCAATTGATCCCATATTTTGTATCAAATAAGGAAGTGCAGATCAGAACTGGACCTCTGGTGCTTTGTCGGCGCCTGCCTGTGCCTCGAAATAGGCTTTTTTCGTAAATCCTAACATCCCTGCAAAGATAGACGTGGGGAATCTCCGTAGATACGAGTTGTAATCCTGGGCGGTTTCGTTGAACTTCATGCGGGCCACCTGGATCCTGTTCTCGGTACCTTCAAGCTGGGCCTGGAACTCGGAAAAGTTTTGCGTGGCCTTCAGCTCAGGATATTTCTCAACAACTACCATCAGCCTACCAAGGGCAGCACTGACGCCATTCTGCGCATCCTGGAATTTCTGCAGTGAACCTTCATCCAGGTTTTTGGGGTTGATCTGAACGCTGGTTGCCTTGGCACGGGCTTCGATCACCGCTGTAAGGGTTTGCTGCTCAAAGTTTGCAACACCTTTAACGGTGTTCACAAGGTTCGGGATAAGATCGAGACGCCGCTGGTACTGGCTCTCTACATTTGCCCATTCCTTGTTCACTCCTTCCTCCTTTACAACGAGTTTATTATTGATTCCTACTACCCACGCGATGAGTAAGAAGATTATACCAATGACGACGATCAGGATGATCCATCCTTTGCTCAGTTTCATGTTTTCGTGTTTTTAAGTTTGTGGCTAAATTAATGATTATTGACGCTTGTTTGAAAAATGGTTACAACAACTGGTTAATTCTGCATCTTTTCGATCGATTTTCTGATGAAATCCGCCAGCTCTTTTCCTTTCAGCATGTTCTGGGCAAGCTGGGCAAGGTCGAAAATTTGTTTGATCTGTTCATCCTGCCTCGACGCATCGGTGTCAAGCAAAATCCGTACAACCAGCGGGCTGTTGGCATTCACAACGAGGTTGTAATTTTCCGGGAAATCGCCCATGAATCCATATCCTCCGCCCCCGAGTGCCGACATGTCTTTCATGCGCCGCATGAATTCGTTCTGTACGATCATCATCGGGGCCTCCTTTTCACTCAGACTTTCGAACACCACCGTGAATTTCTTCGTATCGACCTGCTTTTCAAGAAGCTCTTTGAACGCCTTTTGCTGGTCCTCATTCAGTTTCATCGGGAAGGCATCTTCCTTTTTGATCAGCTTGTCGACGGTATCGGAATCCACACGCGTAAACCGTGTCTTTTCCAGTTTCTGTTCTAGGGTATTGATGAAATGCGCATCCAGTATGCCATCCATGAGCAGAATGTCATAGCCCCTCTCTTTAGCCGGTTGAATAAAGCTGTATTGTTCCTGGATGTTGCTGGCATAGAGGTAGATGAGCTGTCCGTCCTTGTCTTTCTGCGCCGGTTTCACCATTTTTTCATAATCTTCCAGGGTGAAATACTTGCCATCGACGTTCTTCAGCAGGCAGAACTTCTTTGCCCTGTCGTAAAAGTCGGGCTGTGAAATGATGCCGTATTCAATGAATACCTTTATATCGTCCCACTTTGATTCAAAATCGCTCCGGGTATCCTTGAACAATGATTCCAGTTTGTCGGCTACCTTTTTGGTAATGTGGCCCGATATCTTCTTAACGTTCGGGTCACTTTGCAGATAGCTTCTGGATACGTTCAGCGGGATGTCGGGCGAATCCAGCACTCCGTGCAGGAGGGTCAGAAAATCGGGAACGATCCCCTCCACCGAGTCGGTCACGAATACCTGGTTGCAGTAAAGCTGGATCTTGTCTTTCTGAACCTCAAGGTTTTTCTTTACTTTCGGGAAATAAAGGATTCCCGTGAGATTGAATGGGTAATCAACATTCAGGTGGATCCAGAACAGCGGTTCATCGAACGTGAAGGGATATAACTCGCGATAGAATTTTTTGTAATCCTCGTCCTTCAGATCCACCGGTTTTTTCTTCCAGAGCGGGTCTGTGTTGTTAATGATCCTGGGCTTCTCCTTCTCAACCTCCTTGTCGTTTCCATCCTTGTCTTTCTCTCCTTCAACCTTTTCCCAAACCTTCTCATTCCCAAACCTGATGGGTACCGGAAGGAATTTGCAGTATTTCTTCAGGATTTCGAGCAGTGTATGCTCTTCAAGATAATCCTTCGATTCATCGTTGATGTGCAGGATAACCTCGGTGCCGCGGTCTTCTTTTTCGCACGCATCCATAGTGTAATCGGGGCTCCCGTCGCATTCCCAGTGCACGGCCTTGGTGTCGCCTTTGGTCTGGTAAGTCTTCGACAGAATTTCCACCTTGTCGGAAACCATGAAACTTGAATAAAAACCGAGACCGAAATGGCCGATGATGGCATTCATCTCAGCCTCCGATTTGGTTTTGAATTTCTTGATAAACTCTTCTGCACTTGAAAAGGCAATCTGGTTGATATATTTATCCATCTCCGCGGCATTCATCCCTATGCCCTTGTCCTTAACAGAGATGGTTTTTTTCTTTTTGTCGAGGGTGACTTCAATGGTCAGATCACTCATATCGCCGCTGTATTTTCCGAGTGATGCCAGTGTTTTCAGTTTTTGTGTGGCGTCTACGGCATTGGAAATAAGTTCCCTGAGAAAAATTTCATGTTCCGAGTAAAGGAATTTTTTAATGATGGGAAAGATGTTTTCGGTCTGGACGTTAATTTTTCCTTTCTGCATAGGTGTAGTTTTTTTGATTATTAGGAATAAACTTATCAAACGGAATGCCACCGGGGATGACCTGACAAAATGACAAGGGCCATGTCGCAACGACACGGCCCTCGTTTTATCAGGTTATTGATTGCGAATTATCGGGCAATGAGTATGATCAATTGTACAAATGCAGCTGTGGTCAGTGCAAAGAAACTTACTGTCGATACGGTGAAGAAAACGTACTTTTTTTCTTTTGCTGTGATTGGTTCCATAAATCCCTCCTTTATTAACAACAATACAAAAATATTTATAGTGCAGGCAATTGTCAACCGACAATAAGTAAGTGTTGCTATTTTGTTTGTAAGTGTTTTTTTTCGTGTCACATACGTTGTCAAAAGGTTTTTTTTTACTTTTACGGGGCCTTACAGATGACAAATTCTAAACTCAACCTATATGGAAACGATTGATTGGAAAAATTTACCTTTCGGCTATTTTAAAACCGATTACAATGTCCGTTGCTATTACCGGGATGGAAAGTGGGGTGAACTGGAAGTTACAGACTCCGAACACATCACCATGCATATGGCGGCAACCTGTCTTCATTATGGCCAGGAGGCATTCGAAGGCATGAAAGCATTCACGGGGGCGGATGGAAAGATCCGGATATTCCGCATGGAGGAGAATGCAAAGAGAATGATCAATTCAGCCCGGGGAATCATGATGGCAGAAGTTCCGGTTGAACTCTTCTGTGAGGCGGTTGTCAAAGCAGTCAAACTCAACCTGAAATATGTTCCGCCGTATGGCGAAGGGGCTTCTCTCTATATCCGGCCGTTACTGATCGGTACCGGAGCTCAGGTTGGAGTCAAACCGGCCAGAGAATACATGTTCATGGTGTTTGTCGGTCCCGTGGGGCCCTATTTCAAGGAAGGGTTCAACCCGGTGAAAATGCAGATAGTGCGCGATTTCGACCGCGCAGCGCCGCATGGCACCGGTCACATAAAGGTTGGAGGAAATTACGCCGCCAGTCTGAAAGCGGGCGACAGGGCCCATGCCGACGGATATGCCTCGTGTATCTTCCTGGATGCCCGTGAAAAAAAGTACATTGATGAAGCCGGACCTGCGAACTTTTTCGGTATACGCAACAATACTTACATCACACCCGATTCCTCATCCATCCTGCCCTCCATCACCAATATGTCGTTACGTGTCCTGGCTCAGGAGATGGGGATGAAGGTCGAACAACGCCATGTTCCGGTTGAGGAACTCGATCAGTTTGAAGAAGTAGGGGCGTGCGGAACTGCTGCGGTGATCTCTCCCATTTGCCTGATCCACGACCGCGATACGGGAAAGGAATATAAATATTGTAAGAACGGCCAGGCCGGTACGATATCAAGTAAGCTATACCATAAATTGAAGGGGATTCAGGAAGGTCTGGAACCCGATTCTCACGGATGGATCACCATTGTTGAGTGATCCCGGTTAAAGGATCCTGTCCATGACCCTTTGCATAGAAGCCGCCTCGATTCTTGCTTTCCCGTCAAAATCGCGATCGCGGGAGGCAAAGATGATATTTCTTGACGAATTGACGAGAAGACCGCACTCTTCGGTTTTCCCGAATTTTGCCACCTCCTCGATGCTTCCGCCCTGTGCGCCGACACCCGGAACCAGCAGGAAGTGATCCGGAACAATACGGCGGATATCAGCAAACATTTCAGCCTGGGTGGCCCCGGCCACATACATGGTGTTTTCGTTGCTGCCCCAGGTTGACGATTGTATAAGGACCTGCTCGAAAAGCTTGCGATGGCCATTGCTGAAGAACTGGAAATCGTGCGCACCTTTGTTGGAGGTAAGCGCAAGGATCACGATCCATTTTCCGGGGTATGAAAGGAAGGGACTAACAGAATCCTCACCCATGTAAGGGGCAACGGTCACGGCATCGAATTCCATGCCCGACGATCCTGGATCAAAGACCGCCCTTGCATATTGCTGTGAAGTATTGCCGATGTCACCCCGCTTGGCATCGGCAATGGTAAACACCTGACCCGGATAGGTCTGGTTTATATACCGAATGGTCTTTTCAAGGCTGATCAATCCTTTGACCCCCAGGCTCTCGTAAAAAGCAAAATTGGGTTTGTAGGCGACCGCCAGGTCGATGGTGGCATCAATGATCTGACGATTGAATTCGAAAATGGGGTCGTCGGCTCCCAAAAGGTGTACGGGAATCTTACCAAGGTCCGGATCGAGGCCGATACAAAGAAAGGATCTCTTGCTGAAAATGAGGTTGATCAGGTTTTTCCTGTCCATATAAAATAACTTTTGTGGTTCTTATTATCAAAACGGGTGACACATTGTAATGAGTGATTGAGTGAATGAGTGATTGAGTGAATGAGTGAATAATTTTTCCGTTTTCAATTTTCCATTTTCAATTTTCAATTCATCGGTCCTTGTTCATTGTCAATTCTCCCTTCTCCCTTCTCCCTTCTCCCTTCTCCCTTCTCCCTTCTCCCTTCTCCCTTCCCCCTTCTCCCTTCCCCCTTCTATTCACCGGCCTCCTTGAGCCGTTCGGCATTCTCGGCAAGCTGCAGGGCGTCGATCAGCGGCTGTACATCGCCGTCCATGATCACCGGAAGGTTGTAAAGCGTCAGCCCGATCCGGTGGTCGGTGACCCGGCTTTGCGGGTAGTTGTAAGTACGGATCTTGGCCGACCGGTCGCCCGTCGAGACCATGGTCTTGCGTTTCCGGCTTATTTCATCGAGATATTTTTGATGTTCGAGTTCGTATAGTCTGGTTCTCAATACCTTGAGCGCCTTCTCGTAATTTTTGATTTGTGATTTTTCGTCCTGGCAAGATACTACAATACCAGAGGGGATATGCGTGAGCCGTATGGCGGAGTATGTTGTATTGACCGACTGGCCGCCCGGTCCTGAAGAGCAGAAGGTGTCCTTACGGATGTCAGCCTGTTTGATCTCAACATCAAATTCGTCGGCCTCGGGCAGAACGGCGACAGTGGCAGCCGATGTATGAACCCTTCCCTGCGTTTCGGTTTGCGGTACCCGCTGTACCCGGTGCACCCCTGATTCATATTTCATCTGACCGTATACATTCTCTCCCGAAACGTTAAAGATAATTTCCTTGTATCCACCCATGGTGCCTTCGGTATAATCGACCAGTTCCAGCTTCCAGCGTTTGGTTTCACAAAACTTGCTGTACATTCTGAAAAGATCACCGGCAAAGATACTGGCTTCGTCGCCCCCGGTGCCCGCCCTGATCTCCACCACCGCATTCTTGCCATCTTCAGGGTCGGCCGGTATCAGCATCATCCTGATCTCCTCCTCAAGCCTTTCCTTTTCTTCGGTCAGGGTGTTGAACTCTTCCTTGGCCATGGCCCTGAATTCGTCGTCCTTCTCATTGTACATGATCTCCCTCGCGTGGTCAAGGTTCATGAGAATGTTGCGGTATCTTCCGAAAGCTTCCATGATGGGCTGAAGCTCCTTATAATCCCTGTTCAACTTAATGTAGCGCTTCATGTCGGACATTACCGACGGATCATTCATCTGAGCCTGAATGTCCTCAAACCTTACCTGAATGGCTTCTAACTTATCGAGCATTGCACCTGTCTAAAAAACGGGTGCAAAGGTAGTTAAAAAACTGTCAGGTATCACCATAGATAAAGGTGCCGGCATCTGCGGCGATGGTGACTTTTTTTCCAGTGTGGGATTCACAATGTCCGACGATCTGGCCTTCGATGCCAAACTTTGCGGCAATGGCGATGATATCGCCGGCAATATCAGGGGGTACATAAAATTCAAAGCGGTGCCCCATGTTGAAGACTTTGTACATCTCATCCCACGGGGTTCCCGACTGTTCTCTGATCATGCCGAACAGCGGCGGTAAGGGGAAGAGATTGTCCTTGACGACATGGACCTGCTCAATAAAGTGAAGGATCTTTGTTTGTCCTCCTCCGCTGCAGTGTACCATCCCGTGGATCTTCCCCATGTGGTGTTCCAGGACCTCCCGGACCACCGGGGCATAGGTTCTTGTGGGGGAAAGGACCATCCGGCCCGTATCAATACCCGGAACGGCAGTGGGATCGGTCAGCATCTTTGAACCCGAATAGGCAAGATCAGCGGGCATAAGGGGGTCGTAACTCTCCGGGTAGGCTTTGGCGTAATAAGGACCAAGAGTGTCATGCCGGGCGGAGGTCAGTCCGTTACTGCCCATTCCGCCGTTGTAGGCCGACTCATAGATGGCCTGACCGGTGCTGGAAAGTCCGACGATCACGTCACCGGCGCTGATCCGGGCGTTGTCGATCACCGAATCCCTGCGCATCCTGCAGGTAACGGTTGAGTCGACCACAATGGTTCTCACCAGGTCGCCGATATCGGCTGTCTCGCCGCCGGTCGACCAGATGCTGATCCCCCACGAGCGCATGGTTTCAAGGAAACCTTCGGTGCCGGCTATGATCTCGGCGATGACGGAACCCGGAATGAGGTTCTTATTACGGCCTATGGTCGATGAAAGCAGGATGTTGTCGACGGCCCCGACACACAGCAGATCATCGAGGTTCATCACGATGGCATCCTGGGCAATCCCGCGCCATACTGACATATCTCCGGTCTCTTTCCAGTAAAGGTAAGCCAGTGATGATTTGGTGCCGGCGCCATCGGCATGCATGATGTTGCAGAAATCGGGATCGCCCCCGAGGATGTCGGGAATGATCTTGCAAAAGGCTTTTGGAAAGATACCCCGGTCGGTCAGCCGGATGGCGTTATGTACCTCTTCCTTGGTAGGGGAGACCCCCCGGAGTTCGTATCGGCCCCTGTTTGTCATTCGAAAATGAATTCACTGCTGCCTTCATCAATGCTGTATTGCCCGAATTGCTTCAGCAGGCTGTCGCCGAAGTGGAATGATGCGGTCTTTTTGTTAACCGTGGCTTTCACATCCTTCACCGTATTTTTCCCGATCCTTACCTCCTTAAGAGTAAGTACGGCCTTGTCGGCGACAGTCCCTTCTCCTAAAATTTTGGTTGGGTCGCCATCGAAATTTGACTTGTCGATCACGCCATCCTTCAACAATTTAAGCGTGAGAACCGGTGAAATATAGACGCTCTTTTCCTTCGGATCGAAGGTAAAGGGAGTAGTGATACCGCTCAGATAACAGGTCGCTTCAATGATTCCGTCCTTGTTCTTTTTGAAGGGAACATTGTTCTCTTCAGGTTTGACCACAACTTCGATTTTTGTGGCAGTAGGTTTGGTGACCTTGGTCTTGGGAACGAAATCATTTCGCAGGATGGTGAACTCCGACCTCCGGTTCAACTGGTGGGCGGCCTCCTTGATGTTGTTCGACGGCAGCAGGTTGATCACAGAATCGGTGAGCGTCGTTCCTGCAGGGAATGTATAACCTTCGCGTGTGATATCCCTGGCCAGAGTTCTTGGAACGCGCTCTCCGTAACCCCTTGCAACCAGACGGTCGGGATCGATACCGCGCGATATCAGGTAATCAACCACGCTTTGGGCGCGCTTCTGCGAAAGGATGTCATTTCTTTCGTCGCTGTCGCGCGAGTCGGTATGCGATGCAAGTTCTATCACGATGGTTTCGTTGGCATCAAGGGTTTCAATAAGTCCAATCAGGGAATCCTGGTACTGGGGTTTGAGGTCCCATTTGGCCAGGTCGTAAAGGATGTCGGGCAACACCACCGGTTTTTTCGGAATGGGGCGAAGCACAAAGTTGCGGACCAGGTCCTTACTTTTCTCGAGTCCTACCGTGGTCTCTCTTCCTTTTTCGTTGAAGTAATCCTTCTTTGTCACAAGGATGTCGTAGGTGGTATTGGGAGCGATCTGCATTTTATTGAAACCGTAATTTCCCTTGTCATCGGTGTTATCCTCGATAATCCTGCCGTTGGTCCCGACAATCCTGACTTTTGCGCCGGGTATTGGCTGAAGGGTACGGTCATCCGTGATGGTTCCTTCGAGCGTAAAATAGACCGGCGGGATCACGAACGAGTAAATATCATCCCGTCCCTTTCCACCAGGCCGGCTGGAGGAGAACAGACCTTGCTCGGATTCATCCCCGTTGAACACAATGGCAAAATCGTCGGCGTGAGAATTGATAGGGTATCTCATGTTTTCGGGTTTGGTCCAGCCCGGTTTCGCTGCAGGTTGTGCGGGCTGGTATGCACCCGACGTGGCTCCGCTGATGAGCGACAGCGGCTGCTCACCGGTTCCCTGCCATTGAAGCCCAGCGGTCGTGCTGTCTGCCCCACTTTGCGGGCTTGCAGCGGTTGTTGAATCCGCCAAAGGTTTGTACATGGCTGATGTCGCCCCGCTGATGGCGCTTGACGGTTTTCCGGTTGATTTCCACTGGTAGGAGGAGGACCCGGTTTTTGAGTAGGTGGTTACGAAAATATCCAGTCCGCCCATCCCGGGATGCCCATTGGAAGCGAAATAGAGAATGCTGTCATTCCTGATGAATGGAAAAAGTTCATCGCCGGCCGTATTGATCTCAGGGCCCATGTTCTGTTTCATGTAACGCCCGCCCTTTTTGTCTTTTTTGGCCATCCATATATCCTTGCCTCCGTATCCTCCGGGAAGATCGGCCGAGAAATAGATGGTTTCGTCTGAAGCCACCGTTGGATGCCCAAGTACTTTGGTGGAATCGGCGCCGAAATCAATCATTTCGGGCTCAGACCATGTGGTTCCGCCCTGGCGGGTGGTTTTGAAAATGCCGCATCCGTTGCGCTTTTCGGGATTATTCCAGCAACGGGTGAAGTAAAAGGATGAGAACCTGGCATTGAACTGCCCGACGCCATCATTGGCCTTCGAGTTGATCATCCCGGCGTCGTCGGCCGGAATGGGCTTGCTCCAGTCACCTTTTTTATCGATCCTGCTGAAAAAGAAATCGGAAAACCCAAGGCCGGTCCAGTTATCGATATCACGCCCTTTTGCTCCTCCACGGTCGGAAGTGAAGATGATGGAAATGAACTTTTTATCGGCATAGGCTGCAGCGAATTCATCATCTTTGGTATTCAGCATTTTTTCCCACCTGACATCATATTTACTTGGATTGTTCATCCATTCCCTGGCTATTTTGCAGGCTTCAATAGCGGCCTCTGAGATGGTGTCGCCCGGCACCCGCTCCTTGTAAGCCTGGTATTGTTTGATGGCTTCGTCATAGTTGCCATTGGTCTTGAGCATATTGGCATACAAAAGCAACACCTTCGGGTCGTCCTTCACATATTTGGCATTGTTTACGAGGCGCTTGTACGATGTCTCCGCTCTTTTGGTGTTGTTCATATACCGGTAACATTCAGCAATCCTGAATGAGATACGGTCACGCTCAGCCTTGTTATTCTTTACTTTCGAATAAGCCTTCTGGTATTTCTGCAAAGCCTGGAGGAACAACTGATCGGCAAAGGCCTGGTCGGCGGCCCGGGTGACCTTGTTCTGGGCCTGGATCATGGTGCCCGTAAAAAGAATGAGAAGAAGGAAAAGGAGAAATGGTTTGTTGCGCATAAAAGGCAAATTGAATTCCTTATTAACGTACAAATATATATAAAAGTCTGAAGAGCGGGTATAAAAAAAGAACCCTGTCAGGATAGGATTTCCTGACAGGGTCTGGTGTTATCATTCAAATTTACTTTGTTTTTGCTTTTCCTTCAGCTTCCTTCATTTCTTTGCGGCGTTTCTGCCATCCGAGAATGTCGTAGGCAATTGGTGTGGCGACGAAAACCGAGGAGTAGGTTCCGATCATGACCCCGGCAATAAGGGCAAAGGTGAATCCCCTGAGAACCTCTCCGCCGAATATGAAAATGATGATCAGTGTGACAAGGGTAACCCCTGAGGTGTTGACGGTTCGACCGAGGGTGCTGCTGATAGCTGCATTGATATTCAGGCCAAGTTCACGTTTGGGATACAGTAACCTGTTTTCCCTGATCCTGTCGAAGATAATAACGGTGTCCATGATCGAGTAACCGATAATGGTAAGCAGCGCTGCGATAAAGTGCTGATCCACCTCCATTCCGAACGGCAGGATGCCATGGAACAATGCGAACAGACTGACGATGATCAGTGTGTCATGCGCAAGGGCGATAACCCCGCCAAGCCCGAACTGCCAGTTCTTGAACCGGAAGGCAATATAGATGAAAATGATGACCAGTGAGAACATGACTGCCATGAATGCTTTCCATATCAGGGCATAACTGATGGTTGGGTCGACACGCTGCGAACTCAGTTCCCCGATGATCTTGCCGGCGTCATTCGATTTGAAATCGGCATAGGTGATGGGGGTTTTATAGAATTTCTGAACGCCTTCAAAGAGTTTGGCGTCAACGATCGAATCTGATGCCTCACTGCGTTCGGTGATCAGGTACTTGGTAGTTATCTTCACCTGGTTTTTAGGTCCGAAAGTCTTTACTTCGGGAGATTCACCAAACTGGCCACGCAGTGATTCGCGCAAGTCGTTGGTGGATACATTCTGGTCGAAACGAACCACAAAGCTGCGGCCACCCGTAAAATCAAGCCCCGGGTCAAGTCCCCTGAAAACAATGGCAATGATACCAGGGATTAGTGCAGCAAGCGAAACGATGTACATCTTTCTCCTGAGTCCGATAAAATCGAAGTTGACCTTCGTAAAGAGGTTCATGGTGTACCGGTTTCCGGTAGTGATGTGCATATCGCGGTCGAGCATCCATTCGAAGATCAGTCTGGCAATGAAGATCGAAGAGAAAAGGGATAATAAAAGACCGATCACAAGTGTGGTGGCAAAACCCTGAACGGGGCCGGAACCAAAGATGTAGAGAACAATACCGGTGAGGATGGTGGTGACGTGTCCGTCGATAATGGCCGAATAGGCGTGCCTGAAGCCATCCTTGACCACGAGCCTGACGCCTTTGCCTGCCCTGATCTCCTCGCGCATACGCTCGTAGATGATAACGTTAGAGTCGACGGCCATGGCGAGGGTCAGCACGATACCGGCAATACCGGGAAGGGTGAGCACAGCGCCGATGGAGGCCATAACGCCGAACAGGAAGAATACGTTGGCGAAGAGGGCAATGTCAGCTACGTGGCCGGCGCGTCCGTAATAGAGCGACATATAGAGAAGAACACCAATGAAGGCGATGATAAACGAGAGAAGACCAGCGTTGATGGATTCCTGTCCCAACGAAGGACCGACAACCTCCTCGGCAACGATACGGGCGGGTGCCGGAAGCTTTCCTGCTTTAAGGATATTGGCAAGGTCCTGGGCTTCCTCAACGGTCATGTTTCCGCCTGTGATGGAGGACATCCCGTTGGGGATCTCACTGTTCACATTCGGGTAACTGTAAATGTAACCGTCGAGCACGATGGCGATTTGTTTGCCGATGTTGTCGCCTGTCAGGCGCTTCCATATACGTGCTCCTTCCGAATTCATCGACATCGATACCTCCACGCGGCCGTTTTGGTCATAATCCTGCCGGGCATTGGTAATGACATCGCCGCCCAAGGCCGGGGAACCGTCGCGTGAAGTGACTTTCAGGGCTACCAGTTCGAGCACATCCTTTGCTTCGGCCCTTGGCTTCACAGTCCAGGCAAGTTTCATGTCCCTGGGGAACAGGTTTTTGGTAAGACGAAGCATTTGGTTAACCCTGGCGGTATCCTTGATGAACGACTGGCCAACCATGGCTGTCTGCCCCGCAACATACTGCCCGTTCTTGTCCTGGTAAATGGCTGGATTCAGGTAGGCGAAGAGGGGATTGTTTTTTGCATATTCTTCGAAAGACTGTTGCTGTTTAGCGGCTGCTGAAGTTTTCGAAGTATCAGAGCCCAGTTGCTTCAGGAGTGCGTTTCCGGCAGTGTCTTTTTTACTGGTATCTGCCTGCGTGCCTGCTTCCGTTTTTTCGGCCAGGGTCTTCTGGTTGTTGAGCGCTTTTGTCGTGGCCGATGTGTCGGTAGCCAGGGTGCTGTCGGACGGGATTGAATCCTGGCTGAGGTTCAGCAGCGCGGGTAGTTTTTTGTTGGCATCAGCAAAGAAAGGCTGGAGGGTCGGGAACTGGTATGTTTCCCAGAATTCGAGCTGGGCTGTCCCCTGCAGGAGTTTTCTCACCCGGTCAGGGTCTTTGATACCAGGCAACTCGATCAGGATGCGGCCGGCTGTCTGCAAACGTTGGATATTCGGTTGAACAACGCCGAAACGGTCGATACGTGAGGTGAGAATGTTGTAGGTGCGGTCGATGGCAGCGTTGCTCTCTTCCCTGATCACCGCGATCACCTGGTCGTTGGTCGAGTTGTAATTGATCCGGTCCTTTAACTCAACGGTGTTGAAGATAGCGGCCAGTTTTGCGTTCGGATCGGCTTCGCGGAATGATTCCGCGAAAAGATCAACGAAATCGGCGGTGCTGGTCTTCTCCTTTTCAATGGCTTTTGCCAACGCTTTGTTGAAAGTGGGATCCTGGTTGTAACCCGATAAAGCCCGGATCACATCCGGCACCGAAACAGCCATTGTCACGTTCATCCCTCCCTTGAGGTCGAGCCCCAGGTTTATTTCACGTTCGCGAACATCCTTGAGGGTATAATTTTTTAACAGGATATTGTAAACCCCGATATTGGCCATGGAATCGTTATAGTATTCGAGTCTGGCTTTGGCAATGGAATCAAAGAAAAACTCTTCCCTGACGGGGTCACCCTTCGAAAGTTTCTTCGCCATCTCTGTCACGACTGGATTATTGGCGTAACTTTCCGCTTTTCCCGTGTAGAGGTAACTGATAAAAGTGAACGAGAGCTGGAACAAACAAACCAGGATGAATGTGATCGTGAAGAATTTTACAACGCCTTTATTCTGCATGAGTTAAGGATTTAAATGTATTGGTTTCTGATAAGCCTTTTTTTTGAGGGTGCAAAATTAGAAAATTCCCCCGAAATAACCAATAGAATAATACACCGGAATTTTTCGTTTCGGCAATACATTGTAAATCTGAAGAATAAGATGATAAACGCCGGGCTAACCCTTAAACGAGATAACCCCCGACATTTTGCCCGGTTCCATGCGGATGAGCCTGAATAGCCGCCATTCATAGCCGGGATGGTCGCGGAGTGCAGACTCACGGTCTGCATCCCTGATGAGAAATTTGTCGGTAGGGTGTACCAGCAACTGCTTTTTTCCGGGATAAGGAACTTCCGAGATTCGTGTGATCACGAAATATCCGATGGAGTCACGGGGATTGATTGCATCGAAGGCTTTCATTCCGCTTCCGGCGTTAACGGTCGACCAGCCTTTGGTGACCCAGAAACCACCCGATTCGTTGGATACATAGCGTGCAAAGGCGACGTATACGGATTCTTTCAGGTGGTTCTCGAAAACGATTTGCGCCCGGCCGGCGGTTAAAACGGTCAGGCTGATGATGAGGAATATGGCTAAAGATTTCATGGTTCTGAAATTAGGTATAGTGGTTTTGAGAGGCAAAGATAAACACAAAGTGGGGGTTATTCCAACCGGGAGAGTTTCTGCAGTATTTTCGAGGCATGATTGCGGAAACCGGCAGTGCCTTCCTCCATTCTCCAGCCAATGCTGTCGGCAAGTTCCTTTCGCAGATCAGGTTCTTCAATGGCAATCCTGTAAAGGATGTCCATGCTGTGAACCTTAACTGCAACCGATTCCCCTGCCGATAACAACCAGTCGAAACATATCGCGGTAAGCATGCCCAGGAGTTCAGTGCCGGGCAGTGGCGAACGGGATATAATTCTTAAAGAATGTCTTTTCAGACCATCGTGCCTGAAACTGCCAAGCGCCCCGATAATTTCATTGATTCTTGGTTCGATCAGTGAAGGAATTGCTTCGGATACCGTATCAATTACCCAGGCAGCACGCCGGCTGACAGGCTCACGGTTGGAAAGGAAAATGCTGAATAAGTCATTGAATAATTCCGGCTTTTGAAACACTAATTCTGCCACTGAATCGGTTGTGCGTCTGCTCGTTTCGATCATCAGCAGATCATCAAGCTGAGTATATACAGTCATGACAAGTGTAATAGGTCGTTAATGGCAGGCAAAATTATTTATATTATTTTAATTTTTATGACATGTATCAATCAATGATAGATTTGATAAATTTGCACAATAAAATTAAACAAAGTCAGCCGGATTCTTATCGAATTATGGATCCGGCATAGCTGAATGGTAAAAGTATTTTTAATTCAATGATGTTTTATTCTGATATTTGTGCTGAATAGTTAAACTAAAGAATATATAAATGAATATAAATCAGTATTATAGTGAATATGTTTTAATTTTCAGGCGTGTTTTCTGTCAATTTCAGAGTCGTTTATTAACTTCGTTGTTTGAAATCTAAATAACCCGGATCGATGAAGAACAAGTATATTGACTTGATTGAACAAACTTTTGAATTTCCTCAACCGGAATTCAAGGTAGTGGATAATGAGCTTTATTTCAATAATGTTTCATTGATGGACATTATCAAGCAGTACGGAACTCCGTTGCGAATAACCTATTTACCCAAGATCACATCTCAGATACAACGAGCCAAGCGATTGTTTAACGTGGCCATGGCAAAAGTTGATTACCAGGGTGACTATCATTACTGCTATTGTACGAAAAGCTCCCACTTCAGCTTTGTGCTTGAACAGGCATTGAAGAATGATGTTCATTTGGAAACCTCTTCAGCTTTCGACATTAACATCATCGAGGATCTTGCAGAGCGTGGGTTGTTTTCGAAAGAGCGTTACATAATCTGCAATGGATTTAAACGTCCGTTGTACATCGAAAATATACTCAACCTGGTTAACAACGGTTTTACCAATGTCATTCCTGTTCTTGACAATCTATTTGAACTTGAGAAGTATGAACAGAGTCTGTCAAGCAAAATGCAAATCGGGATCAGGATAGCATCGGAAGAGGAGCCCAAGTTTGATTTTTATACTTCGCGGCTTGGCGTCCGCTACAATGATATCGTTCCCTACTATATTGAAAAGATCAGGGACAACCCGAAATTTGACCTAAAGATGCTCCATTTCTTCATCAATACCGGCATCAAAGACAAGGCTTATTACTGGAACGAGCTCACCAAAAGCGTCAACGTTTATTGCGACCTGAAGAAAATATGCCCGGAACTCACTGCATTGAACATCGGTGGCGGTCTTCCGATCAAGAACTCCCTCGATTTCGTTTATGATTATGAATACATGGCCGAGGAGATCATTGCGCAGATCAAGAGTATTTGTGAACGGAATGAAGTGCCCGAACCCGATATTTTCACCGAATTCGGTTCTTTCACCGTGGGCGAAAGCGGGGCCATCCTGTTTTCGATCATCGATCAGAAGCGCCAGAACGACCGTGAGATATGGAACATGATTGATAGTTCGTTCATGAATACCCTGCCTGATACATGGGCCATCAACCAGAAATTCATCCTGCTGGCCATCAACAACTGGGATGTTGAATATGAACGGGTGTTCCTTGGCGGGCTGACCTGCGACAGCGAGGATTTCTACAATGCCGAGGAGCACAGCAACGCGGTTTTTTTACCGAAGATTATGAATGGCGACGCACAATACATTGGCATGTTCCATACGGGCGCTTACCAGGAGGCGATAAGTGGTTATGGCGGGATACAGCACTGCCTGATCCCCGCGCCCAAACATGTGCTCATCGATATCGATGAGGAGACCGAAGAGATCACCACGAAACTTTTTTCCAAGGAGCAAAGCTTTAAATCGATGCTGAAAATCCTGGGCTACTGATAAATATCCGCAACCGGAATGGAGAATTGAAAAATGTACCGTATTTTTGAAAAAAAAACACCATGAAGAAGAGTAAGAAAAGCATATTGAAAGAGCAGGTAAAGCACATTGATATCAAGGCCATCAATTCAACCCCGATCATCGATGCCATGCGCGACATGTCGTTCACATCACGCGACACCGCGGGGGCGGCCGATATCCTGAACATGATGATCAGGGAGAAGGGGTGTACGGTTTTCCTCACGCTTGCGGGCAGCACCAGCGCCGGCGGCTGTATGCAGGTTTATGTTGACATGGTCAGGAACAATATGGTGGATGCCATCATCGCGACAGGTGCTTCTATTGTCGACATGGACTTTTTCGAGGCGCTCGGATTTAAACATTACAAAGGCACGCCGTATGCCGATGATAAAATCCTGCGCGAGTACTATATCGACCGGATTTACGATACGTATATCGATGAGGAAGAATTACAGCACTGCGACATGACCATCCGCAAGATTGCCGATCAGCTTGAGCCAAGGCCCTATTCGTCGCGCGAATTTATCCGCGAGATGGGTCGGTGGCTGGTAAAAAATTCCAAAAAGAAAGATTCGCTGGTTCAGGTGTGCTTCGAACATAATGTACCGATCTTCTGCCCGGCGTTCAGCGACAGCAGCGCGGGATTCGGCCTGGTCAGGCATCAGTGGGATAATCCCGAAAAACATGTTTCGATTGATTCGGTGAAAGACTTCCTGGAACTCACAAAGATCAAGATGGCGGCCAAAAGTTCAGGACTGTTCATGATCGGGGGCGGTGTGCCGAAAAACTTTGTGCAGGATACGGTCATTTGCGCCGAGATCCTTGGAAAGGATGTCCCGATGCACAAGTACGCGGTACAGATCACGGTGGCCGATTCGCGCGACGGCGCCTGTTCCAGCTCAACCCTTCGTGAGGCCTCCAGCTGGGGTAAAGTCGACACGGTCTATGAAAAAATGGTGTATGCCGAGGCTACGAGTGTGTTGCCGTTAATCGTCAGTTACGTCTACCACAAGAAGGACTGGAAGAAACGGAAGAAATACGAATGGGCCAAAATGCTCGATAAATAGATCAGTTCCTGTAACGGATCCATTTCCACAATTCGCCGTAAGTCACCTTTTTACCGTACATGAGGATGCCTGTGCGGTATATCTTGCCTGCCAGCCAGGTTGTTCCGATAAAGCCGGCAACGAGCAGGACCATGCTAAGCAGGACTTCCAGGTAAGGAACCCCGAAGGGAATTCTGATCATCATGACGACCGGTGATGTAAGCGGGATCACCGAAAGCCAGAATGCGACCGGTCCGTCGGGATCCTGGATGATAAACTGCGCCATGACGATCGACAGGATCAACGGGATGGTGATGGGGAACATGAACTGCTGTGTATCCGCTTCACTGTCGACGGCGCCGCCGATGGCGGCGAACAATGCGGCATAGAGCAGGTATCCGAAAAGGAAAAAGAACAGGAACGATCCGATCATCACCGGAAAATCAACGGAGTTGATGGCTTCCATCACATCGCCCAGATCGTTATCGGTCTTTTTCAGTTCGTCGGAGGGTTTATCCGGCAATTCAGCCTGAACCGGGCTGAGGGCCTTCTGCTGGCTCATAATCTGTTCGGTGGCCGACTGCCTGATGCCTGACGGCGTCATGGTGCTGGTAACCACAGTGACGATGAGGAACGTCAGAACTACCCATAACATGAACTGCGTTAGCCCGACAAGGCCGACACCGACAATTTTGCCCATCATCAGTTGGAAGGGTCTGACCGAGGAGATGATCACCTCGACGATCCTGCTGGTTTTTTCTTCGATCACACCCCGCATTACCTGTGCTCCGAACATAAAAATGAAAAAGTAGATGAGGATCCCGGCGAACATCCCCAGAACCATGCTCAGTTCGGTGAAGCTTTTTGATTCTTTCCCGTCGTCGCCGATCTTCAGGGTGCTGATGTCGATGGTGGTTTTGATCGATCGCAGGATGTCGTCGACAGAGACCGGCGTCTGATTACCTGCCTGGATTTCATGCAGCCTGGCCTGGAGTTTCAGCTCCTCCACCTGCTTGCTCATCACATTCCTGACGTATGATTTTACATTGATATTGACATTGTTGTCGGAGTAAAGAACGGCATTGGTTGGCAGTGCAACTTCAGTTTTCGGGATGTAGAGCAGTGCATGGTCACCGCTTTTGGTGAAATTTTCCTTGGCAGAACCGATATCATTGACCAGGTAATGGAATTCGATGTTATCGGTATCCTTGAACTTTTCGAAAAATATTCCTGTTTCGTCGAGTACGGCCACCCGTTTTGTTTCATTGGTACGGGTTGCCAGGTAGATCGGAACGATGATGGTGCCTGCCATGAGCAGCGGGCCAAGGATGGTCATGACGATGAAAGAGCGCTTTTTTACCCTGGTAAGGTATTCGCGCTGGATAATCAATAGGATCTTTTTCATGCTATCTTTAGGTTTCCTCGTTGGAAGCAATTGTTGTCACAGCCTGGATAAAGATATCGTTCATGCTGGGAATTTTCTCATTCATGGCGTAAATGGTCACATGGGGCAGAAGAGCACGCATTAGGTCATTGGGTGTGGTACCGTCGGGCAGACTGATGGTAGCGTGACGGTGATCGGGATCGGAACTTTCGGCCAGGACGGTAAACCCTTCAGGAAGTTTTGCCATCAAAGGCCCGTCGTAGGAATTGAAACTGATTGAGTAAGTGTTGGTCTTGTAGGTCTTTTTTATCTCACGCACCGATCCGCTCAGTACGACCCGCGATTTATTGATCAGGGCGATGTCGTCGCAAAGTTCCTCGACGGAGGCCATGTTGTGGGTGCTGAAGATCACGGTGGCTCCATTCTCTTTCTGGGCAAGGATCTCCTCCTTGAGCAGGGTGGCGTTGATGGGATCAAACCCGCTGAAGGGTTCATCGAAAATCAGCAGTTTCGGTTCGTGGATGATGGTGATGAGGAACTGCACCTTTTGTTGCATCCCTTTCGAAAGTTCTTCCACTTTGCGGTTCCACCAGGAGTTGATCCCGAATTTTTCAAACCATTTTTTGAGTCTCCGGTGGGCTTCGTGGTGGCTCAGTCCCTTGAGCATGCTCAGGTACATCGCCTGCTCGCCAACCGTCATTTTTTTATACAGCCCCCTTTCCTCCGGAAGGTAACCAATGAGCGCATTGTCTTCGGGCCGCAGTTTCCGGCCCATGAAAAGCAATTCTCCTTCGTCGGGGGCGATGATCTGGTTGATGATCCTCATCAGGGTGGTTTTACCGGCGCCATTGGGGCCAAGCAGCCCGAAAATGCGACCCTCCGGCACTGTGATGGAGGCCCGGTCGAGCGCCCGGTACCCGGAGTACTGCTTTGTAACAGCCTGAGCAGAAAAAAGTTCCATGGAATTTTATTGGTCGAATAAATTTTTCATCCGGGAGAAAATGCTCCGGTCAGATTGCCCCGGACTGGGTTTGAAATTCTCCGATTTTCCCAGTTTTTCAAGCATATTTTTTTCCTCTTTTGAAAGGTTTTTCGGTGTCCACACGATGAGGGTGATCAGCAAGTCGCCAACACCCTCATAACTGTTCACGCTTGGAAGCCCTTTGCCGCGAAGGCGAAGAACCTTTCCGCTTTGCGTTCCCGGCTCGATCTTGATTTTGACTTTCCCCTCGATGGTCGGGATTTCGGCTGTACTTCCCAGGGAAGCTTCGGGGAACGAAACGTAGTGTTCGTAAAGCAGATTGTTCCCGTCGCGTTCCAGAGACTCATGTTTGATCTCCTCCACCTGGATCAGCAGATCACCGTTGATACCACCCCGCGCCGCGGCATTTCCTTTTCCGCTCATTGAAAGCTGCATGCCCTCGGCGACCCCGGCGGGAATCTTGATGCTGATCACCTCCTCGCCCTTGATGATCCCGTTGCCGGCGCAATCAACACATTTATCGGTGATCACCTTGCCTTCTCCACCGCAATGCGGGCAGGCGGTGGTTGTCTGCATCTGGCCAAGGAAGGTGGATGTGACCCTTGAAACATGACCGGATCCTTTGCAGGTGCTGCAGGTGGAATAGGAACTGCCGCCTTTCGCCCCGGTACCTTTGCAGGTGTTGCAGGCGATGTATTTTGTGACCTTTATCTTTTTCTCGACGCCATGGGCGATCTCCTCGAGGGTGAGTTTAACCTTGACCCTCAGATTGGAACCGCGGTTCACTGAACGGCCTCGCCGTCCGCCTCCTCCAAAAAAAGAACTGAAAGGATCCCCGCCGCCGAAAATATCGCCAAAGTGACTGAAGATGTCCTCCATGGTCATTCCACCGCCAAATCCGCCAAATCCACCACCGTTTCCCAACCCGGCATGACCAAACTGGTCGTATCGCTGGCGTTTGTTTTCATCGCTCAGCACCTCATATGCTTCTGCCGCCTCTTTGAATTTTTCCTCAGCTTCCTTGTCGCCGGGGTTTTTATCAGGATGGTATCGCAGTGCCTGTTTCCGGTAAGCCTTTTTCAACTCCTCCGGGGTTGCATTCCTGCTCACCTCCAGTATTTCGTAGAAATCTCTTTTTGACATAAGTGGACTTTAACTTCCTACAACAACTTTAGCGAACCTGATGACCTTTCCGTTTAACATATACCCCTTTTCGATCTCGTCGATCACCTTTCCTTTCTGCTCAGGAGCAGGCGCCGGGATGTTTGTGACCGCTTCGTGAAAATCGGTATCGAAGGTCTCCCCGATGGTCCGCATCTGTTCAAGTCCCTGTTGGTTTAGCACGGATAAAAACTTATTAAAGATCAGTATAACGCCTTCCTGTATGGCTTCGCTGGCCCCGTTTGCCGAACTGAACGATTTGATGGCCCGCTCGAAATCATCAAGGACCGGAAGGAGTTTTGTAACGGTCTCTGCCGCGGCATACTTGCTGAGTTCCACTTTCTCCTTCAGGGTGCGCTTGCGGTAATTATCAAATTCGGAGTAGAGGCGGAGGTATTTGTCATTCAGTTCCCTGATCTGTTCCTCGGCTGAAACCTCATTCTTTGACGGTTTTGATTCCTCGCCGTTTTCCTTCTTTTCCTGTTCCACTGCCTGGGATTCTGTCTCCTGGTTCTCTTCGGTATCCTCTTTTTTCTTATTCTTCATCATGGCAACCTGTATTGTTCAGTTATTGTGAATTTAATAAAATCAACACGCCCGGTAATCATAGCGATGCATGATGTAAAGTCGACCGGACAGATAATGCTTAATAATACGGTAAGCCGGAAGACAAAAAGCCTGCCAAAACCGGTCTTCCCGACATTTTGTCAGCCTTCCTTTCTGAGGATCCTGGCACCGAGCTGCTGAAGCCGGAGGTCGATGCGTTCGTACCCACGGTCAATCTGTTCGATGTTGTCGATAATGCTGGTGCCTTCGGCTGATAGTGCCGCGATGAGCAGGGCCACCCCTGCCCGTATGTCGGGCGATGACATGCGGATGCCCCTGAGGGAGTGGATATGATCAAGCCCGATCACGGTGGCACGGTGAGGATCGCAAAGGATGATCTTGGCTCCCATATCGATCAGTTTGTCGACAAAAAAAAGCCTGCTTTCAAACATTTTCTGGTGGATCAGCACGCTACCCCTTGCTTGTGTGGCCACAACAAGGATGATACTGATCAGGTCGGGCGTGAATCCGGGCCAGGGCGCGTCGGCAATGGTCATGATCGATCCGTCGAGAAACGATTCCACCTCATAGTGGTCGTGTGCCGGAATGACAATATCGTCGCCCTGGTGGATAACAGTGATACCCAGGCGACGGAAAACATCCGGGATCAGTCCGAGTTCCTTGAAATTGACATTCCGTATGGTCAGGTCCGAACCGGTCATGGCGGCCAGTCCGATGAAACTCCCAACCTCGATCATGTCGGCTAATAAAGTATGGGTGGTTCCTGAAAGTGAGTCGACTCCCTCGATCCTTAGCAGGTTCGATCCGATTCCATGTATTCGTGCGCCCATTGCCACAAGCATTCGGCACAACTGGGCAATATAGGGCTCGCAGGCAGCGTTGAAAAGGGTGGTTTCACCTTTGGCGAGCACGGCCGCCATGATAATGTTGGCGGTGCCGGTCACCGAGGCTTCATCGAGCAGAATATAGGTTCCCGTAAGGTTACTTCCTTCAACGCAAAAGAGCTGCTCCTGCTGGCGGTAGTCGAATGAGGCTCCCAGCTTGCGCAGTCCCAGGAAATGGGTGTCGAGTCTGCGCCGCCCTATTTTGTCACCGCCCGGAATGTAAACGTAGCCTTTACCGAATCGCGCCAGCAGGGGACCCAGGATCATGATGGAGCCCCTCAGACTGCCGGCCTTTGTTTTGAATTCAGGCGAGCGAAGATATTCCAGATGGATATCCCTGGCCATGAAGGTACAGGTATGATCTGTTTCCCTGGTAACTTCAACGCCGATGGCCTGAAGCAGGTCGATCAGTTTGTTGACATCCAGGATATCCGGAATATTTTTAATCGTTACCTTGTCGGCCGTGAGGAGTGTGGCACAGATAACCTGTAGCGCTTCGTTCTTGGCACCCTGCGGGGTGATGGAACCAGAAAGCCTGCAACCGCCGGTTATTTCGAACGAATTCATTGCGCCTTGTTTCCGCTGCGCTGCCCGTTGTATTTCGATTTGGTGAATCCCTTTTTGTTGGATTTGTTTTCGGGACCCGGCCGGAAAGGCTTCCTTTTCTGATTCTGCGCAAGTATGTCGTTGGTATGGGTGAACTTAAAGTCCTGGTGAAGTTTCAGTCTTCCTTTGGAGAGGTGTTCAAGGTGTTTCTCGATCAGTTCATCATTCACCGATTCCCGGTTCCAGTTCAGGTACGATTTCTTCATCTGGTTGGCGATCGCCTGCACCAGCGCATCCTTTTCCGGACCGTCTTCGTATTCATTGGCTTTTTCGATCATCAGCACGATGTTCTTTCCGTAATGCTTGAATTCAATGTCGAGATCGTGATAGGAAAGATGTTCGGGCTTGGCGCTGAGCGAAAGCGGGGGAGGAGGGGGAAAGGGGGCATCGACATCGAGTTTGAAATCTGAGATGATGTAGAGGTGGTCCCATAATTTGTGTTTATAATCTCCCGATTCCTTGACGGTCGGATGCATCTGGGCCATCACGCTGACGATGAACCTGGCGGCCTGGTTTCTCTTTTCACGTTCCTCGATCGTACAGATGTATTGGATCATGCGCTGTAAATTCCTGCCATATTCGGGGATGAACATGGTCTCGCGGGTGGTGTTGTATTCCATGATATAGGCTTCTGAAGAATTTGCAAAGTTAGGTAAATTAAACTGACCTGTATCAGTCAGGCGAAAATTAGTGTGTAGCCGGAAGCCGGGATAGGTTTTCAGACGACCCTCAAACGGGCAAACCGAAGTAAAAGTTGTTTCTGCCCGATCTCAGGAAAAAACACAGTAGCTTTACGGCTCGGTCCAAATCCTTCAAGACCCACCACTTTTCCTTTTCCGAAACGTTCATGGATCACCTCCGTGCCGATGTTGATTTCCGAAGTGTCGGAAGGCACAGACGGGTTCTCTGTCGAAGTGACGTCATCCCGTTGCCTGGACAGTTTTTTGAAATTGCCGGGAAGGGTTTGTTTACGGGGGGGCAGTGAGATACCGTCGAGCGAGGCAGACCAGTTGTCGTTGAGTGAAAATCCTTTAACGGAGGGAATTGGTCGCCTGGGAAGATCAAGGAATTTTTCCGGTATCTCGCTGATAAACCTGCTTGGCTCACACATGGTCGGGGTGCCCCAACGGTAGCGGTTCTCAGCATAGGATAGCGTGAGTTTCTGCTCGGCCCGGGTGATGGCTACGTAAAACAACCTGCGCTCTTCTTCCAGGTCGGCCCTTGAATTCAACGATTGAATGGATGGAAAGAGGTTCTCCTCCATACCCACGACGAAAACGTAGGGAAATTCGAGGCCTTTGGCCGAATGGATGGTCATCAGCGTGACTCGGTCCTTGTGCTCATCGTCCTCCTTGTCGGCGTCGGTGATCAGGGCGACATCCTGCATGAATTCATCGAGGGTGCGGATGGCATTCGATTCCAGTTCGCCGGTCTCAGGGTTGGCCCTGGGCGATTCGGTAAATTCCTTGATGGCGTTCAGCAACTCCTCAAGATTCTCAAACCGGCTCACCCCTTCAGGAGTTTTGTCATCGTAGAGTTCTTTCATGAGGCCTGAGGAGCCTGCAATGTGTTTGGCCAGTTCGAAGGCGTTCTTCATATGAAGCTGGGCGGCGAAACTTTTAATCATCACCACAAAATCGGTAACCTTGTTCATGGTGCCTTCAGGTAGCTGAAGGCCACACGCAGCCGGATTTTCGATCATGTCGAAGATCGGTTTCTGTTTCTCGTCAGCCTGTACGATCAACCTTTCGATGGTAGTCTTGCCGATGCCGCGGGCCGGAAGATTGATGATCCGGAGCAACGCATCCTCGTCCCTGTGGTTGATGGTCAGCCTGAAGTAGGCCAGGATGTCCTTGATCTCCTTTCGCTGGTAGAAGGAAACACCCCCGTATATCCTGCAGGGTATGTTCAGCCTTCGCAACGCCTCCTCATGGGCGCGCGATTGGGCGTTGGTCCGGTAAAGAATGGCAAAAGAGGCATTGGGCAACTGCTGGTTCATCTTGGTCTCGAAGATCGACTGGGCCACCAGGTTTGCTTCTTCGGTGTCGGTGGAGGCCCGGAGCACCTGGATCCGGTTTCCTTCGTTATTAGAAGTCCATATCTCTTTGTAAATCTGATTCTTGTTATTAGCAATCACCCGGTTGGCAGCTTCAACAATGTTCTTTGTTGAACGGTAATTCTGTTCCAGCTTGAATACTTTATGGTCGGGGTAATCGCTTTTGAAGTTCAGAATGTTCTGTATGTTGGCTCCGCGGAAAGAGTAAATGCTCTGAGCATCGTCGCCCACCACGCAGATGTTTTCGTTATTGGCTGCCAGCATCTTGATGATCAGGTACTGGGCATAATTGGTGTCCTGGTATTCGTCAACGAGAATGTAACGAAACTTTTTCTGGTATTTGGAAAGAACTTCGGGATAATCGCGAAGCAATATGTTCATGTTGAACAGGAGATCGTCGAAATCCATGGCCGAAGCGCGCCTTAACCGACCCTGGTACTGGGAGTACAATTGAGAAGTGAGAGGTTTTCCGGCCGCCTTATCGTAACCGGTCAGTTCCGGATGAAGTTTATACTCCTCTTCTGAAAGCAAGCTGGTTTTGGCAGCTGAGATCCTGTTCAGAATGTATCCCGGCTGGTAAACCTTGTCATCCAGGTGGTTTTCCTTAATCAGGTTCCTGATGACCCGCTTGCTGTCCTCGGTGTCGTAAATGGTATAATTGGACGGATATCCCAGCCGGTGCCCTTCGATGCGCAGGATGCGTGCAAAAATCGAATGAAAGGTTCCCATCCAGACATTCTGTGCCTCTTCGCCCACCAGCTGAATGATCCTGTCTTTCATTTCCCGCGCAGCCTTGTTGGTGAAGGTGAGGGCCAGGATGTTGAACGGATCTGTGCCCTTCTCAACAAGCCAGGCCACCCGGTAAGTAAGCGCCCTTGTCTTTCCTGAACCGGCCCCGGCTATGACCATTACGGGTCCCTCGGTGGCAACGACCGCTGCCCGCTGGTGCTCATTCAGATCATTCAGTATGGAGGATTTCTGCATATGGATATTGATGCGGCAAAAATAATTCATTCCGGCTAAACATGCCCGGAATGTTATCAACAGTGATTCCGGCCGGTGAAAGAAGAAGGTGTGGGTTATTGACATTTCAGTGAAAAGGTATGATTGAGAAAATGTAAAACACACTTACGGTTCAAAAGATGACACTTACGAGTCAGGTATATACACTTGCCCACAAAATCATTACGCCTTCATGTTTGTAAATCGCTGAAAAACAAAAATTTACAATTTATTGAATTGGGTTACAGATACGAATTTTCTGTCGACACTTTCCGTTAAAACATTCACAGTTACTTATTCCTCCTTTTCATAACATCTTCACTATCATATTTTTGTGCCATACCATTAATATTTTAAGACGACCGCATCATTATCGAAAAAAATAAGAAACCCGCAAAACCAAATATCATGAAAACAAGAGTCATCACATTCAGTTTCCTCTCAGCCATGCTCATCCTGGTTTTTACAGGATGCCGTAAGGATCTCGAGGATGTTAAGCCGATGGAGCAGGAGCAGAAGGTTGAAACGATGGGACAGCTTAAGGTTTCGGACAACTTTGACTGGAACACGACCCGCGATATCGACCTGTTGCTGACCTCCCCGAAACAGGCCACTGTCGTTATTCAGTCGGCATCGGGCGAAGTTTACGAAAAGGCATTGTTAATTCCGGGAGAGACCTACACATCGGTTCTGTCCGTTCCTTCCTATGAAAAAGAGCTGACGCTGTTATTCGACGGTAAGAAAACCGTGGTGCAGGTTACCGGAAATAAACTTGTTCAAACCCTTTAACAAGCAGGAATATGAAAAAGATATTGATATCCTTGTCATCATTGGCTCTGGTATTTTTCCTTACCATCTCGGTCTTTTCGGCATCAGCCAGTGCCACGGTTTGCGACGTAACCAAGGTGAACGGCGGTGGTTTTACAACCGCCATCAAATCGGTGGTATGCAATCCAGGAGGAACCTACACCATCATTCTCCGCGTCGAACATGACGGCTGCGGCGGCCCCTCCTGCAAGGAGCTGTCCCATTATTCGGTTGAGGCCGATCCCGGTACTTATTCTGCTATCAGTGTTTTGAGAATTTCTGGAAGTATGACCTACACAAATATTGATTATGGGCCCAATCTTGGAAGTGATCCGTTTCAGGGTTTCAAACTTGACAACGTGAGCGGGATCGGAGGTGGCGCCGCCGGCATTTTCGAGATCACATATACCCTTAACTCATTACAGGATCAGCAGGTTTCGGCAAAAGCGGGCACCGCCCCCCAGCTTGTAGCGTTCACCATTGCAGAATTTACCTCGGTGATGAACTGCAACGGAACGGGTTGCGGCGGTACGATCACAGGCCCGACGGCTGTGGATGACAATGCCTCCACCCCGATGAATACTCCGGTGGATATCACCATCCTGTCGAATGATATACAGGGAACTGGCGCACTCGTTCCTTCATCAGTGACCTTCGTACCCGGAACAGCACCCGCCCCATCGGTAGGGATCTTTACCAAGAACAGCCTCGGAGTTGTAACCTTTACCCCGGCAACCGGGTATCATGGCACAGCCACCATTGAATACCAGGTTTGTGATGTTAATTCGCTGTGCGACATTGCGTTGATAACAGTAACAATTCCGCCGCCGATCACAGGTCCGACGGCTGTGGATGACAGCAAAACTACCTCGTTGAATACCCCTGTGGATATCGATATACTGGATAACGACATACCTGGTACCGGTGCCCTGGTACCCTCCTCGGTGACATTTATAGCAGGAACCCAGCCCCCTGTGACCGTCGGTGTATTTACCGTCAACAGCCTGGGCATTGCGACCTTTACGCCGGCACTGAATTACCATGGGACAGCTACCATTGAGTACAAGGTTTGCGATGTGAATTCACTCTGCGACATTGCACTGATCACCGTTACTATCCCGCCTCCGGGAACCGATACCGACGGTGACGGCTGTACGGACGATGTGGATGATTATCCGACGGATCCGACCCGTTGCTTCGACAACTATTTTCCGGCCGGCGGGAAAGGCACACTGGCCTACGAGGACCTCTGGCCGGCCAAAGGAGATTATGATTTCAACGACCTTGTTTGCGATTATCGCTTCAAGACAGTTACCAACAACCAGAACAAAATAGTGGAGATCTTCGGTACATTTACCATCAAGGCGTTTGGCGCCAATTTCCACAATGGTTTCGGATTCCAGCTACCTAATAACAATGTGGATCCGTCGGATCTGACTGTGACTGGATATGATATCCGTGAAAATTACATCAGCCTCGCGGCCAACGGACTCGAACAGGGCCAGGCCAAACCAACCATCATTGTTTACGACGATGCATATAATCTGATGCCTCATCCGGGACAGGGAATCGGAGTCAACACGACTCCGGGCGCTCCCTACGTGCAGCCGGTTACGCTGACCATACACATGGCATTTTCAACCCCGAAGTATACCATGAACCAGGTAAAGATCAATAAATTCAACCCCTTTATCATTGTGGATAAAACCCGTGGCATTGAGGTTCATCTTCCCGATTACGCTCCCACAAGCCTTGCCAACCCGGGTTATTTCGGGCAGGTGGATGATGACACAGATCCGGGGACAGGAAAATATTACAAGACAGAGAACAACCTTCCCTGGGCGATCAATATCAACAAGAGTTTTGCCTATCCCAAGGAGAAGGTTGAAATCATAAACGCATACAACCATTTTGTCGAGTGGGCAACCAGTGGCGGAACACTTTATCCCGACTGGTACAAGAACCTGCCGGGGTACCGGAATGCCGGGAATATTTATCAGACTCCCTGATTGATAATGTGATAGATAAAAAGCCGCCATCGGGCGGCTTTTTTTTTGCCATTCCGGATTATTTACAGGGAACTACCTTCCGACAACACTTACTAAATTATCGTCGACACTTACTTACCAGGCGACTTCATATACATATTATTAATTGCATATGATTCGATGTAGCTGCAACTTTGCTGCTGAAAAATATGAATTAAACCGTTAACATATACTAAAATGAAAAATATAGCAATCATCCTTTTGTTATTGGCTGCCTTTACATCATGCCGCAAATCGCTCGATGATGTTCAGCCTGAACAACCAGCGGTTAATAGCATGACCGACCTTAAAGTCGTTCCTGATTTCGACTGGAAGACGACCCGCGACGTGACCATTGTTGTCAAGGGTTTTGTCAATGGTCTCGTGGAAGTGACATCGACTGGTAAGGTGGTATACCAGCGGGCCTTCCTTCATCAGGGACAACCTTTGACCATGAAGGTCTCACTTCCCGCATCCCAGGATGTAATCATCCTTCAGTACATGGGGCAGCAGGTTGAGATGAAACTAACCGGCGATCAGCTCACTCATGAGTTCAAGATCCAGTATTGATGTACCTGTTTCATAACACGCTAAAGACCTAAAGAAAGATGAAAAAGACAAAAATATTTTCCTCAGATATAAAAAAATTGATCCGCACAACGATCCTGGCCCTGGCTGTGCTCTGGCTCCCGGCTGCGACCTTTTCACAGTCGTTTATCCTGAACCTGCAGTCGAACCCCATGAGTTTCACCAATGCTCAGCGGACGCTGATCACCAACACCGGCAACAGCGGGACCAACGCGGGTTCGGTGCACAAGTACAGCAATGTGATCACCAAAGATGGCATTACGGTTTACGCCTTATTGACGATTCTGCAGAAGAACAACGCAACGATCACAAACTTTGATGATGATGCGATAACCGGTGAAATGCACAGGTTTCAACCCCGCATCGGATCCGGCAGCGGTGGCGGCAGTGTGGTGTACCAGCTCGAATTTTTCAATACCGCCGACAACCAACCTGTTTTTATATATAATTATTATATGACGGCCATTGATATCGATGGCAATAGTTCCTCAAACAGGGAGTTCGTCGAAGTGGGCGGATACACCAGCTACCAGGTCAACAACCCAACGGGCCTGACCATATCAACAAACAACACAACCGGCAGGACCAAGTTTCTTGGTATCACCTACAGCCTTGATGGAGTTACCTTTGAAAACTCTGCTGCATTCATTTCCAGGTACCTGAATCCAAATAACAAGATCACTTTTGTGCTTGGACAATCAGGAAGCAACTCCGAAAGGTTTTATTCCGTTCAGTTTGGTGTTGCCGGCGGGGCGTTCAGCAATCCGGTGGTGGTCAACAATCCGTTACCAATCGCGGTGGATGATAATGGTTCACCGGTAAACAGTGCGACGGGCGGAACCGCTGTTGCAAATGTGCTGACCAACGACCTTTTTGATGGCGTTGCGGTCGTTCCTTCGGAAGTCGACATTACCCTTGTGAATCCGGCATCCCATCCAGGGATTGTGTTAAATACAACTACCGGAGCGGTTACGGTGGCACCCGGCACCCCCGGCGGAAATTATACCCTCGATTATCAGATTTGCATGAAGGCCTCTCCATCGGATTGTGACATTGCAACGGTTTTTGTCAGGGTGCTCCAGGCTGATCTGGCTATCACCAAAACAGTAACACCCGGTACTGCAGTATCCGGCCAGAATATAACCTACACCCTCACGGTTGTGAACAATGGCCCTACAGAAGCCACACAAGTTGTGGTTGAGGATATTCTGGACCTGCCCCTGGTCAGCGTCACTCCCTCGGCCGGAACATGGCTTGCTCCTTACTGGACCATCGGCACACTGGCCAGTGGCGCTTCGGTCAATATGGTGATCGTGGCCACGATTGATCCTGGCTTTACAGGCATTCTGGCCAATACCGCCAATGTTTCAAGCCCCATTGGTGATCCGGTGACCACCAACAACAGCGCAACGGCCAACGTCAATGTAACTCCGCCGGTTGTGGATGCCGATCTTGCTGTCACAAAAACCGTGAATCCGAACCCGGTTATTGCCGGGCAGGGAATCGTTTATACCATTGCTGTCAAAAATAACGGTCCTGCTGTTGCCCAATCGGTTTCACTGCAGGATGTTCTCTCAACCAATCTGACTTTTGTAGGTGCAACAGCCACTCCCGGTACCAGCTGGACTGCTCCGGCCTGGACCATCGGCACCCTGGCAGCAGGTTCAACGGTGACCCTTACGATAGTGGCCACGGTGAATGCGGGTTTTACAGGAACCATCAACAATACGGCCGTGGTTACATCGGCTACTCCCGATCCGAACCCGGCTAACAATACCGCCAGTGTGCTGCTTACGGTAAATCCGGTTGTGCCGGTCGTTAACCTTTACCCTGCCACAGGTCCTGGTACGCTTGCATTTGAGGATCTCTGGCCCAGCAAGGGTGATTACGACTTCAATGACATGGTAGTTGACTATCAGTTTGAGATCACCACTTCGCCTTTCAACATGGTTCAGCAGGTTAAAGCAACCTTTACCCTGAAAGCATTCGGCGCCTATTTCCACAACGGATTTGGTTTTCAGTTGCCGGCTGCCATTTCAGCCACCGACATTACTGTGACCGGCTACAACCTTTCGAAGAGTTATATAACCCTTTCGGGTAACGGAACTGAAGCAGGGCAGTCAAAAGCAACCATTATCGTTTTTGATGACGCATATTCTCTCATGCCCCATCCGGGTACCGGGATCGGGGTCAACACTGAACGTCATGCCCCTTATGTTACGCCTGTTACACTCGAATTGATGATCACTTTCAAACCCGATACATATTCATATAATGATCTCGACATTGAGAATTTCAATCCTTTCATCATTGTCAACCAGGATCGCGGTGTGGAGGTACACCTGCCCGATTATCCACCGACCAGCCTTGCCAATCAGGCCTTGTTCGGAACGCAGGACGATAAGAGTAATCCGTCGCAATCAAGATATTACAAGACCCAGACCAACCTCCCCTGGGCCATCAATATCTATGAGTCGTTTGATTACCCGCTGGAAAAGGTCGACATTACCACAGCCCACTTGAAATTCGCCCCCTGGGCAACCAGCAGCGGTCAGAACTTCCCCGACTGGTACCAGGACAAGCCCGGCTACCGGAACAATGCTAATATCTACTGATGAAGGCATCAGGTTAATAATACAAATACATTGTATATGACGGGGAAGGCGCTTAACGGCGCCTTCTCTGTTTTAAGGAATCTGTACCATATACTAAAGAATTGGATACATATAACCGAAAGTTGGTTACACTTACTTATTGGAGATTGTAACAGGGATTGTGTTGGAATAAATTTGTACTGCTGAAAATCAGCTATTTTCACCTTTCAGGGCAGAAACAATGCAGAAGCCTCGGTATTTTATTTTTGTGTTACTGATGTTTTCCTTCCTGGTATCCTGTAATAAACTGGATGATCAGGAGACTGCACCGCAAGCGTATGAACTGAATTTCAGCATAACTTCAGGGAAAGCCCCAACCGGGCTTAAGGAATCCCCGGGTTGTCTGAACGAGGGTGCCAATGCAAGCTATGTGGAGATAACCATCATGGCCGAGGGAGCGGCAACCACTGAAATATACAGGACCGGTGTATTTTATATCGACGGGCAACCTTATACCAATTCTATCAAGCTGTCACCCGGCAACTACACAATCCACGAGTTCATACTACGAAATGACAACCAGACTCCCGGCAACCTTGCCGATGATCCGGTGATTGCCGCAGCCGTTCACGAGGGTGCCCCTTACGCCAATCTGGTCAGTGTATTGCTCACCAAAGATTTTACAATCTCACCCTTCAGGAAAAACCTTCTGGCCATTGAACTCGTTTGTTACGATGAAGCCGGTTTCACAAATTTTGGGTTCCAGTATTTCCAGCTTGACCAGACCGTCATCAGGGAGCAGCATTTTTTCGGTGATTTGTGCATCAGTAATATAACCGAATATTATAACTCACCCTATGCAGCTGCGCTTGGCGGTAATGGCAACCTGTTGCTCGATTTGCCGGCCATATACCAGATCGAAGTGATCAGGAATGGCGTTACAGTGCTGACTCAGAATAATAATTCGGCTACCGGCGTTTCGGCACCCATGACCGTTCGTTATGCCGACAGGACCGGAGTCGTTGATCAGTTCGAGTTTAGGTTATCGGTCATGCTTCCGGGTGTCTCCGGCTTTTCATATGAATATATGCATTCCTTGACTTTTGCTGACGATCAGCAGATCGCTGCCGGAACCGACGGTGTTGTGGATTTTGTGCTGGGAAACTGTCAGAGCGATGCCGATCTTGTTATTCCCTTTGCCGGTGGCAGCAATGCACCTCCATCAGCCAGTGCGGTTGTACAGACAGGCAATCCGATGGCCGGTATGGTGTTGCTTGGAGACTACCAGTACGCTGACCCGGAAAATGATCCTGAAGGAACTTCGGTTTACCAGTGGTACAGGGCGGATGATGCATCGGGATTGAATGAAGTTCCTGTTGCCGGAGCCACGGGGATGACCTATACGATACAGTCAGCGGATATTGATAAATACCTTCGGTTTTCAGTCATTCCGGTCGCTTCGGCAGGCAATATCCAGGGGAGTATGGTAAAAGCCTCCGTTTTTGCCGGCCCGGTGACCCCGCCGGCGTTTATCTGTGGTTCGGCCCTGACGGTGAATCATGTGGCAGGAAACGTGAGCCCTGTAACAAAGACGGTGGTCTATAACACGACCGGGAATATCCCCGGTGAACCGGGCAAATGCTGGATTACATCGAACTTGGGCGCCAGCGGAACAGCCTCAGCGCGGAACGATGCCACGGAAGCCTCAGCCGGGTGGTACTGGCAGTTCAATACCCTGCAGGGTTACAAGCACAGTGGCTCGGCAAGAACCCCGCAATCGGCCTGGAACAATACCCTCAATGAAAACTCTGACTGGACGGAAGGAAATGACCCCTGCGCCGACCTTCTGGGAAGCGGATGGCGGATCCCCACTACTACCGAGTGGGAGAATGTGGATGCTGCCGGAAGCTGGAACCGGTATCATGATACTTACAATTCGGCGCTGAAGATACATGCTGCCGGTCATCTGAAGAACTGGAACGGCACCTTGACATCGCGTGGAAGCGAAGGTTTCTACTGGAGCAGTTCGCAATCTGGGAATTCGAGGGCCCGCTCCCTTTACCTCGACAACAGCGGGGCTTACATCAACCAGTACGGTGATAAAGCCAGTGCAGCATCCATCCGTTGCCTTAAAGACAACTAACCGTTTCGGTCGCGGGAATCGAATCACCCCAAAAAAATACGTAACACTTACGAATAAATTATGATCACCTGCACGTCGATCATATACACTTACTTATTATTAGTTGCCAAAAGGATATTGATAGTCATACATTTGTGTTGTTAAGATAGTAACAGAAAAATCACAATCAACACAAAAAGCAAAATCATGAAAACAATTGAAATGTTTAAGAAATTCAATCTGGTGTTCCTTGCACTGATGATACTTGCCTTGGTATCGGGCTGCAAGAAAGACGAGGAAGCTACCCCGCAAAGCAATGGCTCGGAGGAACTCAGCTTTACCATAAAACCTGGCAAAAGTGTAACAGGTCTTAAGGAAAGTGATTGTTTCAGCGAAAAGGCCAGTTATGTCAGAGCTACTATTCTGAAGGCAGGCAATGCCCTTGCGGATGATTACAAAATCAATGTATTTTATATTGGTGAGACACCCTACACCAATACCATTAAACTGGCACCCGGTACTTACACCCTTCAGGAGTTCATACTTTACAATGATAACATGACTCCGAATGATCCCACCGATGACTGGGAAATGGCGGCAGCCCCTCATACTGGGTCGCTTTATGCCAGTCTGGTAGGATCAACGCTGACTCAGAACTTCATCATCGAGGCATTCAAGAAAAATGTAATGACCGTTGAGCTTGTTTGTTATGATGAAGCGCATTATTCCAACTTCGGATTCGAGTATTTCAAACTCGACCAGACTGTTCTCCGCGAGCAGTATTTCTTCGGTGACTTCTGTATCAAGAGCATCGCCGAGTATACCGGTTCGCTTTATGCCCAGCAGAGTAACGGCGTACAGCTCGATATGCCGGCCATTTTTAAAATTGAAGTGTATCAGAACGGCGTTCTGAAGGCCACCTACGACAATGCCGCGTGGTTAGGCGAAGGTCAGCCGCTGAAGGTGGTTTACGCCGACAACCTCAACACCGTCGATCAGTTCGTACTGAAGCTCTACATCCTTGTTCGCCAGGGAACCCAGTTCAACTACGTCTACTTCCATGATTTTACCTTCAGTGATGATCAGAAAATTGCTGCCGGTACCGACGGCGTGGTTGATTTTGCACTCGGGAATTGTGTGCCCGATGCCGATCTCATCATAGCACCATGGATGAACCTTCCGCCAACTGCCACCTATAAAATCGTCGGACAGACCGCTCCCGGTTCCAAAGGCGGATATGTTGATGCCCAACTTACCAACATCCCCGCAGGGTATGAGATTGAGAACAGTACAGTAGCCTCCTGGTGCGGGGATCACCAGGTTGTTATCAATACAGGACAGTCTTATAATATGGATGTTTATTCATCGTTGTATCCGACCCTGCTGCCTACGTTCGCAAAAACCGACAAATGGGCACAAATCAACTGGATCATGAACCATCTGGACTGGTATCCGGGGCATGCATGGGATGATTTACAGGGCGCCATCTGGTTGTTCGATACTCCGGCATGGAATGGCGTTGCACGCAGTGGTGTAAGGAATTTGTCGCAACTGCAATGGGCTCAGAAGATGCATGACGATGCCGTTCTTTACGGAGATGACTACAGGGTGCCTCCAGGTGGATGGGCCTGTGTAATTTTCGTGCCGGTGGGAACTGCTCCAAACGCTCCCACACCTTCCATTCAGACCATGTTCATAAAAGTCGACCCCTGATAAAAAATAATTCCGAAAAAAAGGCTGTCCATGCGGGCAGCCTTTTTTATTGATACTTTTGTAACCAATTGGCATGAATATTTCAGTCTATCATATTGTTCAGTACCTGCTGCTCCTGATCGCCATCATTTTTTTGGCCAGGTTCATCTGGTATCATTTTAAGGACAGGCGGCACCAGCCCGTTTCATGGCAGGAGGCGGTAAAAAATGGCAGGGTTACAGCGGACCTGTTAAGGCTTAAAAAAAGCTTATATGACGCAACCCGGTTTTTCAACTGGTGGTTACAGGTTGAACGTCTCAGAAACGAGAAAATTCAGGGTGATTTCGCCGAACTTGGCGTTTACAAGGGGGTTAGCGCAAAGATACTGCATGCCATGGACAACTCCAGGTTATTTCATTTGTTCGACACCTTTTCAGGTTTTACCAGCGAGGATCTCAAATCTGAAACCGGAGAGGCGGCAACCTATACTTCGCTGAGTTTTTCTGATACCGATCCCGGCAGCGTACTTCGCTATATCGGTGGCAACGGCAACATCCGGATCTACCCGGGGACTTTCCCCGCTACCGCTGATTCACTGAAAGAAAACACCTTCTCGCTGGTGAATATCGATGCTGACCTTTACAATCCGACCCGGGCCGGGCTTGAATTTTTCTATCCGCGCATGACTCCGGGAGGGGTGATCATGATACACGATTATAATTATAAATGGCCCGGCGTTATTAAAGCCGTCGATGAGTTTACTGCCGGAATTCCTGAAGTCCCGGTCCTGATTCCCGACATCGATGGCACCATCATGATTATCAGGAACAAATAATTTCACATTTTTTTCACTTTTTCCTTGCCGGAATTAAAATTAATTGTACTTTTGCACCCTCGAAAACCAGAATTTGTTTTCGACTGAGTTATAAGCCGGAAACGGCAAGGAAACCTGATAAAGTGAAACATCTATAGGTTTCAATCGCACGACAAACATGGGTGCGATGAAAAGTTTCGCCCAAATCACCACCTTCCTTATCATTTTCCCGCCTCTTAATTCAGCAGTGTCAGAACCTATGTTCATTGATTCATTTGTGAATTATAAAATGTTGACGGTGTGAAAAAAAAGTGTAATTTTGCACCCCGAAATAATAAAACCAAATAAGAAAATCATAAAACGATTGATATGCCAACGATTTCGCAACTTGTTCGTAAAGGAAGACAGAAATTAGTGGATAAAAGCAAGTCACCCGCGCTCGATTCCTGTCCGCAGCGCCGTGGTGTTTGTGTTCGTGTTTACACCACCACACCCAAAAAGCCCAATTCGGCCATGCGTAAAGTGGCCAGGGTGCGTCTTACCAACGGCAAGGAGGTGAATGCCTATATTCCCGGCGAAGGCCACAACCTGCAGGAACACTCGATTGTGATGATCCGCGGAGGTCGTGTGAAGGATCTCCCCGGCGTAAGGTATCACATCATCCGCGGTGCGCTGGATACCTCGGGTGTTGAAGGCCGTAAACAGCGGAGGAGCAAGTACGGTGCGAAACGACCCAAAGCTGCAAAGAAATAATACCATATATTATAAGTGTAAGGCATTAGCGCTTCCATCAGCGTTAAAACCATAAAGACCATGAGAAAAGCAAAGCCAAAGAAAAGACCAATTCTCCCTGATCCGAAATTCAGTGATCCGCTGGTTACCAAATTCGTGAACAATATCATGCTGGAGGGCAAGAAGAACATTGCCTATGATATCTTTTATGAAGCGATTGACATCGTAACCGAAAAAACCAAGGAGGATGGTTTGGAGGTATTCAAGAAAGCCCTTGCCAATGTAACCCCGTCGGTAGAGGTCAGAAGCCGCAGGATTGGCGGCGCCACTTTCCAGATCCCTTCAGAGATCCGCCCCGGCCGTAAAAGTTCGATCGGGATGAAATCGCTGGTGAATTTTGCCCGCAAGCGGCACGAGAAAAGTTTCGGTCAGAAACTCGCCGCCGAGATCATGGCTGCTTACAAGGAAGAGGGAGCCGCTTTCAAACGTAAAGAAGATACACACCGTATGGCAGAAGCCAACAAGGCCTTCAGCCATTTCAGGTTCTAGTTAAAAATTATGTAGAGACCGGTTTCAAAGCCGTCTCCACAATATACCAAAATGACCGGGAAACTCGAAAATACAAGGAACATTGGGATCATGGCCCATATTGACGCCGGAAAGACTACCACTACCGAGCGGATCCTGTATTATACCGGCATTAATTACAAATTGGGTGAGGTGCATGACGGCACTGCAACCATGGACTGGATGGTCCAGGAACAGGAGCGTGGAATCACCATTACCTCTGCTGCCACCACGGTTTACTGGGACTATAACAACAAGAATTACCGGATCAACATCATTGATACACCCGGTCATGTCGATTTTACTGTTGAAGTGGAACGGTCGCTCAGGGTGCTCGACGGAGCTGTTGCCATTTTTTGTGCCGTTGGCGGTGTGGAACCCCAATCGGAGACGGTTTGGCGGCAGGCTGATAAATACCGTGTTCCCCGTATCTGTTATGTAAACAAGATGGACAGGACCGGTGCCGATTTTTTGCATGTAGTGGAGCAGATCCGCTACAAGCTGGGTGCAAAACCGGTTCCCGTGCAGTTACCGATTGGAGCCGAAGAGGAGTTTACCGGAATTGTTGACCTTATTTCGGGTAAAGCCTTTACCTGGAATGATAATTCATACGGCAGGGAATTCACAGAAATCCCTGTTCCCGAGGAGCTGACCGGTCAGGTGAACGAACTTCGCATGCAGTTGATCGAAGGAGCCGCCGAGGAGAGTGACGCCCTGCTGCATAAATTTATGGATGATCCGGCTCACATCACCGAGGATGAGATCATCAGTGAGATCCGCAAAGCCACCATCGAGGGCAGGATCACCCCTGTGCTTTGCGGTGCGTCGTTTAAAAACAAGGGAGTGCAGCTCCTCATTGACGCCATTGCAAAATTTCTCCCGTCGCCCTATGATATGCCTCCTGTTACAGGTCTCAATCCTTTTTCAGGAAAAGAAGAGGAACGTCACCCCGATCCGGAGGAACCATTCACTGCCCTGGCTTTTAAAATTGCCACTGATCCGTTTGTTGGCCGTATCGCTTTTTTCAGGGTTTATTCGGGGCAGCTCGAAGCCGGTGATGTGGTACTGAATTCACGGACAGATAAAAAAGAACGGTTGCTCAGGATCATGCTTATGCACGCCAACAAGCAGAACCCCCTGAAGCATATCGAGGCCGGTGAGATCGTTGCCGCTGTCGGTTTCAAGGAAATCCGGACCGGCGATACCCTTTGCGACCTGAAGCATCCGCTGGTACTCGAAACCATGGTTTTCCCCGAGCCTGTGATCAACATGGCCGTGGAACCGAAAACGCAGGATGATGTTGAAAAGCTCTCCATCGCCCTTAACAAACTTACCGAAGAGGATCCTACTTTCCAGGTGCGTGTGGATGATGAAACCGGTCAGACCCTGATCAGCGGGATGGGGGAGTTGCACCTGGATATCATCACCGACAGGCTGAAACGCGAATTCAACATCGAGGTGAACCGTGGCAACCCGCAGGTGGCCTACAAGGAAGCCATCATCAATGTGGTCAGTCACCACGAAGTTTATAAGAAACAGACTGGCGGCAGGGGCCGTTTTGCCGACCTGGTGATCGAGATCGGACCGGCCGACCAGGGGATTAAGGGCTTGCAGTTTATCAATGAAATCAAAGGCGGAAACATTCCTAAGGAATACATTCCATCTATTGAAAAAGGACTCAAAGCCGCGATGACCAATGGTCCGATCATCGGTTTCCCGATTGAGAATATCAAGGTCACTCTGGTTGACGGGTCTTATCACAGTGTTGATTCCGACGCCCTTTCTTTTCAGCTGGCTGCAGGGATTGCTTTCAGGGAGGCAGCGCGCAAGGCGAAAGCCGTTATCCTTGAGCCGGTCATGCGATTCGAGATCATCACCCCCAGCGAGTATATGGGAGAGGTGACCGGCGATATTACCAAGCGCCGTGGCCATGTGGAGGAGGTTGAATCGAGAATTGGCTACCAGGCTATCCGTGGCAGGGTGCCACTGGCTGAGATGTTCGGTTATGTAACCACCCTTCGCAGCCTAACCTCCGGCCGGGGAACATGCATGCTGGAATTTCTGAAATACGATATCACACCCAAAGAGATACAGGACGAAGTTTTATACAAAATCAGGGGTTATGTACCCGTCTATTAATTAGTTATATGAGCCAGAGAATTAGAATCAAATTGAAATCCTACGATTATAACCTGGTTGACAAGTCGGCCGAGAAGATCGTGAAAACCGTCAAGGCAACGGGAGCCGTGGTGAGCGGACCGATTCCATTACCTACTGACAAAAAGATCTTCACGGTGCTCCGTTCAACTTTCGTGAACAAAAAATCGCGCGAACAGTTTCAGCTCTGCACTTACAAACGACTTCTCGACATCTACAGTACGACGTCGAAAACCATCGATGCCCTGATGAAGCTCGAACTGCCCAGCGGCGTGGAGGTCGAAATCAAGGTTTGATCGCAGATTGACAGGTATATTCATTAACACAAGAACATTTAGAAATGTCTGGATTAATTGGTAAGAAAATCGGGATGACCAGCATCTATGATGCCAGCGGGAAGAATATTCCCTGTACGGTGATAGAAGCAGGTCCCTGTGTGGTTACACAGGTCCGGTCGAAGGAGACGGATGGATACGAAGCCATTCAGCTTGCTTACGATGAGAAAAAGGAGAAACATACCACCAAGGCGGAGCGCGGACACTTTAACAAGGCCGGCATTACCCCGAAAAAGGTGGTGGCTGAGTTCACCCGTTTTGAACCTGGTCACCAGAAACAGTTTGGTGATGTGCTCAAGGTTGATATATTCGTCGAAGGTGAATTTATCGATGTGGTAGGAATTTCAAAAGGAAAAGGATTCCAGGGCGTTGTCCGTCGCCACCATTTCAACGGCGTAGGCGAGGCAACCCACGGACAGCACAACCGGTTGAGGGCTCCCGGCTCGGTTGGCGCATCTTCATGGCCTTCAAGGGTTATGAAAGGACTTCGGATGGCCGGCCGCATGGGCGGTGACCGCGTTAAGATGATCAACCTGCAGGTTGTTAAAATTATTCCGGAAAAGAATCTGATCCTTGTAAAAGGCGCAATTCCGGGACATAACGGATCATATGTAATTATTGAGCGATGGAAGTAGCAGTATACAACATAAAGGGAGCGGTTACCAGCAATAAGGTCACGCTCGACGATTCGGTCTTCGCCATTGAGCCGAACGACCACGCCATTTACCTCGATGTGAAGCAGTATCTGGCTAACCAGCGTCAGGGAACCCACAGTTCACTTGAAAAATCTGTGGTTTCGGGCAGTACCAAGAAACTGCACAAGCAAAAAGGTACCGGAGGTTCACGTAAGGGAAGCATCAAGAATCCGCTGTATCGCGGAGGCGCACGTGTTTTCGGTCCCCAACCCAGGGATTATTCCTTTAAGCTGAATAAGAAACTCAAGAAACTTGCCAGGAAATCGGCTCTCAGCTATAAGGTAAAGGACAGCCAGCTGACCATCGTGGAGGATTTCTCCTTCGAAACCCCGAAAACCAAAAACTTTACCGAATTGCTGAAGAATTTTCAGATGACCGGTAAGAAGGTGCTGCTTGTTGTCGACAAGGTTGAAAACAATATTCTTTTATCGGCAAGAAACCTCAAGCGTGTGAAAATTGTCAGTGCTGCAGACCTGAATACCTATGAAATCCTTAATGCCACGCAGCTGATCATCACCGCTGGTTCGGTCAGGGAAGTTGAAAAGATCCATCAGAATTAAAACGATTAATTCGAAAAGCAATGACAGTTATTTTAAAACCGATCATAACCGAAAAGATGACCCACCTGGGCGAAAAGCTCAACCGATATGGGTTTATGGTCGACAGGAGGGCAAACAAACTCCAGATCAAAACAGCGATCAAGGAGCTGTACGGGGTCGATGTTGAGTCTGTCAACACCATGGTTTTCTCGGGAAAGAACAAGTCGCGGTTTACCAAAACCGGTGTTATCTCAGGAAGAACCAATGCATATAAGAAGGCCATTGTAACATTGGCCAAAGGTGAAACTATTGATTTTTACAGCAATATTTAAATAAATGGCGCTCAAGAAATATAAACCGACAACACCCGGTCAGAGATTCAAAGTGATCAGTTCCTTTGATGAGATCACGTCAGATGTTCCAGAAAAGAGCCTGCTGGCTCCTTCACGGAAATCGGGAGGAAGAAATAACGAAGGAAAAATGACCATGCGTTATCTTGGTGGCGGTCACAAGCAGATGTACCGTATCATTGATTTCAAACGCGATAAGGAAGACATTCCCGCCGTGGTCAAGTCGATCGAATACGATCCGAACCGTACCTCGCGTATTGCACTGGTGGTATACAAGGATGGCGAGAAACGTTACATCGTTGCTCCTCACGGACTCAAGGTCGGACAGACTATTCTATCCGGCAAAGGGGTTCCGCCTGAAATCGGGAACACCTTGTACCTGAGTGAGATTCCTTTTGGTACGGTGGTGCACAACGTTGAGTTGCGTCCCGGGCAGGGTGCCAAACTGGTCCGCAGTGCCGGTTCACATGCCCAGCTTATGTCGCGCGATGGCAAATTTGCCATTCTCAAGATGCCTTCGGGCGAAACGAGAATGATCCTGCAGACCTGCAAAGCTACCGTAGGTATGGTTTCTAACCTCGACCACAACCTCGAATCGTATGGCAAGGCCGGGCGTTCGCGCTGGCTTGGCCGCAGACCGAGGAACCGTGGCGTGGCCATGAACCCGGTCGATCACCCCATGGGTGGTGGCGAAGGTCGTGCCTCAGGCGGTCACCCGCGTTCGCGCAAGGGCCATCCGGCCAAGGGTTATAAAACCCGTGCCCGGAAAAAGCAATCGAACAAGTATATCATTGAACGTAGGAAGAAGTAATCGATAATAAAGAAACTATGAGCCGATCACTGAAAAAAGGACCGTATATCCATTACAAACTGGAAAAGAAAGTAACGGACCTTGTCGAGTCAAAGAAGAAAACTGTTGTGAAAACCTGGTCGCGCGGATCCATGATTTCTCCGGATTTTGTCGGGCAGACCATTGCCGTTCACAATGGTAATAAATTCATCCCGGTTTATATCACCGAAAACATGGTGGGACACAAACTGGGCGAATTTGCTCCGACCCGTATCTTCCGCGGTCATGCAGGTAATAAAGATAAAGGTAAGAAATAACATCCTAACAATCAATATATCATGGGAGTAAGGACCCGAACCAGAGCTGAGAATCGCAAGGATGCCAAGAAGAGTGTGGCATTTGCAAAGTTGAACAACTGCCCGACATCACCGCGGAAAATGCGGTTGATCGCCGACCTGATCAGGGGTAAGCGCGTCGAGCTGGCCATTCATATTCTCAAGAACAATGCAAAACAACCTTCCGAACGTTTGAGAAAACTCCTGTTGTCGGCCATTGCCAACTGGCAGGCCAAGAACGAAGGATTGCGGATTGAAGACAGTGATCTCTATGTAAAAGAAGTCTTTGTTGATTCGGGACGTCAGTTGAAGCGTTTACAGACTGCACCCCAGGGGCGTGCCCACCGGATCCGCAAGCGGTCGAATCATGTGACGATCCTTCTCGATGCCCGTAATAAACCCGAGGAAGTGGTTGAAGAGGAAACAATTGAACAGCAGTAAAATAACAATTTTTTAAACAAGCATATAAAAAGTCATTTTAATGGGACAAAAGACCAATCCGATTGCTAACAGGTTAGGCATCATCCGCGGCTGGGATTCAAACTGGTTCGGCGGGAAGAATTTTGAACCCAAACTGGTCGAGGACGAAAAGATCCGTAAGTATCTGCAGGCCCGTCTTTCAAAAGCGGGTATTGCCAAGATCGTCATCGAGCGTACCTTGAAACTTGTCACGGTTACCATTCACACTGCCCGTCCCGGCATCATTATCGGTAAGGGTGGCCAGGAGGTTGACAAACTCAAGGAAGAATTGAAGAAGATCACTAAAAAGGAGATCCAGATCAACATTTCAGAGATCAAGCGTCCGGAACTTGATGCCGTGATCGTAGCAGGAACCGTGGCCAGCCAGATCGAGGGCCGCATTTCTTACCGCAGGGCTATCAAGACTTCCATTGCCTCTGCCATGAGGATAGGCGCCGAGGGTATCAAGGTTATGATCTCGGGCCGTCTGGGAGGAGCTGAAATGGCGCGTCGTGAGCAATACAAGGAAGGAAGGATTCCCCTTCACACCTTCAGGGCCGATATCGATTATGCCACTGCCGAAGCCCACACGACCTACGGACGTATCGGTATCAAGGTTTGGATATGCAAAGGCGATGTTTACGGCCGTCCTGACCTGGTCCCCGATGCCTCATCGGTGAAGACAAAACCGGTTCAGCATCGCGGTGGTCTGAAGGGCGACCGTCCCGAGCGTGGCGACCGTGGTGAGCGCGGCGACCGTGGCGACCGTGGACCCAGAAGAGACGGTGGAAGAAATCGTCCCCGGAAATAATTGATTCTATTGTAACCTATAATATCACAGCGTAATGTTACAGCCAAAGAAAACCAAATACAGGAAACAGCAGAAAGGAAAGATGAAGGGCAATGCCCAGCGCGGGCATCAACTCGCCTTTGGCTCTTTTGGTATTAAAACACTGGAAGAGGCCTGGATTACCGGCCGCCAGATCGAAGCCGCCCGTCAGGCCATCACCCGTCACATGAAACGTGAAGGTCAGATCTGGATCAGGATATTTCCCGATAAACCAGTCACGAAGAAACCGGCCGAAGTTCGTATGGGTAAAGGCAAGGGAGCTCCCGAGTATTTTGTGGCCAGGATCAACCCGGGCCGGATCCTTTTTGAGATAGAAGGTGTGCCAACAGAAACCGCGAAGGAAGCGCTCCGGCTTGGAGCCCAGAAACTCCCGGTTCAGACCCGCACTGTTGTCCGCAAGGATTACGCAGAACAAGAAGCATAACAACCTGAAAGATCATCGGCACCGGTACCGCCTGGTGCCATCAACACAGAATCGCAATGGAACAGAAAGTCATCAGAGAATTAACAACGGGTGAGGTCAAGGAACGACTCGAGGAAGAGAAGCGTCAGCTTGTGAAACTCAAGTTGAACCATGCCGTGTCACCGCTCGAAAACCCGAATAAAATAAAGGCTTACCGCAAAACCATTGCCCGGCTTGAGACCGAACTGCGTCGCCGGGAACTGAATGGAGAGAAGATCACAAAAACGGTGAAAATTTAAAAGGTTGTGCATCGCCCAACAAAAACAATAAAATGGAAACCAGAAAACTGAGAAAAGAGAAAACCGGTGTCGTTGTCAGCAACAAGATGGAAAAATCCGTTGTCGTTGAGGTGGAACGTAAGGTTAAGCATCCGAAGTACGGAAAATTCGTAAAGAAGTCGTCCCGCTTCATGGCCCACGACGAAAAGAACGAATGCAGCGAGGGGGATAAGGTGAGGATTGCAGAGACCAGGCCGTTAAGTAAAAATAAGTGTTGGAGACTTGTCGAAATCATTGAAAAGGTTAAATAGCCATGATACAGCAAGAGTCAAGATTAACAGTAGCAGATAATAGCGGAGCCAAGGAAGTCCTTTGTATCAAGGTCCTGGGCGGAACGCGCAAGCGGTATGCCCGCGTGGGCGACCGGATCATTGTAACGGTCAAGAATGCCTTGCCGTCGGGCAATATCAAAAAAGGCACCGTATCGAAGGCAGTGGTGGTCAGGACCAGTAAGGAGACCCGGCGTGCCGACGGTTCCTACATCAGGTTTGATGATAACGCGGTGGTTCTGCTGAACAATGCCGGCGAAATGATCGGTACCCGTATTTTCGGTCCGGTTGCCAGGGAGTTACGCGAAAAGCAATTCATGAAAATAGTTTCTTTGGCACCAGAGGTGCTTTAAGCATACACATACATCCATATGCAAGCGAAATTAAACATTCGGAAAGGCGATACAGTGATGATCATCGCCGGAGATTCGAGAGGACAGCAGGGCAAGGTTTTGCGCGTCGATGCCGATAAGTACATGGCTATCGTGGAGGGCGTCAATATGGTATCGAAACATACCAAACCCAACGCTAAAAGTCCGCAGGGCGGCATCATCAAGAAAGAGGCCCCGGTACACATTTCAAACCTGAAGCTGATCGACAATTCAGGCAAGCCGACCAGGATCGGACGCCGGATCGATGCCAAGACAGAAAAATTGGTTCGTTATTCTAAAAAAACAGGGGAGGTTATAAAATAATGGCTTATTCACCGAGATTAAAAGAGAAATACCTGACTGAGGTGGTGCCTGCTTTAATGAAGCAGTTCAACTATAAAAGCCCGATGCAGGTTCCCCGCATCAACAAGATTTGTCTCAACCAGGGATTGGGCATTGCCAACACCGACCGCAAGTTCATTGATAACGGCATCAACGAGATGACCATGATCACCGGTCAGAAGGCCGTGGCCACGAAATCGCGGAAAGACATCTCCAACTTCAAACTGAGAAGGGGAAACCCGATCGGTGTAAGGGTTACATTGCGCGGAGAGCGCATGTACGATTTCCTCGATCGTCTCATATCTGTAGCGCTGCCGCGGGTAAGGGATTTCAGGGGAGTCAACGACAAGGGATTTGACGGCCGCGGTAATTACACCCTTGGTGTTGCCGAGCAGATCATCTTCCCGGAGATCGACATCGACAAGTTAACGAAGATCAATGGCGTCGATATCACCTTTGTAACCTCCGCGCGCAATGACCGTGAGGCCCATGCATTGTTGAAAGAGTTCGGAATTCCCTTTAAAACCAAGTAATTAATATGGCAAAAGAATCCATCAAAGCCAGGGAACGCAAACGTGAGGAACTGGTAGAAAAATTCGCAGAAAAACGCAAGGCTTTAAAGGAAGCCGGTGATTATATAGCATTGCAAAAGCTTCCGAAGAATGCCTCGCCGGTGCGGCTTCACAATCGCTGCAAACTGACCGGCCGCCCGAAAGGATATATGCGCCTTTTCGGGATCTCCCGTATCAATTTCAGGGAAATGGCCAACAAGGGACTGATCCCTGGTGTCAAGAAAGCAAGCTGGTAACAGCCGGTAGATAATGAAACACAAACAAAAAAAACAGAGATAAATGGTTACGGATCCCATTGCAGATTATTTGACAAGAATCAGGAATGCCGTGATGGCCAATCACAGGGTAGTTGAAATTCCCCGTTCAAAGATCAAGGAAGAGATCACCCGCATACTTTTTGAAAAAGGTTACATTCTTAATTACAAGGTTGAGAACGAACCACATCCGGGAACGATCAAGATCGCCCTCAAATACCATCCCGTCACCAAGGTTTCGGCCATCAGCAACCTGACCAGGGTCAGTAAGCCGGGACTGCGGAAATACGTTGATACGGAGCACCTTCCGCGTGTTCTGAACGGACTCGGTATTGCCATCCTGTCCACTTCACATGGTGTGATCACCGATAAGGAGGCCAGGACGCAGAAGGTAGGCGGTGAGGTTTTATGTTATATCAGTTAATTTTTATCGCATTATGTCAAGAATTGGAAAACTATCCATTGCTATACCCGACGGTGTGCAGATTTCGGTTTCCGACAGCAATCTCGTGACTGTAAAAGGAAAACTGGGTCAGCTTCAGCAGCAGGTAGATCCCAGGATCTCCCTGAAAGTAGAAGATAAGTCAATAACGGTTGAGCGCCATTCGGATGAGCGCGACGACCGCTCGAAACATGGTCTGTACCGGGCACTGGTATACAACATGGTAAAAGGAGTTTCGGAGGGATTCACTACCGTCCAGGAACTGGTTGGTGTAGGTTACAAAGCGAGCGCCAACGGGCAGTTGCTCGAGCTGTCGCTGGGTTATTCACACAATATCCTGATGGAACTTCCCGCTGAGATAGCTGTGCAGACGACTGCTGAAAAGGGAAAGAACAACACGATCATAATGAAGTCGATCGACAAGCAGCTGCTTGGACAGGTTGCCGCGAAGATCCGTTCATTCCGACGCCCGGAACCTTACAAGGGTAAGGGAATCCGTTTCCAGGGCGAGGAGATCAAGAAGAAGGCCGGAAAGTCAGCTGCCGGAAATTAATGGTAAGAACCGGCTCACTGCAAGGTGTGCTTAAAATTAAAACGACAATACAATGGCTATTAAAAGTAGAATTGAGTATCGCAGGTTCAGGATCAAGAAGAGGATACGTAAAATCGTACATGGGACTCCTGACAGGCCTCGCATGACCGTTTTCCGCAGCAGTAAGGCGATTTATGTCCAGCTTATCGATGACCAGGCTGGGAAAACACTCGTGGCTGCTTCATCCATGGAGAAGGGTATTAAAGAACAGAAAGGTACGAAGACCGAGATCGCAAAGATTGTGGGCAAATCCATCGCCGAGAAAGCGATCCAGGCCGGGATCAACCAGGTTGTTTTTGATCGTAATGGTTATTTATATCATGGCAGGGTAAAATCTTTGGCAGAGTCAGCCAGAGAGGGCGGCCTAAAATTTTAGAAAGATATGACAAACGGTAATGTAAAAAGAGTAAAATCGAGCGAAATAGAATTCAAAGATCGCCTGGTCAGCATCCAGAGGGTTACGAAGGTAACCAAAGGGGGCCGTACTTTCAGCTTTTCTGCCATCGTGGTTGTGGGCAATGAGAATGGTGTGGTGGGTTATGGCCTTGGTAAGGCAAAAGAAGTTACCGCAGCCATCGCCAAAGGAGTGGATGATGCCAAAAAGAACCTGATCAAGGTCCCCATTCTGAAAGGGACCATCCCGCACGAACAACTGGGCAAATATAGCGGCGCCCTGGTTTATCTTAAACCTGCCGCACCCGGTACCGGCGTTATCGCAGGCGGTGCCATGCGTGCCGTGCTGGAGAGTGTCGGTGTAAAGGACGTACTTGCCAAATCAAAGGGTTCATCAAATCCTCACAGCGTGGTAAAAGCTACCATCAACGCACTGATCCAGATGAGAGATCCTTATACCATCGCCCAGCTCAGGGGAATTGAACTGAATCAGGTGTTCAACGGTTAGAATAAATACTTAGGTTTTAAGCACAATGGAAAAGATCAAGATAACACAGGTTCGCAGCGGCATCGGAAGGCCCTTGCGTCAAAAACGTACCCTCGAGGCACTGGGACTTAAAAGGATCCGCCATACGGTGGAGCATGTCGCCACACCGCAGATTCTTGGGATGGTCAACAAGGTAAGGCACCTGGTTACAGTTGAAGAAGTATAACAAAAGTTAAACGATACTGAAATGGATTTAAGCAATCTTAAACCGGCAAAAGGTTCAACAAAGAAAAGCAAGCGCATCGGCAGGGGTGAAGGTTCAGGCCATGGCGGAACGTCGACCCGCGGACACAAGGGAGCGAAATCACGTTCCGGTTATTCCAAGAAACTGGGATATGAAGGCGGACAAATGCCCCTGGCACGCCGTGTACCCAAGTTCGGTTTTAAAAACATCAACCGTGTTGAATATAAGGGAATCAACCTCGACGTGGTGCAGACCCTTGCTGATAAACTGAATCTGACGGTAATAACACCCGCCGAATTTATTCAAAGCGGTTTTGTCTCGAAGAACGACAGGATCAAGATCCTGGGTCGCGGAGAACTGAAAGCAAAACTCGAGATCACTGCTCATGGCTTCTCGGCAACTGCCCGTAAGGCAATTGAAGATTTAGGTGGAACTGCTAACACAATTTAAACCTGGTTGAATGAAAAAACTGATTCAGACCATTCGAAATATCTGGAAGATCGATGACCTTCGCAAAAGGATCCTCTATACCATCGGGATCATCCTGATCTATCGCCTTGGCTCATATGTGGTGCTTCCGGGAGTAGACCCGACCATGCTTGCCAATCTCCAGAACCAGACCAGTGAAGGTCTGCTGGGATTGCTTAACATGTTCTCGGGGGGTGCATTCTCCAATGCATCCATCTTTGCCCTCGGTATTATGCCTTACATCTCCGCATCCATCGTGATGCAGCTGCTGGGCATGGCTATACCCTATTTCCAGAAACTGCAGAAAGAAGGGGAGAGCGGTCGTAAAAAGATCAACCAGATGACCCGCTACCTCACCGTTGTTATCCTGATTTTCCAGTCGCCCGCGTACATTGCAAACCTCGCAGCGCAGCTTCCTCCCGAAGGTATTATGCCATTCAACCCCAACGTTACCCACCATTCGGTGTTCTCGTTCTTTGGCATCTCTTCGATCATCCTCCTTACCGCTGGATCCATGTTCGTGATGTGGCTCGGTGAAAGGATCACCGACAAGGGAATCGGAAACGGAATTTCACTCATCATTATGATCGGTATCATTGCCCGATTGCCATTCTCGCTCTTCAGCGAGCTGGTTTCGCGCATGGAGCAGAAGGGCGGCGGTCTCGTGTTCTTCGTGGTTGAGATTGCTTTCCTGGTACTCGTCATTCTGGTTACGATCCTGCTGGTTCAGGGAACACGCAAAATTCCTGTACAATATGCCAAACGCATTGTCGGGAATAAACAGTATGGCGGCGTACGGCAGTATATCCCGCTGAAGGTGAATGCAGCCGGGGTAATGCCCATCATTTTCGCCCAGGCCATCATGTTCCTGCCACTGACCATCGCCGGTTTTGCCAGTAACGAAACCCTTACTGGTTTTGCCAGGGTTTTTACCGACATACATGGTTTCTGGTATAACTTCGTCTTTTTCATCCTGATCATATTCTTTACTTACTTCTACACAGCCATCACGGTCAATCCGAACCAGATGGCCGACGACATGAAGAAAAACGGTGGATTTATTCCCGGTGTAAAACCCGGCAAGAAAACCGCCGAGTTTATCGACGATGTGATGTCGAGGATCACACTGCCCGGTTCAATTTTCCTCGGATTTGTGGCCATCATGCCGTCGCTGGTAGGGTTGGTGGGGATTACCTCGCAGTTTGCGCAATTTTACGGCGGAACTTCACTGCTCATTCTGGTAGGCGTTGTGCTCGATACCTTGCAGCAGATTGAAAGCCACCTGTTAATGCGGCATTACGACGGACTTACGAAATCAGGAAGGATAAAGGGTCGTTCCTCTTATGCGGTCTCCAGTTAAGCTGTATGTTTGACAAGACAATGTCGGTCAAGTCAGACAGTGAGATTGAGCTGTTAAGGGAAAATGCGATCATCGTAAGTAAAACACTCGCGGAAGTCGCGAAAAATATAAAACCCGGTGTCAGCACGTTGACACTCGATACAATAGCTGAAGATTTTATCCGGAAGCAGGGCGCTGTGCCCGGGTTCAAAGGTTACAGGGGGTTCCCGGCCACCCTGTGCATCTCGGTCAACGAGGAGGTGGTGCATGGAATTCCGGGCGAAAGAGTTCTTAAAAATGGTGATATAGTTTCGATCGACTGTGGCTGCCAGAAGGGTGGCTACTATGGTGACTCAGCCTATACCTTTGCAGTGGGCGACGTTTCCGATGCGGTCATGAACCTGCTGAAACGAACGCGTGAGTCGCTGTACAAAGCGGTGGATGTTGCGGTAGCAGGCAGACGCGTCGGGGATATCAGTGCCACCGTGCAGGAGTATGTGGAGGGTTTTGGCTATTCAGTGGTCAGGGAGCTTGTGGGGCACGGAATCGGAAGGCAACTGCATGAAAAACCCGATATCCCCAATTATGGTAAGCGGGGAACCGGTACCAAGCTGCAGCCGGGATTGACCATCTGTATTGAGCCGATGATCAATCTGGGTGCCCGGTCGGTAGTGCAGGACAAGGATGGATGGACCATCAGGACGGCTGACCGTATGCCGTCGGCCCATTTTGAGCTGACGGTTGCAGTGAAGAAAGACCAGGCGGATGTTCTTTCGACTTTCAGGTACATTGAAGAGGTGTTAGGATCAAGCAGCATATAGTATGGCAAAGCAATCGTCAATACAACAGGATGGCACCGTCATCGAATCCCTGGGTAATGCAATGTTCAGGGTTGAACTGGAGAACGGGCATGTGATAACGGCCCATATCTCAGGGAAAATGAGAATGCATTATATAAAAATCCTTCCGGGTGATAAGGTACGGATCGAAATGTCGCCTTATGATTTAACCAAGGGAAGAATAACGTTCAGATATCAATAGACATAAAGCACGCGTACAATGAAAGTCAGAGCATCAATCAAGAAGAGATCTGCAGATTGCAAGATCGTTCGTAGAAAAGGCAAACTGTATGTCATCAACAAAAAGAATCCTAAATACAAACAAAGACAAGGTTAAAATTCATTAACATAAAATTGGATCATTATGGCCAGAATTGCAGGTATTGACTTACCTAAGAACAAACGGGGTGAAATCGGGCTGACCTATATCTTTGGTATCGGGAGAAGCACTGCTCAGAAAATTCTCGACAAGGCAGGCGTCGACCGTAACAAGAAGGTACTGGAATGGAATGACGAGGAGCAGAACAAAATCCGTGCGGTCATCAACGATAATTATAAAATAGAAGGTGCACTCCGTTCCGAAGTTCAGATGAACATCAAACGCCTGATGGACATTGGTTGTTACCGCGGAATCCGGCATCGTCTGGGATTGCCGGTAAGGGGCCAGAGTACCAAGAACAACGCCCGTACCCGCAAGGGAAGGAAGAAGACCGTGGCAAACAAAAAGAAGGCAACCAAGGGTTAATCGTTAATGCAAGTATCATTATTATATGGCAAAAACTGAGAAAAGTTCAAAAAAAAGGGTTGTTAAAGTAGATGCTATAGGTAAAGCCTATGTAAATGCTTCATTCAACAATATCATCATCACGCTGACCAACAGCAGCGGCCAGGTGGTGAGCTGGTCGTCGGCCGGGAAAATGGGATTCAAGGGTTCGAAAAAGAACACACCTTACGCAGCGCAGATGGCTGCGCAGGATGCGTCGAAAGTGGCATACGATCTTGGGCTGCGCAAGGTAAAGGTCTTCATTAAAGGCCCCGGAGCCGGTCGCGAATCGGCCATCCGTACTTTGCACACAGCCGGTATCGAGGTTATGGAGATCGTTGACATCACCCCGCTGCCGCACAACGGATGCCGCCCCCCGAAACGCCGCAGGGTATAATCACGGTGTGATTGACCATACCGGCCAACCGGTTGAAGAATATAAACAGCAGCATAAGAGAATTTTAATAATCATAATACAATACCATGGCAAGATACATTGGTCCGAAATCCAAGATTGCAAGAAGGTTCAGGGATCCGATTTACGGCCCCGACAAGAGTTACGAGAAAAAGAATTATCCGCCGGGAATGCATGGCCAGAACAAAAGAAGGTCGAAGTCGTCAGAGTACGGAACACAGCTGATGGAAAAACAGAAGGCCAAATACACCTATGGCATCCTCGAGCGTCAGTTTAAAAATACCTTCCTGAAAGCTGCCCGTAAAGGGGGTATCACCGGTGAGGTTTTGCTTCAGCTGATCGAAGCCCGTCTCGACAACGTGGTGTATCGGTTGGGTATTTCGCCGACCCGCGATGGCGCCCGGCAGCTTATCTCGCACCGGCATATCATGGTGAACGGCAAGGTGGTGAACATTCCATCGTTTGAGCTGCGCCCCGGTGATATCGTTTCCGTGAGGGAACGTTCAAAGTCACTGGAAATGATCACGAACTCAGTGACCGGCCGTGCGAATCAGTTTCCCTGGCTTGAATGGGACGGCGGGATGCTTACCGGCAAGTTTATGAGCTACCCCGAGCGTGACCAGATACCTGAGAATATCCGGGAACAGCTGATCGTCGAGTTGTACTCGAAGTAATAAACAGAGATGTCCCGGGAGGGATCATCTTGCACAGAAACAGGAATGTTCCTGCAGGACTTCCGCAAATAATCATCAAAAACGTATCATATGGCAATATTACCGTTCCAGAAACCCGACAAGGTGATTATGGTCGAAACCGATGACCATCGTGGTGTATTCGAATTTCGTCCGTTAGAGCCTGGTTTTGGCGTTACCATCGGAAATTCGCTGAGAAGGATACTCCTTTCATCGCTTGAAGGTTTTGCAATCACCTCGATAAAGATCGAGGGCGTGGAACAGGAATTTTCCACCATTAAAGGTGTCATTGAAGATGTCACGGAGATTATTTTGAATCTCAAACAGATTCGATTCAAACGGCTCATTGAAACAGAAAATTCTGAGAAGGTAACGGTCATTATTGCCCAGCAGAAGGAGTTCAAGGCCGGCGACATCAACAAATTCCTGTCGGTATTTCAGGTTCTCAATCCCGAAGTGGTGATCTGCCACATGGAAACGAATGTGAAATTATCCGTTGAATTGTCGATCGACAAAGGCAGGGGCTATGTACCTGCCGAGGAGAACAAAGCTCTTGGAACCACCCTTGGCCGGATCGCCATCGATTCGGTGCACACCCCCATCAAGAACGTCACCTTCAACATCGAAAACTTCAGGGTTGAGCAGAAAACCGACTATGAAAAACTGGTCCTTGAAGTGGTCACCGACGGGTCTATCCACCCGAAAAATGCACTGAAAGAGGCCGCCAAGATACTCATTCACCATTTCATGCTCTTCTCGGATGAGAAGATCACCCTCGATTCGGCCGAAAAGGCGGTGAATGAGGAGTTCGATGAAACATCGCTTCATATCCGTCAGTTGCTGAAGACGAAACTGGTTGATATGGATCTCTCGGTACGGGCCCTGAACTGCCTGAAGGCAGCCGATGTTGAGTACCTCGGCGACCTGGTCGCTTTCAATAAAAACGATCTGCTGAAATTCAGGAACTTTGGGAAAAAATCACTGACCGAACTCGAAGAACTTGTGAAGTCGAAGGGACTTGAATTTGGAATGAATACGTCGAAATATAAATTAGATAAGGATTAATTGCAATGAGACACCAGAAAAAGATTAATCATTTAGGCCGGAAAAGCGCCCACCGTAAGGCAATGCTTTCGAACATGGCCGCCTCACTCCTCATACACAAAAGAATACATACTACTGTCGCCAAGGCCAAGGCACTGCGCACCTTTGTCGAACCACTGATAACAAAATCGAAGGAAGATACCACCCATTCACGCCGTGTCGTTTTCAGTTACCTGCAGAGCAAAGAAGCGGTGACGGAATTGTTCAAGGAGATTGCAAAAAAGATTATGGACCGTCCGGGCGGATACACCAGAATCCTGAAAACAGGAAATCGTTTTGGTGATAACGCGGAAATGTGCCTGATAGAACTTGTGGATTATAACGAAGCCATGCTGGCCGGCAAGGACGAAGGCAAAGCCAGATCAACCCGTCGCAGGAGAGGTGGAGCTAAGAAGAAAGCCACCGATGCAGTAGCCGAGGCCAAACCGGAGAAAACTGAGAAGGCAGAAAAAGCCGCTAAGCCTGAATCGGCTGAATTGGCTGAGTCAGCAGAACCAGCTGAATCCCCCGACAAAAAGGCTGAAGAATAATCTGCATTGAACAGATGAAGAACGGAAAGGATAACGGGGTCACTTGTTATCCTTTTACTTTTTAAATTAACCAAAACAACAAGCCATGAGTACAATATTATCAGTGCATGCCCGCCAGATACTCGATTCTCGCGGGAATCCTACCATCGAAGTAGATGTGATCACACAGAACGGAATACTGGGCCGGGCAGCGGTACCTTCGGGAGCATCCACCGGAATACACGAAGCCGTTGAATTACGCGATGGCGACAAAAAAAATTACCTGGGCAAAGGTGTTCTCCAGGCTGTACATAATGTTAATAATGTGATTGCCGGTGAGATTCAGGGGATGTATGTGACCGACCAGATTGATATCGACCAGAAACTCATAGAGCTCGACGGAACGCCCAACAAAGGAAAACTCGGAGCCAATGCCATTCTGGGCGTCTCTCTTGCTGCAGCCCATGCTGCCGCGCAGGTTACCGGACAGGAACTGTACCGGTATGTAGGCGGTGTTTCTGCCCAAACGCTGCCCATCCCGATGATGAACATCATCAACGGAGGATCGCATGCTGACAACTCCATCGACTTCCAGGAATTCATGATCATGCCGGTAGGCGCCGAGACTTTCAGCGACGCCATCAGGATGGGTGCCGAGGTCTTCCATAACCTTAAAACGGTACTTAAAAAGGGCAAATATTCAACCAACGTGGGCGATGAAGGCGGTTTTGCTCCCAATCTGAAGTCGAACGAGGAGGCCCTGCAGGTGATCATCAAGGCGATTGAAACAGCCGGATATAAACCCGGGAAAGATATCTTTATCGCCCTCGACCCTGCATCTTCCGAATACTTCCTTCCCGAGGAGAATGTGTATCACCTGAAGAAATCGACCGGCGATAAACTGAAACCGGCCGAAATGGTGGCATTCTGGAAAGACTGGGCAAAACGTTACCCGATCATCTCGATCGAGGATGGCATGGCTGAGGATGACTGGGATGGCTGGAAACTGATGACCAAAGAGCTCGGCAATAAGATTCAGCTGGTAGGCGATGACCTCTTTGTAACCAATGTTGACCGGTTGTCGCAGGGAATCAGGAAGGGCATTGCAAATTCGATTCTCATAAAGGTAAACCAGATCGGAACTTTGAGTGAAACCATCAATGCCGTAAACCTTGCCTACCGCAACAGCTACACGGCTGTGATGAGCCACCGCTCGGGCGAGACAGAGGATGTAACCATTGCTGATCTTGCTGTGGCCCTAAACACCGGACTTATCAAGACAGGGTCTGCCTGCCGTACCGACCGTATCGCCAAATACAATCAGTTGCTCCGTATTGAGGAACAACTGGGCGATTCCGCGAAATATTTAGGAAAGGATTTTAAATACGCCAAATAACCTTTTCCGGTTTATCAGAAAGCCATTCCCCCAGGAATGGCTTTTTTTATTTCTTAGGTTAATGTTGAAAACGATGTTAAAAGAAAAATATGTTTTACTATCTTTGACTTTCAGGAAGGTATTATATTTAACACTTTTAACCAATCAATATCGACCTTGGTGAAATTCCGGTATATTTTGCTTGCGATAGGCTGCCTTTTCCTGGTGACCGACATTTTTCCGCAGACCGGGAAGAGCATTCAGCATCATCCCTTTGCCAAAAGGTGGTATATGGGAATTACCCTCGGACCCGATTTTTATTACGGTGATCTTACTTCCGGAAGTGTCTTCCCGAAAGGCAATGTCAGCATGGCCGGAAGCCTGTTCTTCCATCATCATTTCAATGATCTTATCGGGTTAAGGATACAGTTGCTGGCCGGCGGCCTCAATGGCTCCGTCGATCTGGTGACAGAAGGTAAAACGGTAACTGCAGCGTTTACTGGCTTGTTCATTGAAACAGAAGCCAGTGCCACACTCAACTTTTCGAACCTGATCGTTCCCCCGACGGCCAAACGGAGGGTCTTCGTTTATGGTCACCTTGGCCTTGGGGTAGGTGGATGGTATTCAAAACTGCTGAACAAGGTTTATAATTATGATTCGTTGTCGACCGATAACCCGCTGAATAACTTTAATGCATCACTTATACTTCCATTCGGTATTGGGGGCATTTTCAGGATCAGCGATAAATTCCACGCCAGTGTTGAATGGACCTGGCGGACATGCTTTTCCGATAAAGTTGACAATACATCGGGAGGGTACAAATTTGACGTGGTCGATTACCTTGCGTTTGGAATTGCCATGCGGATAGGGGGTAAGGGAAAGGTCAGCAAGGATAAGCCGGAAATTCTTGATTATACCTACCCGGTATATCCCAAAACCTACCAGCCGCCGGTGCAGACACCTTTACAGCCGGTACAGCCTTTACAGCCAGTGCAGTCCAGGCAGGTTGTTCCCGACGAGGAATTCGATTACATGGTTCAGATCTTTGCCTTCGACAAGCACAACTACTCGGCTGAATGGATTGAGAAACGATACAAGATCAACTACAAGGTAACCCGTGAAAGAGAAGGCACCCTTTCGCGATACATCATCGGCAATACCCGCGATCTGAATGCAGCCCGCGCCCTGCGCGACGAAATGCTGCAAAAGGGGATCAGCGATGCCTTTATTGTTGCCTACCGTAACGGGGTCAGGCATCACACCGTCACCACCGATTAGCTTCTATTTACAAACCTGGCGGATGAACCCGACCGACTGCGGATCGGACATTCCGGCATTCAGCGATTTCTGGAAATCGCTGCATGCGATGGAGGTGTTTCCGAGGAAAAAGTTTGCAAGACCCCTGTTGTAATAGATCGACTTCAGCAGGGTATTGTCGGTGACTTTGGTGGTTGAGAGCCCCAGGGCATAATCAAAGTCGAGGATCGCTCCACTGTAATCGGAGAGTTTCAGCTTGCAATTGCCGCGGTATGCATAAATACCGGCGATGTTTTCCGACTGGGGCTTCAACTCGATGGACCGGTTAAAACTCCTGATCGCCTCAGCATAATTCCCGTTTTCGTACTTCCACACACCATCCCAGTAAACTTTGAAATAGTCGTTCTGGGTCGCCGGTGTGGTATAATAGGAACCGGGGGTAGCACTGCTGGTCATCCCAATTCCTGCCGAAGGCCCGGTATAATGATAGTTCTTGCAATATTCCCTGATGGCTTTGTCGGTCTCCAGATCCTTGAATCCAAACTGAACAGCGGTATTCCAGTCCTGGCAGGCCCCGTTGTTGTCTTTGAGGTTGAACCTGGCAACCCCGCGGTTGTAAATGGTAGTCAGCCATGATGAATAATAACCCTGGTCGGCCGGTTTGAGCATGACGGCCCTGTCGAAATCCTGCATGGCTCCGGTGAAATCGTTCATTTTCTGACGGGCATTGGCCCTGTAAGCATAGGTCAGGAAGAAGTCGGAGTAGGGCTGGTATTTTGCGGCTTCGGTCAGATCATAAACCGCCTGTGCAAAGTTGCCCGTGTTGTAATTGGAGATGCCGCGACGGTAATAGTCATCGGCGCTCTGCGGTGTACCGGTGAACTGCTGCATCGGCATCATTCCCCCGCTGATCCTGAAGAAGCTCTGGAATGCATTATAGTCTGTTTCGTAGTAGGAGGCCCTGAAAAGTTTATCGCGATTTTTCAACTCAAGGTAAGGCGTATAAAACTTCTTTTTATTCATCACCTTGATCAGCCTGAAACGGGCCAATGTCTGTCCCCCGGTCTGAACAGGCCAGAATGCAATAAGCAGGTTGTGCGAGGCAATTGTCTTGTCGCTTAGGGTCTTTTGAATGTCGAAGGCAATGGTGGAACTGAAAGTGTTTTTGTCGTAATCGATCAGGGTGCCGCTGCATACGACTTCCATGTTGGTGATATAGGGTTTGTTAAATTCCATTTTTTCCGGAAAAAGGTCCTGGAGTTTCGACATTTTGAAAACGAAATAACTGAGTCCGGTCTGGTTGTGCCAGGTCTCCATCAGGATCGGAAATTCATAGTAACCGGTCCGGAATTTCATGATCAGAACGGCATACTGTTCATTTTCAAAACTTACATCGCGCAATTCCAGGATGTCAAAGTTCTCTTTTCCGAGTTTATAGTAGGCTTTGTTCGATTTGTAGTATTCTGCCGAACTATAGAGCAACCTGTTTTCGACCGACACCCATTTCCCGTTGTCCAGCAACGTCCAGCCCATAGCCGATTCCATGACTGAGCGTGGCTCGCTGATCATGGGGAGGTTATTCATCGACCGTTCTACATTCTGTTCGGGATTCACTGGTTGAGACTGGTAGGGTGGAACGACCGGGTACTGGGCGAGGAGGTTCCAACCCGACAAGAATATGAAGATCAAAGCAAAAAAGGACCGTTTCATCATACAGACAATTATACCTTGAAATTTGTTAAAACATGGATTAGCAGGTTGGTAACATGACCCACGTTGTTGAGGAACACTGCGTAAAGTTCATCCCAGGTAACCGGTTTTTCATCATCTTTCCATGAATCGTAATCGGTCGAAAGGGCAATGGCGGCGTATGGAATCCCCGCTTCCCTGGCCAGACTGACCTCCGGGGCGATGCTCATGTTGATGATATCGGCCCCGAGAATCCTGAACATTCTGGATTCGGCGCGTGTTGAAAACCGGGGGCCTTCGATGGTCACGACCGTTCCGGACGGATGGTATGGCCGACCCAGTGAAATGCAGCCCCCGATCAGCATCTGTCGAAGGGTATCATCGAAAGGATCAGGCATGGCGGTATGCCTTATATCGCCATTGTCAAAACGGTCAAAGAAGGTATTGGTCCGGTGCCTGGTGAAATCAATGAACTGGTCGGGTATCACAATATCGCCGCGTTTGATCTCCTCTCGAAGGCTGCCACAGGCAGTGGTGGCAAAAATATACTGGCAACCCAGGGTTTTCAAAGCATCGATATTAGCGCGGTTGTTGACATGGGTGGGGGGGATGGAATGATCGCGGTCGTGTCTCGAAAGAATAAACACTTCACAATCAGCGATGGATCCATTAAAAAACGAGGAACTCGGAGGACCAAAACGGGTGGTGACCGTGAGCTCGCGCGGATTTTCAAAAATGTTCATTTTCTCAAGCCCTGACCCGCCGATGATGCCAATCTTGTACATAACCAAAAAAATTTAGGCGAATATAAGAGAAATTGAAACCTGTTTCAATAACATGTTTATTATTATTGACAAAAAATACCACCGGAGATGGTCCGAATGGTCGGGGGAGCCGAAAATTGATACAACGAAATCTCTGCATATGTGATAATAATGTACCTTTGCAGGAAAACAAATATATATGGAGATTGCATATACCGGGGAACATTTGTTACCCGGAAACCTTGGAGCAGCCTTTGTATGGATCAGCTTTCTGACATCGCTGTCTGCTGCCACATTGTATTATTTATCGTTCAGAAAAAACGATACCATGGCGGCATTGCACAAAGGTGCCAGACTCCTTTATTATATTCATACAGCCACCTTGGTAGCGGTTGGTGCTTTGCTTTACTTCCTGATATTCAACCATTATTTTGAATATTCCTATGTATGGCAGTATTCCTCCAGATCGCTGCCGGTCGAATATATTATCTCCTGTTTCTGGGCAGGGCAGGAGGGTAGTTTTCTGGTTTGGGCCATCTGGCAGGCGCTGGTTGGCCTGATCGTGCTCATTTACGCGAGAAACTGGGAGTCGCCGGTGATGGCTGTATTTTCGCTGTCGCAGGCGTTCGTAACTTCAATGTTGCTCGGAGTGAAAATCGCCGGGCTGCAGATCGGTGCAACACCTTTTGAGTTGCTTCGTGAAACCGTCGGTTCCATCGAAGGCACCATTTTTACCATGCCGGATTATGTGTCGATGATCGAAGACGGAAACGGACTGAACCCCTTGCTTGAAAACATCTGGATGACCATCCATCCGCCGATTCTTTTTCTGGGGTATGCACTGGCGCTGGTCCCTTTTTCATACGCAATTGCCTCACTGATGCGAAAGGATTATCATTCGTGGATCAGCCGTGCCATTCCCTGGACTCTGGTGTCGATGCTGATGCTGGGGGCTGGGATTCTGCTGGGTGGCGCATGGGCATACGTGTCGCTCACCTTCGGCGGTTTCTGGGCCTGGGATCCGGTCGAGAACAGTTCGCTGATCCCATGGATGACCCTGGTGGCCGGTCTGCATCTCATGATCATTGCGCGCCGGCAGAACTTTGCACTCTTCTCATCCTATCTCATGCTGACGCTTTCGTACGTACTTGTTCTCTATGCCAGTTTTCTGACCCGCAGCGGGGTTCTTGCCAATACCTCCGCCCATTCTTTCGGTGAAAACGGGATGACCGCACAACTTCTGGTTTTCTTGCTCAGCTTCCTCTTCCTTACCGTGATCATGATCGCGATGAATTACCGTAAACTACAGGTTGAAAAGAGGGACCAGCTTTTCTCGCGTGAATTCTGGATGTTCACCGGCACGGTGATCATGGTACTGGCTGCTTTCCAGATCCTGTTTTCCACCTCTATCCCGGTCGTCAATTCGATCTTTGGCAGCAACATTGCCCCGCCATCAGACCCGGTTTCGTATTATAACCGGTGGCAGATGCCTTTTGCCCTGCTTGTGGCTGCATTTATCGGGTTTACACAGATCATGAAATATCAGGAAAACGACCTGAAAACCTTTTTGAAAAGACTCTGGATTCCTGCGCTGGCCGCATTGGCATTGCTGGTACCGATGGTGACCTACGGGGTCGTCAGGCAGGTGAACCTGGTCCTTTTTGTATTCTTCATCCTGCTTGCTTTTTTCATTACCATCGGCAGCCTGTTTGTCAAAACCACAAGGCCACGGAATATCAGCGCCATCATCACTCATATCGGTTTTATCCTGTTCCTGCTTGGTACGGTGATCACCTTCTCCAATTCCGAGACCATATCAACCAACACTTCGAGGTATGACCTGGGCAGTGAAACGAGCAATTCAGAGAACCTCGTTCTGATGAAGAACGACACCTTGTTCATGAGTGGCTATTACGTGAGCTACGTGGATAAGAAGGTAAAGGGAAACACCACCCACTACCGGGTTGATTTTATGAAATACCGTAACGGAAAATATTTCACACAGTTTACACTTCATCCATCCGTGAATGTGCATCCCAAGATGGGAGCCGTTTACAATCCAGCCACCCGTAATTTCCTTTTGCGCGACTACTACACCTATATCGCCAGTGTTTCAGACGATCCCGATTATATTGTGCTCAAAGTCATGATGAATCCTTACATCAATGTTCTCTGGCTGGGATCGCTTGTCATGATTGCCGGTTTCGCGATTTCGCTATACCGCCGCACCAGGCGGCTTTGGGTGGTGACCCGCCGGTAGCCTGTTATTTTTCGCGGGCTTTATCCTCAAGCATTGGTACAAACCTGAAGTCCCCGTGCCCGTTGTTGATAAACTCGTTTTCCGACTGACGTGTTATAGTGGTCATGATCTGCACATCGCCCGCCCCGACCGGTATGACAAGGATACCGCCAACCTTGAGCTGCTGCAGCAGGGCTTCGGGAACAAAGGGAGCTGCTGCGGTCACTATCACACGGTCGAACGGGGCAAAAGCGGGCAGGCCCTTGTAACCGTCGCCGTAAAAGGTTTTGATGGTTGGATATCCGATCGCGGGCAGGAATTTACTGGTCCTGTCGAAAAGCGTTTTCTGCCTTTCTATCGTAAACACCCTTGCTCCCATCTCCGCCAGGATACAGGCCTGGTATCCCGACCCCGTACCGATCTCGAGTACTTTATCGTTCTTTTTGATCTGTAGCAAGGAGGATTGAAATGCCACGGTATATGGTTGGGAGATGGTCTGGCCCGCACCAATCGGGAAAGGTTTATCCTCGTATGCATACTCCAGGAAAGAGGAATCAAAGAAAAAATGCCGGGGAACCTTCTCCATGGCTATGAGAACCTGTTGGTCGGTGATACCTTTCATACTGATCTGCCTGATCAGTTGCTTGCGTAATCCCTGGTGCCGGTAAGTGTCGGTTGGTAACCCGTTATTCATGCGGTATAGCGTGGAATTTTTTCACGAAATTAGTAATTTCGGTCAGCCTAAAAGGCTACCTTTGCAAAAAAATTACTGTATGCTGAAAATCGGGGTGCTTGGCGCAGGCCATCTGGGAAAAATTCATATTCGCTGTATTAAAGAAATTTCTGATTTCGAACTGGTTGGTTTTTTTGATCCGGATGAAACCAATGCAGGTGTCGCCGAAAAGGAATTCCAGGTAAGGCGGTGGAATTCGCTCGACGAACTGATCGACCAGGTGGATGTGGTAGATATCGTTACACCCACCGTATCGCATTTTGAGTGTGCCTCGAAGGCGCTGAAAAAGTGCCGTCATGTCTTCATCGAAAAACCGATTGTCACCACGCTCGACGAGGCCCGCGAACTGATCAAGATCGCCGGCGAGGCGAACGTAAAGGTCCAGGTCGGTCATGTCGAACGTTTTAATCCTGCATTTCTGGTGGCCGAACCCTATTTCGACCGGCCGATGTTTATTGAAACGCACCGGTTGGCGCAATTCAATCCGAGGGGGACTGATGTACCGGTGATCCTCGATCTGATGATCCACGATATTGATATTGTGCTAAGCGTAGTTAAAAGTCACATAAAAAAGATCAGCGCCAGCGGTGTGGCCGTGGTGAGTGACACTCCCGACATTGCCAATGCCCGCATTGAATTCAACAACGGTTGTGTGGCAAACCTTACAGCCAGCAGAATTTCCCTGAAGAATATGCGGAAATCACGGTTCTTCCAGAAGGATGCCTATATATCCGTGGATTTTCTGAAAAAAGAGCTCGAGGTGGTAAGGATTTCGGATGCTGATCCTGCAGACGGCGGCACTGGGTTCATCCTTGAGTTGGGGCCCGGCAAAGGGACCAAGCAGATCATCTTTGACAAGCCGGAGGTGACATCCGGGAACGCCATCAGGGCCGAGCTTGAAAGTTTTCATTATGCCATTGTAAACAACACCCTTCCGCCGGTGACAATCAATGATGGATACAGCGCCCTTGATGTCGCCCATAAAATCATGGAAAAGATCCAGCAATCTTCAGTTTCCATCCTCTGAAAAAACAACAGAATTTTGTTCAATACTTTTGTTCAGAAATAAACAATATCGGTTTAAATGAACCGTTAGCTTTTTATAGATACGGCCTCACAATCTTCCGCAATTTATGATTTTCAGGGAACGCCTTCATGCATTGGTATTTGTCTTTCTCATCCTGCTTGGCGCCTCCTCGTGCGAAAAATTCAGTGGAGATCAGACCGTTCCGGCCTGGATCAAAATTGATTCCATCTACCTTTCCACCGATTATTACAACCAGGGGACAGCCTCTCAGCAGATAACCGATGCCTGGGTTTATATAGATGATAATTTTCTTGGTGCCTTTGAACTGCCCGCCCGCCTCCCGGCCTTATACAAGGGTAAACACAGCCTGAAGATATGGCCGGGAATTAAGGTCAACGGAATTGCCGCCACCCGCCAGGCTTATTCATTTTACAGCCCGGTAGTGAAGGACTTTTCCTTCGGTGAAGACAGTACCACCAATGTTGGTAACATCAAGACCACCTATCAGTCAACAACGCTCTTCACCTGGAAGGAGGATTTCGACGGTATTGCCATGTCCCTCGACACGACCAAAAGAAGCACGGCCTTCATTCAACGCACTGAAACCGGTTCGCCCGAAACGTTCGAAGGCAGTCATTCTGCCCTGGTCGTACTCGATTCGCTCCATGATTTTTTTGAATGTCAGACCCATGAGGAGTATGTGATTCCTTACGCGCCGGTTTTTCTTGAACTCAACTACAACATCTCGAACGTTGTGACGATCGGGGTCTTCACCTATGCCACAACGACGCTCTACCAAACCCCGATTATCACCCTGAACACCACCGGAGGGAAGTGGAAAAAAATCTATATTGATCTGACGAACACCCTGAATGCCTATCCCGGAATGATCACCTACCGGGTTTATCTGGGTACTTTTAAAGATACAGGCCAGAAAAAGACTCAGATGCTCTTCGATAATTTCAAAATTGTTACCAGGAAATAACCTGGGGGGGCGAAAAACCTATTGAACATGAATAAACGGTTACAGGTTATCAAATATGTTGTTGCGGATTTTCTGACAGCCTTTGTTGCCTGGACGCTGTTCTTCATATACCGGAAATGGGCGGTTGACCATACGATCTTCAGCCATATAACCGATATTTTCCTCGACCGCAAACTCTATTACGGAGTTACGGTAATCCCGCTTTTCTGGCTGATCCTCTATACACTCATCGGAACCTACCGGAAAATATACCGGAAAGCCAGGCTCCGTGAGTTTGCCCAGACTATCCTGATCACCTTCATCGGTGTTACGATCCTCTTCTTCACCCTGATCCTCGATGACGTGATCATCAACCAGCGCGATTATGCCGAATTCTTCTTCATCCTGTTCTTCCTCCATCTTTTCTTCACTGCATCGGCCAGGTTTATCCTCACCTCCAGGGCCGCCTATAAGATCCATCACAAGATCATAGGATTCAACACCATCGTGATAGGATCGAACGGCAATGCACTCTCCATCTATCATGAGATTGAGAATCAGGAAAAATCATCGGGCAACCGTTTTGTGGGATTTATCAACGTTGAAGGATACAAAGAATACAAACTCTCGCAATTCCTTCCACACCTGGGCGGGTTGTCGGACCTGAACCGGCTGGTGAAGGAGCATGGTATCGAGGAGGTGATCATCGCCATCGAACATTCAGAGAATCATACCATCGAAAATATCATTACGCAGCTTGAAGACACCGATGTCGTCATAAAAATCATTCCAGCCATGCAAGATATTCTGATGGGTTCGGTCAAGACCACCTCCATTTTCCATGCGCCGCTTATTCAGATCTATCCCGATCTTATGCCCGACTGGCAGATGTCGCTGAAGAGGATCCTCGATATCCTGATATCAGTGATTTGCCTGATCCTGCTGTCACCGGTGGTCATTATCACTGCTTTCATCATAAAAATCACTTCGCCGGGACCGGTTTTCTATTCGCAGGAGCGTATCGGTTTGAAAGGTAAGCCGTTTATCATGCATAAATTCCGCACGATGTACAAAAATGCGGAGGAAAACGGCCCGCAGTTATCATCCAAAACCGACCCACGAATCACACGCGTGGGGAAATTCCTGCGACAGTTCAGGGTGGATGAGATTCCCCAGTTCTATACCGTGCTGAAGGGAGACATGAGTCTTGTGGGGCCGCGTCCCGAAAGGTCATACTACATTGACCTGATCATCAAACAGGCTCCCCACTATCGCCTGCTGCATAAAGTCAAACCAGGAATCACTTCGTGGGGACAGGTTAAATACGGCTATGCCGAGAACCTTGAGCAGATGGTGGAAAGGTTGCGGTTCGACATTCTCTACATCGAGAACATGTCGCTGGCCATGGACTTCAAGATTCTGATCTATACCGTTTTGATTATTATCCAGGGCCGGGGTAAGTAAAATCTGAAATTATCCTTCACTAAACAGTAATTTTTCCAGGTCGGCCATTATTGTGGCAGCTTTACCCTGAAGAAAGATATCCGTAATTTTGTTTGTATAGGCTGAAGGCTCAGGATTGATCTCAATGATCTTTGTTCCGCCCTGTTTCGCCATGTGCGGAAACTGGTTGGCAGGCATCACCTCGCCAGTGGTGCCGATGATCAGAAAGACATCGGAAATGGAGGCAGCCTCGTACGAAGCCGTCTGGGCTTGTGCCGGAATGGCTTCGCCAAAAAAGACAAAATCGGGTTTCAGCAAGCCGCCGCACTCCCTGCAGGTCGGCGGCAGATGGTCGAGGCTGATCTCCTTTACCCGGTAATCGCGGTGGCAATGGAGGCATCTCAGCCATGCTGAATTGCCGTGGAAAGCAGTCAACATCACCGATCCGGCATCCTGGTGCAAATGGTCAATATTCTGGGTGATGACCTGGCCAAGCAATCCTTCCTTCTCCATCCGCGCTAAAACCTGGTGCGCCATATTTGGTTTGGCCTCCCCGAAAAAATCGTAGAAAATTTCTTTGATGACTTTCCACGATTCTGCCGGCTTGTTTATGAAATAATCAATTTCAAGGATCCGGGGGTCGTATTTATCCCAAAGTCCACCATTTCCGCGGAAAGGTGGAATGCCACTCTCCACCGAAATGCCTGCGCCCGTGAAAGCCGTTGTATATCTTGAATTCAACAGTGCCGTTGCAGCCAGTTGTTCCGCTGCGGCAAGCGATCTCGGGTCCATGTCAGAAAAACCGTTCTCTTACTTCAACCATTTGTCAAGCCAGTGGAAATAGGTGCGTTGCCAGAGTACCCCGTTTTGCGGTTTGAGAACCCAGTGATTTTCATCGGGGAAGTAAAGAAACTGGGCCGGAACTCCCCGCAGGATGGCGGCGTTGAAGGCCTGCATGCCCTGGGTCGCCACGATACGGTAGTCGAGTTCACCATGGATAACAAGGATCGGTGTATCCCAATTCTGTACAAACCGGTGGGGTGAGTTGGCGTATGACCGCTGCGCTACCTTGTTGTTCTTATCCCAGAAAGGTCCGCCGAGATCCCAGTTGACAAACCACATCTCCTCGGTCTCAAGATATTGCGCTTCGAGGTTGAACATGCCGTCGTGGGCGATAAATGCCTTAAACCTCTTGTTGTGATTTCCGGCGAGCCAGTAAACCGAAAAGCCGCCGTAACTGGCACCCACACATCCCATTTTCTCCTCGTCAGCCCAGGGTTCCCTGGCAATGTCATCGATCGCGCTCAGGTAATCCTTCATATTCTGACCGCCGTAATCACCGCTGATCTGTTCATTCCAGGCCTGGCCGAAGCCCGGCACACCGCGCCGGTTGGGAGCAATGATCACATAACCGTTGGCTGCCATCATCTGGAAATTCCAGCGATACGACCAGAACTGACTTACCGTGTTCTGGGGGCCGCCGGCGCAGAACAGCAGGACCGGGTATTTTTTCGCCGGATCAAAGCCGGAAGGGTAGATGACCCATGAGAGCATGTCCTTGTTATCGGTGGTTTTGGTCCAGCGCTTCTCCACTTTGCCAGGCTTCAGCTGATCGAGAATCTCTTTGTTGGTGGTCGTAACAGGTTCATCCTTGCCGCTTACCGGGTCAACCGAAAACAGTTCGGTGGGCATCGACATCGACATTTTTGAGGCGATGAGTTTCTCACCAGCAGGGATCACTCCCGTATAATCATGTATTCCATCGGTGATTTTCGTGATTTTTCCTCCTTCGATGTCAAGCCTGTAAATTTCATCGGTGGCATGCCAGTCGCTGATGAACCAGATCGATTTGCTGTCGTCGGTCCAGGCGAGTTGTTCAGCGTTCTGGTCGAAGGCTTCGGTGTAATCTTTCCAGGTTTTTTTGGCAACATCATAAACAATCAGGCGGTTTTTGTCGGATTCATAACCGTCGCGGGCCATGCTTTGCCAGGCAATCATTGATCCGTCGGGTGAATAGACCGGCGCCACATCGTAACCCATCATTCCATCAGAAATATTTATAGTGGTTCCGGCTTCAAGATCGTAGAGGTAAATGTCGGAGTTGGTGGATATGGCATACGCTTTTCCTGTCTTCTTCCGGCAGGTGTAAGCGATGACCTTGCTGTCGGGGCTCCAGTTAACCTGCTCGATGCCACCGAACGGAGCCAGCGGACACTCGTAGGGTTCGTTCAAAAGTATGTCTTTGCCTGTGGTGATCTTGTTTTCCGACATATCAGCGACGAACACATGGCTGTAGGATTGTACCCATGTATCCCAGTGACGGTACATCAGGTCGGTGTAAATCCGGCCGCTGGTTTTCGGCAGGTCGGCAAAGAGTTCCTTTAACTGTTTTTCGGGATATACATCGGCAAAATAGAACATTTTTTTCATATCTGGCGAAATCCGGTACCCGTTGATTCCGTTCTCCACGTCGGTAACCTGGGTTTTGCCGGTACCGTCAGGATTCATCATCCAGAGTTGCATGGATCCGGATTCGGCCGACATAAAAGTGATCTTCCTGCCGTCGGGGGTCCACATGGCCTGGTATTCGCTGAACCTGGTAGTGGTGATCTGTTTCATGTTCTGTCCATCGGTGCCGATGGTGTACAACTCTCGGTTGCCTTTGTTTTGCCCGAGATCATAATAGGTCACCCCATAAAGGATCGTTTGCTTATCCGGCGAAACGGCAGGTTCCGATAGTCTCCCGAAACTCCACAGAACCTCAGGGGTCATCAGTCCGTTCCTGATTTCCGGAACTTTTTTCCCGATGATGGGTGCATCTTCGTTTTTACCGGTTTCATTGGCTCCGTTTTTACATCCTGTAAAAATTGCTATACTCAGGATGACAACTAAATAGATGGTCGATTTCATATGCTTTGATGATTTACAGGTGATTCGGTTTATTCCTGCTGAATTATTCAGCATTAAGAAATTTGTCAAGGATGGCAAACAATTCGCGCGAATCAATCGGTTTGGCGATATATCCGTCGCATCCGGCTGCCAGGCTTCGTTCACGTTCTCCTTTCAGTGCATAGGCGGTTTGTGCAATAATGGGGATTCCTGGTTTGTTCTTCTTGATCTCCACCGTGGCTTCGTAACCGTCGAGGACCGGCATACGAATGTCCATCAGGATGAGGTCGAAATCCTGACGGGTGCAAAGTTCAATGGCTTCCTGTCCATTCTTTACCCAGCTCAGTTCAGCTCCCGTTTTCCGTAACATTCTCTCCATCAGGAAGTAATTTGACTCCTCATCTTCGGCGATCAGGAACTTTTTGCCTGTCCAATTGTTCGGGGCTGCAGCTGCGGGCTTCGGGGTTCCTTTGTCGGCAACCGGTTTCGGCGGGAGTTGCAGCGGGAGGGTGACGAAGAAGTGGGTTCCTTTTCCACGTTCTGATTCGAGCCGGATGTCGCCCCCGAGCAGTCGGATAAGGTTCTTGGAGATGGTAAGTCCGAGACCCGTGCCGCCGTATTTTCGTGTGCTGGTGTCGTCGACCTGCCTGAAACGTTCGAAGATCACCCCGTGCATCTCTTCGGGAATACCGATCCCGGTATCCCTGACAAAAAATTCAATGAACGAGGATTCGTCCAGATTCTTCAGTTGGTATCCGAACTCGACGAATCCCTGGTCGGTGAATTTCAAGGCGTTTTCGATCAGGTTGGTAAGCACCTGCCGTAGCCTGTTCCCATCGGTCAGGATTGTAAAATCCCTGTCGGAATGACCCGGCAGACAGTTCAGGATAACATGGGTCTTGTTTGTCTTACGCTTGACCTCGTTCAGCGTAACGGAGAGGTTGGTGAGCAATTGATTGATCTGGCACTCTTTGATCTCAATCCTGACCTGTCCCGATTCAATCTTGGCCACATCGATGATGTCATCGATGATCCGCATCAGGTCGGTACCACGGTCCTTGATGATCCTTATGAATTCGGCCCTTTCATCTTCACCAATACCCGGATCCGACAACAGGGTTGAGAAACCCAGAATGGCATTCATCGGTGTCCTGATCTCATGCGACATATTGGAAAGGAAGGCCGATTTGAGGCGGTCTGATTCCTCCGCTTTCTCCTTGGCCGCAATCAGGTTCTTTTCAATGTTCTTGCGGTCGGAAATATCGCGGTATATACCGTAACCGCCAACGATGGAGCCATTGACAACGATGGGGGTCACCAGGATCGATACATCGATCATGTGCCCGTCCTTATGCTTTCTGCGTGTTTCACACTCGGTGAGCACCCCGTTCAGCAAGTCTCTGGTGATTTTTTTCGCCTCGTCAGGGTTTTGGGGATCCGCAATAAGTGAATCCACCAAAACCCCGATAATTTCTGACTGATGGTAGCCGAACAGTCGGGTAAACTCGCTGTTAACCTTGATTATCCTTTCTTCGGCATCCAGCATGATGATGGCTTCAGGACTACCCTCGAAGAGCTGGTCGAGATAGGACTTCTCCTGCTGGAGTGAATCTTCAATGGTTTTCCTTGAAACGGATATCGCGATCTGGTCGGCGACGAATTTCAGCAATTCAAGGTCGCGGATGGTATACTGATCGCGATCGGTATAACTTTGTACTGCAATGACCCCTATCACCTCATCGGAAACGATCAGCGGCACACCCAGCCAAACCTTTGAAGGGGTGCCAACAATTTCAATCTGTCCCGTGCGGGCCAGTTCCTCGATGATCTGCTGGGTGGCGAGCAGGGGCATTCTACTCTGGATCACATAGCCGGTCATGGTTTTCCCGGCCGGAAAAACCGGGAAACTGTCTTTGGCATCAACCTGGTAGGGCAACGAAATGGTATGAGACTTTTTATCGTACATGGCGATGTAAAAGTTCTCCACATCAAGAATCTGGGCCAGACTTCTGTGTATCGATCTGAAAAGCTCGTCGATATTGGTGGCGGTAAAGGATGCCGTTGAAATTTCAAACAGTACCTTCTGAATCACTTCAGCTTGTTTCTGCTCTGTGATATCCGAAATGAAACCTTCGATGCGCAGGAATTCACCACCGGGTCCGAATATCCCTTTAGCCTTTTCCCAAACCCAGCGAATCTTTTTTGTTGCTGTTGTGATCCGATACATGAGGGTATACGGTGCACGCGTTTCAAGACCTTTCTGGACCTCATCCCAGATGCGTGCCCGGTCATCCTCATGGATGATGTCGTTGTATGCCAGCAGCTTGTTTTCAATAAAATCGTCGGGAGAATAACCGGTCAGTTCCAAACAACCATCGCTCATGAACTCCATGGTCCATTGCTGGTCATTACGGCAACTGTAGACCATTCCGGGAAGGTTGTCGAGCAACGTTGAAAAGCGCCTTTTACTCTCCATCAACTCAACGATCCGTTTTTTCCGTTCTGTTATATCAACGAACGAGATAATGGTGAATGGGTTGTCTTCGAGCACGATCTGACTTGCGTACCTCAAAACCGGGATTGAGACTCCCGTTTTGTGAAGGATTAACCTTTCATTCCTTTCTTCCGGCTTTTCATGCATTTCAGTGACCCCGGCTTCCCGTTCCTGCTGGCTGATATGATCCTGAATATGGGTGCCAAGCACATCTTCTGATTTCGGGTGTCCGGTTATCTGCAGGCCGCTTTTGTTGATGAATACGATCCGCCGTTCCTGATCCACCACGATCACGCCGAAGGGAAGGGCATTGAGCACCGAACTTAATTCATTTAATGTTTCCTTTTTGAGGTTCATGAGGATTGATTTTTTAGCCTCTTTTATAAATATCTTCTCACTTTTTTACGGTAATTTTCCCAGTGCTCACCAAAACGCATCTGAAGAAATTTTTCTTCTCCCCTGATGATATAATGATGAACCACGATCCCGTAGATGGTGAAAGTTATATTGATCAGGTCGGGAAAATAGAGACAGGAGGCAATGGCAATGAAATGAATGCCGGTATATAGCGGATTCCTGCTAATCGAAAATAACCCCTTGGTTTTAAGACTTGTTTCTGTAACCGGAAGCCCTATGATCAATGAGGTTCCCATTTGGTGAAGGGCTGTTACAATCCAGAGGGTCGATAACCATAAGATGGCGGTTGCAGACCAGGCTAACACGGAAGGGACGCTGATATACCCGATATTGGGCACAATTGCTTTGGCGGCAAACAAAGCCAATGAAACAAAAAGGAAAAGTTTGCCGGAATAAAAAAACACCGGGTCTATGGAAGGGGTACCCCTCACTGAAATGCCGGCTTTTCTTACCTTGCGGCCGGCCAGGTATAATGAAACCGTTAAAACGATAAAAGCAGAAATGACAAAATACCGGTGATCCAGCATACTAAAATTTGTCGTAAAGGTAAAAAAAATGTTCAAACCAGAGCTATCGCCAAAGCTGAATGGCGGGATTCAGGACGGTAGCAGGAGCCGCATATGATTTTTAAGTACTTTTACCCCCATTTTAAACACCATGACGACGATTCTGCAGGTTGACAAGTTGGCCCGGTCATACGGAGAAAAGAACCTTTTCGAGAATATCTCTTTTGTGATCAGCCAGTCGCAGAAGATCGCGCTGATTGCCCGCAACGGAGCGGGGAAGACAAGCCTGCTGAACATCATTGCCGGTCTGGAACCATGCGATGCGGGAACCGTTTCGCTTTTTACCGGAACATCCTTCGGTTATCTGAAGCAGGAACCTGATTTAACCGAAGCGAACACGGTTTTTGAGGAGGTGTATTCGCATACGAACGAGGTGCAGCAGGCGATCCTTGAATATGAACATGTTATTGCCGGCGCCAATCGCGATGCAATCGAAACCGCTACTGCCCGGATGGATGCGCTGCAGGGGTGGGAGTACGAGACAAGGGTAAGGCAGATCCTGACACAACTGAAAATGCCCGATCTGGATAAGCGGATCGGTGAATTGTCGGGCGGACAGCGAAAACGGGTAGCCCTGGCTAAAGTGCTTATCACTGAACCGGCTTTTCTGATACTTGATGAGCCAACCAATCACCTCGATGTTGAGATGATCGAATGGCTCGAGGAGTATTTGTCGAAATCGGCGTTGACGCTGCTGATGGTTACCCACGACCGCTATTTCCTTGACCGGGTGTGTGATGAGATCATCGAGATGGAGAACGCAGCCGTTTTCAGGTACCGGGGAAATTATGAATATTTCCTTGAAAAACAAGCTGAAAGATTTCACATACAGAACAAGGAGACAGAACGGGCACGGAATCTCCTGAGGACAGAACAGGAATGGATGCGCAGGATGCCCAAGGCAAGAACCACGAAGGCCAAAGCAAGGATCGACTCCTTCTACGATCTGAAGGAGACCGCTTCGGTGAAGATTCACGAGGAAAGGATGAACATCAACATCGCCGGGGCGAGAATGGGGCGCAAGATCCTCGAGATCCACGACGTTTCGTTCAGCTGGGGTGAAACACCGATGCTGAAAGGTTTCACCCATGTTTTCAAACGAAACGAGAAGGTAGGGATTATCGGCAGGAATGGTTCGGGCAAGTCGACCTTCCTTGATATCATCACCGGGAAGTTAAGGCCTTCGAAAGGACATATACAGACCGGTGAGACAGTGGCCTTCGGATATTACAAACAGGAAGGCCTGGTATTCAACGAACAAACGCGGGTAATCGATGTCGTCAAAGAGATTGCCGAGGTGGTGAAACTGGGTAACGGCGACACCATCTCTGCCGCTGCTTTCCTGAACTACTTCATGTTTCCATATCACTCGCATTATCAGCCTGTTTATAAGCTGAGCGGGGGCGAGAAACGACGTTTGTATCTCGTGACGGTGTTGATGCAGAGCCCTAATTTCCTGATTCTCGACGAGCCCACCAACGACCTGGATATTATCACACTCAATGTGCTGGAAGAGTATCTGGCATCCTTTGACGGGTGTATCGTGGTGGTTACGCACGACCGGTTTTTCCTCGATAAGATCGTCGATCATATGTTTGTATTCGAAGGGGATGGGAAAGTCCGCGATTTTCCCGGTAATTATTCACAGTACTGGCAATGGTGCGATGACCGGAAGCGGAAGGAGCAGTTACAACGCAGGTATATTGCTTCAAAGCAGGTTGCTGACCCTGTTCAGGTAGTGCGTGATCCTGCAAAGCTGACCTTCAGGGAGAAGCGCGAACTCGAGACGCTGGAAAAGGAGATTGCGGCATTGGAGGCAGAAAAGTTGGCCATTGAACGATCGCTTTCTGACGGGAATGTTGCACCTGCTGATCTGCCGGTCATCACCCAACGTTTTTCAGATATCCTGACCGAGGTAGAAACGAAAACCGATCGCTGGCTCGAGTTAAGTGAAAGGGGGATTAGCGAATAGCGAATAGCGAATAGCGAATAGGGATTAGCGAATAGGGATTAGCGAATAGCGAATAGTTTTAGTTGAATCAGTCAATCAGTCAATCAATCAATCAATCAATCAATCAATCAATCAGTCAATCAGTCAATCATGCAAGACGATCCGTTTGTTGAAACGATCATACAAAGGGCCATTGTGGCGGCCGGTATGTTTGCTGAATTTTCGCAGGAGCAGACCGATCGGATTGTAGAGGCAGTATATCATGCAGCCTTTGCAGCAAGAGTTCAGCTTGCCGCTATGGCTTATGAGGAAACCGGCATCGGAAACCTGCGCGACAAGATCATCAAGAACATCATAGCCACCCGGTTTGTATACCGCGACATACGGCATCAACAGTCGGCAGGCATCATTTCTGAGGACCGTGAAGGCAGCATCATCGAGATTGCAAAGCCAATGGGACCGCTTTTTGCAGTGACGCCAGTTACCAATCCGACCTCCACGGCGCTTTTTAAGATACTGATCGCGATGAAATCGCGCAACCCTGTGATGATCTATCCGCACGGAGCCGCACGGAAGTGCACCGTTGAAGCCGCCCGCATTTGCTATGAAGCGGCTTTGGAGGCCGGCGCACCCGAACATTGCATTCAATGGATACCAAGGGCTTCACGCGACCAGGTTATGGCCTTCATGAGTCACCGGAAAACAGCCATGGTGCTTGCCACGGGTTCGGTAAGCCTGGTGAGGGCTGCATATTCATCAGGCAACCCGGCCATCGGGGTTGGTCCGGGCAATGTGCCTGTGTACATTGGGAAAAGCGCCGATGTGTCCTTTGCCGTGGAGCAGATACTGCTATCAAAATTGTTTGACAATGGTACTATTTGCGCCAGTGAACAGGCTGTGGTTGTTTCGCGTTACAATGCACAGCAGGTTCGCGGGGAGTTTATCAAAAGGGGAGGGTATTTCCTCACGGGAGAGCAGATCGCGAAAGTGGGAAATATTGCCATCAATGTTGCCCAGCGATCGATGAACCCGGAAGTGATCGGCAAACCGGCCCGCGAAATTGCAACACTCGCCGGGATCCAGATTCCGGATGGGACTGAGTTGCTGATAGCCGAAATGAAGCCCGACCAGGTCGGTATCGAATGGCCGCTTTCGCTGGAGATACTGGCCCCCATCCTTGCCTTTTACGAAGTGGAGAATTTTGAGGATGGAATTGCGATGTGCCGCAGGATCAATTCGCTTGGCGGTTTGGGGCATACCGTAAGTATTTTTTCAAACGACGACGAGAAAATAAGGTACTTTGCACATGCGCTGAACGCGGGCAGGATTGTGGTTAACACCCCTTCGTCGCAAGGAGCATTGGGCGGGCTCTATAACGCTCTCACTCCCTCCATGACCCTGGCCTGCGGATCGGGCGGAAAGAATTTTACGACCGACAACATCTCGGTGCGCCACCTTCTGAACATCCAGCGGATCGCTTACCGGAAGATCAGCTTTTGCGCCGAACACCAGCGTGGAGATGCATTTTGCTGTGATACCACCTTGAGTATCGGAGAGATCGAAGAAAAGTGTCAGTTTCATTAATAACAAAGATTTTTTTCTAAATTTGCATCACCAAATCATTCATTTCACACCCCCCCCCACACACACACCCAATTCGCGGAAGTAGCTCAGTCGGTAGAGCATCAGCTTCCCAAGCTGAGGGTCGCGGGTTCGAATCCCGTTTTCCGCTCGCACACTTTTTCACCTACTTGCACTGAAAAGCCCCGGAGACAAACAAACCGGGGCTTTCTACTTTTCAGCCGGAGAAATTTTCTTTGGTTTTAAACCAGGAAGGGGTTATTCACTTTCGTAATGGATTATTTTCAAAAACTGACAAGAAGTTGATCTGAATATCCTTAGAACTCAATCCCGATCCCGCCTTTGTTGACAAAAGGAATACGCAGAACGATGCCATTCCGCATGAGTGTTCCACCTTCGAATCCCAGCACGTAATCGATGCGGATAGTCTTGAAAATATTATCGATGCCGAAGCTGGCCTCCCAATAGTTGGAAACAAGGTCATTGGTAAGGTAATGAAGACCGACGATTTCCCTTAATTTGGTTTTCTTCAGCAAAGGAATCTTATGAAATATCCAGCCATTGAAATATTGTTCCAGGTGAAGACTTCCATAGTAATCACGGGTGCTGTATGTATAATAATCCAACAACTGGTAAGCACTGGTTCGCGTGTTGGCAAAGATGGTTCGGTTGCCATTGAACTGCTTGTAATCAATGAAATGTTCCGGCTTTGTGTCCAGGAAGATCCCTCCCTGGGCATTCATATGGAGTTGACCGGCAAGGCCACACCTGAAGTTTTGTGTCACCCCACCCTCGATGAATGTGAATTTTGTTGCGGAGGAGAGCACATCGGGTATTCCCTGGCTTACCGAAAGCTGCAGGGTGGGGTACCGGCTGCTGATCACTGATTTTCGGGGCAGGAACATGTACCTGACGCCAAAGGTGTAAGAAAGACCTGCTGTGACGATCAGCGCATTGTGTGCGGCGAACGACGGTTCGTAATTGTCGGGATTGGTGGGATCGTTTGAGGTAAAACGCCTTCCGCCGATGTCGGTCACCGGCGAATTCCAGTGATTCACCAGGGGGGAACGCCTTGCGAATTCTGCTGTTGCGGTAAGGTGAAGCCCCCGGGCGATCTCACTTCGGTGACTGATCTTTATATATGTTTTATCGAAAGCCTTAAGAAAATTCTGTTCGAGGAGAATGCTATACAGCGAGTTCACGAGTGGTCCGATTGGTTCCTGGCTGTTGAACTGTTTAATTGAATGGATACCTCCTTCGAACCTTAGCCGTGCGAGATGTTCGGTATTATAGTACCAGACCGACGAAATTCCGGCCCGCCAGGTGACATCTGAAAACCCATAGAGGAAGTCGGGATTGATGCGGATGTATTTTCCTTCCTTAAGGTCGACGTTCAGGGAATAATTCAGGCCGAAATTCCATCCCTGAATGGTGTTGAACTGGATGCCGAACAACGGTGCAGATATGGAGTGGGTGATTCCCCTTTCCTGGTCTCTGTAATTGTATCCCGACCAGATGATCGAGACCCTGGGCTTGTTTTGTACCCGGGTTGCGGAATCAGGGTATTCCTTTGAATTCTGCCGTTTTTCAACGCTGTCCTTCCTGTGATAGTTGCTTGTCTCCTCTTCGGTAAGTGGTATGGGCCGGGCTGCATTCCAATAGGCTGAGTCTTTTTTGTTGGCATCGGGATTTACCCGGATGTATTCCTTTGCGAAATATCCCTTTGGGAAATCGACATCCAGCTGATAACCTGTGTTCTGTGAATGGAAGATGCCATTTCCGACAAATTTCTTTCCAAAAAAATCAAGGGAAAAATTGAAACGGATCTTTTGTGAAAAGATCATCCAGGTGGTATCGTTAAGAGGCAGGTACTGTTGATTGATCCGGAGTGAATCGACAAAGTTGATGCCGGCTCCCTTGCCCAGGACCAGGTCAACACTGTGAATCCGGTAATCGTGGTCCACGATGTAAAGGTACCCGCTGAAAGCCGGATCCATCGGGCGTTTCGGGGTTACCCTGATCTTGAAGACAGTACGCCCGGCTTCCGCAAATGAACCTTCAAGCTGATAACGGTAATACATCATGGCGTTATCGGAGAGGGGTGATACATAACCCCGCTGGTTCGAAATGGGTGGCCGGATCAGGTTATTGTAGAAGCTCATCATAAAGAATGAATAGTAATTGAAGCTGAATCCGTTGTCGTTTCCGCTCACCCTCGATGAAATCATGACCTCACGGATTTTGCCGGGTATTTGGTATGAGATTTCCGATTCGGCCTCCGACAGATAGAAGATGCCTCCGAGCGTGTCGGTCCCGTCAAGGATCTTCTCCCCAAAGATCTTCTCCGGGGCATCGGTCAGTCTGAAAACGCTTTTGGAGAATACTTTGCACTTGTATTGTCCGATGTGCCGCAAATAATGATCCTTGCGTGCGACCGTTTTTCGGATAATACCGTAGGCCGGGTCTTCAGCATTGATAATCACCTCCGAAAGGGTGATCTCCTCTGGTTCCATACGTACATCGAGCGTGACCGGCTTCTGACCAATCACAACCGTTGCCACATGTTTTTTGTATCCGATGAACTGAAAAACCACCCGGTAACCGCCAGGTTCAAGGCTGAGGCTGTAGACTCCCTTCAGGTTCGTTGCAGTACCGGTGGTGGTCCCTTCGATGTAGACTGCCGCGTAGGGTAGCGGCTGTTTCTTTTCATCGGTCACTGTTCCGCCAAGTATGCCGGCTGAGGCAACTACCGGCGCCATTCCAGGAAAGATTAGTAATAAAAGCAGTGCAAATTTCCGGTGACGGGTGCCAGGAAATACCGCTATCGAAAACCGCCAAAGTTGCGGTAGAAAGATTCTTGTGGTAACAATTGTAATCCATCTGGGATTGGCCATGTGTTGGAGCAGAAAGCCCGGTATCTTGCCACTGGGTTCGGGTTGCTTGGTGAATTGGCTCACGGGAAAAGGGTGTGCGAGGTTCTCAATGAAAAAGTAAAAGTATAGGAAACAACTTACAAAATAAAGTTAATTTTGTTTTTAAGTACGCAGGTTTGATTGTTTGCAGGATTGTCAATGGCGCTCCTTGTCAAATACCTCCGGCCATGAAACCGACACAACTATTCATTTTTTTTCTCCATGCAGGGCGTGTCTTTATCGCAATGAAACTCCTGCCTTTATTTGCCTTTCTGGTAACACCCTCAGGCCTTACGGAAGCGCAAACCATACATCCATGCACGACCTGCTTACCTGAAGGTATCACCATCGTGCGACAAAGCCAGATCGACAGCTTTCATCTAATCTACCCACAATGCACGCAGATCCTGGGCGCGGTAAAAATCGGCGGAGCCAAAATAAAAAAACTGAACGGTTTAACAGGCGTCTTAACGATCGATGGCGATCTAGAGGTGAAATCTACTACGCTCCTGGAGACCCTTTCCGGACTTGACAGTTTGATTTCAATAGGGGGTAACCTCAGCCTGATCGGCAATTCAGCGCTCAAGAACGTCAGGGGACTCGATCGTTTAACACTGCTGGGCGGCTCGTTGTTCCTGGAGCAAAACCAAATATTTACGGAGATGGATAGCTTTGATCAGTTGGCGGTCGTGGGTAACAAGATTCAAATACTGAACAACAGTGCTTTGCCTGAGATAAAGACCTTCAATAATATCGTGAGTTTGAACTCGATCAGTATTGGTGGTAATGCCAGACTTGACAGAATAACCGGTTTTGCTTCCTTATCCTACGTGGGGAATCTTCTGCAAATTTCCAATAATGTAATACTCAGGCATCTGTCAGGGTTCAACAATGTGGTTTATGCTGCAGGCGTTGAGATTTCGAAGAATCCGCTGATAACAGAGATCACCTGTTTTACGAAATTGCAGCAAATCGGATGGTTAAGATTAACCATCTCAAATAATGCCCGTTTATCGCGCATAACCGGTTTTCCCAATCTCGAAAAAATAGGTTCCTCGTTTTACCTGGAAAACAACCCTGAGTTAGAAAGCCTGATGGGTTTTCAAAAGCTTGATACCATATGGAATACATTCAAAGTTTATTCAAATGATAAACTGACTTCACTGGAGGACTTTGGCAGGCGAAGACTGGTAATCAATTTCCTGAGGATCGAGGCAAACGATCAATTGGTTAGTTTAAGGGGGATTGATCAGCTCGATCCGGCTGCCTTATGTGGGTTGATGGTCGATTCCAATGCCAGTCTTTCTGATTGTGCACTGGCATCCATCTGCAAGTACCTGGAGTTTTCTAATTGTGGGAAGTATTTTAAAAACAATGCGCCGGGATGCAACAGCAAAGCGGAAGTCGATTCAGCCTGTACCCATCTTTCGTCCGGATTTCGCGAAATGGATCCTGAGATCAGTATCTTCCCGAATCCGGCAGATAATCGGGTTGTTATACAATGCAATGCGCGTGGAAAACTGACCATTTTTAATCTCAACGGCCTGGAAATGTTCAGTACTTCTGTCAGGTCGTCGCAGGTATCCATTGATGTTAGTTTTTTGCCTGCCGGATTCTATGTACTCCGGTGTGTCAGCAACAACGCAGTCAGGTTCAGGAATTTCATCAAAAAATGATGGGATATTTGGACAGGGCGCCCCGGTGGTTTGATCTTACTTACCTTAGAAATTCATCCGAATTTATTCCCCCGAATCCGGCAACGTAAAATAAAAGGTGGCTCCCATACCGGGTGCTGACTTCGCCCAGATTCTGCCCCCGTGTCGCTCAATGATCCGTTTTACCGTGGATAATCCGACACCGGTTCCCTGGAAATCGCTGGTGCTGTGCATCCTTTGAAACGGCATGAACATCTTGCCGGCTTTCGACTGATCGAAGCCTGCGCCATTATCCTGAATAAAATAGACCGGAACGTTATTCTCGTGGTCAACACCAAAAGTAATCTGAGGGTTGTCAACCTTTGAGGAATATTTAAACGCATTGTTAAACAGGTTTTCAAGAACTACGTACATAAGATTTTTATCCGCATAGGCCCGGATGCCTTCCTGGATCCTGCACAACGCCCTGTAACCATCATTGCGTTGCAAAATTTCTTCAACCACGAAATCGGCTGCAGCACTCAAATCCAGGGTCTCCCTGACGATCTCGGATCTTGCAGATCTTGAAAAGTTTAAAAGATCCTCAATGAGCTGCGCCATTGCGAAAGCAGAGTTTTTGACTTTGGATAAGTAATCCATTGCCTCCGCATCAAGCACATTACTGTAGTCATCCTGGATGATTTGCGTGAAACCTGCAATGGCGTTCAGCGGCGACTTCAGATCATGCGAGACCGTGTAGGCAAATGCTTCGAGTTCATTATTTGCAGTGATCAGGCTTTCGTTGACGGATTCCAGTTGCGCCTGTGTTAAAAGAAGCTCGTCGTTTCGCTGTATGGCGGCTTCATACACCGATAGCAACAAGTCAAGTATCTGTTTTTTATCGGAATTGATCTGGTATTTCTGCCCCCTGAACATGATTTCGATGACCATTTCAGCACTTCCCGCGCGCCGGAGATCCCTGTTGGCGAGCAGATAATGGATGCGCGACAGCAGGTATTGTTCCTCGTAGGGTTTGGTTATAAAGTTATCGGCTCCGGCCTGCAACCCTTTGATAATATCCAAAGGATCCCGGAGCGAAGTCAGCAGGATTACAGGAATGTCTCTCAGAACAGGGTCTCCTTTCATGATCGAACAGAATCCATATCCATCCATGCCGGGCATCATGATGTCGCTGATGATCAAGGCCGGAGGATCCTTCCTGGCCTGGATCAGTGCTTCCTCCGCATTCGGAAAAAGTTGGTTCGGGAGGTTGTTTGACTCAAGGAAGTGCTTCAGTTTTTTTGCCTGTACCAGCGAATCTTCAATCGCCAGCACATACCCTTTTAAAACGATCTGATACGATGTATTCATATAGTATCTGTTTTTTTTATCGCGATTATCTCACGGATGATCTCACTGGTGTTTAATACCTTAACTGCTGCGCCTATTTTTATTGCTTCACCCGGCATCCCGTGAATGAGGCACCCATTCTGATCCTGTGCAATGGTGAGCGCCCCGGCATTCCTGAGCGCAAGCATCTCCTGCGCTCCGTCGGACCCCATGCCCGAAAGAAGGATAGCCATGGCATTTCTGCCAAAGCAGGCATTAACAGTACGAAACATGAAATTTACTGATGGTCTGAGGCCTTTTTCAGGTGGAGACTGTGATACCAGTATGGTGTTCTCGTTTTTTAACCCAAGGTGCTGGTCGCCTGGTGGAAAGTATACGGTACCGGGGGTTAATGATTCGCCATCCTTGGCTAACCGGACGGATAATTTCGAACTAAGGCTCAGCCATTCACAAAATCCCTGCGCGAATGAAGGATCGATATGCTGAACCACCAGTATCGGTAAATCAAGCGTCGAAGGCAAATTGCTGAGAATGTTTCTGATCTCTTCAGGTCCGCCGGCAGATGCTCCTATTGCAATGATTTTTATGGCACCTTTCTTAAAATCCTGAGATGGAATCCCTGCCGCATTGGTTTGAACCGCGACAGGGACTTTAACCGGCATCGTTTTTCTTCGGCCAACTTTCACTTCGGCCATAAGCGAAAGAATGTTGCGGAAATTCTGGGCCGACTCATTGAACCTGGGATGCCCCGGACCGAAAGGTTTGGGGATTATGGTCACAGCGCCCGCCTCGATAACTTTGAACGACATGGCGACCTCCGAGGGCGTATAGAAGCTGCTTACTACCACGACTGGCACTGGGTTTTGCTGCATGATCAGCCGGGTTGCTTCAACTCCATCCATTACCGGCATATAGAAATCCATACTCACAACATCAGGCTGGTACCTTAATACCATATCCACAGCCTGTTTCCCATCCGCTGCCATGGCAACAATGTCAAAGCGGGGATCCATTTTCAGGATGCCACTCAGAAAATTGCGCCCGACGAGGGTGTCCTCAACAATCACCACCCTGATCTTTCGTGCTACATCCGGCATGCGGGATTATATCAAAAGGTTAATGGTATCAAGCAGATTACTTTGTTCAAAATTACTTTTAACGATGTAGGCGTTGGCACCGACATCCATTCCTCGCTGCCGGTCCTCGGGCGATGAAAGCGCGGTTACAAGTATTACAGGAATATCCGAAAGAGCGTCACTCGCCCTGATCTTTCTGGTCAGCTCAAATCCGTTCATCCCGGGCATTTCGACATCTGAAATGACCAGGTCGAAATGCTCCTGCTGCATTTGCCTGAACGCGTCCATACCATCGACAGCAGTGCTGACACGAAAACCGCCCGACTCTACAATGTTTCTGAGCAACGACCGGGAGGTGAGGCTGTCCTCGGCTATCAGAATCTGAACCGGAACCGGTGGCGTTTCTCCTTCATCGACAGGCCCGGTATCCGGTAACCTGAAAGTTTTTGTCGCAGTCGTTTCAGCCAATTCTGCCACATTTAAAATAGGAATTACCTTACCACTGCCGTCGAGCGTTACGCCACTGATGTGCCTGACGTGTACCAGTTGGGGGCCCATATCCCTGGCAATTCCCTCTATTTCAAAATTTACCTCATCCACGATAAGGCCAAATCTATTCTGGTTGTTCTTTAAAATTACCAATGGAAAAGCTTTTGCCTGTTCGAACCGGTGAGCAGGGCCTGCAATGCCAAGGATATCCCCGAGTCTGAATACCGGGATGTGTTCGTTATGATACTGCATGACCGGCCGGGTTCCAACAGTGATGATACCCTCACGTGCGGTCCTGACAACCGCCTTGACTGATGTAACCGGAATAGCAAATAGCTGGTCCGAAATTCTGACCACGATCCCCTTGAAGCTTGTCAGCGTTACCGGTAGTTCAATATGAAAGGTCGTTCCTATGTCCGCTTCTGTTTCAATCGATATGGAACCTCCCAGCAACGATATTTTTTCAGCGACAATGGCCATTCCCAATCCCCTTCCGGAAAAGTCGGTGATAAACTGATTGGTGGAGATGCCGGATTTAAAGATCAGTCCGCAGATATCGCGGTCGCTCATCACTTTAAGTTGCTCTGTTGAACAAATACCTGCCTTAACTGCTGCATCCGATACCTTCGAAACATTGATCCCGGCGCCATCGTCACTGATGGTGAGTTTTATCCAACGGGCATTTTCACGAACCACACCGATCCGGATGAGCCCAGCTGGATTTTTCTTTTTTTCTTTCCTTTTCTCAACAGGCTCAATACCATGATCAATACAGTTCCTGATGAGGTGGATCATTGGATCTTTGATTTGCTCGAGTATTCGCCGGTCGATTTCCGTTTCCTTACCTGTAATTTCCACGTTCACCTCTTTGCCTGAAACCTTGCCTATATCCCTCGCAATCCTGGGCATCAATCCCAGCAATGATCCGAATGGCATTAACAGGGTGTCGCGGATGTCAAACAGAAGATCATCGACCGATCTGAAGAACAACTGCTGAAACTTTGTAAGTTCTCTGGCCAGATTTGTTTCACCAATACCAGGATTGCTCTTCACCTCCTGGCACAGATATCCCATCGCCGACTTCATCGGGATGAACTCTTCTACCTGTTTAAGCAACGCATCAAGTTTTGCAGTGCTGATCCGCACACTGTCGCTCAGGCCTGCCTCATGGGCAACTTCTTTGTGTGCAGGTGGTTTTGGTATGTTTTTTACAGTTTGAAAAACTGGGGGTGGGGGTGCCTGGATTACTGTGTCCCTATGACCTTTTAATGAGAGTTCAAGCTCCTGGATAAATTGCATGATGTCGGACGGTCTGACCTGCGGATCGCTTTTGCCGATCTCTTTGATCATGATCTCGAGCATGCTGCTTCCCTTTATCAGTGTATCGCTAAGAACGGGTGTTAGAACTGTCTGTTCAAGTTTGAGCTTATGAAAGACGCTTTCCATCGCCTGGCAAAGACGTTCAATGTCGAGCTGGTTAACAGCCCTCGCAGCTCCCTTCAAACTGTGTATTTCTCTGAAGACATTCTCGATGGTAGCTTTTCTGTCATCAGAACCCGTTGATTTCTCAAGGGAAAGCAGCCCATGCACAACAGTCTGGTGGTGCTCCGCGGCCTCCAGCCGGAAATCCTGCAGTAACTCCTGTAAAAACGCCGCCTGATCCTTATCCATGATCTTCTCAGAGTTTATATCTTTCAACGAGTTGAATGAGTTTCGCACTCAGTTCATTGAGATTGTGGGCTGCCTGTTGGGTCTGTTTGGTGCCCAGAACATTCTGCTCGCTGGCCTGCCTGATGTTCTCCATGGCAGGTACAATCTGGTCCATACCCATCATCTGTTGCTGACTGGTGGTTGATATTTGTATTACCGCCTGAGCAGCCTGGTTGACTGTCTCAGCCAGCACCTCAATCATTTCGCCGCTCTGTATGGCCAGGTTGTTCCCCTCCTGCACTGTTTTGGTGCCGTTCTCAGCGGCGACCACGGCCTGGTTAACCGCGGTCTGTATGTCGTTCAGTATGTTTTTAATCTGGGTGGTCGCCTGTTTTGACTGCTCGGCCATATTCCTGATCTCTTGTGCCACTACTGCAAATCCCCGGCCCTGTTCGCCCGCTTTGGCCGCCTCAATGGCCGCGTTCACAGCCAAAAGGTTCGACTGGTCTGCAAGGTCTGTTACCGTTCCTGTGATTTCACCGATCGACCTGTTTTTCTCCGATAGCTTCACCACACTATCGGCAATTACTTTCATTTGCTCCCTGATGCGTTCCATTCCTTCGGTAGCCTGCTGAACAGACCCTCGGCCACTGTCGGCTGCCGAGGATGCCTGCTGGGCGCTTTCAAGAACCATCTGGGCCTTCTGGGCAGCGAGAACGGCGGTCTGCCTTATCTCCTCAACAGTGGTGGTAGTCTCGGCGATCGAGGTGGCAGTCTCTGCAGCGCCGGTTGATACTTCTGTTACAGTCGAAAGAATTTCTGCCGAAGAAGAGCCTAATACACTGGCACTTTCCTGCATCTGACTGAAAATTCGCCGGATCATGACAATAATGGAAATGGCTAAAATGATCGTAATGATGATCATGACACTGCCCAGGATCAGAATGGAACTTTTTTCCATCCTGACGATGGTATGTGTTTGTTCCTCTTTAATGGTATTTTGATTCTCGAGCTTTTTCTCAATGTCAAGGATTTTATTCCTGATACCTGAATACAATGAATTCTGAACTGTTGTTGCAATCGATAGTGCCTCCTCATTCCGGCCATCTGATATCATTTGTATCTGTTTGTTCCGGTTTTCACGGTATGTTCCCAAAAGACGATTGACTTCTTTAAAATCACTCAGTAAATCAGGATCATCCGCGAGGTTTTCTTCAATTTTTGTCAGTCTTTCTTCAACAACAGATAACCGTTCAAGAATGGCAACTTTGATCTCATCCTGCGATTGCTTCGATTTCGACATGACCATTTCAAGTATCAATGCCCTGAGTCTGTTCTCATCCGAACGAAGTTGTGTAAAAAGGTTTATCTTGTACATTGAAGCATTGGTTTCATCCTGCAAGCGTTCAAGGCGTGCCAGGCTGAAAAAAGCTACAATAACAATTACGATGATGGCCGTAATGATAATTCCAAAGCCAATAACTAACTTCGTCCTTGTCTTCAATTTCAGAAGGGTTTTCATATCGGTTCTTTTTGATTTACGATTAACGATTTGTCATTCAAAATCTTTTCACCATTTAACAGCACTGTGCCTTCCGCGGTGAGACCCTGTATAAATTTTGATTTTTCACCTAAAAGGTTTTCGGGTACAGGACGCAATTCGCCAAGGTTGATAAGGCTGTGACCCATAACCTGGTCGACGACAACCGCGAATTCCATCCTCTCATTTTTAAGTATGATAAGCCTGTTTAGTTGTGTGATCCCCTTTTCTTTAAGAAGGAGTATTGTCTTCAGGTTCACCACCGAAAGAATCCGGCCCCTCACATGAACGATTCCCAGAATAAATACAGGTAACCCGGGAAGGACGTTCATCTCTTTCAGGGGTAATACCTCTGCAATATATTTGCTGGCGATGGCATAATGCTCGCTGGCCAGGAAAAAATCGACAACTGCAATATGGTCAGCGGATTGCGCATCTGATTGCGTTTTCTTCTGTGCCAGAAGGGTTGCGCGAAGCGACAATATTTTTCTCTTTTCATCCATGATCTATTTCAGTATTCCCGTTATTTGCCTGAGGTTTCCGGCGGTCAGGCCTTCAGTGCCTGGAACAGGATCGTTGTCATTCAGATTTTTGATGAGCATGCTGACGTTTCTCCGGTGTATCTCCGCCAGTTTATGTTCACCAATCTTCTTCAGCATAGTAAACAAATTAAAATGCCCCATTAAATGACCCGGTTCAAGGTATATCACTTTCTTCAAGGTCTTGATGGCACCTTCCTGATCTCCCGATTCCATAAGTATGGTTGCGTAAAGATAGTGGGAATTTGCATTGCCAGGATTTTTATCGATCAACTGTTCACAGACGTTTTTAGCTGCCTCCAGATCTCCAAGGTTACCCATCGATTTTATAAACAAGGTAAGTGCACGTTCTGTCGCCAGACCCGACTTTATCTTTAACTGGCATAAATCGGCGCAGGCCCTGTATTGACCGGTTTCATAAAGTATTTCCGCATCGGGTTCGGGCAATACAGGCTTCCTGGCAGTTCCTCCTGTTTTTTGAACTGGTTTTGGTCTTGGTGCGATCGGCTTTGATTTCTGTGAGGAGAGGTTTGTAATGCTTTTCTCATCAGCTACATTTCTGGCGGCAGAAGCTGGAACATTGCGGATCTTTTGATATACCTGGCAATTGTCGCAGGAAACCGGCCTGAATTTTCCGAAATATTGATCGTTCAGTTCAACCTGGCTGGTAATGAACCATCCCGGCTCATTCAGGAAGTCGTAAAAAAACGCAGCAGTTTGATGAATAAGCAGAGGTGTGAAATACATCAGAACATTGCGGCAGAAAATCACATCAGCTTCTTTTATGGCTTCTACTGCTGAAAGGTTTTGCAGGTTTGCGAGGTTAAGCCATGAGAATGATACCATCGATTTTAAAGATGGTGAAATTTCCCAGTTTGATCCCACCTGCCTGAAATACCGCTGTCTGATCAGTGGATTCGTTTCCCTGAATGACCACTGCGGGTATATACCGATTCTTGCTTTTTCAAGGTAGTTTTTATTGATGTCGGTTGCCACAATGTTGATCTTCCAATCATGAAGGTCCAATCCTGACTCTTTCAGTAATATAGCAATAGTATATGGCTCCTCTCCGGTGCAGCATCCGGCGCTCCAGATATTGATCTCTTTGTCGCCTGTTTTTTTCCCCCCGATGATCTCCGGTAATATTTTTTTCTGAAAAAAGTGCAGGACATTGATTTCCCTGAAAAAGTAAGTCTCGCCTACTGTCAGAAACTCTCCTAACCGCCTGATACCTTCTCTTCCCGAAGATTCTCCTGTAAAAGACGAAGGGAGGTATTCTGAAAATGGATCAAGTCCCATGATCTCGGCCGTCCTGATGATTGCTCTTTCCAGCTCTGCAAGCTTCGCCGCAGGATAATCGAGACCCAGCCGGTCAGCAACGATCTGTCTTATTTCCAGTAAGGCCTTTTCCGGAACAGTCATGGGCCATCATTTTTTTCTATGTTCTCAGTGGCCATGGAGATGTGAATTTCATCCTCACGGTCAAGAAATTTTTCAATATCGTAGATGAATACGACATCATTACAGCAGATATACACTTTATCTGCACGGAAATTGGTGTCGACCGATCGTGCTCCGATAGCGTCCTTTTCATCCAACCTGAAAATTCCATCCACAGTGTCGGCCAAAATGGCAATACTTCGGAAGGGAGTTTTTACGAGAATATAAAGATGGTCGGGATCTGGTTCTGTCAATTCGGTCTGGCGTTTTCCGTAAATGGTAAAAAGCGGTACCAGGGTTTCGTGGTAATTAAAAACGCCGACGACTGATGGCGGAAGATCAGAAGGTCTGATCAGGGCCACAGCCCTGACCACCCGTTCAACACATTGCAGGTTGAGTGCAAAGGAGAGGTCTTTATATCTGAATTTCAGGTAATCAAAAAGATTTTCTGCCATGTTCCAAAATATTAGATGCCCATGATCGCCCTGGTTTTGCAATTTACGTGAAATTTTCCTTTTGTTTTATCTGAAATACGTTTTGTTCCTTTATCGGCTCTTGCCGTTCAAACTAAACCCCGGTAATGAACGTATTCCTTTCATGCCTGCATGCCGGAGTGAAAACTTTCATCTGTCTGACGTTCCTCAATTCATTCCCGGCGTTGGTAAAATCCGGGCCGGCGATCCTCAATCACCCTGACTTTTCACTTTGACATGTTGTTTCTTTATGTTGCAAAATAGTTTGCGACATAAAAAACAACGCCATGAAAAAACAAATTTTTATGTTATTCCTGACCATTCTTGCACTGAACACCAGGGCACAGCAGGTGAATGGGATTATGGTGCTGGATACCAATAACTTTCATGTCATAAAGGTCTGGGGTACCGCGCAGGAGAGGGCTTATGCACAGGGTTACCTTATCGGTGACATTGCTGCACAATTATTAAACGGGTATATGATTCCCGGACTCGGAAATCAATACCAGGTAGCAAGGGACATTATTTTAAACGGTGTCGACCTCACCATTGACTCTGTATTTGTTCAGGAGGCAATGGCGTTTGAGGAGGGATACCATGCATCCACGCCCAATCCCTTATATGGTGACTACGTGGATCTGCTGATTGCCAATTCATACATGGATATTCAATATCTGATCTTTGGCAAAGATATTTTTAACTGTTCAAGCCTGATGAACTGGGGCGATGCCACTGCCCGTACCGACCTGGATGGCCGATCCGTCATCACATCACATGTCGATTCTTACCCGATCAATGCATTTTTAATGGCGAGCCACGCAATCGTGGTAAACTTCCCTTCCGAACCAAACACTCAGCCTTGGTTGTATGCGCATTTAGCCGGTGGCATGACGCCAAAATATGGATTGAATCAGTATGTTGGCGTCTTTTCACAGGACATGAGCGATTACAATGAACCCGTCATTCATGGCCAGGGTTATCTGCCCTATGGATATGCTTTGCGCAAGGCACTGGAAACGTTCGATTACAACGGAGACCAGGAACACAATGTGATGGATGTAAAGGCAGCCATAGATGACTGCTCCAATGGCTTTGCCGCAGCCGTTATAATTTCTGTATTGGCAGCAACCCAGCCGAACGACAGTCTGACTGCCATGGTATGTGAAATCGCCGGTAATGCGCCCACGCATACCTACCGCTTTAACAGCTATCCCGACAGTATTCCCGGCGATAACCTCTACACAGCCAACTATCAGATAGCACGAAACAACGCCATGAATTTCTGCTCCAGGTACAATGGCATCGTAAACAATATTGGCAATGGCACCATGATCGGAGTGGAGGAGAACTGGAACCTGATGAAAGATTACTCCCTTCAATTGACAAATATCCAGGCAAAACAATATGCCCCGGAGGCAGACCTGCTGAAGATGGCAATCAGAACTTCACTCGGTGTTCCGGCTGCCAATACCGAGCCCTATGTTTTTTCACTGGAAGAGTTGTTTACACATCCCTATCCAACCGGCACAGTCGAAAAGGATCAGAAAGTAGGATCCGGCTATCCGGTTGTCGCGGTCTGCCCGAATCCCGTTAGGTACGCTGCTAAGCTGGAATATGTCCTGACATGCAATGAACATGTAGAATTGATCATTTACAACCACCTTGGGCAATTGGTTGAAACATTGGTCGACGGGCTGCAGTCAAAAGGGAGGCACAAGGTGCAATGGGATGCTTCCGGCCTGCCGGCGGGCATCTATTTCTACCGGTTTCAGGCGGGGAACCAATTGTTTACTGGAAAAATCATTAAAATTCAATAACCATGAATAAAGGTATCCTGATCACAGTGGTGGTTCTGTTGAACCAATGCATTGCCTTCTCCCAGGGCTGCCTGCCCGGAGGCATCACCTTCACCACCCAGGCCCAGATTGACAATTTCCAGGCAAACTACCCGGGGTGCACGGTGATTGAAGGAGATGTCACCATTGACGGGTGGGGGTTTAGCATCACCAGCCTCAACGGTTTGAATGTGCTGACCTCCATCTGTGGAAACCTGACCATAAGTCAACACTACACCCTGTTAAGTCTGACCGGACTTGATAACCTGGTCTCGGTCGGGGGAGATCTTTACTATTCCTTCAATCCCAGCCTCTTTAATTTCACCGGGCTGAACAGCCTGACTTCGGTTGGCGGCAATTTTTCAATCATGAACAGCAATAACCTGAGCAGTATGACCGGCCTTGAGAGTCTGACTGCCATCGGAGGGGCCCTATATATTTTTCATAACCAAGACCTTGACTATCTTAACGGTCTGAGCAGCCTTGCTACTATTGGTGGATTTCTTACGATTTCCTATAACGGCAGCCTGATTGATCTTTCCGGCCTGCAGAGTTTGATTTCCGTCGGGGGATATGTTTATATAGCGGGGAACCATAACCTGACTGACTTCACAGGTCTTGACAGTCTGACCTCCATAGGAGAATCCCTCACCGTTAAGCAAAACAACAACCTCACCAGCCTTACCGGGCTGGAAAATATCACACAAATACCCGGAACACTGATTGTTGAAGACAACCCCTATCTGGAAAATCTGAACGGGCTTGCGCTGACCTCCATCGGGGGAGACCTCATCATTGCCTCAAATGATTCCATGACCAGTCTGACCGGTTTGGAAAGCCTGGATTCCATCGCCGGAAGCCTTTCCATTACCCATAACTATGAACTTACCAGCATATCCGGGTTAGACAGTGTGATTTCCATTGGTGGTGATCTGAGTATAAACAATAATCTGTCGTTGTCCACCTGTGATGTGCCCTGCATCTGTACCTATTTATCGGATCCTCCGGGTGCGATCAGCATATACCTCAATGCCCCCGGTTGCAATGATCCTCCCGAGGTGGCATCTGCATGTGGTTCAACCATTTCCTGCCTTCCCTATGGTCATTACTATTTTCATAAACAGACAGAGATCGATAATTTCCAGGCCAACTTTCCGGGGTGTATTGACCTTGAGGGGGATGTGAACATCTTTAATGATTTCTTTCAGAACGACAAGATCACCAACCTGAACGGGTTGAATGTAGTGACCTCAATCGGCGGTCACCTGAATATCAACAACACGGATTCTCTTAACGATTTATCCGGATTGGACAGCCTGGCATTCATCGGGGGGGATCTGCAAATCACCGGCACCGGCCTGACCAGTCTCACCGGACTGGAAAACCTGGCTTTTGTCGACAGCAGCGTCCGGATTGACTACAACTATAACCTTTCCAGCCTGGCAGGGCTGAGCATGGCTTCCCTTGGCAGAGACCTTGTCATTGAGTGGAACAATTCCCTGCCTGATCTGGTTGGGTTGGAGAACCTGACATCAGTTGCCGGAGATGTTTCCATTGCCTCGAACGATTCGATGACCGGGTTATCCGGATTGGAAAATGTTGCATCTGTCGGGGGAGCTTTAAGAATTTACAACAACAGCGCCCTTACCAACCTGAATGGCCTGGAGGGTTTGACCAATATCGGGGGCAGTCTTGATATATCTCACAATAGTATGCTCTATAACCTCGAAGGCCTGGAAGGATTGAACTCCATCGGATCGGATCTGATCTTTCTTTCAAACAGCTCACTTTACAACCTGACAGGATTGGAAGGCCTTACTTCCATTGGAGGAAACCTTACTATAGGAGAAGGGGGTTTTATGGTTCAACAAGGCAATCCTGCCCTCACAAGCCTGTCGGGGATCGACAATATTGCAGGTGGTTCGATAAATGATCTTACCATCCGTTACAATAACTCATTATCCAGTTGTGCAGTCCAAAGCATCTGTGATTATCTGGCCGCACCCGGGGGAACAGTCGACATCGGATTCAACGCTCCCGGTTGCCAAAGCCCGGCAGAGGTGGAAGAGGCCTGTGAGACACTGGAAGTCCCGACACCTGGCGCATCTCTCCCGGCAGTAACCTGTTACCCGAATCCTGTCAGCTACACTTCACGTTTCACATTTCACATTTCGCAATATCAATGGGTTAGCTTGAAGATTTATGATGTGCATGGACGGGAAGTGGCGGTGGTGCTGGATGAAATGTTGCCGGCGGGCAATCACAGTATTGAATGGAACATGGAGGTCCTGCCGGCGGGCATCTATTTCTACTGGTTTCAGGCAGGCGACAGGGTTGTGAGTGGAAAGGTGGTGAAGCATTAGTAGGCAGTAGGCAGTAGGCAGTGGGCAGTAGGCAGTTTACTAACAGAGAAGTTGACCAATACGGGAATAATTGGTAATTCAAAGAAAAACCAGGTTTTATGAAAACAAAAATTATTCTTTCAACCTTGGCCCTTGCACTGATTGTCGGTGTCTTTGGCCAAAACCCTTCGGTGGAATTGACCTTCACTGCTGTTGACCAGGAAGCGTATATCCGGCTCGACAGTATCAAGGTAATGAACCGGACGCATGGAGATTCTGTCAAGCTTTACTGGCCTGACACGACGCTGATGTATCAGATAACCCCGGGCGATTTGTTGCTTTACGTTGGTTATGCCACGGATTATCCTGTGGGAATGGGTCACGAAAGTAATAAAGAAAAGGAATTCAGGCTGTTTCAGAGTATTCCAAACCCGGTCAACGACAAGGCTATAATCTCGCTGTTTCTGCCATCAAAAGGGTCGTTAAACCTAATGGTTTCGGATGTCAGGGGCCGGATTGCAGCGAAGGTTGACCGTGTGCTGGATAAAGGCACCCATGCCTTCAGGTTCATCGCCGGCGATGAACGGATTTATCTCCTGACAGCCCGATGGAACGGGATCACAAAAAGCTTAAAGATCCTAACGGAGGGACCGCCAGGCGGTAAAACGTGCAAACTTGAGTATGCCGGACCTGATCAGGAGAAACCATCCTTAAAACACGCACAGGTTAACGCAGGTTTTTTGGTTCAGGAATCCGGAATTCTGGATGCCCCTGATGATGATACTACTTACACCTTCCAGTTCGCCACCAACATCCCTTGCCCGGGAACACCCACGGTAGTATACGAAGGACAGGTATACAACACCATCCAGATCTTCAGCCAGTGCTGGATTAAAGAAAATCTGAACGCAGGAACGATGATCCCCGGAGGCAATTACCAATCGAATAATGGCATCATGGAGAAATATTGTTACTCCAACAATCCCGACAGTTGCACAAAGTACGGTGGCCTTTACCAATGGGACGAGATGATGCAGCACGCTACCCAGCAGGGTATCCGGGGTATCTGCCCGCCGGGCTGGCACCTGCCCACCGATGAGGAATGGAAGGTGCTGGAAGGGGCGGTGGACAGCCAGTATGGGATTGGTGATCCGTTATGGGACCACTATCAGGCTTATCGTGGATATGATGCCGGGATGAACCTGAAGACCGTTAGCGGATGGCGCTCAAATGGAAACGGCGTCGACTTGTTTGGCTTCTCAGGTTTGCCGGGTGGCTCCTTATACGGAATCAGTGACTTTATGGATATTGGCTTCAGCGGCTTCTGGTGGACCTCGACGCAGTATGGCAGCAACATCTCCTGGTACCGTGTTATCAATTTCGATAGCCCGAAGATTACCCGTTATTTCTTCAACAAGTTAAGTGCTTTTAGCGTCCGCTGTATCCGTGATTATTAACAAATTATCCAGACGTATGCAGAAACAAATATTGAAATTATAAAAATTGGAAATACTTAAAGATTTTCATTATGAAAACATTTACAGCAACCATCATGATCTTACTGGGATTTCTTTCCGGTTTATCCGCGCAGGAAGTCACAGGGGATATGGCCGCCACCGTGGCCCGGAACTTCATTTATGAGAAGTTCAACCAGTATGTTCAGCCAACAGACATCTCCCTGATCACCATTCGGGAGGAGCTGCATTGGAAAGAAGGAGATCAAAACCTCCTGTACATTTTCAACATGAATCCGGCGGGTTTTGTGATCGTTTCTGCCCACCAGGCATTGCCTCCTGTTTTGGGATATAGTTGTGAACACAGTTATCTGGCCAAAAACCAGCCCCCGAATGTCGCTTATTGGATCGGTCATTATGCGGAGCAGGTTAAACTGGCTTACAAAAGTCAGTTGTTTCCCGACGGTAATATGGCAACCCGCTGGGAGAGGTATCTTGATCCAGGATTTAGTTTTCAGGATCATGCGCCTGCTCTAAACACAGTCGGCCCGCTGTTGACGTCGCTGTGGGATCAGGGCTGGCCATACAACTTCTACTGCCCCGAAACTTCAACCGGCGGGTCCGGAGGGCATGTGTGGGCAGGATGCGTGGCGACGGCTATTGCTCAGGTTGGTTACTACTGGAGATGGCCGGATCATGGGCAGGGACATTCCTCTTACATCCCTTCACTTCATCCCGAGTATGGAGTTCAATCTGCCGACTACGAAAACACCTGGTACAGTTTTGATGATATGGTGGATAAACCAATCACGGTAAATAAAGCTATAGCTGAGTATCTCTACCATTTTGCGGTAGCGCTGCGGATGGATTTCGATCCTGCCGGGTCAGCCCCCGATTCCACCATCATGGACCCGGGAATGGATTCTCTCTATTATTACTTTAAAATGTTTCCGTACACATGGCTTTTTCGCGATAGCATGCCTGTTGAGGAATGGAAGGCTATAATGAAAGAAAGGCTTGATAAATTCAGTCCAGTTTTTTATTCGGGATCGCCTTTGACGGGCCCCGGACATGCTTTTGTCTGTGACGGGTACCAGGATTCTGTCTATTTTCATTTTAACCTGGGTTGGGGTGGATCGAATAACGGATATTATACCATCGACGACATTCAGGGTTTTAATTATGAACAGACGATACCCTCCATGAATGTTCCCGACACCATTCAGTTTCCATATCCTTACTATGCAACCGGCGACGATACCCTTACTGCACTTGAAGGAAGTATGACTGATGGCAGCGGTCCCATCCGGTATTACCTGAACAACCATCACTGCTCCTGGCTGATCGATCCGCAAACGGATGAGGATTCTATCTCTTTTATCAAATTGAATGTCAGAAGGTTTTCTACTGCAGGACCGGGCGACCAACTGGTGATCTATGATGGCGGCGCCACTTCATCACCCGTCATGGCAGAACTGTGGGGAGACACCATCCCTCCATTGCTGACCAGTTCAGGGAACAAGGTATTGGTGGTTTTTAATTCGGATGGCTCAGGGACTGGTCCCGGTTTTTTAGTGGATTACCTGGCTGAGAAACCTGATTATTGCCAGGGAATGACAACAGTAACCGATTCAAGCAGCCATATTTTTGACGGCAGCGGGCGATTTCCTTACCATAACAGCACTGTTTGCAAATGGCGCTTAGAGCCAAAGGGATGCGATACTTCCCTGACCCTTCATTTTACCTGGTTCGATACCGAACCCGAACTTGATTACCTGGAGATCTATGACCTTAAAACACAGGAACTATTGGCTAAATACAGTGGCCACTATGTTGAACCACCTGCCCCGGTCACCGCTCCGGGCGGGAAGATATTGCTGATCTTCAAGACCAACAATACCATCAATGCCAAAGGATGGGAGGCCTGGTACGGAGATGTGACGGGGATCAGCGAACACTCCATCCGGGCATCTAACCGGCCGAACCCTGTTTCGACAGTTACCACCTTCTATTACCATATTGCAAATTCCTGCATGGTACGATTCGAGATCATGAACAGTTTCGGTCAAGTGATAGAAATGCCTGTGCATGGTTTTCAGCAGCGCGGAGACCATTCATTTGACTGGAATACCGCTGGCCTTCCGGCGGGTATCTATCTCTACCGGCTTCAAGCGGGCGACAGGGTTGCGACCGGGAAAGTGGTGAAGCAATAGTAGGCAGTAGGTAGTGGGTAGTTGGCAGCAGGCAGTAGGCAGTAGGCAGTTGGCTTGAAACAAATAATTGCATGGTGCTATGAATTTCCCTATATTTACACGGCAACACTCTGAAAAGATGATCCGTGTAGCTGTCATCGATGATGAACCGCATATCCGCGATGGACTGCTGAAACTATTGGAGAAACATTGCCCGAATGTTGTGATAGCGGGCACCGCCGGAAGCGTAAGGGAAGGGAAAGAGTTGATCAGGAAACAACATCCCAACCTGGTGCTGCTCGACATCAGGATGGATGACGGCACGGGATTCGACCTGCTCAAGCAACTCGACCCGGTCGATTTCAAGGTGATCTTTATTACAGCCTATGAGCAGTACGCCGTTAAAGCCTTTAAGTTCAGCGCCCTCGATTATATTCTGAAACCCGTCGACCCGGATGACCTGAAAGAGACCGTCAAAAGGGCCGAACAGATCCTTCAGCACGACCTCCGTATCAGGCTGGCCGCTTTGGAGAATAACCTGCTGCAGGGCAGCGGCCATCATAAAAAACTGGTGCTCAAGACAGCAGAAAATGTCTTTATCATTGAAATTCCCAGGATCAGTCATTGTGAGTCGGACGGGAGTTATACCTATGTTAACCTGGATGATGGAAGGAAGATCATGGTTTCCAAAAACCTGAAAGAATATGAAGAAATGCTCAACGACCAGGGATTTTACAGGATCCACAAGTCATTCCTGATAAACCTGGCATACGTGGAGCGTTTTGAGAAGGGTGAAGGCGGATTCGTGGTGCTGAAAAATGAGGTGAAGGTTCCTGTGGCAACAAGGAAACGGGAACAATTACTGGATCTTTTTGATCATCTGGATGAATAAATGATGAACGGCAAACTTCATCCATATGGAACCCTGAAAACCCTTATATGGCTTCTGCTCATGCAGACCTTTGTTAATCAGAACCTCACTGCCCAGTTGTTTTACACCGCCGAGAAGATCAATACCGACAGCCTGTTAAGGGTGCTTCCCCGGTCATCAGGCGAAACCCGTATCACGACATTGAACAAGCTTGCTTCGGGATACTTTTACACCCAACCCGAACAAAGTCTGAAATATGCACGTGAAGCGGACTCCCTTCTGACTGGAACTGCTGAACCAACCCTGCTTTTCGATACCCGGTTAACGCTGGGAACTGCCTGGATGAGTCTGGGGAATTACCCACAGGCAATTTCTCCTCTTCTCGATGCATATGAAATGGCAAAATTTCTGGATAGACTCGACCTGCAATTTGCCTCCGGCAAGCTTGTAATACTCACATTCCTTTACTCACGTAATTATGATATTGCGGGGCGGATGCTTTCGGAATTCATGCAGTTCGACCGGTCAAGAGTTCCCGGAAGTCTGCTTTTCGAGATCATGGTAAGCGCCGCGTGGGCGCACTGGTCCTTTCTCGGAAACTTTGAGGAAGCGCTCAAACTGCAACATATCTGCCTGAAAGTCAGCGACACGGTATCCATCAGAAAGCCCAACCTGGCCTTGTGCTATTACCAGATGGGCATATGTCAGTTTTATCTGTACCGGTTCGACAGCGCCGATCAATATTTTTTAAAGGCAGAAGCGATCTGTGAAAAGTATCAGGTTACAAAGTTGCAGCAATACCGTGTCTTTTGGGTGGATATCCTGGCAAAGCTCGGAAGGTATGATGAAGCGCTGAAAATGATTGAAGAACTCACTGCCCTGAATGAAACCAGGCAATATTATTCACAAATCGCTGACGATTACCAGGCCTGGGGTGAGTTGCTGGCGGAACTGAAACGATCGGATGATGCCATTGTAAAGTTTCAAAAAGCACTGGAATACGGAGAGTGGGTGAAAGAAAATAAATCATTAAGCCTCGATTCGGCTCACAACATAGATTCCTGGTACACGCCGGGGCAAAATGTGAAAGAGTATATTTGGGAGGCAGGCATCAGAAAAGTGATGAATGCCCATTTCTGGCTTTATCGGCAATACGAAAGATTGAATGATCCCAGCCGGGCGTTGTATCACTTTGTGAATTACGAAAAGGAGAAGAACGCACTGACAAAACTGGAGCGGAGCAAGATGGTGATGGAGATGGAAACGAAATACCGAACTGAGAAAAAGGAGCAGCAGATCATTGACCTCGCACAGCAAAACCAGATAAGGGAGGCTCAGCTCCGCATGAGGGAATACCTGCTTATAGCCGTCTCCTCACTCTCCGTCGTGATCCTCATTCTGGCTGTGGTGTTGATAAGGCAGAACCGGTTGAGGACCACACATAATGCTCTGATCATTGAGCAAAAACTGCTGCGGAGCCAGATGAATCCCCATTTTATTTTCAATACCCTCGCAAGTATCCAGACCTTCATTCTGACGGAAGACCCGGAAACAGCCAGCAGGTACCTGGCAAAATTTTCAAAACTGGTACGAAACATCCTTGACAACTCGGTGGACGAATATGTTACGCTTGACCGCGAAATCAACACTATCGAAAACTATCTCGAACTGCAGAAGATACGCTATCCCGGTAAATTTGATTACTATATCAGGGTGGACGAACGTATCGTTAAGGAGGAGGTCTTTATTCCTCCTATGCTTTGCCAGCCGTTTCTTGAAAATGCTTTGGAACACGGCATCAAACACAGGCAGGACCAGGGACGCATCGATGTCGATCTGGAACTCCGCGAAAAAAACCTTGTGATCAGCATCACCGATGACGGAATTGGACGGGAACGGGCCAGGGAACTCGAATCGGCGCAGCTGAATAACCATCAGTCAATGGCCACAAACATTACTGCTGAACGGTTAAAGATCCTCAATAAGAAAACAAAGAAAAATATACAATTTGAGATCACCGACCTCAAAGATCACAATGGATCCGCTCTGGGAACCAGGGTGACCTTTATATTCCCGGGATAAAAAGTGCTTTCGTGAAGAATTTTTTTTTATTGAGATTTTTTTCTTAATTTTGCTCATTATTATATAAGAATTATTCTTCTTTAATACTTATCGTCACTGGAAGAAAAAATCAACCAAACAGATAAAAACGAAGCATATGGAAAAGAATGAAACCAACAACAGCAAGTGCCCGGTTACCGGGGCACAAAAAAAGCCGGTTGGCGGAGGTAGTGGAACAAAGAATCGCGACTGGTGGCCGAATCAATTGAAACTTAACATTCTGCGTCAGCATTCCTCGCTCTCTAACCCGATGGATAAGGATTTTAATTATGCGGAGGAGTTCATGAGCCTTGACTATAATGCCCTTAAACAGGATCTGCATGCTCTGATGACCGATTCACAGGATTGGTGGCCGGCTGATTTTGGTCATTACGGGCCATTTTTTATCCGGATGGCCTGGCACAGTGCAGGCACATACCGTACCGGTGACGGCCGTGGCGGGGCGGGAAGCGGCCAGCAGCGGTTCGCCCCGCTGAACAGCTGGCCTGATAATGTTAATCTGGACAAGGCGCGACGCCTGCTATGGCCGATTAAGCAGAAGTACGGCCGGAAAATTTCCTGGGCCGACCTCATGATCCTTGCCGGAAATGTGGCTTTGGAATCCATGGGATTAAAAACCTTCGGGTTTGCTGGCGGCCGTGAGGATGTATGGGAACCGGACGAGGATGTTTACTGGGGATCGGAATCCAAATGGCTCGCTGATGATGATCGTTATTCAGGCGGGCGCGATCTCGACAATCCGCTTGCTGCCGTGCAGATGGGGCTTATCTATGTTAACCCTGAAGGCCCGAACGGCAATCCCGATCCGGTGGCTGCCGCCAGGGATATCCGCGAAACTTTCGCCCGGATGGCCATGAACGACGAAGAAACCGTAGCACTGATCGCCGGGGGGCATACCTTCGGAAAGACCCATGGAGCCGGGGATGCAGCGCTGCTTGGTCCTGAGCCTGAGGCTGCTGACATTGAGGATCAGGGGCTTGGATGGAAAAGCAGGTTTGGTACCGGTAAGGGAGGCGACACCATCACTAGCGGGCTGGAGGTTACCTGGACCACTACACCTACCAGATGGAGCAATAACTTCTTCTGGAATCTGTTTGGTTACGAATGGGAACTGGAGAAAAGTCCGGCAGGTGCGCAGCAGTGGCGGCCAAAGCACGGGGCCGGGGCAAATACAGTACCCGACGCCCATGATAAATCGAAACGACATGCACCGCGCATGCTCACTACAGACCTTTCGCTGCGGTTCGATCCCGAGTATGAAAAAATTTCACGTCGGTTCATGGAAAATCCCGATCAGTTTGCCGATGCTTTTGCCCGGGCATGGTTTAAGCTGACCCACCGGGATATGGGGCCGCGTGCCCGGTACCTGGGGCCTGAGGTTCCTGCCGAAGAACTCAACTGGCAGGATCCGATCCCTGCCGTTGATCATCCTTTGATCGATGAAGCAGATATCGCTGTGCTGAAGACAGCAATCATTCATTCAGGATTGTCGGTATCGCAGATGGTATCCACTGCCTGGGCATCGGCCTCCACCTTCCGTGGATCCGATAAAAGAGGTGGGGCCAATGGGGCTCGCATCCGTCTTGCACCGCAAAAAGACTGGGCGGTCAACAATCCTCCGCAACTTGCCTCCGTACTGGAGATCCTTGAAGGTATCAGGAGTGATTACAACAAGCGGCAGACAGGTGCAAAGAGGGTGTCGCTGGCCGATCTGATCGTGCTGTCTGGCTGTGCCGGCGTTGAAAAAGCAGCGAATGAAGCGGGAATCAAGATTCTAGTCCCCTTTACACCTGGCCGCATGGATGCCACGCAGGAACAGACCGATCCCGAATCGTTCACGGTGCTTGAACCGGTTGCCGATGGTTTCCGTAACTACCTGAAGTCCAGATATGCCATACGTCCCGAGGAACTGCTCATTGATAAAGCGCAGCTGCTTACTTTAACGGCGCCGGAAATGACGGCTCTGGTCGGGGGAATGAGGGTGCTGAACACCAACTATGATCAATCGGCACACGGCGTGTTCACCCGCAGGCAGGGTGTGCTCACCAACGATTTCTTCGTGAACCTGCTCGACATCAATGTTGAGTGGAAACCGGTTGCAGGCTCTGATGACCTTTACGAAGGCAGGGACCGTAAAAGTGGCGAGGTTAAATGGACTGCTACCCGCGTCGACCTGGTCTTCGGATCAAACTCCGAACTCCGGGCACTGGCCGAAGTGTACGGCAGCGCCGACGCACAGGAGAAATTCATCCGCGACTTTGTTTCCGCCTGGTGCAAGGTGATGGATCTCGACCGGTTTGATTTGAGATGACCCTACGGTATTCGCGTCAGATCATTCAAAGAGGATAAAATCCCCGTTTACCAGCTCCTGGACCACCGGAGTGTGAACCGGGTTTCTGTTGGCATCGAATGAAAAATTGCCAAGGATCGTCTCGAGGTTTGCTGTGTTGCCAAGTGAGTTTCTCAACGAGGTTCTGTTGAGAGTCCCCGCCCGCCTGATGGCATCGGCAAGGATGTAAACGCTTGTATAAGCCTGGGCAGCAAACTGATCGGGTCGTGCCCCGTATCTCTGGTTATAGTTTTCAACGAAAGCCGCGTTGCCAGATGTGTTTTCGGTATGGATCCAGGCACTGCCGCAGATGGCTCCCTGGGCGGCTATCCCTGCCTGCTGCCAGAGGCTCAGGGTATTGAAACTGTTGCCGCCGATGAACCTAACGGTTTCCGGTATACCGGCGGCACGCGCCTGCACCATGAAACGTGCTGCCTCATTGACCAGGAGCGCCAGCACGATGATATCGGGACCGGCTTGCTGTATGTTTGCCACCTGCTCCGAGAAATCGGTATCGCCTTTCCGGGCTGTATCGGTAGTGATGATGGTGACACCCGCAGTTCCTTCCAGGGCGGTCCTGAATGCATCGTAGGCACCCAGGGTATAGGGATCATCATTTCCAAATACGATCGAGACCTTCGAATAACCAAGTATTTGATGGGTTACAGCGATCGTATTGGGTATCACCGATGACTCCGGGAGACTGTTACGGAAAACATAATGGCCCATTTCTGTGATCCCGGGGACCGTGTTCGAGATCCCCATCACGACCACCTGGTTGTTCTGGGCAACAGTGTCTGCAACAAATGCGCTGTTGGATGAGGTTGGCCCGATGATGGCCAACACCTTTTTGTTGAAAATGAGATCCCTGAACACAACCCGGCAGGTATCGGGAACCGATTTGTCATCCATAAAACAGGGTACGATCCTGTACCCCGGGATTAGCGCTTTATCGTTGATCTCCTGGATGGCCTGGTTGATTCCGTTTTGTTGAATGACACCGTATGGCTGAAAATTGCCACTAAGTGAAAGAGCAAAACCGACAGGAATGTTTTCCGGTTCAGATGCCGGTTCATTCGAGGATTTTTTGCAGCCAGTAAGGATTAGAATGATACCCAAAAGCAGCATATAGCTCCTGGAAGTAATATTCAGATAGTTCATTTTGTTACAATTGGATAATATTGTCATGCTTTTCAACTTGTTGAGATGTCTGTGTCCCGAAAAGGAACAAGATGGCAAAAATAATAATGTTGTTCCTATTGGAATAATTGCATCTAAAAGGAAAATGCTTTCCATGTTCTTTTAGATGCAGTAAAGAAGAGTTTCCATGATTGATCAGAATGTGAATTGAACCTGGCCGTAAAGCCGGTTGAAGAGGTTCTCTGGTTCAAAGGTGCCTTCATAATAGACGGACAACCCCAATTTCTTCAGGATCCTCCAGTTCAGTGATGCTTCGGCAACGTTCTGAATAAGGTCGTTGCCGGCGTAGCTGAACCTGTAATCGATGTACCGGTATGTGATGCTACCGGAAAACCTGCCTTTTACAAGGTCCTTCGATAACCCGATGCTGTAGATGTTTCCACCAAGGTAGGCGGTTTCAAGCAGGGTTACAGACACTGTTGCGGTAGAACGGATACCGGGAATATCATTGTACGACACGTAGCCATGAAGGTTTTTCGTGGGCCTGTTATCCGCTTTCATGAACCTGTACCCCCCGGTGACCCCGATGGAGAGTCGGTTCACCGGCCGGTATGTCACCTGGAGCAGGTATCCCTGGAGGTTCTCCGGATCAAGGAGTTTATCCAGGTAATTACGGTAGGTTTCGTAATAGATAACAGGTTGACGTGAACTGTATGAGAATGCAACAGTTAATTGCCTGAGGATGCGGTAGCTGAGTGAAAGATAGAGGTTGGTGAGCTGAAGGGTGCTGGCCGAAGTGTAGGAACTGTCAGCCTGGTTAAAGTTCATTTTATAAAGGTCAAGCTCGGCTGTGCCATAAAACGAAAGCCTTTTTACCAGCGAGTTAACATGCTGCAGGTAGAGGTACCGACGATCGGTTTTCCAGTCGTTGGTCTGTTCCACGAAGGCGAGGGTGCTTTGCATCCGTCCGTGTTTCCCCTGCAACTCATGGGCGGCATAGATTCCTGCCTGGAAAAGCCCGGCATCAAAGCCATAATCCTGGAAATCGGGTCTGAAGCCGGCAATAACTCCGAGTCCGAAATCGCCGAATCTGGCATTGAACTGCAAACCGTCGTTTGCTCCCATGTTCGACAGGTAAGGATTTATTTTCCGGCCTAAAAGGAGGGAAGCCTTGCTGCCGAAATCATACCTCAGGGCAAGACTGTAGATTTTCAGGCTGTTGAAAATGGTGTTCGGGATCTCATTCCATTGATTGTCGTTCCTGATATAGTTGATATAGCACTCGGCCGAAAGGTTCGTATTCCCCAGGTTTTTACCAAGAAATGAGAACGTATATTTCATTTTCAGCGAGTTGCCGGCATCCGTATTTGAAAAATTGGTGTACGCCGCCACTGCTAGATTGCCGTGGATCTGCTGCCGGTTTGTTTTTGATGAGATACGGGTACTTTTATCTTCAAGGTTGGCAGCAGAAGGACTTTTTTCGGTGCTGTCGGGCTTAATTTCACCGGTCTCCTTGACTCCTGAAGCGAAATTGGCAGGTGCGGGCTGATCTGGCTTAATGCCCTGGCGTGTACCTCGTTTAAAATAGATACTTTGCGACAGGGTGGGAGTAAAGCCTTCTAGAGGATTGCACACACAGGAGATGGAAGATTTTCCGGTAACGACAAGAGCAGGGGTCCGTTGCCCGTTGAACTCGGCATAAAGCGTGTCGCCGGGCTGAATGGCCTGGGTTGATCCGAATTTAACATACACGCTTTGCGTAGTGATGTATGAAATCACACCAGCAGAGTCGGATTGTGAGTTTGCCGACAGTGAGATCAAGAGCGTCAGCGACAGGCTAAACAATATTGCGGCTGGTTTCATCTTCAGTCTTGTTTTCTGAGGTCGTTGGCCTTGAAAAGCTTGGCCGCGCTGCCGTCGGGATGGCACTGGAAACAGGAAAGACTGTTGTAGGCATAACCGGTCACCCCGCTGTGTTCATCATCCATGTCGGGTTTGTTGTGTTCATGGCAGTCGATACAGCTGAAAACCGCATAATTGCCTGGATTTGTGTGACAATCGGAGCAAAGTGTCCATTCCCCCCTGTGTTTCCCTGAATAGATGGGGAAATACTGCCCGTCATGATTGAAGGTACTCGGAACCCAGTTATTCTGGTTATGGCACGTCTCGCAGTCAGTCGGGAACTGGGCCGAGGCGTGCGGCGGGTTGGTGGTCTGGTTGTAGTTCCCTATGTGACAGCCTGCACATGTGTTGGGTGTGGTGGTGTAATTGCCGTTATGGCAGCGGGCACATTCGTTCGATATGGCGGCATGCGCCCCCGTCAGCAGGTAAAAATTGCCGTGGATGGGGAAAGTGGCCGGTTTCCAGCCGGGGTTGGTGGTATGACAATCGGCACAGGTATTCGGAATGCTCAGGGCACTGTGATTTGGATTCACGGTTTGGGCAAAGGCCTGTGTATGGCAGGCGAAACACTCCTTGGGTGTGCCTGTGTAACCACTGACATGACAGTTGCCGCAGGGCTGGGAAGTATGGGCCCCGGTCAGCGGGAAACCCGTATTGTTGTGATTGAACGCTCCTGCAGCGCTGCCCGTCGGATGGCATGCAAAACACGCCGGGCTGTTGTAGGCATACCCGGGAAGGCCTTCATGCTCCTTATCCATATCGGTCTTGTTGTGATCATGGCAGTCAATGCAGGTGAAGTCGGCATAGCTGGCAGGGTTCGGGTGACAATCCTGGCATTTGTTCCATTGGTTCTGGTGTTCGCCGGAGTAAATGGGGAACAGCGGGTCATGTGTCAGGAAGGTGGCAGGTGTCCACCCGGGATTGGTCGTATGACAGTCGGCGCAGGTCTGCGGAATGTTTGCATTGGCATGATTCGGATTGGTGGTATTGGTATAATCTTCGAGGTGGCAGGCAACACATGCCGTTGGAGTGTTGGTATAATTACCGTTGATGTGGCAGTTGGCGCATTCCACCTGTGAATGGCCGCTGGTGAGCGGGAAGAAGTCATGGTTCAGGGTCGCTGGTTTCCAGCCGGGATTGGTCGTATGGCACACTTCGCAGGTGACCGGGAATTTGGCATCCTGGTGTTTCGGGTTGGTGGTGGCATTGTAGGTGTCGAGGTGGCAGGAAACACATTCGCGGGAGATGTTGGAATAGTTACCAGGTGTATGGCATCGAAAACAATCGCTGATCGCATGACCGGCAGTAAGCGGGAAAAAGGAGTGATCGACATCGGTCGTGGTCCATGAAAAGCTGTTTATCCTGTGACATTCCGTGCAATTTGTTGAGTACCCGGCCTGTACGTGGTTGGGGCTGGTGGTGGCATTGTAGTCGTTCTGATGGCAGGCGTAGCATTCCGTTGGAAGCGGTTCGAACCTAAGCAGGGAGGCTGATTTGTGGCATTCGGAACAATCGGTGGTGTAATGGGCCCCGAGCAGCGGAAAACGGCTTTTCCGGTGTATGTCGTTGATATTGTTAACGATCCAGGATTCCGGTGTGTGGCATCTCCCGCAATCGGGACCGACCGTCTGGTAGTGTATATCTGTATGACAATCGGAACATTCTGACCCGGCATCGGAGAAAACCAGCGAAACATGGCACTGGCGGCAATCCAGGGCCTGGTGCTTCCCGGTGAGCGGAAGCGCTGTTTTATTGTGGTCGAATGCATAGATATCCTTGTCCAGTTTCCATCCTTTGGGGCTGTGGCACAGGTCACAACTGTATGAGAAACCGGCACCGTGCGGAGAGTCCGACTTCATACCTGCATAGGCGAAGACAAAAATGACCGTCGCTGCTATGATCAATGGCAATTTTCGCATTTCCACTCTTTTATTTTGTAAAGGATGAACGTTCGGTTATTTTCGGTGACTTGTTTGTGACATTTCTGGCAGGGTACGTTCTGATGACTGCCATCCAGTTTAAACGCAGTCCTGTCATGATCAAACCTGTCGATCTTCCATAGGTTTTCTTCATGACACCGCAGGCAATCGGTAACGCCGCCGCGGTCAAACTGTCCGGCATGATTATCGGAATGGCACTGATTGCACGAACCATCCATTACGGCGAACCGCTGGGCCAGTGTACCATTTTGATCAGCGTTGAAGTGACAATCGCGGCAGGACTTCTTCCGGTGTACATCCGAAAGCCGGAAACCGGTTTTCTCATGATCGAAGGAGACATCGGCCCAGGAAGAGGAATTGTGGCAAACACGGCAACTCTTTCCGGGATAGTAATCCTGGCTGATGTACCCTTCATGGATGTCGGTATGACAATCAGCGCATTGCAGGCCGATCTGGCGAAAGGTCCACTGTCCGTTCTTTTTATGGCAGGCAATGCATGGTGTGGCAAGGTGTGCCCCTTCAAGCCTGAATGATCCCTGATTATGTCTTTCAATTGAATATGAAGATCCCTGAAAACCCTTGGTGGAGTGACACTCCCGGCAATCACTGCTGCTTGGCCCGGTGCCGAACTGGCCCTGGTGGTAGTCGGTGTGACAATCAGAACAGCGGGCAAAGCTGATCGCTGCCGAAATGCCTGATTTATGGCAAGACTTGCAGCTTACCTGCGCATGCTTGCCGGTGAGCGGGAACCTGGTCAGTGCATGGTCGAAATTGCTGTTTCCCTTAATAGCCTTAAATGAAACTTCAGTATGACATTGGGCGCATTGCTGCCCGAACCGGTTCTGGTGAGGGTCGGAATGGCAACTTACACATCCCTGGAATGGCACTCCTTTGAATTCCTGGAATTTTTTACCGTCCCTGGTGGTTATTTTGTGGCATTTTTCGCAGGCGACCTCCCGGTGACTTCCGGCCAGCCTGAATTTTGATCGGTCGTGACTGAAACCGGTGGCTGGCTTGAATGAACGGTCGGAATGACAATCACCGCATTGCTGCGACAAGGTTTTCTGGTGATAGTCTTCATGACAGGTTACACATTGCCGGTTTAGGCCAAGGTAGGTGAACTTCTTGTTTTTTAGGCGGTTGTCGGTAATGAATTGCTTTTTATGACAGTCGGTGCACTGGCGGCCGGCATGCGCCCCTGTCAAAGGGTAACCCGTAAGCTGATGGTTGAATTTATCCTTATCGAACCGGATGATCTGGAAATTGACTCCATGATGGTCGCTGTGGCATTTTGTGCAATTGTGTCCTTTAATCTCTGCCGAAGCATGATAACCCAGGTTGAGGTCGATGCGCGATTTCAGCTCCGTATGGCAGGCAAGGCACTTGTCGTTCGTTACCTTGTCGCCGAGGGTGTGGCACTTGGTGCAGTTACTGATTCCTTCAAGATGTGCATGAACGGCAGTAAGCTTGCCCGGCGAGATTTGCCCGTAACCAGCCAACGGCAGTAAAAGTATGAGAAGAAATAGGATAGTACCTTGTTTCATAAACAGGGTTTCAAACTACAAATCTACATTTTTATGATTGACAAACCAAGCCGTAACGACGATCTGGCTAATGATAGTATACTTTCAAAAGAAAATGATTGATATTCAATGCTTCAGGATGGCTTCACCGAATTTCTTTGTAATGATGATCCCCGCTTTTGAAAGGAACTGTGTTGGCAATTCGCCGCCGGCAAAAATATACACAAGGTCATTCGGTATCTGCTGATCTGGTTTGCCGGCGGTTGACCAGGATAGGTGAACCACCTCCGGTTCAATCGCGGTTAACTGTGAACCAAACTGAACATCGATGAGTCCGGCTTGTGCAGCGGCATTGATATTGGCCTGATTCTTTGGTTTGATCCGGGCAAAGGAGTCCCCGCGGTAGGAGAGGATCACCTCGTTACGGCCGGCAAGCAGCAGCGCCGACTCGATGGCTGAATCGCCTCCACCCACCACGATGATCTTTTTCCCGGCGATCTGTTCAGGTTCAAGCAGGCGGTAGGCGACCTTTTCAAGATTTTCACCTTCAATTCCAAGTTTCCTGGGAGAACCCCTCCGGCCGATGGCCAGGATCACGTACTTAGCGGTGAATTCACCGGCACCGGATGTCAGCAGGCGGAAATATGAATTTTCGCGGGCGATCGATTCCACTTTCGTTTGTTCTCTTACGGTGATCTGGTATTTTTCAAGGATCTCCAACCAGAGTTTTAAAAGTTCAGTTTTGTTGGTTTCGTACAATTTTACTTTCCCGTGCATGGGCAGGTCCATTGGAGCGGTCATGACTACTTTTGAGCGTGGAAAGGTAAACACGGTGCCGCCAAGGGTATCCTGATCAAGAGTGATAAACCTGAGGTTGTGTTTTTTAGCGGCCAGCGAGGCTGAAATTCCGGCCGGTCCCGCCCCGACAATCACAAGGTCATATTCAGCAGTATGATTGCCCATACCCTTTTTAACGATATTGGAAACAGCTTGCTTGCCCTGTTCGACGGCATTTTTTATCAACCCCATGCCACCCAGTTCTCCGGCAATGAACAACCCGGGCACGTTGGTTTCGAAGTTCTGGTCTACATGCGGCAATTCAACACCCCTCTTTTCAGTGCCGATGCACAGGGTGATCGCCTGGGTGGGGCATGCATGGAAACAGGCGCCGTGGCCCACACAGCGCGAGGCATTGATGGTCGTGGCTTTTCCGTTCCTGATCCCCAGGATGTCCTTTTCAGGGCAGGCAAGTATGCAGGCCCCGGTCTGAATGCAGGCATTCGGGTTCACTACCGGATGCAGCGAAACGGGCTCAAAAAGACCTTCGGCCCTCGCATGCCCGATTTTCTCCGAAACCAAATCCGACTGACGTTTTTGCCTCCGCAAATAGATTAAAACCGCAACGATGCACAGCAGGCCGGTAATGACATAGACCAATATTTCAATCAGGTCATCCAAGATGACAATATTAAAAGATCCAACGATAACCGAATAAGATTGTCACCACCACATGAACGATCATAATGATCAGCATCACGATCGCAAAGGGCAGATGGGCCACATGCCAGTACCTGAAAAGCCGTTGCATGCCATCGAGCCGTTCGATTCTGCGGCTCAGCTTCAACTCCTTTTTTACCAGGCCGATGATCTTTCGCATCGTATCAGCCTTGATCCCCGATAGTGCCATTTCGGTTTTCAATTCCATTATTATCAGCTTGTTTCTGCGATAGGATGAGAAGAAACCCGGAAATGATTTTGCCGACTCCTTCCTTTGCTGAAGATCTGAAACGACACTGATCTTTTGTACCCCGTGAAATGATTCAGGCGTTTCAGCGGCAATCTGCTGAATCAGATTTGTGCGCATTTCGCCGATCTCCTGTGCCGTCAGTTCCCTGCCTTCAATGCTTCTCGGGATCTGGATGTAAATGAACCGGCCTATGATTCCGCTCAGGAAAACGGCAACCATGCTCCAGAAACTTACAGCAACGATCCCTCCGAATTTGAAAGAGGTATGAAACAGGACAAGGGCGGGGCCCAGGGTGCAAAGAAAGATGTGAAACTCAAGCCAGTGTTTTAGTTTTCCGAACCTGGCCAGGGTGCGGCTCCGCTTGCGGATCATATACGAGGCCACGCCGACCAGCATGGCAAATGACCCGGCGATCCCAAGGCCGTGACCCCAGCTTCCACCGGGTTTGAGTGCCTGGTGGTTTTCATGATAGAACCTTTCCTGCAAGGGAGTGGTGTAGTAAGTATAACCTGAATACCCGACGTAGGCAACGGTGATGATGACCAGGGCGCCGAGAATGAAAACATAAAAGCGGTGTGATGCTGTCATTAATTCTCCTGGGGATTGTGAATATTCATTAGTTTTGCAGTGGAATCAGGCTGGTGATCCCTGGTATTCCGTACCATGGAACCTCGTCAGGTGTGCTGATGCCCACGAATCAGTTATTAACAGACAAAGATATGAAAATGAGAATCAGGTTAGTGCTTTTAGTTGTGATCAGTGGAATTCTGATCACTTTCCAGGCTTGCAAAGAACGGGTGAAACTGGCTTCGAATGCCCACGAGGTTGAAGTGGAGGAAGTTATACAGACTTCTGCCTACACATATATCCGGGCTACGGAGGACGGAAATGAATACTGGATGGCCATCAACCAGGCCGATGTTAAGGAGGGGGGGACTTATTACTGGTCGGGCAGCATGGAGATGAAGAATTTTGCAAGCCGGGAGTTGAAACGGACTTTTCCAAGCATCCTTTTCGTAGAGAACTTTACCGATCAGCCCATAACGGCCGAGCCCCAAAAGATGGTTCAGCGTCCCTCAGGCCGCCAGCCTGTGCCTGAAAAGACGGGCATTAATGTTCCGAAAGCCGAAGGTGGCATCACCATTGCCGAGTTATTTTCAAACTTTGGGGAATACGCCGGAAAGGTTGTAAGAGTAAGGGGGGAAGTCGTAAAATTCTCCTCCCAGATCATGAACCGCAACTGGGTCCATATACAGGATGGAACAAAAGAGAACGATAAATATGATCTTACGGTTACCACCACCGACTCCACCACCGTCGGGGCTGTCGTGGTGATTGAAGGTACAGTGGCGGTTAACAAGGATTTTGGCGCAGGTTACTTTTACGAAGTAATTGTAGAAAATGCCAAACTGAAGTAATCCTTCGGTTACCCGATGAAGGAAAATTCTTTCCGAATAGCGTATCAGCAATTCACACGTTTTCTGTTTGTTCTGGTAGCGTTGATGGTTGCCGGTTGTTTGCAGGCAAAGATACTGATGCAGCCATTCCTTCAGGGAGTTACCCCTCACTCGGTGTGGGTGTTGGTTGAGTGCGACAGCAGGGACGCTGTTACCGTTAAATTTGGAACCGATACTGTAGCCGAATTCTCCTCATCAACCAAAGAGATCAGGAAGACAACGGAAACCACCTTTGTCCACGCCATAGAACTTACCGGGCTTGTCCCGGCGACAAGGTATAAATACCTGGTTTCGCAGCTCGATACAACTTCGCCTGTCTTCAGTTTTTTTACGGCGGTTACGCCGGGGATGCCATTCCGTTTTGCCTGGATGGCCGGTAACCATACCGGCACGCAGGTCTTCAAAAGAATTGCCGGCCTCGTCAAATCAGCAGATCCCATGGTGTTACTTTTGGGAGGCGGACTGTGCAGGAAGGACTCCTATGAATCCTGGAAAACAGAATTCTTTGTATCTGAATTTCAAGAGATAACCGTATCTGTTCCTTATTTCAATACACCGGGTCCCCACGAAGGATGGAAGGATAATGCCATCGCGTTCAGCCGTTCACCCCGGTCAGCATCAGGTACCGGTGATTACTTTTCTTTTGATTACGGAGATCTCCATGTCGTTTGTATGAATCAGGAGATCCCTTACCACGAAGGGTCTCCACAGTTTGAATTTATTAAGCAGGATCTGGCTTACAGCAGGGCTGCATGGAAACTTGTCATGTCGCATGCCCCGGCCTATTGCAAAGGCGGACATGGTGAGAATCAGGCGATGATTGAAATCACCCGGAAGGTCTTTGACTATACGGGAGTGGATCTTGTATTATCAGGACATTCTCATTTTTACCAGCATAACAGTGTAAACGGTATTGTCCATCTGGTGGCCGGTTCGGCCGGCGCACCGTTGCAAAAACCGGTTGCGGCATCTTACACCGTTAAACAGGTAAAGGATTACAATTTTTTGATCATCGATGTTTCGGCAACAAGGATGAAAATCTTTGCCTACAATGACCGTGGTGAGGTTCTCGATTTTATCAGCCTGGATAAAAAAACACCGGATAACTGAAGAATCTTATCTCCCTGTTATGATTTCTTTCTTTTAAAGTACAGCGCGTCCAGGTAATAGATAACCCTGATAGAGAAGGAGTTGGATGAAGGAGCCAAGAGGGTTTTCCTGAAATCGTCGAAGAAATTTCTGTTGATTTCGTTGTCGTAGGTGTTTATTGCGTGTTTCCACATTACGCTGACCTGGCTACCAGGTGCAAAATTCCAGATATAGGTGAAATCAAGGTTGAAGAGATTGTAGTTGATGTCGGCATCGCCTTGATAATCAGCAGGAAGAAGCGACCCGTCAGGCTGAAGCCGGAAAAAGGATAAGTAGGGTACCGAAACCCAGTAATGCCTGGCCCGCAAGTCAAGGCTCATATTGGAGGTGATCATAAAGTTAGCCTCCAGCAAATTCATGACAGTCAGCCTGTCGCGCCTGCCGAAGAGGATTACCGTGTTATTCGTCTGGTCCGTTGAATCCATAACATACCCGACATCATTCATTATTTTATTGGTCCAGAGAAGGTAAATGATCATGATCCGGTCCGACGGTCTGATGCGCGGACTGAGTGAAAAGTCATAACCCGATGATACGTATTGTGGAGAAAAATATCCGCCCAGCGACATGTCAAGAGCAAATGGTTTTCTGTAGTCGCTTGATATCCATGCATTCTGATAGATGTTCCATGGAACCCTGTACATCCAGCCAGGCACCCTTGGTTCATAATAATCGTGCGCTTCGATGGGTTGAAGATCAAGGTTGGCACCCATCGTCAGGTATTTCTTCGTGGTCGTATTCGAACTTCCTTCGATCTTCAACGAAGTGTATTTCATTCCTTCATAAATGTTGTTGTAGCTGATCTTAAGGAAATTATACCAGTTGATTACCTTCCAGAAGGGTTCATAAAGGTTGTACCGAAACGAAAGCGCGTTGTTAAACCTGTTGTTGACCGGATTGAAGCCCAGATCGTTCGGGTCGTAGGTGTCTGTTTCGAGCAACTGCTGATAATTGAATTTGAAATTCCCCGAGATCTTACCGAACCCTACCGTATAATGGTACCCCAGGTCGGGGGCCTCGTGACTATAATATTTCTGACTGACAAAGCCATCACCGGCAAGGGCATACGTGTATTTCTTATTCGCGAATTTGAATGAGGTTCCTGTCACATTGGCCATGTAGCCTTCTGTAGGCATGTAGTAATTCGTATTGAGAAAATCGAGGTAGGAGTTGTTTTTGAGGTTCTGATCAAGCACCACCATGTTGTAGTTGGTGAACCCCTGTGTCAGGAATTCCCTGCTCTGACCGGTAACGGTGTCGGTGATGGTGGCCCAGGTATTGGCCGACATGGCATTAAAAAAACCAACGCCTAGCCCTCCTGTCGTTCTGCCTGATATTTTGGTCGCATTGATGAGTTTGGTAGTTGCAGGGTTTTTGCTCACCATCTCATTGGTATCCGTTTGATCATAAGCTTTGTAAAATCCCTTGGGTTCGCTTCCGACACGTCTGGAATAAAAGATCCCACCCTTATTGAACAACTCTGTCCCTTCGGTAAAAAATTGTCTTCGTTCATCATATTGAATTTCAAATGGAGTGAAGTTGTACATGATGTCATCCGATCTTACCTGGCCAAAGTCGGGGATAAGGGTCATGTCGAGCGTAAAACTCTGGTTTATTCCATATTTCAGGTCAGCCCCGTAATTGTAGGAAAAGTTGTAGTTACTGCTTCCGGGTGCATTCTGAACATATCCCGACACGTAGGGCATAAGCGACAGGCGCAATGGCGGTTTGATGTGGCTGATGCCAGTCAGTAACCCCGCCTGGTTTACAATGCCGGAAACCTTTGAATCGATCAGGTTCCAGGTATTGTATTCCCTATAGCGCCGGATGCTTCGCTGGCAGTTCAAACCCCATTGTTGTAAGTCGGTCTTGGGAAAACGAATGGCCGAGTAGGGGATCTTCATCTCGCAGATCCAACCTTTGTCATATTTTTTCGCCTTACTGGTCCACACGGCATCCCATGTGAAATCATCTTCCCCATTTTCTCCTGAAATTTTAAAATCCGCCTGTACATCAGATACATAAACCATGAAACAGAAGGCATTCAACCCATCATTGAACGGGCTTAGTCCGATGACAAGATTGTCGGCATTCAGTTCGGGCGAATCACGCAGGCCAAGCTGCGTTGGAATGCTGTCGGGCCAGGGATCCTTTAGGTCGGCGCCGATGTATAACCCTGTGTTATCATATAGAAACCGTACCTCTGTTTCGAAAGTGGCAGGCCGGCCATTATATGGAATCCGCTGCAGAAAATCTTTAGCCACCTGGGCATTCTGCCAGCATGGTTCATCGAGAACCCCGTCAATCCTCGGAGAATCTTCCGACCGGACAGCTTCAATGCTCTTCTTTTCCGGCTGGGCGAAAAGCCCCTGACAGATCAGGATCAGTGCGATCAGATGGATTGTTCTCATTGTAAACTGGCCGGCAAATTTATTCTTCTGCGAGGGTATTAGTTCGTCAGAGCTTTCTTGTAAATCTCATAATTCTCATCATCGAAGCAAACAAAGGTCACTTTTTCAGGAACCGGGTTCTGATCCAGGTATTTTTTTACTTCGCTGATCGCGATCTCCGCAGCCAGTTCCTTAGGAAAGTGGTAAACCCCGGTGGAAATATTCGGGAAGGCTATGGTTTTACAATCGTGGATAGTTGCCTGGATAAGGCTGTTCTTGTAACAGGAAGCCAGCAACTCCGCTTCATTTCGGTCACCAACCCCCCATACGGGTCCAACCGTGTGGATGACGAACTTTGAAGGAAGTTTGTAGCCGCGGGTCGTTTTCGCCTCTCCGGTTTTGCATCCCCCCAGTAACCGGCACACCTCTGCCAGGCCGGGACCTGCGGCCTTGTGGATGGCCCCGTCCACGCCTCCTCCTCCCAGCAGCGAAGGATTTGCCGCATTGACGATTGCATCAACCTGCAACTTGGTAATGTCTCCCTGTATCAGCTCGATTTTTTTCTCCATGGCTCAAAAAGTTTTAGAAATTCGTTATAGATCAATTTATTGGTTGCAATAATCTGTTTTCCAAAAAGGTAATCACCGGTCCCGGAAAAATCCGATACCTGTCCGCCGGCATTGCTTACCAGGATGGAGCCTCCTGCTACATCCCAGGCCCCAAGGCCATATTCAAAAAATCCGTCGAACCTTCCGCACGCCACATAGGCAAGGTCAGCCGCGGCAGATCCGAGACGACGCATGCCACTGCTGTTTTTGAGCATGTAGCGGAAAAGCGCCAGGTAATCATCCAGCCGGTTGTAATCAGTATAAGGAAAGCCGGTGGCAAACAGGGAATCAAATACACTTGTTGTTTCCGATACCCTTATGGAGTTACCGTTCAGGAAAGAAGGAGCCCCTTTCCAGGTATAGAAGCACTCATTAAGATTTGGTTCATAAACAATGCCGATGAGCGGTTCATTATTTTTCACCAGGGCAATGCTGATGGTAAACAGGGGAACCCGGTGAATGAAATTGGTGGTTCCGTCGAGCGGATCAACGATCCACGTGTATTCGGCCCGCTCCAGGCTGTCATCCTCCTCGGCAATAAACCCACAACCCGGTAAAATTTCCGAAAGTCCTTTGACCAGCCTTTTTTCTGATTCCCGGTCGACTCTGGTGACAAAGTTGTGCAGCCCTTTAATTTCAACGTCTGAACGCCCGATGCCTGAAACCTCCTCCATGAGGAAAGCACCTGTTTTCCTGGCAAGAAGACATGCTTCGGCCGTAATCTCCTCAAGCCGTGCCGCGGGTATTTTCGAATCCTGGTTCATCTTCAAACCTCTTTGTTCAATTTGTACTTGTAATTCTCCCTGCAGCCATTGATTCTTCTATCTTCAACCCTGGCACCTCTGTACAGGTCATCCCATTATTTTCACAAGGTACACACCGTCGCTGTCCGTGCCGGTTAGCAACACCTCCCTTACCTGGTTGACCAGGCCTGCATCGTAGGGATGTTTTACCTTGATGTAATTTGCGGTGAAGCCATGCATCCAACCGTTGGTATCGTCCGATTCAAACAGAACGTTGGCGTGCAGCCCGTTATGACGCTCGTAAAAGTCTTTTTTCTTGTGGTCCGACAGTTCATGCAGCATGTGGCTTCGTGCTTTTCTGGTCTTTTCATCAACACGGTCGGGTATTTTCGCGGCAACAGTATGGTCACGCTGCGAATAGGTAAAAACGTGCAGGTAGCTGATGTCGGTTTCCTGGAGAAAACGGCGGGTCTCTTCAAAATCTTCTTCCGTCTCGCCCGGGAACCCTACAATGACATCTGCGGCAATGCAGGCACCGGGCATCAGTTTGCGGATGCGTTCGACCCTTGAGCGATAGAGGCGGGTGTCGTATTTCCTGCGCATCAGTTGCAGGATCCTGTCGCAACCCGACTGCAGCGGGATGTGGAAATGGGGCAGGAAGTGTTTTGAACCGGCAACGAATTCAATGATTTCATCGCTTAAAAGATCCGGCTCGATCGATGAGATCCTTACCCGTTGGAGTCCCTCAGTGAGGTCGAGGGTGCGGATGAGCGTGAGAAAATCTTCTCCGTTGTGACGGCCAAAATCGCCGATGTTGACCCCTGTCAGCACGATCTCACGGGCCCCGGAGGCAATGATCTCTTGCGTCTGCCGCAGGATGCCTTCTATGGTGTCGCTTCTGCTTCGCCCCCTGGCCAGAGGAATGGTACAATAGGTACAGAAATAGTCGCATCCGTCCTGGATTTTCAGGAATGACCTTGTTCTGTCGCCCGACGACCACGACGGGATAAAATCGCCTGTTGAAAAAGTTCTTTTAACCTCTGTCGGTTCTGTAACCCGTTGCTCAGTGGTTATCAGAGGGTGTGCGGATTCGCAGTTGAACGGACCGGGTTCCTCTGCGACATCCGGTTGGGCTTTCTCACCATGTTGCCGGCTGAATTTTTCAATCTCCTCCACCAGATTGAATTTGCCGGTATGACCCAGGACGATCCCTACGCCATCGAGACCGGCAACCAAATCGGGTTTCAGTTCCGCGAAACAACCGATCACCGCGATCAGCGCATCAGGATTCAGCTTGTGAGCCTGCCTGATGGCTGCCCGGCATTTTTTCTCTGCGATCGAGGTGACCACACAGGTGCTGATCACGTAAATGTCGGCCCGTGAATGGAAATCGAGTACATCCAGGCCCAGCTCTTTACATTGCCGCGAAAGGGAGGAGGCTTCCGAAAAATTTACCTTGCATCCGAAATGGTGAAATGCAACCGATTTGAAATCCATGCGGCAAATGTAAGAAATTTACCGCGACACCCTGTTCCGTGTGTAGTATTGAAGGATGATTCCGCCAACGATCAGGCACAGTCCTGCAACGGTGGCTGCCCGGATGGTTTCCCCGACCGCATAATGGATGATGAATAGCGACACAAAAGGCGAGAGATAGATGAGGTTCGAGACCTTGGCGGTTGTGGTGCTGTATCTCAATGCATTTAGCCAAAGCACAAAGGTGAGCCCCATTTCGAAGATGCCGATGTAGACTGCGCCCGCCAGGCCCGGCCAGGTGATCTTTGCAAATCCTCCCGTCAATGAAAGATAGATCCCGGTGTATATGGTACCCGCAAGGAGGCTGAGGAAAACCTTCACAATCGGTTCCCGGTGGTCTCTCAGGTTCAAAAGCCAGTACCCGGACCAGAAGAAGGCACTCCCGACCGCCAGGACCACCCCCAATACACGGTCCCCCCTGCTGTTCAGCATCTCTTTACCGGTTGTAAGATCCGAACCCATCGACAGATCAGGTCTCCATGAGATAAGGATGATCCCGGCAAAGCTGATGAAAACGGCCAGGATACTCCACCCGTTGATACGTTGCTTCAGGACCGGGATCGAAAGCAACACCAGCACGAGAGGCCAGATGTAGTTCAGGGTGCCTGCCTCCTGCGCCGGCAGAAGATCGTACGCTTTAAGGAGCACCAGGTAATACAGGAATGGGTTCAGCAGTCCTGACAATGCAGATCGGAAAATTTCCGGTCTGTGCATGTGCATCATGCCAATAGGGATCCCCCGGGCCCTGATCGTGATGTAGAGCAGGATGGATGCAGTCAATCCGGAATAAAACAGCAGATTGGCTGGATCAAGATATTGAAGGGAGATTTTGAACGCCGAACCGATGGTTGACCAGCAGGCAATGGCGGCGAAAGCGTAAAGATATGCTTTTTTCTGGTTGTGCATTGAACTGCGAAGGTAGCCAAAGATTTGAAAAATTGACTAATTTTGCCATCCAATCAGATTCCATATGAAAAAGCTCGCTGTTGTTGCCCTGGGTGGAAACGCCCTGCTGAGGGGTGACCAAAAAGGTACGATCGACGAACAGGAAAGTAACGCCTATGCCACCGGCGAGTCGCTGGTAAAGCTGATCAAACGTGACTATAACATTGTGATCACCCATGGTAACGGTCCGCAGGTTGGCAATATCATGCTGGCCAACTCGGCAGGCAACAAGGTCTTTGGCCTCCCTGAAATGCCCTTGGATATCTGTGTGGCATACTCACAGGGTTTCATTGGCTATGTCATTGAACAGCAGCTGAAAAACGTCCTTGAAAAATACGATATGGAACGCGACATCATCACCATTGCCACCCAGGTACTGGTGAACAAGGATGATCCCGCTTTTCAGAATCCCACGAAACCGGTGGGTCCCTATTATACCAAAGAGGAGGCCGATAAAATGGCTCAGGAAACCGGATCTGTGTTCCGGGAAGATCCACGGGGAAGAGGCTGGCGTAAAGTGGTGGCCTCACCGCGTCCCCTGGTCATCATCAATAAAAAGACCATCGAAAAGATTGCCCGCGAAGGACAGATCGCCATTGCAGTGGGAGGGGGGGGGATTCCGGTTTTTTATGTGGAACCCAATAAACTGCAGGGTATCGATGCCGTTATCGACAAGGATCTTGCATCGGCCTTGCTCGCCTCGCAGATCAATGCCGATAAATTCTTCATTCTCACCGACGTCCCAAAGGTTTGTATTAACTTCAACACTCCCCAGGAAAAGTCACTCGACCGGATGACAATAGCCGAAGCAAAGCGTTACCTTGATGAAGGTCAGTTCCCCGATGGCAGTATGGGACCCAAGGTAAGGGCTGCCATCCATTTTGTGGAACACTCGGGTAAGGATACCATTATCACCAAGACCACGATGCTGGGGATAGATAACGGCGGTACCAGGATCACGCTGGTGTGACCTCCTCAAAGACCATCTTTTTTACCAAAAGCCCGTCAACGGCCAGCAATTCGTTTTCAAGCTTCATACGTTCATCCTTTTCGCCTGTAAGTTCAAGGAGAATGATGCCGGTTTTGGCGCAAAATTCGCCCTCCACACGGTGCAAACCCAGTCGGGTGCGGATGGAGCACCCAAACTTGGTGAGGATATTCTGTACCACAGAAATATCTTTTATACGACCGGTTATTTGAATGCCAAGAATACAGATCTCGTTCGTCATCGTTTCTTGAATTGATTGCACTGTAATAAGCAGGATAGGGTTATCCTGACAATTTATTAAAAATTAAAGATCATGTGCTGAACTTCAAGCCCGCCAATCTCCTTCAGTTCCTCTTCAAACATTTCGCAGGTCTCGCGGGGGCCGGCCAATTGCAGAATGATGATACCTACGCGGCTGCACACATCCTCGCTGACCTCATGAAAGCCTAGTCTCGATTTGATGATGTGTGAATATTTTGTGAGTTTTCCCTGGGTAAGGCCGGCCTCTTTGATCCTGTCGGTGATGAGCAGGCCGATGATGCGGACTTCTGACATTGCCATTCGTTGTTTTTTTAATTGATTGATAATGGATTGATTGAACGGGTAAAGGGAAAGACGCTTGCATCCGTCTAAAAATAGAGATCCCGCTTCCCTTCCTTTATCTGTGCAATCTTTTCTTCCACTTTTTTTCTGAACTGGGGATCGTCCATCTCCGCAAGTTTTTCGCTGACAAGGGCGTACCCCTTTTCCCTGGTTGCGGGGGGAGCGTAATCTTCAAGGTATTCCACGAGGGTCATGAGTGCATTCGGTTGGCAGAATCTCTTGATGAAACCCGGGACCGAGAATTCCATGAAATGCTCACCGGTGCGCCCCAACCGGTAACAGGAGGTACAGAATGACGGGATATACTTGTGATCGATGAGATCGTCCATGATCTCATTCAGGCTCCGGTTGTCATTGATCTGAAATTGTTCCAGGTCAATGTCCTGCTCTTCATTCTCCTTCTTTTTTGCATAGCCACCCATCTCGATATTGGTTCCGCCGTCGATCTGTGATACGCCGAATTGCATGATCTCGTCGCGTATTTCGGCAGGTTCCCTTGCCGTGAGGATCAAACCGGTATATGGAACCGCGAGCCTGAGAATGGCTACAAGTCGGGTGAACTCCTCGTTCGAAACCAGGTGCGACTTGTCGATGTTGAGTTGGGAGGCAAACTGGATTCTCGGGAAAGAGATGGTGTGTGGGCCAACATGGTAAACCGCTTCAAAATGGTTGGTGTGCCGCACCAGGCCCATGACTTCGAATCGCCAGTCGTAGAGCCCGAAAAGCGCACCGATTCCAACATCATCTATCCCGGCCTCCTGGGCCCGGTCGAGGGCCGTCAGCCGCCACTCGAAATTCCTTTTCATACCCCCGAGATGCACCTTCGCATAGGTCTCTTCGTGGTAAGTCTCCTGAAATATCTGATAGGTACCAATTCCGGCGTCTTTTACGATCCTGAACCCATCGATGTCGAGGGGCGCCGCATTGATGTTGACCCGCCTGATCTCCCCTGGTCCGCTCTTCACAGAGTAGACCGTTCGTACGGTTTCGGCAATGAACCGTGCGTCGTATTTGGGGTGCTCCCCGTAAACAAGAATCAGTCTTTTTTGCCCGGAATCTTCCAGGGCCTTTACCTGACTGACCAGGTCGTCATGATCGAGCGTCACCCGCTTCACCTTCATGTTCGACGCCTTGAATCCGCAATATGCGCAGTTGTTGGTGCAAAGATTACCGATGTACAAAGGGGCGAACAGTACGATCCGCTGGCCATACACGCGCTCCTTCAGGGTTCTGGCCCCCTCCTTTATTTCGTGAATAAGGTCAGGGTCAGAAGCATTCAGGAGAACGGCGGTTTCCTCCAGGGTCAACCTGTTTTTGTCAAGCGATTTTGCAATGACCTCCCTTACCCTCTGTGGGTCTGCTTTGGTGTGAAGAATGTAATCCCAGATCTCGGCGGCGTCAATGAACGGTTTCATCCGCTGATCCTTGATCTTTAATACTTCCGGTTTGAAAATCATTATATTGAGATTAATAGGCAAAGATACGAATTTCAAAGGCCTTATCAGCTGTGTTTTTTTGTACGCTCAGAGAGATATACGCCGGCGATCACCAAAAGGATTCCCGCAATTTTCTGCAAATTGAAACTTTCATCGATGAGTAGCCACGAAAAAAAAGCGGTAAACACCGGGATAAGATTGGAGAAGATATTGGCCTTGCTGATCCCGATTAATTTAATGGTATGGGCATAAAAGACAAATGCGATGGATGATGCGAAAATGGCCAGGAACAGGAAGGACGAAACGATCTCCATGTTCAGGGTGACTGTATGGACCGTTGATAATTCAAAAAACAGAAAATAGGGAAGGAACAGGAAGATGCCCAGCAGGTTCTGCCATGCAATGAGAAGCAAAGCCGAATACTTGCTTGTCAGTCTCCTGAGAACCACCGAGTAGCACAGTGCCGACACAACGGCCCCGAAAAGACACAGTATGCCCTTGACATCAGCAGCCAGGCTGAAATCCCTCGTCACGAGCATCAGAACGATCCCCCCGAACGAAACGGCGATTCCGATAAAATTGACCGGTGATAATTTTTCGCGGTAAGTGAGGTATGCCACCAAAGGCGAAAGCACCGGGATGGTAGCAATGATTACGGCTGAGATGGTTGGTGTCGAGAACTTCAATCCGTAACTCTCGCCAAGAAAATAGAGAAACGGGTTGAAAAAGGCACTCAGCAGCACCAGCTTGAAATCCTTCGGAGCAAGCCGTTCATGCGGCCAGAACAAACGAAGAATGCCAAAAAGAAAAGCCGAGGAGATGACCAACCGGATCAGAATAATAGTGACAGGTTGATAATAGTTCAGCAGGGAAGATGTCCAGATGAACGACATCCCCCAGAAGAACATCGCAGTCAATGCAAAAAAGAGAACCGGTATTTTGAGATTTTTCAAGGATGTGCAAAATTAATTTTTTTCAAATAATTTTATCGGCAGGTGTAACATTTCAGTTTTAGTTCTGTCCATTGGCAAAATCCGCGAAGTTGGAACCTGCATACATCAATATTCACGAGAAATTAATTGAATCATGCCGGCATGGTGACCGCAAGGCCCAGTTTAAAATCTATAAACTCTATTACAAAGCAATGTACAACACCAGTCTCAGGATCGTGAACGATACTGCTGAAGCAGAGGATATCATGCAGGAATCCTTTCTTGACGCGTTCAGGCACCTGGATAGTTATTCGGGTGATGGCAGCTTTGGATCCTGGCTGAAACGCATCGTGATAAACCGGTCGCTTGATCATGTCAGGAAAACAAGGGAAACGGTGCCCCTTGAAGAGGCAACCCACGACATCGTGTATGATGATGACTCGGAGTCAGAAGAGGAGATCCAACTGAGGGTTGCTGGTATCAGGAATGCCATTTCAAAACTTCCGGATGACTACCGCATCATTATCACCCTTTTCCTGTTGGAAGGCTATGATCATGAGGAGATCTCGGATATTCTGGGGATCTCGAACCAGCTTTCGAGGACCAGGTACTCAAGGGCCCGGCAGAAGTTACTTGCGATTTTGAGTTCAGAGAATTTAAAACATATGTACAGCAACAATTAGTTATGGCACGGATCGAGCAATTTATTAGGGAACACAGAAGTGATTTTGACATGCAGGAGCCTGATGAAGGCCACTTCGGAAGGTTTGCGGCATTGCTGGATCAGCAGGAATCAAAGCCGGTCCATATGATAAACCGTGGAAAAATCCTGCGGATTGCTGCCGTTATCCTCCTGCTGATCAGCCTCAGCGCCGTGGTTTTTGACTTTGCCACGCGAAGCATCAGGGAACGGTTTGCCGGCTCGGAATCATCTTTTGAAGTTTCGGACGAAATCAATGAAGCCATTCTTTATTACGACCGTCAGACCCAGGCGAAACTGGCTGCCCTCGGAAACCTGGCGGCAGGCTCACAGGAAGCCGGCCTGATGCAATCGTCGGTACTGAAAGAGATTAAAAATCTGGATGATGCCACCGAGGATTTGAAATCATGCCTTCGCCAGAATCCCGGCAATGAAAGGATCCAGGCGGCCATCATACAAAACCAGCAGATGAAGGAATCGATTCTAAATAACGTCCTGACCAGGATCAATATTCAATCAACTAAATAATTAAGCCATGAAAACCATTGTGAAAATTGCGTTGTTCATGTTATTCTTCGCCTTTCTGCTTGGAATGAAAGGGGTAAAGGCAAGTGATGAATACACCAAAACAATAAAAAAGGAGTTCTCCATCAATCCTGATGCTCAGGTCACGATAAACAACAAATTCGGGAAGATCCAATGTTTGAACTGGGATAAGAACGTCGTATCCATCGAGGTACAGATCACGGTCACTGCGTCAAGCGAAGAGGCCGCCGAGCGACAATTCAAAGGAATCACCATCGATATGAACGGTACCCCGGAACTTGTAAATGCCGTGACCAATATCTCCGATCTTAAAGGAAAACCGCGAAAGAGTTATTTTTCCATCGATTATACAGTTAATCTTCCGTCAACGGTCAGTGTCGATCTTACCAATAAATTCGGCGACATTTACCTGAACGAAATCAGTGGAAAGGGAAAAATCAACCTGGGTTACGGAAGCCTGGATGTGAAAAAACTGGGTAACTCCGACAACCTCCTCGACATCAGGTTCAGCAAAGCCCGCGTGAACTGGATCAAAGGTGCGGTGGTGGTGCTGAAGTACTCCGAAATGGATGTCGACTATGCCGGCAGCCTGCGCCTTGATTCGAAATTCTCTGATCTTGATGCAAATAAGATCATCGCACTGAATGTGAACTTTGAAGGGGGCAAGCTGAAAATGGAAAACTCCTCGGCCGTCGACAGCAGGTCACGGTTTTCCGACCTGAAGATCAGCCGGCTGGAACAAAGCCTGAATCTCGACATACAGTACGGCAGTTGCGACATCCGCGAGATGCCTGCAAGCTTTACCTCCATCAATATCCGGAATAAATATGCCAACGTCGAAGTGGGCCTGCCCAAGGATGCCAAATATGCCCTCGATGCCGAACTGAAATTCTGCGAACTTGATTTCCCCGACGACATAGCGAAATTCTCTTTCAGATCGGTTGAGAATACCGGGAAGAAATACCGAGGGGTGGTCGGAACCACCGAAGAGACCCCGCCGGGCAGGATTGTTGTCAGGAGTGAGTTTGGCAACGTGTCACTGCAATAAACCCTGCAGAAGGTGATGCCGGCCAGAAAAAAATCAAATATGTTATTTATGTGTAACCATTATATATGTCATTCGTCAAATCCCTTAAATTTTAAAATTATGAAAACCCAGAAAATTTTCACCACAATTTTGATCATTTGTCTTTTTACCGGAATTTCCGGGCTGTTTGCAAGTTGCAATATGTTGGGCGTCAGGGGGAACGGAGATGTGCAGAAAGAAACCCGTAAAGTTTCTTCATTTGATGGCATCGAAGTTTCAGGGGCGTTTAAAGTCTACATCAAACAGGGAGCCACTGAGGAGGTCGTTGTGGAGTCGGACGCCAACCTGCTTCCATTGATCCGCACCGAGGTTGTCGGCAGTACCCTGAGGATCGATACCAGAAAGCCGGTGAACAATGTAACCACGATGAAAGTTTACATCACCATGAAAGAGCTTAAAAGGATTGATGTGAGCGGCGCTGTTGATATCTTGTCCGAAGGCCGGATATCGGTGCCTGAGCTCTCCTATGATGCCAGCGGAGCGTCGGAGGTGGATATGGAAATCGCGGTTCAGCGACTGAAAGTGGATTGCAGCGGCGCAGGGAAGATCAAACTGAGGGGTACTGCAGCCAACGTTGGTATGGACCTCTCAGGTGCATCCGATGTTTTTGCTTACGATCTGGCCGCAGAAACATACGACATCGATATCAGCGGAGCCGGAAATGCACAGATCAATGTTTCTAAAAGTCTTAGAGCCGAGATCAGCGGTGCAGGGTCAATCAGGTACAAAGGTTCGCCCAGCGAGATCGATCAGCAGGTTTCGGGAGCCGGATCCATAAAGAAATCCAATTAGATTACCGGAATTTTAATGCAGGTGCGGGTGGCGATCAGCTATCCGCACCTTTTTTATACCCGGTCAAGGATGACCAGTGTTTCGATGTGATGGGTTTGCGGGAACTGGTCGAACGGGATGATGTGTGCGATGGTGTAACCGTTCAGTAACATCCTGAGATCACGGGCCAGTGAAACGGGATCGCAACTCAGGTAAATCACCCGTCTTGGTGCGGCGGAAAGAATGTTTTTTTTAATTTCGATCATGGTTCCTGATCTTGGAGGATCAAGAATAATGATATCCGGAGAACCTTTGTGGCGGATAAACCCGGTGGTGAACGTTTCCATTACATCACCGTGTATGAATTGCGCGTTGTTTAAGCCATTCAACTTACTGTTTGCCCTGGCATCCTCAACCGCGGAAAACGAACCTTCAATACCGGTTATTTGCCCGGCCAGCGATGCAAGGTGTAAACCGATGGTACCAATCCCTGAATACAAATCATAAACAGTATCGCTGCTGCGGCAACCTGCAAGGTTGCGGATGGCGTCGAATATTCGCGCTGCCTGGATCGGATTGGGCTGATAGAATGAACCGGGACTGATCCGGAACCGCAGGCCATTGCACTGTTCCTCAATAACTGATTGTGTTTTGGAACAGTGAACGTACGCTGAAACAGGTTCCTCGGTACCGGGTGACAGTAACACATGATAAAGTGAGGTGATGCCGGAATGTGTTTTATACAGGTAATCGGTGATCCGGTCGGCCAGATGCGGTTCATCACCGGCAAGGATCACGATAACCATTACCTCTCCCGTTCCTGTGCTTTTAACAACAAGCCCCTTCAGGATCCCTTTCTTTTCCTTTGGATCGAAAAAAGGAATCTGGTTATCGATGGCCCATCTTTTCAGATCAAGGGCAATGGAAAGCGATGGTTCACCCTGCAGGTAACATTCTTTGATATCCACGATTTTGTGTGGATTTTCGGCAAGGTGAAACCCCATGGCAAGCCGTTCGGAAGGATCAGATATTTTTCCCTCATGCCCGTAATACCACCTGCGGGTGGAAAAGGTGTATTCCATCCTATGCCGGTAGCGAAGCTGTGATGGTGCTGGCACCGGCGCCTGCAGCATTTCGGTTGAGATGCTGTGTTTCTTCAGAATGTCGGAAAGAATATCTCCTTTTAACAGCAGTTGCTTGTCATAGCTGATGTGCTGCCATTCACACCCTCCGCAAAGCCCGAAATGACCACAGGTAGGAGAGACCCTTGAGACGGAAAGCGGAGCATTGATAACGGAGCCTGACCGCGAATCCCCATGCCCGGTAAGGTCTCCGATATCAACCGTTTCGCCCGGAATGCCGTAACCTGCAAAAACCCTCCTGTTGCCGGCATAGCCGAAACATTTTCCGTTCGGATGCATCTTAACCAGCCGGATATCTTTGAGGATACGCTTCATTGAACGAAGATCAGTCAACCCGGTATCAGGGTGCAGCAGGCCCACCGGTCATTTCCAGGAACTCATCCTCCCCGATTACCGGGATACCCAGAGATGCCGCCTTTTTAAGTTTTTCGGGTCCCATCTTTTCGCCGGCAAGAAGGTAGGAAGTTTTCGCAGACACTGAACCGGCATTCTTGCCACCGTGCATCTCGATGGTTTGCTTCAGTTCATCGCGTGAAAATTTTGAGAACACCCCGCTAACGACAAATACCATCCCTTTGAGCCTGTCGCTCAGCTGTTTTACCAGCGGTTCGTCGAGCGACAGCCTGATGCCGGCATTCCTCAGTCTTTCGATGAGATGAAGGTTGTGGTCGGAAGAGAACCATCCCCTGATGCTGAGGGCGATCTTGTCACCGATCTCTTCAGCCTCGGTTAGTTCTTCGAGACTTGCAGCAGCAAGATGATCGACCGATCCGAAATGCACGGCCAGTTTGCGGGCAACAGTTTCGCCTACATACCTTATTCCCAAAGCAAAAAGGACCCTGTCGAAAGATACGCTCCGTGATGATTCGATGCCTTTCAGGATGTTGTTCACAGTCTTTTCACGGAATGAGATCTTTTTTTCCTTTGTTCCATCTTTTGGGTCGTAGACTTTTTCAAGCCCGATCAGTTTATCGAACGACAGATCGAAAAGGTCGGCGTAGTTCCGCACCAGTCCGGAATCATAGAGCATGGCAATTTTGCCCTCTCCCAGGCTTTCGATATTCATGGCCCGCCGGGCAATAAAGTGCTCCAGTTTTCCTTTGATCTGCGGGGGACAACCTTGCTCATTGGGACAATACCATGCTGCTTCTCCTTCTTGCCTTATCAGCGGAGTATGACATTCGGGACAGCTTGAAGGAAAATGGAAAGGCTCAGACTCAGAATTTCGTTCCTGCATATTCACCCCGGTTATCTTGGGAATTATCTCACCTCCCTTTTCCACAAAAACACTGTCGCCGGGTCGCAGGTCCAGCGCACCGATGAAGTCGGCATTGTGCAGTGTTGCCCGTTTTACGGTAGTACCGGCCAGAAGCACGGGCTGCAGGTTGGCCACGGGGGTGACGGCCCCTGTCCTGCCGACCTGGTAGCTGACCGATAATAACCGGGTGGTTACCTGTTCAGGTTTGAATTTATACGCGATGGCCCATCGGGGCGATTTGGCAGTGTAGCCAAGCAACTCCTGTTGTCTGAACGCATTCACCTTGATAACGATACCGTCAATATCAAAGGGCAGGTTATGCCTTTCATGGTCCCAGGTGTCAATGTAATCCAATATATCCTCTATCGTATTGCAGATGACAACGTAGTCCGACACTTTGAATCCCCATGTGCGGGCGGCAGCAAGGCTCTCATAGTGGGTACGGAACATGGATGCGGTTGCAGGGCCGGGCAGATAGTAGAGAAAGCAATCGAGCCCCCGCCTGGCAACTTCCGATGAATCCTGCATCTTCAGGCTTCCTGACGCGGCATTGCGGGGATTGGCAAACGGATCTTCACCCTCCTCCTCACGCAACCTGTTGATCCGTTCAAAACTTGCATGGGGAAGATAGATCTCACCGCGGATTTCGAATGCGTCGGGAAATTCTTTGCCATGGAGTCTCAGTGGTATGCTTTTGATGGTCTTGACATTGGTCGTCACATCGTCGCCCTTCACACCGTCGCCCCTCGTCACTGCCCTGGTAAATTTTCCCTGCCGGTAGGTCAGTCCAATGGCAACCCCGTCGATTTTTAGCTCGCAAACGTATTCCGGGGCGGTGCCAAGAACTTTCCGTGTTCGTTCGTCGAACTCACGAATCTCTTCCTCCGAATAGGTATTGGATAGAGAAAGCATCGGAAAGCTGTGTTCAACCTGTACAAACTCTTTGGTGATATCGCCTCCTACCTGCCTGGTGGGGGAGTCGGGCGCAGCCAGGGCAGGGTATTCTTTCTCCAGGTCGATCAGCCGCTGCATAAGCCCGTCGAACTCAAAGTCGCTGATGGCCGGTTTTGACAATATATAGTAATTGTAGTTGTGTTTCCTGATGGCCTCCGACAAGGCTTCAATCTCATTACGTGCGGTTGTTTCGTCCATTGTCATCCGGATAAATTAACCATTCCCGAATCTGATACGTAGCACGGTAGAGGTGTACCTAACCAGTTCATTCTTCAGATTGGTTTTGGACAATCCACCTTTCCGGTCTTTGTATACAACCGGTACTTCAAGGATAAACCGGCGGTCTTTCTGCATCCGGTAAAGGAACCGGATAAAATAATCGCCATATCCGTAAAAAATGGATGGCAGATCAACACCTTCGAGTATTTTTTTGTTGAATGCAAAATATCCGCTCAGGTTATCAGTGGTTTTTACGTTCAGCGTGTAATGGATGAATTTATTGAAGAGCTTGCTGCCTAAGTAACGGAACCGTGATGTTTCCATTCCGCCGCCAATCACATACCTTGAACCCGATGCTATGTCGAAATAATCGGTAATCTTTACCAGCAGTGGGATCAGCCCGGGAGGATGGTTGAAATCGGTGTCCATGACCACCACCTTGTCGCCGCTGCAGTTCTGAATTCCATGAAGTATGGCGGTGGCAAGTCCCTTTTCGGTTGTCCGGAGCATGGGCTTTACAGCAGGATTGTCGCGGAATGCCCCGAGAACGGTCTGGTAAGTTTCGTCGGGACTGTTGTCATCCACGATGACAATTTCATGGTCGATCTGCTCCTTTAACAGGATAGAATTTATCTCACTGATCAACAGGACGATGGAATCCTTTTCGTTATAGGTTGGAAGAATGACCGAGAGCTTCATACGACGTAGGCGCTAGGGGTTATTGACCAGTGATTGTTCAAGTACATCCGCAATGTAGTCAATGTCGTTTTGCTTTAGTCCCACGAAAGTTGGAAGGCTGATCCCTTCGCGTGAGACCCGGATGCAGTTCTCAGGAATGGCCGGACAGTAACCTTGGCCGCGATAAAATTCCATGCGGTGAATCGGATAGAATGCCGGTCGCGAATCGATCTGGTTTTCTTTCATGAAGGCCATGATCCGGTCCCTGTCAGATTCAGCGGCACCTTTGATCCGGAGCGTGAAGATCCAGTTGACATTCCTCTGACCATTCGTCTGCTGCAACTGGATACGCGGGTGACCTTGCAGCCTTTCGGTATATGACTTTAAAATGAGATCGCGGGCCCGGAGCAGCTCCCCGAGTTGTTCGAGCTGCGCCAGTCCAACCGCTGCCTGCATGTTGGTCATCCGGTAGTTGAATCCCAGGAAGTCATACCAGTATTTCCTGTTCCGGTTCATGCCGTGGTCGCGAAGGATCCGCATTCTTTCGGCCAGTTCATCATTGTTTGTAATGCACATCCCTCCTTCACCGGTGGTGATGATCTTGTTCCCGAAAAACGAAAAGCAGCCGATATCTCCGAAGGTGCCCACTTTCCTGCCGTTGTATTCCGCTCCGATGGCTTCGGCACAATCCTCGATGACCAGCAGCCCATGACTGCCGGCGATGGCCATCAGTTCTCTCATCCTGGCAGGATTTCCGTAAATATGAACGGGCATGATGGCCCTGGTTGCTTGGGTGATGACGGCCTGCACCGCTTCAGGATCCAAATTCCAGTCGTCAGGCCTGATGTCGGTCAGAATCGGTGTAGCATTGCAGTATCTTACAGCATTGGCGCTTGCAACGAAGGTAAAATCGGGGACGATGACCTCGTCGCCCGGGCCGATGCCGGCTGCTGCAAGAGCGAGATGCAGAGCAATAGTGCCATTGTGCGTGGCAACAGCGTGTTTTACCCCGTGGATACTGGCAAACTCCTGCTCAAATTTTTCGATGTAGGGGCCAATTGAACTGATCCAACCGCTCTCGATAGTATCAAGCAGGTATTTTTTCTCGTTACCCAGAAATGTAGGCTGCGCGATGTTTATTTTTTCAGGGATGCTCATCCGGTTTGTCCATTCGTTCAGGTATCAACTCCGCGTTCCTGTATATGAAAATTCGTCGATTCTTGTTGATCGGGTTCAACCAATGCATCAACCGGTCGATGAATCCGGGTTCGATCGTGGTTTCGTAAACCAGTTGAGGAAAATATCGCCTGGCCTTGATGACCAGCGGTTGAATGCCCTTATCGCCTGTAAACAGGATGAACCGCACCGGATCCGTTGCTTTGTAACGGTTGGCCATGGCCAGGATAGAATCAGCGCTGCGGTCGCCGATAAACTCATTGTACGACACGGGCCACTGCCCGAGATAGAACTTTGGCATCAGCTCCGGGGAATTTTCTTCATCAACCACGGTTATCGCCGTAATGTCGGGATACCGTGAAAGGTATGACATGGCTTCTACCCTTGCTTTTTTGGAATAGGTAAAAGAAAAAGTGAACAAGAGTATGGTGTTGATGATCCAGAAAAAAGTCCATGAAATAGCATATAACCGTTTCCTCTCTTTCCAGAAACGTGATGTCTCCCTGAACCTGGTCCAGCCCATTGCACCGTAAACGATCAGCAGCGGGATCATGGGGAGGATAAAGCGCTCCTGTTTGTTCGGGAAATAGGAGTGAAAAACGAAATAGAGCAGGGTGGGCAGGAATACAATGATATGTCTCTTCCAGTTGATCAAAAAACCATAAAAAAGGAAGAAACTAACGGGCGGTATCAGCAGGGCGAAGATGGTCAGGAAATAATTATACCAGGGCAGCGATATGTAATCATTTCTTTCCGTGACACAAACATTGATGTATTCGAGAAGTTCGGCAAAGGGTTTGCCCCAGATGAAAAAGTCGATCCCTCCCTGCACGAGCGCGAATGTCAGCAAAGCGCCTGCCGAAAGTGCGATCAGTTCTTTCCATTGTCTGCGGAACAGGATCACCAGGCCGGCTCCGACCGGGAAAAAGACGGCCTGAGGCCGGATATTCACCGATAGTCCGAAGAGAATCCCGGCGATGAACCACGTGGAAAATTGAGGCCTTGACTGGTCATCCCTTACCATTAGCCAGAAACCTGCCATCACGAAGGGAATACAGGTCATTTCCACCAGGTTTCTTACACTCATCCATGGCATGAACCAGTAAACGGCGAGAAGCAGTCCGGCGATGCGGGCTGCCTGCTTTCCCTGCAGGCGTTCGGCGATCTTGTATCCGAAATACACTGTGAGCAGCGATAGCAAGGCATGAAGAACCCGGGCAATGAACATCTGCGACTGCGGATCGGTCATCCCCAGCCATTTCAGGAAAGAAAAAAGCAGGAAATGCAAACCGGGATAGAAAAAATTATGACCGGTGGGGCCATGGTTTCCGGGACTTCCGGGTAGCCAGTCGTTGTAATCATGACCTGCAACCCACGACCCGGCCGACTCCACCACGATAAAATGATCGTCGAACATTCCCCATCCCCGTGCAAATACGGAGGCAAGCAAACGGAAAACGATTGCCGCAACCATGATGAGAGTCAACGGTTCATCATTCCAGTATTTCCTGAAATATGTCACCATGTCATTGGTTGTTAAAAAACCAGGTCACTAATACGCTATCTTGATTACCGGATACGGATCATGAGAATTTCTGCATGCCGGCAACCGGAATCAGGCCAGCATAATCCATTCATAATAATGATAACCAAACTCCACCGGGTTTACACACATGATGGGGATCTGGGCTTCGTTGAACATCAGCCTTTCATTCCAACCGGAGAGGCTGAACCCGGGAACATCAATATTGGGTCTTGTCATGATCATCACGAGATCGGCATGTTTCATCACGCTGTAAGAAATGATCTCCTCGGCAAAATTGGATGATTTGTAGGCAGTGGTGATGTTGTATGGAACCTTTTCTTCGTCAAAGATCTCTGTAATCTGTTTGGTGATGACCTGCAGCCGGCTTTTTAACTCGGCAAATTTCTCAGGTGCCTGCAGTATGTGGATATTGGCGGAGAAGAGTTTTGCGATCAGCTTGGCCCATTGCACCGCCTGGCGTGGTTCCAGATCATTGCTGATCGGGAAAACAATGTTTCGGTATCCTTCCTTGAATGACCGTTTCTGAACCACAATGACAGGAATGGGTGATTCAATAACCACCTTCAGCGCATAACTTCCGAACACATGTTGAAGCCCCTTTTTCCCATGTGTTCCAAGAACCATCAGGTTGGCTTTAATCTGGGTGGCCACCTCGCCGATGGTTGTGAAAATACTGCCTTCAACGGCAAGGGTTTCTACATCGACGTCGTACTTTTTGGTGTAATATTTCTTGTATTCCTTCAATCGCCAGTCCACGTAATCAACACCTACATTCTTTTTTTTCAGGGCGGCCTTAGTTTCCTTGTTGATAATGTGGAGGATACAAACCTTGTATCCCAGGAATTTTGCCAGCTTAACGCCATGGGAAATGGCATTGCCGCATACTTCTGAGAAATCTGTGGGGATCAGCACAATGTTGTTGTACTTTTTTTCCTGAGTTGGTTTTGTCATATCAAGCGTATTAAAAGTTTAGGTTGTTTGAATTCAAAAATACAATAAAAGTCAATGCTGCTCCTGATGAAGCAACGTAAGGATCTCATCCAGGTTTCTGATCTTGGATACATGCCTCTGTGAAAAGGCCGACCGCGTGAAATAACGGTGCCCCGTAAGAAATTCAACCTGGCTTTCAAGCCACGCCCTGAGGTTCATGTGTTTGATGTCGTGGATTTGCCATTCGAGCCGGAGTTGAAAGGAGTGGATAAAAAAATCATCCCGTCCCAGGTAGTCAAGGTCCGCGTCACATAGTATCTGTTCAGGAAGATTGACAGCCTGCTGGGGCATTTTCGTCGACATGATCAGGGTGCACACCTTCTCTGTTTCTGTCAATGAATATCCAAACCCGGGAAGGACCTTTCTGGCCAGCTCGCACGAGGCCGATTCATGATCCTGGTAGCGGATCAGCATTCCGCAGTCGTGGTATAATGCGGCCGTTTCAAGAAGGATCTTCTCCTTTCCCGAAACATTTTCCGATTCGGTAAGACGCTGTGTGGCTTCATGAACGTCAAGGGTGTGTTCCACACTGTGGTAGTAAAGGGAAGGATCTAACTCCGTCTGTAAACGGTGAATGATGTATGATCGGGATCCGTTAAAATCCATGCCCTTGTTTTTTTCTGCTAAAATATGAAAAAAACGGGATTAAAAGCCTGCAGGAATCAGGAAGAAACAGGAGCGCAGTTTTTCAACTGACAGATCGTTTCAACCGGGTCGGCCGAGGAGAAGACCGTGTTGCCCGCCACGAGAACATCGACCCCATGGGATACAAGGATCGGTGCGTTGTTAAGATCAACGCCGCCATCCACTTCAATCAGCGCCTGCGATCCGGTTTTCCTTATCAAAGCCTTCAGCCTGGTGGCTTTCTCAAGCACCTGGGGGATGAATTTCTGACCGCCGAAACCCGGGTTGACCGACATCAGGAGTACCAGGTCAACGTCTCTGATTACATCGGTGAGGAGATCTACAGAGGTATGCGGATTCAGGGACACCCCGGCAAAGGCACCGGTATGTTTAATGGCCTGGATAGTGCGGTGAAGGTGGGTGCAGGCTTCATAGTGAACCGTGATCCATGAAGCACCGGCCTGCCGGAACCGTTCAAGGTAGCGGTCAGGGTCCACGATCATCAGGTGCACGTCCAGTGGTTTGGAGGTGACCTGCGAAATCTTGCCGATCACCGGAAAACCAAACGAGATGTTGGGCACAAAGACTCCGTCCATGATATCGAGATGCAGCCAGTCGGCCTCACTTTCATTCAACATCCTGATGTCCTTCTCAAGGTTCAGAAAATTTGCCGAAAGCAGTGAAGGGGCGATGATGGGCATGGATGAACAGAATATCTGTTAAAGTGGATAGACTGATTGCACGGCAGTGACTAACCCAGGTAGGTCTTGAGGATCTTTGAACGGCTGGTGTGTTTCAGTCTCCTGATCGCTTTTTCTTTTATCTGACGAACCCGCTCGCGGGTGAGGTCGAATTTCTCGCCGATCTCTTCGAGGGTCATCGGGTGACTGCCATTGAGACCAAAATAGAGACGTATGACGTCTGCCTCGCGCTGGGTAAGGGTCGAAACCGCACGCTCAATCTCCTTTTTGAGTGATTCGTAGAGGAGGCCGTTGTCGGGGGTGGTGTTTTCCTCACTCCTCAGCACATCGTACATGGTGTTATCCTCATCCTGAATCAGCGGTGCGTCCATGGACACATGCCGGCCTGAATTCCGGAGGGATTCCTTGACCTCATTCTCAGAAACTTCGAGCAGATGGGCTATTTCACCGGCATTGGGTTCCCGCTCGTACTGTTGTTCAAGCTGGGCATATGCCTTGTTGATCTTGTTGATGGACCCGATCTTGTTCAGAGGCAACCGGACAATTCTCGACTGCTCGGCAAGGGCCTGCAAAATCGATTGCCGGATCCACCATACTGCATACGAAATAAATTTGAATCCCCTTGTTTCATCAAAACGTTGTGCGGCCTTGATAAGGCCGAGATTACCTTCATTAATCAGGTCGGGCAGGCTGAGTCCCTGATTCTGATATTGTTTTGAGACGGAAACAACAAAGCGAAGGTTGGCCTTGGTCAGTTTTTCAAGGGCAGCCATATCCCCCTGTTTGATTCTCTGGGCAAGTGCGACCTCTTCATCGGCGGTAATCAGTTCAACCTTTCCAATTTCCTGGAGGTATTTGTCGAGTGAAGCGGTTTCGCGGTTGGTAACCTGTTTGGTAATTTTTAACTGCCTCATGCAAAACTAATTTAGTGATTACCCTGTTTTAACCTGTTTACGCAAAAAAAGCACTAAGGTTACATGATCTATCTCCTGGGGCCGCGATGATCACCGCCACGATGATCACCGCCACGGTCCGAGTTGCGATCGCCACGGTTCTCATGCCGGGGCTCCGGCTTTCTTTCCTGATAACCTTCAGGTTTTGGAAGCAACACCCTGCGGGAAAGTTTCAGTTTGCCGGTTTTGCTGTCTTGTTCTATGAGTTTAACTTCAACCTCGTCGCCGACCTTCAGCGCGTCCTCAACCTTTTCAAGGCGTTTCCAGTCGATCTCTGAAATATGAAGTAACCCGTCCTGGTTGGGTAAGATTTCGATAAAAGCTCCGAACGACTGGATGTTTTTTACCTTTCCGCGATAAATTTCACCGACTTCGGGAACGGAAGCAATCCGGCGAATCTTTTCAATCACCTTGTCGCGGGCTTCAAGGTTATCGGCCACAATATCCACCACGCCGAAATCACCGATTTCCTCGATCACGATGGTTGTGCCGGTTTCACGCTGCATCTCCTGAATCACTTTACCGCCAGGACCAATAATGGCGCCGATGAATTCCTTCGGAACCTTCATCTGGAAGATCCTGGGAACAAATGGTTTGTAATCGGCCCTGGGTTCGCTGATCGTTTTCTCCATTTCGCCGAGAATGTGCATCCGGCCTCTCCTTGCCTGCGCAAGCGCTTCACGGAGAATTTCGTACGACAAACCGTCCACTTTAATGTCCATCTGGCAGGCTGTTATACCATCGCGGGTACCGCAGACCTTGAAGTCCATATCGCCAAGGTGATCCTCATCGCCCAGAATGTCAGACAGTACGACATACCGCTTGTTATCGGTGATCAGCCCCATGGCAATGCCTGAAACCGGCTTGGTAAGTTTCACTCCGGCGTCCATCAGCGCCATGGTGCCAGCGCACACGGTGGCCATGGATGATGAACCGTTCGATTCGAGAATATCTGAAACCACGCGGATGGTGTAAAGATTATCAGGTCCCTGGGGGATCATGTTTTTCAATGCGCGCATCGCCAGGTTGCCGTGGCCGATCTCCCGGCGCCCGGTGCTTCTGATGGGTTTCACTTCGCCGGTGGCAAATGATGGAAAATTATAATGCAGGATGAAACTCACCGTTTCTTCAACAACAGCACCGTCGATAACCTGGGCGTCGAGTTTTGTGCCAAGGGTCACCGTGGTCAGCGACTGGGTCTCCCCACGGGTGAAAATGGCAGAACCGTGCGCCGATGGCAGGTAATCGATCTCTGACCAGATCGGCCGGATTTCGTCAAGTTGACGTCCGTCCACGCGCCTGCGGTTATCCATGGTGGCATTCCGGATAGCCTCCTTTTCAACATCATGGTAGTAGCGGCTGATCAAAGCGCCCTTCTCTTCGCGTTCCTCTTCCGTGAGGGTTGCCACAAACTCTTCCTTTATGGTATCGAGGATCTTCTTCCGCTCCTGCTTGTTGGCAATCCCGGTTGAAGCCATGTCATAAACCTTCTGATAGGTGGCCTGCCGGAGTTTTTCCTTGAATTCGGGGTCATTGACTTCGTGGCAGTAAAGCCGCTTGCTCTGTGTCTTTTCAATCATCGAGGCAAGTTCGAGCTGCGCATTGCATTGTGACCTGATGGCCTCGTGAGCAGTGCGGATTGCCTCAACCATGTCGTCTTCCGACACCTCTTTCATCTCGCCTTCAACCATCACAATGTTGTCGAGCGAAGCAGCCACAATGATGTCAATATCAGAGTCAGCCATTTCGGTGATGGTAGGGTTGACCAAGAATTGCCCGTTGATACGGCCAATCCGGACCTCCGAAATGGGTCCGTTAAAGGGAATATCGCTGACGGTGAGCGCGGCTGACGCGGCAAGACCGGCGATGGAATCGGGTAACACATTTTTATCGGCAGAGATGAGGGTGACGATCACCTGTACCTCTGCATGGTAGTCGTCGGGGAACAGGGGCCGGAGTGCCCGGTCAACCAGCCTGGAGATTAAAACCTCGTGATCGGAAGGCCGTGCCTCACGCTTGAAAAATCCACCCGGAAAACGTCCTGCAGCTGCATATTTTTCGCGGTATTCAACCGAGAGCGGCATAAAATCAACATTTTCCTTGGCATCCTGTACAGCAACCACGGTAGCCAGCACCATCGTATTTCCCATTTTCACGACCACTGATCCGTCCGCCTGCTTGGCTAATTTCCCGGTTTCGATCGAAATTTCCCGCCCATCGGGGAGGGTAAAAGTTTTTGTAATTCCTAACATGTTTTGTTTCTTACGGATATTAAAAGAGGCAATTATAAAATTGCCTCTTTATAAAAATTCTGAATGATGAATTTACTTACGGATACCAAGCTTCTTGATGATGGTACGGTAACGTTCAATGTCTTTTGCCTTGAGGTAATCGAGGAGTTTCCGGCGTTTTCCTACCATGATGACAAGCGAACGCTCGGTGACCATATCCTTTTTGTTAATTTTGAGGTGTTCGGTAAGGTGCTGGATCTTCATGGTGAACATCGCAATCTGGGCCTCTGTCGATCCACTGTCAAATTCTGATTTGCCAAAATCCTTAAATGCTTGTTTTTTTACTTCCGGAGCTAAATTCATCGGTGTTTGTATTGTTTCTGTTAATTTTTATTTCAGGCCTTCTAAAAGGACTGCAAAATTATGAATTTCTTTTCAATCCGCCAAACATTTCGTTGAAATATTACCGATTTCCGATTAATAAACCGTACTTTTGTGATTCGCCGCTTGACTGTTGAATTTGCAGAAAATTCGCCGGCTCGGGAACGGCACAGACAAAAACGATCGAAATATGAACAACATCAGTGAAGAATTCAGGGTTAAAGGAGAAGAACTGGTCGAAAAAGTGAAGCAGCTTATCCACGAAGGGAATGTCCGTCGGCTCATCATTAAAGATGGGGAAGGTAAGGTATACCTTGAGATACCGGTGACCCTTGGCGTAATCGGCGCTCTTGTCGCACCGATGCTTGCCGCAGTGGGCGCTGTGGCCGCACTGGTAGCCGACCTCAAAATTGAGGTGATCAGGAACGAGGATCCTCCTGCCAAAAGTGATGATACCGTTCAGCAGTGATTTCGGTGATCTGCCTTTTCGGGTCATAACTACCTGGCCTGCATTTCCTTCAGAAATATTTCAAGGCTGAGACGGGCCTGCCTGACCAGCATGTTCATTCCATTCATTACCCGTGCGTTTCGTGAGATGCCCTGTGCCATGAAGGCGGTTGTTTCAGGGTAATAGATCAGATCGTAAAGAAAGTGACTTTCAGTGAGATGCTCGTAGGGAATGGCTGGCGCAGCATCCGTTTCGGGGAACATGCCCAAAGGCGTGGCATTGATTATTAAACGGTGGTTACGTATCATTTGGGCATTAACCTGGTCCCAGGAACGAAAGTGACTTCCCTTTTGAATCCGCGAGATTACAAGGAATTGAATGTTCAGTGATTCGAGTGCTTTGCACACGGCTCTGGCAGCCCCGCCGTAACCCAGGACCAGGGCCTTTTCTTTGTACATCTCATTGGGTACGGTGTCCATGAAACCTGCCATGTCGGTGTTGTATCCCCGTGTAACGACCGCATCATTTTTACGGACAACGGATATTACATTCACTGACCCTATCGCTGCTGCCAACGGATCAAGTTCGTTGAGCAGGGGAATGACAGATTGTTTGTGCGGTATGGTGACATTGAGCCCGCGTAACGAGGATTCTGCTTTCAATAATGCCGGGAGATCAGCGGCCGAAGGGAGCGGGAATAAACAGTAATTACAATCCTTTAAGCCCAGTATCCTGAATTGTTCAAGGTACCAGGCAGGGGAGGCAGAATGTTTCAGAGGGAAACCAATCAGGCCGTAAAGTGGCATAAATGCCTATTTCGGTTGATATTTGTCGAATTCGGGTGGCAGAAAGGTAAAAAAGGTGTCGGCCCTCAAGCCCAGCCTGAGGGTTTCAAGCGGGATCAGCTCTGCAGGCAGGATGTTGCCAAGGTTCACGTTGGCTCCGAAATTCTTGATGAACCAAACCTGCTGCGATTTCAGCGGTGCCTCCCAGATAACCTTGTCGGCCTGCACCTTCGAAAGTATCTTGTGAATGAGGGTGACATGGGCTTTGCCGGTAGGCCTGTAGATTCCCACATTGCCGCTTTCGCGCGCTTCGCCGATCACTTTTGTTGAACCAGCCTGAAGTTCCTTCTGCATCATCTCTATCCACCGTCCGGGAGCGATCAGTATACCCGATTCCTTGGAGCCCACTTCAGAGAGTACGGTGTAATTTTTCGCTAGTTTATGGATGTATTCGCATTTGACCTCATGATCGAGGAGCATCGAACCGTCGGATACTTCCACCGTGTCAATTCCAAGAAAATCAATGTACCGGAGATACTCATCAAACAGTCCACGGATAATGAATGCTTCGAAAAGGGTGCCCCCAAGGTAAACCTTGATGCCGGCCGACTGGTAGAGCTTTATTTTATCCTTGACCCTGCCGGTTACGGTGGAGGTTCCAAAACCAAGTTTGACAAAATCAGCCAGATGCCCTGAGGAATCAATAAAATCTTCTGCCTCCCTGACACTCAAACATTTGTCCATGATCATGGCAATGCCGGTTTGCCGGGGTTTCGCAGTTCGGCTGGGAAAGAAGGGGAGGTCGGAGATCGTCAACATATTTGGATTCGTTTTTTAGGTTGTTGTTTCTGGTCCGGATCTGCTGTGTTGAAAGCGCCCGAGTAAATCAAGAAGGACGGGATGCCGGGATGATTCCGGGAAGGTTGACCATAACCGTTTCAATCCTTCATAATCCATTTCAAGGGCCTCTTCAAACAATGCTCCTGACTCCTGCAATCTTCCGATCTGCATGAGATACCAGGCTTTCAGAAAACCAAAGTCAGGATTCCGGTCGTGGTATCTGGAGCCTTCAGCAAGGATGCGGAGCCCTTCCTCAGGATTGCCCTGGTCGGCATAGACCACCGAAAGGTCAAGCCAGATGTCGATGTTTTCGGGGTTCAGTTCGATGACCTTGCGGTAGGCTGCAATCCCTTCGTCGATCAGTGAAAGTTTGATCAGTATATCGCCAAGGATAAAATGATAATCGGCAATGCCGGGCGACAGGGTAATGGCTTTGCGAATATAAGGCAGGGCCTTTTGCTGAAGAGATAGTTCGTCATACGAAATCCCGATGCCAAGCCATGCGTCGGCAAATTCGGGATCAATGGTCACCGCCTTTTGATAGTACTCAATGGCTTGCTCGAATTTTTGCTGCTTTTCGTAGCATTCTGCAATGTAGTAATAAGTGACAGGCTCAGGATCTTCGTAGTAAAAGGTTTCAAAATAGGTTTCAATCGCTTTCTCGAAATTCAACAGGTTGGCATAACAGTTTGCCTTGTTGAAATAAGCGGAAGAAAACGATTCGTCGATCGCGATAACAAAATCGTAGGCCTCGATGGCTTTATCAAACTGCTCAAGATTGGAGTAAGCGATGCCAAGGTTAAACCAGGCAGCGGAGGAATAGGGTGAACGGTCAATCAGACCGTTAAGGGTTCTGACACATTGTTCGGTTTGCTGCGATACCTCACAGCAAAATGAGAATTCATAGATCGCGCTGTCATTCTCCGGATTCATGTTGATGGCTTTCACCAGATATTCAATGGCGCTGTCGTATTTGCCGAGGTTTTCGTATTCGTAAGCAATACTGGTGTAGATATCATCTTCAAAGTCGGCGCCGTTCAGCGCTTTAAGGTATTCTTCTATTGCTTTCTCGGGTTTCTCAAGCTGGCTGTAAAGATTTCCCTTGGCCAGAAAAATGTCGCTGTCGAGGTTCGGGCAATAAAAATCGATTTCCCGCAGAATCTTCAGCGCATCACGTTCTTTTTTGTTGTTGACCTTGGATTGCGCGAGTTTGATAAGCAGTGTTGCATTGCCCGGATGCTGTTTCAGCGCCTCCCGGATGGATAATAGGGCCTTTTTCTGGTCGTTCTTGAAAAAATAATACTCAATAATTTCTTCAAAATCATCAACATCCAGGAAATCATAAGCGTCCTGTTCAATCATGTTTTCAAAACGCCCTACCAGCGAAAGCGTCTCCTTATCGAAAAATGCTTCAAATGAATCTTCCATCGGGTCGCCTCTTCATCATTTAGGTGTTCATTTCCTTTGCAAATTTACAAAAAATAAGTGTAGCCGGGATTTTCACTCTTCCCAGATTTCATTTTTTGTTAACAATTTATCTTAAAATCATGAAAAACTTTACATTTGCCTTAAAAATTGAAAATCATGACCCTAATCAGATCGATTTCAGGCATACGAGGTACAATTGGTGGCAAGCCTGGCGATGGACTCAGTCCATTTGACATTGTGAAATACACCACGGCTTATGCCACATTTATCCGTGAACAGTGCGCCGGAAAAAAACTTCATATTGTGGTGGGACGTGATGCCAGGGTGTCGGGCTTTATGGTCAATCAGCTGGTTACCGGCACCCTGATAGGGATGGGGGCCGATGTAACAGATATCGGTCTTACCACCACTCCCACCGCTGAGATAGCAGTGACAGAACTCCATGCCGATGGCGGTATTATTCTTACGGCCAGCCATAATCCTGCGAACTGGAATGCACTTAAATTGCTCAATAAACAGGGTGAATTTCTTTCATCAGCAGACGGCGAGCGGATTCTGCAGATCTCGGATGCCGACGATTACAGGTTTGCTCCAGTTCAGGATCTGGGCCAATACCGGCTGGATAACACTTTCATCGAGAAACATATCGCGAAGATACTTGACCTGCCGCTGGTGGATCCCGACCTGATAAAAAGAGCGCGGCTAAAGGTGGCCGTCGATGCCGTGAACAGCACCGGCGGAATTGCGGTTCCGGCGTTACTCAAGGCGCTGAATGTTGAAAAGATAGAATTGTTATACTGTGAACCTGACGGCAATTTTCCGCATAACCCCGAACCTCTGCCTGAGCACCTTGGCGAGATTTCAGCCCTGGTCGTCAAATCAAAAGCCGATGTGGGTTTTGTTGTTGATCCCGATGTCGACAGACTGGCCGTCATTAACGAGATAGGGGAACCTATCGGCGAGGAGTATACCCTTGTTGCAGTTGCCGATTACGTGTTGCAGCATCAGCCGGGCAACACCGTATCCAATCTTTCATCCACCCAGGCACTTAAGATTATCACTGAAAAGGCCGGCGGCAGTTATTTCGCATCGGCAGTGGGTGAAGTCAACGTGGTGGAAATGATGAAGCGGGAAAAGGCTGTCATTGGCGGCGAAGGCAACGGTGGCGTCATACTTCCGGCACTGCATTACGGAAGGGACGCACTGGCCGGAATCGCACTTTTCCTTACTTACATGGCCAAATCGGGTAAAAAGTGCTCCGCATTACGCGATCAGTACCCCAATTACTTTATCTCAAAGAATAAAATCGAATTTGATCCGGGAGCCAATATTGATGATATTCTGGGCAAAATTATTGTAAAATACAAGACCCATCAAGTCATTACCGTCGATGGGGTCAAAATCCACTTCGGGAACGAATGGGTGCATCTCCGGAAATCCAACACCGAGCCCATTGTCAGGATTTATGCCGAAAGCGATGCTATGATCAAGGCCGACAACCTTGCCCGGAAGATTATCAGCGATTTCAAGGAAATTCTCAAGGAAAACTGAAATATGGGCGGGAAAAAAAGAAAAACCAAACGGAAGGCAGTAAAATACAAAACCATCACCTTTAAAGTCACTGCCGGGCAAAAAAAATCACTGCTCAACTTTTGTAAAAGCCGCAGGACTACCCCGAATAAAGTGATCAAAAAGGTGCTTCAGCCGTTACTGACCAACTATGGCAGTCTTGAGGTCAATACCAACCATGACAGGGTGAAACAGCTGCAGCTTTTTGATTGACAGGTTATTCCGGCACTATCCTGCACCTTTATCACGTCTATCAGGGCGGGCCCCTATGATTTCCGGCTCATCATTGATTCGTATGGCGTCCGGTTAATGATGGAACGCCCAAGAGTCACTTCATCGGTGTGTTCCAGTTCATCACCGATCGAGATACCCCTTGCAATAATGGTCAGGCTGACCGGATGCTCATGGAGCCTGCGAAACAGGTAGAAATTGGTGGTATCCCCTTCGATCGTTGTGGGCAGGGCCAGGATAATCTCCCTTACGCCCCCCGAAACTGCTCTCGCAACCAGCGATTCAACATGCAGGTCGTTGGGACCTACCCCCTCGATAGGCGAAATGATGCCACCCAGTATGTGGTAAACACCGCTGAACTGACCGGTGTTTTCGATGGCCATGACATCCCTCACATCTTCCACCACGCAAATGGTCGACTGGTCTCTCTTCTGATTGCTGCAAATTTCACATAAGGTTTCATCGGAAATATTGTGACAAAGGCTGCAGTATTGGATGTCATTTCTCATTCTGATGATAGAATGACCGAGTAATTCTACTTCAATTGAAGGGCGCTTCAGGAGATGAAGCGCCATCCGCAGGGCTGTTTTACGCCCGATGCCGGGTAGTTTTGATAACTCATTGACTGCTTCTTCGAGCAGCCGGGTTGGATATGTTTGCAAGTGAAATAATTCTTTACTTTGCAAAAATAAACGTTTTAGCCTATGCCAAGGTTAATTGCCGGACTCTTTCTGGTACTTTTCCCTTTGTTGCTACCTGCGCAGGATACCATCAACAGGACCGATTCTCAGGGCCGGCGTCAGGGTTTCTGGCGCAAGACCGACACGGCCGGAAAGGCGGTTTATGAAGGGCGATTCATCAATGGAGTGCCTGACGGAGAATTCCGCTATTTTTATCCTGATGGACGGTTGAAAACAGTTTCAGTGGTGTCGGATCATGGAAAACGGGCCAGAACGGTCTCCTATTTCCGGAACGGTAAAAAGATGGCAGCCGGAAATTATCTAAATGAGAAGAAAGACAGCACCTGGCAATTCTTCAACGAATACGACGGCAGCCTGGTCTCCGAAGAAAAATACCGGTTGGGCATCGTTGAAGGCACTTCAAAGATTTTTTATCCCTCAGGTGGCATCTCCGAGACTTTTTACTACAAGAACGGGATCAGGAGTGGGCTCTGGGAACAGTATTACCTCGACGGAAAGCTGAAACTTCGCGGAGCCTTTCTGAACGGCGAGAAAAGTGGTGCCTTCAAAACCTTTTACAGCTCCGGGAACGTAATGATCTCGGGTCAGTATATTAACGGGCACCAGGACGGTAACTGGACGTATTACAATGAGAAGGGATCCGTTACCAAAACCGAGGTTTATGCGAAAGGAATCCTGCTCAGGGTTGAAGAGCCTGCCAGGTGACCATTAACGGTTCGTGAAAGTCAACCCCCTGTCATTCGCATCCAGTGTGATGACCATGTTCCTGTCGACGGAACCATCGAGGATCATTTTCGACAGTTCGTTCAGCACTTTACGCTGAATGACGCGTTTGATGGGCCTGGCTCCGTAATGCGGATCAAAACCCTCTATGGCGATCTGTCGTACGGCCCTATCAGTGAAAGAGATGTCAATGTCGTTTTTCGCAAGCATCTCCCGCACGAGCCAAAGCTGCAGTTTCACCACATCGTTGATCTCATCCATCGTCAGCGGCCTGAACATGATGATTTCATCCACCCTGTTCAGGAATTCAGGTCGGATCGTTTTCCGGAGCAGGTCGAAGACCTCTTCCCTGGTTTCATTGAAGATATGTTCACGGTTGGCATCATTGACCTTCTCAAGGTTCTCCTGGATGATGTGTGAACCCACATTGGAGGTCATAATAATAATGGTATTTTTAAAGTCGACTGTTCGGCCTTTATTGTCCGTGAGTCTTCCGTCATCAAGCACCTGCAGAAGGATGTTGAATACATCGGGATGGGCTTTCTCAATCTCATCGAGCAGAACAACGGCGTAGGGCTTTCGTCTTACAGCCTCGGTAAGCTGACCGCTTTCTTCATACCCGACATATCCCGGCGGTGCCCCGATCAGCCTCGACACCGTATGCCGTTCCTGGTATTCCGACATGTCGATCCTGACCATGTTGTTTTCATTGTTGAAAAGAAATTCTGCCAACGCTTTGGCCAGCTCGGTCTTACCAACCCCAGTGGTACCAAGGAAGATAAATGAACCGATGGGCCGGCGGGAGTCCTGCAGTCCGGCCCTGCTCCGCCTGATGGCATCTGAAATAGCAGTGATGGCTTCATCCTGTCCGATCACCCGGGTGTGAAGTTCGGCCTCAAGCTCCAGCAATTTCTTCCGTTCACTCTGCAGCATCCTCGATACCGGGATGCCGGTCCAACGTGATACAATATCGGCGATCTCTTCTGCTCCGACCTCTTCGTTGACCATGGGAGTATCTTTCTGAATGGCCGAAAGTGCCTTCTTGAATTCCTCGATGTCGCGTTCAGCCTGCGGTATTTTTCCATACCTGATCTCGGCGACTTTACCAAGGTCACCCGCCCGGTTTGCCTGGTCGGCTTCATTCTTTAGTCCTTCAATCTCGATTTTACGCTGCTGGATTTTGTCGACCAGCTCCTTTTCGGCTTTCCACTTCGACCTTAGGGTATTTTGTTCCTCCTTCAGGTTGGCTATCTCCGCGTTAAGCTCCTTCAGCCGTTCCCCGTCGTTTTCTCTTTTGATGGCTTCGCGTTCAATCTCCGTCTGACGGATTTTCCGGTCGATCTTTTCAAGATCTTCAGGTAATGAATTAATCTCGAGACGCAATTTTGATGCCGCCTCGTCGATCAGGTCGATGGCCTTGTCGGGCAGAAATCGCTCGGTAATGTAACGCTGCGAAAGCTCCACCGCGGCAATGATCGCTTCGTCCTTGATCCTCACCTGGTGGTGGGTTTCATACCGTTCCTTTCCTCCCCTTAGGATGGCAATGGCATCCAGCGTATCCGGTTCATTCACCATTACCTGCTGGAACCTTCTTTCGAGCGCCTTATCCTTTTCAAAATATTTCTGGTATTCTTTCAGCGTTGTTGCCCCGATGGCTCTGAGGTCGCCCCGGGCCAGCGCCGGTTTGAGAATGTTCGCCGCATCCATGGCTCCTTCACTCGCTCCTGCACCAACAAGGGTATGAATCTCATCAATGAAAAGAATGATTTCGCCGTTGGCAGCGATAACCTCTTTTACAACACTTTTCAATCGCTCTTCAAACTCCCCCTTGTACTTGGCGCCGGCAATCAGCGCACCCATGTCGAGCGAATATATTTGCTTGGTTTTCAGGTTTTCAGGCACATCACCGTCGATAATACGGTGGGCAAGTCCTTCTGCAATGGCAGTTTTTCCTACGCCGGGCTCCCCGATCAGGATCGGGTTGTTTTTTGTACGGCGCGACAGTATCTGCAGGATTCGCCTGATCTCTTCATCTCTTCCGATCACCGGGTCAAGTTTGCCGTCACGGGCCAGGTCGTTCAGGTTTCGGGCATATTTGTTCAACGCGTGGTACGTCTCCTCGGCCGTCTGGCTTTTTACCGATGATCCCTGTCTGAGCTGACGGATCGCGGCATTCAGGTCATTTGCCGTGACACCGTTATCTTTCAGCAACCTTGCGGCAGGATCCGATCCGGCTAAAATACCCAGTAAAAGATGCTCGATAGAAACAAATTCATCCTTCATCTCCTTCGTCAGGCTTACAGCCTTCTGCATCGATTTTGAAGCGTCGCCCGAAAGATATTGCTCGCCTCCGCTCACTTTGGGTAAGCCTTCAATCATGCGGTCAATGACCGTGGTCATCGTCTCGACATTAACGTTGAGCTTGCGCAGCAGGTAAGGTGCAACGTTCTCATCCACACTGAGAATGCCTTTCAGCAGGTGAATGGGCTCAATGGACTGATTCTGATAAGCCTGGGCAATTTCACTGGCTTTTTGTACAGCCTCCTGAGCCTTTATTGTAAAATTGTTAAAATTCATGGTTGTGTTTTTTCTGAAAACATTTCTGATCAAACCATTTGCCAATGCCGGAAAGTAAATTTTTTCTGGTAAAAATGTCAGGATACTTCCCGTGAACAAGCCGTTTTGACTGCTTTTCACTACCTTTGCACCTTCATCGAAAACAACTTAATGAACAAGAAGACCCTGGTACTGGGGGCCAGCACAAATCCTGAGAGGTATTCGTACGTGGCGGTCAGAAAACTGAAGTATGCCAGTATTCCGGTAGTGGCCGTCGGCCTGAGAGAAGGGGAGATCAACGGGGTGCGGATTGAAAGACCATTCCCGAAGTTTGAAGGGATACATACGGTTACGCTCTACATAGGTCCAAAAAACCTGCCCGAATACTACGACTATATTCTGAACCTGCATCCCGAAAGGGTGATCTTTAATCCTGGCACGGAGTCTCCGGAATTTGCAAAAGTGTTGTCTGACGCGGGTATCGAGGTGGTATTTGCCTGCACCCTCATCATGCTCTCCAATAATCTTTATTGACCATACTATCACCTCCTTTCGACCGTTAATAATGAAAGAAATTCTTATTTTTGCGGCTGCATCAGACATTTCATGAAACACCTCCTTGCGATTTTTCTCCTTGTTTCTGCCATGACCGTTACCGGTCAGGTAACCATTACCATTAAACCGGCCGACACCACTGTTTGTTTCAACGACAGTGTGGCATTCACAACCGAGATATCCGGTACAGTGACCTCCACCATACAGTACCGGTGGCAGAAGAACTTCATCGATATTCCCGGCGCCACAGATTCATTATATGCCATTGCACAGGTGAAGGAATCGTCACCCGGCATTTACCGTTGCATCATCCGGATAGGGGAGAAGGAGGATACCAGTAATGTCGCGATCCTTAAAATGCATCCGAAAATCGATATCGACACTCTTTACCGTTACAATCCGCTGGGATGCCCGGGAGATTGCAAAGGACAGTTCAAAGTACTGGTTTCAGGCGGAACGCCTTTTTCGGTATACCCCCCATACATCTATGACTGGAACGGTGGCCACAGCCAGGATACCATTGTTTTCGGACTTTGCAAGGGGAAGTACATCCTTACAGTGACTGACTCATTGCAATGTTCCCTTGATACCAGTTATTATGTTGATGTACTGAAACTTCCGAGGGTAGGCTTCGAAATATTGCCCAGGGATACAGTTTATCTGACCAACCCCAACATCCAGGTGGTCTATCCTGATAGCATGAAACAAAAGATCACAAACTGGACATGGGATTTCGGTGACGATATTACGATCGGGAACGTCAATCCTGCCGCACATACCTATGCAAAAACCGGAAAATTCCCCGTTCGGTTGCTGTTTACCGATATCAACGGTTGCGATTCCACGGTTACGGTCGACCTGACAGTTAAGGTAGCCGAGCTGACCATTCCAAACATTTTCACTCCGAACGGCGATGGGTATAACGACCGTTTTGCCATCCAGATCAAAGGTGAATCAAAGAAGGAGGATTTCAGACAGGCTTATCTCAGCAACGAGTTCCTGGTTTTTGACCGGTGGGGGAAGAAAGTGTTCAACCAGCTCAATTATGGAAGTGAAGACTGGGATGGTTCAAACCTTCCCGACGGCACCTATTATTATATCCTTAAATGTTACGGGCAGTACGGGGATGATGTCTTCCGTGGCTCTGTTACCATTCTCCGCGGTAAATGACATATCGGGAAGTCAGGATGCGCAAGGAAGATCGCTTTAAGAAAGTCATTGAATATTTTCAGCAGCACCACCCGGTTGCGGACACAGAACTTGAATACCGGAATCCGTACCAGCTGGCAGTTGCAGTGATCCTTTCGGCACAATGCACCGATAAGAGGGTCAACATGATAACACCTGCCTTCTACCTCCGGTTTCCCGACATAGATAGCCTTTCAAGGGCTACTGCCGATGAAGTATTCGGATTGATCAAAAGCTGTTCTTACCCGAACAATAAAGCCAAAAACCTGGTTTCGATGGCACAGGTTTTGGTTTCTGAATACAATGGACAACTCCCTGACGATGTTGACGAACTTCAGAAGATCCCGGGGATAGGAAGGAAAACAGCTAATGTTCTGGCTTCCGTGCTGTTCGGTAAGGAGGTGATTGCAGTGGATACACACGTTTTCAGGGTGGCTGAACGGATCGGGCTGACGACCAGGAGCAAGAACCCCCTGCAAACGGAGATGCAGCTTGTAAAGCACATTCCTCCGGCGCTGCGACCCATTGCACACCATTGGCTGATTCTCCACGGTCGTTATACTTGTACGGCCAGAAAACCTGCCTGCGAAACCTGCGGTCTAAGGGAGTATTGCCGGTTTTACCTGACGAAGATATCCCGCCAAACTTGTTAATAACTAAGCCCGAAGGCTGTTTGTCACTGCCTCGTATTATCTTAATTTTATCACCAGTAATAGATATTGATAAACTTTTTTAAACCATTACATATGAGTCATTTGAAAGTTGGTGACCCTGCTCCGGCGTTCGAGGGGACCGATCAGAATGGTCACCATATTTCACTTACAGCACTTCGGGGCAAGAAGGTGGTCCTCTATTTTTACCCGAAGGACAACACACCCGGCTGTACAGCCGAGGCGTGCAATTTGAGGGATAATTTCAAGATATTCAGTGAGAAAGGATACGTAATTATTGGAGTCAGTGCCGATAATGAACGTTCGCATAAAAATTTTTCGGAAAAATTTGTATTACCTTTTGCCCTTTTACCCGATATATCCAAAAAGATCATCGGTGATTATGGTGTGTGGGGTGAAAAAAAACTGTACGGCAAATCTTATGAGGGAATAAACAGGATGACATTCCTCATTGACGAGCAAGGCCTGATCAGTCATATTTTTTCGAAAGTCGACACGAAAAACCACGCTGCACAGATTTTTAAAGCAACGGAGTAATAATTTCGGGAAGGTTCATTCTTTCCCGGTGTGAACGGACTATGCGGTTCGGAAGTGCTGCAAGCGTTCCGTTTTATCAGAAAGGAGAAAAAAATGGCAACAGAAATCAACAAGGAAAAGGTCAAGGCACTGCAACTGACCTTAGACAAACTCGAGAAGACTTACGGCAAAGGGACCATCATGCGGCTTGGCGACCATGCCATTGAGTCAGTGGATGTAATACCAACAGGCTCCATCGGACTGGATGCGGCATTGGGAATCGGTGGATTCCCCAAAGGCAGGGTAATTGAGATCTTCGGCCCTGAATCTTCCGGAAAAACGACCCTTGCCCTTCATGCGATTGCTGAATCACAAAAACTTGGAGGTATCGCGGCTTTCATTGATGCCGAACATGCATTCGACAGGTTTTACGCTGAAAAACTGGGTGTGGATGTTGAAAACCTGCTTGTATCCCAGCCTGATCATGGTGAACAGGCTTTGGAAATCACTGAAAACCTGATCCGTTCGGGAGCTATCGACATTATTGTGATCGACTCGGTGGCAGCGCTTACCCCAAAAAGTGAGATCGAAGGTGAGATGGGCGATTCAAAGATGGGACTTCAGGCCAGACTGATGTCGCAGGCATTGCGAAAACTCACTTCGACCATCAGCAAAACCGCCACCTGCTGCATTTTCATCAATCAGTTGCGTGAGAAGATCGGGGTGATGTTCGGCAATCCTGAAACCACCACTGGTGGAAATGCGCTGAAGTTTTACGCCTCTGTAAGAATTGACATCAGGCGGCAGACCCAGTTAAAAGAGGGAGAGGAGATCATTGGCAACCATGTCAAGGTGAAGGTTGTGAAGAATAAGGTCGCTCCGCCATTTAAAAAGGCTGAATTCGATATCATTTTCGGCGAGGGCATTTCGCGCGGATATGAGATCATCGACATGGCCACTGAGCTGAATATCATTAAGAAAAGTGGTTCCTGGTTCAGTTACGGCGATACCAAATTAGGGCAGGGCCGGGATGCCGTGAAGAAGATCATTCAGGACAATCCTGAACTGGCCGATGAACTTGAAACAAAGATCAAGGAAACCATCAATCCTGTAACCACATGATTAGACAGATCCAGTTCGTGGCGATGCTGATGGTATTGGGATGTATGGCCTGCCAGCCTGGTCATGAAAAGAATGTGACAGCTCAGCCGGGTGATTCCACCAAGGTAAGGATCAATGAATTTACCAAACTGATTGACGATAAACCGGGAGATGCAGAGCTATATAACAGCCGTGCCAGGTTATATTTCCTGGATCGCCAGTTTGACCTCGCACTGAAGGATGTGAATAAAGCGATCTCGATCAGTCCGCGCAACGATGCGTTTTATGTCACGCTGGCTGATATTTACCTCCTGATGGGTCAAACCGAGAATAGCAGGGATGCCCTTAAAAAATCAGTTGAGATCAATCCCGGGAACAAAGAGGCCCTGTTGAAGCTGTCAAAGCTCTACCTGATCGTGAAGGATTACCAGGGTTGCTATGCTACGTTAAAGCAGGTGCTCGAAATTGACCAGAACAATGCTGCGGCCTATTACACCCGGGCTATTGCGTTGCTTGAGCAACATGATACCAACAGGGCCGTTTCCGACCTTCTGAAAGCGGTGGACAAAAACCAGGATTATTATGAGGCATACCTTGAACTGGGCAATCTTTTTTCAATTCGTCGTGATAGACTCGCTGAAAGCTACCTCAAAAATGCCCTGAATGTCAGGCCTCAGAGTAAGGAAGCCCTCTATATGCTGGCAATGCATTACCAGGAAACAGGACAATTTGAAAAAGCGATAGCGACTTATGGCAATCTGTCAGTGGTCGATTCAGCTTTCAGGGATGTACCGTACAACATTGGATTCATCTACCTGGTGTACCTGCAGGATTTCAACAAGGCCATCAATTACTTCACTGAAGCGATAAAAAAAGACCCTGAATTTTATCAGGCCTTTTATAACAGGGGGTATGCCTACGAGTTGGCCGGGGATTTTGCCAAAGCCCGTGAAGATTATCAGAAATCACTAAAAATAATGGTGAATTATGATAAAGCGATCGAGGGACTGAACCGGTTAGATGCAAAGATGATCAGGAAGTGAGTTCCTGCCGGATGACTTTTAGCTCCTCATAAAGCTTTCTTGAACTGGACTCCAGTTCAGAAAACAGTTCCTTCAGACCGTCTGCCTGTTTGACTTTCGCAACATCATCCAGTCTCCTGCTGAGATCGATGGTAACCGGATCCATGAAATTGGCGATGACACCCTTCAGGCTGTGAGCATTGAATTTCAGTTGATCGAAGTCAAGCTCGCTGACGTTGTTGCGCAGTTTGTCGAATCTTTCTTCAAATTCAGAAAAGAAAATATCGATAATCTCGATAACGATCTCCTTATCGAAGTATTGAAAGTTTTCATCAAATTTCTTACGGTCAATCATGGCAATGGTTTTTGCAAACTTAAAAAATAATGCGAATTAACCTCCATTATTCATGCTTCAGAAATTATAATCCTGGTCGACAGCAGGGTAAAGTATATTGTGAATAGCGGCCTGGCCCAGGATCAGCTTGTAACCATACCTTGTTTCGAACAAACTTTTACATTCGGCAACGGCGTTCTCCTTGTTTGAATGCAATGGTTTCTGATATAGCATGATAAAATCGCAAAGGTCCTGGTAGATGTCAGTGTAACATTCAGCTAGACTGCCAGTGACCGGATCGTTGTGACTGTTCTCCCGAAGGTCGACATAAGAAAATTCGTCCTTGTCATCGAACTTTTGCCGGAGGAGGTTGAAAACGGATTCCCACTCTTCTTCCGTTACAAAATGCTCCGTGGCATCTTCGTCGGTAATGGCAACTTCGGGCAACAGCGCACTCTTAATATATATCAGCGGGGAGATTTTCTGGAGGAAACCAAAGATCTCTTCCCGGCTGTATTCTTCCGCTTTGGCAATAAAATGACGGTATTCATTTGCCACGGTGAGGAGTTCAAGTACGACCTTCGATGTTACAGGGTCTCCCGGTTGCGGAAGTTTCTCTTCATTCATGCGCCGCTGGTCTAAGCAAGGTTCATGGATTTAATGATACCGTCAATTTTCTGGTTTAATCTTGCCAGGGTCTCTTCATAGCGTTCTATCCCTTGGAAAGGTTCCCGGACCCCGAAATAGAACTTTATCTTCGGTTCGGTGCCGGATGGTCGAACACTGATGATCGACCCGTCGGTGAGATAAAACTGGAGAACATTCGATTTGGGCAGATCTATCGGGGCAATACTGCCTTTTACCAAGTCACTGTCCTGGAGGGAGAGGTAATCCATAATCCTTACAACCGGCGAACCGTTGATCTCTGCCGGCGGGTTATTTCTGAATCCGACCATCATCTGCTGAATCTCTTCGGCGCCGGTTTTACCTTTCCTGGTTACCGACAGCAGCGACTCCTTGTAGAACCCGAAACGGGCATAGATCTCCATAAGAATATCAAAAAGCGATCTGCCCTGGTCGGCAGCCCAGGCTGCGGTTTCAGCAATCATGGCACAGGAGCTGATAGCGTCTTTATCGCGAACAAAATCACCGACCAGATAGCCGTAACTCTCTTCCCCGCCAATGATGAATGTTTTAGATCCTTCAAAACGTCTGATAACATCGGCTATGTATTTGAACCCGGTCAGACATTCGTGATAACCAACCTGGTAATAGCTGGCGATGTCCGACAATAGCTTCGTGGTGACAATGGTTGACACGATAAATTCGTTACCGGTGATCTTCCCGTTTTCCTGCCATTTCCTGAGTACATAATAGAATAAAAGGGCGGCTGTTTGGTTTCCGTTGAGCAGGATCATCCTGTTTTGGTGATCGCGGATGGCAATGCCAACCCGGTCGGCATCAGGGTCGGTGGCCATAACCAGATCGGCATGGATCTCTTCAGCCAGTTTAATGGCCATGTCGAGGGCATCATGCTCCTCGGGATTCGGCGAATGAACGGTCGGAAAATTCCCGTCGGCAACAGCTTGCTCCTTAACTACCGTTATGTTCCCGAAACCATATCGTCTCAGGACCTCCGGGACCAGGGTGCGGCCGCATCCGTGCAGGGGAGTGTATACGATCTTCAGATCTTTTTGACGTTTTATAGCATCGGCTGACAGAGACAGACCCATGATCCGTTCAAGGTAAGCCTCATCGATCCTTTCCCCGATCGCGATGATGTTCGTGTCAATCCGCATCCATTTTACCTTATCTACCGATGTGATTTTGTTGACTTCCAGAATCACATTTTCATCATGGGGTGATATCATCTGCGCCCCGTCGTCCCAATAAGCTTTATAACCGTTATATTCTTTTGGATTGTGCGAAGCAGTAAGCATAACTCCGCTCTGGCATCCCAGGTGACGGATGGCAAATGAGAGTTCAGGGGTCGGCCTGAGATCATCGAAAAGATACACCCTGAATCCATTAGCCGACAGCACCTCTGCAACAATTTCAGCGAAGAACCTGCTGTTGTTGCGGCTGTCGTGCGAAACCGCCATACTTATTGGGTTGAGATGCGGGAACATCTTCTTGAGATAATTGGCAAGGCCCTGTGTGGCCATCCCGACAGTGTATTTATTCATCCTGTTGGTGCCAACTCCCATTATTCCTCTCAGCCCCCCCGTTCCGAACTCCAGATTCCTGTAAAAAGAATCGGTCAGCTCAACAGGGTCAGAGTCCATCAGGTTCTTAACCTGCGTTCGGGTTTTCTCGTCAAAACTCCCGGAAAGCCAGATTCCGGCTTTTTCGGCAATGATTGGATCGATCATTTTTAGCTACTGATTTGAGATGGTTATATTTTTCAGGCACACTTTCAGACTTTCACGCCAGTGCGGGATCTCAATCTGAAAGCGCTGTTTGATCTTTGACTTGTTAAAAACGCTGTAAAAGGGCCGGGCTGCCGGAAGCGGATATTCCCTGGTCTCTATAGGTAATATTTTACAGGATATCCCGGCAAGTTCGATGATGGCACAGGCGAAATCGTACCAGCTGGCCACACCTTCATTGGAAAAATGAAAGATCTCGACCGATTCTGGTAAATCAGGCCGGTGAACGACAGCTAACACCAACCTGGCCAGATCAAGGGCATAGGTCGGGGAGCCGATCTGGTCGAAAACCACGCTCAACCTACCCCTTTCTTTTCCGTATCGCAGGATGGTCTTAACGAAATTGTGGCCGTACTCCGAGTAAAGCCAGGAGGTCCTGATTATCATTGCCCTCGTTGCATGGGCCTGTATCATCTTCTCACCAGAGAACTTGCTCTTTGCATATTTCGAAACAGGATTTGTAACATCGGTTTCAACATAGGGCCGGTGGAAATTTCCTTCAAACACGTAGTCGGTGGAGATGTGCACCAGAAAAGCATTATATTGGGCCGCCGCCCTTGCAAGGTTTCCCACCGCCTTCGAATTGACCAGGTAGGCCAGTGTCTCTTCCTGTTCCGCTTTGTCAACCGCCGTGTAGGCAGCACAGTTGATCACAACATCGGGCTTTTCTGAGAAAAAAAACTGTCCGACGGCTACCTCATCAGAGATATCCAGTTCAGCAAGGTCAGTGAACAAAAAAACGGTGTCAGGATATCCCCGAGATAGTTTCCTGATCTCATTCCCCAGTTGGCCGTTTGATCCTGTAACTAGTATTTTCATCTGTGCCCGGTTTTTCAGACAATCGATTTGAAATAGTCGATGGTTTTCAGCAATCCCTCCTCAAGCATTATTTTTGGTTCCCAGTTCAGCTCCTGTCGTGCCAGCGTAATGTCAGGCCTGCGCTGGGTTGGGTCGTCAGAGGGTAGCGGCATGTGGACGATCCTGGACCGGCTGCCTGTAAGGCGGATCACTTTCTCGGCAAGCTCAAGAATGGTGAACTCATTGGGATTGCCGATGTTGACCGGCCCGGTAAATTCCTCGCGCGAGTTCATCAGCCGGATCATCCCTTCGAGAAGATCATCCACATAACAGAAACTTCTCGATTGCGACCCGTCGCCATAAATGGTAATGTCGTCGCCTTTCAGCGCCTGAACAATGAAATTCGATACCACCCGGCCGTCGTTTGGGTGCATTCGAGGCCCATATGTGTTAAAGATCCTGATGATCTTTATTCTCACTTTGTTTTGTTGATGATAATTCACAAAAAGGGTTTCGGCGATCCGTTTCCCCTCATCATAGCACGACCTGATGCCGATGGGATTGACATGCCCCCAGTACGATTCAACCTGCGGATGAATTTCCGGATCTCCGTAAACCTCGCTTGTGGAGGCTTGCAGGATCCTCGCCTTGATTCGTTTCGCAAGGCCGAGCATGTTGATGGCTCCCATCACGGAGGTCTTTACCGTTTTGATGGCATTGTACTGGTAATGAACCGGTGAAGCCGGACAGGCCAGATTGTAAATTTCATCCACCTCGATGTAAAATGGCATGGTCACATCATGCCTGACCAGCTCAAAATAGGGGTTTTTCAGCAGATGAACGATATTTTGCTTCTGCCCGGTGAAATAGTTGTCGAGACAAACCACTTCGTTCCCCTCCGCGAGAAGGCGTTCACAAAGATGCGACCCAAGGAAGCCCGCACCCCCCGTTACAAGGACCTTTTTTCTTATCATGATGTATGACTGGTTTAATTGTAATTCCTGATCAGAAAACCCTGATTACACCCGTGGTTGCTGCCGGTTTCTCCCGAATCCCTTAGAACGTAATTTATACCACTGGCAGCGGGAATATTTCAGTTACTTCGTTGTGTCGATTCCAATACAGTAATAGGTAAACCCTTTGCGCTTCATTTCCGCCACTTCATAGATGTTCCTGCCATCGAAAACAAGCGGATCCTTGAGGAGTTTCCGTACAATATTGAAATTCGGGAATTTGAATTCAGGCCACTCGGTCACAAGGAGGAGGCAATCGGCATCGATCAGTGCATCATATTGGTCAGGTGCATAATAGATCTTTTCGCCCAGGATTCTTTCTGCCTCCTTCATGGCCACGGGATCATACGCCTTCACCCTGGCACCTGCTTCAAGCAGTTTGTGGATGATCACCAGTGATGGAGCTTCACGCATGTCGTCGGTCTGCGGTTTGAACGACAAGCCCCAGAGTGCAATCGTTTTACCTGAAATGTTACCTCCGTAATGTTTCACTACCTTGTTGAATAGAACCGATTTCTGGTCGTCATTGACTTCTTCAACCGATTTCAGGACCCGTAGACTGTATTTGTATTCTTCAGCAGTGTGTATTAATGCTTTAACATCTTTCGGGAAGCAGGAGCCACCATAACCAACGCCGGGATAGATGAATTTATTCCCGATCCTGGAATCGGAGCCAATGCCTTTTCTGACCATATTGATATCGGCGCCAACGATCTCGCACAGATTGGCAATGTCATTCATGAAACTGATTTTGGTGGCGAGCATGGAGTTTGCAGCATACTTGGTCATTTCGGCAGAGGTTATGTCCATAAAGATGACCGGATGCCCGTTCAGGGTGAATGGTTTGTACAAGGCTTTCATGAGTTCCTCTGCACGTTGTGAATTGCAGCCTACCACGATCCGGTCGGGTTTGAGAAAATCGTCGATGGCGGCACCTTCCTTGAGGAATTCGGGGTTTGAAGCCACGTCGAATTCGATAGCCACCCCCCGCTTCTGCAACTCATCTTCCACTGCCTTTCTCACTTTGGCTGCGGTACCGACAGGTACGGTGCTTTTGGTCACTATCAGCAGATAATCATTCATGTGTTTCCCGCAGTCGCGCGCAACACTAAGTACGTACTGAAGGTCAGCACTGCCATCTTCATCAGGAGGAGTCCCCACTGCGCTGAAGATCACTTCGCAATCCTGCAAAGCCTCTGCAATACTGGTGGTGAAATGCAGACGGTCCTTTTTCATGTTTCGGTGAACCATCTCTTCAAGCCCGGGTTCATAAATGGGTATGATGCCGTTCTTGAGATTTTCAATTTTTTTCTGGTCAATGTCGACACAGGTAACATCAATGCCTACTTCGGCAAAGCACGTTCCTGTCACTAATCCGACATACCCTGATCCAACGATAGCGACTTTCATTTCTTTGGTGGTTTTGGTGAGTGGAAAATTTGAACAAATATAAATTAAAATTGTTCAAAATAAAGCAGAATTTCTGATCATATATTCAACCTGGTCTGAATGGCCACAACATCCTTCTGAAGCTTCTTTACGGTTTCGGTCAGATGGAATTGTTCCGAAGTGATATTCTCCGGAATTTTCGGGCTGATATAGTGTACAAACTGCCAGATTTCCCGTATGCTGTGAACGCTGATTTCGTAAGGTTCATACAACGGATTGAGGGAGTGGAGCAGTAGCTTGCCTTCCGATTTTATCCTGTTTTCAACCACCTTGAAAACGATTCCCTCATCGATCGTCAGGATGATATATGCGTCGCGGTCCCTTACAGTATTCCAGTCCTGGATGAACATTCCGGTAACCCAGGAACCATGTGGAATGGGCAGCATGGAATCGCCGCTGACCTGGAAGGTACGGTATTTTTTCTGACGCGAGAGGAAGGGAAGCCTGAATGTAGGAAGAATACTGATGTATTCAGGGTCGGCAAACCCGTTGGTGTACCCCGCTTTTGCCTTCTCCGATACCAGTTCGATATTTTCCTCATTGTCATTACCAACAGTTGTGGTAAGCACCCTCAGGTTTGAACCTTTGATAAACACATCGTAGCCTCTTTCAAGCTGGCGCATCTGGCTCTCGGGCAGCCGTGTAAGATCAACCCTGATGAGGGTATCGATGGCCACATTGTAATAGGCCGAAAAAGCGATCAGGGCTTCGAATCCCGGCTGTGCGACATCGTTCTCATATCCGCTCAGGGTCGAACGCTTCATGTTCAGGGCGACCGCCACGTCATCCTGCGTGCGTTCCCTGCGTTTCCGTAAATATTTTATGTTGCTGCTGAAAAACATGGCTGAAAATTTTGTTGTTGCAAAGATAATGATTATATTGTAATCGTAAAAATGATTAAAAAATAATCTTTTGGTTTTTTCCAGAAATATTGTTCACCTCGATCTCGACACCTTCTTCGTCTCCGTCGAACGTCTGCTCCGGCCCTCATTGGCCGGAAAACCCGTAATCATCGGGGGAACCTCCGACCGGGGCGTGGTGGCCAGTTGCAGCTATGAGGCAAGAAAATTCGGCGTTCATTCGGCCATGCCCATGAAGATGGCCCGGGCCCTGTGTGGCGACGCCATCCTGGTGCGGGGCGACATGGAGCTCTATTCGAAGTACTCACATATGGTTACAGAGATTATTGCCGGGAAAGCCCCGCTTTACGAAAAAGCTTCCATCGACGAGCATTACATCGATGTGACGGGGATGGACCGTTTTTTCGGCACCCTGAAATGGACCCATGAACTCCGCGAAAGGATTATCAAAGATACAGGACTGCCTATATCTTTTGGATTATCGGTCAACAAAACCGTTTCGAAGATCGCCACCGGGGAGGCGAAACCCAACGGCGAGCGTTATGTGGAACCGGATGCGGTTCAATCTTTCCTGGCCCCGCTTTCGATACGCAAAATCCCGATGATAGGGGAGAAAACCTACCGGTTGCTGCGCTCCATGGGGGTTGTCACCATCGAAACGCTGAGCCGCATCCCTCCCGATATGATGGAAAGGGTGATGGGAAAGAATGGCGTCGTGATCTGGGAAAAGGCCAACGGCATTGACCGCACACCGGTATACCCTTACCATGAAGCCAAGTCGGTCAGCACCGAATCGACCTTCGATCAGGACAGCATCGACATCGTGCGGATGAAAGAAATACTGGTGAAGATGGTTGAAAAGATCTCGTTTGAACTGCGCGACAAACAGAAACTGACCTCCTGCGTTACAGTCAAGATCCGCTATTCAAACTTCGACACCCATACCCTGCAGAAGCAAATCCCTTACACTGCCTTCGACCATCAGCTCATCGCGGTCGTGAAGGACCTTTTCGACCGGCTCTACCAGCGGCGTATGCTGATCCGCCTCATCGGCGTGCGCTTCAGCGGTCTCGTTTCAGGAAACCCCCAACTGAACATGTTTGATGATAACCTCGGGATGATAAACCTTTACCAGGCGCTCGACCGGATACGGCGTAAATACGGAAGTCATGCGGTGCGTAGGGGAGTGGCCATGAAACAAATGGCTAAATAGTGAAATGGCGAACGGCTGAACGTGGAAGGCGAAATGCGAAATGTGTAATCGGGATGTGCCCTTTATTTTGGGGTGTCACACCGATTCTGCATCGGCATGTTCCCGGGCTTTTTTTCGGCGAAGTAACAGAAACAGGTTAATGATCAGGTTGATGATCACCAGCATGGCGATGGTGACCACTGTCCAGTCGGTTCCGGATTCGGCTCCGAGTCGCTTGGCTATAATCCCGGCGAGCGCCCAGATCAGCACCAGGTTAAAGTAAATATCCCTGTGTCGCCGTATCATAAGAAGTCCGATCGCTCCGGCGATGATTAAAACTACCGAAGTCCAGGTCGTTTCACCGATCCCCATCCGGTTCCAGCCTGCTGAAACCAGAAGGACAGTGATATTTGCGATAGTGGCAACAGTGATCCAGCCTAAATAGATGCTGAAGGGAATATGAACGAAAAACCTGGTAGACCAGTCTGCATCGCTCCGGTCTTTTGATGTCCGCAGGTATATGGAGATCAGTGAAACAAGCAGAATGACCATCAAAATAACAGATAACAGTATCTGCTGATGATGCCAGGCAAAGATCCATACCATGTTGGCAATGGATGCCAGAACAAAGAAAAACCCGATCTGCTCGATGTAACGGACTCCCTTTCCTGAACGATTGAAGGCTGACACTACCTGGAAAATGACGAATGCAGCCAGTAAAAGATAAATGATACCCCAGATAGAGAAGGTAAAACCAGCAGGTGTAAACAGGTTTGGATACCGGTCAGATATTTCACCGGTTCTTACTCCGTTGATCGGCAACGAATTGGCGAGGAAGTTAACGAAAACGGTCCCTGCAAATCCTGCAAGGTTGAGAATTGCCAGTATTTTTCGCCAGCTTCCTGTCATGATCTGAAATCTCGTTTTTCAACACTTTCAAAACCATGGCAAGCTAATAAATTGGCGGAAACTGTGCAAATGTTTTATTGTTTGATGATCTTGTGCGATTCAGTGACCTTTCCGTCAGAAACCCTGACAATATAAACGCCTGCCGGGAATCCTGTGAGATCAATCAGGTGAACTCCGCTACTGCTCAGCTCCATTGTCGAGATCCTGTTTCCCATCGGTCCGTAAACTGCAACAACTCCCTTGTCAATCATAAAGTCATTGGCATAGGTTATCTGTATCCTGCCATCCGTAGGATTCGGAAAAACACGGAAACTTGATTGATCCGAAACCCGTTGATCATTGTTTGCAAATGACCCTGATAGGTTGTTGGCCGCAATAAAGGATGAGGGTTGGCTGCAAACCTCTCCGGTCATGGTAATCCTTGCGTTCAGGAAACCACCGGAGGCAACTGAAGTACCGGTCGTCAGCAGAATCTTGCCGGATGCCACCAGGTTAACGGTTCCTCCGTTCTCAACATCAAAGTTATAAAGGTAGAGGTTTTCGTTTGAGTCAAAACAGTCATTCACTCCTGAACTTGTTTCATGATATTGCAGTAATTTGGTGGTATTGGTATCGAATCTTACAACCATGATATCCCGCTGCGGACCGGGTTCGAACAGACCGCTGCCTGCCATTACGACTTTTCCGTCGGGTTGTACGGCAAATCCCGCAACTTCATCGGCGTTATCATGAAACACATATCCGGGCCATCCATAGGTTACATCGAATGCACCGTTTAAATGGAACCGGGATGATGCCCAGTTATCGTTTATTGTTTGATGACCGACAACAATGCGGTTGTTGAAAAATTGCATACCGACCGGTTTACAGGAGACCGAATGCTGGTAAACAACCAGTCCGTTGTTGCCGAAGGTTGGATCGGGAGCACCGGTTAGCGGGTCTCTTCTCATCAGCCATAACCATCCGAAGGTGCCTGTACATCCCATTACATAGAGTTTGTTGTCGGGACCTGTCTGAATAGATCTGGCAATCTGCCCACCCGACAGACCAGGCAGTGGCTCCTCTACCATACCCCCGGTTCCGAAACCCGGTACCAGGTTGCCTGTACTATCGAATTTATAGAACCGGTTTTCATTGGCGACAAAAAGGAACCAACTGGTCCAGGTGACGGCGACAAAAAAGCTGCCATCGCCATTGGCTACAGGAGGTGCAATAGATTCGATCCATTCGTTTTCCCACTGGGCATGAAAGGTGAGCTTCCCGCCAGTGCCGAATCCGGAATCCAGTTGCCCGTTCGAAAGATACCTTGCAAGGCTGCATCTTCTGAGATTTTCAGCGCAGAGCATTCCATATCCTCCAGCCAGGATTTTTCCATCGGGTTGCAGTGCAAGTGAGGTCAGATTATCGCTGCTGTTTCCGGACGGTTCAGCGGGCCAGGTAAAGTTTGTCAGCACAACACCATTGGTGCCAAAGCTCTGATCAAGCGTTCCATCTGCATTGTATCTTACAAGGATAAAACTGTTCACAGCCACACACCAACTCCCATTATTCATACCAGTTCCTCCAACGATTATTTTCCCATCGGGCTGAATCAACATGGCAGTTACTTCAATTGCCTGGATTCCCGGAATATCGGTCAATACTTTTCCATTCGACCCAAAGGATTGATCTTGCGTCCCATTCGGTAAAAACCGTGCCACCATGAAACGCACAACCGGATTGAAATATGCAGTCGTGTCTCCTGTGAAAACGGTACCCGCGACCACGATCTTCTGGTTTTGATCTATCATCACACAAGATAATTGATCATTATTGTAAACTCCTGAGTAATCGGCATGGAATTGACCGGTGTTATTAAAACCGGTGTCGGGCCTGAGCGTCTTTTTTACCACGAATGGCTCGCTGTTGGCGATCTGGGCGCCGGTATCATCAAACATCCTGGCGTTATACAGGACGTTATCTGCAGGGGTGGGAAATGTAAGCGATCCGGATGTTTGTGAATAGAGCCACTGCCAGTTAACATAGGAGGTCTGATCTCCGAGATAGGGAAAAATACCGATCCAGTCGCCGGAATTGCCAGGGGCGTTGGCAAAATCGACCGTAATAAATGATCCTGTGCCGAAAATGCTGGATTGTACTGTTACACTCTGTGCCTGTATCAGGCTGGGAATCGGCGATAAAAGGCAGAAATAAATGATGCTGCGTAAAATGTTTTTGCTCATAACCTGATATTTTTTTACAAATATTAGGTCAAAAACTGTCCACGGCAATACCCCGTTCGGGTGAATTTCACTGGTGGAGCAGATGGTCCTTGAGCGCTTTCGAGACTGCTGCAGCCCGGTTATGCACCTGGAGCTTCGAATAAATGTTTTTAATATGGCTTCTGACTGTTTCCGGACTGATAAACAACCTTTCCGCGATCTTTTCGTTGATATTTCCTTCAACGATCAGCGTCAGAATCTCTTTTTCCCTGCCAGTCAATTCGTTTGCTCCGGCAGGTTCATTTTTTACAGGTTGAATGAAGTTGAAGATCTGCCGGGCTACCAGCGGGGTCAGACAGGCGCCTCCCTCTATGACCTGTTGAATTGCCTCCGGGATTTTGTGCGGATGCGTTTTTTTCAGGATATATCCATCGGCACCGTTTATGATGGCCCGGATGATCGTGTTGGCCTCTTCAAGCACAGTAAGCATGATGATTCTGGTTCCCGGAAACTTCTTTTTCAGCACTGGGATCGCATCAATCCCCGACATGGATGGTAAGTTGATATCAAGCAGGATTAGATCGGGTTGAACCCCGGCTGATAAACACTCCTCAACTGAACTGAAATGCCACTGTACGGCAAAATCAGCATACCCTGCAAACATGAAAACAAGTCCAAGTCTGAATTCGGTATGATCCTCTATGATGCCGATATCGATCTGCATAATCCTGCGCAAATTAACTCCGGACAAGCCTTTTTCGAATCACCCGTTCGGGTGAAATTGAAAACATTAACCGCAAAGTGGTACCATTGATCGCCCCAGTCCGAATTTCAAATTCAATTCCCGACTCAGCGGCCCGTCGATACATATTTGTGATCCCGTGCCCCTTCAAGGAGACCCTCTCTGCCTGAGGATTCCCGATCCCGATCCCGTTATCAGTCAATTCAACCAGGCAGGCATTGTTCTCCATTTTTACCAGGAAAGCGACATCGGTAGACTTCGAATGCTTCAGAATGTTGTTCATCCCCTCCTTCAGTATGAGAAAAAGATTGTTTTTTACAGACTCATCAAGGGTTATCACTACATCTGTGGTAGTTACATTGTTGACGAAGTTTATTCCGGCCTCCTGGAAGGTATCGGCCATCATGCCGGTGATTTTTACGAACAGGTTCTGTAATGTGTCATTTCGTGGAGATGTCATCCAAATTATGTCGGTAATCGATTGTTTGGCGTTGTGAGTTAAATCGGAAATTTTTTCGGTAAGGTTTTGTATGGAGTTTTCTTGGTTTGACAGGGATGCCATCTTCAGTGTATCAGAGTAAATTGAAATGGTGCTCAATGTTGATGCAAGGTCATCGTGAAGATCCCTGGCGATTTTCTCCCGTAATGTTCTCTTCTCATTTTCAGTGATCTTTCTGAGAATCAACCGCTCGGTTACAAGGTGAATCAGGAAAAGGCCCGGCAGGACAAGTAGTGGGGCAAGGTAGAATAGCAATGGATTCCGGTTGAAAATCAACAACTGATTGACAACGGCAAAAAGGATGAATAGCACCGTAACCGATATCATCCGCATCATAAAGATCCTCCGTGACCCCCTGCGAAACCCGCCAAGATATATGAACATCAGACTGATTACTAAAAGGTACTTAACAGATTCCTTAATATATTCTCTGTCAGTAAGATAATTTTCAATGGCATTTTTCATGGAAACCAGGTGATTTCTTGAACCCTGAAGTTCATTCACTTCGATCAGGGCTCCCACCGACAGGGAGTCTATCCTGATCGTGTCGGCCGATGAGGGAAATTTTATTTTTACACGACAGACTGACGCGGTGTCGATCGCCATAATGACTCGCTTGGTATTGCAGGAACCATATCCCTCACCGCATATTATCTCTTTATATCCGATAAGGGAGTCGTGGTTATCCAGTCTGCTTTTGGAAAATAACCATATTTTGGCACCGATGGCATCCCGGTTTGAGATGTTCCCCCTGAGAATGAAGGTTACCGATTTCTTTACCTCCATGCGGTTGAGGTATAATGCGCTGTTTTCGTTGATATAGTTGGCAACGTATAAATCCAGGTCTCCGTCATTGTCAATGTCGGCTACTGCACACCCGGTGCTGTAACCACCGGAGCGCAAACCATATTCCAGGGTGGCATCCCTGAACTTCCTGCCTTGCAGGTTCTCGAAAAAAAAGTTTTCGCCGACGTTGGACAGAAATAGATCCGTATATCCGTCCTGGTTCATGTCGGCAAAAGCCGCTCCATTGGTCATCATCAGTGAATCCGGGAGATACTGAGTGCTCAGGTAGGTGAAACCGCCTTTAGTATTATTGATATAGAGTCTGTTTTGTGAATTCCTTCCGCAGATCAGCAAATCAGACCATCCGTCATTGTTGATATCGGCAAATGCGACCGCATTGCTTTTCGGAGATTGATCCCTGATTAGCGGCGTTTTCGCTGTGATGTCATTAAAACGGACGATGCCATTGCGAGTTGTGTTTTTGTAGAGTCTGGGAATGGCATTCCAGAATGAAACGCACAGATCGGGGTAACCGTCGTGATCGAAATCGCTAAAGGATGCGCACATGCCTCCTTCTGCGGAAGTTAAACCTGAGGCTTCGGTCAGATCGGTGAAGTAAGCTGAACCGTTGTTTATATACAACCTGTTAGAACCAGTTTCATTGGTCACGAATAGATCCAGGTCGCCATCGAGGTCTACGTCAGCAATTGCAACAGCATTCGAACGGTCCTGAGAACTGCACGCCCGGTCTTTTTGGTGAGAGACATCTCTGAAAAACCCCTTGCCATTGTTAATTAACAGTTTATTCTTCGAATTAAGGGAACAAAGATAAAGGTCCTGGTCACCGTCGTTATCAAAATCGGCAGCGGCAACCCCAAGCTGAAGTTCTGTCGGAATCGGGATGGACATCATTTCACTGATTCCTGTTGCCTTTCTTCGAACAGCTTCTTCCGAAAAACCCGCTTCCGGAGAGATCCATAAGTCATTTGTCAGCGAATTGATATATAACTTATTGGCGTTATAAATACATATGGAATAGATGTCGTCCAATCCGTCACCATTCACGTCGGTTAGCGCCACACCGTATTCGTCATCAGTTTTTATACCGAAATCCAGGATCTTGTGCCGGGTAAATCCAGGATATGCAGGATCATACTTTTCAACATCCGTCGGGCCGTTGTGGAGCAGTATGCCATAATCTCCGTAAAGCCAGGTATTGTTGATGAGGTTGATTAAAATGCCACGGAAAGTAATGCCTGGAAGGTCTGCCACAGTATTCCATCTATTCCCGGTTATCCGATAGGCCCTGTCAGATCCCGCCACAAACATCACATCATCGCTGGTAACTGCGATCTTTAACATGGCATTTAGTCTTTCATCGAAAATCATCAGTTCCGGCTTCTGATTCCGGACCTTGTAGATCTTTTTGGAGCATAGAAAAAACAGATTTCCTGACCGGTTGTAAATATCAAGTACCTTCTCATTCAGAAGGCACCTCGTAAATTGTCCGCCCTTATATAAATACAATTGCCCGGTCTTTGTCAGTAAACAGTAGTCATCCTCCGAAAACATGATAGCTTTTTTGACCTGAAGATTACCCGGTAATGAAGGTTTTCTGATAAATTCCCCGTGTCTCCAAATGGCTATCTCAGATTGGCTTACAAATAATCCAAACCCTGGTTTCTGAAAATCCATTGCAGTAACCTCGTTGGCAAAAAACGACGGAACAACGACCAGTTTTCCCTGGTAATAGTGATAAATCTCTGAAGTGCTTAATTCAGTGTTTACAGTGAACCAGAAATCCTCCAATCCTGTTGCATGAAGAAGTGTGATCTTCAGGTTCTCAGTCACAGCCAGTGGTTGCCATCGACCCTGGCGCAAGACCAGAAGCTGATCTGACAATAATAATCCCGAGGTATCGGAGAACATAAACATCTCCCAGATAATGGATCTGGTGCCCGGGTATAGCCTTTGAAAAGTCTGGGATCCGGCCTGTATGGGAACGATGAGAATTATAAAAATGATCAGGTGGTAAAATGACTTCATGTTGATAAACCGGTTCCAGGTCATTATGTTGCGTTTGGCAGGCATGGATATGGGTATTTGCCAGTGCTATATTAGTCCACGTATGGGGTGAATTGTTCTATGAAATAACCGCATTTAAATATACGATCATTTTGTTTTCTTCGCGGGCTTGCCTGGGAATCGTTTGCCCATAATTCTGTATGGAAACGCCATCTCCTCCGCAAGATATACTCTTTCAATGGATTGAACAAGGTCTGCGAGATTATCGGGCAGATCGAAGAATGGCATAAACCTGACTTCTGACGATCCGATTTGTAGCGAGCAGGATAACGAAAGATTGACTATCCATACAATTGACGGATTGTATCTTTCAATGAAACTGCGGAGTGATCTGGAAATTGCCGGTTTTTTCATCGCAGAAAATTTTACTTCCACGGCGATGGGATCATTCTGTCTTGCAATGATAAAATCAACTTCGGCCTTATCGGTAGTCCGCCAGTAATGAACCGAGAACGGAGAGCCATAAAGTCCGGATATCAGTGTGTTGGCAACCAGATTTTGAAACACAAAGCCATAATCATGCGGTGATTGAAAATTGCCAAACGTGTTGATGGCAAAATTCCGCATCCCATGATCGGCGTAGTAGATAACCGGTGATTTAGTGATCTCTTTGGTCGGATTGTTAAAATAGGGTTCAATCAGCCGGATGAAATAGGTCTTTTGCGCCAGCCAGAGGTGTTTCTGCAAGGTTGGCGTGGATTGCCGTGCATCATTAGAAAGGTTACTTAGATTTACCATTTGCCCTGTCTGAGTGGCAAGAAGCCTGATTATCCTTTTAAACGCTTCGGGTTGTTCACCCTTGATCATCTGTCGTATATCCCGGTCAATGTAGGATTGAAAAATTTCATTGATTGTCAGCATTTTTTCTCTAACTGTACCGGATGTGATCACCCGGGGATAACCGCCGAAGTTGAGATATTCATTAAGCAATTCCAAGGCCCTCGGATTATTGATCCGGATAAAATCAGTCAGACGGCCGGTATATTTATAATCTGTGCGGAAATCCAGAAATTCATGAAAAGATACGGGCGTCAGTTCGAATATTCGTTTTCGTCCGGATAATGATTCATAGATCTTTTCCTTCAATTCAATGCTACCGGAGCCCGAGATGATGAATTTCCATGGAAGGTTCATATCATAAAGACCTTTAAGAAAGATCCCCGCATTGTCTTTACGCTGGATTTCGTCCAGGAAAACAAAGCCAGGCTGATCGCCGAATTCCAGCCTGATACGGCCAATCAGCTTTATCTGCGATTCAAAGTAAGGAGCATCTGCTTCAAAATCCATACTAAGAAAAAGCGCTCTTTTCCCCGTTTTAACCAGATCGGTCATCAGAAAATTCATCAGGGTAGTCTTTCCTACCTGACGGGCGCCGGTAATGAAGGTCATTTCCTGCTGTAACAGGTGTGATCTGATTTCATCAAGAATGGTTCTTCTGATCATAATGTTTATGCATTTTTAATTAACCCGATAAAATACAAAACAAAGTTACAAAATTATCGGGTAAAATTCAAATTTGCTTTATTTTTTTCTTAAATTATTTTGATTATATTGTTGTCGAAATAATGATTAAAATTTAATCGGTGCATTTTTATGTTCTTCTGATCAGCCATGTTTCTTAATTGCCACTCTTACTACTCACTCCGGTATGGAACCATTTCTGTTGAGGACCTGGTTGATGAAGCCGCCCGTGCCTTTGGCATGTCGGAAACGACAGACGGAAGCGCCGGAAAAGAACGCATCAGTCCTGGCACATGGCAGTCTCAGGGCCGATCAGCTATGCCGGGTTACGAAACACTCTCCCCGGCAATGGCGTTGACCGATATCAATAATTCCACTGGTATCATGGAGTTTGTGTCCGAATGCAAAGAGAAAGGGATCAAGCCCATTGCCGGGATCGAGTTTCGCCGTGATGACAAGCTGTTGTATGTTGGACTTGCCCGGAACAACGAAGGTTTCAGGGAACTCAACGAATTTTTAAGTCATCATAATCTTAGCAATCAACCCTTGCCCGACCGGCCAGAAAAACTGGCGAACGTATATTGGATATTACCATTCCACTATTCCACCATTTCACCATTCGACCATTCCACTATTTCACCATCTGTTTTTCTGGGCATCCGCCCATCCGAACTCAATCCGCTCATGTTTTCGCGGCACCGTGAACTGGTTCCTTACATGGTTTTGATGTGTCCGGTGACGTACCGGAATGAAAAGGAGTACGAACTGCACCGGAATTTCAGGGCGGTTGATCACAATGTATTGCTCACCCGGCTTGAACCACATCAGGTTGCAGCCCCCGACGAGTCAATGTTGACATTGCCGGAACTGTTTGAATTGTGCAAAGATTTTCCGGAGATCCTCACCAACACGCTCCGGATAGCCGAAACATGCATCATCGATTTCAATTTCAAGGCATGTAAAAATAAAAAGACCTTTACCGGCAGCAGGTACGACGACAGTATCCTCCTTGAGAAGCTGGCGCTTGACGGCCTTTCGTACCGGTATGGCATAAAAAGCGGTGAAGCGTTGCTGCGCATACGGCATGAACTTGAGGTTATCGGCAAAATGGGTTTTGCATCATATTTTCTCATTGCCTGGGACATCATCCGGTATTCGATGTCGCGGGGGTTCTACCATGTGGGGAGGGGGAGCGGGGCCAACAGCATTGTAGCTTATTGTTTGAGGATCACCGATGTTGATCCGATCGAACTCGATTTGTACTTTGAACGATTTATCAATCCAAAACGCACATCACCGCCTGATTTCGACATCGACTACTCGTGGAAAGAGAGGGATGAAGTGCTCGACTATATATTTAAAAGGTATGGACATGAACATACGGCGCTGCTTGGAGCTATGTCGACGTTTCGCGATAAGTCAATATACCGTGAACTTGGCAAAGTGCATGGCCTGCCGAAGGGGGAGATCGATTCCTACCTCAGGAACCCGGAGGAGGCGATTCATCGGAATCATATTATCCGTAAGATCAACGACCTGGGGGAGATGATGGCCGATTTTCCCAACCTCAGAAGCATCCATGCAGGCGGGGTGTTGATCTCTGAGGAACCCATCACCTGTTATACAGCACTCGACCTTCCTCCCAAAGGATTCCCCACTACGCAGTTTGATATGTATGTGGCGGAGGATATCGGTTTCGAGAAGCTCGATATCCTGAGCCAGCGGGGGATCGGCCATATCTACGAAACAGCCGCGATCGTCAGGAAAAACCGCGGGATCGCCATCGACGTACATCAAATACAGGCATTCAAGAAGGATGAAGGGGTAAAGGAACTCCTTCGCAATGCCCGTACCATTGGTTGCTTTTACGTGGAAAGTCCTGCCATGCGCGGATTACTGAAAAAACTGAGGTGCGATAATTACCGGACCCTCGTGGCGGCTAGTTCGATCATCAGGCCGGGGGTGGCCCGGTCGGGCATGATGAAAGAATACATTCGCCGTTTTCATCATCCTGAGAGGTTTAAATACCTTCACCCCGTGATGGAAGAGCAGCTTTGTGAGACCTTTGGTGTGATGGTCTACCAGGAGGATGTCCTGAAGATTTGCCATCACTTTGCCGGTCTCGACCTTGCCGATGCTGATGTTATCCGCCGCGCCATGAGCGGAAAGTACCGGTCGAAGAAGGAACTGCAGCGGATCATCGACAAGTTTTTCGAAAATTGCAGGAGGTTTGGTTATCCTGAAGAGGTTACAAAAGAGGTGTGGAGGCAGATCGAATCGTTCGCCGGCTATTCCTTCTCCAAGGCTCACTCTGCCTCCTATGCCGTTGAGAGTTACCAGAGCCTGTACCTGAAAGCCCATTTTCCTCTTGAATTCATCACCGGTGTGATCAATAACTTCGGAGGGTTTTACGCTTCCTGGGTCTATTTTAACGAAGCAAAAGTTTCCGGCGCCAGCCTGCACCCACCCTGCGTAAACCACAGTGAATATAAAACCAGTATCGCAGGAACAGATATTTTCCTGGGGTTCATTCATGTGAACGGGTTGGAAGCTGCTGTTGGAAGTGCGATCTGCGAAGGAAGAAGAACGAAGGAGGAGGAGCGGCCGGTGATGGGAGAGGGAAGGCGATATGAGGGACGAAATTCAGTGGATCAGCTCCCGTATCAGGATATGGAAGATTTCATCGGGCGGGTACCCATCACCCTCGATCAGCTCATCCTGCTGATCCGTACCGGAGCCTTCAGGTTTACAGGTAAACCAAAACCCGCCCTCCTTTGGGAGGCTCATATGCTGTTGGGAAAAGACCGGAAACAGGAAGGATATGTCCGCCCGGGTACCGGAAAAAAACAGGATAATCCGATAGTTGCGCTCCCCGAAAATGATGGTACACATCCTGTTAATTGTCAATTGTCCATTGTCAATTGTCCACTATCAAACCGCGGGCATGAGCTTCCTGTCCTTGAACAGAATCTTCTGGCTGATGTATACGACGAAATCGAGCTGCTGGGTTTCCCGGTTACCAATACCTATTTCGATCTGCTTGAAACGAAATTCAGGGGAGATATCCTGGCGCACGAGATGTCCTTGTATGTCGGCAAAACGCTCAGGATGCTGGGACTGCTGGTGACCATCAAATATGTCAGGACCATAAAAAAGGAGTGGATGCATTTTGGTACCTTTATCGATGTAAATGGCCGCTTCTTCGATACGGTCCATTTTCCCAAAGCAGTTGAGCAATACCCGTTCAGGGGCGACGGGGTTTATCTCGTGAAAGGAAAGATCGTGGAGGAGTTCGGTTTCCCCAGCCTGGAGGTGGAAAAAATGGCCAAATTACCGCTGAAAAGTGATCCGCGGGGGTGAGGGAGTTTTTTTGCAAGGTTATGATACCTGCAGAAATTTTGATTTCAAAATAGTTGTACTTTTAGACAATTGGATTTGCTGTACGTCCTGAAAAAGCATGGGGGTAGCCGGCAGTGAGCAAATGCTTCATAGATTTCAGTATATCAGGTAAATATGGTTAGTTAATAATGAAAATACCCATGGAAAACTTTGAATCGATCAAAATGACATTCCCGAATAAGCTGAGCTATTCCTATATAGTACAGCAATTCGTGCGGGAAATTGCCAAAAAAATAGGCTTTGCAGGCGACGAACTCGACCAGATTGATATCGCCATCGAAGAGTCAGTGTCAAATGTCATGGTACATGCGAATGATGAAGAAAATCCGACTTTCGACATCATCTGCGAAAAGATTCCTGCAGGAATCCGAATAACGATCAAAGAGATGGGAATCCCTTTTGACCCGGCCAGGGTTAAAAAATACGAAGTGTCGAAGTTTCTTGATGATATCTCCACAAGCGGCCTGGGCATCTATATGATACAGAAGGTGATGGACGAACTTACCTTCAATAACCTGGGCCCGCAGGGCAAAGAGACTGTCATGGTCAAGTACCTTCCCGGATTGGCCGAAGCAAAAGAGATTCCTGATGCTTCTTCAGGAAAACAGGAACAGTCTGTCATTACTGAAAAAATTGATTATGAGGTAAGGGGACTCAATGAAAATGAAGCCATCGAGGTATCGAGATGTGCCTATAAAACCCATGGATATACTTTCTTCGACGATCATATCTACTATCCTGAGCGGCTGGTTGAGATGAACAAAACGTTCGAAATGATCTCGGCTGTTGCGGTGACTACCGAGAATGTCTTCATGGGACATGCGGCCCTGCTGTATCAATATCCTGAAGACACCATCGCAGAACTTACCTTTGTTTTTGTCAATGTTGAGTATCGAGGCCAGGGAGCCTTGAACCGGCTGGTGGATTACCTGTTTAAAGTTGAAAAACACCGCGAACTCAGAGGTATTTATGCGTATGCAGTGACCAATCATATCTTCACCCAGAAATCACTGGTGAAGTTCGGAATCCGCGATTGCGGAATATTGCTTGCCACAAGCCCTGCTTCCTGGAAATTCAAAGGGATATCGGAAGACACTTCGCAGCGGATCAGTGTTGTTTTGGCCTTCAAATATACCAGTGAACCAATTCAGTATAACATTTTTGCCCCCGAGAATCATCGCGAAATGATCATGAAGATCTATGATTTTCTGGGTGTCAGGCACAATTATCTGGTACCTTCTCCCGATGCACTTCAGTATGAATCCCCGATTTCCGTAATCCATTCCAGTGTCAATGAACTGGAAGGTTGCGGTGAGATCTATATTGCCTCCTATGGCTCTGATGTCAAACAACATGTCAGGAAAATCCTCAGGGGTTATTGCCTCCAACACGTATCTTCCATCAACCTCTTCCTGAAACTCAAGGATCCACTTACATACTGGCTGACTATGGAATTTGAAAGCCTTGGGTTTTTCTTTGCCGGAGTTCTTCCGGAATCCCGGATCGGTGACGCACTTGTTCTTCAATATCTTAACAACGTACATCTTGATTACGATAAGCTGTTGCTTCTCAGTGATATGTCGAAAGAGATGATGGCATACATCAGGCAACATGATCCGAATATCATTGACTGAAATCCCGGCTGAATGATTATCGTCTATTCACCTCACCATATCCTTCACAATCCACCGCGCGAATTTGTGTCGAACCAGGTGGCGGCCTACGGTGAATCGCCCGAAAGGGCTGAGCTGATCTTTGAGGCGCTGCTCGATATCCCCGAAGCCAAACGGATCAAGGTAGAACCATTTGATCTCGGATATTTCTATAAAATCCATGCCCGCGATTACCTTGATTATCTTCAAAGTGCTTATGAAGAATGGGTTGCAGAAGGTTTATGGCATGAGGGGATCATGCCAGAATTCTTCGCGATTGGGTCCATGCGCGATAAACCACCGGTAAACAGTCCGCTTGGAAAAGCCGGGTATTATATGACCGACAGTTGCTCCATGATCGTTAAGGGAACTTGGGAAGCGGTAAAATATTCTGGCTTTACTGCCTTAACCGGCGCCAGGTGCCTTGCCGACGGCGTATCGTCCGTGTTCTCCATTTGCCGCCCCCCCGGCCATCATGCGGGATACGATTATTCAGGGGGGTACTGTTTTGTCAATAATGCGGCACTCGCTGCCAGGTTCCTTCAGGAAAACGGGGTTGTGAAGGACAGAAAGGGCAAGGTAGCCATCCTCGACATCGATTTCCATCATGGCAACGGCACCCAGGACATCATTGGGAGGCAGGAAAACATCTTTTTTGTCTCCATTCATGGTGATCCTTCTTATGCCTATCCGTACCTTAGGGGATACGAAAGTGAGAATTCGGCAATGAACATCAACTTTCCACTACCTACCGGGATTGATGATGAATACTATTATCACGTTTTTGGCAAAGCCGTGGGGATTATCCGGGAATTTAACCCGGCATTCCTGGTGGTTTCATTGGGTGTGGATACGTTTGAGAAAGATTCTCTCGGAAACTTCAGGCTCACCACAGGCATTTACCGTAAACTGGCTGAATACCTGATAACGGAATTGAAAATTCCCGTCCAGGTTATCATGGAAGGCGGTTACAATGCAGAATACCTTTCTACAAACGTTCTGAGTTTTCTTTCAGCGTTTTTCGACCGGGGTTTGTAATCCCTCTTTTTATGATCCTACGAAACATTCAGGATCTCATCCAAACCCGAAATCTTAAAGGTCTTTTTGATGAAAGGCTGGCAATGAATGATCGTAAACCGTCCGTGGGGAACCTGCTTGGCCGTGTCAACACAGATCCTGATGAAAGAGGATGAGATATATTCCACATCTCTCAGGTCGAAAGCCACCCTGTCTTTTATAATGCCTTCATCGTTAACCGGCAGGTTGGCCTTTATTATTTCGCTGATGTTTTGAACAGCCTGGGTATCAAGTCTTCCGGCGAAGGAGGCAATGAATACCCCTTCATTCACATTATGGCTGAATTTGACCATACTCATTAAGGGTTAATGATTTTTATAATAATCTTTTATGATGTCATCAACAGAGATTGTTTCATCAAGATACCGTTCCTGGTCATGGCTGAACCATAATTCATTCGGTTTTCTTCTTGTAACTCTTTGAATATTCATCAGATTCTTAACAGATACATTTTCAGTGGTGATATTTTTACCTCCTGTTCCGCAGCCCAGGGTCAGGGAAGGGGGAAGATTATTGTAAAAATATCCGATTGCCCCATGTGTGGTCGGTGTGTTAACCAGGATCCTGCCAGCATTGATCAGTTGGGAGAATTCCATGATCCGTTGTTCATTGTTGGCATAAATCCCGGCACTGTGGCCGATTCCACCAAGGTAATTCAGGTCGATGCAGGTATTCAATGCATTATTGTAATCATCAACCGTGTAAAAGGCCAGGATCGGTGCCAGGATTTCGTACGACAAGGGGTAATCGGGACCAATTCCGTCCAAAGGCGCGATAAGAATCCTGGTATCTTCGGGTACATCAATCCCGGCTTTCCGGGCTATAACACCGACAGACTGGCCAACGATAAAAGGACTCATCGTTAACTGTCCGGGGGCCAAAGCGATTTTTTCTACCTGCCTGATCTCTTCAGGATTGAGAAAATAACAATGTTGTCTGATGAACTCATCCTTAACCTTACCGGCTATAAGCTTTGTCACAACAATTGATTGTTCGCTGGCACAGATCGTCCCGTTGTCAAAGGTTTTGGAACTGATGATGTTACTGACTGCAAAAGGGATATCTGCGCTATCGTCGATGAATACAGGGACGTTCCCGGGCCCCACACCGATGGCCGGATTTCCCGAACTATAGGCAGCCGATACCAATCCGGTACCTCCTGTAGCCAGTATGAGCGCCACACCCGGATGCGACATGAGTTTCTCGGTAAATTCACGCTTTCCGGTTACCACTAACTGGATACAATCTTCGGGCGCCCCGGCAGACAATGCGGCTTCGTAACAAACACGTACCGCTTCTGCACAGGAGTTTGAGGCGCTCCTGTGCGGGCTGACAATGATCGGATTTCTCGTTTTAAGGCATAGAAGAATCTTGTACAGGGTCGTGGAAGTAGGATTGGTAACCGGTACAATGGCAAACACCGGACCCAGCGGTTGTGCAATTTCAGTAATACCGGTCTTCGGATCCGAATGGATGACACCGACTGTCTTTTCATCCCGGATGGTCTCATAAACCAATTGAGTGGCAAGAACATTTTTGATGACCTTATGTTCCCACACCCCGATACCGGTTTCCTCCCAGGCCATTTTTGCCAGCCTGATCCGGTTGTCGAATCCGGCTCTGAAAACGGCTTCTGCAACACGATCGGTTTGTTCCTGGCTGAATTGAAGAAATTCGGCAGCGGCCAGCGATGCCCTTTTCAGTATCTGATCTGCTTTGATTTCAAACGACTCCGGCATACGAAACCTACAACCCCAGTACGTTAATTCCCTGTTCGTAAACGATGTCGACCGGGATGCCTGCAGTTTTCAGTCTATCCAGGTCATTCTGCAGGGAAGCCCTTGTTTTTCCATTGGTTTCGAGGTAGGAGGAAGCTCCGTCGTAATCCCCGTCACCTTCAAAGATAAGCACTTTGGCAGCCCATTCGTTCATGGCCGCTTTCGTTTTTTCCATGTTTACCCGGTATGTCCCATTGGGTAACCGTTCAAAAGCCCCCTTGTCCTCGAAGAAGTTATAACACATCATATTTGCCTTCCCATGAGCACTGGCAGCTCCGAACCTGACCGATCTGAATAGTCCGGCCATATAGGTGACAAAACAATCCTCAACCGTGATGCCCTGCAATTCTCCCATTTCAATCAGTTTTGTCGACATGAACAATCCCAGGATATCTGCCTTGGCCTCCTCAAACGAGGAATACTTTTCTTTCAGTGCTTCGCGTACGTTTCCTTTACCGGTAATGGTGTTTTTTATACCTAATCCATGGGCCACCTCGTGGAACATAACATTCGAGAAAAAAGCATCGAATCGGATGTTGCCCCGTTGCGCCGAATCGATCAACACGTTGGAGATCGGAACAAGAATATTGTCAAATTTAGCCTTCATGGCATTTTTCAACTGAAGCCTGCGCGAACCTTTCTTCAGTTGAACATTTTCATCGTTGGGCAGGTTTATGGCGATGGTTTTGCTTCCTTCATTGGCCTGTCCCGAAACATAGATCACGTCATAGGCATTCAGGTCGGAACTGGTTCCGGGTTTTTCCTTTTTATATTTTTCATCAACAGGAAGGTTTTTCTGAAGGTCGGGCAGGAGCGCTGCGAATTTCTCCAGTTTTTTACTCCATTCCTGGTCTTTCACAAGCACCAGGCCTTCATAGGCGGTCTTATATCCGAATAGCTCATCTTCGTAATTTTCAATCGGGCCAATCACCACATCCAGTGTGTTGGTTTTCATGTCCATCCAGGCCATGTCGCTCTTAAAATAATCATCCGTCAAAAATGCTTCCGCACGCAGCTCCAGGTATTTTTTCAGTCCTGGATCTTCGGCAAGAACCGAAGCCTGGCGAAGCAACTCAGCAGCCTTCGTGATTCGCTCGCGGTATGCCTCATGATACCAGACTGATTTCAGCGATTTATCGTCGTTTCGCTGAATGATCGTGTAGAGGCTTGTTTTGTTTTTATCATTCCATTGCCCGAACTCTTCTTTGGTCATATCGGCGGGATAAAAGTTGGCACCTGCCGGCTTGTCACCATAACCTTCAACGAAGGGTTTGTTGCCATTCAGCCTTTCCCAGGGACCATAATTGATCTCAGCAAACCGGCGTGTCAGGCTATCCCCGATACTGCTGAGAAACTGTTCCTTTTCTCCGATGGTCTGTTCCCAGTAAATGAGATCCACAAGGTCTGAGGCTTCGATCAGCAACGGGATCATTTGTTTTTCTTTTTCGGTGAGTTTAGTCAGATCGGTCGTCAGCTTGACTAAGGCAAATTCGTTGACTTTTGCCAGCATCAGAGAATCCTGGGCGCTGACGGCATTTTTTTGGGTGCCGCTCTGGCAAGAACTGAGTGTGAGAATGCTCATAGTCACAATGACACAAAGTAAGATTTTGTTTTTCATGATTCTATAGATTTAATATCGGCGTACGAAATTAGAAAAAAAAAGGCGCACTTGCCAAGATCCGATTCAAATTACATCGTTTATGAGCGATTATTCAGGTAATTTGATATGAATAACATATTTATGATTATGTTTGTGAGAGAATTATTCATTTTTAAAACAAGTCACCATGAGCAATGTTACCATCATGATCATCGTACTGGCAATTATCTTTTTATTTCTTGCCGGTGTAAGGATTGTACGACCCACCCACCGGGGGCTTATCGAGTTCCTGGGAAAATACCGCAGGTTTGCCCAACCTGGTTTTCACTGGATAATTCCTGGAATTGAAAAAATGTACCAGGTGAATATCACCGAGAAAATGATCAATGCAGAGCCGCAGGAGATCATTACCAACGACAACCTTAACGCGAAGGTTGATGCACAGGTCTATTTCAGGATCAACAGCGATGAAGAGAGTGTGAAGAATTCGCAGTACAACGTTAATAGCATTGAGTACCAGATTGTTAACCTTGCCAGGACCACGCTTCGTAACATCATCGGCACCATGACCCTGAAATCGGCCAACAGCGAGCGAGGAAAAATCAATAAGGAGCTCCATGGTACACTGCTTGAAGAAACCCATAGCTGGGGGATTCAGATTATCAGGACCGAGCTGAAGGAGATTGATCCGCCGAAAGATGTCCAGGAGACCATGAACAAGATCGTGAAGGCGGAAAATGAAAAGATAGCGGCTGTTGACTATGCCACTGCCGCGGAAACAAAAGCCGATGGTGAGAAACGTGCAGAAATTCGCCGGGCGGAAGGGATCAAACAGGCGGCCATTCTGAAAGCGGAAGGCGAAGCCCAGGCCATTGCACTGGTGAACGAGGCGGCCGAGAAGTATTTTGTTGGTAACGCACAGATTCTGCGAAAGATACAGGCGCTTGAAACATCCCTGAAGGATAACGCTAAGGTCGTGGTGCCCACAGGTTCCGACCTGGTCAACGTACTTGGCGAAATGGCAGGTATTGTACCTTTACGGGCGAAAGAGTAGGATTAAAGGTTTAAAAGCTCTTTTGTTCAGTACGTTTGATGATCTCATTCTGAAGATCTTCGCCGAGGTCGTTGAAATAATCACTATAACCGGCTACTCTTACGATCAGGTCGCGGTGCCGCTCCGGATGTTTTTGAGCATCTCTGAGGATGTCCGCCGACACCACGTTGAACTGGATATGATGACCATCCATTTTAAAATAGGATCTGATTAGCGCTGTTATCTTACGAATGCTTGTTTCATCGAAGAAAAAATCAGGCGAAAATTTCTGGTTGAGAAGGGTTCCGCCGGTTTTGAGGTGATCAATTTTTGCTGCCGACTTCAGAACCGCAGTAGGCCCTTTGGTATCAGCACCCTGAACCGGCGAGATACCTTCGGAAAGGGGCAAACCGGCCTTTCTTCCATCCGGCAAGGCACCGATAACGCTCCCGAAGTAAACATGACACGTGGTTGGCAACATGTTGATGCGGTGTTTACCTCCCAGTGCATTTGGTCTCGAATCGACAACCTGGTAGAAAAGGTCAAACACAAGTTTTGCCTGGTTGTCGGCGGTATCATCGTCATTACCCCATTTCGGTGTATCGAATACAAGTGCGGCATGAAGTTCCTCAAAATCGGTGAAATTGTTTTTTAATGCCTTAAGCATTCCCTTCATGGTAATGGTAGACTGCTCAAATACATGGATACGCAACGCTGTGAGTGAATCTGTTATGCTTCCGAGTCCAACCCCTTGTATGTAGGTCGTATTGTATCTGGCGCCCCCGTTGTTGTAATCTTTGCCACTGTTGATGCAATCGTCGATGATAAGCGAAAGAAAAGGAACCGGCAAATACCTGGCATATATGCTTGCAATGATGTTGTTCCCTTTGATCTTAATATCGATAAAATGCTTCAGCTGTTTACTGAAAGCTTCGACGAGGTCATCAAAAGATTGAAAATCAGTAGGGTCTCCGGTAGCTGGTCCGAGCTGCTTGCCGGTCCTTGGATCAAAGCCATTGTTCAGCGTTATCTCAAGTACCTTGGGAAGGTTGAAGTAACCGCTCAGGATGTAAGCCTCCGTTCCGAATGCGCCTGCCTCGACACACCCGCTGGCCCCCCCGTTACGGGCATCGGTAAGATCTTTGCCTTGTCTTACAAGTTCCTGAATAATGGCATCGGTGTTAAAAAACGAGGGCTGACCAAATCCGGTTTTGGTGATCTGCAATGTCCTGTGAACAAATGCATCCGGATTCTTTTTGCTGATCTGGACCATCGAACTGGGTTGCAGAAGTCGCATTTCCTCAATGACATCAAGAATGATGTATGTCAACTCATTGACAGCGTCCGTGCCATCGGGTCTGACGCCTCCCAGGTTGATCAGTGAAAAATCGGTGTAAGTATTGCTTTCCTGTGCGGTTACGCCGACCTTTGGAGGTGCCGGGTGATTGTTGAACTTAATCCAGAAACTTTCCAGCAACTCCACTGCTTCCTCCCTGGTGAGTGTACCGGATTCAATTTCTTTGCGGTAGAAAGGAAGGAGATGCTGATCGAGTCGCCCCGGGTTGAACGAATCCCAGGGATTCAGCTCCGTGATCACGCAAAGATGTATGAACCAATAGTGCTGTAGTGCCTCATGAAAAGTCTGCGGAGCATGGGCGGGCACGTTGCGGCACACCGAAGCCAGTTTCCGGAGTTCCTTCCGGCGTTTATAAATGTCCTTTTCATTCTCATGCATCGTCATGTCTTGTTCTGCCAGGCTCATGAGCAGATCGGCATACCGGTTGGCGAAGGTTATCACGGAATTTGCGGCTATCTCCATAGCTTTAAGTTCCTCCTGTTTGTCGAAAGCTTCGGGATCTGAATAGAAATCCAGTTTGCTGTATGCTTCGTGAATATCATCTATCAGATCGAGCATCCCTTTGCCGAATATCTTATTCCCTGCAACGGTGTGCCCCGGTCCTCGTTGTTCCTGGAATTCGGTGAACACTCCGGCTTTGTAGGCATCATGCCAGTCATCGGACATCGAACGCATGATGCGGTCGCGGTTACTGCGGCCTTTCCAGAACGGGATAATCTCTTCACGGTAAACCCTGCGGGTTTCGTCATCAACTTTAAAAGAGACCTTCTTACGCTTGTCAAGTATCTCGAGGTCATCTTCGGAATGTACGCATAATTCTGGGTAGGTGGGACATGCCTTGGGTGCCGGCCCACGTTCACCGACGATCAACTCTCCCTGATTATAGCACAGGGTTTTATGAGTAAGTATATGGTTTAGGGTGAGCGCTCTCATAACCGGTACGGAAACCTCCCGGTCCAAACCGCTTTTATAGATATCAGTAACAAGTCGCGCCCTTTCGGCCGATAACCGGTTCACAGCGTTCAAACTGTTTTCCCTGAGCTTTTTAATCCTTTCGTTCATGATGTTTTTCAGAAAATCAGACAAAGTTAATTATATAGATGCAACCAGCAAACGTGTTTTTATGTCAATCGAACGACTTATTCATATATATTTACAGGCAGATTATTAAATAGGAATTCAATTTAGTATGATAAACTGAAATACTGCTGGTTATGAAAACAGTCAACTTATTCCCTTCTGCAATCATAAAAACTTTCCTTTTTCTTTTTTTACCCGGTCTTGGTACTGTGACGGTAGCCGGACCACCCTGGGTAAAATTGAATACAGGGTATAACTATATTATGACGGGCGTTGATTTCCCGGATAACCAGAATAGCATCGGTTTTATGGTGGGGATGTCACTGACCTACCAGGGAAATGGTATTGTATTAAAGACCACTGACGGCGGAACCTCGTGGAACCCAGTCTGGACAGGGGCAAACTGCGGGATAGAAGGAGCCTGTTTTACTGATGTCAACACCGGGTATATTGCCGGCTGGCCAAAATTCTCGAACGGATGGGCGGGTTTTGGAAAAACAATGGATGGAGGCGCTACCTGGACTTCGATTACCGTTGCCGCTGATCTTTATTATTTTCAGGATGTTGTTTTTAAGGATGCATTAAACGGGATTGTTATCGGATCAACAAACAGTAACCCGGTTGTTTATGCCACCAATAACGGTGGAGCCACATGGACTTCGGCATCTGGTGTCAGCAATGGTGTCCCATACGGAGCCTGTTACGTCTCCGGCAATACCTACTTTCTGGTTGACAATGGAGGCCGGATAAAGAAGTCGACGGACAATGGGTTTACCTGGTCAACGGTGTTCACCCTGCCTGGTGCCCTTCTTACCGGGATTGATTTTTTCAGTGATGATATTGGGATGGCGTGTGGAGATAACGGGTTGATCCTGAAAACCGCGGATGGCGGCCTTACATGGTCTGTACAGCAGGTTGGGTCAGACATATGGCGGGATTTCGGGTGGGAAAACCAGGATCATGTTTTTGTCTGTGGCACTCCGGAGATCATTGCCGAAAGCATTGACGGCGGGAACACATGGTTCAATGGGTTCCCCCAGTCATCTTACCAGGCAGCTCTTTATGAGTGTATCTTTACCGAAAACGGAACCGGGTTTATCTGCGGTTCCCAGGGAACCTACCTAAAAAGACTGCCATCCTGCACAGCCTTGTTCACCGCCAGTGCAACAGGCATATGCAGCGGTGACCAGATTTCATTTTCGAGTCAGTCAATTGGCGACATTGCATCTTATGAATGGTATTTCGAAGGTGGAACACCACAGACATCCCAGGCTCCAAACCCGGTGGTAACCTATTTGAATACCGGAACCTTTGATGTACAATTGATTGTGAACAATGGTTACTGGAGCGACACCCTGTTAAAAGCCGATTACATCCAGGTATCTGTAGTGCCAGCCCCGGTTGTTACGGCAATTGGTAACCAGCTCAACAGCGACGTTCCGACCGGCAACCAATGGTATTTTGAGGGCAACCCCATTCCGGGCGCAAATGGACAAAGCCATACTGCCACCCAAAGCGGTTGGTACTGGGATGTTGTTACCCAGAATGGATGCAAATCAGATACATCCAATAATATTTACATTGTAATGACTTCTTCGGTTGATTACCGAGAGCCGGAGTGCACCATCACGACGACTGGCATGGCGGGCAGATTTTCGGTCTCCTGTCCGAGTCTGAACATGACTGGTTACGAGGTGGTTGTGTACAATATGGTGGGCGAAATTATCAGGAAACAAAGAAATAATGAATGCGACAAATGTTCAACCTTCGTAGATTTGCAGAGCGCGGGGGCTGGGATGTATATCATTGTGGCCCGTAACGGGAATGTCACAATTTCCAGGCGTGTGATAATAACTGAATAATCATTCACGAAACGGTATGGACGGTCAAACGAAAACAATCGCGAAAAGAACCTGTTATATCTTGTTGATTTCGCTATTCTGCTTACAGGGCCAAAAGGCTTTTTCACAGAATAGGTTGTGTTTCGAAGCAGGTTTTCTGGGTAGTTATACCAGTATTGCTGAATATGAAAGGATCGACAGGCGTGACTTTCTGCTTGATTCGGTAAGTATTGACCGTTTCGTACCATCTTTTCAGGCTGCTTTACGCATGGATATCGGATTGGGAAAACATTTCTTTTTCACGGGCGGTTTGCACTACAACCAGAAGGGTCTGTCGTCAGTGGATTTCACCGATTCAACCGGTTACACCTGGACGACATCGGCAAGACAACATTACACAGGCCTTTCAATGCTCCTTGGATATGAAGTTCCGGTAAAAAATTCAAAGATCTCGCTGAATTTTGCGACCGGGTTTCAGGCCGATTTTGCCGTTGGTACCCCAAACGGGGGGGCATTGTTCTCGGGCCCGCTATATCGCTTTTTCATGCCGTTCTGCAGGTTCAATGAGGTTGATTTTACCTGGAGAACGGAGGCCGGACTTTCATGGGATGCAGGTCCCGGAGCAGTGCTCGTAAAACTTACGTACCAGTATGGATTGAGCGATGTTCTGGAAGATGCTTTCATTATCGGCCGGAGCCAGTCGATCGGGATCACCGTCGGATATGCGTTGCGACTGTCAGATAAATGATTTCGCTCAGCCTCCTGTTTTAATCCTGAATCCAGTATCTTTCAAAGTAGCCTCCAGTGATACAAGATCATCCGGATGGAGATCATTTACTCCCTTGAGCAGATTTTTAAGACCAAACCGGCGGTATTTTTCCTTTGCCATCGAATGATAGGGCAGCAGATGCAGGGTGGGGCGATTTTCTTTCTGTTTGCAGCCATCTGAATAACTTCGATCTTCGGCGATGAACAAACGATAGAGGGTTTTCAGAAATTCCCTGAGCTGGCTGATGTTGTCAGGTGTGTCCGTGATACCCGGAATTACAGGGAAACGGAATTCTACCTTAATGCCCTGGCGGACCAGTTCAACAACATTCTTCTTGATCTGTAAATTTGAAACGCCGGTATACTTCAGGTGCAGACATTCATCAAGTATTTTCAGATCATACAGGAACAGGTCGGCCAGGGGGGCGACCCTGGCCATTACCTCGGATGTGGCATACCCTGAAGTGTCAACGGCTGTGTGGATTCCTTCCTTCCGGCATTTTACAAGGAGTTCAGCAAGAAATTCCGGTTGGTGCAAGGGCTCACCACCTGAAAAAGTCACCCCCCCGCCGGATTCTTCGAAAAAAATCCTGTCGCGGAGAATTTCCTGCAGCAGGATATCAGTGTCGGTAAGGTAACCGGTCGTCTCACATACCGGCATGCATTTCCCGTCTAAGATCCGTGTTTTTTTGGTCTGTTCAGGCGTATCTGACCTGCTCTCAGGATTATGACACCACCAGCAGGAGAGGGGACAGCCTTTAAAGAACACCGTGGTTCTTATACCGGGGCCGTCATGAATCGAGAACCGCCTGATGTCGAAAATTAAACCAGTCCGGGGCATCAGTCACAATAAAAAAGTATCATCCGGCGTGTGGCTTCGGTGCAGGCTGGACAGAAACCCTGGGCATCGTTCGATTTCATCCGGCAATCCATCATCGGGCTGTAGATGCCTTTTCCAAGGTAACCGCCACCTTCGAACATCCCTACCGTCGATTTGTATTTCTCCTCTCTGGGGGTAGGTATCGGAGTCCCCTCCAGAATCATCGATTTCCATTTCCTGTCGAATTCAACATTGGTGGTGATATTGGGTTCCCAGGGTTCAAACCGTAAATTATAAAAGTCAGAATAGGTGACCTCCGCGTTATAGTATTCGTCGGCAAGACCAGCAAAGGCATGCCCGAATTCATGAATGGCAACGATCTTCGATAATTGGTGATCGACCGTGCTTTGGCCGTAATGATTGTAAAACCCTCCACCGCCGTATCGCTTGCTGTTGACCAGGACGAAGGGTACATCACAGGGAACAGCAGCAGCAATGTCGTAAATTGATTTAGTGTCGGATGTTGTGAGGTACCGATCCATATCGAACGTATAAAAAGCACTGTGAATGTTCGTGTTGACATAGATGTCCCTCCCCGGAATGGTTACCCCTGACTCGGCAGAGGGAGATTCAATGGCATAGAAGTTAAAACGGTCGCTCAGACTCTTGTACGGCTCCACCGTCATGAAATATTCATACAAAATCCGCGCATCCTCCCTGAATTTGTCCATTTCATGCATGGTGTATCCCTCGGCGATGAAGGCGATGTCGACGTGGTGAGACGGGTCGCCCGATTCTTTGAGTTTTGTTACTTTTAAAGTGGACGGATTCATACGATGAATGAAATAATCGGCAGGAGAAATGTTGCGGTCGAAAAGAATCACGAATTCATTGGTTTCATAAGTTCGTTTCTCAATAACGAAACGAATGGTGTTTTTCGGGAAAGGCATAACTGCGACCATCGAAAACGCTTTCCGTAAAGTCTTTGCTTCCGGAGTGCCTTTCCATTCCTGGAAGAGAGAACAAAACCCCCGTTGGAATATCAGTTTCCCGCTGGCTGAGTCAAATGCCGAATAGCGATAGGTTCCGTAACCGAAAGGATCGATCAGGTTTTTTTGGGGTCCTCCCCAGTGAGGTTCTTCTTTCATCCCCAGGTAATAAACCGTCTCATTTTTTTCATCACCGGCCAGTACATAGTCTATCCTTAAAGTTCCCGGCCGGAAATATTCATCAAAGCTCGCAGAGCCGGTATTGCGGGGCGATAAATCGTTCATGGCAACCTGTGCATGAGAAGCCGGTTGAACCCCCAGCATGAGCAAAAGGAGAGAAATACAGATAAGTTTCATGTTAATTTGTTTTGTTGATTGATTTGTGCTACGATCATTCCTCCGAGCATAAGGACACAACCAAGGATGATCCTGGCCGTCATTGGCTCACTCAGTATGAACCACCCGCCGATGACCGCAAACAGCGATTCAAGGCTCAGGATTATGGAAGCATAGGCGGGATGGGCTTTTTGCTGGGCGATTACTTGTAGTGTGTAGGCAATCCCAACAGACAGGACGCCCCCGTAAAGTATTGGCCATGCGGCATCGATGATGGCCTGCAGATTGATCTCCTCAACTGCAAAAGCGATAATAAGGCTGAGCAGTGAGCAGATGACAAACTGTATCAGTGCTGTAATGATAGGGTCTGTCCTGGGAGCAACATAACCCACGAGCAATACGTGGGCCGTCCATACAACCGCACATACCAGCACATAATAATCACCCGGATTTACAGTGAAATCGGCAGAAACACTCAGGAAATACATCCCGGTAATCGCCAGCAACACACCTAACCAGATGGAGAGTTTATTTTTATGGCCCAGGAACAGGCCTGCTACCGGAACCATTACTACATACAAACCCGTAATGAACCCTGCATTGCCCGCAGTCGTATACTGCAGACCATATTGCTGGAATGACACTCCACCGAAAATCAGCAGGCCAAGTACCAACTGCAGAAGGTAAATTTTTTTTCGGCCGTGTGTGTCACCTTCGGCCTGTTGTATCGGTTTTCTTTTGCGTATTGCCAGTAGCGGTAATAAGACGAGGGCCCCCAAAGCAAAGCGGACACCAGTATAAGTGAAAGGACCGATATAATCCATGCCTATACGCTGTGCCACGAAAGCAAACCCCCAGATAATGGCTGCCAGCAGCAGGATGAGATCAGAACGCAGGCTTTTGTTCATGGATGTGTCAATCCTTAAAATGGAGCATTTCTGTTGTTGCGGTTCTATTCTATCGTGATCTCATCGGCAAAGATCCATGCCTTGTTGCCGGCCCCCGGATGCCATTCAGGACAAACGCCGCGGTTCGGGGCGACGACCCTGATATATTTCACCTTGACCCCTTTTGTGTTTATCGTAAAGTCTTTAATGATAGCTCCTTCTGCCTTGGGGTCAACATCATTTAAAACCCTGCCGGCTTCCGTAAACTCAACTCCGTTCACGGATGTGTAAAAAATCACCTCTTCGGGCATGAATATCCATGAGCCCTGATCCTGTAAGCAACCCAACCCCAGTTTTTTCACAGGCCTGGCCTCCTCCAGTTCTACAACCGCTTCGATATTCTCGCCTTCATACCCTTGCCACGCACCTGTCCCGAAATCCTCCGCTCCTCTTGAAAAGTCAATCAGCGCTATCTCTCCGCCTGCTGCGTACTGTCCGGCAAACCTTGTTCCAAGGGTGATTTTCCGGTCACGGGGTATTTTAACGAACTTTGCTTCAATCGGCAGGCTTTTGGGAGAGTCCTTGCCGATAGCAATGGCTTTGAGGGTCGCCGATTTTCTCAGGATAATCGGACGTGTGTAAACCGATGATTTTTGGGAGGGGTCAGAGCCGTCCAACGTAAAATGAACAGAGGCTCCGGGTAAGGCACAGGATAAAACGATCAGGGTGGAGTCCATGAAGGTTGGTTGCGCATGATAAATGCCGGGAACGGGTGTAATTGCATATTCGTCGATATAAGCCTGGGGGAAGACGCCTAAACCCGAGCCCCAGGCTTTGTTGGAAACTGGCCCCATATTGAAAACCAGTTCGCCCCCTTTCATGATTTCAGCGTGGGTGAGAAAACTTTTTGTGTGTGGCTTTCCGTTGAGGGCAACGGATTGGATGTAGAAGTTTTCCTTACTAAGGTTCAAGGCGCGGATCACGAAGGTTTTCCCGTTCTCGAGACTGATGGCTGCCTTTGGAAAAATTGGAGTGCCTATAGCATATATGTCCGATCCGGGAGTTACCGGATAGAATCCGAGCGCGCTGAAGATGTACCATGCCGACATCTGGCCGCAGTCTTCATTCCCGATAAGCCCGTCAGGACTGTTTTTATAAAAGTCATTGCATATCCGGTTTACCAGCTCCTGGGTTTTCCATGGAGTTCCGGCATAGTCGTACAAATAGGCCATGTGGTGACTAGGTTCGTTGCCGTGGGCGTACTGACCAATCAGTCCGGTGATGTCAGCCTGGTTCCTTCCGGTAGTCTTTGAACTCGCTGAAAACAGCTCATCCAGTTTCCGGGTAAAAGGGTCTCGGCCTCCCATCAGCATCATCAAACCAGTGATATCCTGGGGTGCATAGAAACTGTACTGCCAGGCATTGGCTTCGGTGTAATTAAAATTCACCTCTGCAGGATCAAATGGCGTAAACCAGGTTTCGTTGGATTTGGCCCGCATGAACCCCGTCAATTTATCATACACGTTTTTATAATACTGCGCCCGGATAATATAAGTCCTGTAATCGTCATTCCTGCCTATTGCTTTGGCCATTGTTGCAATACACCAATCATCATATGCGTATTCAAGGGTTTTTGAAACCGATTCACGCTCTTTGTTTGCGGGGATGTACCCTTTGCTTTTATAATATTTAAGTCCAAGATGATCTTGCTCCGCACTGTGTTTCATGGCATTAAGCGCCTTCAGTGAATCGAAACCCCTGATTCCTTTTATCCAGGCATCAGCGATTACCGAAACAGAATGATATCCTATCATACAACCGGTTTCATTGCCCGACAGCTCCCATACAGGCAGCATGCCTCCCTGTTCGTATTGCAACAGGAAGGTGTTGATGTAATCGCGGGTCCTTTTCTGATCAATGATCGTATACAGCGGGTGTGTGGCACGATAGGTATCCCAAAGCGAAAAAACAGTGTAGTAATCGCTGCCGGAACCCTCGTGCACCTGGAGATCTCGGCCACGGTAGCGACCGTCGGCATCACTGTAAAGATTGGGTTGTAGCATGGTGTGATAGAGCGCCGTGTAGAATATAACATGCTGATCGTGAGTTCCGTCTGAAACTTTAATCTTTCCAAGTGCCTCGTTCCAGTCCATTGCTGCTTTATTTGCGGTCTCTTCAAACACCCAGCCGGGAATTTCGGAATCCAGGTTGTTTCTTGCCCCTTCGGTGCTGACCGCAGAAATGCCTATCTTGACGAGGATTGGTTTATTCAGGGCACCTCCAAAAAAGAAGGCAGCTTTGATATCGGTACCTGTGCATTGGGTTTTATCAGCCGATACCGTCCCGTCATGCGCAACTTTGTGCGACTGTATTGGTTCGGAAAAACGGGCCACGAAGTACAATATCTGCTTTTTGGCCCAGGCCTGCGAAATCCGGTAGCCCTCAATTTCGGTGTTGCTGACTATTTTTAATCCGGCATCGATAACCTTGTCACGATGTTTCAGGTCAAGGCCAATTCCTTTTTCACCATCACCTGAGAATGAATATCGGTGAAAGCCGCATCTTGCGGTTGCTGTCAGTGCTGCATTGATTTGCTTTGTCCTGAATTCAACCTGGTAAAACCCCGGAGAAGCCTTTTCATCCGTTTTACTGAATGGCAAAGCAAAACCGTGATCTTTTAAAACAACCTGTCCGGCGAAGGGCATAATCAGGATGTCCCCATAGTCGGAACATCCTGTTCCGCTAAGATGTGTATGGCTGAAGCCATAGATCACCGAGTCACTGTCATGGTAGGCAGAGCATCCGTCCCAGCCGTCAAGACGTGTATCGGGGCTGAGTTGAACCATGCCGAAGGGTACCGTGGCGCCAGGGAAGGTATGTCCGTGACCGCCTGTGCCTATAAATGGATTGACGTAATCAGTCAGCAGGGAGCTTTGCTGTGCCAGCGCACGATCGCCTGTTCCAAGAATCAACAGGATCAAAATGAACCATGAGGATTTTTTCATTTTCAAAAGGTATTTATTCATCGGATTGAACTTAGAAAGGAACTACTGCGGTTGCGTCCAGTAAAACTGCCCTAATAGCTGTCAACCAGGCTTTTCACAACAATCATATCCTCACGGAGAGCAATTTTGGTTTTGGTATTGAATTTTATATCAACAACTTCCCCCGGAAGGATATCGAAGTAGTTGTTTGAAAATTCACCCGGTACGCTGGTTGTCAACCAGACGTTCTTTGCAAGTTTATCGGATGAAAGCTGCAGCGTATAACCGTTCTCATCGGAGGTGAGTTTTTTGGAAATTACCGGAACTGTCAGATCGAGATCCTTGGGCGCTTTGAAAAACATTGTTTTTTTCAGTTTGAAGTCGTTCATCCCGCCGTCAAGGGTCACGAGAAGCATCACTTTTTTAGGATCCAATCCGCTCAAAAGGGCCGAAGTAAGGGTATCATAGTATGGAAACGATGAATTGGCGTCTATCTCTAATGCATACCCTTCATCGCTATGTATATTTCCTTCGAAATCAATTACTTTAACGGTCATTATCGCCTGCATCATTTCTCCGGCATCCGAGGAGATAAATACCTTCACCCTTTCATTCTCCGCCACCGGCGAGATCAGGATTCTGTCGAATAATTCCGGTATTCTGAAACCGAGCGCTTTTTTTCTTCCGTAATAGTCCTGCGATGACCAGGAAACCCCAGGCCAGCAATCGTTCAACTGCCAGTACATGGTGCCCATGCAATAAGGTTTTGCCCTGCGGTGGGCTTCAATGGCAGTGCCAATTCCTTCAGCCTGCAGCAATTGGCTGACATACGTGTATGATTCAAAATCTTTTGGTTTTCTGTAATCCCTTAAAAGGTATTCATCAATGGTTTCATAACCCACGGGGTGCTTCTGATGGGCTTTCATCACTTTAGTTTTCAGTTGCCTGTCTTCTGGTTTTGTAAACGCCTTGATCGTGTTTATATCCGGAAATCCCTGGAAACCGTATTCCGACATGAACCGGCCAACTTTATTGCGGTAAACGCTGAAAGGCTCTTTTCCCCACCAAACGCCCCAATAATGCGAATCTCCTTCGGTCATGCTTTGCGATCTGCCCCATCCATGCAGGGGAGAGGAAGGAATGTATGGCCGCAACGTATCGAATCTCTTGATATTGTTGGGAATGATCACGTTAAAGATCAGCCTGTAATCGCGGTAAACAGCGGCGGAGTCTTCAGGAGAATAACCGTATTGCTTCTGCCATCCCCAGTTTTTCCAGCCTTCGTCAACCTCATTGTTTCCGCACCAAAGAGCAATGGAGGGATGGCGCCGCAGCCTGACGATCTGCTGGATTACTTCATCTCTTACATTGTCGAGAAATTCTTTGGATCCGGGGTACATGGCACAGGCAAACATGAAATCCTGCCAGATCATGATCCCATTCTCGTCACAAAGGTCATAGAAAATATCCTTTTCATATACACCGCCTCCCCAAACCCTCAACATGTTCATGTTCGACTGTTTTACATTGATAATCAGCGTTCTGTAGTCGTTATCGGTCACCCGCGGAAGAAAATTATCCTGCGGTATATAATTGGCTCCTTTGATGAAAACCGGTTTACCATTTACCTTAAAATAAAATGAACTCCCGGCCGAATCTTTATCCTGAACCAGTTCTACAGTGCGTAACCCGATCTTCTGATTTCCTTCTCCAACAAGGCTGCCGGCAAACGCAACCTCGTAGCGGAAATTGTAAAGGACTGGATTTCCCATCCCGTTCGGCCACCATCTTTGCGGTTTCAGAAGATAAAAGTCACCCCTTATCACGTTAGGACCCTTATTTAGCATCACGTTGGTGTTAAAAACCTCAGTGCTGTCGAGGGTAATCCTGATGCGGGCAGAGTCGCTGACAGAAGAAAAGATGGTGAACTGGGCAGCCATGTCGGCCAGGGAATCTGTCAGTGATTTCTGGATGAAATTCACACCGAGTACATTCACATAATTCCAGTGCCGGATATATATGGATTTCCAGATACCGCTGGTCATCAGTTTCGGACCCCAGTCCCAGCCAAAATGATAGGCTGCCTTACGACAAACAACCCTTTCGTCGCCTGGAAGTTTCCTGGGCAGTTTGTCATATTCGGTTTTCACCATCGAACTGAGCGCCGGGAACTGGATGCGTAACGTATTCGTGCCGATCAAAAGAAATCTTTTAATATCGGCATACCAGTCGCGGAACATGTTATTGGTAACCAATACCAGTGAATCGTTCAGGTAAACATTGGCGTATGTGTCTATTCCTTGGCAAACCAGCTCGATACGTCTCCATTCAAAATTTTCTTTTTCATACCGGAAAGTCTTTTTGTACTCCCATCCAACATCACTGATCCACTGTAATTTGCTTTCATTGTCTCCCTGAAAGGGGTCCTGAATGATCTTGTTGCGCATCAGGTCAAGATGAACCACGCCGGGTACCTTAGCCGGCATCCATTCATTCGAGCCTGCCTTCCGGAACATCCAGTCTCCATCCAGTTTATATGTGTTAATGTCTTGTCCTGTAGTTATTTGAAATGCGCAAAAAGTCATTAAAATGAGGATTGTAAGGTGCCGTTTGATCATGATTCCTGCTTTTGGTCCGGCAAAGGTAACGAATTGTCAGGTTTTACAGGTTGGTAGGTAGTCATTCGGGAATGCTCAAAGGCAGGGTAACGAAGAAAATTTTACATCATGAATTATTTGTTTGTATAATTACTGCAAATATTTCATCTTTGGATGGCGATTCCTCGCTTGAAACAAATCTGCAAATCTCTAAACCATTTGTTACATGAATCTGAACGATCTGAAAAATAAGTTTTTTGAACGATACGCGGGAACAGAACTCGATCTTCATGTGTTTTTTGCCCCGGGCCGGGTGAACCTCATTGGCGAGCATACCGACTACAATGGCGGATTTGTGCTTCCGTGTGCACTGCAATACGGTACTTACCTTGTCATCCGGCCGAATCCTGACATGATTTTACGGTTTGCCTCAGCCAACATGGATTTCAGGACCGAAGTGTCGCTGAAAGAAGATTTCTGTCGTATTGATCATGAATGGGTAAACTATCCATTGGGTGTTTTTCAGCAGTTCAGGCAAAAGGAAATACCGGTTACGGGTTTTGACATGTTTTTTGCGGGCGACATCCCGAACAGCGCCGGTTTGTCCTCGTCCGCTTCGATCGAAATGGTGACCGCATATGCATTGGCCGTTATGCTGAAAGCCATTGATCTTGAAATGATCGATCTGGTTAAACTTTCGCAGCGGGCTGAGAATGAGTTTGTCGGTGTTAACTGCGGCATCATGGATCAGTTCGCCGTTGGGATGGGAGCGGCTGAGCATGCCATCTTTCTAAATTGTCATACTCTTGAATACAAAAGAGTTCCGTTGATACTGAAGGATTTTTCAATGGTTATTGCAAATACTAATAAAAAAAGGGGACTTACCGATTCGAAATACAATGAAAGGGTTGCCGAGTGTCAACTGGCCGTGAGCTATCTGAACCGGTCGATGGAAATATCAAAACTTGGCCAGATTGGTTATATGCAGTTCTTTAAAATCCAGGAAATCATACCCGATGAACTGATCCGCCGGCGTGCTCGTCATGTTATTTCGGAAAACCAGCGGGTGCTGAATGCGATTTCCTCCCTGCACAAAGGCGATATTGTGCAGTTCGGGGCTTTGATGAACGCTTCGCATGAATCGTTGAAGGATAATTATGAAGTAACTGGTTTTGAGCTTGATACGCTGGTTGACGAGGCCATGAAAGTGAACGGGGTGATCGGATCAAGGATGACCGGAGCGGGATTCGGCGGCTGCACGGTTAGCCTGGTAAAAACGGATATCCTTGATAGGTTTATGGAGACGGTTGGTAAGCAATACTATGCGAAGACAGGACTAAATGCCGACTTCTATCTTGGTAAGCCATCCGACGGTGCACGTGAGATTTTATCTGCCTGATAAACTTGAAATTCCTGCAATGATTATACCCACCGATAATTTTTAAACCGTGACATTTCTGTCGTAATTATTAGATTATGAGCCATAAAAAAGATAAACACAAAGAAAAGGAGAAGAACAGGAAAGTGAAACCCCTTCTGGAAGAAAAAAATCCTGTTGCCCAAGAACCGCAGCAAAATAATCATGATGAGCATGAAAAGTTGCCGAACCACTTGTATGAGGAGGAACTGGCGAAAATTCAGATTGAACTGGTTAAATTGCAGGAATGGATTAAGTATAAAGGCCTCCGGGTTGTCGTTTTATTCGAAGGTCGCGATGCGGCAGGGAAGGGGGGAGCCATCAAGCGGATAACTGAGTGCCTGAATCCAAGGGTTTGCAGGGTGGTCGCACTCGGGATCCCAACGGAAAGAGAAAAAACCCAATGGTATTTCCAGCGTTACGTCGCTCATCTGCCTGCTGCAGGCGAGATGGTCCTTTTCGACCGCAGCTGGTATAATCGGGCGGGTGTTGAAAGGGTTATGGGTTTCTGCACCGAAAATGAATACTGGGACTTTCTGCGGTCTTGCCCAAATTTTGAGACCATGCTTATACGTTCCGGGATCATCCTTATAAAATACTGGTTCTCAGTTAGCGATAAGGAACAGGAACGTCGTTTCAGGCAACGCATCGAGGATCCGACGCGCCGTTGGAAAATCAGCCCGATGGATGTTGAGTCAAGGAGTAAATGGGTTGAATACAGCAAGGCAAAGGATGAAATGTTTGCCTATACCGATACCAAACAGTCGACCTGGTATGTGGTGGAAGCGGATGACAAACGCAGGGCAAGGCTAAACTGCATCAGCCACCTCCTTAGCCTGATCCCTTACGAGGAGGTTCCGAGGGAGACCATTATCCTGCCGCCGCTTGAAAAGGATAAGAGCTATGTGAGGCCGCCCATGTCGGAGCAGACTTTCGTTCCGAACAAATACTGATGATGCGCTGATCAGGTGATCAGGTCAGGGTAAAACAGAGAACCGGAAAATGGTTTTTTCCGAAAATTTTTCTCCCGGTTTAAGAATGGTATTGGGAAATGAGGGATGATTTGGTGAATCCGGGAAGTGCTGTGTTTCAAGGCACAAGCCATAATGTTTGTGATATATTTTACCTTTTTTGCCCTTGATGGTGCCATCCAGAAAATTCCCTGAATAAAACTGTATGCCTGGTTGTGTGGTGAGAATTTCCAGTTGCCGGCCGGACCTTGGATCGTACAATTGCGCTGCCATCTCCAAATTTCCACGTGTTTTATCCAACACGAAATTGTGGTCATAACCGCCTCTCACCTTGTCTATCCTTTCGCCGATCGCATTGGAAGTGTTGAAATCCATTGGGGTTCCCGACACTGACGGCATTCGGCCGGTCGGAATAAGATCTCCATCTACTTCAGTGTAAAAGTCCGCATATAAGGTTAAAATGTGCCCAAGAATGGAGGTGTCGGCCTCCGAAAGGTTGAAATAGCTGTGGTTACATAGGTTTACAGGGGTCGGTTTATCGGTTTCCGCCTCGATAAGGGTAATCAGTTCATCATTGTCATTCAGGGTATAGGTTACCTTCACTTGCAGATTTCCCGGGTATCCTTCTTCTCCATCCTTGCTGAGATAACTTAGCTCCAAAACATTGCCTGTTTGTCCCTGATTGAAAATACGGGGTTCCCACACCACCTTGTCGAATCCTTTCAGGCCTCCGTGAAGACTGTTTTTCCCGTTGTTGACAGACAATTGGTGCTCCTTTCCCTTCAGCGTAAACCTGCCTTTGGATATGCGGTTCGCATAACGACCCACAATGGCGCCGAAATAAGGATTGTTGGCAATATACTGATCAAGCGAATCGTACCCCAATACAATGTCGCCATATTTTCCGGCCCTGTCAGGCATTCTGATCGAAGTGATGATGGCTCCGTAATTTGTTATCTTGACCTCGATCCCGTTGGTATTCGTGAGCGAGAACAGGAAAATGTCTTTATTGTCGGCCTTTCCAAAGGCTTTTTGGGTAATCTGTGCTTGGTACATGGTGTCGCTGTTAGGCATTTCATCAATATTAACATTCACATGTTCTGACCGGCAGGAGATTAGCATAACGGCCATCAACAATATCGTTACATTGCTTCTCATTATTTCGGGTTGAATTAAGAGGTAAGGAGTACAAACCTAATAATTTTACAACTTACAAACAATGATTATTTTTGGTGCCTGGTTCTGGTCCCGGTTTTTCTTATCCTGAAAATGTGGAAAAAAGATCATCCCTTCTGAGCAGGCTGAATTCTGGCCGGGAACAAAAGAATGATAAATCGTAAATTGTGTTTACAAAAATGCAGCAAACCCAAACCAATCGCAATGTCTGAATTCTCAACTCTTTTTTCGGCCTTCGGGCTTTCCGGTCGTACAATCAGGAATCGAATTGTTCTTCCACCAATGGTCGTTCCTAATCTGACAGGTGATGACGGGTTTGTCACACCACCTGTTCTGGAGCATTACCGCAGGCGCACTGCAGATGGCGCAGGGATCATTGTTGCTGAAGCGACTGCTGTTCAGAAAGCTGGAAGGCTTGCCCCCTGCCAGTTAGGTTTATGGTCGGATGAGCATATCCCCGGGATGGCGTCCCTGGCGAGAACCATCAAGGATGCAGGAGGATTGGCCCTCGTGCAGGTTCATCATGCCGGGTTGGTCACTCCGGTGCAGGTATCCCCGCTATGCCTCGGACCTTCCGTGGATCCCCGCGAATCGCGTTCAAGAGAGCTGACTCTGAGTGATATAGAATCGGTCCGTGATGCGTTTATCGGGAGTGCTTACCGGGCAATGAATGCTGGATTCGACGGGGTGGAACTTCACGGGGCGCATGGTTACCTGCTGAACCAGTTCGCATCTTCATACTTTAATAAGAGGACCGATGAATACGGACATTCAAGCCAGGGCAGGTTGAAACTGGCATTGTCGATCATAAACGGTATTAGAGACCGTTGCGGAAAGGATTTTATCATTTGTTACAGGCTTGGGGTCAATGCACCTGGCCTTGATGACGGGATCGAAATAGCGCAGATGCTTGAGAAGGCGGGAGTCGACCTGATAAGCGCTTCACATGGTGGTATACTGGTTAATCTGCCGCGACCGCCCAGGGATTTTCCTTTCAACTGGATCGTTTACTGCGGAACCGAGATCAAGAAGTCGGTTACGATTCCCGTGGTGGTGGTAAATGACATACGGACGGCAGAGAGGGCCGCCTGGCTGTTAACCCGGAAAATGGCCGATTTTGTGGCCATCGGGCGACCGTTACTAGCTGATCCTGAATGGGTAAAGCACGTAAGATTACAGGAACCGGTTAATGAGTGTCATTCCTGTAAGCCTCGATGCCGGTGGCACGAGGACCCCAATTTGTGCCCGGCAAAGAAAAAGCTGGAAAAATCTATCGGGTTAATGTAGCTCCTTTTTGTTGACCGGCTGCTAGAGTATCATTGCCCGGGACCGGAATTTTGTTCAGCTGTTTACTGTAGTGGTCAACAACCTTTTTAAACGATGTCATTTCCTTCGGATTCACCGGATCGCTGTGCGGAGACTCCAGCCTCAACGGATCAACCGGTACGCCGTTGCGGTAGACCCTGAAATCGAGGTGCGGACCGGTGGAAAGGCCGCTGCTTCCGACATAACCGATCACTTCACCCTGGCTGACATGCGATCCAGCCTTGAGCCCTTTGGCATATCCCGATAAATGGGCATACGTGGTGCGGTATGCCGAATTATGGATGATACTGATAAACCTTCCGTATCCTCCCTTGAAACCAAGTTCACCAATTCGTCCATCACCCAGCGCAACAACCGGTGTTCCTTTTGGCGCAGAGTAATCGACCCCGAAATGGGGTCTGACAATTCGCAGAATGGGATGTTTTCGTGCCTTTGAAAACCGGGAACTGATCCTCGAAAATTTTAATGGCGCCTTCAGGAAGGACCGTTGCAGGCTCTGTCCGTTTTCATCGAAATAGGCGGGCTTCCCTTTTTGCTCGAAATAGAAAGCGTAAAAGTCTTTGCCACTGTTTGAAAATGTGGAAGCAAGAATTTTATCGATCCCGACCATTCTTCCATCTACATGCACCTCTTCATAAATGACCCTGAAATGATCCCCCTTCTGCAATCCATAGAAATCGATGGTCCAGGCGTATACGTCCGACAGCGCCATCGCCAGGCTCATATCAAGTTTCAAATCCATAAAACAGTTCCATAACGAACTTGTGATGGTCCCCTGCGCTGTCCGGACCCTGCGGTCCACCTTTTTCTTGTCCTTATATACTTTCAAAGAATCTCTGAGATCATATACCACAAAATCTATTGGATTGATCTCGTAAATAAAATAGCGTGTTTTTGCAACCGAATCCCTGGAACTGATTCTTGCAAAAGTGTTCCCGGCACGAATCTGTCTGACATCGAAAATGTGACGGGTCTCTTTTGCAATGCGGTCGATGATCTGTGCTGGGACGTATGGTGAGAGAATTACCGACAGATTTTGGTTGGCAGATACCTTACCGTATGTCACTGCCAACGAATCAACATTCAGATTGTATACAACATGAGGCGGCGCTTTTGGTTCTACCGGAGGCGCCGACCTGAACACAGGAAAGATGAACCATATCATCAGGATCAGGGCAAAAACTCCTGTCAGGCTAATGGCAACAATAAATCGAAAAGCGGGCTTTTTTATTGACATTTATCTGAATTTCAATATTATATTGACAAGCTCCGGCCGGTTGCCAAGCCTGATGGGCGGCCCCCAGGTTCCAAAGCCTGTGGATACATAAAAATGGGTGTTCCCGATTTTCCGGTACCCTGTACTTACTTCGTAGATGGCTGAAGTGATATAGTTTAACGGCCAGAGTTGCCCGTGGTGGGTGTGCCCTGAAAGTTGCAGATCAACCCCCTCTTTTACCGACTTTTCCAGGTTAAACGGCTGGTGATCGAGCAGGATAACAGGCTTGGAACGATCCACTGATTTCATCAATGAACTGAAATCCATCCGGGTCTTTCCTGTAAAACGGGGTTTGTCGCGGTCGTCGCGCCCGACCAGGATAATCCGGTTGTCGATAATCACTGATGTATCGCGCAGAACCTTAACGCCATGCTCCTGCAGGTACCGGATAGCTGGCTCCGCACCGCCGATATACTCATGGTTCCCAGGGATGGCGTAAACCCCGTACCTTGATTTGATACGGATTAAATTGGCTCCCAGGTTGTTCATGATCACAGGGGCAAGATCTTCATCGACAACATCCCCCGCGAAAAGAACAACATCGGGATTCAGTTCATTGATGCTCTCCACGAGTTTGTTGGTCTTCCGCTTTGCAATCAGGGTTCCCATATGAATATCGGAAGCCATAACGATGTTAAGGGTCTTTTCGCCTTCAACAGTCTTGTCAATTGTAAGGGACAAACTTTTTATCCTGGGATTCCTGGCATTAATGTATCCGGCAGAAACGACAAGTGTAACCAGTATGGTGATAACCAGCATCAGAAGCAGTTTGGTGCGGGCATAATCGGTATATATCCACGCAGGGAAAAAGGGTATAAAATGGTTGATAATCCTTAGCAGATCAATGATTAAAAGTGAAAGAATAAAATAGAGCATCAAAGCCAGCCAGAATGATCCTATCCAGGTTATTACTCCCGTAAGCGCACAGGGGCAGGCTCTTTCCATGATCCTGGCTGCCACAAAGGTTGATACGATGACCCAGAATCCGATGGTGTACCATGTCCGCCAGCAGGTTCCTGACGGAATTGCCTGAAGGCCCCTGATATAAATATATGTATTGATAAGACCGTATACAGTCGTTACAATGGTTACGAAGATAATCAGTGCTCCTGTTTTCAATTTTTTTTTGGTTCAGGTTAATTTCCGTCTGCAAAGATATCGATTCATAAAAATATCTGGTTAAATTTGTTAGGTCAAAATCCTCCCTTGAGGGTTTTTCGGACTACTTTTCTTGTTAATTTACAGTAACTTAAAACATTCAAAATGGTTGATGCAGGTTTTTCGCTTAGTTGGATAGACTATTCGATCATGATTGTCTACTTCGTTTTCGTCCTGGGAATCGGGTGGGCATTGAAACGGTATATGAAAGACGCCAACGCCTTCCTTGAGGCCGGGCGGTCCATGCCGGCATGGGTTGCGGGTCTGGCATTCATTTCAACCAACCTGGGTGCACTTGAGGTGATGGGCATGACGGGTTCGGGAGCAAAATACGGGATGCTGACGACACATTTCTACTGGGTAGGGGCCATTCCTGCCATGGTTTTCCTTGCGCTCTTTATGATGCCGTTCTATTATGGATCAAAAGCCCGTTCAGTGCCCGAATACCTGAAACTCAGATATGATGAGAAGACCCGCGGACTTAACGCGATTTTATTTGCGGTCATGACCATCCTTGCTTCCGGAATCTCGATGTATGCTTTGGCCATTCTGATGGAGAAAGTGCTCGGTTGGAATTTTCACCTGAGCCTGGTCCTCTCGGCAGCCATCGTACTGGCCTACACTTACCTGGGCGGTCTTTCATCGGCCATTTACAACGAGGTACTCCAGTTTTTTATCATTATTATTGGCCTTTTGCCCATTGTGATTCTGAGCCTGAAAGATGTGGGTGGTTGGACAGGTCTGCAGGATCAACTGGCACCTATCGTTACGGCAAAGGGTTATGCCCCTGATACCTGGACGACCACCTGGAAATATACCGGAACGGCAACGGCGAATCCGATGGGCGTTGAATGGTATGGGATTTTTGCAGGGTTGGGTTTTGTGCTGTCATTTGGCTACTGGTGTACCAATTTTCTAATCGTACAGCGGGCCATGTCGGCCGAATCGACCACGGCAGCCCGTAACACCCCGTTGATCGGCGCCATTCCGAAAATGTTCATTCCGTTCCTTATCATTGTTCCTGGGATAGCCGCCCTGGTTTTAATGAACACTCCCGGAAAAGGGTTTGCTCTCCCATTGAATGAAGCCGGTCAGCCAATCTGGGACTACACCATCATCATGCTGCTGAAACAATATCTTCCCGCCGGTGTGCTGGGACTCGGTATTACTGCTCTGCTTGCCTCCTTCATGTCGGGCATGGCGGGTAATGTCTCAGCTTTCAATACCGTTTGGACCTATGATATTTATCAAAGTTATATCCGCCCGGTAACCGGAAACAAACAGTCTGACGATAAGCACTACCTGAGTGTCGGAAGGTATGCCACGATTTTCGGTGTCATCGTCAGTATCGGTGCCGCATACCTGGCCAGCCTCTTTGGTAACATCATGGATTTTCTCCAGACCATCTTCTCCATGATCAACGCTCCGCTCTTTGCCGTTATTTTCCTTGGCATGTTTTGGAAAAGAACGACAGGGCACGCGGCATTTACCGGTCTGCTGGCAGGTTTCTTCATAGCGCTTATTCACCATGGTATAACCTTTCCCGAAGGTGCCGATACGCTGGTAAAAGGCGGTTGGATATGCAAATGTTTCAGCTATCCGGTTGAAATGGCACAAAATTTCTGGACAGCCATCTATGCATGTGCAACCAGCGCCATTGTCGCTGTCATCCTGTCCTATACCACCAGGCAACTGAAGAGTGACGATGAGCTGAAAGGACTGGTTTATTCACTGACTCCCAAACATAAAGAGGATCATGTTCCTTTCTTTAAAAGGTCTTCAACCCTGGCTGCCATTGTACTTGTGCTTGTAACTTTGCTTACGATCCTATTCTGGTAACGCACCCGGTCACGATGCAGCCGGGCAGTAATTATTGTCATAACGAATCATTGAATAAGCCGAAAACACATCAAAAATACACACCATGGGTATCGACATAAAATTTCCGATCGGTCTTATGTTCAGCATTCTCGGACTTTTCCTTACGGTCTATGGAATTGCTACAAACGCCGATGCAGCATTGTACGAGCGTTCGCTGGGCATAAATGTTAATATATGGTCAGGAGTTGGAATGCTGATCTTCGGAATTATCATGCTGCTGTTTACACGTAAGAAGAAAGACGCTAAAAAGACCTGATATGAGCCTGATTCACAGGGCTTTTATGAAGACTCCGGTCGGATATCTTGAGATCTCCGGAACGAAAGCGGGTATCCGAAACCTGAATTTTCTTGATTTTAGGGTAAGGATACCCAGGGTTCCTCCTGATCTTAAGTCTGCTGTGCGGCAACTTGATGAGTATTTCAATGGATCATTGAATGAATTCAGCGTGAACCTCGATTTACAGGGTTCGCCCTTTCAAATGAAGGTATGGAATGAGCTTCTTAAAATTCCTTACGGATCGACCATAACCTATTACGAACTGGCTCACAGGATAGGCAATGTGCGTGCTTTCAGGGCTGTTGGTCGGGCCAACAGTGCCAACCCGGTTTCAATTATTGTTCCCTGCCACAGGGTCATAGGGCACGATGGGCGGCTTGTCGGTTACAGGGGAGGACTAAAGAAGAAGAAATGGCTGCTTGAGCATGAGCATGCATTTGCCCAGCGTGACCTGTTTTATGGGAAGTTGTAGCAGGGTTGCTTTTGAAAATCACCTGATCGGGAGTCTCTCCCCATAATAAATTTAACTTGTTATGAAGGCACTGATCATGGGTATCCTCATGACTGGAGTCATTACCTTCCAGGTCGTGTCGCAGGACACGGTTTCATCGATTATTTTAGATCCAGACAGGTCACTGAAGCTGAAGTCTGTTGTAAACAGAAATGGCGATACGATCACATTTCATGAAATGGTGCCGATGTTCAGTGTGGTTATCGACAGCACAGTAGTTAACAGCGGATCAATATCTTATGCATTAAACAACGATACCATCGCCTTCCTTCTTCACGATTCTGTTCATTGTGTGCTGTTGAAGGCAGGGAATCACAAGGCTGGATGTAAGTACCTCCTGCGGATGACCAACCTGGGATGCAAGGCCAGGCGGGTTGAGAACCTGGTACCTCTTGGCGAAGGCTCTGACAGGGTTTATATAACCGCGCAGGGTTCCAGGCAGTGGCCAGGCTATCTGTGCCGGTCAAAATTATACCGGCCAGGGTTCGGTCCGGTTGGCGTGATTCTCCCTGACAACGCCTGGCACCTTGGATTTGCCGATCTAAGGATCGATCAGTCTGTTTCAATTACAGCTTTAGCAAGGAGGATACAACGAGATAAAGATAAGACAGATATTGACAGGTGGCGGGTTACATTAAAACAGTACGGCTGGACAGAGTATGCGATTTGGATCGATCTTCACCAGGGAGACTGGCACCAGGGATTGAAAATGATGTTCCAGGACCGGTGGCTCTATGATCTTCCGGAATTCGACACCGGCATGTTCGTCCGTCATGACCTGAAATGGATGCGTGAAAAATATATCATGTTGCTTCAGTTCGCCTGGGACAAAAAGTATTATGATTTTTCATCGCAACGCTTTACTTTTTTTGACCATTTTCTTGAATATGATTCACTGACAGGTGGATACGATATTTTTACGCTTTGGCCCACATGGCCACGACTTGGTCTTGACCAGCGTAACCAGTGGGATATGTACCGCGATCTTCCTGGCGGGCTGGATGCCCTTCGCCGGCAGGTTGATTTTGTCCACAGCCTGGGTCGGAAATATTTTATCTCGTATAATCCTTGGGATGCCGGTACACGGAAAGAGGATCAGTTTACCGGGATGGAAGAACTGCTCAGGGCGACGGATGCCGACGGGGTCGTCCTTGATACAAAAGGAGAATCAAGTCGCGAACTTCAGGCAACTGCCGACAGGGTTAGGCCGGGCATCATCATGTATAGCGAAGGCATGGCGGTGCCAAAGGATATGCCTGGAATTGTAAGCGGCCGTGTGCATGATGCCCTGGTCCTGCCGCCCCCGGTCAATCTGAACAAGTTTATCAAACCCGATTTTGCCATATTCAGGGTGTTGCAGTTGGCCGACGATCGGTTGCACCGTGAGCTGGCCATCTCGTTTCTCAACGGTTATGGAGTGGAAATAAACACTATGCGGCCTGGACGCCCGCAATGGATCCGCGAAGAATTCGCTTACCTGGGGAAAACATCCCGCATACTGCGCGATCATAGCAGAGCTTTTATCAATTACCAGTTCCTGCCTTTGGTTCCGACATCAGTTGATTCGGTTTACGTGAACGCCTGGCGCTCTTCCTGGGCTGAACTTTTGTTTACCATCTACAGTCAACATCCACCGGGTTTCAACGGGCTGCTATTTAACCTCGAGGATGCCGATGCCGGGAATGGGGTTTTAACATCACCAGATCAATACCGGTTTGTTGACCTCTGGAATCATGAGATGGTTACTCCGGTAAAAAAGAATGGAAAAACCTGGATTCCTGTTACTATTGATCCGTTCCCCAAGCAATGGCTCGAAACAAGACAGGAGGGAAGTAATAGTTGTATAGCTGTCTACAAAAAATCACTTGAAGTAAAACTTGAAGATAAATTTCTAACTTTTTCCGCCTCATCCGGCGACAGAATTGTAATCACCGGTGGGGACCCGATCTATCAGGCGATACAGGATACTTTTCCTACAGGAACAAACAGAATTAATTACATTAATTATTTAGGACAAAATATTCATAAAATTGTTATACAGTTATATAACGATAATCAGTTGATGGATGAAGTGGTACTTAAAATTCCTGATGCAAGACCGGTTCTGATCACAGAACGGCAGCCGACAAGGCCATCGGGTGTTTTACCAGCGGGGATGGTGGAAATTCCTGGAGGTAACTTCAGGTTCTATACCAAACGGTCAGCATCGTCCTTAGAACCATTTATCCCTTTACCCGATTTTAAGGATACCGTTGACATAAAAATGAAGAAATTCTATATGGACAAGTACCCGGTGACCAACGGTGAATATTCCAATTTCATAAAACAAACATCTTATAATCCAATTGATAGATCAAATTACCTGAAGCATTGGATGAATAATATGCCTGAGGCTGGAACCGAAGATCATCCGGTGGTTTTCATTAACCTCGATGATGCAAAGGCCTATGCAAGATGGGTGGGCAAGCGATTACCTTCGGAAATTGAATGGCAGTATGCTGCTCAGGGAAGTGATATGAGGAAATATCCATGGGGGAATGAATGGAAGAAGGATCGATGTAATGAAAACTTTAACCACTCAACTCCAGTGAATTCATTTCCAAGAGGAAAGAGTCCATTCGGAGTGGCAGATATGGTTGGAAATGTCTGGCAACTTACGGATGACGTATATTGTAACGGCGCCTATTATTATGTGATAATTCGCGGGGGGAGCTATTATAACCCAACCGAAAGCATCTGGTATGTCACCGGGGGACCTATGCCAACATACCATCCTGAAATACTGTTATTGATTTCACCCTCGCTCGACCGGAATGCGACAGTGGGTTTCAGATGTGTGATGGATGCCGAGTAAAAATCAGGATGGTTATTTTTGTTTTAACAACCAGGCATCCTTGACAACCTTCTTGATCTCTTTCAGCTTTTCTAGAGCAACGTTACGGTCCCTGGTTTCAAATACCGATATCCTGGTTTTTCCGTTGTTCATGAGTACCCTGGCATCATGATATCCTGCCGCTTTCTGTTCGGCCACGATCTGGTCTGCTACTTTTCGTGTAACATTAGTTCGAATGATGATGTAAAAGGTGGATAAGGTATCGGTCGAGGGTGTTGCCACAACTGGTTTCATTTCCGCTTTTGCCGAATCTGCTTTTTGCTTAATCGGTTGCTTCCCGCAAACCCATGCAACACCCTCCGGATCAGCTACTTCACCAAACCAGGCAGATGCGTAGTTTTCGTAAATAGCAACTCCGAAAGCATTCCAGCGTTTACCTTCCCATATCCCGGTATTCATCAGGAAATCATTAAAATAGGACTCCATTGTCCAGGTGAGCAAAATGCTGTCGGGTTTCGGTGTCGTGTTTTCCCAGTAAACGATCTCATAACCTTTGGAAGGGTAACGGGTGATCTCACGGGGTTTGTCCCATACGGAATTCTTCTTATTTTCGTCCTGCGGGTAACAGAAAGGTTTCCAGAATCCCTTTCCTGACCAGGAGTGAAGGTTGCAGGAAGAATTTTCTGAATGGTGCAGGTACAGGTCCTTAACATGCAGTGAGGCAACGTAACAAAGTGACCTGGACAATGGAATGGGAGGGAGGCCGTAAACTTTCCGGTACTCATTAACCATCCCGAACAACTTCATTTCCTGTTCTTTAATGCAAAAATTCACAGGAACAGGATTTCCCTGCTTTATCGTGGTTTGAGCCATAGAAAATATCGGGGAGCAGAATGACACCAGAACATAGAGGGTTAATATGCGGATTCTTTCAGACATTTTTCTGTATGTTTCAGCGAAGTTCCGGGCTATTATTATTTCCTGCTGGGTAAAAATGGATGCCATCAAGTCCAACCATGTAACCACCCGACATTGTGTCCTTACCAATGATCATGAAACGCATAACGATCGAACCAGTGGTTGTCGGAATGCCGGTGACTGTAAGTTTTCCGTCGGGTTCAATAAATGGTGAATAACCCTGCAACTGGCCTGTTTTTTTTCCATTCAGATAGATATCGGCAAGGCCGTAATCTGGTGCAAGGGTGTAATATATATCGAATTGGTATTCTTTGGGTTCGAGTCCCGTGAATACAAAATCAAAGGTCGACTTATCCTCCGCTTCGATCACCATTTGTTTATTTCCACTCCAATCGGCCCCTTCTTCCGACATATCTTCCAGTTTGTAATTCAAACCTCCAAGACTGAACTTCAGATTTTCGGCTTCGGTCATCTGAAGCGGTTTTACTATACGCAAGGGGATTCGCAGTCCTGCTTTTTTGAATTCCCTGGGATCGGAAAATGCATCCATCTGGTACCAGTAGACGGTTGAGCTGATATCGGCAACTGCTTGATTCGCATGGCCATGCTCAATCGTGAAGAGGATGCTTTTCCTGTAAGAGACGGGGTCAAGCACAAACAACCTGTATGCAGAGATCCTTTTTAACGAATCATCCTTGTATATCAGCCCCTGGTAGTTTCCATGGTAAAGCCCATGTTCAAAGTTCCGGCCAGCGGAGAAAAAATCTTCAATGCCTGTTCCCCGGAGTGATGGTTTTTTTTCGCCATCAACATAAACCATCTCATCCCCTTCCAGAAAAGAAAAGGTTCCGTCGCACGATTGAATGTTCAGGTTGACCCCTACCACATGACCTTTACCAACGGTTTTCATCAGGACATAATTGGAATCGAAATCCGTTTTTATGCTTCTTTGCCAGTTGGCATGAAAATAAGCTACTTCCGACTGAAGGGCCCCCTCAAATTTGTGGTAGTTGATCTGGTAATAAAAACCGCTGATATCCTGCCTGGTTTCATTGACAATTTCGACGCGGGCCTGTCTCTCGAACGGCATTGGGAAGTAACACACATAGCCTCCGCCCGACATGCCAAGGTATTGGGAAACGTAAGGCGCATAAGCAAAACCAGAACCGAAAAAATCGCCGATGGGAACTTCAACCGCCGGCCTTGTTTCATTTTCCCAGTAAATGCGAAGAACGATCCTGCGTAAAAAATATGGATCCGGTGAATCAATTGAAAACCACATCCTTACAATCATACCCGGGCCCTCAGCATCGAATATGGTCACCTTTTTGCCGGCATCGATCGTTATGTAATCTTTATTGCCACCTGAGGTATCGAAGCTGGAAACCTGAATGACTTTACTGGGTTTCAGGTAGGGGAGTGCTCCGGCCGAAATAAGGTAATGGATATCAGTCCGGTTGATCGTGTTGCACCCGGCAAGCCCAGCCAGAAAAACAACAGCCAGCCATATGGATTTGCCTCTTATCTGGTTTTTTCTCAATGATTTCATAATGCAAAAGTACTATTTCTGGTACTCATCAATCAAAAGTTTTGCAAGAATCGAATCCCAGATATAATTCGGTGGACAGTTAAGAACTTCGTTGTCAGGACTGTATGATTCCCAGAATTGGTGATTCTTGACCAGTTGAACCCTGGCGCAAGTGATCATTTTCTCTGCAAGCTGTCGGGCCATATCAGTATAACCATAGACCTTAAGTCCATCATAAACCATGTAGTTCCACAGGAGCCAGACAGGACCGTTCCATTTGCAACAATAATCTACATTTGGACTGTACCAGGGATCCTGTGCCGACAACGTTGGTATACCATACCGGCGCCAGAACCGGTTTGTGTCAGCAAGACTGTTTAAAAGGATTTCTGCCCTCTCTTTTGACGCAACTCCTGCCCAGAGTGCCAGAAATCCGATGATCTCCTGCCTCTTCAGGTCCCTGGTCATGAATTGAAATGAATGATCTTTTTTGTTGATGGAATAATAAAAACCCGTTGAGTCGTCCCACATCCGTTCGTTTACCAGGCGTGTTGTTTTTTCGGCCAGGTCAAGCCATCTCCTGCTATCTGCCGTATTACCAAGTAAGATGGCCATTTCAGCCAGGCTCCTGGCCTCTTTGATGACCATGAGCGTAAGGTCAAGACACTCCAGTTCATCAGAGATATCCTCCTTGTCTACATCCAGGTATCGTTCGGCCGAGACCTGGAAAACCGCATTGTACCAATCTCTTACATTTTCTATGATCCCGTATGGCCCCCACTCAAAAGTACCGTCCTGGTCGGTATCCCGGTTTTTAATCAGCCAATCCATATAACGGGATCCTGACTTATAGGCATCATCAAGGAATTTCCTGTTCTTACCAGTTTTGTATATCTCTAGGTTTATCCAGCTGAAAAACGGGGCGGATGTTGTCGACATGTTTTTATGCGGATAATCCTGCAATCCTTTAGGACCATGGCGGTAGGCGATCAATCCGTCGTCGCGCTGCTGCTCCATATAAACCCGCTGTGAACCTTCGGCCGAGGTTGGATCAAGATATACGTAAGCCAGCATCGACAGGCTTTCATGCAGTACCTGGTGTCCATGACCCCATCCCCATAAGGGATTTCTGGAAAAAGCGTAGAAATTGTACTTCGTTTTTCCTGACGCAGGATACATACACCCCCTGACCAGATTGAATGCCCCAATGTAGATGATCTTTTGGTCTTTTGATGAGAAATTGATCCGGGGAATTTTCGAGAACAGGATCAGATTATCGTCGTAGAACGATTTCAGCATAAGGTTTTTCACAGAATCTACCTTCCGGACCAGGGAAGCAGGATCGCTTTTTTGCTCCTGAAAGCCCCTGAGATACCTAAATGTAACAACTTCACCTGGTTTCAGCCTTTTCTTCAGATGCAGGGTGACGAAATTCGACAGTCCCGACGATCGCATATTCAGCGTATCACTCCTTTTATCGGTATAATAGTCTGTCTTGATCTTGTTGTAAAAGTCATCCATATTCCCATGGTAGGCGCCATGTGACGATGATTTCCAGTTTGATGTGAAAAAATCCCTGACGTACACCGGGTATCCGTATTCCTTCTTCAGGCTGCTGATCAGGCGGTAAGGGCTCTCGTAGCGTTCAGTAAGGTATCCATCCGACAAATGATTAAAATCCCTTATCACCATTGAATCACTGCCTTGTTCAAGCACCGGATAAACAGCGATTTCGTGTGTGAGGTCACTGATATTTCTTATCTCCATGTTTACCAAGGCTATATCGGAGCTATAGACGAAAAACGTCTCACTGACTCTGATCCCGCGGAATGGCTCATATTCCAGCATGGCCATATCCGGGAAGGAATATTTCACGATGGGTTTTTTATGGAATTCACCGATCCGCGGGATGACTACCTGGTCTATTTTCCAGATGCAATAGATGCTTCCGGCCTGATCGGAGGAGTAGGATAAGGGCCGGCAGTCGGAATAGTAATCCATTTTGTAGGCCTTATCTCCATATAGCTGAGACCGTTGCATAGCTGCCGCATAGGTGGTGTAAAGCGGATCGGAGGCCATGGCGTCGATCTTCAGGTAACCTTCAACAGGCTTTAGGTTCTGAGCCGGTAAAAGAAATGGGATGATCATCATAAACAGTGATACAACTGATCTCTTCATTTTTGTATTGACTTATGTTTTTTTTGGTGCTGACTTTTATGCCCGGTGCGACTGAGATAAAAATCTCATCAATCCCATACAAACCGCCAGGTACCGTCAGCCTGCCTTTTCCAAACCGTATGAAAAATTCCTGTGCTTTCCTTTTTTGTACCGGTCGAATCAACAATTGTGAAAACGTACCTTCCATATGTGTAACCGAGGTCGCCCGAGGCCGATACATCAATGAAATAGGGTGACCATTTAAGCGTCACATCCTTTGCTTTCCAACTGCTGTAATGTCTCATCACCGCCTCCTTGCCCTTGATCAGCGAATCGCGCCTGTTAACGATACCGCTGTCGGCCACATAAAAGGTAAAAGCTTCGGCAATCCCTTTTTCGGCGGCCATTCTTGCAAATGCCTCCTCGGTTTCCCTGATTTCCTGAATATATCCTTCGCGGTTCGACCGGCAGGAAAAAAGGAACGAACACGTAAGGATAAGTAAGGTAATTTGCTTTGTTTTCATGACTTTACGGTTTGTCCGGTGTTTAGGATTGAATCTGATCAGAATTTATTATTGTAATGCCCTGGTTATCAATATTCATGTTCCGGATCATGCAGGTCGCCACATCCGATGCCATAACACCCCGGTACTTTTTCAATCCGCCGATAAAGAGCGGGTTGATGACCTTCATGACCGAATTGGCAACCGCTTCGGCGGCACGGAATTCACGACGGTTTCCCATCAGCAATGAAGGTCTTACAATGACAAGATTTTTAAATTGAATCTTTTTTAAATCCCGCTCCATTTCGCCCTTGGTACGAAGGTAAAAGTTTGAAGATGAATCATAGGCACCGATGGACGATACCACACTGAACCTTTTCACCCCTGCCACAAGGCACCCCGCCGCAAAGTTAATGACGTAATCGTGATCAATCCTGCATTGCCGTTCCTTGCTTCCGGCCGATTTCAGCGTTGTGCCCAGGCAACAGAACCCTTCATCAGCCCTGGTTCCTGCAAGTATTTCAGGCAGTAATTCAAAATCTATAATCTTTTGTTCGAGTTTTGGATGCTCGGGCAGTGGTTTTCTCAGAATGGCGATGACAGCATCATAGTCATCGTTTTCGAGTAACTTTCGGAGCAAATGTTCTCCGACAAGGCCGGTAGCGCCGGCAATGATGGCTGTTTTTTTCATCGCTTTGAATTAAGTCACTGTTAAACAGATAATTACTTGATGAAATAAATAATACTGACAACCATACCTATTACAACGATGGTCCAACGCAGAATGGCAGGCCTGATAAAAGCTGCCAGCCTTCCACCGGCCAGCCCTCCCAGGATAGCGCCCGCGGCCATGACAATCGCAATTGACCAGCTGAAAGTCGCCGAGAAAACGAAAAACACTGCCGTTGACACATTGATCACAAAGGCCATGGCCTGCTTCAAAGCATTGAGCCGTGTGATGCTGTCATGGAGCACCACTCCCAAGACTGCCACGATGATAACACTTACTCCGGCGCCGAAATATCCGCCATAGACAGCAGCAGGCAGGGTAAAAAAAATCAGCCACCAGGCGCTGATTTGCAGTCCATTGTTTTTGCCTGCGGAGGCGATCCATTTACGGATGTATGGTTGAACGGCAAGAAGCAGAGAGGCAAAAAGGATGAGCCACGGAACCAGGGCCCTGAAGTTTTTTTCGCCGGTATTCAGAAGCAGAAAGCCTCCGCAAATTCCCCCCAAAAGACTGACGGGAAGCAGTATCCACAATAATCTTCCCTGGCCGGCAAGGTCCTTTCGCTGGGCCCAGGTTCCCCCCAGATAACCCGGGCTGAGTGCGATGGTGTTCGTAACGTTTGCCACAACCGCGGGAACACCAAGGGCCGTGAGCATCGGGAAGGTAATAAGTGTGCCTCCTCCCGCAACGGCATTTACAACACCGGCAAGAAACGCCGAAAGCGCAAGGATTATCAGATCAGTTAACTCCATATTGTTCATTCGATTTCATTCATCATCTCTACGATCATACCTGCCCAGATATAGGTTTTGTTCCACCCGGCCTGCAGGTCATCGGCACTGTAAAACTCCCAGAATGTGTGGTCTCTCTTCAGATGATTGACCACATTACGGATGACCCGCAGGGAAAGTTCTTTCGCTTCACGGTCATAGCCATTGTCCTTCAAACCTCTGTAAACCAGGTAATTCCATTGAATCCAAACCGGGCCGTTCCAATAACCGATCGGACAGTAGTAATCACTGGCAGCAGTCAGGGTGGGAATGCCGTACGGTCTCCAAAAAGAAGCAGTATCTGTCAACACCTTGACCAACCTGGCCGCTTTCTCCTGGTCCGCCACACCGGCCCACAAGGGGAGGAAACCGATGATTTCCATGATTTTCAGATCACCCGCTGTTCGATGTGTAAAGTCCTGCCGGTCTCTGTCAATGCAATAATAAAAACCGGTGACAGGATCCCATAATTTCTGGTTTATCAGCTCTTTTCTTTTCTTTGCCTCTGATTTCCAATGGATTTTATCTTCATTGATGCCAAGAATACCGGCCATTTCAGCCAGTGCCAGCGCTTCCCTGACCAGCATGGAGTTTAAATCAGGACCCTCGAAATTGGAAGCCCACCCAACTTTGTCCCAGATGGCTACCCGTGCATCACGCACTGATTCCAGTTCTGCGTGAGCGCCCCATTCACAAAGTCCGTTCTGATTCGAATCGCGGTTCGCGGTATAATACTCGTAAAAGCGGCGGCCCGACATGTAAGCATCCTTAAGGAATTTACGGTCATTTGTAATCTTGAAAATTTCCAGGTTCTGAAAGTTGAACCAGGGTGCAGAACTGGTTGGTTTGCCCCCGGTCTCGATCCGCTCATTCAGGTATGGGCCTGTGCGATAGTTGATATAACCATCGGGCTGTTGCCTTTCCATGAAAACGCGTTGAGAATTCATGGCACCCCCGGGATCCATCCGCGCATAGGTGATCATAGCCAGGCTTTCATGAAAGACCTGGCCGCCATAACCCCATCCCCACTTAGGTTCCCTCGAGAATACATAATAATTATATCCGCATTCGCCTTCGGGTGGCATCATACATTGTCTGAGCAGTGAAAATGAACTCCAGTATGTTAACTCCTGATCCTTATCTGTGAACGGCAACTGTCTTATCCGCGAATAAACCTTCTCATTCTCACGGATCATATGGACCGTATTTGCTGAACGAATCCTGTTTAGTTCATCGCCAATGAACTGCTTCGATTGAACAGACCGGTAATGTCCATCCATACTGACTGACCTGCGGGATGCTGACAATGCTTCAGCCGGCTGAAGGATGATTGAAATTCTGAATGATGTCGATTCCCCGGCATTCAGTCGCAGGGTGCGCATCGACACAAGCCCGCTGTTAAAGGCCTTCGACCTTTTCCGGGTTTTGAAATAATCGCGGAGAATGGTCTTTACTTCTTTCCCTTTGACGCCGGGATTTGCTACCTGGCTCACCTTCTCACAAAAAGACCAGGTGCTGTCCATACCGCAATCAATCCCCCAGTATCCATTAAAATGCTCAATGAACGGAATATCATGCTGTTCCATCCAGCCATCCTTCTTTTTGGTCAAGGGGAAGATATAACCGTTTGGTTCTCCCGTGTGGCTGATCCGGTTAATGGAATCTGTTGCCGGAAAATAAAGATAGGGCAATAAAGTGATCTCAAGTGGGAAACTGCCTTCATTCACCAGCCTGTATTGCATGAAAAGAGTTTGTGAGGAATAAACAGCTGCAAAAACTTCGACTCCAAGATCCTTCACCGGGTAATAACTGAATTTGATAAGATCGCTGTATGAGACTGAGATAACAGGTTCTCTTTGAAATTCTTGTAGTTTGAAAATCAACCGATTATTGATAGTGAATGCCATCCCGGCATTTGGACCGTCGGTTGAGATCATCTCTGTTCCTGACTGAGGATCAAACCAAAGGAATTGATAAGCCTGATCGTTTTGGTAGGAGCTTCTTTCGGGAGGAGCGGCATATGTAGTGAACAGGGGATCATTGCAGGTAGCCCGGAGATTAGACAGGGTTTGGCCTGTTCCCTGGAATCCGCATATTAAAACTGCGACGACCGGAAAAATGAATTGTTTTTTCATGATGGTGTAAATCAACATTGACATTGCAATGGCCTTTACTTCCTTATATATTCAAAATCAATGATCTTCACCTGGTACTTTTCCCCGGTTTTTTCAAAATCAATTTCATACGTAAACACAGGACCGGTCCTTCCTGTTAATCGCAGACCAGTTGGGGTAACAATATCCCCTGCAGCTGACCATATTTTAAATGACCCCGTGGTTCCGCAAGGTCCTTCAAGCTCAACACTGAACCGGGATCCCGTAAAATGAGTGGAAATGATCCGCAGGCCTGCCGCGGGGTCTCCTGGTTTGGGATCGGCCACCACGGGAAGCACCGCTATTCCTCCTTCGGTTTCAATCTCCAGCCGGCTGGCCGACTGAACGCTGATGTTGACATAGGGCACAATGCCCCGGCTTGTCGTGAACACCGTGTGGGGTACGTCCTTCCCATCAAGTCTTACGCTGTTGATCCTTGTTCCGGCAGGCAAACCCGGCATGAAATCAATGGATACCCGCTTTCCGCGGCGCAGATCAAAGGTAAAGACGCTTTTTGCCTGATCCGTTCTTTTAAATTGAAAATCAATGTACTTATTGCCAATGCGGATGTTGTTTGCAACCATCGAATCCCAATGTGCCGGCAGGGAAGGGGCCAGGGTGACCTTTTGTTTTCCCGCGTCGACCTCAAGCCCGAGAAGTCCCTCAATGACGGGCTGGAGGACCATCGTTTCGGACCAGCATTGGTGCGGACAGACGCCGGATGGCATGTATTCCGCCCCATTCAGCACCTCTTCCACGAATCCCAGTCCCCAGTATTTGAAGACTTTAAGGTTATTCATGAGATGCGAATATCCCTGTATTGGATTTCCTGTTTTGTACTCCGCAAGGGCGGTCCAGCCGGTAAACAGAGGCCACACGCTGCCATAATGGTATCCGGTGGGTTTGAACATCGGGCTGTCATCGCGAATGATACGAACACCCCAATTGGTTGTGAATGCATTCGATGAATACTGCCTGAGGCACATGGAAGCGAAGGCAGGTTCTGCCGTTCCAAGATAGATCGGCACGGCGGGCAGCACCGTTGGGTCGTTCCGGAAGGTACCGTCCGTGTTCATCCCATAGGAAAAGAAAGATGTATTCCGGTTCCAGAAACGGGTATTGATAATGTTTTTTGTTTCATCGGCTTCCAGACGGTAACTCTCCGCCTCCGGCCGGCCAAGAAAACCGGCCATGTTATGAGCCTCGCGCAATGCCGCAGACCAGATGCCGGTCATGTATATGGTAGCATGTGAACCATAAAGTTTACCACCCTCCACCCATCCGTGCCCAACATTGGTATTTTCGATGAGGTGATCCTGGTCGGTGTCGGTTGAAAAACAAAAATCGATCGCTTTTTTGATGTTCGGCCAGGTTTTCCGGAGAAAAGCAGTATCGTTGCTGTGCCTGAAATATTTTCCGGCAAGTAATATATACAGAGGTGTTGCATCCGCTGCATCATAATGAATGAAGCCGGAAGTACTGGCTTCATGGAAGATTTTCCCGTTAAGGTCCTGGAAGTGATTGAAGAATTCCAGTTGGGACCGCACCTTATCAAAATCACCATAATCAAGCAACGCAAAAGCACTCCAAACGGCATCACGGCCGAAATACCAGGCATAGCCGGGCCGGCCGTTTACCTGGTGCCCGCCGTTCCACCCTGACCGGGTGGTGGCATAACCTGCAACAAGCGCCCGCCCCATACCAGGTGTACGAACCATGAAGCGGTCAGTAGCAACCACTGACCAGCGGTAACCGGTGTTGAATTCTTTGTCAGGAGTGGTCACCATAAGCCTGTCGGTCAGGATATTGGAATTGTGTTGCAGTGCCCGTTCATAAACCGCAGCAGGATTCATGATGGCTTGTTCGAAATATTGACGGGTTGTATCGTAGCCCTCACAACTTGCCGCGATCACTATATCTAAATTATCGTTCATACCCAGTCTGAACTGACTGCAGAAAGCGGCCTGACACTTTTGTGAGTCAACTCCGGTCATTGCGGAATCCTCCCTGGACCAGATAAAAGATTCGTATTGACCCGCCTGGTGTTTTACCGGAGGTTTATTTCCGCCGGCCATAACATGTAAGCGCCCGGTTCGGTCATGGATCTCGATACAGCTCAGGTCATTATTCCAGCGATGGCATACCGATCCGGTTGCCTTCTCTGAATAGGGCCACATCCAGCGGAGGTTCGATGTAAATTGTACGAAGAGATCGGCTTCGTAAACACCTCTTAATTCGTAGTGGACAACGCCGGCAGGACGATCCGGATCGTTAACGACAATTTCTTTGAGGTAGGCCCGGGGGAATTTGTAGATTCTGGTGAACGAGGCCGGATTGACGCTAATCTCAGGACGTTCATCATTTAACCAGTAGATGGTGTCGCGGTAACTGAACCTGATCCCCACCCTGTAATCCCTCAGGGCCATGAAGGGATGTGCCCAGATCTCCTCGATGCCGCCTGTCTCCAATCCCATGGTGACCATTCTTTCACCGGCTACATCCCAGAAATTCCGGTCGGCGAACCGTTGGTTTAGCGTAAGTTCACTCTCCTCCTCACGCCATTTTACCGATGGAGGAATGGCCCTGACAAAACGGTCTGACTCGGGAGGAGCCGCGCATTCGGCCACTAGGCAAGGGGTATAATCCCACCAGTTGATGGTTTTGATTTGCACCTCCTTTTCCGAAAGGTATTGGATGCAGTTTCGGGCAAACAGCTCAAGGTGAGCCCTGTTCCTGTTAGGGATTCCAAACAGCATATATCCTCCCACCGCCAGTATCCGCCCTGTTCCGGGAGCATATTCAAGCACCAGTTTTGTCTGCTCACGCAGGAATATGTAATCCCAGTCAACGGCAACTGTCTTTCCATTGATCGGGACCCGGTCGCCAAACAATCCCGTGATCCGGGTGGTCATGTCCGACTGGGGCCAGCAAATGTATGCTCCTCCGTGCAATCCGCTGAATACGGGATGGTCTATAAAGGAGTGGAAACCAAGTCTTCGGCCGTATCCATTGTCGTAACATAGCTTTGTACTGTCCTCCATCAGGGTGGATTCATATCCAAGAAGGTTCAGGTAGTGGACGGCCTGCTGGGTTAGCATGAGCCGCCCCCCGCCTTCAATATATTCTTTCAGGGTTAAATATAATTTCCGGTCGCGCTCAGCTTTACTGAATTCGGTTGTTTCATCCCGGTGTATCCAGAGAACATCCGCTTGTTTCAGTTTTTTTTCAGATCCCGGAAGCTCTTCAAAAAGGAGATAGCGGCCACTGATGCCCGGAATTTTGTTCAGAAAATCGAAGGCTGCCCGGGTCTCCTTGCCTGCCTTTTCATATGGCACCGGTGCCAGAAACCATACGCTCACCGATCCCTCAGAATTTATTTTACCAGTCGGATTTTTTGTTAGCCTGATGGTATGTACCTGACCAGTCTGACCCTTGACCGATTGTGCAAGGCTGACCGGTTGAATGAGGACCAACGTCAAAATGGTCCAGGCAATCCGTAGCAGATTGATTTGCATGCCGGTCAGGAATGGTGGAGTTGAAATAGTGAAAATCATCTTTAACTTATGAGCATTTCATTTGGATTGATTATAAAACCTGGAATCTCCTTTGCAGCCCTGCATATCCATCCACCATTTCCACGCCAAGCGATTCCAGCCGCTGGCGGCTATGATGACCGTTGGGGATGAGGATACATTCAATGCCGCACTCTTTGGCAACTTCCGCATCATGCCTCGTATCGCCGATGAAAACGATCTGATCCGCAGGAACCCCGATGTCGGCCAGGAGCCTTACCGCAACATCGGTTTTCCCATGAGCATAATGGTCGTCGAGACCGTATATCCTATCAAAATAGGCATACACCCCAAGGGATTTCGTCTCTTCTATAAGTTCCGATTGCTCCCTGGCTGAAAGGATTAACTGACGGAAACCATGCTTGCGGAACCAACCCAGGATGTCAAACACGCCCTCATGAAGCTTTGTCTCATGCTGCCGCCGGTTATACAGTACCATGAATTCCATGCCGATTATCTCAAATGGTTCCTTTTCAAAATCATAGCCCAGTTTTTCATAATAATCCCGGACCGGGAAATCAAAGACCTCCCGATATTCATCAATGGTTCTTAATGGCAATCCGCGCTCCATTAACATCCCGTTCATGACATCCACGCAAAGCCAGGCATCGTTGAGGAGGGTACCGTTCCAGTCCCAGATGATGGTTGTGTATTTATTTTTTCTTTCCAACATATAACATTACAGAGAGTTATATATACCAGTATAAGAATTTGTCAGCTTGTCAGGCAGTGTGAAAAGTGCCGCTAATTTCGCAAACTTTGCTTCGTTAATCAAATAAATCCTGGTTAAAAGGAAGACTGCTAATTTTGCAGCGTTTGCTGTTAAATAACAATTCCGCTTTTATATGATTGATGACCCAGACCGGAACACCGGGAAATTGCTGACAAATTGTACCTTATGTCCGAGAAACTGTGACGTCGACAGGCGCACCGGTAACCACGGTTATTGCCGGAACGGTTCGGAGTTCAGCATATCCTCCATTTGCATCCACCGGGGCGAGGAACCGGTTATCAGCGGCAAACATGGGATTTGCAATATCTTTTTCACCAACTGCAATCTGCAGTGTATCTTTTGCCAGAATCACCAGATCAGCAACAACAGGATCAGCCATTCTTCCTGTTTCATGGAGCCCGAAGCGGTGATCAACAGGGTAATTTCCATGCTTGCCAGTGGGATCAATAGGGTGGGATTTGTCTCACCCGGTCACGTAATTCCTCAGATGCTCCATATTATTAACGTGGTTGAGGAGCGTGGTTATAATCCGGTTTGGGTATATAATTCAAATGGCTACGATAAAGTGGAGACCCTCCGTATGCTGGAGGGTATCATCGATGTCTATCTGCCCGATATGAAATATATGGATGCCAGGTTGGGAAAGGCTTTTTCGGGTGCATCCGACTATCCTGAAATCGCAATGATGGCGCTCAGGGAGATGTTTCGTCAGAAAGGCGCCACCCTCAGGCTTGACGAGGAAGGGGAAGCTGAATCGGGAATGATTGTCAGGCATCTGGTGCTTCCCGGACATGTGAACAACAGTGTTGAGGTGGTCAGGTTCCTTGCCGGAGAACTTTCTCCGCGCGTACACCTGTCGCTGATGTCGCAATATTACCCGGCCAGGCACTTTCCTGATTATCCCGAACTGAACAGATACATCACTGAGAATGAGTATCAAATGGTAGTGAACGAGGTTGAACGGCTTGGCATGCATCGCGGCTGGATTCAGGATTATGAAAGCAGCCATTTTTACAGACCCGATTTTGATCAGGAACATCCTTTCGAATGAATAAAAAACCTTGTCGCATTGAGGGAATCTTTTTATTTTTGACGCACTGAAATATGCAAATCAAACAATTAATAATCAAAGCAATGATGAAACACGTATTCTCCCTTCTGTTGATCGCTGCATGCCTCATGACCGGCAATGGAACCATTGCCCAGGATGCAGAAAAAAAAGCCGATTCAGGCTACCAGTTCACTGTCATTAAACAACTTCCGGCAACCAGTGTGAAGAACCAGTATCGTTCCGGAACATGCTGGAGTTACTCCGCCATCGCCTTCCTTGAGTCTGAACTGCTGCGTATGGGCAAGGATACTTTTGATCTGAGCGAAATGTTTGCAGTGAGAAACTGTTATTCCGATAAAGCCAGACTTTATGTACGTTTCCAGGGCAAACATAATTTTGGTGGCGGAGGTGCCGCACATGATGTTACCTATGTTTTGAAAAACTATGGGATGGTGCCTGAATCTGCATATACAGGGTTAACAATCGGCGAGGATAAACCTGTTCATGGCGAAATGGATGGCGTGCTGTCAGCCTATGTCGACGCGGTACTGAAAAATTCCAATAAAAAACTGAGTCCGGTCTGGCACCAGGGTTTTAACGGAATTCTGGATGCCTACCTCGGGAAAGTCCCTGAAAAATTCACATACAAAGGCGTGGAGTACACTCCCAAAACTTTTGCTTCAACCCTTGGCCTGAACCCGGATGATTATGTAGAACTGGCCTCGTTCACCCATCATCCCTTTTATTCGAAGTTTGTTATCGAGATTCCCGATAACTGGTTGTTGGATGAAGTCTATAATCTTCCGATGGACGAAATGATGGCGGTCATCGAAAACTCCATCATGAATGGGTACACAGTCGTATGGGGAGCCGATGTCAGTGAGAAAGGTTTTTCATGGAAAAACGGGGTCGCGGTGGTTCCCGATAAGAACGCACCTGAACTGGCTGGTCTCGAACAAGGAAAATGGGAAAAAATGTCTGATGCGGAAAGGGAAAAGATGTTGCTGAAATTTGACAAACCAATGCCCGAGAAAAAGATAACCCAGGAAATGCGTCAGCAGGAATTTGATAATTATCAGACCACTGATGACCATGGTATGCAACTGACCGGTATCGTGAAGGACCAGAATGGGAATAAGTATTTCATTGTCAAGAATTCCTGGGGATTTGAGGATCATAAATACAAAGGCTTTTTCTATGCCTCATGGCCTTATGTGCAACTCAAGACCATGGATGTGATGGTCCATAAAAATGCGATTCCTCAGGAGATAAAGCGTAAACTCGGCCTGGTAAACAACTGGTAGGAACTCGGGCAGGTAATTTTGAGTCAATGGGGATGAGGATGTTAAAATCTTTATCCCCATTTTCTTTTAATTGTTGGGAGCATGAGCGCCTTCCTGAGGATAGACAGGTATTGTTCGCGCGGAAGCAGGCTTGCACCGAGGTTTAGCAGATGCCTGGTCTCAACCTGACAATCGATGAATAATAGCCCGTTGCATTTACAATGATCAACCAGGAAGGATAAGGCTACTTTTGAAGCGTCACACATCCTGAAAAACATGCTTTCTCCAAAAAATGCCGCCCCGAGTGAGACACCATAGAGCCCACCCGCCAGATTTCCACCGGCATAAACTTCAACGGAATGAGCCAGACCGGCAGCATGAAGGGTGGTGTATGCAGCGATAAAAGTATCACTGATCCAGGTGCCTTCCTGTCCGGGCCTTTCTGATTCGGCGCACCCCTTAATTACGCCTTCGAAATCGCGGTCGATTGACACTTCGAATTTTTTCGACCGGACAACCCTTTGCAGGCTGTCCGGAGGATGAAAATTCTCAGGGAACAACACCATGCGGGGATCAGGTGAATACCAGTATATCGTTTTATCCTCCTCAAACCAGGGAAAGATACCGTTGGAATAGGCCTGAATCAGCCTACCGGCTGAAAGATCGCCACCGATTGCCAGTAAACCGTCTTCTTCCGCATCTCCGGCCGGCGGAAATAATGGCGCTTCAGGTAATAGGTAAATAGTCACAATACCAGGATTGAAAATGTTCTAATCCATTTCGTCGTTAAAGTGCCGCTGCAGCTGCCCTGCTGATCCTGTTGCAGCCTTCTTCCAATTCATCCCAGGTAATTGTGAGGGGCGGGGCAAGACGGAAAGTGGCGGGTTTGAAAAGAAACCAGTCGATGATGGCTCCCTCGTCAAGTGCTGATTTCATGAATGTTCCCTTCCTGGAAGAATCTGACAGGTCGATGCCGAGCGCCAGTCCGGCTCTTCTGATCTCACCGAATCCTTTTATTCCCGATAGACTTTTTTCAAGAAAAGCGCCCTTTTCTGCCGCCTTCGCCACGAGGTCACCATGAGTCAGTATTTCAAGCCCGGCTAACCCGGAGGCGCAACAAACCGGATGCCCGCCGAATGTAGTGATATGGCCCAGTTCGGGCTTGCTGGCAAGGGTGTCCATCACCTTTTTTGAAGCAATGAAAGCACCGAGTGGCATACCCGCTCCGAGGGCCTTGGCCAGTAGAAGGATATCAGGCTTAAAGTCGAAATTTTCATGGCTGAACATCTTGCCGGTTCGTCCCAGCCCCATCTGCACATCATCCACCACGATCAGCACGCCGAGTTTGGCACATCGTTTCTGTAGTTGTTGCAGGAAAAACTCTTCTGCCCAAACTATACCGGCCTCTGCCTGGATGGTCTCAATAACAACACAGGCTGTGCGGTTAGTGATCTTTTCGAGGTGGCAATAATTGTTGAATTCTATCGTACGGATATCCGGAAGCAAAGGTCTGAATGCATTCTTCAGGTTTTCATTTCCCAGAATGCTCAGGCTTCCCTGTGTGCTGCCATGATAAGCATCCATGAAAGAAATGATCTCGGTGCGACCGGTATACCTTTTGGCCAATTTCATTGCCCCCTCAACTGCTTCACTCCCTGAGTTGACAAAATACACCGAATCAAGATGACTTGGGAGAAGACTGACCAGCTTTTCTGCAAGCCGGACCTGGGGCGATTGTATGAATTCTCCGTAAACGTTCAGATGCAGATATTTACCAATCTGGTCTTCAATGGCCCTGATGACCTCCGGGTGGCGATGTCCCACATTGCTCACAGTGATTCCAGAAACAAGGTCCATGTACTTTTTTCCAGGCCGGTCGAAAAACCAAACACCTTCAGCTTTAACAATCTCCAGGTCCATTGGGGTAAAAGAGGGCAAACCCAGATGCCGGTAAAAAATCTCACGATCAGTCATGGCTTGTGTTTTAAACCTGCCAAAGATATTAAATCGAGGGATATGGATATCTTTGCATCGGGCTCAAATAGATAAACTAAAAGATTTAGTCATGCAGAACAAGGTTGTGGTCATCACAGGAGCATCATCCGGAATTGGAAAAGCGCTGGCATTTGAATTTGCCAGACGCGGTGCCAGGCTCGTTCTTGCTTCCCGGTCTGGAATTACTGATCCTGAGCTTATACAGCTATCGCCAGGTCTCATTCACGTTATAACCGATGTGAGCCGCGAAGAGGATTGCCGGAAACTGGTCGGCGCCGCCATTGAAAAATATGGACGCATCGATATCCTGGTAAACAATGCCGGGATTTCAATGCGTGCACTGTTTGCCGACGTCGACCTCGATGTACTCAGGAAACTGATGGATACAAACTTCTGGGGTACTGTATATTGTACCAAATTTGCACTGCCTTACCTGTTGGCGTCGAAGGGATCTGTCGTAGGTGTTTCATCGGTTGCCGGCTACAAAGGTCTTCCGGGACGCACCGGTTATTCGGCGTCGAAATTTGCAATGCAGGGATTCCTCGAGGTTCTTCGGATTGAGAATATGAAGAGAGGTCTTCACGTGCTCATTGCATGCCCGGGTTTTACGACCTCCAATATCAGGAATGTTGCGCTTTCGAAAGACGGAACATCACAGGGTGAAACCCCGCTCGATGAAAGTAAACTGATGTCGGCCGAAGAGGTCGCTCTTCACATCATCCATGCTGTCGAAAAACGTAAAGACAGGATCATACTGACCACCATGGGCCGGTTGACGGTACTTCTCAATAAATTTTTTCCCGGATTCATGGATAAAATGGTCTACAACCACATGGCCAAAGAGCCAGATTCACCCTTTAAATAAACCATTGACGAGACTATCAGGTTGCTTGATCACGCTTCATTGGCTTCTTGGATGAAACTGGAGGATGGTGCTCCGCAGGTAATCACGGTCAAGATGGGTGTATATCTCGGTCGTTGTGATCGATTCATGGCCGAGCATTTCCTGGACCGCTCTCAGGTCCGCTCCTCCCTCAACAAGATGGGTGGCAAAGGAATGGCGGAAAGTATGAGGGCTGATCTTTTTTTTAATTCCGGCCTGCTGCGCCAATCCTTTTATAATTGTAAAAATCATCACACGGGTTAACTTACGACCGCGCCTGTTTAGGAAAAGATTATCCTCCTGGCCGGGAACTACCGGATGCATTGGTCTGATACTGTGCAAGTAGTGTTCTGTTTCATCCATGGCGGTCTGTCCTAAAGGTATGAGTCGCTCTTTGTTACCCTTGCCGGTAACTTTGATGAATCCTTCCCTGAAGAACAGATGTGAGATTTTCAGGTTCACCAACTCCGATACCCGTAAGCCACATCCATATAAGATTTCAAGCATGGCTTTGTTTCTCTTTCCTTCGGGTGTACTCAGATCGATGGCCGCAACCAGTTGTTCTATCTCGCTAACACTGAGTGTGTCCGGCAACTTTCTCCCGATTTTGGGCAATTCGAGTAATTCCGTTGGATTGGTGGCGGTGATGTTTTCCATTACCAGGTATTTGTAAAATGCCCTGATCCCTGAAATGACCCTCGCCTGGGTGCGGGCCGTCATCCCGAGTTCATTGATCCATTTGAGAAAGTTTTGCAGCTCACGAAGCGTCAGAGAGCCTGGACTGCAGGTTGACTGGTTGATTTCGAGGTACTGCACAAGGGAATTCACATCATGAAGATAGGCCTCAACCGAATTTGCAGAAAGTGATCTTTCAAGCTGAAGGTATGATTTGAAGCCGTTTATATATGATTTCCACATTCTGTTTTCTGAATATGCCGCGAACTGTCAGGGACCAAAAATACAAACTAATGAAATATATTTTGTTTTTTCCATGAAATGGTTTAATTTTGCAGTCCCGAAAAAATAAAGTATAGATAACGATGGCAAAGAAGAGTAAAGACCAGCGAATACAGGTGATCCTGGAATGTACGGAGCAGAAAACAAGCGGCGTTCCGGGCATTTCACGTTACATTACAACCAAGAACAAGAAAAATACGCCGGAACGCATCGAATTGAAGAAATACAACTCCTATTTGAAAAAAGTTACGGTTCACAAGGAAATTAAATAATTTATAATATGGCAAAGAAAGTAGTTGCTGCATTTAAGGCTAGTTCGGGAAAAGATTTCACCAAAGTGATCCGGATGGTCAGGTCACCCAAGACCGGAGCCTATGTTTTTAAGGAAACCATTGTTGCTAACGATAGTGTGAAAGATTTTTTAGCCAACAAGGAAAATTAATCTTTTTAATCGTTACATTGAAAAGCTTTTTTCTTCGGAAAAAAGCTTTTTTTATATATCATCATCAGGCATGGGACTTTTCAGCATATTCACAAGAGAAAAAAAGGAAAAACTGGACCAGGGTCTTCAGAAAACAAAGACCAGTATCATTTCCAGGATTTCAAAGGCTATCATTGGTAAATCTAGCATTGATGATGAAGTGCTTGATAACCTTGAAGAGATTCTGGTTACCTCAGATGTTGGCGTTGATACGACCCTCAGGATCATTGAACGGATCCAGAAAAGAGCCTCCCGCGACAAGTACCTCGGCACATCGGAACTGAATAACCTTCTGAAAGAAGAGATTGCCTCGCTGCTGCAGGAGAACAGCACCGGCGATTATTCTGAATTTGAAGTCCCGCATGACAAACATCCCTATGTGATCATGGTGGTTGGCGTTAACGGGGTAGGGAAGACCACAACCATCGGGAAACTTGCCAACCAGTTTAAAAAGTCGGGAAAAAACGTGCTGATCGGCGCTGCCGATACATTTCGTGCTGCGGCTGTCGATCAGATCACCATCTGGGCCGAACGTGTCGGGGTTCCTGTCATCACCCAGGGCATGGGAGCCGACCCTGCTTCGGTGGCCTATGATACAGTGAAATCGGCCATTGCACGCAACGCCGACGTTGTGATCATCGACACCGCTGGCCGTCTGCACAATAAAGTGAACCTGATGAACGAACTGTCGAAGATCCGGAAAGTGATTCAAAAGCTGATCCCCGATGCCCCCCACGAGGTATTGTTGATCCTAGACGCTTCAACGGGCCAGAACGCCTTTGAACAAGCTAAGCAGTTTACGGCCGCCACCGAAGTGAATGCCCTTGCACTCACCAAACTGGATGGCACCGCAAAGGGCGGTGTCGTAATCGGAATTTCGGATCAGTTCAGGATCCCTGTAAAATATATTGGTGTTGGCGAAGGAATTGATGACTTGCAGGTATTCAACAGGGTGGAATTTGTAGACAGCCTCTTTAATAACTGACACAAATGAAAACCAGGGGTTCTGCCAGGAAGATAGGTGTTGTTTCACTGGGATGTGCCAAAAACCTGGTCGACAGCGAAGTACTTATCCGTCAGGCTGAATCCAATGGATTTTCGGTGATCTTCGATCCGGCAGGAAATGAAAAATTCGATACTGCTATTATCAACACCTGCGGTTTTATTCACGATGCCAAACAGGAATCAGTCGATACCATACTGTCTTTTGTTCAGGCCAAGGCGCAGCGAAAGATTAAGCACCTGCTTGTCATGGGTTGTCTTTCGGAACGGTACAAAAATAAACTGGCAGAGGAAATTCCGGAAGTAGACGCCTGGTTCGGGGTCAGGGAGATGAAAGAGATAATCGGGCATCTTGGCGGGAGATACAGGGAAGAACTTCTGGGAGAGCGCTCCATCACCACGCCCCAGCATTACGCATATCTTAAGATTGCCGAGGGTTGCAACCGGAAATGCTCCTTTTGCGCAATTCCTTCCATCCGGGGCACTCATATCAGCAGACCCATGGATGAAATCATCCGCGAAGCTGAATTCCTTGTTAGTAAAGGAGTTAGGGAGATCAATGTGATTTCACAGGATACAACATACTACGGACTGGATATCTATAAAAAGAGAATGCTCCCCGCCCTGCTTGCCCGCCTTGCTGAAATACCCGGAGTAGATTGGATCCGGCTTCACTATACCTATCCTGATGGCTTTCCTGACGGATTACTCGAAGTAATCCGGAGCTACCCGGCCATCTGCCGGTATATCGATATGCCTCTTCAGCATATCAGCGACCGCATCCTGAAGTCAATGAGAAGAGGGCTTAACGGATCTGAAACCCGCTCACTTATTGAAAAAATTCGCACCAGGCTCTCCGACGTAGCCATCCGCACCACTTTTATTACCGGTTATCCAGGAGAAACAACAGCTGAATTTAAAGAACTGAAAGAATTCATCCGTGAGTTCCGCTTCGACAGGATGGGAGTCTTTACCTATTCGGCTGAGGAAGGAACTGCCGCCGACCGGTTGAAGGATTCCGTGACCGCTGGGCGGAAACTGAAACGGGCCGAAGAGCTCATGGAACTCCAGGAACAGATTTCCTTCGAGTTGAATCAGGAGAAAATCGGAAAAATCGAACAGGTAATCATTGACAGATGCGAAGGGGGGTACTTCATAGGTCGCACCCGGTTTGATTCACCCGAGGTTGACAATGAGGTTTTAATTCCTGTTGCGCACAATAGGCTTATTCCGGGTTCGTTTCATCATGTAAAGATCGTAGGTGCCGATGCATTTGATCTTTTTGGAGAGTTGAACAAAATTTAATCCATATCGCTATGAATTACAAATTTTTACTTGCAACCTTGGCCATTCTTTTTCCGGTTTTCCTGACTGCCCAGATTGCCGCTGATGATTTGCAGATTCCTGATTCGGCCAACCGGACCGACGCCCAGGGTAACAAAACCGGGTACTGGATTGAAAAACAGGGAGAAATGACCTTTAAAGGTTTTTATAAAAACAACCAGAAGGTTGACAATTGGGTGGGGTTCTATCCAAGCCGGGTCGTTTACCGAATCGAGTCCTATTCCAACGGCTTGAAAGACGGCCTCTCCATTCAATTGGACCGCAAAGGAAAAATCACGGTTTGTGAGAATTATAAAAACGGATTGCTTCACGGTGAAACGATTTATTATGGTCAGTACAACGAAACCCCGGTATCCGAAACAATTTTTCAGAATGGGAAGAAGAATGGATTGTACAGGAAATATGCAGATAACGGGAAAATCCAGGAAGAGACCTATTATAAGGATGATCTGAAACATGGTAATTCAAAATGGTACAATAAAAGCGGCAGGCTGATCGCCTACTATAATTACAAGGATGGTAAGTTTGACGGAGTTCAGAAGACCTATTACGAAAATGACACGCTTCAGTCGGTGAATAATTACCGTAATGACCTTCTGAACGGCGAATCCAAAGAATATTTCCGCAATGGAAAACTGAAACTGTCGGGCAAATATGTTGATGGAAACAAAGATGGCGCATGGACACAATATGATGAGCTCGGCCGGGTGCAGGAAGTAATCAGGTTTAAGGATGGTGAGGAAATCCGGAAAAAATGAAAAAGCTGCGTAATCCGTTTGCGAACCTGGATGGATATAACTGCTTTGGATGTTCTCCGGCAAATCCGATAGGTTTACAATTGTCCTTCACCGAGGATGGCGACAGTATAACTGCCGAATGGGTCCCCGGGATCAATTACCAGGGATACCTCGGGATCCTGCACGGAGGGATTCAGGCTACCCTGATGGATGAGATCGCGAGCTGGACCGTGTATGTAAAAATGAACACTGCCGGTTTTACCTCATCAGCCGAGTTCAGGTATCTTCATCCGGTTCACCTGGATCGTGGTCCGGTAACACTGAGATCGAATGTGAAAGCCCTTCGCAGAAACCTGGCTGACATCGAAGTTACATTGAGCGATAAAACAGGACTGGTATGTTCACGGGGCATACTTACCTTTTTTACCTTTCCGCCCGAAAAGGCAAAGATTCCCATGTACGCTCCCTCCAGGGAAGAGTTTTATGAAAAAAACTGATTATTGAAAATGGACGGTAATTTATCCTGAGAGCTGTCGGGTATCAGCGCCGGTTCTTTATCACGTAATTTTTTTTAACCGGTTTGGCTTTGAAACCGTATTTTACCCCGTAATTGCTTTTATTCTTTTTTACTTTTTTGGTACTGTATGTCTTATTCGATTCGCAGATCGACTTTCTGGATTTACAGGCAGATCCGGCAATCAGGAAAGCACCGGATAGAACAGCAATGATAAAAAAAGAATAAAAACGCCTCAATGTCATTGGTTTATGGAATAAGACCTATGTGCAAAGTTAGTAAATTAATGGTTACCGGTTTTTTTTTTCTACATTTGCTATTCCTTTCATGTTAAAATATCATGAAGATTTGTAAAACCAGTACTGTGATTTTTCTTGCTTGCTGGTCATTCCTGGTGGTAGCACAGTATCCGCCACCGGCGGGTCAGCCAGGTACCACGGCCATGCACAGGGACAGCAGCGCCTTTGTACGATGGGCCCAGACCTGCGAAGTTTCTCGCGGATATATCAATATAACCGACACTACGATATATTTCGAAGGAACCAACAAGGCAAATTACGGGAGTTACCTTTATGCTACCGGACCGGCAGATGATTACGTGGTAAGCATGGGAGACCGCGGCATGGCAGTGTTGACCTTCGATCCGCCTTTAGCCAATGGCCCGGGGCCCGATTTCGCAGTGTTCGAGAATTCGTTCAGCAGTTCATTCCTTGAACTGGCGTTTGTTGAAGTGAGTTCCGACGGCAATCGATATGTGAGATTTCCCGCAGTCTCCTTAACTCAGGCAGACACTCAGGTTGGCACTTTCGACACACTTGATGCAAAGCAGATCCATAATTTTGCCGGCAAATACAGGATGGGTTTCGGAACCCCTTTCGATCTTGATGATCTGAAGGACAGTTCCGGTGTTCATGTGGACCGGATAACCCATATGCGGGTCATTGATGTTGGCGGATGTCTTCAGCCAGGATATGCCTCTTTTGATTCCGAAGGACATGCAATCAATGATCCCTGGCCCACGCCGTTTGGTACAGGCGGCTTTGACCTTGATGCAATCGGCGTCATTCACGATACCCTTGAATTGAGCACTTCAAAAATAAATCAGACCTCACTAAAAATTTATCCAAACCCGGTCAGTGATTTTCTACGGGTTGACATCCGGCCCTTGGAAACCGGCAAGGTTGTTATCACGGATCTTTCCGGCCGGGTATTACTGCATGAAAGTATCAATGGTATCATTGTGACCAATCTGGCAACCTGGGCCAGTGGCGTTTATCTCGTTACTGTTTCCATTCCCGATGGCCGGTCAGTTACCAGAAAGATCATCCGGTAATTTCCTTTCCTTGAATCCGAAACTGGCGATTATTAAGACTCTTTGCAATGTTCCGGCGGTTTTACTGCTCCTTTTGCAATTGTCAGGGGCCGTTGTTGGACAGAATCTGGGCGACACCCTGAATTTGCCCGAATTTGAACTGAAATCGGAATTCATTTTAAACAACCAGGGCTTTAAAAGAACCAGGTTGGATTCCACCATACTGGTACCCCGAAACAATTCTGATCTTGGCCAGATTTTATCTCAGAATTCCACGATCTTCATAAAATCCTATGGCAACGGAACCCTCGCAACATCTTCATTCAGAGGAACCGCTGCTCAGCACACCCAGGTTCAATGGAACGGTATCAGCCTTAATTCTCCCATGCTTGGCCAAACCGATCTGTCGCAGATCCCCGTATCACAATTCGATGGATTGGAGATTCTTTACGGACCAGCCGGAATTACCAGAGCCGCCGGTGCATTTGGCGGAGTAGTCGACCTTGTTACAAGACCTGACTGGAGCAACCGGTTTAACGCGTTGTTTTCACAAACTTATGCAAGTTTCAATACCTGGAAATCCGTTTTTACTCTTGTCGCCGGAACCTCAGCGCTTCAATCGCATACCAAATTCAGCTATTCCACTTCGGCGAACGATTTTCCTTATACCGACAATGAAGGGAACAGGGTAAAACAGAGAAATGCCTCCTACGAATTGATTAATATTTCTCAGGAATTGTTCTGGAAACTGAAGGATAAGCACTTGCTATCCGGAAAGTTATGGTACAGTAATAATTACAGAAATCTCCCGCCACCGTTGGCAAATTCCGACTCATTGTACGAGGAAAACCAGTCGGATAACGGTTTCAGGGGGGTGGTTGAATACAAGTTCGTACAAAAGAAGTACAATCTTTCTGCAACCTCTGCTTTTGTGAATGATAATATGCGTTATCGCCAGGCTGACCTAATAGATGCTTCGTACCGGTATTATTCATTCATTCAGAAGATTCGTTTCAACTATCTCGGAATCAGACGCCTGACCATAAGGCCGGGTGTTGATTTCAGTTACGACCTGGTAGATGCCGATTCATATGAAGGAATTAAAACAAGGTCGACATTGTCGCTATCGGCTGATATTGGCTATGAAATTAATCATAAAGTCAATGCCAATCTTGTTATCCGCCAGGATCTGGTAAACGGAGCTTTCATACCCATTATTCCTGCTGTCGGACTTGAATACAAACCATGGGAAAAGATAAACCTGGTCTTCAATGCCAATGGATCAAGAAATTACAGAATGCCCACACTTAATGATATGTATTGGGAACTTTCCGGGAATCCGGATCTGTTACCCGAAATAAATTATTCAACCGAGTGCGGTACCACCTGGAATTTTTCACCAGGGCGATCATCGTTCTTTATTGAAGCATCATTATCCGCATATTATTCATGGATATATGATATGATTACATGGTTGCCGGTCGACGGCAGCAATCTCTGGGAACCTGAGAATATTGATGAAGTGCGTGCCAGGGGTATCGAAACCGGACTTAATTTCAGCCTTGAGGTCCTCAACTTCAACCTGAACCTGAAAACAAATTACAATTTCTGCCGGTCGACTTACGAAAAAGCCAGCTCTGCAAATGATCAGAAAATTGGTAAACAACTGATTTACATACCGGTTCACACATTGAATTCGACCTTAACTGTGGAAAGGTGGCATTTCTATCTGATCTATAATTTTTATTACAACAGTGAGCGTTTTACCGGAAAAGACAATCTGTCATACATGCCTGGTTATAACTTGTCGAATATTATTTTTGGCAGGAATATCAGTTTTAAACTTTTTGTTCTATCTTTACAACTCGATCTTAACAATCTTTTTAATCTGGATTATCAATCCATTGCAAGCCGACCCATGCCTGGCATAAACGGGGCACTGACTTTGAAGTTTGGATGGAGAAGAGATTCCGGAAAATAGTATCAACCAACGCAGACCCTGGTGAAGAAGAAATTCAACACATCAAATATCCCTGTTATTTTTCTGGCATTTTCTTTCCTGCTTACCCTGATCGTTGCCTGCTCAAAGGAACCGGTGCGTGAGCAGGTCATCGATCCCGATCCCGATCCCGGGGATACCACCAAACCGCCTCTTACTTTCAAAAAAGGTGTCTTTGTGATCAATGAAGGAAACTATAACTGGGGAAACGCCTCCGTTACGTTCATTGACGACAGCAGCAGTGCTGTTGTACATGACATATTCGAAAAGGCCAATAGCCGCAACCTGGGAGATGTTGCAGAATCCATGAAGATTGTCAATAATCTCGGCTACCTGGTGGTCAATAACACCAACCGTATCGAAGTGGTTTCTCTCAAGGACTTTAAAGTGGTTACCAGTATCACGGGTCTTTATTATCCGCGTTTTCTTGAAGTCATTGATTCTACCAAGGCTTATGTTACCAACCTGAAGCGGAATGTTTCTGTTATAGACTTGAAAACAAACACGGTGAAGGGTACAATCAAGACATCGACATGGACCGAGAGCCTGCTGCGGTATGGTCAGTTCATGCTGGTAACATCCATCGGAACATTCAGTGAACCGAGTGCAAACCGGCAACCACATATCTATATTATCGATACACGCTCCGATATTATTGTCGACAGCATCCAGACCGGGAAAGAACCGGTGGGGATTGTGATCGACCGGAAAGATAAAGTCTGGGTGCTTTGTTCAGGTGGATACGATAATTACGAGGCAGCCTCTCTTTTACGCATAAACCCGGAATTACGTATTGTCGAGAAAGTTTTCACTTTTCCGAATCCCAAGGAAACACCCAGCAAACTTTGCATTAACCATTCCGGCGATACCTTGTACTTCCTTAAAAACGGTGTTTATCAGATGCCGGTGAATGCCCCGGGTATTCCAGAGGGGCCTTTAATTAGCTCAAACGGGAGATTGTTGTATGGCCTTGGATTGCATCCGAAAACCGGACATATTTACGTAAGCGACGCCAAAGATTATGTGCAGAATGGAACGGTTTACCGCTATTCAGTCAAGGGTTCCCTTATAAATCAGTATCCCACTGGAAGAATCCCGGGTTCATTCTGTTTCTCTGATCAGTGATTCCCGCATAAGAATTTCTTCGATTATCTCCCTGAATTCACTCAGAATCATTGCAGTGGCTCCCCAGATCACGTGTTCGCCGATGCAATAGGCCGGCACCTTCATGGAGAGCCCCAAGGCTAGTTTCATCTTTTTTTCCCGGATAATGGAATTATCCATGAAATCGCTGAGCGTGACCTCAATGATCTGTGCAACTTCGCATGGATCAGGTTTGAAAACTGGCCGTTCAGACTGGTATCCTACGAAGGGTGTTACCATGAAATTGCTCGGAGGAATAAACAGGTTCGTTAGCTTTCCCAGTAATTGGATTTGCAGAGGATCAACACCTATTTCCTCTTTTGATTCCCGGAGTGCCGTTTCGGCCAAGTCCTGGTCAGTTGGCTCATACTTACCTCCCGGCAGACTGATCTGACCACTGTGCACTCCTGGATATCGGGGGCGAAGCATAAGTACAAACCTGGTCTCTGCATCGCAAGGGTATAACAGTATTAAAACACTGCTATGCCTGACATTGCGCGTGGGTTCCACTTTTATCAACTCCTGCAGCCTGGCCAGTGATGACATCCTGAGTTGTGCAGGTTTTCCGGGTAGCGGGCCTTTGAGCCGATCGGCCAGATTGGATATCACTTGGTCAAACGACATCATAATACTTTTCCGGTGCAAAGGTACCAGATTGAGGGAGATAATGCTTATTTTTGTAGCAAGCTCCATCCTGCTTATGGTGAAACCACTTAAAGAACCTGTCAACCAATCAACTGAAGATCATGTAAATCAACGTGATCTGTTACTTCACAACGATGACGTGAATACCTTTGAATTCATTATAAGTTCGTTGATTGAAGTATGCAACCATGAACCGGAACAGGCTGAACAATGTGCCCTGATCGCTCATTATAAAGGTAAATGCGTTATCAAGACAGGCGATTATTTCGAAGTCAAACCTCCCTGCGATGAATTGACTTTCCGGGGAATTACGGTTTCTATTGAATAATTTTTTTACGATATCAACAGGTTATTAACAGGTTATCAACACTATTATTTACTCTTATTGTAAATGTTTGATAAATAGTGTATTGTTAATCCGCAATAATTAACAAATTGTTGATAAATCCGGTTTGTAAAAGGTTTGTAATGACCCCCGGAAAAACTTGATTTCGCTCATCCGCTTAATGTATATTTGGAAAGTCAAGTGAGCGATAAAAGGTCGTTCAGAGGACCACGCCGGTGAAAGCAGGCGCCGCAAGGCAACAGCACTCCCGGCATTACCAAAAAAGGCCGGACTCGCAAGGCCCGGTTGAGTAAGGTAGGTTCATTGAACGGGGAGGAGGGTAAAGGAATCCGCAAGGAGTAACTGAGCCTGATGCCCGGCCTGAAAGGGTGGGGGAGACCTCGCCGCGGTAGTGCAGCCTCAATAACAGTAACTTGATGGACCCGGTTGACTACGGTCGGCTGGAATCCGGATGGGAACAACTTCGGCCAGAGGGGGTTCCCATCTTTGTTTTATTAGCATGAGGATGTAGATGCAAATCTTCCGGCTTCCGGCCGTCAATATAATGCGCTTTAAATGATGAAAGGAATGACGGCTTTGCGTTTCGGGGGATAATCGGCAAATTGTTGCTGGTACCAGCGGTGATGTTGCAACGCCCGCGGAAGAAGGTTTGCACCCGTCCAGACGGCAAACGCAACCGCAGGAGAACTCCATACCATGATGGCAAACCCTGCCCACTCAACGATCTCACCAAAATGGTTGGGGCAGGAAATGAACCTGAACAGCCCACCCTGGGGGATGATATAACCGGTTTCACCTGGTTTCCGGAGGTGAATCAGGGTGTTGTCGGCATTCATATTGATCAGCATTCCGGCAATGAACAGGATAATTCCGGCAATGAACCGGGGATCGGTAAGATATGAAAGAGGGTACACGTTGGCAGTGGCCAGTGAACCAAGGTAGTAACCGTTGATGAAGCCGTTGATGAAATTAAAGAAGATGGCCATAAACACCACAGCAAGGGGCATCTTTTTTCCCCTTGTGCGAAGCCGGAAAGGAAAAATCAACGTTCGGTTGATATAATGCATGACCCATAACCCAAAAAAGATCCAGGTCAATACTGGACGATCCCCGGAGCCGGTCAGGTAGAATATTGCAAAAACCAGTAATGCAGGGAGTTCCATTAATATCCATCCCAACCGGTTATCAATCAGCGCTCCCCATTTGTTGTTAATGTGACGACCATAAGGGGCACCTATGGTAACGACCGCAGGAAAAATAATAATGGCGATTCCGATCCAGATGTAAACGATCAGATAAAAGGTAGATTCATTCATGGCAGCTTGAGGTAAAGTGACAGTGTAGTTTTGACGTATTCTGATTTATAACATATGTTCTCTGCGGAACCATTCGACCAGGTCAAAAAGACTTGATTCCAGCGCACGGGGAGCGTAGTTCAGTTCTTTGGCCGCCTTCTGATGGCTGATGAACCGGTTGCCTTCGGTTAGAATAGTAAGTGATTCTCCCGTATACAGCGGTTTGGTCTGCATCATTCTGCTGTAACCTGAGATAAAAGGCAATCCCAAACGGGCAACCCACATTGGTATTTCAGTTTGAACGGTTTTAATGCCTGTAACCTTTTTTATCGCGGCAGAAAATTCTTTAAGGCTGCGCCAATGGCCCGAAAGCAGATATTTTTCTCCCTTGCGGCCTTTATCCATAGCCGTGATGGCAGCACCAACAACATCGCGTACATCAACCCAGTCGTAACCACCCGGGACCAGCGATGGTATTTTGCCTTTAATCATATCAATTACGGCCTGACCGATCAGCGAAGGTTCGTGATCAGAGGGGCCGATGATCGCGGTGGGTGCGAGGATCACGGCATCAAGTCCATTACCGACGGCTTTCATCACCGCTTTTTCACCTGCGGCCTTCGAAATATCATAGGCAAAACCCTTTTTGCCAACCAAAGGGCGGGTTTCATCGAGCGGCTCATGAAGTGGGTGTTGTGAAAATGCATGAATGGAACTGAAATGGATCATTCTTTTTATACCGTTTCTCTGAGCTATTTCGAGAAGATTCATTGTACCCTCATGGTTGATCCTGGCTACCATTCCATCTTTATCGCCGGTGATGGAAATTCTGGCTGCCAGGTGGAACAGAATCTCGGCATCCTGTAAAAATGGAATCAGGGAATCTTTATTTAACAGATCACCCTTGACAATTTTTACGGGGTGTTTCCGGATTCCATCATTCTTTGTATGCACGAGGGCAACAACATCGTGTCCCTGGTCATAAAGCGTTCTGCAAAGGTTAACACCCACATGGCCATTGGCGCCGGTTACTGCAATCTTCATTTCCTTTTCTTTGAGAAGGCGCAAAAATAGCAATATTTATTAATCGCGGCTGTCAAAAATCAATATATAAATCTTATAATTAATATTATGTTAAGTAGAAAAATCAACAATAAACCAGGCAACAGAGAAATGCCTGGTTTATTATGACTGTGTCCCCTATTTATTCTGCAGACTATTGATTTTCGCCTGGACCTCCTTCACCTTATCGTTTTGGTTGGTCCTGGCATAGATTTGTTTCAGGGTTATCAATGTATTCATATCCTCGGGCTGCAATGCTGTCGCCTTTTCAAGGTATGGCAGCGCCTTCATTAAATAGTCATTGGACTGGCCTTTCATTTTGTCGAATTCAGCAGTTGCATCCAATGGTAATTTATTGGCAATTTCCTCAATACTGGCAGCCTTATTGACGTAAATCGCACCCAGATTATATATGGCATCAAAATATTCAGGATTCAGCCGGATGGCATTTGAGTATGCTGCAATGGCATTAACGAAGGCCTCTTCCCTGACCGCGGAAGTTTTGGTAGTATCGGTCGAGATATTATCGTAAATAGTGCCCATGGCAAAAGCGACCGATGAGTTGGTTGAATCTTTTGTCAATGCCAGTTTAAGGTTTGATAAGGCTTTATCAGTCTGGTTGAAGGTAAGATAAATGTTTGTTTCCGAAAGGAAAATCCTCAGGTCATCCGGATACATTTCCTGCCCCATTTTGATGTATTTCAGTGCATTTTCCTGATCCTTGTTCTGTCTGTATATATCTGATAGTGTGATGTATAGCTGCGGTGATTTGTAGTCTAACTTTAAAAGTTTAAGATACAGGTCGCGGGAAGCATCATTCTCACCGGCCAGTGATGCACAGGTGGCAGCATTCAGCAGTGAAACGGTGTCTGCCACATTGGCCATCTCCATGACTTCGGCACCTTTGGTAAAGTTGACCATTGCATCCTTGAACAATTTCTTATTGTAATTATCCACGGCCATATTGTAGAAGTTGTTACGCTGCCAGTTCAGTTTTGCAACAATGTCATCGTAATATTCCTTTTTCGGGTCGAATTCAACAGCTTTTTTATATGATTCCAGCGCTTTGGCCAGCGGGTCAGGATCCAGCGACTTGAACTTCTCATTCTGGGTGTTGGCGATTTCAAGATAGATGTTTCCACGCAGGAACCATGACTTGGCATCCTGGGCAGTGCTTGCGTCTTGCACACATTGGTTGATGGCTTCAACTGCTTTATCTAATTTTCCATCTTTCAGATAATTAGATGCAGACTGACGGACGTTCTTCTGTCCGAATGCGACAATACAAAACGCAGACATGAACAGAACAATGGCGAATTTTTTCATTGGTTCAGGTTGTTAATATGTTTATATTGAATTGGTTTGCTGCCTGCAAAGTTAAAAAATTCACAATGAAGAATCACATCGCAATATAATTAATTTTCAATTTCACTGTGCGATTCTGTTTCTTCACCATTTTCAGTACTGTTACCGTTGCCGTTTTCGGCTCCCTCTTCAACATCAACTTTGGCAACAGCGGCAATGGCATCTCCTTCATCGATCTTGATCAGGCGTACACCCTGGGTGGCACGGCCCATGACCCGAAGGTCGCTGACGGCCATCCGTATGATAACGCCCGATTTGTTGATGATCATAAGGTCATCATTATCAGTCACATCCTTTATGGCAATTAAAGCACCAGTTTTATCGGTTATATTTAAGGTTTTTACTCCCTTTCCGCCCCTGTTCGTGATCCTGTAGTCATCCAGGTCGGACCGTTTTCCATACCCGTTTTCAGAAACGACAAGTACATCGCATTTACCGTCGAGCGGAATACAGATCATACCAATCACTTCGTCTTTGGAACCTGCAAGGGTTATTCCCCTGACACCTGCTGCATTTCTGCCCATCGGGCGAACAGTTTGTTCGTTGAAGCGGATGGCACGACCTGATTTTAAAGCCATTACAACTTCATCGGTTCCCTGGGTGAGTCGGGCTTCGAGCAACTGGTCTCCTTCGTTGATCGTGATGGCATTAATTCCTGACTGTCTTGGCCGGGAATAGGCTTCCAGGGATGTTTTTTTGATTGTGCCGCGCCGTGTGACAAGAATGATATAATTTGAAGCTATATAGGCCTCATCCTTCAGGTTTTTCACATTGATGAACGCCCTGATTTTATCGTCGGCTTCAATGTTCACCAGGTTTTGGATAGCCCGGCCCTTGGAGGTTTTGCCACCTTCCGGTATCTCAAAAACCCTGAGCCAAAAACATTTACCTTTTTCAGTGAAGAGTAACAGGTAGTTATGGTTGGTTGCAACGAAAAGATGTTCAAGGAAGTCATCATCCCTGATATCGGTGCCTTTCACTCCCCTGCCCCCTCGGTTTTGCCGCCGGTATTCGGTCAATGGTGTTCTTTTGATATACCCAAGGTGCGATATGGTTATGACCACATTCTCATCAGCAATGGTGTCTTCAATCCTGAAATCGGATGCAGTATATACAATCTGTGATTTGGGTTCATCGCCAAATTTCTCCTTTATCTCGCGCAATTCATTCTTGATGATATCCATCCTCATCCATTCATTGGCCAGTACATTGCGAAGATGTTCTATCAGTTTCATCAATTCTGCATACTCTTCCCTGATCTTGTCCCTTTCAAGACCGGTCAAACGCTGTAACCTCATGTCGAGGATCGCCTTTGCCTGGATCTCAGTCAGGCTGAAACTGCTCATCAACCCCTGCCTGGCTTCATCGGGGGTCTGGGAAGCCCGGATCAGGGCGATTACGGCATCCAGATGGTCGAGTGCAATGAGTAAACCTTCGAGGATGTGGGCTCTTTTCTCAGCCTCAGAAAGTTCAAAAGCTGTACGACGGGTAATCACCTCATGCCTGTGGTCCACATAATGGTGAATCATGTCCTTCAGGTTCAGCATCATCGGTCTCCCTTTGACAAGGGCAATGTTGTTTACATTGAAGGATGTCTGCAACGCCGTGTACTGGAATAATTTATTTAGGACAACATTTGTAATTGCTTCTTTTTTAAGTTCATAAACAATCCGAATGCCACTGCGGTCAGATTCGTCGCGAATATCGGAGATGCCTTCAATTTTTTTCTCGTTGACCAGGTCGGCAGTCTTTTTGATCATCTCAGCTTTATTAACCTGGTAGGGAACAGAAGTAACAATAATCTTTTCTCTGCCGTGGTCGTCCTGTTCGATCTTTGTTTCGCTTCTGAGAATGATCCGCCCTCTTCCGGTTTCAAATGCATCCCTGACCCCATCGTACCCATAAATGATTCCGCCGGTCGGAAAGTCAGGGGCTTTGATGAATTGCATTAACTCAGCGATCGTAATCTCGCGGTTATCAATGTAAGCGATAATTCCATCTACCACCTCACTCAGGTTGTGAGGGGCCATGTTGGTAGCCATACCCACGGCAATACCGGAGGCACCATTAATTAATAAATTGGGTATCCGCGATGGCAGAACGGTGGGTTCCTTCAATGAATCATCAAAGTTCAGCTGAAAATCAACCGTTTCTTTCTCAATATCGGCAACCATCTCTTCAGCAATTTTCTGGAGTCTGGCTTCAGTGTATCGCATTGCAGCCGGATTATCACCGTCCATTGAGCCAAAATTGCCCTGCCCATCGACAAGCGGGTACCTTAGGCTCCAGTCCTGTGCCATACGAACCATGGCGTCGTATACAGACGTATCTCCGTGTGGATGGTATTTGCCCAGCACCTCCCCTACTATCCTGGCAGATTTCTTATACGCCCTGTTTGATAAGACACCCAGTTCATACATTCCAAAAAGCACGCGCCTGTGAACCGGTTTAAGCCCATCTCTGACGTCAGGTAAGGCACGCTGCACGATCACCGACATCGAATAATCAATGTAGGCTGTCTTCATTTGGTTTTCGATGTTTACCTGAACGATTTTTTCTCCCGATTCCATACTGGTCATATTACTTAAAATGCTTATTTACAATAAAATAGAAAGCATTCATTCAAGGTACGAAAGTACAAAAATTCATTGGTATTACCATGCATGAACTGGAATTATTTTAATGGCTTACTAACATGAAAGTGTTAATAAATAAAGGGCTTTCAGAAATTTTCTGATCATAAGGATTGTATTTTTGACAAACAGGGTAAAACGGCTATATCTTTGGTTCGGTTTTTGTCGTTATTACCTCCTTATATTTTTTTTATGGAAGCCAAATTTTCACAGCGTGTCAAAGACGTTTTAATCTATAGTCGGGAGGAAGCGCACCGGTTGGGCAATGATTACATAGGGCTGGAGCATCTTCTTTTAGGTATAATCCGTGAAGGTGAAGGTCTTGCAGTCAGGATTTTACGTATCATTGGAGTAGATCTGCAGGAGGTTCGGAAAAAACTTGAGATGGCTGTTGCAAGTCATAAGGAGAAGGTGCCGGGGGCGGATAATTTTCCACTGATCAAGCAGGCGGAAAGGGCCCTGAAGATCACCTACCTTGAAGCGAAGCTTTTCAACAGTGAACTGATCGGTACAGAGCATTTGCTGATGGCGATCCTTAAGGATGAGAACAACCTGGTTACAAAGACCCTTGCAGCTTATGGTGTAACATATAATTCGGTCAGGGATGAATTGAAAGCCATCCTGGCCAGCAGCAATGATGCTCCCAGATTTGAGCCCCAGGATATCCTGCCCAAGGACGAGGATGATGAGGAATCGGATGAAGGAGGCAAGGGATATACCGGTGGTAGTCAGAAAAAACCGCAGGACTCAAAGTCGAAAACTCCGGTGCTCGACAACTTTGGCCGAGACATCACCAAGGCGGCAGAGGAGGGTCGGCTGGATCCAATTGTTGGCCGGGAGACCGAACTTCAGCGCATTGCCCAGATTCTCAGCAGGAGAAAGAAAAACAATCCCATCCTGATCGGCGAACCCGGTGTTGGTAAATCTGCCATTGCTGAGGGTCTTGCCTTAAGGATCGTTCAGCGTAAAGTGTCGCGTGCCTTGTTCAACAAACGGCTGGTTTCGCTCGACCTTGCCTCGCTGGTAGCCGGTACAAAATACCGCGGACAGTTTGAGGAAAGGATGAAAGCCGTACTCAACGAATTGGAAAAGAATCCCAATATCATTGTTTTCATCGATGAAATACACACCATTGTAGGGGCAGGAAACGCCTCCGGGTCGCTCGACGCTTCCAATATGTTCAAACCCGCTCTGGCCAGGGGCGACATTCAGTGCATCGGTGCCACTACCCTGGATGAATACCGGCAATACATTGAAAAAGACGGAGCCCTCGAGCGCAGGTTCCAGAAGGTATTGGTGGATCCGACCTCACCTGAAGAAACCATCGAGATTCTCAACAATATCAAGGAGAAATACGAGGACCATCACCTCGTAAAATATACTGATGAAGCTATCCGGACATGTGTGACCCTCACCAACCGCTACATTACCGACCGTTATCTTCCGGATAAGGCCATCGATGCTTTGGATGAGGCCGGTGCACGGGTGCACATTTCGAACATCAATGTACCTGCTGAGATCGTTAGGATTGAAGAACAGATAGAGGAGACCCGGAAACGCAAAATGGCAGCCATCAACAGCCAGAAATTCGAGGAGGCTGCCGATCTAAGGGATACAGAAAGGAAATTGCAGGACAGCCTGGAAAGGGAGAAGAAAAAGTGGGAAGAAAATGCCAAAATTAACCGGCAAATTGTCGGTGAGGACAATGTGGCAGAAGTGGTTGCCATGATGACAGGGATACCAGTTCAACGGATTGCCAAGAATGAGAGCGAAAGGTTGATCCACATGGAGACCCAGCTTGCAGACGCAGTAATAGGCCAGAATGAAGCAATCAAGAAGGTGGTGAAGGCCATCAGGCGTAACAGGGCCGGGCTGAAGGACCCGAACAAACCGATCGGCACCTTCATTTTCCTTGGACCCACCGGGGTTGGCAAGACTCACCTGGCCAAGATACTGGCCCGCTATCTTTTCGATACAGAGGATGCGCTGGTGAGAATTGATATGAGCGAATACATGGAAAAATTCGCGGTATCACGACTGATTGGGGCGCCCCCGGGTTATGTAGGTTATGAAGAAGGTGGGCAACTCACTGAGAAGATCAGGCGGCGGCCTTATGCCATCGTTTTGCTGGATGAAATCGAGAAAGCCCACCCCGATGTATTTCACCTTTTATTGCAGGTGCTTGATGATGGGGTTCTTACCGATAGTTTCGGTCGCCGGGTTGATTTTAAAAATACCATTGTGATTATGACATCAAACATCGGATCACGACAACTAAAGGATTTCGGCCAGGGTGTTGGTTTTGCCACATCTGCCAAGCAGGCTGCGTCGGGCGAATATGCACGCGGTGTGATTGAGAATGCCTTGAAAAAAGCCTTTGCCCCGGAGTTCATCAACAGGATCGATGATGTTATCATCTTCGAATCGCTTGAACGTGATGATATTCACAAGATCATCGACATTGAACTTAAGCAGCTGTACGAAAGGATCAGGAATCTTGGTTTTCAGATCAATATCACTGCCGAGGCAAAAGACTATATCACGGAAAAGGGCTGGGATCAGCAATTCGGTGCAAGGCCGCTCAAGCGTGCCATTCAGAAATATGTCGAAGACAATGTGGCGGAGGAGATCATCCGAACCAAACTGACGGAAAACGACGTGATCATTGTCGATTATGACAAAGAAAAGGATGAAGTGATCGTAAGTGTTAGCAAACCTGACGCTGAAGAGAAAAAGCCCGGGGAATAACTCCGGGCTTTTTCTAACTGAATTTTCAGAACGTATAACAGTTATCTTCGATCAGCCTGTCGGCAATCGTTCGCCGGAGGTCCTTCACGTTGATAGCCGGAGTTTCTGTAAGTTGATTCAATGCTTTCGTGTATAGGCTGCAGTTGCCGGCACCATCCATTGAGTTGATGGCATCAAGGCCTGATTTCCTGAATACGCAGGCAGCCTCATAAATGAATACATCCAGCATGGTCCGGTAGAGTGTGGCCGGAGTTCCTCCTGCAAGCATTTCCTTTTTCTGAATCCGAAGAGCCATTGATTCAGCCAGATAGACCTCCATGATCATATCGGTGAGATTATTCATAACCTCTTGTTCCGATATCAGTTTTTTATCGAATTTTTTAACAGCTCCGTCGATAAGCAGGAGGATCAGTTTCTTGAAGTTTTTCAGTTGCGATTGCTTGCTTTCGAAATAGGCAAGATCATGGGAAGAGCCGGTGGTATCATTCTGCATTTCCACCAATACTTCATTGGCTTTACCGAACAGGTCAAAATCACCTTTCAGGGCTCGTTTCATCGCAGTGTCAACCACGAGAAGACGATTTATCTCGTTGGTTCCTTCGAAGATCCGGTTTATCCGCGAATCGCGGTATCCCCTTTCAACCGCCATTTCGGCAGAGTAGCCCATGCCGCCATGGATTTGAACAGCCTCATCAATAACAAAATCAAGGACCTCAGAACCATATACTTTCAGAATAGCAGCTTCGACGGCATAATGGCTTATCCCTTCGATGGAGGCTTTGCCTTTGTCCATTCCTTCGCTTTTGTTTTTCTCGATCAGGTCGTCGATATCTTTGCTCAGGCGATAGATGGCACATTCAAGTGCATAGGTTTTTATGACCTGGTCAGCCAGTTTGTGCTTTATGGCACCAAAGGTGGAGATTAGAACCCCGAACTGTTTTCTTTCGTTGGCATATTTCACCGAGTCATTGATGGCTTTTTTTGCAGCGCCAAGTACATTGGCTCCCAGTTTGATACGCCCCATGTGAAGGATGCTGAGGGCGATCCGGAAGCCCTCTCCCCTGTTCCCTATCAGGTTTTCGACCGGAACTTTTACGTCGTTGTAAAAAATCTGTGCAGTCGATGATCCCTTGATACCCATTTTATGTTCATCAGGGTTAACGACAACGCCAGGAAAAGTTTTCTCGACGATGAAGGCACTTAACACACGGTCTTTATCTATTTTGGCAAAAACGACCTGGGTATCGGCAAACCCTGCATTGGTGATCCACATCTTCTGGCCATTCAGAATGTAGTGTTTTCCGTCGGGCGTCAGAACCGCCTGCGACTTCCCGGAGTTTGCGTCGGATCCTGCACCGGGTTCGGTAAGGCAATATGCTCCAAGCAATTCACCGGTTGCAAGGCGTGTTACATACCGTTGCCGCTGGTCTTCACTTCCATAGTACATGATGGGCAAGGTACCAATTCCGGTATGTGCCATGAAAGCGACTGAAAAAGAATGACCTGCACCGATTGTTTCTGCTGCGAGCATTTGAGTTACAAACGATTGACCGAAACCGCCATACTCCTCAGGGATCGAAATACCCATCAAACCCAGGTCGCCGGCTTTCTTCAGGATACTTTTCATAAGCGTTGTATCTGGCGAATCGATCTTATCGATGTTGGGATATAACTCGGCATCCAGAAAATCCTTGCATGTCTGTGCAATCATTAGTTGTTCTTCATTGAACTCTTCGGGAATGAAAACATCTGCTGCACTGACCTCTTCAACAAGGAATTCGCCGCTTTTTAAAGTCTTTCTCTGCTCCATGGGCTTGATAATTAAACTAAATTTTTAATGATTGAACGATTAACTCTGCAATATCAAGATTTTTTACTTCCTCTTCACGATTTTTATACTTGATTCCGTCTGTGATCATGGTCATGCAAAAAGGACAGGCCGTCGCAATGACGGTCGCCTCCGTGCGAAGCGCCTCTTCGGTACGTTCAATGAACACTTCGCCGTTGCCCTTTTCAGCCTCTTTGAACATCTGGCCCCCCCCGGCGCCGCAGCACAAGGCAAAACTGCGGTTGCGACCCATTTCAACAAACACTCCTGTGAGTTTTTTCAGTATTGACCTGGGTTCTGCATAAATATCGTTGGCCCGGCCAAGGTAGCACGGATCGTGGTACGTGATTCTTTCATCTCTGAAAATGGATCGGTCGATGGGCAGTTTGCCCTGGTCAATCATCTGGTCGATGAACTGAAGGTAGTTTATGACCTCATAATTTCCGCCAAGGTCCGGGTACTCATTTTTGAAAATATTGTAACAATGCGGACAGATCGTCAGGATCTTTTTCACTTCATACCCTTTGAATATCTCGATGTTCTGAAGCGCCTGCATCTGGTAAAGCATCTCGTTGCCGGCTCTCCTTGCCGGATCGCCTGTACAGCTCTCCTCCTTGCCTAAAACGGCATAACTGACTCCGAGGTACGAGAGAATTTTTGCAAATGCCTGGGTCACTTTTTTATACCTTTCGTCAAATGCACCGGCACAACCTACCCAGAAGAGATATTCGGGCCGTTCTCCCCGGGCAAACAGTGTGGCCATCACAGGTACTTCGAGTTTAACGCGTTCCATCACCATATCTGGGTTAATTCTTCTGAATTTCAATGTTGTTGGTCCAGAGTAGCCGGTCTTCGGCAGAGTACTGCCAGGGGGCCCCGTTATTCTCTATATTATTGAACATGGTCTTCAGCATTCCCGGGGCTGAAGCCTCTTCCATGACCAGGTAGCGGCGCATGTCGACGATAAGGGTCGGATGATTGATATTCACCGGGCATTCGCGCGCGCAAGCATTGCAGGTAGTACAAGCCCACAGTTCTTCTTCCGAAATATAGTCGCGGATCAGCGATTTATGATCATCGAACGATTTCCCGTTCTTTACCATCAATGGGCCTTTTTCCTTCATCCTGGCCCGGAGATCCATCATGATTTTGCGAGGAGAAAGCTTTTTACCGGTGAGGTTGGCTGGACAAACTGATGTACACCTGCCGCATTCGGTGCACGCAAGCGAATCAAAATAGTTTTTCCAGGTTACGTCCTCGGCATCCTTCACACCGAAGCGCTCAGGCGGACCTTCATTAACCGATGAGGAAGAGAATGCCGTGTCGGGATTAAGCATCAGCTTAACTTCGCGTGTCACGCTGTCCATATTCGGCAATTTTCCCAAAGGATCAAGTCTGGTAAGAAACACATTCGGCACCGACATGAACACGTGGAAGTGTTTCGAATAAGGCAGCATGTTCGCAAAGATAAAGATCAGCAGAATGTGGGCCCACCAGAAGAATTCATGCCAATGATGCATGCTTCTGCCGTCGAGTCCGGCGAAGATTCCTGCTAGAAAGCTGCTCACCGGGTAGATTCCTGCCTGCTTTTCATCGGCGAAATCGATCCCTGCATAATAGGCGGCATTCATTCCCATCAACGACAGCATTAAGAGCAGGATCATGGTCAGGGCGATGTTTGCATCGATGTGGGAGAGTTTCTTCATTTCGATGCCCTCGAACCGGCTGATGTGGAAAAAAATGCGTCGGGCAAGGAAAAACACAATGCACAGCGCAACAATGAGGGCAAATATATCTCCGGAGGCGATCAGGATATCGTAAACAGGACCCATGAACCTGAAAACACGTTCGGTACCGGTTATTCCATCAATCACCATTTCGATGCTGCCGAACAGGATCAGACAGAAACCCCAGAAAACGAGTGCGTGGAACAACCCTGTAACCGGAAGCCTGAAAATGCGCGTCTGACCGATGGCAACCTTCACCATTTCGCCGATCCTGCCAGGTATGTTCCTGACCGGGTATCCCGACCTGGTAAAACTGAAGAAATTGGCGAGGCGGTAGATGGTGTACGCGAAACAACCAATTGTTACAAAGAGCGTAACGGAGAAAACGATCTGTTTGACCATGCCCGGGGGATTTATTTTCCCTTAATTTCTCTAACAGCCTGCACTATCTGCGGTAGTATTTTTGACGCATCTCCCACGATGCCATACTGGGCTGCCGAAAATATGGGAGCATCTTTGTCGGTATTGATGGCCACGATGTATTTCGAGGAGCTGACCCCGGCCAGATGCTGTGTAGCCCCGGATATGCCAATGGCAAAGTATAGATTCGGCGCAATGATCTTGCCGGTCTGGCCCGTATGTTCTTCATGCGGACGCCAACCTTCGTCGGAAACAGGCCTGGAACAGGCTGTAGCCGCACCGAGCAGTTCGGCCAGTTCAACGATCGGCCCCCAGTTATCGGGTGACTTCATGCCTCTGCCGCCTGAAACGACGATCTCGGCATCCGTGAGCAATATCTTGCCGGTTTGTTTCTGAACATCAATAACCGTGGTTTTGATCAGCGAAGGATCGGGATCGGCTGTAATTGTTTCGATTACAGTGTCGGTCTGTTGTTCAATCAGTTCAAAAGAATTCTGCGCCAGGGTTAGGATTTTAATTTTGGATTTAATCACAACATTGGCGAAGGCATTGCCTGAGAATACTTTCTTATGGATTGTAAAAGGCTCGATGCAGGAGGGCAACCGGTTTACACCCGCTCCCAAACCGGCAGTCAGTCTGGCAGAAAGCCTGGGAGCCAGTGACTTTCCCGTGTTATTGTCAGCAAGCAGTAAAACCTCGGCTCCGATCCTGGCGGCCTGGGCAGCAATGATACCTGTGTAATACCTGGAGTCGAACACTGAAACCTGGTCGCCGGCAACACTGATCACTTTTTTGATGCCATATTTGCCCAGTTTCTGTAATTCTGATTCACTGACATTGCCCACCGAAAGCGCGATTGCCTCGGTACCCAGTAAACCGGCTAACTTAGTCCCGTAAGATGCGAGTTCAAAACTGAGTTTTTTGAACCGGCCATCCCAATTTTCAACAAAAATTAAAACTGACATATAATCGTTGTGTTTTGTTCGTGTAATTAAATGATTTTGGCTTCATTCTGAAGGAGTTCGATCAGTTGCTTCGGATTTTCCGGATCGATGAACCTGCAGGCTGCACGTGGTTTTGGCAATTCAAAGGAGGTAAATTCGGTAACAGGCTCCACGGCAACCGGATCAAGAACCCTGAGTGGTTTTGTACGGGCCATCATGATCCCGCGCATGGCGGCGATCCGTGGTTCCTTGGCTATGCCCTTCTGTACGACAGCAAGCACCGGTGCTTCGGCTGATAATACTTCCCTGCCCCCGTCGATTTCGCGGTTGAGTATGATTTTCCCGTTTTCGATTTTCACACCCGAGACGGAAGAAACCGATGGCAGTCCGGCAAATTCAGCGAGCATCCCTCCTACCGAGGAGCCATTGTAATCGCTGGATTCAATCCCGCAAAGGATCAGGCCGTATTCACCCGTTTTGACGATCTCTGCAAGCTGGGCGGCAACAAAATAGGCATCCACAGGATCGGCATTGATCCTTACCGCATCGTCTGCACCAATGGCCAGTGCCTTCCGTATGGTTGGTTCTGAACCCACCAATCCCACATGGGCAACCGTAACCGAGGTCACACCGGTAGAAGGATCATCTTTTAACTCCAGCGCACGGGTCAGGGATAGTTCATCCCAGGGATTTATCACCCATTGTATACCATTAATATCCAGGTTTTTGAAATCATTGACAAATTTCACCCTGGTGGTGGTATCGGGAACATTGCTAATACAAACTAATATCTTCATTGAAAAAAGAATTGATGATTAAGGTAACGATTTTGGGGGGCAAAGTTAAAAAAAAGGCGGTATGTCCTTACATTATTTCGTCCTCATCCAGGCATTTGTTGTATTGGGTCATTGCCCTTAAACTCATGGCCATACTGGAAAATCCGCCATCGTGGTAGATATTCTGCATGGTCACTTTCCGGGAAAGATCCGAGAAAAGCACGATGGAGAAATCGGCGCATTCATCGGCCGTTGCGTTGCCCAGGGGCGACATCCGCTCGGTAAAGTCAAGCAGGCCGTCGATCCCCTTTATTCCGCTCCCGGCGGTGGTCCGGGTCGGTGATTGCGAAATGGTATTAATTCTGATCTTCTTTTCACGCCCGTAGATATATCCGAAACTCCTGGCAATGGACTCCAGCAGGGCCTTTGCATCGGCCATATCATTATATCCCACCAGGGTACGCTGGGCTGCTATGTATGAAAGAGCCAGCACCGAGCCCCATTCGTTAATGGCGTCGAGTTTTTTGGCTACCTGCAGCATTTTGTGAAAAGAGAGTGCAGATATATCAATGGTTTTCAGGAAGTAATCGTAATCAAGGTCGTCATACTCACGTTGTTTTCTTACGTTCAACGACATCCCGATGGAATGCAGGATGAAATCGATCTTACCTCCCAGTACTGACATGGATCTTTCAAACACATGTATTAAATCTTTCGTGCTGGTTGCATCGGCAGGAATGATCTCAGCCTTGCAGTATTCTGAGAGTTGGTTGATCTCTCCGAACCTGATGGCAACAGGAGTGTTCGATAAAGTGAAGGAGGCTCCTTCGTCATAGGCACGGGTGGCAATTTTCCATGCAATGGATTTATTGTCCAGCGCCCCGAAGATGATCCCTTTTTTCCCTTTTAACAGGCTGTAACTCATGAGATGTATTAAGGTTTAACTTTAGGTTAATAATGTTACGTGCTATGGATCAAATCCTTGGCATTTTTTATTGCCGATGGAGTGATCACGTCATTGCTCATCATCCTGGCAATTTCTTCAACTCGTTCATGATTGGATAATTGCTTCATGTATGATCTTGTAATATTTTGATCTTCATTCTTGTAAACCAATAAATGATTGTCGCCCCGTGCAGCAATCTGGGGTAAGTGGGTTATTGCGACAATTTGCATGGTATTACCCATTTGATGAAGGATCTTCCCAACTTTTCCGGCTATTTCGCCCGAAACACCACTGTCGATCTCATCGAAAATGATGGTGGGCAGGAGGGTCTTTTGACCGATCATTGATTTAATGCTGAGCATGAGCCGTGACAATTCGCCACCAGATGCAACAGAGGATAAATCACTGACCTCTATTCCCTTATTGGCACTGAACAAAAACTTCACTTTATCCAACCCGTCGGCAGAAAGTTTTTCTGCAGGCTGGCAACGAACAACAAAACGGGCGGCAGGCATCCCCAGAGTGCGCAGTACCTTCATTACCTCCTCTTCGAAAGCGGGTACAGCTTTAACCCTTTTGTCACTTAAAGCTTTTGCTTTCGTTAACAGACTTGTTTCAAGCTGACCTATCTGGTTCTCCAGTTTACCGATCCTTTGATTCAGATCTGAAATGTCAGTGATCTTTGATTCAAGATCCTGACGTACCAGGATGAGTTCCTCAACCGACTGTTTCTGATGCTTTTTGAGTAACCGGTAGATAAGGTCGATGCGATTCGAAACCAGTTCAGCTTCAACAGGATCGACGGTTACACGATCGAGCATTGTCTGAAGTTCTGACAGGACATCCTTCAGGTCGATATAGTTTGAATTCAAGCGACCGGCCAGGGATTCAAAGGCATAATTATATGCACTGATCTGATGGAGATTGTGTATAATGCCGGAAAGCAGACCGGTGACATTGATTTCCCCTTCGGAAAGATCTTCGATGGACCGGTTCAAATGGAGCCTGATCTCACCCGCGTGTGTAAGGACCTTAAGCCTTTCCTCAAGCCCGGGCAGTTCACCGGTTACAAGGTTGACCTTAACCAGTTCGTCAAGGAGGAACTGGTGGTAGTCCTGTTCCCCCATTGCCTGTTGTTCGGTGGCTTTAAGAATTCCAAGTTCCTTTTTCAGACTGCAAAGGGTATCGAAACCGGTACGAAACTCCTGCACCAGCGATTGATTCCTGGCATAACTGTCGATAACAGCAAGTTGAAAATCAGCGTCATGAAGGGTTATAATCGTGTTCTGGGAATGGATGTTCACCAATCGTTCGCCAAAATTCCTCAATATTGCAAGGTTGACCGGAGTATCGTTGATAAATGCCCGGGATTTGCCGGTTTCACTGATTTCCCTGCGAAGGATCAGATCAGCATCATAATCCAGCTCATGTTCGCTGAAAAGATCATCCATCTGGTATCCGCTGATCCTGAATGTTCCTTCAATCACGCATTTTCCTGAGGATATCGTAATTGAAGAGGCCTCATTACGCTGTCCCAGTATCAGCCCGAGTGCACCGAGAATGATCGATTTTCCGGAGCCGGTTTCGCCGGTTATCACAGTTAACCCCGGTGAGAAATCAATATCGAGGTTGCTGATCAGAAGGTAATTTTTGATCGACAGGTTGACAAGCATCGGTTACCTTTTTTTTCGGGATAGCCGGTATTACTTTGATTCAAGGATGGTCTGGTATTTCGAGCTGTTGGCAGGGTCAATGTCGCGCAGGATATTGACAATATTGGTCTTTTCCATCGGGGGCACACGCTGATCGCTGTAAATATTAACAAATTCATCGCGTTTGGCATCATAGACCATCTGCAGGATATAGAGGTTGGGTTTCGAGTTGTAGAGTTTCTGCAGTAATTCAATGCCTTCGGAAATGGATGCCCTGCCCTGGTCCACCTTATCATACATCATGTCGAGGCCCATGTGGTGAAACCGGTATGAAAAATCCCGAAGGGCAACATTGGCAGGATTCAGGTAGCTACCCACGATCCACCACCGGTTCTTTTCGCTTTCAAATGCTTTCCAACCCGGTTCAGGTGCGTTCTGTGCGGCATTTACGACCTCCTGAGCCTTTTCAAAGAACGGAGAACCGCCGTAAAGGGCAAAGGAATCGTAGTAAAACCCGAGCATGGTATAGGCATAATAGGCAAAAATCGAGGTCAGGTTCGAAGTGAAAGTTCCATCGGAGTAATCAAGAGGCTGGTATTCAGCATACCTGAACCGGATCGCTTTGTCGATACTGTTGATCAGGATGGAGTTGTAAGCCGAATTGAAGACAGGACGCCTGAGCACCACGTTGAGAGTTCCCTGGAATTCATCGGCGCTCAGGCGTTCATTGATGGTGAGAAGCATGGAACACTCGATGCGCTCTTCGATTTTGAAATTATAGTTTGTCCATTTGCGGTTGTTCATGAATTCGAAAAGCGCTGTCTGGAGGGTCTCAAATACCCGTTTGTCAGTGCCTTCAATCTTCTGGGTTGAGATATTTATCATACAATTCAGTTCCTGTGCCTTCATGTTACCGCCTGCAAGGAGAAGGAGCAGAATGAAAATGAATGTAAGCGCTGATATTCTCATGGTTATTCAGTTCGGTCAAGAATGATGTTAAAAATATCTTCGGCAACCGCGGTTTTCGATTTCAGGGTTCCGGGGTGCTGCCTGCCATTTTTGTCGATGATGGTGACTTTATTGGTAGATGTACCAAAGCCCGCACCGCGGTCCTGCAGTGAATTCAGCACGATAAAATCAAGGTTCTTTGTCCTGAGCTTCAGCAGGGCATTTTCAATTTCCTGGTCCGTTTCAAGGGCAAACCCAACCAGCAACTGGTCTGATCTTTTTGATGAGCCCAGGGCTGCAAGAATGTCGACTGTACGCTGAAGTTCGATAAAGCCGTCCATTTCATTTTTTTTGAGCTTTTTCTCCGAGGGCTTCAGCGGTGTGAAATCGGCAACGGCAGCAGCCATGATGATAATATCGGAATCTCCGGCATGTTTCATGCATTCATCATGCATTTCGTGGGCCGTCGTCACACCAATATGGCGCATATTATCCGGTGGTATTGTTGCAGTCAATGGACCGGAAATCAGTGTTACGGTTGCACCACGCTCCATGGCCTCTTTTGCCAGGGCAAGTCCCATTAGTCCTGAAGAGCGATTTGATATATATCTCACAGGATCAATGCTTTCCTGAGTCGGACCGGCGGTAATCAGGACTTTTTTTTTAGCAAGTTGGTCTTTTTTTCTGAAGAAGCGCTCAATGATGGCAAAGATCTCGCCCGGTTCTTCCAGCCTTCCGGGACCGGTAAGTCCGCTGGCCAGTTCTCCTACCTGCGGTTCAATAATCAGATTGCCATATGACCGCAGGATCTCAATGTTCCGCTTTGTAGATGGGTGTGCATACATGTCGAGGTCCATGGCTGGTGCGATCATCACGGGGCACTTTGCCGACAGGTAGGCTGTTACAAGAAAGTTGTCGGCAATGCCATGAGCCATTTTTCCAAGCGTATTGGCGGTGACAGGGGCGAAAAGTACCAGGTCGGCCCATTGTCCAAGTTCAACGTGGTTGTTCCAGGTGCCGTCGCGATCGCTAAACGGATCGATGATGACAGGTTTCAATGAAAGGGTGGAAAGGGTAAGCGGAGTGACAAAGTCTTTGGCCACCGGGGTCATGATAACCTGCACTTCAGCCCCCTCTTTGATGAGCATCCGTACAAGGAAAGGTATCTTATAGGCCGCAATACTCCCGGTGATACCTATTACAATATGTTTACCTTTCAGCACCTGATCGTTGTGTTTATCAGAAATCTTCAGGTTTTTCCTTATGCGGATTCCTGAAGTAAATTTCGCTGCCAAGGTATTCGTGAATGGCAATCAGGGTGGGTTTCGGGAGATGCTCGTAGAACTTGGCGATCTCGATCTGCTCCCGGTTTTCGAATACTTCCTCAAGGTTGTCGGATGAGGTGGCGAACTCGGATAATTTCTGGTTTAACTCCTCCTTAATTTCCAGGCCAATCTGGTTGGCCCGTTTTGAGATAACTGCCACTGTTTCATAAATGTTGTTCGTTCCGGCGGTGAAATCCTCAATATTTCTGGTCACTGCGTTTACGTCGGTTTTTACCTTTTTGTAATCCATTTTTATTTTCCTGATTTTGATGATTGCGTATTTGGTGATTGTTGATTCAGCATTAGCTGATCCTTAAGATAAAGTGCCTCAAGTTCCTTCCTGGATCTTTCCTTCATGTCGTTTGCTTCTGAAAGAAACTGGCTTTCGGGGAATTGCGCAATAAATTCATTGTAGGATGCCATTGCTTTTGTGTGCCGTTCCTTTTTTCTAAATTCAATACTCTGTTTTGCAAACCGGTGGTATGATTTGAAGACGAGGAATAGGATTTCTTCCTTATGCGGTGTATCGGGAAATTCTTTTAGAATATTGTTCAACGTCTGAATGGCTGCAGCGTAATCCTCCATCCGGTAATACATCTTCGCTAACCGGTAATCTTTCATTTCAAGTTTCAACCTTAGCTGGTCGATCAGGTCATTGCATTCAGAAACCCGTTTACTGGTCGGGTAGGTGTTGGTAAATAGCTGCAACTCCTTAAGTGCTTCTAGTGTGATCGATTGATCGAGACTGTATTCAGGGGAATTCATGAAGTTGCAATAGGCCGACATGTACAAACATTCTTCAGCCTCAGTGGTTGAGGGATAGTTGTTGGAGTACCGTTTAAAATAATAGGCAGCCAGCGTGTAGTCCTTCTGGTGGTAATAACAATAAGCATACATGTAGGCCATCTTCTGGGCTTTGTCGGTTGCACGCATGGTACCAACCAATTGATCGAACAATTGCAAAGCCCGCGAATAGTCCTTTTCGTTATAAAGCTTAACCGCCTCATCATATTTCTCATCAACGGTTCCGCTTTTCAGCAGTTTTTGAAACTTGCAGGAAGGAAAAGCCAGAAGGAGGAAGAGAAGGAGTGTGGAAAGGACTGTGTATTTCATGCTGCAAAAGTACGGTTTTCTGATGAAAAAACATAATATCCAATCACTAACGGTTTAAGGTCACCATTAGTATTTATTTTTTGATACTTTTGCAGCCAAAATGGGTTATCACCGAACGTTTAACCAAATTGACAAAGCTGTGGATCTTTTTGAAAAAGTAGTGAACAACATGGGCCCTTTGGGTCAGTTTGCCGACCAGGGGCATGGTTATTATTATTTTCCCAAACTGGAGGGAGACATTTCTAACCGGATGTATTTCAGGGGAAAGCCTGTATTGGTCTGGAGTTTGAATAACTACCTCGGTTTGGCCAACCATCCTGAGGTACGCCTGGCCGACAAGGAGGCAGCGGAGTCATTCGGCCTGGCCTCACCTATGGGTGCACGAATGATGTCGGGACAGACAAAGTACCACGAGCAGCTTGAACAGGAACTTGCGGCGTTCGAAAACAAGGAGGCAGCCTACCTTCTCAATTTTGGTTACATGGGTATGGTATCCATCATTGATGCGCTCATCGACAGGCATGATGTGGTGGTCTACGATTCTGAATCACATGCCTGTATTCTTGATGGGTTGCGCATGCATATAGGCAAACGCTTTGTTTTTCCGCACAACGATATTGACCGGTTCGAGACACAGATCAAGCATGCCCGCAAGGTTGCCGATGCAACGGGTGGAGGGATACTCGTTATAACCGAGGGTGTGTTCGGCATGCCGGGTGATCTTGGCAATCTGAGCGGAATCCTCCGTTTTAAAGATAAATACGGTTTCAGGCTTCTGGTAGATGATGCACATGGTTTCGGAACCATGGGAAGTACCGGTGCCGGCACCAGCCAGGAGCAAAACGTCATGGATGGTGTGGATGTTTATTTCGGCACATTTGCCAAGGCAATGGCAGGAATCGGAGCATTTGTGGCCAGTGAAAAGCGTATCATCAAGGCGCTGACCTATAATATGCGTTCACAGATCTTTGCAAAATCATTGCCCATGCCCATGGTCATGGGCAGCCTCAAGCGGCTCGATCTCATCCGCACCCAGCCTGAACTTCGTGAGAAATTATGGACCATTGTAAGGGCCCTGCAAACCGGGCTTAAAGAAAAGGGATTTGACATCGGAAAGACACAGTCGCCCGTTACACCTGTTTTCCTGAAAGGTGGCATTATCGAAGCCACACAGATCGTCGCCGATCTGCGTGAGAATTTTGGTATTTTCTGCAGCGTGGTGATTTACCCGGTAGTTCCCCGCAACGTAATCATGCTTCGCCTGATCCCTACGGCTGTTCATACTCTTGAAGATGTAAGGGTAACCATTGATGCTTTCGCCGAAGTGAGAAAACGTCTTGACGAAGGTAAATACTCAACCGGCGGGGTTCCGCCAGTTGCCGATGCATTCTAATGCCGGATAATCAGCTTGTCGAGATAGATCCGATGCCCGGAATTGAATTTCAGAAAGTATAATCCGGCCGGGACGGGTGGAAGACTCACATCAACAGAAGTGCAGCCTTTTGCACAATCCAGCTGAGTTGAATAAACCAGATTTCCAACACTGTTCAGCACCTGAATGGCACAACTGGGATTTACCGGCCTTTCCGGCATCATCAGTTTGAACTTTCCGTTTGACGGATTGGGATAAATCATGGCAAACCTTGTGGCTTTATCCTGCGCATCGTAGGTAAGCGGTCTTAACTGCACATCCAGCCTGGTGGTACTTCGGTTTTCAACCTCCACATCCTTGATAGTCTTCGAATAATAACCCGGAGCAGAAAAAATTACGTTATATGTCCCCGCATATATTGGACGGGCATAAAATCCTGTTGGCTGATGGGAATAAACCTCAGAAAAATCCCTGTCATGACCGAAAATATACACTTTTGCCTCAACCGGTTCGTCGGTCACAGTGTCTGTAACGATACCATTGAATCCATAATTGGCCTGGCGGATGTAATTCAGGAAAGAACGGTAATTATAATTCCAGAAGTTAAGAAGCTGATTGGCAGGAAGCAGTTTAATATTGGAAATTTCCAGGGTGACCTCGCGGCAGTTATGCCAGTAATTCATATAATCCTGCCTCCCTCCGTTCAGTTCGTACCAGGCATAGCCGTTGGTTATCCCGTTATCCAGGTCATCAAAATATCCCGGAGGACCATAAACATGAACCGTATCGGCCCATTCCCTGCCCACGAACTGCCACCAGTCGTCATCTGCTGTCAGTTTTGACCAGGTATCCCAAGGATAATTAAAAACCTCGGCCCCTCCATGAAAATTGGCCGATATGGAAAAATGGTTGGCTTCGGCATAATCCATGAAAGCGATTGTCTCCTTCTGCCATTCATTGCCGTCGGGGTGAGGTCCCATTTTCGGATCGGGATAATTCCGATTCAGATCAACAAAATTCGCGTTGTAGCGGATAGCACCGTAAACGGAGTTGTTGCCGCCTTTGTACGTTCCATCAGGATTGGCCAGTGGATTGATAAAAATCTCGGTACTATTCACCAACTCGGTAATGTATGGGTCGGTACCATAACCAGTGAGGAGGTATTCGATCAGATGGAGCATTAGAACATAGCCTGTCGTTTCATCTCCATGGATGCTTGAAGTGTAGAGAAACTGCGGTTCGGCCTCTGTATCTCCCACATTATCACTGATTTTTACGGCAAGAAGCAGCCGGCCCTGAACAGATGTACCAATGGTGTCGAGTTTGCAAAGCGATGGATGCTGGTTCGCAAACCCGGTCATAAAATCGACATACTGGTCGTAGGTAGGATAAAAGTTCCAGAGTGTGAACGGTTCGTCGCCGTACCTGACATCTCTGTTGGCTACATCTTCAGGTTTGACCGCGGTTCCCGGAGAAGGCACGATATGGAATTCTTTGCCATAAAGTAAAAATTCAGCGAACTCCTTTTTGCTGGCATAGGCAATTACTGTGTTACCCTTCACATTATCGATCGATACCACATTGGTAAATACAGCGATTTCACCGGGTGAATTTATCGAAAATGAGAAGCAGATCTCTCCCCTGGTATTAAACAAACTGTCGACGGTTTTGTTGGAGCTGATCTGACCAAAGATCTGGAGGGATAAAAAAAGGAGGTGAGTTAAAAGGACCAGGAATAATTTTCTCATATTATTGCTCGAGTAAATCAATGATGTTTTTTAGTTGTCGGTGAACCTCGGGTCTGACTGAAACCAGCGGCAGCCTGACGTAGTGATGGCAAAGTTTCTTTATTTCGAGGGCGGCTTTGATTCCAGAAGGACTTCCATCAAGGAACAAGGCATTGGTGAAATCCAGAAGTTTATAGTGCAGTTGACGCGCTTTCTTAAGGTTTCCGGCCATTCCCATTCTGACCATTTCGGAGAACTCACCGGGATATGCGTTGGCGGTCACCGATATTACGCCATCGGCTCCGCAGGCAAGCAGCGGGAGCGTAAGAGCGTCGTCGCCCGATAGCACGAGAAAATCCTTCGGACGGTGCATGATTACCTGAAAAATCTGGTCGAAGTTTGCAGAAGCCTCCTTGATGCCGATAATGTTGGGTACTTCATTGGCCAGCCGCAGGGTGGTAGTGGCTGCGATATTACTGCTTGTTCTGCCCGGAACCGTGTAAAGGATCACTGGCACGGGACAGGCTTCTGCAATGGTTTTAAAGTGACGGAAAATGCCCTCCTGCTGAGGTTTATTGTAGTATGGACACACCGACAAAATAGCGTTTACACCTTTAAACGGCATACCGTGAATGGCAAGGATTACATCGGAAGTGCAATTTCCACCAACACCAACCACCAGGGGCACGCGTTTGTTGATTTTTTCGACGGAAAATTCGATCAGTGCCTTTTTTTCGGGCTTTGAAATGGTAGATGCTTCCCCCGTGGTTCCCAGCACTACGATGAAGTCAACGCCGCCACCGATGGTATGTTCCAGTATTTTTTCGTATGCTTCAAAATCGATGGCACCCGATTTTTTAAAAGGTGTGACAATGGCAACGCCCGTGCCCTTGAATTGTTCGCTGGATTTACTCATTGGGTTTGATAATTGAGAGATAATGCTGAATGTGTCCGAGATAATCGGAGGTTGACATCCCAGGTCTCAGGTTGATCATAAAGTCATAATACAGGGTGTTTTCTGCCGAATAACAGCCTACCTTATACAGCGACCTCGAAAGTCCGGAAATATACCTGAGCGGGAAATTATCGGTGGTACTGAGGTCGATCAACAGATCAAACTCCTTTTCAATGAAATCTTTTACTGTTGCGTGAACTGGTTTATAAAACCAGGTGAGGTCGCGTCTCGAAAAAAAATCATAGGAAAGCTTGGGAAGGAAACGCTGAACGAGTTCTTTATTCTTGACATACCCGAGTGCCTTCACCTCTTTTTGTTCGTTTTGCAAGACCGAAACGAACTCCGAAACCCGGTCATAATCAGGTACGTCATCCAGTGAATAAAGTATGCCGATCTTCCTGGCACCATGCAGGCTGGTCAGCTGAACCGTGCGGTGGAGTCGTTCCAACTCCTTTTTCAGATAATACTGACCGATCCTGATCCTGATCTTTTCAAACATTGGGTTCGAGAATGTCCGACTGGTAATCTGCAAAGTTAACCAATTCCATTAAAGATCAACCTACAGGTAATCCACAAAACGAAGCGATTTTTGAAAAAGTATCCCCTCTGGATGAAAGAGTGTAACTTTGGCCGGAGTTTGAAGATTTTGCATATGAAAATAACCTTTCTGGGTACGGGAACCTCGCAGGGGGTTCCGGTAATCGCGTGTAAATGTCCTGTTTGTTCTTCTGCTGATCCGAAGGACCGGAGACTGCGGTCATCTGTCATGGTTGAAACGGGTGAAATAAGGATCATTATCGACTGCGGACCGGATTTCAGACAACAGATGCTGAGGGAAAAAGTCGAATCGATCGATGCGATACTGGTAACCCATGCACATAAGGACCATTTGGGAGGTCTTGATGATGTGCGCGCTTTCAACTATATCCTTCAAAGGCCGGCCGATGTTTATGCCACACGGCGTGTGCAGCAGGTGATCAGGAAGGAATATTCCTATGCCTTTTCAGCCAACCCCTACCCGGGTGTCCCGGAAATCAACCTGCATGATTACTCTATAAAACCTTTCGAAATTCATGGTCAAAAGGTGATCCCCATAAAATCACTGCACTATTCACCCAACCAGTTTGTTTACGGATTCAGGATCGGCAACCTGACTTATATCACCGATGCGGTGTATATCAGCGAAACTGAAAAAAACAAGATCAGGGGATCAGATGTAGTGGTGGTGAATGCACTAAGGAAAAAGAAACATTATTCGCATTTCTGCCTGGATGAGGCAGTAGCATTGTTATCAGACCTGAAACCCGGAATGGGATTCCTTTCGCATATCAGTCACCAGATGGGTTTACACGAAGAGGTGAACAGCCAGTTGCCCGACTTTATCAAACTTGCCTACGATGGTCTTACGGTTTCTTTCTGACACTTTTCAATGTTAGCAGGTTCATGGGATTACTGCCGATCCCGGTGATGTTTGAACGCGTAAATCGCAGCACCTGATCGTAATATAAAACGATGACAGGAGATTGAGCCATCAGAATGTCCTCCATCTCCCGATACATTCTGTAACGTACCGAGTCGTCGCGCGTTAAAAAGGAGGTTTCATACAGGCGATCATACCCCATATCTGAAAAATGGGTGTAGTTGGGACCCTGCGGGCAGAAATTTTTGCTGTAGAACATCGAAAGATAATTCTCTGCATCTGGATAATCGGCAATCCAGGAGGCCCGGAAGAAAGGCAGTTTTGCCTGTGCCTTCATTTCCTTGACGGTTGCCGGAGGGGTGACTTCAATCCTCAGGTCGATCCCGAGGGTTTGAACTTCACGTTGAATATATTTACAGATATCGAGGTAGTCGGATGTAGCGGTCAGAACCACGGGATCAAGGCCTTTCCCACCCGGAAAACCGGCCTCTGCCAACAGCCGGGCAGCTCCCGGAGGATCGTAATCATAATAAACGATCGTGGAATCGAATGACGGAAGACCTTTTGGCGTGATACCCTGAAAACCGGGTGTGCCTATGTTGTTGCGCAAATAGCGGATCATTTTTTTTCGGTCGAAGGCCATGTTGATGGCTTTCCTGACTTTAACAGGAATCGGTTCGACGCCGGGTGAAGGTAATCTTCCAACCATAAACCCGAGATATTCGGTGTTCAGATAGGGCTGGGTGATCAGTTTGACCGAGCCGGCATATTTTTCATTGAGCCTGCCGTCGTTTGTAAGCAGTTCATCTTTGTATGAAGGATCAATACCCGACATGAAATCGAGGTTCCCTTTGATGAATTCAAGAAATACCGATTGTTTGTCGGCAACGAATGTGATGGCCACGGCATCGAGGTAAGGCAGGCGGTTCCCCGCACTGTCGGTCTCAAAATAACCCGGATTTTTCACTAACACCAGTTTGACCCCCTCCTCCCAGGTTTTATACATGAAGGGACCCGTACCGACCGGGTTTTTTCTGAAATCGGGACCATAGTTGTCGATGGCCTCTTTGGGAATTACGGAACAATACTGCATCGACAGCAATCCGGGAAATGGCGGGAAAGGCCTGTTGAGCCTGATCAGCAGGGTGGAATCATCCAGGGCCGTGAATGGCGGAGCCAGGCTGTCGTGACTTACCCAGTTGAAAATCCATGCTCCGGGAGAGGCGGTTGCGGGATCCATGATCCGGAGGAATGAGTAAACAAAATCGGCTGAAATGACCCTCCTCCCCTTCCCTTCCTTGAATACCGGGTTGTCGTGAAACAATACATCATTCCGGAGATGAAAAGTATATTCCATGCCATCCGGGCTTATTTCCCAGGATTTTGCGATGCATGGCCTCACGACCATTTTTTCATCCAACTGCACCAAACCGTTATACAACTGATTGGCAACCCAAATGATGGTCTGGTCTCTGGAAAATGCAGGATCAAGCGTGGTTATCCCGGCTGCTTCATTATACCTGAACACGGTCCGGCCGGTTTGTTCGGTCCGGGGGCCGCATCCCGCCAGGATCATCAGGAATGTAAAAATGAAAAAGCCAGGTCGTTTCATGGTACGACTGCAAAAATAGAACTTTTGCCAATGGCCGGGGCCTCACAGTTAATTATATTACTCGTACCTTTGCGAAAATCCCGACAGTCTTCCAGAGATGCGCCTTTTTATAGTTTTCTTGATTTTTGTGATATCCAACTCACTTGCCGGTCAAAGTGCAGGCAATTTCTCTGGTTCCCATGCCTGTGCATTGAAAAAGAGCCGTTCGGTAATGCCGGAGCTGCTCTCATCTTCCGATTACGGCCCCACCCATTCCTTCGATGTTTTAAAATATACCCTTTCGCTGTCGCTCTACCAATGCTACCTGGCACCTTATCCTTCGTCCTTTTCCGCCAGTTGCAAAGTGAAGTTCATGGCTGATTCCGTGATCAGTCAAATCAGTCTTCACGCAGCCAACTTTTCGCTGATCATCGATTCGGTGAAGCTGGCAGGCCAGTCATTTGTGCATGGATCGAACATGCTTACGGTTCAGCTCGACAGAACCTATAATCCCGGAGAGATCGCCGAAGTGATGATCTATTACCGGCACAAAGATGTGGAGGATGATGCTTTTTATTCTGACCTCGGGATGGTATACACCGATGCACAACCGGAACGCGCCAGGCGTTGGTTCCCGTGCTGGGACAAACCCTCAGACAAGGCCCAGGTCGACATAACCGCCAGGGTTAAAGCAGATGTGCGTCTTGGGTCCAACGGTCGCCTTGCTGATTCGTCATTTTCGGGCGACACCCTCACTTACCACTGGATCTCGGAACACAATGTAGCAACCTACCTGGTTGTCCTTTCTTCACGAATTAACTATCAGAAAAATATCGTTTACTGGAAAAAGCCATCCAATCCCTCCGACAGCATACCCATCATGTTTTATTACAATCCCGGAGAAAATCCATTCCCCATCATGGATATGATCTCAGACATGACCGACTGGTTCTCACAGGGCTTTGTTGAACACCCTTTCGAGAAAAACGGTTTTGCGACGCTTGATGATAATTTTGGATGGGGAGGAATGGAAAATCAAACCCTGACCAGCCTTTATCCCGGGGCATGGCATGAAGGGCTCGTGGCTCACGAGTTTGCCCACCAGTGGTTCGGCGATATGATTACCTGCAAAACCTGGGCGGATATCTGGCTTAACGAAGGTTTTGCGACCTGGAGCGAAGGGTACTGGTATGAAAGTTACGGTGGGTATGATGCTTATAAGGCTGCAATCGATGATTATGCCACAATTTATTTATTGGGAAATCCGGGTTGGGCCATATCCGATTCATCCTGGGCTCAGACAACACCTTCTTCCGGTATTCTGTTCAACTATCCGATTACTTACTCCAAAGGGGCCTGTGTTGTGCACCTTTTAAGGTATGTGCTGGGTGATTCACTCTTTTTCGGGGTACTCCGTAACTATTGCTCCGACACTTCCCTCAGGTTCCAGTCAGCCACCATCGCTGATTTTAATTCAGTGGTCAACAATGTGTCCGGGGGTAATTACGACTGGTTTTTCAACCAATGGATATTCGGGCCCAATCATCCGGTATACGAAAACTCGTATAAATTTGAGTCAGCAGGGACTGGTCAATGGCTTGTTAAGCTTTTTCTGAGGCAGGTCCAGAGCAATTCATCCTTCTTTAAAATGCCTGTTGAAATCAGGGTTATGTTTGCTGATAACAGCGACACTGTTTTCAGGGTGATGAATGATGTCAACGACCAGTTGTTTTGGTGGATGGTAGGAAAAGAACCAGTTGCACTGGAATTCGACCCTGATAATGAAATCGTTCTGAAGGAGGGAAGCACGGTGGTTGGAATGCCGGGTGATTGTGAGTCAGATGCCCTGATTACGGTTCTTGCGGTTCAACCTAATCCTTTGGAAAACAAAGCGCTGGTTAAATTTTCACTCAGCGCACCGGGTGACATACTCTTTTCGGTGTACAGCATGCAGGGTGAGGTGGTCATGAAACCCGTCAGTCAGTTGGCAGGTAAAGGCATCAATGAACTTACAGCCGATCTGACCGGTTTATCTCCCGGAGTTTATATTCTTGGCATCCGGATGAACGGAGTAAACACGTATACAAAAATTGTAAAAACAAAGTAAACCGGATTCCTGCTTATTCTATACCAAATACCCAGCAACCACCATTTGTTATGATCCGATTCTTACCTGTCATTCTGGCACTTATCCTTTCAGTACCCGAAGAGGTTCATTCAGCACCTGTGAACCCCGTCGACACTGCCCATTTTTACACCCGGCATAGCTATGATGTACAGAAATACAGCCTGGATATAGACCTTTATCATTGCTTTCTGACGCCCTATCCCAGAACCTTCACGGCAAGGGTTGTCATCACACTGAAGGTCGATTCGGCCCTTCAAACGATACGTTTAAATGCTGTAAGTAATTCTTTGATCATTGATTCCGTTGAGTTGCCCGGCTTCACCTTTACGCACGAAAACGATACGCTGACCGTTTTTTGCGACAGGACATACCAGCCTGGTGAGATTTTAGAAATTCCTGTCAGATACCGCCACAAGCATATTGCCGACAATGGCTTTTATGTTGGTTATGGAGTGGTTTATACCGACAATCCGCCCGAAGGTGCCCGAAAGTGGCTGCCTTGCTGGGACAGGCCATCCGACAAAGCTTTATGGGAGCTGAAAGCCAAAGTCCCGCTGAGTGCACGACTCGGTTCGAACGGATACCTGGCTGATTCCCTGATCACCGGAGATACAATTATCTATCACTGGAAGACCATTCACCCGGTGGCCACCTACCTGATCACCTTTACTTCAAGAATTAATTATGCCATAAAACAAAGCTATTGGCATTGTCAGGCAAATCCTTCAGACAGTATTCCCGTGAGGTTGTATTACCGGCCTGGCGAGATCATAACGGCCACCGACACTGCGTTAACTGCCATCACTAATTTTTTCGCTTCCAGGTTCGGTGATTATCCATTTGAAAAGATAGGTTTTGCGACCCAAAACAGTACCTTCCCATGGGGGGGTATGGAAAATCAGTCGATGGTGATCCTGCAGCCCAATGGTTTTGCTGATATTCAGCTGGTTGCCCATGAGCATGCCCATCAATGGTTTGGTGACCTCATCACCTGCGGCACCTGGGCTGATGTATGGCTCAACGAGGGATTTGCCACCTACTGTCAGCATCTCTGGCTGGAACATTCAGAGGGATACCTGGCCTATAAGTCGAGTATGAATACCATTGCCAATTCTTATCTCGGTGCAAATCCCGGCTGGCCGTTATACCATCCGGAATGGGCCATCAAGACGCCACCCGGCGGCCATCTTTACAATACGGCCATTACTTATTACAAGGGGGCATGTGTATTGTATCAGTTGCGGGATGTACTCGGTGATTCGTTATTTTTCGAGGTGATGAAGTCATATGCAACTGATCCGCGGTTGATGTATGGGATAGCTTTCACCGAAGATTTCGTGACCATTGCAGAAAAGGCTTCCGGAAAGGATCTGAACTGGTTTTTCGATCAATGGGTCTATTCGCCTGATCACCCGGTTTATCAAAATACTTATCAGATTGACAGTACCGAAGATAACCACTGGCGGGTAGCCCTCACGATACGGCAAACGCAGACCAATACCGTATTTTTTAAAATGCCGGTTCGGATTTTATTCAGGTTTACGGATCAATCCGACACGCTGGTAGCGATTCATAACGATACAAATCCCCAGGAATTCGCCTTTCATTTTACCAAGAAACCAGTTGAGCTGGTTTTTGACCCCTACCGGAACATCCTTCTCAAACAGGCCACGACCGTGCTCGGAACTCCTGAAAATCAAGGTCTGACTAAATCGTTTTTATTTCAGAACGAGCCGAATCCGTTTTCTGAGCGTACCATGGTCAGGTACAGGGTTGAAAAAAGCGGACCGGTGATTATTTCGGTTATTGATGCACAGGGTAAAAAAGTGATGGAGCCGGTAAACAGGGTCCATCTTCCCGGCAGTTACCGGCTAACCATTGAAAGGGGTTCCATGGAGCCGGGCATCTATTTCCTAAAGATGGAGACCACTGACCATTTCGAAAAGATCAAGATGGTTGTTATCAGATAGCCTTGGTTTGCTGGTAAATGAGGTTGAGCGGATTTTTTACCTTCTCGCTGAGTAAGGCAAAATCGATAATCTCTTTCATTTCGTCGATATAGTGGAAAGTAAGGCCTTCGATGTATCCTGGTTTTATTTCCTCAATGTCCTTCCTGTTCTCTTCCGAAAGGATGATGTGCTCCAGGTTGGCCCGGCGTGCAGCGAGCATTTTCTCCTTGATCCCGCCAACAGGAAGCACTTTACCTCGCAGTGTAATTTCACCGGTCATGGCAAGTTTTTTTCTTACCTTTCGCTGAGTAAAGGCTGAAAGCAGCGCTGTGAACATGGTAATGCCTGCGGAGGGACCATCTTTAGGCGTTGCACCTTCAGGCACATGGATATGAATGTTCCAGAATTTAAAAATATCAGGATCGATTGAAAATGATTCAGCATGCGCCTTAAGATAAGCAAGCGCGATAGAGGCCGATTCTTTCATGACATCACCCAGGTTGCCGGTCAGGGTCAGATCGCCCTTTCCCCTACTGAGGCTGGCTTCAACAAACAATATCTCGCCCCCGGTTGCCGTCCATGCCAGCCCTGTAACAACGCCGGCAATGGCGTTCGATATGGCCCTGTCGGCCTGAAAAACCTGGCTGCCCATGATCTTTTTCAGGGAAGTCTCGGCGATGGTTTTATCATATGGCTGATCCATGACAACCTGCTTGGCATGGTACCTGATGATCTTTGCAATGCTTTTCTCAAGGGTTCTTACCCCTGATTCACGGGTGTAATCCTCGATGATTTTCCTTATCAATTGGTTTGAAAAGCGCAACTGGCTCTTTTTCAGTCCATGTTCGGCAATCTGCTTGGGTACAAGATGACGCTTTGCAATCTCTATTTTTTCTTCTAAAAGGTAGCCGGGCAGCTCAATGATCTCCATCCGGTCGCGCAGCGCCGGGTGCACCGTGCTGAGCGTGTTTGCGGTGGCGATGAACATGATTCTCGAAAGATCATATTCAACCTCAAGGAAGTTATCGTAGAAAGCGACATTCTGCTCAGGATCAAGAACCTCGAGCAAAGCTGCCTGCGGATCACCGTTGATGTTCATTCCGAGCACCTTGTCGATTTCATCCAGCACAAAAACGGGATTGGAGGATTTAACCTTTTTAAGGCTCTGGATAATCCTGCCAGGCATGGCACCGATGTAGGTTTTGCGGTGGCCCCGGAGTTCCGATTCGTCGCGCAGGCCACCCAGCGACATCCTGATGTATTTTCTTCCCAGGGCACGGGCAATGCTCTTCCCCAACGAAGTCTTTCCAACACCCGGCGGGCCCACAAGGCAAAGGATAGGGGCTTTCATATCACGTTTCAGCTTGATCACGGCCAGGTGTTCAATGATCCTTTCCTTGACTTTCTCAAGTCCGAAATGATCTTTGTCAAGCACGGTCTGGGCATGGTGCAGGTCAAGATTGTCCTCGGTATATTCCCCCCACGGGAGTTGCACGAGTGTTTCAAGGTAATTGGTCTGGATCGAATATTCAGCCGCCATGGGATGCATCCGCTGCAGCTTGTTCATCTCTTTTTCAAAAACCCCGGCAACCTCTCTCGACCATTTTTTATGCGCCGCCTGTTCCCTGAGAACATTAATCTCCTGTACATTTGAATTTCCGCCAAGTTCTTCCTGGATCGTCTTGAGTTGCTGATTCAGGTAATAGTCGCGCTGCTGCTTGTCGAGGTCGGTTTTAACCTTGTCCTGGATCTGTTGTTTAAGATCCACAACCTGAAGTTCACGTGTAAGAAAAGTCAGTACCTTATGAGCGAAATCGGTAAGTTCGGCAATTTCGAGCAAGCCCTGTTTTTCAGGAAGTTCAATGTTGAGATTTGAAGATATGAAATTGACCAGGAACGAGTGGGATTCGATATTCTTTATGGCGAATGAGGCCTCAGATGGGATGTTGGGTGATTTGCTGATGATCTGAATGGCAAGGTCTTTCAGCGATGCGATGAGCGCCGTGAATTCATGGTTATCAGGAGGCGAATTTGCCGGTAGCTCAAATGCTGAAACAGTGGCCTTGATATAGGGTTCAGATTGGATCATTTCTTTCATCCTGAACCGCCTTTTTCCCTGGATGATGGCGGTGTTACTGCCATCGGGCATCTGCAGTATCTTAAATATATAGGCGACGGTTCCCACGGTGTACAGGTCGCTGAATTCAGGATCTTCCACGTTGGGGTCACGCTGCGAAACTACACCGATAACCCGGGTTCCTTTGTAGAATTCGCGGATGAGTTTGATCGACTTATCGCGGCCGACTGTAATGGGTATTACCACTCCGGGGAATAGCACTGTGTTCTTGAGGGGCAGTATCGGCAATATCTCCGGAACATCCTCAGCATTCATCGCTTCCTCGTCTTCTGACGAAAGCAAGGGTATAAATTCCGCATCCGGATCCAGGATTTCTGAAAATGCAAAAGCGTTATGTTTCATCAAGCAGATGATTAATTAAAACAAATTGTCAGATTACTGCGAAAATTTGCAGGGGAAAGGTATTGACAATAAATATGCCAGATAGAAGAGGTTGATTTACAGGTATTTGTTTTTCATCGTAACATTGTAGACGCTGGTGAGCAGGTTACGCTCAATTTCGTCGAAGGCTCGGTGACGCCTTTTAAAAACAATTTCTGCCACCTCCAGTGCTTTGGAAATGCTATAGTTGGTATGGCCTCCGGTACCGCCCCAGGTAAAGGAGGGAATGAAATTACGCTGAAACCCTGAACCAAAAATATTTGCATTCACTCCAACTACGGTTCCTGTGTTAAACTGGGTGTCGATGGCGCATTTCGAATGATCCCCCATGATCAGTCCGCAAAATTGCAGGTGCGTGTTCACGAAAGTCTGCTTTCCGTAACTCCAGAGTCTGACTGTATCGTAGGTGTTTTTAAGATTGGAGGTGTTGGTGTCGGCGCCAAGGTTGCACCATTCGCCAATGACCGAGTGCCCCATAAATCCGTCATGCGCCTTGTTTGAATATCCGAAGAGGACGGAATTATTTACCTCCCCTCCCACCCTGCACCAGGGTCCGACGGTCGTGGGTCCATAAATCTTTGCACCCATTTTTATCTGGGCTGATTCGCACAATGCAAAAGGACCCCTTATCATTGCCCCTTCCATGATATGGGCATTTTTCCCGATATAAATAGGGCCTGTTGATGCGTTCAGGGTGGCAAATTCAACTACCGCACCTTTTTCTACAAAGATCTTTTCGGGATTTATAACCCGGTTCGTATCATTCAGTTTCTGACTCTTCCGGCCTTTGGTCAGCAGCGCAAAATCCTGTATGATGGCCAGCTCATTTTTGGAGAAAATCTCCCAGGTATGGTTAATCTTCAAAGGAGCCTCACTGATCTGGATCTCTTCAATGCCTTCGGAGGAAGACTCGCCAATGCTGTCCAACTCCATCTCCGTGACATGAAGCGCAATGATACAATCATTATATACGATCGTCTGGTTGGGTTTCAGTTTTCTGACGGCGTCGATAATCTCCTCATTCGGGCAGATAGATCCGTTGATAAGCACATTTTCCGCCATCTTTACTATGGGGAACTTGGCCGCAAGATAGCCTTCTGTGAGGGTCGAAGTCGATTCCTTGAGCCACTTCTCCCACTTCTCGCGGATTGTCAGGATTCCCACACGGATATCGGCCACCGGACGGACAAATGTCAGGGGTAACAGGTTGGTCCTGACAATGCTCTCATCAAAAAGGATATAGTTCATTTGTGTTTTTTATTTTCAGCAAATATATGGAATAAAAAAGCCCCCATCAGGAAAACGGAGGCTTTTTGGAAATATTTTATTCCTGTTTTACCTGGCTGCTTTCTGCTCCATGTGTTTCTGGTAGCGGCTCTTGAACTTATCGACGCGACCTGCAGTGTCGACCAGTTTCATCTTTCCAGTGTAAAACGGATGTGATGTATGCGAAATTTCAAGCTTAATCAGCGGATACTCGAGACCGTCTTCCCATACAATGGTTTCTTTCGTTTTCACAGTGGATTTGGAAAGGAACGCGTAATCGTTCGAAATATCTTTAAACACTACAAGACGGTAATCTTTCGGATGAATATCTTTCTTCATTTTTGTAATTTTTTATTGAGGGTGCAAAATTAGTGTTTTTATTTTATTGAACAAAGCATTTCGTAAAAAAATGTCCATAAATCGTTAGAATTCATGACAGCAGGAAATCAAGGGTGTCCACTCCGTCGGCATACTGCCAGAGGGCCGGTTTCTGTGTCTCTCCGAACAACACAGTTACAAAGGGAAGTGACCGGTCACCAACAACGCACTGGATGCCATCACTTTGCTGCCTGATGAAGTTGGTCACTTCAGCGATATTCCTGTAGAAAGAGTAATGGATCTCCGCGATACGTGAGGTAAGGTCTTCCTGTTCACGCAGGATCAGAAATCCCGTATCGAGAAACGGGCTGTTATTCAGCAGGCATAACGACCGGTTGTAGATATAATTATTGTGATAGCGGGTATGGTCAAGGAAAGAACGGTATTTATCGAAAGACTTTATAAGTAATGAGAAGTCATAACCCTCAGGAACAAGAAGCCGGGTCACAGACCGGCAGCCGAGGCCGAAATGAAGCATGCAGTCGTCAGCGAGGCTGGTAAGTTGATGAAGTGTCTCATCCCCCTTCAGAACTGCCACGCTGGTCCTGTTTTTCCGGATGATATGTGGATACTGACCAAAATACTCTGTGAAATGGCGGGCCGAATTATCGTTGCCGGTCGCAATTACCGCATTGAAAGGCCGCTGAATTTTGCCGCTAAACAAAATCCTTTCCGTCCATCCTTTATCTTCAGCCTGCAGGATATGAGCCATGGCAGGCAGGAGATGTTCGTCGGAGGAAGAAAGACGCGCCTGCAGCCGTTGGCCGGTGATCAGTACCGACAGGAGATCGTGAAAACCGACGGCAGGAATGTTGCCGGCCATCACGACAGCAACAGTTTTCAATCCGGTTTGACGGTTGATTCGATCCTTATAGGGCTCCAGCCACCGGTGGATATTTTCCTCTACCAACGCATCTCCAAGGCTTTGGAGCGCATATCGTACAGCCGATCCAGTGAACCAAGGATTCGAGGCAATCGCCTTCGCGATGGCTTGCTCCATCACATCCAAAGGGTCCTGGAATAATCCCTTCCCGCTTTCTCTCAATCGTTTACCCAGTTTTATAAACGAACCGATACGACTGTCAAAATCCATAAACGCTTCTTTTTGCAAAAATACCGCTAAAATTGCGAATTTTGCATGCATGGGATTTGGAAACTCAACGGTGAAATTGCTGCAGGATACTGCCAGGGCCTTGGCGGCTGTCATGGTTCTGCTGGTTGTTTATTCAACGAAAACAGTTGCGCAGGAGAATTTATCGCCCCGGGCAGCAGGTGATTCCATCAGGGCGATCGTGCAACAAATGTCGGTCATCAGGGACGACAGCACCGTGTTGGCCCTGAACTCCCAGCTCAGGAAAACACTCCGAGAGACTATGATTGATAATCCCGGCCGGGAACCTGATATCCAGGACATCCGGTCGATCGTCAGGGCAAAATCAGATGATGGACTTGTCGTCTTTTACCATTGGAACCTGCAGATGTCCACCGGTCATTTCAGATACAATGGATTCCTGGCAACCATGTTGCAGGGGCAGCAGCGGCTTTATGAACTTACCGACCGCTCTGATTCCGTCCCAGGTCAGGATTCAGCTTTACTTTCACCGCAGTCGTGGATCGGTGCCCTTTACTACAGGATCATCACGGGAGTTGGTCGCGACGGTAAGAAGATATATACGTTACTGGGCTGGTCGGGCCAGGACCGGAAACTTACACGTAAAGTCATCGAAATACTGTCGTTTGATGAAAGCGGTTATCCCATTTTCGGAGCCCCGGTATTCAGTGGTTATGGCCATCGGTCCCGGACCAGGATCATTTTCAGGTACGATGCAACTTCATCCATGTCGCTGAAATACGAGGAACAGCCGGTAAAAGTTACCAGGAAATGGAATGCAGCAACCCGCACATTCGATGAAAAACTGGAACTGAGGAATATCATTGTATTCGACCGTTTACTTCCGCTTGATCCGCTGCTGGAGGGTCAATTTCAGTATTATGTGCCTTCGGGTGATCAGTACGACGGTTTCGCCTTCGAGAAAGGCTACTGGGTCTTTCTTGAATCGGTGGATGCCAGGAATCTTTACCGACAACCTTAGTTTTAGTTGTTTATTCTTGAACAATAATTTTTATTTTTCCTTGGAATCCTTATATTTGTTTGCGTATTATTGCAGCATGAAACCTTCAAATACATTTATAAAATACAATGAATATGAAAAAGCATAATTTTAATGCAGGCCCTTCGATCCTGCCGCGAATTGCCGTTGAGAACTCGGCCAAAGCCATTCTGGACCTGAACGGAATCGGTTTGTCACTGTTGGAAATCTCTCACAGGAGTAAAGATTTTCAGAGTATCCTCGATGAAACCATGGCACTCTTCAAAGAGCTTATGGAGATTCCTGCCGGTTACCAGGTCATTTTCCTGGGTGGTGGTGCAAGTATGCAATTCTGTATGATCCCATACAATTTCCTTGGAAAAAAAGCAGCCTATCTCGAAACCGGAGTTTGGGCGCAGAAAGCCATCAAAGAGGCAAAATTCTTCGGTGAAGTAGATGTTGTGGCCTCGTCAGCCGACAAAAATTTTACTTATATCCCGAAGTCATATACCATTCCCACCGATGCAGATTATTTCCACATCACCACCAATAATACAATATATGGTTCGGAAATAAAACACGATATCGACAGTCCAGTGCCTTTATTTGCCGATATGTCTTCAGACATACTGAGCCGTCCGGTTGATGTTTCAAAGTACGATCTCATTTATGGCGGAGCGCAAAAGAACCTCGGCCCTGCAGGAGTTACGTTTGTCATCATCAAGGAGGAGATCGCAGCGAAAGCCGTGCGAAAGGTACCAACCATGCTGCAGTATCCCACACATCTGAAAGAACCTTCACTTTATAACACCCCGCCTGTTTTTGCCATTTACACCTGTCTTGAAACGCTGCGCTGGATTAAGAACCTCGGGGGAGTCAAGGCGGTACAGGAGATGAATATCAGGAAAGCAAACCTGTTATATGACGCCATCGATAACAGCAAGATGTTTGTTGGTACGGTTGAGAAGGATTCCCGTTCGTTGATGAATATCTGCTTTGTCATGAAGGAGCAGTACAAAGATAAGGAGGATGCTTTCATGGAATTTGCCAAGACCAGGGGAATGATTGGTATTAAAGGTCACCGGTCGGTGGGAGGATTCCGCGCATCGGTTTACAATGCCATGCCGTATGAAAGTGTACAGGCCCTGGTGGAGGCAATGGCTGATTTTGAAAAGAATAATTAAAAACCTTCCGGGCAGCCTGTCGGGATGCCCGGCTTAAATTGTATTCCTATGACAAAAGTATTGGTTGCCACCGATAAGCCCTTTGCACCGGTTGCGGTGAAGGGAATACGAAAAGTGGTGGAAGAGGCCGGTTTCGAACTGGTGCTGCTGGAGAATTACACCAGCCAGGATGACTTCATCAAGGCAGTGGCCGATGTGGATGCGGTGATTATCCGTAGTGACAAAGCCGACAAGGCGGTGATTGATGCAGGGAAGAATCTTAAAATCGTTGTCAGGGCCGGTGCCGGATACGACAACATAGACCTGCAGGCGGCAACGGCCAAAGGCGTAGTGGCCATGAACACCCCGGGCCAGAACTCCAACGCAGTCGCTGAACTGGCTTTGGGTATGATGGTATATTACGCACGTAATTTCTACAATGGCAAATCCGGTTATGAGCTATACGGTAAAAAGCTTGGCATTCATGCCTATGGATACGTAGGAAAGAATGTCGCCCGCATCGCGAAGGGATTTGGCATGGAAGTATTCGCCTTTGATCCTTTTATACAGAAGTCGGAAATTGAAAAAGACGGTGTGAAATGGATTGAAACTGCCGCAGAACTTTACTCAACATGCAATTATATATCGTTGCATATCCCTGCCAACAGCCAGACAAAACAGTCCATCAACTTTGAACTGCTTTCAAAGATGCCAACACCGGCCTGTCTTGTCAACACTGCACGCGCAGAGGTGATTCATGAAGCCGATTTGCTCAGAATGTTCCAGGAACGCAAGGATTTCGGATATCTTTCCGATGTGGAACCAACCAATAAGGCAGAAATTGAGGCAAACTTCAAGGCCAAATTCTTCTGTACCCCGAAAAAAATGGGAGCCCAGACCGAGGAAGCAAATATCAATGCAGGCATTGCTGCAGCAAAACAGATCGTAGGTTTTCTTAATACCGGTAACAGGACTTTTCAGGTAAATAAATAGAAAATATTTATCCACTTAATGAGCTAACCCATGGAAAACGAACACGAAAAACCCAGTACTTTCTTCAGATTTGAAGATTTGAGAATCTACCACAAGGCGCTCGAATATATCGATTGGGTATATTTAATGGCGAAGAACACTTCAAACGATCCTTTCATGAAATCGTTTTTTGACCGTTTTCTGAGCTCTGCCCACGGGATTGCATTAAATATTGCAGAAGGCTCATCCAGAAATAAAAGTCAGTTTGTTTACTACCTTAAAATGGCTAAAAGTTCGGTTCGAGAGTGTGTTGTTCTTTCCACCGTGGCCCAAAGCCGTTCATTTATTTCCGGGAGTGAATTCGACAATTCTAAGAATCACCTCATGGAGATGACAAAAATGATAGGTGCGCTGATTGGTTCGCTTCAGCGCAGCGTCAAACCTGGTGAGCTCGACGATGATGATCTCAACGATTAGCGCAGTCAGTTCCCTTTACCGAATGTATCGAATTAATTAACTTATCTTTATGGCAATTCTTAAACCTTTCAGGGGACTACGTCCGCCTGCTGGTATTGTTAAGCAACTGGCCTCAAGACCTTATGATGTGCTGAATTCGCAGGAGGCCCGGGAAGAGGCCAGCGGAAACCCTTATTCCCTCCTGCACATCATTAAACCAGAAATTGACCTGCCGGAATCGGTGGATATTCATTCGCAGCCCGTTTACGACAAGGCCAGGGAGAATTTCGACAAGTTTGTAAGCGATGGCTGGCTTGTGCCTGACGACCGGGAATTACTATACATTTATGCCCAGACGATGAACGGTAAAACCCAGTATGGGATTGTCGGTTGTGCCGGCGTTTCGGATTATATGACAGGCGTGATCAAAAAGCATGAATTGACGAGGAAAGATAAAGAGGAGGACCGGATGAAGCATGTTCGCATTACCAATGCCAATATGGAGCCGGTCTTCTTTACTTACCCTGCCGTTGGTGAACTGGATGCGATCGTTGAAAAATTTGTCGGGGCCAATTCACCAGTCTATGATTTTACGGCTGCAGACGGAGTTGGACATCACTTCTGGGTAATCAGTGACCAGCCGGTTATTGACCGTATCGTTAAATTGTTTGAAGCGATACCCTATACCTATGTGGCCGACGGACATCACCGCACAGCGGCAGCGGCGCTTGTAGGTAATGAGAAAAAAATGAAAAATCCGGGTCATACAGGCGCCGAGGAGTATAATTATTTTCTGGCGGTGCATTTTCCCGACAACCAGTTATCGATCATCGACTACAACCGTGTGGTCAAAGATCTGAACGGACTTTCTGTATCAGAATTTCTGAAAGCACTCGGGCAGGTCTTCGTGATTGAGGAGAAGGGCAATGAGATCTTTAAACCCACCGGGCTTCACAATTTCGGGATGTACCTTGGTGGGACGTGGTATTCCCTGACAGCCAGGCCCGGAACCTACGACGATCTGGATCCCATCGGTGTGCTTGATGTCACCATACTTTCGAAGTTGGTACTCGACAAGATCCTTGGGATCAAAGATCTACGGACCTCAAACCGCATCGATTTTGTTGGCGGCATCAGGGGACTTGGTGAACTTGTCAAAAGGGTCGACAGCGGAGAGATGAAAGCCGCGTTTGCCCTTTATCCCGTGTCGATGAAACAACTGATCGACATCGCGGATTCCGGGAACATCATGCCCCCGAAAACTACCTGGTTCGAACCCAAACTCCGGTCGGGGCTGGTGGTACACCTGCTCGATTGATCCAATGCACTGAAATGCCTAAAGGCTGCCTTCGGGTGGCTTTTTTTTTATTCTTCCAGGTAGTCGGAGAATACGGTCTGCAGGTATGCTTTTCCTTCGCGTATCACTGAATCGGCAAGGTTGGGCGTGGTCCACCAGTAATAATAGGCGGGCCCGGTTTCGAAAGTGTAATAACCCCGGGGCGAGACCCACCCCACCCCGTCCTCAGTGGTATAGTAAGCAAAGGGAGGCGTGCAGCTGTTCAAAAGGTCTTTGCTGTACCTGAATGCGGTGTGGTCAAGGTTCAGCTGCCTGAGTACGGTTGCTGCGATGTCGTGCTGATTGCCGGTCAGATTCCATGCAGTGCCTCTGAACTCCTCCCTGATCACATTCCCCAGGAACAGCATCGGGATACGATGATACTCGCGCGACTGCGGGTGCCAGTTCCTGTATGAGTTATGGCTATGGTCAGCAACAATGATGAATAAGGAATTGTCGTACCATGGACTGGAACGAACCTTCCGGAAAAAAACACCCAGGCAGTGGTCGGTGTAATAGGCCGCATTGATGTATTCCTGCTCGTTGTCGCCCCATTTAAGCGGTTTTTCGAATGGCTGATCCCACGGGGAGTGGGTGCTCAGGGAGAAGATAGCGGCCAGAAAGGGCTGATCAAGTTTGCCCAGATCTTCGGCCATATACTGAAATGTGTACTGGTCGTGAATTCCGAGTTTACCCTGGGGCAGCGATTTCGGAAAGTCGTAGATCTCCATGATCTTGTTAAACTGGTTAAAGTAGATGTAACTCTTTATGTTCCCGTATATCAGTTGTCCGCCGAAATAAAAGGCACTCCTGTAGCCCGCATTCTTCAACTCGTGAACCAGGCTGGGAAGTTTCACGAACTTGTCGGGCTGCACGGTGACAGAACTGACCGGATGTGAAGGGAAAGCCGAAAAGATGGATGCCATGGCCTGTTCAGATCTTGATCCGGATGCATAAATGTCGGTGAACAGGATACCCTCTTTCTGGAGCTTTTTAAACTCCGGTGTGATGCCCGGTTCCCCACCGAGATCCTCGATCAGGTCGGCCGACCAGCTTTCGAGAATGAACATGACAATATTTGGCCGTGGGTTACTGAGAACCGATACCGAGGAATCGCAGGGCATCCTGTAAATTTTATCCATGATGGTTGCTGCATCCTCCTGGCTCATGTAAACATAAGGATTGCGGTCGAAATTCTGCAGATTCTCGAAAATGCTGATGTAGAGGTTAAAAGCGGTGTTGACAGCGGAAAGGTTCAGAATATTATACCGTGAAAAGTAGGATTCACTCTGGTTAATGGGGATCTGCTGCCATCCTCCCCGCAGGCCAAGAAACAACAGTCCTGGAGTTATGATCATGAAGGCCAGCTTCGGGAAAAGATTTTCAGGTTCATCGTTTCTTTCAATCATTACAAAGAAAAACCTCCTGAAGGTAAATATTGCAAGTGCGGATATCACAAGGAAAATCAACAAAAGAAGGAAAAACTGCCCGGTTTCTGCCGAATTGTAGATCTCCGATGGGTTTGCAAGGTATTTGATTACTTTGTAGGTGAGCTTGGTTTTCCATTCGGCATATATACCCGTTTCGCCGGTGGCGGCAAAAACATAAAACACAGTCAGAATATAGGTATACCACTGGTTGATCCGGGTCAGCAGTAAAAATGGTCTGAACGACTGAATGGTAAGGATCAGGAACGGGATCAGCATAAAGTAACAGGCCGTTGCAAGATCGAGTTTAAGCCCATACAGAAAAACGCTGATTACCTCTCCGAAAGGGATCTTCTCGATGACCAGCAATTGCAGGTGAAACACCAGGAAAACAGCCCTGGTCAGGATGAACAGGAACATCCAGAACAGGATCTGTAAGAGAAAGGATTTCAGGATTCGTTTCATGTCAATGGAAAATGCAAAGGTACGTCTCCGCTGATAACTGACAAATTTGTAATTTTGTCCGGCAAATCTGACCCTGGTGAATATTACCGAAAATCTTTATAAGCTCAGAACTGAACTGCCACCGCGGGTGAAACTGATCGCTGTTTCGAAGAACCAGACAACAGAAACGATCCGGGAAGCATACCAGGCCGGGCAGAGACTTTTCGGTGAAAACAAGGTACAGGATCTGATCCGGAAATATCCATTGTTGCCGGGTGATATTGACTGGCACTTTATCGGGCACCTGCAGACCAATAAAGTCAGGTACCTGGTTCCATTCATCCGGATGATCCATAGTATCGACAGCATTCGCCTGCTCAAGGAGGTTGATAAGGAGGCTGCGAAATGCGCCAGGATCATAGACTGCCTTCTTCAATTTCACATCGCAACTGAAGAGACTAAATTTGGTTTAAACCTGAACGAGGCTTGTGATCTTTTAGAATCAAATGATTATCAATGTTTTAATAATATACGGATTTGCGGGGTGATGGGAATGGCATCTTTTGTTGACGATGAGGCACTGGTCAGGCAGGAGATGAAAGCCCTGTCAGGAATTTTTACTCATCTTAAAAAGCACTATTTCAGTGATACAGGCACATTCTGCGAAATTTCGCTGGGCATGTCGGGCGATTACAAAATCGCTGTATCAGAAGGAAGTACGATGGTTCGCATTGGTACAACCATTTTTGGAACACGTTAGGAAAAGGAGTACTATGAGGCGATTGGGTCTGATTATTTCGTTTATCACACTACTGTCAGCGACCGTTACGGCGGAGCAGACAGTTTCGGAGGGCCGTTATTTTCGGATCAGTGGAAAGATAAACCAGAATTTAATCGTGAATCTCAGCCTTGTAATGGTCCGTGACAGCCTTTTCGGGGAGTGTTTTTACACGGTTACACGAGAAGAGAAGTCTGGAAACGGGTTGTCCGACAGACGAACCAGGATGGTTTACGGGAAAGTTAGCCGCAGGGGAGATTTCACACTCAGGGAGTGGAACGACGACAAGGGGCCGGTCATTTCAGGCCAACTCAAACCAGACGATATTTCCTCTGTAAAATGGACCCTCAGGCAGAACGGCAATACACTCTCATTCCTTCCCGTTGAATACTATCCAACCGGCTCAGCCCGATTCAGGATTTATTACTTGTCAGACCATAAAACGTTAATTACCGATAAAAAGAGTCCCAGGGCAAGGGTGAACCTGGCTATTGCGGAGGCGGAATCAGGGACACCACTGTTGCGGATCGACACTCTGAATGCCTTGATCACGAAGGTGTATGGCGAGAACAAACGAACTCCCAAAAGTTTTCAAGCACTACTAAGTGAAATTGTGAAGGATTATTTCGCTGATTACGTCAACACCAATCAACCACTGACCAGGGAAGCCGTAGGCGCAGGATTTGACTGGGAACTCATGAAGTACCTGCATGTTTATTCGAACAAAGAGAGCAAAGTTACCTTGATGGTCCTCACATATTCCTTTACTGGCGGCGCACATGGCATGGAGACCCAGGAGTTCTTCACGGTCGACCTGCATAAAGGGTCACAAATCAGGCTGAAAGATATCTTTAAGAACGGTTATGAACAAAAATTGGCTGCGATGCTTACCGACAAATTGCACCGGATGACTTCAATTCCGGCCAATGCCCGGTTGACCGATAACGGATATTTCACGGATGTGATACAGCCAACCGAAAACTTTTATATCAACCCGAACGGGATGGGATTTGTCTATAACCAGTATGAGATTGCCCCATATTCTTTTGGTTCGACCGAAATTTTTCTAACTCATTCAGAATTAGCGGCTATCCTGAAGTAGCCCTGACAAACCGGTCCTTTCCTTGTAAGTCTTTTTCCAGCAGGATATCTGAAAATCCGAGTGATGCCAGCAGGGTGCATACCTCTGTTCCGAATTTTTCATTGATCTCGAAATATACCCCGCCCCCCGGAACCAGTTTGCGGGTTGCAAGGTGCCCGATGGCTCTGTAAAAACAGAGCGGGTCCCCGTCAGGCACAAAAAGTGCTGTAATAGGCTCATGGTCAGCAACATGCGAAGGCATTAAGGCTCTTTCCGAAGCCAATACATAGGGTGGGTTGCTGATTATCAGGTCGAATGCCCCTTCCCAAGGAAGATCGACTGATCTCATGACATCATACTGGCTGAAGTTAATGCTTGACCTGGTTTGTTCGGCATTGAGTGCAGCCACCCGGATGGCTTTCTCTGAAATGTCGGTTGCGAAAACGCCGGCCGACTGAAAAGCGCGCTTCATGGCAATCGCAATGCAACCCGATCCTGTGCCGATATCGATGATTCGCTTTGGTTCAGTTCTCATCGATCGGTAATCACGGATGATGTTATAACAAAGCTCTTCGGTTTCCTTCCTGGGGATCAGCACATCGGAATTGACATGAAGAGTCATATCCATGAACCAGGCCTTATTAATAATATGGTGTACCGGGTGACCTTCTTTCAGACTGGCCAGGGCCTCATCAAATTTTTTCAGATCGATATCGTCAGCCTTGAATCCAGGCATCATGAAAGACTGGTGTGGTCTGAACCCGATGTATTCCTCCCACAGTATGAGGAGGATACTTCGGATCTCGCGCTCCTCGTAGCGGTTATGAAGCTCCCTGTTGAACTCCATTAACTGCGCTTGAAAGATGTCATTCATCCGATTCATCCGGTGAAATTACCAAATTATGGGTAATTTAGCGGTATGGAAGTTTCAGACGACAGTTATTTCTCCATCGAAAAGGAATCCGTTGGATTGTACCGTGAAAAGGCCAGTAAATTCATTGCCTGTGCATTTCCGGTGAATACTGAACAGGAGGTGAAGACAGTCCTGGAAGGTTTGAGAAAACAATATTATGATGCCAATCATCACTGTTTCGCTTACCGGATCGGTTACGAACAACCAGCCTACCGGATCAGTGACGACGGAGAACCTTCAGGATCAGCGGGTAAGCCAATTTACGGACAAATATTGTCGAAGAACCTTTTTGACATTATAGTGGTCGTAATCAGGTATTTCGGAGGCACAAAGCTGGGAATACCCGGCTTGATCCACGCATACCGTTCGGCTACCGCCGAGGCACTTCACAACGCGGTTGTTGTCGAGAAAATTATTTCCTCTGAATACAAGCTCAGGTTCGACTACCCGATGATGAATGAAGTGATGAGGATCATAAAGGAACCGGGGATCAAAATTATCGAACAGGGGGGCGACACGATGGTCGATCTGACGATTAAAATCCGGAAAAGCATGTGTCAGTTACTTGAAATAAAGGTAGCCAGGTTGAAGGGTATCAGCCTGGTAAGGATGCGGTGACAAGCCCTTACATAACTAACATTTAATTATTCTAAATACTTCTAAAACCCTTGAATTTTCTATCTATTTGACAATGAATTGAATTAAAATTTAGAATGATTCTAAATAGACTTTTTTCACATTTTTCCATCCGTTTCAACCGATTGAAGTCAAGACTGATACCCTGCCCGGACCGTGAATCTGAAAATAAAAAATGGCCGGTTCCTATACTTTTCTTCGAATTAATCAAGGTCTAAAAATTTTTTTTATAAACTTTTTTTTCGAAAATTTGTTCATTATTCGATACGACACGATTCCGTGTGATGCTGGCTTGCGAACAGCAATCACATACTTGATAATCAGTAAGATATTCTTTTATCATTTAACCCTTCCAGGTAATACTTGTTAATGGAAAAAGATACAACCGAAGTTTGGGAGAATTGCCTCAAGGTCATAAAAGATAACATCACCTACCAGAGCTTCAAAACCTGGTTTTTGCCGATAAAGGCAGTGAAGCTCAAGGATCATGTGCTCACGATCCAGGTGCCGAGCCAGTTCTTTTATGAATGGCTTGAGGAACATTATATTGGCTTGTTGAAAAAAACAATTAAGAAGGAGCTCGGCAATGAAGGCCGTCTTGAGTACAGCATTATTGTGGATAATTCTGATTCAGAGCCAGGCCCCTACACCATCAAGGTGCCAACAGGAGAAAAGAAAGCAACCATAAACCCGCCGGTTAACATGCCAATCGATTTAAACAGGGGTACATCAAAGGAGATCCCGAATCCCTTTATCATCCCCGGGTTAAAGAAGATTAAGGTAAATTCGCAATTGATCGAAAGTTATTCGTTCGACAATTTCATTGAAGGTGATTGCAACCGCCTTGCAAGATCGGCTGGATTTGCTGTTGCTTCCAATCCGGGTAAAACAGCCTTTAATCCCCTGTTGCTATACAGCCAGACCGGTCTTGGAAAGACGCACCTATCGCACGCCATCGGTTTGCAGGTGAAAAACAATGCACCTGACAAGACGGTTTTGTACGTGACCACCGACCAGTTTACCAACCAGTTCATTGATTCGGTGAGAAATAACAACCAGAACGACTTCATTCATTTTTACCAGATGATCGATGTGCTGATCATCGACGATATTCACAACCTGGCCGGCAAGGAAAAGACTCAGGACGTTTTCTTTCACATCTTCAATCATCTTCACCAGAAAAGCAACCAGATCATCCTTACTTCCGACAAACCGCCGGTTGAGATGAAGGGTATCGAGCCACGGCTACTGTCAAGGTTCAAGTGGGGCCTTTCAGCTGATCTTCAGGTTCCCGATCTTGAGACCAGGATTGCCATTCTGCATAAGAAACTTTACAACGATGGAATCCGGATTCCGGACGAGGTGGTTGAATACCTGGCATACAATATTAATACGAACATCCGGGAGCTCGAAGGTGCACTCATCTCCCTCCTGGCCCAGTCGTCGCTGAATAAAAAGATCATTACCCTGGATCTGGCCAAGCAGATGATTGACAAATTCGTAAAGAATACATCGCGAGAGATCTCCATTGATTATATACAAAAGGTGGTTTGTGACTATTTCAACATCCCGGTTGAGATGATCCACACGAAGACCCGTAAGCGGGAGATCGTACAGGCCCGCCAGCTTTCGATGTATTTTTCGAAGAAACATACCAAGGCTTCACTGGCCAGTATAGGTCTGCACTGCGGCAATAAGGACCATGCAACAGTCCTTCACGCCTGTCGTACCGTCAATAACCTGGTTGAGACCGACAAGCAGTTCCGCCTGTTCGTTGAGGAACTGGATAAACGGATCAAACTATAACAAATTTCGCTGGCATTGATCAAGGTTTTATTCGTATGCACCGGTAACATTTGCCGGTCGCCCATGGCCGAAGGTATTCTCAGGAAGAAATTTTCAGATTTGCGTATTCAGGGGGAAGTCGATTCGTGTGGTTTTGAATCCTATCATACCGGTGACCCTCCCGATGAGCGTGCCATAATGGTATCGGCCAAAAGAGGAATTGATATCAGACGGCACCGGGCGAGGTTGTTCGTCACCGGCGATTTCGACCGTTTTGACCGGATACTGGTGATGGATTCATCCCATTACACCCGGATAATGAGATTAGTCCGGGGCAATCAGGACCGGGCAAAGGTCGACTATGTGATGAATATTACTGAACCCGGAAAGAATCTTGAAGTACCCGATCCCTGGTATCATGACCGGAATGCATTTGAGCAGGTGTTTGTCCAGCTCGAAAAGGTGTGCCAGGCTTTGGCTGAAAATATCCGTAAAAACTTCTGAGCATGGAAACCGGGCATCAGATCATCCGGCCTGATGAAACCGATATCAGATCGGCTGCCGAAAGAATCGGCAGGTATGTGAACAGAACCCCGGTAATGACCAGCAGTATGGTGAACCGGATCTTTCAGGGTGAGTTTTACTTTAAATGTGAAAATTTTCAGAAAGTCGGCGCATTTAAAGCACGGGGAGCCACCAATGCGGTCCTTTCCCTTTCTTCCGGAGAGATACAGGCCGGAGTCGCGACCCATTCATCAGGAAACCATGCACAGGCGTTGTCGTGGGCGGCCTCACTTGTTGATACCAAAGCCTATATTGTGATGCCTTCCAATTCGCCCCGGGTGAAAGTCAACGCGGTGAAGGATTATGGCGGCATCATCACCTTTTGCGAGCCGAACCTGGCGGCCAGGGAATCGACGCTCGAACAGGTCATCAACCGGACAGGCGCCAGGGAGGTTCATCCCTACAACGATCCGGTCATCATCGCAGGTCAGGCTACGGCGGCCATGGAACTGCTGCAGCAGGCCGGCGATCTTGACATCGTACTGGCTCCTGTTGGTGGTGGCGGATTGCTTAGCGGTACCGCGCTCGCGGTGCATTATTTCTGTCCCGGGGCCAGGGTCATTGCCTGCGAACCCGAGCAGGCCAACGATGCCTATCTCTCCTTCACTTCAGGAAAGTTCGTTGCATCAGTTGCTCCCAACACCATTGCCGACGGATTGCGTACCTCCCTGGGATCGGTGACATTCCCGATCATCATGAAGTATGTCGATGAGATAATAACGGTTCCGGAGACAAGTATCATCAGGGCGATGCAATTTATCTGGGAAAGAATGAAGATCATCATCGAACCCTCTTCGGCTGTGCCTTTTGCCGCCGTGATGGACGGCAAAATCAATGTAAAGGGACGCCGCATAGGAATAATTATATCCGGAGGCAATGTTGATCTAGCTGATCTGCCATGGAAATAACCCAACCCGGCCGGCTTTACCTCATACCTACCCCACTGGCCGAAGGTAACATTGCCGATGCACTTTCAGAAGGAGTGCTGGGGGTAATCAGAAGTCTTGAATATTTCATTGTCGAGGAACTCCGGACCGCCAGACGGTTCCTGCTGAAGGCCGGCATCACCAGGCCAATCGATGAGCTACACATGGCGGTCTTCAATGAACATACACCGGTACAACAATCCGTCTCGTTGCTTGCACCCGTTTTGAGCGGACATTCCCTGGGCTTGCTTTCAGAAGCGGGTGTGCCCTGTGTAGCCGACCCGGGCTCGGTTGTCGTACGTGAAGCCCACCGGCTTAATATAAGGGTTGTTCCGCTGCCAGGACCCTCCTCAGTGATCCAGGCCCTGATGGCTTCGGGAATGAACGGACAGTCGTTTATATTCCACGGTTACCTTCCGGCCGATAAACAAAAGCGGTTCATGAAGCTGAAAGAGATTGACCGTTCACTGCGGGTTGCAGATTCCACGTATATTTTCATCGAGACACCCTACAGGAACCGCCAGCTGCTTGATGCAATCCTCTCTGTCTGCTCGCCTGGAACGAGACTATGCATAGCTGTCAACCTGAATTGTGAAGACGAGTTTGTAAAAACTATGGAGATCAGGGACTGGAAAAGTTTTTTACCGGAGTTTCATAAGAAACCGGCCATTTTTCTGTTATCACAATAATATCGCCTGCTGGTTTGTAACTCCACAAGGCATGCGGCGTCAAAACATCCAATTCCCAACCGAAAACAATCTTCTCCTTGACACCAATACTCTCCATCAAAAACCTTTCAAAGCGATACGGGAAGATCCAGGCGGTGAAGGACCTGTCGCTTGAAGTTTATGCCGGCCAGGTCTTCGGTATTCTCGGGCCGAACGGCAGCGGTAAAACCACTACACTCAGTACGATCCTCGAGCTTATCAAAGCCGACTCAGGCGAATTCAGCTGGTTTGGTGAAGAACCTTCCTGCGAGACACGAAAACGGATCGGTAGTGTTATCGAAAGTCCTAATTTCTTTCCGTATCTCACCCCGGTGGTCAATCTTAAAATTGTTGCGGATATCAAGAACATGGGGTACGACGACATCGACCGTGTACTGCAACTGACAGGATTGTACGAACGGCGGAACACCCGGTTCAAAACCTTTTCATTCGGCATGAAACAGCGTCTTGCCATCGCTTCCGCCCTGCTGGGAAACCCTGCGGTTCTGATTCTGGACGAACCCACCAATGGGCTTGATCCCCAGGGCATAGCCCATATCAGGGAGCTGATACTGCAGGTTGCATCACAGGGTACCACCATCATCATGGCCTCGCACCTGCTCGATGAAGTGCAGAAGATCTGCACCCATGTTGCAGTTCTGCATAAAGGCACCAAGCTTTTCGACGGCAAGGTCAGTGAAGTACTTGCAGTGTCCGATTCACTCGAAATAGGCTCCGCTTATCCGGAAAAACTTGCCGGCTGGTTGAAATCTCACCCCGGGGTTGATTCGGTGGTAACAAACGGTCATTACCTTCAGGTATATTTCAAAGTCCCCGTCTCGCCCGAAGAGATCAACAGACAATGCTTTGAGAATGGCATTGTGCTAACTCACCTTGCCGAACGCAAACGGAGCCTTGAGCAACATTTCCTTGAACTTTTAGACGAAAACGCATGATCAGGTTACTGCAAATCGAATGGAAGAAGATACTGACCTATAAAATTTTCTGGGTCCTCATCGGGTTGTATTTCATTTTTCTTGCATTGGGAATCATGATGGCCGAGTTCATGATCAACAACATGATCGACAATGTCAACAGGCACACTCCCATCCCCATTCCGCACATCACGATCTATTTCTTTCCATGGGTGTGGCAGAACATCACCTTTTTCGCCTCACTGCGGTATGTATTGATCTTTCCTGCGATCATTGTCATTATACTGATCACCAATGAGTTTACTTTTAAAACTGTACGGCAGAACGTAATCAACGGGCTGAGCAAAACCGAGTTCATCCTGTCGAAACTTATCATTATCACGCTGATCTCTGCCGTACTAACCGTATTCTTACTGGTCGGGACGCTGATCCTCGGATTTTCAAATACCGCTCAACCCACTTTTTCGATGGTGGTTGAAAAATCCACCTTTGTTATAGGATTTTTCGTTTCCGTAATGACTTTCCAGGTATTTGCCTTTTTCTTCGGATTTATCTTCAGGAATACCGGCTTGTCAATTGCCTTGTTCACGTTGTATACATTTATCGTTGAACCGATCATCTACTATTTCCTGAAAAGCCCTATCGTATTTAAAAATGATATTTCCACCTATCTTCCGGTGAATTCCTTCCTCCGGATCACCGAATACCCGGCGATCCCTGTACTTAAACAGGTTATGGGATTGAATCTGCAGGACGGGATAACCTTTGGATCGTGTCTGATAGCCTTGATCTATGCTTCCCTGCTGATAGGGATCGTATGGTACATCATGTCGAAAAGAGACCTGTAGGACTGACTTCAGATACCTTCGCGTTTACGCAGGACCCATTCGGCAGTCAGCAAGGCAAGAATCAGTAAAAAGAGCCAGGTATTTCCTGTCAGATCAGTAAGCCTGAAACGTTCGTAGCTGACGGTACGTATATCCTCTCTCGCCGAAATCCTTTCTGCCAGTGATGCAATTTCCGATGGCCTTACCATCTCTCCTTCATTCCATTGGGCAATTTTGTACAACAGGTCATGATCGGCCCGTAGAACAAGGCTTTCCACATTCAATTTCTCGACCATAAACCTGCCGGAGTTGATAAAGGCCTCTGAACCTTGTTTCGCAGTCACGTTGTACGCATAGATACCGGGCGCAAAAATCCCGGTATTCAGAAAATAACTGTTTCCTGATCTGCCGAACACGTAAGGAAAGGCATTCCCAGCCGAATCGGTGATGGTCAGTTGCATTTCGGGATCAGTGATCAGTTCGAAAGCAGCATTTCTGAGCAGGGCTTCCATTTCAACCGGCTCATTCTCAGGGATTCTCCCCTTGACAAATACCGATAACCGTTGCTTTTCCTCCTTGCTGGCAAGAAACCTCACTGTCTTTTCCATGATCCGGTCGAAGACCATGTAATTGCCCGTTTGAATGAAAGAGGAAATCCTCCATCGCCAGAAATTTTCACCCGCGATCACCCCGGCTTTTCCGGTGCCCGACATCGAGAAGAGCACCAGCGGGTTTTGGGTGACAAGTCCTGAGATCTTCTGGTAGATGAGAACCTCCGTCACCGGGCTTACCTGGTAAACGCCGAAGGGCGACAATAATGGCGGGAAATTTGAATATGGTGAAGTCTCCTTTGCGTTGACCGTAAAAAGCGGGAATGCCGCATTGATTTGCGGAGAGGATTCAGCAAATGAGTTTTTAAACCCATTGATAATAAGGCCGGTGTTTAGCTTGTTAAAACTGTTGATATCTGACTTGCTCCCGATAACGAAAAGCATCGATTCCGATTGTTCCGGGATCAGTTCCAGGTTCTGTATTTTATCGACAGAAGGCACCTGGTAAAGAATCGAAAGGTCGGAGCGTTCGGTTCGCCTGGTCCACTGGTCAAAGGAAAAGGTCTTAAGGTCGAAATCAGCGAATGATTGCAGGGCTCGTGTAATGGCCTGAATATCAGGATGAGGAAGGTCGTATACAAGGGAAATTCGCAGCCGTGCATCCTTAACCTCAACGATAAAATCCTGCATGTTATTCCTGACGGTGATCTCATTTTCCATCTCTGTCAATTTGAGCCGGTAGCGGATCAGTCCGGTTTCGGAAGCATTGATATTAAAGCGTACCGGCCGGATGGTATTTTCTGAAGTACACTGAAAATCATTGGAATGGAGTAATTTTTCTCCCTGGTAAAGGTCCAGCCTGACTGTCTCTCCCTGGTAGCCGGTCACTTCAGCCAGGCATTCAACCGAAAAGATATCATTCTTGTAAACTGTTTTGTTGACGGTCACTTTTTTGATATTCACGTCTTTCTGGCGCGAGGTATCTCCAAGGGCAACGGTGTAGACTGGATATGGTATCTTTTTCGCGGCATAAAAAGGATCGCTTCCTTTGTTATAAATACCGTCTGACATCAGGATAACTGCCGCGGCATAACGGTTCGCATGCCGGTCGCGGATCTCGTTAAAAAAAACCGACAGATCAGTCTGAGTTTCTTTAAAAGATGTTGAAAAACCCGTACTCAGTGCATTTCCGATGTCATAGGTTTTTACTTCAAATTTTTTGCCGAGCTCCCCGATAAGCGCCGATACTGCTGCAGGGAACTGATCACGGTAGTAAAGGGAATCACTGAGCATCGCCACAGACTGGGAATTATCGATGCCGATCACAACCAAAGGTTTTTCGGTTACTTTAACAGAAGCCCTGAAATAGGGTGAAAGAAGCAGGAATGCGATGATGGTCACGGTGGTGAAACGCATGGCTGCCATGCTGTAAAGTAACCACGGCCTGCTTTTTTTCCTCAGGTCGTTATAATAAAGGATCAGGGTGTAGAGTCCGCCGGCAAGCAGGCAAACCACGATAAAGCCTGACGGATATTCAGTGAGAATTCCCACTTTAAGAATGTTATCAGGTATGCAATCCGCCACAAACGGTAATCTCCTGGCCCGTGATGTAGGAGCTCAGGTCGGAGCCAAGGAATAGCGCCAGGTTGGCCACGTCGTCGGGGGTGCCGCCACGGCGCAACGGGATATCGACAATCCATTGGTCACGGAATTCCTGAGGCAGCTTGGCGGTCATTTCGGTTTCGATGAAACCAGGGGCAATGGCATTGCACCTGATGTTCCTTGAGCCAAGCTCCTGGGCTATCGATTTTGTAAAACCGATAATGCCGGCTTTGGAAGCGGAATAGTTCGATTGTCCGCTGTTTCCTTCGATTCCGACAATGGAACTCATATTGATGATAGATCCCGACCGCTGTTTGATCATGATCTTCTGGATTGCTTTTGTGAGGTTGAACACCGACTTCAGGTTCACATTCATCACCAGGTCCCAGTCCTGTTCGCTCATCCGCAGCAACAGGCTGTCGCGGGTTATGCCTGCATTGTTGACCAGGATATCAATGGTTCCGAAGTCACTCACCACATTGTTTACCAGGGCCTCCCCGGCTGCAAACGAGCTGGCGTCGGATGCGTATCCCCTGGCCTTAATTCCAAATGCTGAAAGTTCTTTCTCAAGTGCGATCGAATCATCGTTATATTGAAGATCGGAGAATGCAACATTGGCGCCATGTTCAGCAAATTTAACTGCGATGGAACGGCCAATACCACGATTGGCTCCGGTGATCAGTGCTGTTTTTCCTTCAAGTAATTTCATAGGTTTTGAATTGGTTAACATTGAAAAGGCAGTTGCAATGGCAGCGTGTCAGATCCATCTGACCAGGTTGAAATCCTGCCTGTGCGGGAGTAACGGGCTTTTCGGGTAGAGCCTGAACACGAAATCATAAACTCCGGCCTGGTTGATAGGTATATCGCAGGCAAAGACCACGATGTTCTTCTCCGAGCGGACCAGGATCATCTCCTCCTTGAAGATGGGTTGCTTCACCTCGTCGTTCACCTTCTTGCCAAAAAGAATTTCAATGCCGATATCGGTTCCCGAGAGTTCATTCAGGTCGAGGATGATCTCGGCTTTAAACGGTTCGCCAAGCTGAAGTGGTTTATTGTTCGAGTCGGGAACCTTTACTGAAACGACTTCAATACTCTCCCACCCCCGCATGACTTTCCTTTTCCAGCTTGCAATGTGACGGGCCATTTCATAATTTTTTCCGGTCAGTATCCTGGTTCGTTTGAACATCGGGTTATAATACTGGCGAATGTAATCGTCGAGCTGGCGTTTCATGGTGTAGTGCGGGGCGATCTCCGAAATGGTATTCTTGATGTATGAAACCCATTTTTCGGGTATGTTCCTTGCATTCACACTATAATAGATTGGAATGATCTCCTCCTCGAGAATGGTGTAAATGGTCTCGGCATCGAGTTCGTCCTGAAACTGGGGATTGTCGTAGGTAGATTCTTCCTGCAGGGCCCAGCCTGCATTCGGACGGTATCCCTCTGCCCACCAGCCATCGAGCACACTGAAGTTGACCACACCGTTCATGACAGCCTTTTCGCCGCTTGTCCCTGAAGCTTCAAGAGGCCTTGTGGGTGTGTTGAGCCAGATATCGACGCCTTTAATGAGGTATTTGGCAAGCCGCATGTCATAATTTTCGAAGAAAAATATCTTTCCTAAAAATTCCGGTAAATGCGATATTTCATAGATCCTTTTGATGAGATCCTGCCCGGCCTTGTCGTTGGGGTGTGCCTTTCCGGCAAACATGAACTGAACCGGTTTATCCTTGCTGTTGACGATCCGCGAAAGCCGGTCGAGGTTGCTGAAGAGCAGGTGAGCTCTTTTATACGTGGCGAACCGGCGTGCAAAACCGATGGTAAGTGCCTTTGGATTAACGGTTTCACGAATTTTGAAGATCAGTTTCGGATTTTCATGACGCCGGGTCATATCGGCATACAGGTGTTGCATCAGGAATTCCGACATCTGGTCTTTTTGTTTCATCTTGGTCTTCCAGATGATTTCGTCGTCAACCTGGTGAATTTTCTTCCAGTATTGAGGATTGGACTGATCTTCGAAGAACCCGTCGCCGAATTCCTTGCGGTAAAGCTGGAGCCACGACTTGGCGGTCCATGTCGGAAGATGAACCCCGTTGGTAACATAACCGATATGCAGCTCGTCGGGGTAATATCCCTGGTAGAGTTTTGTAAACATTTCGCGGGTTACGCGGCCATGGATCCTGCTGACTCCGTTGATCTCCTGCGAGAGTTTTGCCGCCAGCACGCTCATTGAGAACTTTTCATTCAGATCAAATTCCGTCATCCGTCCGAGATTCATGAATTGCTCCCATTTAAGGTTCAGCAGATCGGGATAGTGCGGGAGATATCTTCTCATCAATTCTTCAGGGAAGGTATCATGGCCTGCCGGAACCGGCGTGTGGGTGGTAAAGAGGGTGGATGACCGGACCACTTCGACGGCCTGCTGAAAGGTCAGTTTTTCGTTCTGGATCAGTTTCCTTAGCCTTTCGAGCCCGATGAAGGCAGAATGACCTTCATTGCTGTGGAAAAGGTCGGGTTTGATCCCCAGTGCGTCCAGCATTCTGATCCCGCCAATTCCCAGCAGTATTTCCTGACGGAGACGATTTTCAAGGTCTCCGCCGTATAGCTGGTGCGTAATGCTGCGGTCATGCTCTCCGTTCTCATCGATGTCGGTATCAATCAGGTAGAGCGGCACCCGACCCACATCGCATCTCCACACCTTTGCATAGAGGGTCCTTCCGGGAAGTACAAAAGAGATTTTCAGCCAGTTACCTTGTTCATCGCGGATCGGAATGAGTGGCAGATGGGTAAATTTCTGCGGAGTGTAGATGGCAATCTGGTCGCCGTAGATGGAGAGGCTCTGGGTGAAATATCCATACCTGTACAAGAGCCCGACTCCAACAATATTCACATTCGAATCGCTGGCTTCTTTCAGATAATCGCCTGCAAGCATACCCAGGCCGCCCGAAAATATCTTCACGGTGTCGTGAAGTCCGTATTCCATGCTGAAATAGGCAACCTGTTCATTAGGTTTTTCAGCAGCTTTAGCCATGTAAGCGTCAAACTGGCCGGTGACCTTTTTTAGCTTGCTTATAAATTTTTCGTTGGCACTGAGTTCCTGAAGCTCGTTGTATGACAAGGATTCAATCAGCGCTATGGGGTTGAAATTCAACTCGTACCATCTTTCCTTGTTGATCAGTTCAAACAATTCGGAACCGTCATAATTCCATGACCACCAAAGGTTTTTGGCGATCCGTTCAATGCTCAGCATGTTCTCGGGCAACCGTTGCTGCACCAATACCTTTTTCCATTCAGGCTTTATATCCGTAATGCTTTTTATAACGGTGGCTGCCAGTTGCGGCTGTTTCCCCGCATACTGTTCCGCCCTTGAGCCGGATTCGGCCAGTGCCATTGAGAAAGCCTCACGGTAATGGAAGATAAGGTTTTTCCAAAGTGCGGACCTTGAAATTTCGTACGCCTTGATCCTTGCCTTGATGATCTCCTTTTCGGTTTTGGTGGCGCAGTTGATGATGTGCCTGACAATGTTCTCGGCCACCTCCTGATCGTTGTCATCATTCCGGTCGATCACTGCCGTGCAGTCTTTCAGGCCGGGAAACATCGATTTTATCCATTGTCCGAATCCGGTAACTGAAGTGGTGATGGTCGGAATGTGATAAGATAGACTTTCAACTGCCGAATATCCCCATGGCTCGTAGTAGGACGGATAAATGGCACCGTCAAACCCGATGAGCAAATCATAGTAGTTCAAATCGAAAATACCGTCGCTCCCGTTGAGGTAAACCGGCACATAAATTACCTTTACTTTATCTTCAGGCCTGTTGAACAACTCATTTTTCCTGATTTGCCGGAGGATAATGTCGTTTTCCGGTTCGGCCGGAGAATGGGTGCAATACTCCTCCTGCCGTGGCCTGTTGAATTCCTTTTGGGCAATTCTTGTCAGTAATTCTTTCCTTGGCACTGTTTGGTTTCCCGGAACGGCGATGACCGTAATGATGTTTTGAGCCAGTTTCGATTGCTTGTTCAGCATGCCCATGGCATCGATGAAAAGTTCGAAACCCTTGTTTCTTGGTTCATAGCGGCCACTATTGAGAAGAAGAATCGTATCTTTCTCGAATTGCATGCCCATCAGGCCTGCTGCAACTTCAAGAATCTTCCCGCGGGCGTTGTCCCGTTTTGCCTGGAACTCGTCTTTTGCGGGTACCCATGAATCGTCAAATCCCTCCGGAGTAAGAAGATCAGCCTCAATGCCGAGGAAGTGCCTTGCTTCATTGTTGGTATTCGGGCTCGGAGTGGTAAACAGGTCGGCTTCCTGTGCTGACAATCGTTCCAGGGAATATTTCGCAGTAACGCCAAACTGCTTGGCCATGGCATCGCCATTGTAATTCTCAAGATTTTTATACAACGGAAGCCCGTTGAGGGCAATCCGTCGGCCAAGGACTGTGGCGTGCGACGTAAAAACCGTTCCCACCTGCGGAACATGCTCCTTGAGATATAGAATAGCAGTACCTGTAAGCCATTCATGACAAAGAGCAACGATCTTGTCGTGGTATGAGAGGTTAAAGTTGTAAAAGCTTTCGATGACTTTGCCGACGGCATATCCGAAGAAAGCCGGCTCGATGTATTCCCAGTCGCCGGTCAGAGAGTCCAGCTTGTAACGCTCCCAGAAGTGGGCAAATATCTTGTCTTTGTCAGAAAAATAGGGCGTAAAATCAACCAGGAAAACCACCGGTCTGCCCGGTATGTTCCATCTGCCTGCCTTCACCCTGAGCCCTTCGGCCTCGGCAACCTGCCTCCACGATTTGTAAAGGAATTTATCTTCGATGAATTCCGGGTTCTGATGGGTTTCCTTCCAAACGTCGGGTCCTATCAGAATGTAGTTATCCTTGAACTCTTCGGCAAGGGTTTGCGCTTTGGTTGCAATGGTGGTGTAGATCCCTCCTACCTTGTTGCAAACCTCCCAGCTTGTTTCAAATATATAATCGGGTGTGAGAAACACTTTATCTTTCATTTTAACATAGATTTTTCAGGTAATCACCGCTGCTTTCCGGCACTTCCCCGCTTTGATACACTTTTTCCCGCCACTTTCGCCACGGGCTTCTTCGGGGCGGATGCGGACTTCCCGGTTTTTGCAGTTGCTGCTTTTGTTCCGGTTTTAACGCCTTTTTTTGCAGCGGTTTTTGCCGCAGTTTTTTCAGGCTTACCATATTTAGGCTCATCAGCTTCCGCTTTATCCACCGGAGGATTTAGAGCCGCAGTTTCGTAATCATCAACACGAATGATGAAATCGGACAACACATTCATGTAATTGATAAATGCTTCGTAGGGCGATCCGTAGGGATTGAAATATTTGTGCACTTCACCCGCAGAAAACCATTTGGTGCACATGTAGTAAAAGTGATTGGAAGTCTGCAGGTAGAGCCAGTCACGCTGAATCACCGGATCGGTGCAATTCCTGATCTTTGGTTCACAGGCATACAGTTTGGCAAATGCCTCGTCCTGAAGCTCATTTCCCAGCCATGCGGTGAGATCGCGTTCCTCGTCGGCCCATGAAATGGCATGAGGCACTGATATGGCCGACACCGGTTGCAGATGATGGTAGAGATCATCAGGTGTTCGAAATGCGAAATCGGAACTGGAGAACACCTCTTTCGGGAGATGCCTGAAGAAATCGAAAATGCCGGTTTCCGTCCATTGATGCTCTCCGATGGTTTCATAATCAATGAAAAGGTTGACCACCTCCTCTTTCTTATCGATGAGATTCATCCAGTTGACAAATTTTCCGGTCGTAAGCGGCCATTCCGACCAGTCCTGGTTCGAAAACCGGAATGTGAGGTCGTCGCTCAGCCTGAAATTCCTCAACAGAACCTTAAGTTTCGGGTTTATCTTGTTGCAATAGATGTAGTTCGGACTTTTCCAGCCCAGAATGTGCTTGGCTCCTTCGGTGAGCATGGTATGGAAACCCATTTCAGCCACCATCTCGCCGATCTGGTCGGAATAAATCAATTCAGTGTTCCGGAAGGTGACCGGTCTTTTCCCGAAAAGTTCTTCGATGAGACCGGCATGTTTGTTGACCTGTCTGAAAAATTCATCTTTGTTCTTCAGCGAAGCAAGGGAATGGGCATAGGTTTCGGCAATAAATTCCACCTGGCCTGTAGCCGCAAGCTCCTGGAAACTTTTTATGACATCAGGAACATAGGTCTGCATTTGTTCAAGTGCTGTTCCGGATATTGAATAACTGATCCTGAAAGCGCTGCCATATTCACGGATCAGATCAAGCATCAATCGGTTGGCCGGAAGGTATGATTTCTCTGCAACCCGTTTGATAATATGCCGGTTCTGGTAATCATCGTAATAATGGTGATCATTCCCGATGTTGAAAAAGCGATAGGTCCTTAACCGGAATGGTTGATGAACCTGGAAATAAAGACAGATTGATCTCATAAAATCAGTTATAAACGGCTTTATTATAAACTTCTATTACATTCAATGCGGCATTTTCCCAAAGCAGGTTATCAACCTCACTTTTTCCGTGACGCAAAAACATTTTACGTAATCCATCGTAGTGTAAAATACCGTAGATGGCATCGGCCAGGGCATCCACATCCCAAAAATCCACCTTCAGGGCATGTTTCAATACTTCGGCAACCCCCGATTGTTTGGAGATGACAACGGGTACATTCGAACGCATGGCTTCGAGCGGAGAGATGCCAAAGGGTTCCGAAACCGACGGCATGACATATACATCGCTCATGGCGTACATGGTATCTACTTCAGGGCCAGCGAGAAAACCGGTAAAATGAAATTTCGTGGCAATTTTCAGCTGCGCCACGCGGCGGATCATGCGGTTCAGCAGATCGCCCGACCCGGCCATGACAAACCGGACGTTAGAATCGCGTTTCAGCACTTTATAGGCGGCTTCCACAAAATAATCAGGCCCCTTCTGATAGGTGACCCTGCCCAGGAATGTTACCACTTTTTCCTTAACATGTTTCGACACTCCTTCAAGTTCGGGCCTGTCGACCGGTTCAACAGCGTTATGCACGGTGATGACCTTTTCGGGCGAAATACCGTATTTGTCAATGACAATCTGTCGGGTCAGGTTACTCACCGTAATCACCAGGTCGGCTTCTGTCATGCCCTGACGCTCGATATCGTAAACCGGCTGATTGACATGTTCACCGGACCGGTCAAACTCGGTTGCATGAACATGCACCACCAACGGCTTTCCTGAAATTCGCTTCGCTGCAATTCCTGCCGGATAGGTTAGCCAGTCGTGCGCATGAATCACATCAAAGGAATTGACGGATGATATGGATGAAGCAACCAGAGCGTATCGCGACACCTCTTCCATGAGGTTGGGTCCGTATTTTCCCGAGAAGGAGTACTGTTTTGAAAAGACCGACCGCTCCTCATCAGTGCCGGTCAGCTCGTCTTTCGTAACCGCACGCTCAAACTCTTCGGGATCGAGGTACGGAACCAGGTTTGAGCCGATCTCCATATATTGAATCTTCTCCCAGCTTTCCCGTACTGCCGATTGCTCAAAATCTACAATGACATCACTGGCATTGACCAGCCTGAAACCTTCCTTGGTTTCGTCACCGTATGCTTTGGGAACGACAAAGATCACTTCAAGTCCATGTTTGACAAGCCCCTTGGTAAGCCCGAAACAGGCCGTGCCAAGACCTCCCGTGATATGTGGCGGGAATTCCCACCCGAACATCAATACACGCATTTTAAAGTTAAGTTAACGTAAAAAAAATCTTCCTTGATTAGCAATTATTTCTGGTATTGTTTGATAATATGTGACATGCGGAGTAATTCTGCCACCGACCATGCCATCGAAATGGCTCCCCTTGGTGTGAATGGAGGATCTCCGTCGTAAAACTCAGATACGGTTCCGATCCCATGCTCGGTCATTACGGCTTCAAAGCCTGCGTAAAGTTCCCTGATCATCGAGAGACCGCTTTTTCCGTGTATCATCAGGTATCCCTCGGCAAAATGACCAATCAGCCAGGGAGAGACAGTACCCTGGTGACAGGCCGAATCCCGCTGAACCGGATTGCCCCAGTAATTGCCTTTGTATACCGGGCTTTTTGGCGAAAGGGTTCGCAATCCCCTGGGTGTCAGCAACTCCTGCTTCACACGGCTCAGCACCTCTTTTCTGATCTCCTCCTTAACCGGGCTGTATGGGAGCGATGTTGCAATTACCATGTTCGGACGAACCGTCCAGTCTTTATACTCGCCATCCACATAATCGGCCATGTATCTTTTCTCGGGATTCCAGAAAACATTAACAAAAGAATCAGGAATCAGGGCAGCAAGATCGCTCCATTCGCCGATAAACTGCTCATCGCCGGCAATTCCTGCAAGTTCGAGGGAGAACCTGATGGCATTGTACCACAGAGCATTGATTTCTACCGTTTTTCCGGTCCTTGGTGTAACAGGTTTGCCGTACGCCACTGCATCCATCCAGGTAAGCGCTTTCCCGGGAACTCCGGCTTCGATCAATCCATCGGAATCCATATGAATATTGAAGTCGGTTCCCTGCCGGTAGCTCGTCAGGATTAGCTTCATCTTCCTGCCATATTCCTTCCAGATATCTTTATGCTTGCCTGTTGCCAATGCATATTGCTGCAGTGTCCAGAAAAACCAGAGGGAGGTATCGGCGGTGGCGTAGCATTTTTTTCCATCCACGTTGAAGTGCGGGAAAAGCGGACCGTTCATGGCCGAAACAAGCGAATCGATGGCCGACTTGCAAGCCTGAACATTTCCATTGGTCAGGGTCAGTCCCGGAAGCGAAATGAAAGTATGCCGGCCGGAACCGCCATACCAGGGGAAACCAGCCACCACCTCGGTGTGCTTGCCGTTCACGATAAGGAACTGCTCGGCAGCATTAATAAGGCAGTTTTCGAACGTATTCCTGGGGATCCGCTTTTTGATCTCGGCATCATAAGCCCGCTTCATCTGCGAAGACTTTATTTCATGGGTGCCGGCTGCGAAATAAACGCTTTCCCCTTTCCTGATCTCGAATTCGAAAAACCCGGGAGTATACAGATCCTCCTGAAAATCATAGCCCCGCTCCATCTCTTCCTGGTATTCGATGTTGTAATTCCAGTCGGGCACATGGGTATACTCGTTTCCCTTTGATAACTGAAGAAAGAGATCAGTGTAACCATGATACATCCTGACCTTGATCCCGTTCTCCACGGGTTCATATTTCTTGTCGGCAAAGATATTCTCCTTGCTCAGGGAATGAATATTGCGAAAGGCAAGAAAGGGTTTCAGTTTAATTTTTGTGGGAGAATGGGCATCCACCAGGGTGTATTTAATGATCATACGGTCTTCGCGGGTCGTAAAAACCATCTCCTTGGTAAGAATTACCCCACCTACCCTGTAGGTCATATAGGGGATCGGTTCGGTAACAAAATCACGCAGGTATTTATGCCCTTTGGGATTATAGATCCCTCCCGGATATTTGTGAATTCCGAGGTTAAATTCCGATTCCATCTGTATCACCGTCTCATCGACCGATGAAAGAAGTACATGGTAATCGCTGTCGATCCCCGGCTGGGGGGTTACCAGCATGCCATGATATTTGCGGGTGTTGCAGTTGATAATCGTTGAATTTGCATAAGAACCGGCCCTGTTTGAACGGAGCAGTTCACGGCTGAGTGAATACTCCAGGTTGACCAGCCGGCTCTTATCAAAATTAATGTAGCTCATCTGATAATTTTTACCGTGATTGATCAAAGCTAATGAAAAAAATCGAACTGCAAAGTTACAATAATCTATCTTTGTAGCGTTAATTATATCGAGACTTAATAATAACTTAATATTTCATCTGTTAATATGCCCCGGAACAGTTTATTGATCGCCGGATCCACCCTGGTCATCCTCTGTATTTTCATGATATCATGCAGCAAGAAAGACCAGGTTGATACCGGAACCGGGATATTCCTTGGCTTTTCGACCGACACCGTTTTCTTCGACACTGTTTTTCCCACTGTCGGTTCTGTTACGAACCGCCTGATAGTCTACAATACGGTGAAAAACAAAGTCAGGATAGAAAAGATCTACCTGGCTGGTGGCCAGTCGTCAAGCTACCGGATCAATATCAACGGGATTCCGGAGCTGAGTGCTGAGGATATCGAATTGAGCGGAGGCGACAGCCTTTTTATTTTTGTCAAGGTCACCATCGACCCGCACAATCAAAGTCAGCCTTACGTGGTGGATGATTCCATCGGTTTTTTGATCAACGGGAACAAGCAATGGGTAAAGCTTGTGGCCTGGGGGCGCGAAGCCAGTTTCTACCGGCAGTCGGTGCTTCAGGGTGAGGTGACCTGGGACAGTACGAGGGCCCGCGTCATCTACCATTCTCTCAGGATTGACACCGGCGCATCGCTCATGATCCTGCCAGGTACACGGGTCTATTTTCACAAGGATGCCTATCTTGCTGCATCCAGTCAATCAACCCTCAAGGTATTTGGAAACCTCGAACACCCGGTAAGGTTCCAGGGCGACAGGCTCGATCCGTTTTACAAAGACCTGCCCGGTCAGTGGGCCGGAATTTTCCTTGAACCCGGCAGTACGGCTCATTCCTTCAACCATGCCATTATTAAAAATGGTACGTATGGCATTGTGGTTGATTCGGTGGGTGCTGGTCAGTCCCCTACCCTTTCCATTGACAATACCATCATTCAGAATATGGTTTCCTCAGGTTTACTGGCCTTCAGAACTTACATTGTGTCGGTGAATTGTGTGATCGGCGATTGCGGGGGACCTTCGCTGGATATCAATAACGGCGGAAGTTATGATTTCAGGCAACTGACCATCGGCAATTACTGGTCTTCTTCGGTCAGAAACATTCCTGCGCTTTACCTGAGCAATTACACTTACGACGAAGCGGGCGGAAAGACCGGAAATGCGCTGACAAATGCCAACTTTGCCAATGTAATTGTTTATGGTTCAAATACGGAGGAGATCATTTACGATTCATTGCCGGGGACCCCGTTTACGGTTACTTTTGACCATGCCATACTGAAAACAAGGCTGCCGGTTTCGGATCCGCAGCGATACATCATGTGTCAGGTGAACAAGGATCCGGTTTTCATGGATGTACAGAAGATGAACCTGAGAATTGATTCGGTCTCCCCTGCCATCGGGGCCGGACAGCCACTCGGTATCCCCTATGATATAAGGGGAATTGAACGGGGAAGTATCCCTGCGCTGGGCGCCTACGAATACGTTAAGGATCCCCGTTAACCCTGTTTCTTGAGCGCCTTGACCATGGCGGCTCCAAGGTCGGCCGGCGAATCAACCACCACGACCCCGCATTGACGGAGAATTTCTTTCTTAGCTTCGGCCGTATCTGACTTACCACCTACAATGGCTCCTGCATGGCCCATCGTTCTGCCTTTGGGAGCCGTGGCGCCGGCAATGAAACTGACCACCGGTTTGGTACCGTGCTGACTGATCCAGTATGCAGCATCCGTTTCCATGTTTCCGCCGATTTCGCCGATCATGATAATGCCTTCCGTTTCAGGGTCTTCCATAAACATCTGTACCGCTTCGACAATGGTCGTGCCCGGAATCGGGTCGCCCCCCACGCCGATCATGGTTGTTTGTCCCAGTCCTGCCTTGGTAATCTGATCCACAGCTTCATACGACAAGGTTCCCGACCTGGATACGATGCCAATGGAACCCTCTTTATGGATGAAGCCCGGCATGATGCCAATTTTGGTTGATGGCGGGGTGATAATACCCGGACAGTTTGGGCCGATCATGCGAACCCCGTGGCATCGCAGGTATTCCTTCACCGAAATCATATCCCTGACTGGGATGCCTTCGGTTATGCACACGATCAGGCGGATTCCTCCGTCGGCAGCTTCAAGAATGGCATCGGCTGCCAGCGGAGGGGGTACGAAGATCACCGAAACATCAGCTCCCGTGGCGTGCACTGCATCGGACACAGTGTTGAAAACAGGCCTGCCAAGGTGCATGGTCCCTCCCTTACCAGGAGTCACTCCGCCGACAATGTTGGTTCCGTATTCGATCATCTGACCGGCATGAAATGACCCTTCGTGACCGGTAATTCCCTGGACAATAACTTTCGAATCTTTATTAACTAGAATGCTCATCAGTGCTAATCGTTGGTTTTCGCTTTCAAAGATAGTTGTTTTGAAAAACGGGACAAATATTTTGGAATTTTTATTTGTATGTTTGTTAATACATTTAAACAACCTCTTATCATGATGCCCTTTCACCATCAAAACGAGACCATCTGTGCCCTGTCGACGCCGCCTGGCACGGGAGCCATTGCCATCATACGTCTGTCGGGCAATCGGGCCATTGAAGTCACGGCCGAAATTTTCACACCGGCGTCCCGGTCGGTCAGTATCAGGGAGGTGCCTTCGCACACTGTCCATTTCGGGATCCTTGGCGAGGGGAAGTCGATACTTGATGAGGCCCTTGTCAGTATTTTCAGGGCCCCGCATTCCTATACCGGAGAGGATGTGGTGGAGATTTCGGTCCACGGGTCGGATTATATCCAGCGCAGGACCATCGAACTGCTGCTCTCAAAGGGTCTGAAACTGGCAGCCCCCGGGGAGTTCACCGTTCGGGCTTTCCTGAATAAAAAATTTGATCTGTCGCAGGCTGAGGCTGTCGCCGACCTTATTGCCGCCCATTCGGCTTCCTCACACGACCTTGCCATTACGCAGGTTCGAGGAGGGTTCTCGAAAAAAATCAGGGAGTTGCGACAGATGTTGATCAATTTCACTTCGCTGGTCGAACTGGAACTCGATTTCAGTGAGGAACAGGTGGAGTTTGCCGACCGCAGCGAACTGACGGCATTACTGGAAAACCTTACTTCTGAATTAACCTCCCTGCTTCAATCCTTCAAGTTGGGAAACGTGATCAAAAACGGGATCCCGGTCGCCATCATCGGTAAGCCGAACGTTGGTAAGTCTACGCTGCTGAATGCCATCCTGAACGAAGAAAAAGCGATCGTTTCAGAAATTCCCGGAACCACCCGTGATGCCATCGAAGATACCATCGTCATCGGCGGTTACAGCTTCAGATTCATTGATACCGCAGGACTTCGCGCTGCCGAGGACAAAATTGAAACGATCGGAATCGAAAGGACCTGGGCGAAGGTCAACGATGCAGCCATCATTTTATATGTCTTCGATGTAACCCGTCACTCATTTACCGACGTTATGGAAGCAATCAGGGAGATCAGGGAACTTACCGCTGAACAATCGCGGCACCTGATCCTGGTCGGTAACAAAACGGATATGCTCGAGGAACTGCCAAAGGGGTTTAAAGAATTCGTCGATTATGAGACCATCTTCGTTTCGGGCAAGAGAAAAGAGAACATACACCTGCTTGCCGATCACTTGGTAAGGGTTGTGGCCCACGCCAGTGTTGCAGACCGGACGATCATTTCGAATTCGCGGCATTACGAGGCGCTCAGCAAGGCGCTCGAGGCTGTTTTATCGGTCCGCCAGGGTATGGACCAACAAATTACCTCCGACCTGCTTACGATTGATATCCGCAAATCGTTGTTTCACCTGGGTGAAATCACCGGCGAGATCAGCACCGATGAAATCCTTGGCAATATTTTCAGCAGATTCTGCATCGGGAAGTAACCAGCACTAGGCATATCCTACATCCAATTTTGGTTAAATAACCTGGAATAGGGTTACAGTGAATATCACAGAAATCAGCTGATTATCATTGGATTAATTGATTCAACCGGGTCTGGTAGTGAATCAGGTATACCCTCTTGCTTTTTTCGTTAAGAAATGAGTTGTGAATGAGATTGTTGACCAGGGATTGATCTACAAGAAAAGGAGCGCTGATCTTTTGAATCCTTGATTCGTTCACACCTATTCTTTTCCCGAATTCCACGAAATCCGGATAAGCTGCATGTCCTGTTTTTCTATATTCATCCGATCTGTAGTCATCGATGAACAATCCTTTATCCAGTGCGAAGTCCGTATCATCCACATGAATCCCGGTATTGATAAGATCATAGGCAGGGCTTAACAGGTAGTCACCGGTATCGCTTTCGAGCAGGGCGAAGTTCTTCAGATGGGCATCCCCGTTTGAGAACAGGTAATTGAAAAGTACAATTGCATAGAATTTCTCGATCTCGATCCTCCAGGCAGGAACATACCTGCGGATCAGGGCTCCCATTTCTTCATAACTAAAATCATATTTGAAATTGGGTCCGGCATTGTCGGAGGACTTGCCTGCCAATGAGGCGAAATCCTCCTTTCCCCGCTTGGAGCCGTCTTCCTTAACATCGAACCGCCTGGTGATATACGCCTGTGTACCGTCCTTAAAAAAGATCATTGCGTTTTCCGCTGTATTTATTCCGAATACCTGCCTTGCTATCTGCATGGTCAAATGTTCGTTTGCAGGAACTTGTTCAGGATTGCGGACATCCCTGGGAATGAGCTTCAGGATGTAGGTCCCCTGCTCCCTTTCCATCGTCAGCCGTAAAACATTCTTCTCCAGCAGCATGCTTACCTTCTCCTGGACGCCGGAGATCGATATCCTTTTGCGGTTATCCATGAATTTCCTTGCGACTTCTTCATCATGGGAAGGCGTGTCATACTTAAGCATGTGGGATACCTTCTTTCCGTTGAACATCCTGCGAAGACACCCCGGGCTGTATGTGGAAAACCCTTCAGCAAGGGTTCCCGGACAATTTTCTATTTCATTCAGTTTCATCCTTCTGTATAGGTTTGATTGTAATTGCACCGATCGTGTCATACCTGGCGGTTGCAATGAGGAGTCCGAAATCATCCTTTTCATCGATCTTCAGCATCTTGCTTTGAAGTTTCCGGTTGAATCCCTCGCTGAGCATGTTGAAGAAGAAAGGAAACAGGCTTTCATTGATGTATTCCTGCCTGCTTTTCGGGAGAGTAAGACTAACAGGCGGTTTCCGGTCATTGATGAACCAGGAATCTTCGTACCGGAACCGATATTCATTGCGGGAAACCTCGGTAAGTACTCCTGCCAGTTCGCCGTTATAAAATACCTCTGCAGCCCTCATCTTTTATGGGTTTGTCTTTTTTACTTCCAGTTTCAATTCCATACCCAACACCTCGGCCAGCTTGTTCAGCGTGTCAAGTGTGGGATTTCCTTTGCCGCTCTCGATGGCTTTCAGCGTTCGGAGGCTCACCCCGGATAATTCTGCCAGGTATTCCTGGTTGACCTTCAATGCTTCACGGCGATCCTTCAGTGCTTTTATTAATTCTCCTTGGTGCATTTTATTGCTCTTTTTATGCAAATATACGAAAACTAATTATAAATGTTTCAAATAGTGCAATATACTGCACCATGTTAAAGATCTGAAAGGAAAGATACTCGGTTGCTTTTTTCTTTAAAATCAAGGCAAAGAAGAAAGCTTTGCAAAAAAGAAACCCCTCTCCCACCGCACGGTTTAGCTCGAAATTTTGCAACAAAGTTACCTGCGAAGAATTCGCTTGAAAAGTACCGTCAGGCCTGGTACAGCTTAAAACTATCAAGGGCGACCTCCTGACGGAATTGTCGATTTCATTGTGTTCAGATTTGTCCTGACGGATTTTTTACGCCTGCAGCCAAAAATCCTGGGAAATCAGACATACACCCGTTGACATTATTTATTCTTCTTGGTAGATGCCTTTGGCGTAATAAAATTTCATTACTAACTTAAAACAAATGCCTTATGAAAACTTACGCCGCTATCACAAAAGAACAGTCAATCGTTGAAATCTTCACCGAAATGATGGATCAGATTTACTACGAAGGCTATGTACAGGATCTGATTGATTCTGACCCCCAGAAATTAGACTGGGAACTGAAAGAGTTCCAGGCGCTCTGCTCAAAGAAAAGCAAATAACAAGATACAGGGCAGTCCCGGAAATCCGGGACTGCTTTTTTTTATGCTCGCAATAGTCATAGAATCCTCCCTCCTCACGGTGAGGCAATGAAATCCGCAAAGTTATGCTTGTGAAAATATTTTGCGCTAAACACGATCTCCTTCCGGAACCGTCGCCTTTCAGGTTCTTTCATCCTGCCAGAAGGGGGACCAAATTTATAGGCATCCTGGAATGATTTGTAAACATATCGGTAGCCCCATTGTGCCTGCTGCAAACTGTATTGATCGACGTCGATCATCCCAACCCGGGCTGAAAACTTATTGCTCTTATATTGAACAAAAGCATTCCTTATTATGGCTGTCAATTTAAGTTCACCCACGCCGGGATCAGCCAGATCAATGTTAATCCTTGCATAAATGTTCTTGCTGAAGAAATATTCATAACCCAAAAATGCCCTGGTCAGCTCAAATGCTTTTGAATTTCCATCCTTATTGAAGGTGCAATTCACATCGGTGAAGATCAGGGCGAACGGGTTTCCATGCCGGTGGAATGAAGTGTCAGACTGTGCAGTTGCATTTAGTGAAGAAAGTGTAAATATTAATATCACATTCGATAAGACAACAAAACGGACTAAGGCATTTCTCTGCAATAATAAAGTTACTTTCATCTGCAAAAATTAGGATTCAGGATCACGGACGGAATGACCCGGATCAGATTCAGTTTTATTTGAGACACCTGCCATTTTTCCATTAACAACATGTCTTTACAGTCCAAACCTGTATTGCAACCCGAACAGGAATTGTGTCCTTGAGCTCAGGAATCCGCATTCTCCGCGAAACATCCAGTGTTTATTGGCCTGGAATTGAGTCCCGACAAGAAAATTCCATTTATCCGCCGGTCTTTTATTCATGGAATACTGGACAGTGGATGTGGCAATACCATTCACCGCGTTTTCAACCGATACCAGTACTTCGCCGGCTTTGGTTATAGCCGAATTAGCCGCATCATATTTTGCTTTATTGGATGGTTTTGCCTGTTCGGCAGGTGTCAGCCCTTCCCACCAGGTAGTGATCCCCGACTGGGCCTGGTCCAGTTTCTGATAACCAGCGTCGATTTTCGTCCCTAAATCTTCCACAGGTAAAACTTCAGCCAGGTTTATAGATCCTTCGGTACCCGAACTGATATTCACCCTGAAACCCCCGGCCCAGACCGAAAGATTCATGTCCTCTTTCTTAAACCTGAAGGATTTTCCGATCCTCGGCCCAAAAACAAAGGCTCTGGCGGGTTTTTCCAATTGAGGTACATCAGTCCAGGTCATATTCATATCCAGGGCAATAAACAATCCTGCAACACCGAATGTAGGGGTAATTCCGAACCCTATTGTCGGAGCATTGAATTCAACCTTTGACCCGGAGGAGAGGATTTCAGTGGGAACATTAGCGGAATCCGGCACACACACGCCAAAACCAACATCTGTGGAAGCCGCACCGTATCCGAAAATACCATAAATATCCAAAAACGGGAAAAGCCAGAAATCAGGTCGCACGGTCACAGCGCCTGTTGTTGCCCGGGCTTTATCAAACCTGATCACTTCATCCAGCCCGTACATTTGCCCATTGTTGAATCCCACCTGAAGGTTATCGATAATTATATCGGATTGTTGCCAGAAATACTGCATACTTACTCCAACTGGGTAGGGCAAGTCAAAACCTTTTGCAGTGGCCTTTTTCCCCATTATTGGCAAGGCATAAGGCCATTCCTCATGCTTTATACTATCGACCAGGGCTGCATTCTTTTTTCCAACTACTTTATTGGTGTATACCTGTGCGATCCCAGGATGGGTAAGACATACCATGAAGACCAGAAGAAAAATTCGTTGCTGTACAGACATCAGTTTCAGTTTGGTAATAGGGTGGATAAGTCCTTAGTTCAACAGGGATTTAAGCATGCAAAGGGTGTCATTCTTAATTTTCGAAAACTATGATCAGCACTGAGATGAAGAATCCCAGCACCGTAAATACTCCCGCCCATTTACCACCGTGTTCATAGGCTTCCGGGATCATAGAATTGGCCAGCATCATAAGGATAGCCCCTCCTGCAAACGATTGGATAAACGCCAACCAGTGATCGGATGCCCCTGAGAAAAGGCTAAAACCAGCTACGGTGGCAAAGGCGCACACCAGCGCAATTCCCAACCATAAAATTGTGATCTTTTTCCTGCTCCATCCGCTGGATTTCATTCCTGTCGTCCCGGCAATTGCTTCAGGTAAGTTGGATATGAACACGGCCACCAGCATTGCCAGGCTCACTGCTCCCCCTTCAAAAATTCCCAGCCCGATCACGATGGATTCCGGTATTCCGTCAAGGATGATTGCAAGCACCATCGGTACGATGAGACGAGATTGTGCCGGTCCATCCTGGTCCATGGGGTCAACTGCGCCAAATTTTGCGATCAGCCAGTCGGCGAAAAAGAAGACAAACGCCCCAGTGAGAAACCCGAATCCCGGGAATCCGGTTCCTTTGGCTAGTTTAACGGATTCAAAGATCAATTCATAGGAAATGGCTGAGATCAGTGTCCCTGCACCAAAGCCCAGGATGATCCCGATGGTACGTTTGCTGAGCGAAAAACGGGACGCGATCACGCCACCAATGACAAGGGAAGATGTGGCCAGTAAGCCCCACAGAAATGCATTTAACATACCGGTTGATTTTTAGTGAGTGGTTTTTGCCTTACTATCCGTTTTGATTTTGAAAAATGAAGATGCAGGTATCAGTAGCGCCAGCATAAGTATAACCATCGTTGCAATCATCAACATTACATCTGGTTGATCACGAAATGCACTACTTGCAACTATTACTGCAACACTGGCATTTCGTGCACCATGGGCAAAGCCCATGGCAAGCATTGTACCGCGTTCCGGTAATCCAAGCAAGTAACCGATCGCAAAGGCGACAACGATATAAATCACTCCCGCAAGTATTGAATAGGTTCCGAGCAAACCAATGAATGGCTTGTAATAAAGCCCAACGAGCGTCAACAGCAGTAAAACTACGAACAGGCGTGAAATCAGATGCAGGTACTTTTCAGCATTATGAGCTATCTTCTCAAATCGTGATCTTATAAAGAGACCTAAAATCAGGGGCGCCACTATTGTGAGTACCAGCTTTAATACAAGATGTTTAACGTCGATTTCAACATTAGGGAGAAACACTCCGATCATAACAGGGATGTATATGATCGTGATGGCAATCGACATGGCAAGAATACCGCCTGCAAGTGAAACATTGGCATTGGATTTGGCTGTAAATATCGGACCTACCTCAGCTCCGGCGGCCATGGCCAACAGCACAAGTCCATATCTTATTGCCATATCAAGTCCAAATAGCCTCGCAATGAAGGTGGCAAGAAGAGGTAGGATGATGTAGCTCGCGACAATCGCTGAGATTGTAATACGTATATTTTTAAGCGGTTCAATAATTTGTTTGACCGTCTGACTTAAACCCAGTGCCAGCATTCCACTGATCACATAGACAAGGATTACCGGTGTCAATGCATGTGATAAAAATTCATTCATGTTTTATTTCCTTTCTTTTGTATTTGGATATTAGATACTTTTCTATTGTAAAAATCTCACCCGCCCTGTTTCAATTTCGTAAATGGCGCCAATGCACTTCATAACTCCCTCGGCCTGCCGGGCCTTCCCTTCAGGAGATTCCATGATCGTCTTAACTGTCCAGCGGACATTCATTTCGACCGCCTGTGCCATCACCTCTTCCAGTTTCATTCCGGTATTGAGGTCCTTCATGGCCGGAAGGATATTGTCCACAAGTATCTGAATCCTTGAGTGTTGCTTAGCACCTTTATATTTAGTGGCCAATGCCGCCTGAACTGCCCCGCATCCTCCATGACCGAGCACGACAATTAACGGAGTATGAAGGTGGGAACCGGCATATTGAATGCTCCCAGCGACTTCCTGCGACAAGACATTCCCTGCAACCCGGACAACAAAAAGTTCTCCGAGTCCTGCATTGAAGATAGTCTCCGGAGGGACACGCGAATCGCTGCAGCCAAGTATTGTGGCAAAAGGATTCTGCCCCTTTGCAAGTTCAGCAAGGGTTTCGCGAGGAAAACTGCTTAAAAAAGGTTCTCCTTTCAGAAAGCGTTGGTTTCCGTCTTTTAACCTTTGCAGGGCCTCTTCAGCGGTAAAGTTAGATTCGTTTCTCATTGTAATCATCCCATCATAGTCAGCATCACTTGTAAAAGCAGTATTTTCATGATAGTACCGGTCGGAAATGTCATTGCATATACCACATCGGTCCGGTCACTTGCTGTCAGATTCGAAGCAAACACCATCTGGGCCGGATTGGCGGCCACGCCACAGGTAGAGCCAAGGAGCTCGTCAAAGCTCAACTTGAAGATGAAATGTCCGACGAGCAGGTTGAAGAGCACTGCCACGAGAACAATGGCGGCACCCCAGGCAAGGAAGATCGAGCCGGTCTGCTGCACCGTTTCGATGAACTTCGGTCCCGAAACCATGCCAACCTGCGCCAGGAATACCGTGAGTCCGAAATTGCGGAGGATGATATTTGCTGAAATTGGCATGGTCCAGACCAAGCCTCTGGTTCTGCCCATGCGCCCAAGGATGAGACCCACGATGAGCGGCCCGCCAGCGACGCCGAGACGAAGAATACCAAGCCCGGGGATCGGGATCGGAATTACGCCCAAAATTACGCCGAGTGCCAGACCTATGCCGAGCGACACATAGCTGAACTCGGTGGTTCCCTTGATCGAATCGCCTAAATACTTGCGTGCAGCGTCCCTGTGTTTTCGATGAATCATTATCCCGATGCGGTCACCATATTCAAGAACCAGATTGGGACGTGCGAGAAGGTCGGTATCTCCCCGGCGCAGGTGCATGACGGAGAATTCCGGCACACCCGGTATCTGTAGGTCGCCCAGTGCAACTCCGACCACTGAAGGTTTTGAAATGAATAGACGGAAATAGTCAAGATCCTCACGGTCACCTGTAATCTGTCCGACTGCAGGTTCACCAATAAGCAGTTGTGCACCCTCTATTGCCTCCTCCGATTCGCCCGTTAGCGCCACAATATCGTTTTGCGCAAGAACGGTGTCAGGAGAGGGAACCCGGTTCCGGTCTCCTTCCCGGACGACGAAAATCCTAACACCCTCCGGCAGTTGGATGAGCACCTCTGACAGCGGTCGACCTGTGATCTGCGGATTGCGAACCACAACCTCTCGTACTACAAGACCAGCACCAGCGGGCGTTATATTCTTGCGCTTGATCCAGACATTGGCAAAGTACATTATAAGTATCGGTGCGATAAAGCCGAAGGGGTATGCCACGCTGTAGCCAAGGGCCGGATCATTGTTGCCAACCGCGCTGATGGCCGCCTGTAAGGCCGGTGTGCTGGTCAGAGAACCGCAGTACAGCCCGGCAACATCCGATGACTTGACTGAAAATGCGGACCATGCGAGCCAACAGACTACGATCCCGGCGATGTGCGACATAAGCACCAAACCGTTCACTTTCAGACCGAAGGGGCTGGTGACACCGGCGAAGAACTGTTTGCCGTACTGAATTCCGATGCCATAGACAAACAGGACCAGTCCGAGCGAGCCTACCAGCGCGGGCGGAGCTGCCTTGGGAGCAAGCATTCCCGCCGCAAGGCCAACGAAAAGCACCGCACCGGCACCCAATGTAAAACCGTGAATTTTAATCCCTCCAAGTGCGTAGCCAAGTCCTATGACCAGAAACATTGAAAGTAATGACTGCTGTTCAAGAAATGTTTTAAGAATTTCCATGCAGGTTATATTTATTTTTTAGTTCATCGTCCAAAGGCTTCATTTATGATAGCCTGTAGTTTTCTCATCACCTCAGTTGCCGGGGGGTCAAAATCCTGCATTTCATATACCTTTCCAAGAAATCCGTATTTGCTTTCCCCAAAACGCATATATGGCAGCAGCTCATAGTCAATTACATTCTTATAAGGCCTGATGAATTCAAGCACCGCCCGTATATGTTCTTCATCATCATTCACACCGGGGATTACCGGTGTGCGGGCAATAAAAGTTTTCTCAGGCCATGTCTCATAGGCTCTTTTCTGGTTCTCCCTGATCCTTTTATTGGGCACTGCAGTCCATTTATGATGAAGATCAGAATCAGTGACCTTGTGATCGTGAAGAACAACATCCACATGTGGCAAAACTTTCTCCACATTCGACCAAGGAACATTAAAGGCTGTCTCTATGGCGGTATTTATGCCACGTTTATGTGCTTCCACCAGGAGTGCCCCGGCAAAGTCAGCCTGGAGCATGCATTCGCCTCCGCTTAGTGTTATTCCGCCTCCTGATTCATGGTAGAAAGAGCTGTCCTGTTCCACCTCATCCAGTACCTGTTCAACAGTCATCTCCTGTCCAAACATGTACAAAGCATTTGTAGGACATCCTTCAATGCACTTGCCGCAGTTGGTACACAGGTCCCAGTTGATCCTGATCTTATCGTCGGAATTTTCTGCTGAATCAACAACATAGATAGCTGATTCCGGGCATACATCCTTCAGGCAGAATCCGCATTCCTTTTTGCCAATGCACTTTCCAGGGTTGTAACCAAGTTCAGGCTTTAATTTGATACTCTCAGGATTTGAGCACCATTTGCAACGAAGCGAGCAGCCCTTCAGGAAAACATTGGTCCTGATACCGGGTCCGTCATGGGTGGAGAAATGCTGGATATTCAATACCAGCCCGGTTATATCTTTTGAATTCATTCTTTCGCTTTGGTTTTACTGTTTAGTCTCCCAGTGAAATACCAAGATTCTTTGCAATTTGTACGAATTCACTGTTTACAGGAACAGTTCTTACCTTATTTAAAGCTTCGGTAATGGGGACAAATTTCAGATCAGGCGGCTGGAAGACTACCATGACCCCGCCCTGGCCGCTATTCAGGGCACGTACAGCTCCGGCTCCATAGCCCAGTCCAAGCTGCCTGTCAACCACACTGGGACTACCTCCCCGTGCCAGCTGGCTTAGAACAAGGGCAGAGGTTTCATGACCGGTCAGCCTTTGGATTTCCATAGCAACTTCGTTTGCCATTCTTCCTGACCGTTCAATAATATTTGATCCTGAATTGCCTGTGGCCCCCGGAGATAGTGATGATTTGATAGTATCTTCCGTGGTTTTTGCCAGGGAACTGGTTCCCTCAGCTGGTCTTGCACCCTCTGCCACTACGATGAAGCCTGATATCCTGCCTGAGTTTGCTTTTTCCTTAAGCTTTGCAACTATTTTTCTGAGGTCGAAAGGGATCTCCGGGATCAGTACAGCATCGGCGCAAACAGCCATCCCTGACTGAAGTGCAAGCCATCCTGAATTTTCTCCCATAACCTCTACCACCCCTATCTTATGATTCGATTCCGCAGCAATGCGAGCCCGTTCGAGCATCTCTGTCACAAAACTCAGGGCGCTGTTGAAACCGAATGATAGTGATGTGGCAGCCACATCGTTTTCGACAGATTTCGGAATACAGACAGTCTGCAGTCCTTTCTTGTTAAGTTTCCAAAGGATACTCAGGGCCCTGGAGCCAACGACAGAAATCACTGCATCGATGTTTTCTTCTTTAATTCTCGTAAGCAGAAGTTCTGACATATCCACCTCCTCAGCAAAACCATCATCATTAATCGTTCGGACATTGAAAGGATCACTTCTCACGGCAGTTCCAAGAATTGAACTAACGGAACCGGATATTCCACCAACTGTTTTCGGGTTAAATTTTATAAGTCCTCCTTCCGGATAACGATCAGGATATAATAGCCCGTCGAATCCGTCAAGGATACCAACGACTTCCCATCCCAGTTCGTTTGCGGAAAGAACGGTCCCCGCGACAACCGAGTTAAGACCCGGAATGTATCCCCCGCCAAAGTTTATTGCTATTTTCTTCATTTGGTTTGTTATAATATTTTTCTTGTATGTGTTCGTTCCATGTTAGCAAGTGATATCTTCATATTGATTATATCTTCTTCTGACACGATGGGACTCCGATCTAGCCCCAATGCACCTCCAAAGGCGTCTTTCTCATCATCCTGGAACACTGGAATCCCCTTCAGATCTCCCCCTGAGGGCAATCTCCGCAAAGCTTCACGGATAGCAATACGGAGAGTCTCTTCAACTGGCATGGCTCTGAAAAAGGTTCCGAAAATCTGGTAAATAAATTGACGGACCAGGAGTTTATGATCTTCGTGATTCCACTCAGGGGATCTCAATTTTCTTCTGAGACAGTCATTAAGTCGACTCACTATCAGTTCCAATGCCGGTTTCAGATGAATCTGCTGCCACGATTCCCTACCTGGTAAAGGCTTGCTTACTTCAAGCTTCCCGCTATTTATCCACCTGACTCGATCAAGGGTTTTCCGGATCCCTTGCCCATTGACCTTGAGAACTTCAATAGAAGCTGTCTCAATTTCATCCGACTGGACAATAACGATATCGCCTTCCTGCATATTCGTCGTAATCTTTTCGAGCTCACTTGCACGCTCTTCTTGCGGATAATGATTCAGGACGTTTCCCAAATAAAGGACATTTTGCCTGTTTTCGATTCTTTGAGGAACATCTGTCTTTTGCAAGCTGATTCCGAATTCATCAAGACCAACCGCCAGCGGATTCATTTTGATCCTGTACCCGTTCCATGAAGGTCCAGTCTGGCCTGGATGGTCATTCCTCTTCCTTTCCTGATCGATTTTTTCTTCGATCTTTTTAATATCCTGGATCATGATTTCATCCAGTGCAGGGTCGCGAAACTCGACTTTCTCGCCTGAGATCATGAAGGCGCGGCCCATGAAATACGATTCCCAAACTTCATTTCCAAAGTGATTGTATGAATAGGCGATGGAGGCAACCTTACCATTGCCATCAATCACATAATGCCAGTCCAGGACTTCGCGCCTGGTCCTGTTGGTAGTGATCATCCCGGACAAATAATTATACATCTTTTCCGCACTGTCTCCTTCCGGTGTAACGGTTGCGTAAGGCACTACCTCAGCGAGTTCGGTAGCTGCATAATCCACCTCCATCCTGAGATCCGTTGTCAGAAGCGTTTTCAGGGCAATAGCTACCCTGGCACACGATGCACCGACATCGATAAAAGCAAACACAGGTCCCAACAGGGGCGGTTCGTCGTGGTCATGAGTATTCTGAAGATCCCACAAAAGACTCCCTATCCCAGCATTCCTGTCAGGTATGATAGTTGTATCGACAAAGGGAATCTCCAGTTGAGCCTTCATGCCAGGATCATTTTTGCATTGGTCATGTATATTAATCCGATAAGCATTATTACAGTGATTAAAACCGAACGCCCTTGATCTTCCAAGGGCGCTCGGCAATTGACTTGACAGTCCTTTTGTTAGTCGACCATCGGTTTTTCCCCCTGATACAGCGGTTTTTCCTTTTCGCTGTCCAGCTGGCTTTTGCGCGGTTTGCTCCAGTACTCCCAACGAGCAGTCGGAGTGAAAACACCGGTCACTGCCGCATTGACGAGGGCTTCCGGGTTGCCATAGATCCAGTTCGGTCCGAAACCGCCTCCCAGCTTCACATATTTAAAGCTGTCGGTGGCTATGGTTGTTCCCTTCGGATAGTGCCTTATCGGTGACATGGCGATGCAGGTTTGGTGGAAAATATGACCGCCGGCTTCTTCGATTATCTTGGTATCGCCGTAGTGCTGAGCCATATAATAGGTTGGTGTGTCGGTCTGCACCCAAAGCTTAACACCTTCCTTTACCTTTTTACCCTTCACAAGGCGGGCTACCTCGCGAACCTCATCCCAGGTTGCATGAGGACAACCGAAGAAGACGATGTCCACCGGTTTCGCTTTTTCTGGTCCCGGAGCTGGTGCAATCGCGTTTAGATGGTGGTACATCTCAACTACATCGTCCATGGTAACAATATATTTTTCAGGATTTTTCGGCATTTTACCCTTAAAGGCTGCCTCCAGGGTCGGAGACTCCGGTGTATAACCCATCAGGTGGAGCATCGGGTCGTTCATGCCGGGAGAGGCGCAGGATATCAGGTTTTTGGTTGCCCCCGGGCCCATCTTCTTGGGCAGGTTAAGCACTGCCATGATCCTGTTGCCAGCTTTCTCGGCGATGGCGGCGCCCAGGGCGCCCCAGTCTGCCATTCCCTTGATGTTGTCGCGGACCTCATCAGTCAGTTCAATGATTACCTTGGCAGCACGATATTCATCGAGGTGCGTGCCATACTTTGGAAGACAGCCGGTGTAGGCGCAGTAAACCGTATTGATGGCGGCTTCCCTGTTCGTCCTGGCGCCCAATATGGAATTGATATAACATGCTGCGCTCGACTCTGAGCTGGCAGCATACTCTCCCATCTTGGGGATGCGGGTATTGAGGTAAGGGTTGCAGGATAGCCAGGGCAGCCAACCATGTTTCATAAGCATGTCATAGCCAGCCTGGAAACCATTGACCATTTCCATGTCGAGCCTGAAGCTGCCTTTGCCGGGTAGCTCGAAGTTCCATGGTTTACCGTTAGGAGGTCCCAATATCTCGTCTTTTTTGTCGAGCTGGCACATGTATGGATCATTTCCGCACTGCGTGCCGGATTCGTCCTCGACATGAGCGTCCTTCATTGCGAAGATAGGATCGTAAAGGGGGCTGTGTCCCAGGTCGTATTCATTGAGCTTCGCCAGTCTCTTTGGCTCTAAACGATCCTTCACATAGATGGGACAACAGTTGAGGGTAAGGACAAGATCCACCATTTCGGTGGCCTCAACTGCTTTGCCGAAGTCCAAAAGTTTGTCCATGCAGAATTGCTTGGCTTCACCATGCTTGCCGTCGAGCATTTCCTGCTGGTATTTCGTAAGTGTCATTTTGCTTTTCATATTGATATTCCTTTCTTTAACAGTTTTTAGTTTTTATCAATTTTTACGTGTGATTGTGACAGTTGCCTTCTCACCAACTTCCGGAGCGTCGATCTCAACCCAGTCCCCGTCCTTGATTGTAGTGATAGGATCCTGGTCCAGTTTGTCCACAGCGGGGATCTCACCGGCTATAGCGCCGTTGATATCAATAAAATGGACCTCCTGGCAGATGAGGCCTGCGGGGCCATGGTTTGATACCTTGCACTTGTAATAGAGACTGAAGGCTCCGCTGGTTGAGCCGGCCGTGGTGGGGTAGACGAAGATTTTTCCGGTCACGATTTTGCCTTTCTGGTCGGCGCCTGGCGCCATAACCATGCCGTCCTCGTTACCGACGTGGTTGAATGCCCATCCAATCCGCTGCCGATTTACCATAGCTTCGCCAGCCGCCTTTCCTTTAGAGCGGGCAATACCTGTTAAAACGATTTTTGTTTCCATTTGATTTTTCTCCTTTTTAGTTGTTATTAATGAATAGCACCGCTTACCTTGATGGGAAAACAATGCGGTAGTGTTTTTATTCTAATTTTCCTCTGTTCGTGCGATGATCTCAGCCTGCTGCGATGGCGAGAGGTCAGTGAAATACGCGCAGTAGCCTGCAACCCGCACAACGAGATCACGGTATTTCTCCGGATCCTTTTGCGCCTCCAGCAGGGATTGTTTGTTGAGAATGTTGAACTGTATGTGCGCATGCTTCTGGCTGCTCCAGGCGCGGATCAGTTGCATGAGGCGGCGTGTGCCGTCTTCGCCGGCGACATTCGCTGGCGCCATTTTCATGTTGAGCAGATCTTCGCGATGCTCTTTATAGATATGGCAGGTTGCCCGTGCAATTGACTGCAATGTCACTGTGGGGCCTTTTGTGTCGCAGCCATGCGAGGGGACGATCCCGTCGGAGAGGTATTCACCGGCCCGCCGGCCGTTCGGTGTGGCCATTGTCACCCTGCCGGATGGGTTGTGGAAGGTTATAGGAATGATCCGCATGTTGGCGCTCTGTCCATGCGGCCTGGGATGGTTGTGGGTATACTCCATAATCGTGCGCTGTATATTGTACCCGATGGTATCCACCCACTCTATGCCATTGCCGTACTTGGGAGCATTGAGACACATCTGACGGATGGCCTCCTTGCCTTCCCAGTTCACCTCCAGGGCTTCCAAAAGTTGCTCCCATGTCAGCTTCCTGGTGTCGTAGATGAGGTGTTTAATGGCCGCCAGGGAATCGATGCAGGTAGCGAAACCACCGAGCCCGTCGATACAGGAAGCATCCAATGCACCGGGTATATACTCTGCGTGGGTGTGGAGGTCCCGGCCATGCTCCATGCACAGGTCATGAAGCGTAGAGGCCAGTGGAGCCGCGATATACCTGGACTTCATCCCGGCCGCAATGTAATTCTGGATCATGATATGCCTGACGACGTTCTCGAGTTGCAGCCTGTAGGCATTCCACACGTCATCGTAAGTTTTGAAATTTCTCGGGTCACCCGTCTTCAGGCCGAACCGCTCGTCATTATATATCTTCATTTTGCCGTCCCGGAGCGTCATCTCCATGACTGCACCGTAATTGATGCCGCCGTTGCCAGTCTTGTGGGTCTCGCGGTTGGGAAGGCGCGATTCCGAGCACCCTGACATCGCGTAGTCCAGGGCTTCTTTCTTAACTATTCCGTTGCTCATGAACCACGGCACCTCGAACTCGTCGTTGATCAGTTTGGGCGAGCCTTTGCCATCCTTGATGGTCTCGGCCACTGCATGCAGAAATTTGTCGGGGGTATTAGCATGGATCCTGACACCAAGTTCAGGATAGCTGCTCTTAAGCGGCCGGGTCGATTCCAGGATCACGTAAGAAAGCTCGTTTGTGGCATCGAAACCGTCGGGGGTCTGGCCTCCTATGGTTACTGTTTCATGGTGGGAGAATCCCTCACGGCCTTTGGCTGCTGATGGTGACATCTGCGACTCGATGCTCTGCATGATATTAAGCCAGAGGCACTGGAACAACTCCTGCGCGCCTTCCGGGGTAATCCGCCCTTCTTCGGTATCCTTCTTATACATAGGATAGAAATACTGGTCCATCCTGCCCTGGTTGACTTGTCCTCCTACCATCTCCTCAAGGCGCGAGAAGAGCTGCGTGAACCATTGAGCCTGAATAGCCTCATGTAAGGTGCGGGCCGGATTCTCAGGGACCCATGCGCAGATTGCTGATATTTCCTCAAGTTCTTTTTTGCGAATAGGATTTTTTTCACTTGCCGCCATTTTAGCTGCCAGTTCAGAATAGCGTCTGGCAAACAGAGATAGTGCATCGCAGGTGATAATTGCAGCTTCGTAAAAGGGCTTCCTGAAAGCCAGGTCGCGCGGATCTTCCAGCGCGTCCAAACGGGCTTGGGCTTCCTCGCGCAAGCCCTTGCAGCCACGCTTCAGCATTTTCTCGAAATCGGGAACCCAGTTCTGGGAATGGCGCATGGTTGAAGTAGAAATGATCACGAACGTAAACTTGGTCCCAACATTCTCGGGATCGGAACCCCAAAATGCGTGACGGGTTTCAGGGGGCAGCGCCTTTATGAAGTTCGGGGTAAAATCCTTGCCATTCCAATACGGGAAAAGAACCTCATCAATGATCTTCTTGTCTTCTTCGGTAACCGTTACTGCATCCGGAGCTCCGGCTTTTTTTGCTTCGATGAAAGCTTTCGCTCCTTCCCGGATGATGGTGCCGTCCAACTCGGGATATACCAGGGAGTACTTTCCAAACCATGTACATGGACGCCCTACGATCAGCTCATCATCAAAGATGGCAACGGAAATATTTTCGGCAATATGCCGCAGGGCTTTGGCCCATCGCAATACCAGCGGCTGGCCTTCTGTGGATTTGAAGGACTCCGTAAAAAAGACTGCCCGTTCCAGCGCTACGCGGGGAGTACCGGAAGACCGAATCTGGTCAAAAATTCTGAGAACCCTGTCGGTTGCGGTTCCATGCAATACCTTTTTGCCTTCGGCAATGGCCTGCTCCTGTGCAGATAAAATTGTTGAATTATCTGAAGTCATTTTAGTGATTTGGTTTAAATTAAAAAATATTTATGGGCTGATTAACTGACAATCAGTGACTGTAATTCCATGATAAAAAACTTACGGATCGCTGATCTCCCGGATTTCTTCAAGTTGGTTTTTAATGATCTCCCTCTTCTTTTTGAGCCGATTAACTTCATCCTTGTAAACAGAATTTACTTCATTCAGGATTTCGTCAGTCACAATCTCAAGTTTATCAATCCTGCTTTCGAGAACTTTAAGTTTGTTTATTAATCTGTCTGTACTCTCCTTCTTTTCGTTCATGGTTTTTCTATTTCAAGACTTTATTAGGAAACGTAGTTTATTTTTGCCTGTCAGCTCGAAGGAATTGATTCATGAAAACTTCTGCAGGCATGATTACTATTATCGAACTCTGAAGTGTTCTCAGCCAGAACAATCAAAACCAAGGCCTGTTTACGTCGTTTTTTTTAATGATATTTCTTTCAAAATCATTCATGAAAACAAGTGACAATATTACACCTTGGCATAACCAGATTCAATACGGATGATTCTGTATTTTGGTATATTTGCAGGTCAAATTCTGTTAATCGGCAAGAATCTGTTATGATCAAAGAAGTGTTTGATTACGACTTGTTTCTCAGAATCTTTGATTCCATTTCTGACGCCGGATACAACCCTACTGATCAAAGTAACGGGTTGATGGACGAGCTGGATCGCATAATGGAATTGAACAAGCAGTTTGTAAGTATTGGAGATGGAATTCTTCTTGACATGCACTATGTCAGCAAGGGTGTCAAAAACTTTTATGATGTTGACCAGGAAAAGGTTTCTTTTGGTTGGTACCTGAAAACCTCGCACCCCGACGATTATGCGAGGCGTATTGCCGTCAGGTCCAGAATATTTAGCATTGCCCAAAATATTTATTCGCAAAAAAAGGGAGCCAGTGTTGTTTCAAGCAATTTCAGGTGCATGACCCGATCGGGCGAGTATAAGAACATTCTTCACCAGCTTCTCCTGTTTTACGCTGAAATGCCTTACGAATCTGTTTTCATTATCATGGTTCAGACTGACTTATCGGATTTTAAAAAAATCCAAAAAGGTATACATATTTACATTGGTGATGACCAGAGTAACTTCCGCTGCCCGGATGATGAACTTCTTATGATGGGAAACAAGTATTCGGCTACCGAATTCAAAATCATACAACTCATAAACGATGGACTGTCAACCAAAGAGATAGCACAGAAATTATTCCGCAGTCATTTTACCATTAGTACCCATCGCAGCAACATCATTAAAAAATCCGGTAGAGAGACAATCTTTGATGTGATCAAAGATTTGAAATCCCAGGCATTGCTTTAGGATTATTCTGCGTGTTATGTAGAAGGCAAAAAGCAAGATAACCTTCTAATCTTCTACATTGCAGAGATTTTAGCGTTATGGCTCAGGTTGGCACTCTTTTTTATGGTCGTAAGGCCACCTCAGATTAATAAAAAGAAATTTCTTGTTTTATTTCCAATAATCACTATTTTTGTAAGACATCGGAAATAGAAATACATGGCTTTCAGCTATCTTGAATTCCGGGATGCACTGTTTCCACAGGGGCTATTTTCACTTGCCCATGTGGACCTGCTTTTCCCTGGCTTCAACAGGAATAATCTGCTTCATTGGCAAAAGAAAAGGTACATTCTGAGACTAAGAAGAGAATGGTACTGCTTCAACGAGTTTACAAGGGTTCCCGAGTTCAATTTTCTTGTGGCCAATAATATATACGCCCCCTCCTATCTGAGTCACCAGGAAGCACTGCAGTTTTACGGATTGATACCGGAGCACATTGTTGATTCGACATCCATTACCATAAAAAAAACCAAGTCCTTCGAAATTCTGGGTAGAACGTACAAGTACTATTCAATTCATCCGCGGCTTTTCTTCGGATATGAAGTAAAGGATATGACTGTAAACGGGGTAAAGAGGAATTTTCTTATAGCAGACAGGGAAAAGGCTATTCTGGACCTGCTTTACATTTATGATTTTTACAAAACAGAAGAGGATCTTTCCGAAATCCGGTTCAATGAAATTGCTCTGGAAAAGGAAATTGACTGGGCAAGAATGGAGGTATATCTTCAAAGATTTGGCCTGAAAATCCTGGAAAAGAAAATTCAGACTATCCGTAAAATTTACAACGTATGATTAAAGATATTCTCAATCAAAACGAAAAGGTTCATGCCAATACCAGGCAACTTGCTGCGCTAAAAGAACATTTCCCAGCCTGTTTTGCTGCCGATGGTTCTTTTGATATCGAGCGTTTCAAATCGGAAATTGCCGATAAAAGCAATGTATTGCAGGAAGGGTATGAATTGAAGTTCCTGGGTAAAAGCTACGCTAAACTGCTTGCCAGTACCGAAACAACAACGGTTATCCAGCCCGACGAAGCTCACAATGCCTTACCTGAAAATGCAACCAGCGAGAACATCTATATCAGTGGCGATAACCTCGACGGCCTGAAACATCTGCTCAAGTCATACAGCAAGAGCATCAAATGCATTTATATCGACCCGCCGTATAACACCGGCTCCGATGGCTTTGTCTATTCAGATAATTTCAATTATACCAAGGAATCCTTGCAGGAAAAGCTTAGTGTAAGCGAAGAAGAAGCCGAACGTATTTTAGACCTTACCAAACGCGGCTCAGCCTCGCACTCTGCCTGGCTGATGTTTATGTATTGCCGGCTGCTCCTGGCAAGGGATTTACTGACCGATGACGGAGTGATTTTCATCTCAATTGACGATAATGAACAGGCCAACCTGAAACTGATTTGCGATGATGTTTATGTAGAAGAAAATTGGGTAGGTCTATTTCAGTCCCCGACGCTCAAGCAATGGCTCAATGGCGGGTTGTTTGCCCCTGAACTTCAGGTACTGGTCCATTCCTTCTCCCGATCCGGCTTCGGCCAGGCAGTATTTCCTGAATTTTAACGCCAGTTCCCGGTTATAGACATCACCCGATTCTTTGAAGGCATTGAAGGCATCGGCATCCAGCACGGCAGCCCAGATATAAACATAATAACCCGCGGCATAACCTCCATCGAAGATGTGCGCGAAGTACGTGGAACGGTATCTCGGGATGATCTCGCTGATCAATCCAATACGGTCCATGGCGTTCTTTTCGTAAGTATTGACGTCCATGTCACTGACCTCCTGTTGCGTGTGATAATCCATATCGAGAATGCTTGCCGCCAGGTATTCAACCGTGGCGAACCCCTGGTTAAAATGTCCGCTCCTGTTGATTTTATCGATCAACGACTGAGGGATCGGTTCCCCGGTTTTGTAATGCTTTGCATAGTCTTTCAGGACGACCGGCTCGGCAGCCCAGTTTTCCATGATCTGTGAGGGGAGTTCGACATAGTCGCGCGGAACGACACCAGCTGTGCGTGCATATTTGCCTTCGGTGAACAGCGAATGCAAAGCATGCCCGAATTCGTGGAACAGCGTGGTGGTTTCGTCCCATGATAGCAGAGATGGGGTATCAGCAGTCGGTTTGGTGAAATTACAAACGATGGAGACAACCGGGGCAACACGTTTGCCGTTCTCCCAGCCAGCCGTTAAAAACTCGGTACACCAAGCCCCTCCGCGTTTGCTGGCCCTCGGGAAATAATCGAGGTACAAAACGCCGAGGTGATCACCGTTGGCTTCTTTTACTTCGAAAACTTCAACATCGGGGTTGTATACAGGCAGATCTTTTCGCTGACTGAAGGTTATTCCGTACAATTTTTCAGCCACCATGAACATGCCGTTACGCACATTATCCACACTGAAATAGGGTTTTAACTCATTTTCGTCCAGATCATACTGCTCCTTGCGCAGCTTTTCAGCATAATGCCACCAGTCCCAGGTAGCCAGTTTGAACGTTCCGCCTTCGCGGTCGATGATCTTCTGCATGGCGGCAACCTCCTTCTTCGATACGGGCAATGCGGCATCCCACAACCGTTTGAGGAAGTCATTCACGGCTTCAGGTTTCTTAGCCATGTTTTCATCTATAACATAGGCTGCGAAATTGTCGTAACCAAGGAGTCTCGCTTTTTCAACGCGCAGGTTGACGATCTTCTTTACAATTTCCTTGTTGTCGAACTTATCGCCGTGATCGCCCCGTGTATAGTATGCCTTGTAAATTTGTTCGCGCAGTGGCCTGTTTGAACTATACTGGATGAATGGGATCAGGCTCGGTTTGGCCAGGGTAAAAACCCATTTCCCCGCCATGCTGTCTTCTTGGGCAGTTTCGGCAGCAGCAGCGACAACCCCCGCCGGCAATCCGGCAAGTTCCGCACTGTCGCCAATCACCAGCCTGTAATTTTTATTGGTCTCCGCAAGCAGGTTCTCCCCAAAACTGATCGTGAGTAATGAAAGCTCCTCATTGATCTTTCGCAGCTGGTCCTGTTTTTCAGGTGACAGGCTGGCTCCCCTTCTTACAAAGTCCTGATAGTACTTTTCAACCACCCTGATCTGCTGCGAATCCAGCCCGGCGGAGAGGCGGTTCTCATAGACCTGCCTGATCCGCTCAAACAACTTTTTATTCATGGAGATATCGTCGCGGTGTTTCGACATGAGCGGACTGAGTTTGCGGGCAATCTCCTGCATCTGGTCATCTGTATTAGCCTCCGTCATGTTGTAGAACACATTGCCGGTCCGTGTAAGCATTTTGCCGGATTTATCAAAAGCGAGGATCGTGTTATCGAAGTCAGCAGGCGCAGGATTGTCAACAATTGCCTCAATTTCAGTCATTTGTTCTTTCATGCCCTCAATAAAGGCAGGCAAATAGTGAGTCGAATCAATCCTGTCGAACGGCGGCACCTGGAACGGTGTGTTGAATTCAGCGAAAAAGGGATTGTCGTTCGTTTTTTCCTGTTTACAGCCCTGCATCAGCATCATAAAAATTCCCAGAATCAATAAATAGTTGGTTTTCATTTGTTGTTGGTGTTTAAAATCGCCTGCAAAGGTAACCCTTTATTAAAAAAAATGCTGGTTTTTGTAACCTTTTCCCACAACCAACATCTCTATAAGTGTTCCAGCACGCCCCTGAATTGTTGATGCAAATAAAATGGTCACCGGAGGAACGGATATCATGAAAAGTTTTGGTTACAGCGGTGGTTCAGTGCAATTCAGCGAATTCGTTTTCAAAGGGATATGGGAATTCGGACCTTTGTTGAACAAACCGAAACCGGGGATCACAGGAGCAATGTTTTGGGTCATGGACCGTTATAAAACAAACAGCAAAAGATGATACGTTTAAGTCAGATCCATAAATCATATGTCACCGGGCAAAACAGCCTGCACGTGTTGAAGGGCATCGACCTGGACATAGAGCCGGGTGAAATGGTTTCGATCATGGGAGCTTCGGGATCGGGAAAATCAACCTTGCTAAACATTCTTGGAATCCTTGATACGTACGACAGAGGTAATTATGAGCTGGATGGATTGAAGATCAGAAAACTTACAGAACGAAAGGCTGCGCAATTGAGGAACCGGATGCTCGGATTTGTTTTTCAGTCATTCAACCTCGTCTCGTTTAAAAATGCCATGGAGAATGTAGCGTTACCGCTATATTATCAGAGTATTCCACGAAAGAAAAGGAACCTGATCGCCATGGAATATCTCGAGCGGATGGGATTGAAGGAATGGGCGCATCACCTGCCGGGTGAATTATCCGGTGGACAGAAGCAGCGGGTGGCCATTGCGCGGGCGTTGATCGGGAAACCCAAGGTGATCCTGGCCGACGAACCAACCGGGGCGCTCGATTCTGCAACTTCCTTCGAGGTCATGGACCTGTTACAGGAGATCAATGCCACCGGAATCACCATTATCATTGTAACACATGAACATGACATTGCCCGGAGAACAGGCCGAACGATCCGGATCACCGACGGGCTGATCACTGACATCATTAAAAACTGACGCATGTTTTCGCTCGACCGCTGGCAGGAGATATACAGCACGGTACGGAAGAACAAACTGAGAACCTTCCTCACCGGATTCAGCGTGGCATGGGGAATATTCATGCTTATCATACTGCTTGGTTCTGGGAAGGGACTTGAAAACGGTGTCAAGGAAAATTTCAAGGGTGGCGCCACCAACGGGGTCTGGATCAGCGGAGGGAAAACCAGCCTTAAATACAAAGGCCTTCAGACGGGACGCGAGATACGGTTCAATAACGAAGATTACAAAATGATCAAGAAGACGGTTCCGGGGTACGACAAGATCTCCGCCCGGCTCTTTCTTGGAACCAACATTGTCTCCTATAACAATGAATACGGTTCCTTCTACCTGTCACCCTGTCATCCTGATTACGGACCCATAAAGGAAATAGAGATGATCCATGGCCGGTTCCTGAATAACATTGATATCAACGAGTTCAGAAAAGTTGCAGCCATCGGTGAAAAAGTTAAAACCAACCTGTTTAAGAACGGTGATACACTTGCTATTGGGAAATATATCAAAATCAACGGCGTACTTTTCCAGGTTGTGGGGGTCTTCAGGGATTTCAGCCGTAACGATCATGAGCAAATGCGGATCTACATCCCCATTTCAACTGCCCAGCGTGTTTTTCAGGGAGCCACAACCATCAACCAGATATCTTTTACCACCGGCAATGCCACCGAGGAAGAGACGGATATGATGATCACCAAGGCCAAAACGATACTGGCCGACAACCATACATTTGATATTACGGATGACCGCGCCATCGATGTCTGGAATAAAAGCGAAGGGGTAAGAAGGTTCAGGGCGCTTTTTGATGGAATCAGGCTTTTTATCTGGATCATTGGCATCGGGACGATCATTGCGGGGATTGTCGGGGTCAGCAATATCATGATGATTGTAGTTAGGGAGAGAACAAAGGAGATAGGGATCAGGAAGGCGCTGGGCGCCACCCCGTTTTCAATCATCGCACTGGTGATGCAGGAAGCGATCGTGATCACGGCCTTTGCAGGATATATCGGCCTTGTTCTCGGGGTTGGCCTTCTTGAATTTATTTCAAAGAATATTCCGGCTTCTGAGTTCTTCAGGAACCCGGAGGCTGACTTTTCCATTGCCATCAGCGCTACCATTTTGCTGATTATTGCCGGTGCCGTGGCAGGTTTTTTCCCTGCGATGCGTGCTGCAGGCGTAAAACCTGTCGAGGCGCTTCGGGACGAATGAGCAGGTGATAAGATAAGCAGCACCATGTGATGCATATGGTCGTACTATTTTGAATTTTGAATTTTGACATTTGAATTTTGAATTCTCCAATCTATGTTCGATCGTGACCGCTGGCAGGAAATCTATCATGTTCTGAAAAAGAACAAACTCAGGACCTTTCTAACCGCTTTCGGCGTTTTCTGGGGCATTTTCATGCTCGTGGTCATGCTCGGTTCCGGAAACGGTTTGCAGAACGGGGTCTTTCAGAATTTCGGTGACATGGCTACCAATAGTCTCTTTGTATGGACTCAGCAAACCACCATACCTTATAAAGGATTTCCGAGGGGGCGGACTTACAATTTTGATAACGATGATGCCGTAGCCATTCAACACTCTGTGCCTGAGATAAAATACCTTGCTCCAAGGATCCAGGGTGGAGGGTTCAGGGGGGCGAACAATGTCGTAAGGGGACTCAAATCAGGAGTTTTCAACATCCGTGGTGAATATCCCGTGCTGAACCTCATTGACCCCGTGAACATCACCGGAGGGAGGTTCATCAATGATATCGATATCAGCCAAAAACGCAAGGTGGCGGTCGTCGGCTCACGGGTTGTTGAACTTCTATTCGCGAAAGGTGAAAATCCTATCAATCAATACCTCCAGATACAAGGTGTCTACTTCAAGATCGTTGGCACCTATACTTCAAAACGAACCGGTGAACAGGCCAACGACGAGAATCAGAATATCTACATGCCCTTTACCACTCTTCAGCAGACGTACAATTATGGGAACATCGTCGGTTTTTTTGCCATAACGGCCAAGGATGACATTCCTGTTGGAGTCGTTGAGGACAAGGTAATCCGTTTATTAAAGACCCGCCATTCCATTTCACCCAAGGATGAGGCAGCCGTGGGGCATTTTAACCTTCAGAAGGAATTCGACCAGATGATGGGTTTATTCACCGGAATACGGATACTGGTATGGATCGTGGGTACCGGAACCCTGCTTGCCGGGATTATCGGCGTAAGCAACATCATGCTGGTTGTGGTAAAGGAACGTACCCGAGAAATCGGGATCCAGCGGGCGCTGGGCGCTACCCCGTTGAATGTTATCGCACAGATCATCATGGAGGCCATCGTACTTACAACTTTTTCAGGGTATTTTGGACTTTCGGTGGGAGTGCTCCTGCTGGAGTTGATCAATCACCTGCTGGGAAGCTCAGGTGCAAACACCGAGATGTTTGTACATCCGGGCGTTGACTTCTCTGTGGCGGTCACTGCGCTCATGATCCTGATCATAGCTGGCGCACTGGCAGGCCTTATACCGGCCCGAAGGGCAGTTTCAGTAAAACCGATCGATGCCCTCAGGTACGAATAGAACTGACAGATTCACTTTGGAAAAATAATTAATTATCCTCAAACTGTTTACACAATGAAAAAAATACTGAAGATATCCTTACTGGTCATTATCCTTGTTTTATTTGTTGCAACCATCGTGTATCTTTACAATAAATCGCAGGAAAAACCGGTGGTCTTTAAAACAGAGCAGCCTTTCACGACGAACATCGTACGGAAGACTGTTGCCACCGGATCCATCATACCGAGGAAAGAGATCGAGATAAAGCCACAGGTTTCAGGCATCGTTGAGGAATTGTTCGTGCAGGCCGGGAAGACCGTGAGGCAGGGCGATGTCATTGCCCGCGTCAGGATCATCCCCGACCTGGTGAACCTTAACAATGCCGAGGCCAGGCTTGATAAGGCAAGGATCAATTATGAGGATGCCAGGATCAGCCACGAGCGACAGGATAAACTCTTCAGCCAGGGAGTGATCTCGGCAGCCGAGTATCAGCAGGCCCAGGTAACCTTCAAAAACGCGAAACAGGAGGTCGATGCCGCTGAAACGAACCTTGAACTGATCCGTGAAGGGGTTAACAAAAAGTCGGGCAAGACCACCAACACCCTTATCCGGTCTACCATCGACGGAATGGTGCTCGACATCCCCGTGAAGGTGGGCAGTTCAGTCATCGAGACCAATAATTTCAATGCCGGCACTACCATTGCCTCGGTGGCCGATGTTGGCGACATGATCTTTCAGGGCAAGGTGGATGAAACAGAGGTGGGAAAGATCAAACCGGGAATGGATCTTTTGCTAACCGTCGGCGCTATTGAGAATGATACTTTCCACGCCACCCTTAAATATATCGCTCCGAAGGGAGTGCTTGAAAATGGCGCGGTTCAGTTTGAGATAAAGGCCGACGTAACATTGAAGCCAGATCAGTTCATCCGCGCAGGCTACAGCGCCAACGCCGATATCGTACTCGACAGACGCAACCAGGTTCTGGCTATCAGGGAGGGACTTCTCCTTTTTGAGGGTGATTCGGCCTATGTTGAGATAGAGACCGGTCCGCAGCAGTTCGAGAAACGATATATAAAAACCGGCCTATCGGATGGGATCAACATTGAAATCCTTTCGGGCCTGAAGGCGAACGACAAAATCAAGATCCAGGCAATGGGCGCGGCAACCTCATCGAAATAACCCCGGGGCAACCGTTTCACCTTTCGTTTTTTTTATTTCATCCGGCGAAGCCGGGAATTCACAGAATAGGGTTGCAAAAGACCTCAAAATGTGTGTATATTTGATTGAAAATCAACAGTGTTAAAGAATTGTTAAATTTCAATTTTTCTGTAACATTTCACTTGGTTTTCCGTCAAATTACAGAAATAAAATTAAAAATAAACATTAAAAAAACGTATCCATGAAAACAACAAAAGTAATTCCGGTTATTTTGATTGCCATGGTCCTGGCTTTCACCACAAGTTTCCAGGCTTCTGCCTTGAAGCCTCAGATCGCAACCCCTACTTATCTTCAGAAGGTCATCAAGGAATCGATCAAATACCCCGAAAATGCGCTCAAGAAGTCATGCTGTGGCGAAGTTGATGTAATCTTTTCACTGAATGAGGATGGCACCATCAGGATAAGATCGATGCATGCTGACAATGCCGATATCGAAAAAGGGGTCAAGGAACAACTCGCGAAGATCTCCTTTAAGGATGTAAGACCGGCATTCAACCAGCAATACCGGGTAAAAATAACCTTTAAGCTTACCTGAATCTGCTTGAAAACTGTGAAAGCCGCTCCTGAGCGGCTTTTTTTTTAAGGTGCCAGCCTGTGAATGTGCCATTTTTTTTGTTTCAGGAGGTAGACCAGCCGATCATGCAACCGGTGCTCTCTCCCCTGCCAGAATTCGAACATGAACGGTTTTATGCGATATCCCCCCCAGTGGACCGGGCAGCGGTGTATCTGCATGCCCGACTCTTCAAGATAATTCTGGTACAGGGTTTCGAGGAAATTCCTGCTGGGGATTGCCGAACTCTGCGGAGAGACAGCGGCACTGAACTGGCTTTCAACCGGTCTTGAGTTGAAATAGGCGACTGATTCATCACGGCTTGTCTTTTTTACAATCCCTTCAATCCTTACCTGCCTCTCCAGCTCTTTCCAGTGAAACGCGACGGCGGCTTGTCTGTTATATGCCAAATCTTTCCCCTTCCGGCTCCGGTAATTTGTGAAAAAGGTGAACCCGCTGCTGTCGAATCCTTTCAATAGTACCACCCTGGCTGAAACGCGACCGTTTTCACCTGAGGTCGCCAATACCATCGCATCCGGTTCTAAAACCTTGTTGCCGATAGCTTCCTGGTACCAGATCTGGAATTGCCTGAACGGATCAGGATCCAATTGGTCTTCATGAAGTGTCATCATGGTGTATTCTTTTCTGACAGGCATTTTCTCTTTTTTCATTTCAGTCACATTATACCATCAAAATTAAATTAATTTCTATCTTTGGGAAAAATTAATGATCGTAAACCATGTCAAACAAAGTTACCAAATCAGAACTTGCAGATTTCCGGAGCGATCCGGAGGCCGTGAAGGAATATACCAATGGCGAGATCACGGTTTACTGGAAATCGGAACTCTGTATTCATTCAGCCAATTGTTTGATCGGGCTGCCTGAGGTTTTTAATTCGAAAAAGAAACCATGGATTAACATCCATGCCTCAAACAGCAAAGAGATCATGCGAATTGTCGACACGTGTCCTTCGCGCGCCCTTACCTACCTGAAAAGCAACAAGCTGGTACTTTCAAAACCAAGGGCAAAACCAAAGAAAAAGGCAAAGTATGCCAGGATCCAGATTCTGAAAAACGGACCCGCGCTGATCACAGGCAATTTTATCATCCGTGATCCCAAGAAAAAGAAAATCAAGATTGGCAACGAAATAGCTGCGATATGCCGGTGCGGTGCCAGTAAGAAAAAGCCTTTCTGCGACGGAAGTCACCAGACAATTGGCTTTACCGATTAGTGAAAAATTTCGGCCGGATTTTTTTATTTCGATGTTCGTCGTCGAACATCCATGACAGCATTTATTTAAATTTTTGATATTAAACACATTGCCTTATGGTAATTGGATTATTAAAAGAGTTGGATCCTGAGAGACGGGTCGCTTTGCTACCCGAATCGGTCGGCACCCTTGTTAAGATGCAGGTGATAATTTATGTGGAAAAAGGTGCCGGTTTGAATGCTTTTGCCAATGATGACTCTTACGTTGCAGCCGGGGCGGTCATTGTTTCACGCGAGGAGGTGCTTGGAAAGTCTGACCTGGTCGTAGGCATCAATCCGCCGCCCGATGCCGATTTGCTGAGGATGAAGGAGAAATGCGTCCTGCTGACCGTTATGAATCCATTCTTTAACAAGGAACTTGTTAAGCAGCTGGCTGAGCGCGATATTACCTCCTTCAGTCTTGATGTTATCCCCCGTACGACACGTGCCCAGTCGATGGATATTTTATCTTCGATGGCTACTGTTGCAGGCTACAAGGCCGTTCTAACGGCTGCCAACACCCTTCCGAAGTTTTTCCCGATGTTCATGACTGCAGCCGGAACAATCACGCCGGCGAAGGTTCTCATCCTTGGGGCCGGTGTGGCCGGTTTACAGGCTGTGGCTACATCACGTAAACTTGGCGCTGTTGTAGAAGTTTTTGATGTAAGGGCAGCGGTTAAGGAGGAAGTTGTTGGCCTGGGTGCCAAGTTTGTCGAGGTTGAAGGCGCCATCGATGATAAATCGGCTGGAGGGTACGCCGTTGAGCAGACGGAGGAGTTTAAGAAAAAGCAAGCTGCCGCGGTTCACGAGCACGCCATAAAATCCGATGTCATTATCTGCACAGCACAGATACCCGGGAAGAAAGCCCCTGTGCTGATCAGGGAAGAGACGGTACGATCCATGAAACCCGGTTCGGTGATCATTGATCTTGCTGCATCTTCAGGCGGGAACTGCGAACTGACCCGGAACATGGAAACGGTCGCTGAAGGCGGTGTCAAGATCATCGGGAACTCCTATTTTCCTGTTGATATGCCTTCTGATGCAAGCAAGATGTTCGGGAAGAATGTGATTAACTTCCTGAAACTGATGATCACCAAAGAAGGTGCACTGAACCTGAACTGGGAGGATGACCTCGTAAAGGGAACCTGTGTAACGCACCATAAAGAAATCGTACATGAACGAATCAAATCATTTATAAACAGCTAAATCCATCAATATGTCGGATGTTTTGCAATTTTTTATAGAATACCGCGAAGCGATCTTTATAATCATCCTGTCGATTTTCCTCGGCATCGAGGTGATTTCGCATGTTCCGTCGGTTCTGCACACCCCGCTGATGTCGGGGGCCAATGCCATACACGGAGTGGTGATCATCGGTGCCATCATCGTGATGGGGCATGCTGACAATACCTTATCGATGGTGTTGGGGTTCATTGCGGTGGTGCTGGGGACCCTGAATGTCGTAGGTGGATTTGTGGTTACCGACCGCATGCTTGAAATGTTCAAGAAAAAGAAAAAGTAATAAAGGGGTTCAGACATGGAAACAATCACCACGATCACGCGTCAGTTTGAATTCTCTGAATTCATTTCAATCCTTGAGATATCATACATCCTTGCTTCGGTGCTGTTCATTCTTGGTTTGAAGAAGCTCAGCCATCCCGATACGGCCCGCAGCGGGAACTTCTGGGCGGCCATCGGCATGGGGCTTGCCATACTTTTCACAATCCTGTTTCATAAAACGAAGATGGAGGATGGATCCTACCAGGGCATCCACAATATCGGCTACATTGTTGCAGCGCTGGTCATCGGCACCCTGGTTGGCTGGTTTGCCGCTAAAAAAGTGAAGATGACGGCGATGCCCCAGATGGTCTCGATGTTCAACGGCATGGGCGGTGCCTGTGCAGCACTTATCTCGCTGATGGAATTTCCGGGTATGCAGGGCCGGCTCGCCGATCAGCAGGCAGTGAACATGCTGAACGGAGAGGCGCTGGCCATCCTGCTCGGGCTGATGATCGGCGGGGTTTCTTTTTCCGGAAGCATGATCGCCTTTGGAAAACTCGACGAACGGATTGGCGACATCAAACATCCGTTGCTGAGGTATATCAACCTGGCCTTCCTTGTGTTACTTGTCGGTTTTATGATCTTCATCATGTTCAGTCATCCGGTTTCGGGCAGCAACTGGCTGATCTATGTGATGGCCGCGCTTGCCCTGGTTTACGGAGTCACCTTTGTGATGCCGATCGGGGGTGCTGATATGCCCGTTGTGATATCGCTGCTGAACTCATTTACCGGCGTGGCAGCTGCCATGGGCGGGTTTCTTTATAACAACCAGGCCATGCTTACCGGCGGTATTCTCGTAGGATCCTCGGGAACCATACTGACCATTTTGATGTGCAAGGCCATGAACCGGTCGTTACTGAATGTAATAATCGGTGCTTTTGGCGGAAGTGCCGCCGGCGGCGCGGCAGCAGGCGACAAGACGGTAAAGGAGATCTCGCTGAGCGATGCCGCAGTGCTCCTGAGTTATTCGCAGAAAGTACTGGTTGTTCCCGGTTACGGACTGGCAGTGGCCCAGGCCCAGCATCTATGCCATGACCTGGAGAATATCCTCGCGGGAAAAGGCGTCGAACTCAGGTACGGAATCCATCCGGTTGCTGGCAGGATGCCTGGTCACATGAACGTGCTGCTTGCAGAGGCTGATGTAGCCTATGAAAAACTACTGGAGATGGAAGACGCTAATAACGACATGGCCAATACCGATGTGGTCATTGTCGTCGGCGCCAATGATGTGGTGAATCCCGCGGCTGAGGAGGATCCTGCAAGCCCTATCTGGGGAATGCCCGTCATAAAAGTTTGGGAGGCCCGTAATACTATTATCATGAAAAGAAGCATGGCGAAGGGCTATGCCGCCATTGAGAACAACCTTTTCTTCATGCCCAAATCAAGGATGTTATTCGGTGATGCAAAAGCCACCATGCAGAAACTGATCGCTGAGATCAAAAATCTTTAGAGAATGAATGAAAAATAAAAAGGGGGCTACTTTTCAGCAGCCCCCTTTTTATTTTCTGAAGCAGAACGATTATTTCTTAATTTTCTTCAGTTCTTTCTTCAGTTTATCGGTAGGAGTTCCGTCTTCCTTCAGCCATCCCTGTGCAATTGAATCTTTGTGAGCCTGCTCGAGCTGAGCCTTAGCAATCGAGTCAGCAATCCTCTGCTGTTCTGCCTGAACCATAGCCAGTGAATCGGCTACGCGGATAGAGTCAGCAATTCTTTTTTCTTCCAGTTCTTTTGCGCTGGGGCCACAGGAGTACATGAAAGCTACTGCGCCGATAACTAATACTGTTGCAAGTTTTTTCATTTGTCTATCGATTTTTAAAAATTCTGCGCAAAGATACAGCAAGAGAATAATACCAACCAAATGTTTTGATCATTTTTTTTTAACATTTTTTAACATTCCTTGTAACTGACAGAAAATCAAAGGGAAAAATTTTAACAAATTTTAAGATTTTCATTACTGATATTACAGGAGCTGTCGCAGGTCGCCTTAATTGTGTATGTTTGTTCCATGTTTATTCCCCTGGCTGAGCAGCTCAGACCGACGTCATTAGACGATTATTTAGGGCAGGAGCACCTGATCGGAAAAGGTGCAATCCTGCGGAGGGCCATAGAATCGGGTCATGTGCCATCGATGATACTATGGGGAGCACCCGGGATTGGTAAGACGACGCTCGCATACATTATATCCCGTCAGTTGAACCGGCAGTTTTACACACTGAGTGCGGTCAGCTCGGGTGTCAAAGAGGTCAGGGAGGTTATTGGCAAAGCCAGAGAAGCCGGCGACAGTCCGTTCCTTTTCATCGATGAAATACACCGTTTCAGCAAATCGCAGCAGGATGCCCTGCTGGGGGCCGTCGAGAAAGGAGTTGTTACCTTTATTGGTGCAACCACCGAGAATCCATCCTTTGAAGTGATTTCCCCCCTCCTGTCACGTTGCCAGATTTACATTCTTAAACCGCTTGAGGAAGATCATCTGGTAAGGTTGCTTGAAATGGGCGCCGATCATCTGCGTAAACAAACCGGAGTTGAGATCACCATTGCCGAGAACGAGGCCCTGCTGCGAATCTCGGGGGGTGATGCGCGTAAACTGCTGAATGCTCTCGAACTGATCGTGAGCAATGAGGCCAAGTCAGGCCAGCCCGTCACCATTACCAATGAGTTGACGCTCCGTGTCATCCAGCAAAATCTTGCGTTTTATGACAAAACCGGGGAGATGCATTACGACATCATTTCCGCTTTTATCAAATCAATGCGCGGCAGCGATCCGAATGGTGCAGTTTACTGGCTGGCCAGGATGATCCAGGCCGGTGAAGACCCGCTATTCATTGCCCGCCGGATGCTGATCCTGGCATCGGAGGATATCGGAAATGCCAACCCCAATGCGCTCCTGCTCGCTACCTCCTGCTTTCAGGCAGTGGGTATGATCGGCTACCCGGAGTGTGACCTGATATTGTCGCAAACAGCCATTTACCTGGCTTGCTCGCCAAAAAGCAATGCTTCGTACCTGGCCATCAGAAATGCACAGAAGTCCTTTACCGAGGCGGGAGACCTTCCGGTGCCCCTGCATTTACGAAACGCTCCCACCAACCTGATGAAAAAGATTGGGTACGGCAAGGATTATAAATATGCCCATGATTTTGACCAGAATTTCGTGGAACAGGATTTCCTTCCAGACAAAATAAAGGGCAAAAGGTTTTACGATCCGCAAGATAATCCTCGGGAGAAAGAGATAAGGGCCAGGTTGAAAGGGCTCTGGAAAAACAAATACGGATATTAATAATACGATGATACCACATTTAGCAAATCTGGAACATGCCGGTTCAGGTAATTTTTTCCTCATTGCGGGACCGTGCGTGGTTGAAGACGATGCCATGCCCATGGCCATCGCAACCCATATTCATTCCATTACCGACAGGCTGAAGATTCCTTATATTTTCAAGGCTTCCTTTCAAAAAGCCAACCGTTCGCGCGGCGATTCATTCACCGGCCTTGGCATGGATCACGCCCTGAACCTCATTCAACAGGTGGGGCTTCAGTTAGGAATACCTGTGCTGACAGATGTGCATACCGAAGATCAGGCTGCAATTGCCGCCCGGTACGCAGATGTGCTCCAGATTCCCGCTTTCCTTTGCAGGCAGACCGGTTTGCTTGTCGCGGCCGGCAGTACAGGGAAGTTGGTAAACATCAAAAAAGGACAGTTTGCCTCTGCCGGATCGATGATCCATGCGATTGAAAAGATCTATCAGACGGGTAACCGGAACGTAATGCTGACCGAAAGGGGAACCACTTTTGGATATGACGACCTGGTGGTTGATTTTCGCAACATTCCGTGGATGCAGCGATCGGGAGTTCCCGTGGTGGTTGATGTGACGCATTCACTTCAACAGCCTAACCAGGCAAGCGGGGTTACCGGCGGGAAACCCGAACTGATTGAGACCATTGCCCGTGCGGCCATTGCAACCGGCGCCGATGGAATCTTCATCGAAACCCATCCCGATCCGGTGAAAGCAAAGTCGGATGGCGCCAATATGCTCAGGCTCGACCTGCTGGAGGATTTACTGGTCAGGCTTACAAGGTTGAAAGAAACGGTTAATTCATTTCGCTGATCAGGAATTTTACCTGATCTCAAGCTGGCGGATCCCGCCTGTCTGCGGGTGGAACGACACTTTCCATTTATTAGAAGGTAGGTAGGTTACCACACCCAATTGGTTGATCAGGCACTGTGTTTCCTCCTGGGTGTTTTCGTCCAGTTTCACCGTGACCCTTGCCAGTTCAGGAATGCGATAGGAGAAACCCTGGGTTTTGGTGTCTTTTTCTGATTTCCGCAGGTAGCTGGCTACCGTGTTTGTATTTCCGACGCGCTGAACTTTAATCGTAATCACTTTGCCACCCTGTTCGTCCAGATCGATGATCCCTTTGTTCTTTAGAAATTTGAAGACCGGAATCTCCGTATTGATCTGGTTTGCAACGGGTATATACTTATAGTTGAAGCTCTGCCGGTGGGTCAGGCTGATACCCGTGAAGAGTTTCAGGTATTCCTTTTCCATCGACTTCAACTGGGTATCCATGTACTCGAGTGTTTCGCGGTTATAATTTACCTCCTGTGTCCCGCTGAGAAGGCCGAAACGGTTCTCCTTGATTTTCGAAATATAATCGGCTGCTTCGCGCGCCTTTTGCTCGGGAGACTTTTCAACGATGGTTCTTTTCAAATACTGCCTTTCGACCGACATGGTGTCGATGTTTATCTTTCTGATGATCGTATCGACCTTCTCAAAAACACTGATATCGGCCGAGTATTTGAACAGTTCCCCGAATGCATCGGTGCCGGTTTCGCTTTTTTGCTTGCCCGGGGTGGCCGGGTACTGGTATAAAAATAAGGAATCACCCGACGAGGGAAGCGTACCAAGTATAAGACCCGCATCGCTGAGCGCCAGCAACCCTGATTCAGCCTTGTTGCCTTTTTCACCGAATTCGACGAAATAATACTGGTCGGGATCGGGTTCGGGATAGGTGGTAATCACGATATCGCTGATCCGGTATTCGATGCTGTTACTCTGGATCACATTCTTCAACCCAAGAAACTTAAGCGCAAATTCGGCATAAGGGCCCTTGTAATGTTCAACACGGTCGATCGACACATCGATCCTGACCACGGTCCGGGGCAATGAATAGAAAACCCCGTCGTTGGTGGGAGGCGTGGTATTTTCGTTGATCCGCATCACATTCATCTGTGCGATCCCAACCATCGACTGGAGACACAATAGTAATAAAGCTGTCAGTATCTTTTTCATTTCTATGTTTTAACGGGTGAATAACAACTCGCGGTACTTTGGCAACGGCCATTGTTCGTCATCGATCAGCAGTTCGAGTTTATCGGCGTGGTAGCGGATTTTTTCGAAGTACGGAAAAACCTTATGACAATATTCGAAGGCTTTTTCTTCCATATCCGTGATCCTGTTAGCCTCTTTGCGCGCTTCGACCATCAGATTTACACATGTTTTGATTTTATCGACATGTTCCGAGATCTCTGTGATGATCTCCATCTGGTTTTGCGACAGTTTACCGTAGGTCTTCAGATCAAGAACCTGTTTCAGCCCTTTCACATTTTCAATGAGGGTATTCTGATAACGGATGGCCACTGGAATCACATGGTTCCCGGCCAGGTCGCCGAGCACCCGCGATTCGATCTGGATCTTTTTGGTATAATTTTCAAGCCTTATCTCATGGCGTGCTTCCATCTCCCGCCTGGTAAGTACGTTGTTTCTTTCGAACAGGTCGACAGTTTTACGGGAAACAAATGCTTTGAGCGCTTCAGGTGTGGTTTTATGGTTGGATAATCCGCGTTTGGCGGCCTCTTTAACCCATTCTTCGGAATAATTGTTTCCCTCGAAACGGATTTTCTTCGATTCTTTCACATATTTCTTAATAACCTGGAAGATGGCATCTTCCTTTCTTATCTTTTTTGCAATCAGCGCATCCACATCCATTTTGAATTTGCCAAGCTGGTCGGCCACGATCAGGTTCAGCGCGATCATGGGAGGCGCGCAGGTCTGGGACGAGCCGACAGCCCTGAACTCAAATTTGTTACCGGTGAAGGCAAAAGGCGATGTCCTGTTACGGTCGGTGTTATCCAGCAGTATCTCCGGAATTTTCGGAAGGTTTGTGAGCAACCCGCTATCGTTATCGAGGTTAATACTAACATGTGAATCGATATTGCCGATGGCTTCAAGCATGCTGGTAAGCTGGGCGCCGATGAAAACGGAGATGATGGCGGGTGGTGCCTCATTGGCTCCAAGGCGGTGATCGTTACCCGGTGAGGCGATGATGGCCCTGAGCAGGTCGGCATTTTCATGTACGGCCTTGAGGATACAGGACAGGAAGGAAAGAAAACGCAGGTTCGACTTGGGCGTTTTTCCGGGTGAGAGGAGATTTTCGCGGGTGTTGGTTGCCAGTGACCAGTTATTGTGTTTACCCGATCCATTGACGCCGCTGAAGGGTTTTTCGTGAAGCAGCACCATGAAGTCATGCTTTGCCGCAATCTTTTCAAGCAGGTGCATCATCAACTGATTGTGATCGATCGAAAGGTTCACCTCCTCAAATACCGGTGCGCATTCAAACTGATTAGGGGCCACCTCGTTGTGGCGGGTTTTTACCGGGATACCAAGTCGATGCGCTTCGAATTCGAATTCCTGCATAAAGGAGAGCACCCTTGCCGGGATCGTTCCAAAATAGTGATCCTCAAGCTGCTGATCTTTGGCAGATGAGTGACCAAAAAGTGTCCTGCCGGTAAGTACGAGATCGGGACGGGCCAGGAAGAGCGCACGGTCGACAAGGAAATATTCCTGCTCCCAGCCGAGTGTTGCGAACACCTTGGTCACATCTTTGTCGAAATACTGGCACACGTCAACAGCCGCCTTGTCGATGGCGTAGGTAGCTTTAAGTAAGGGTGTTTTATAATCTAGCGCTTCACCGGTATACGAAACAAAAACGGTTGGAATACAAAGGGTCCTGTCCATGATAAATGCCGGGGATGTGGGGTCCCAGGCCGTATATCCGCGGGCCTCAAAAGTACTTCTGATGCCGCCGCTGGGAAAGCTGGAGGCATCGGGTTCCTGCTGGGTAAGCTCACTGCCACGGAATTTTTCAATCCCCCTTCCCCCTTCAACCGGATCGACGAAGGCATCGTGTTTTTCGGCAGTGGCACCGGTGAGCGGAAGAAACCAGTGCGTATAATGCGTGGCGCCTTTGCTGATCGCCCATGCTTTGATACCAGCTGCAACCTGGTCGGCAATTTTGCGATCAATCTTCACCCCTTTCTCGATCGAGTTGATTACCTGGTTATAGGCCTCTTCGGTAAGATATTCGCGCATGGCGGCCCGGTTGAAGGTAAGTTCGCCGAAATATTCCGACGCCTTACGGTCGGGGAAATGAACATCGCGGCATTTACGGCCCATGGCGAGTTCCAGTGCCTTGAATCTTATATTTTCCATAGAAAAGTCAAATTTAAAGATGAATCACAAAGAAATAGTTAACATAATAAATATCAACTAAATGTCTCGTTACCTGCAGTATTCTTCCTGGCAATAAAGAGACCGGCAAATGTAATAAATCCATTTAAAATCAGCAGCTCGAACCCAAACTTATACCCATTGAACAACATGGTGGAATAATCGCTCAGAAAATAACAGATTACCGGCGACAGGATGGCGATCAGCGGAACCAAACGGTCGTTGACATTCCGCCGCGTGAAAAGCCCGAAGGCGTAAAGCCCGAGCAGCGGGCCATAGGTGTAACCTGCAATGGTGAAGAGCCGGTCGATGACAGCCCTGTCGTTGATGGCCCTGAACAGAACAATGGTAATAAGCAGAATACATGCAAAAACGATGTGAACCCGCTGACGTATTTTTTTCTTTTCATTTTCGCCGATATCGTTTCGTTTATCGAGCCCAAGGAAGTCGATGCTGAATGAGGTTGTCAGCGATGTAAGGGCTCCGTCGGCGCTGGGATAGGCTGCGGAGATCAGCCCGATGAGGAAGATCAGACCGGCCACCGGTCCGAGATAATTGATGGCAATGACGGGAAAGAGGTCGTCGGTTCTTGCAGGGATCTCAATGGAAGCGAATCCGGCAAAAAGATAGAGACTTGCCCCCATGAACAGTATCACCAGGTTTACGACCACCATGATCCCTGTAAAGGTGTACATATTCTTCTTTGCGTCGTGCAACGAACGGCAACTCAGGTTTTTCTGCATCATCTCCTGGTCAAGGCCGGTCATCACAATGGCGATAAAGGCTCCACTGAGCAGCTCTTTGATGAAGAAGCGCCGGTCGCTCCAGTCGAGGATCATCATTTTCGAATAGGGACTTTCAGCCACGGTTACGATCATGTCACTGAGCGACAATCCCATCCTGTCGATAATAATCAGGATTGACAGTACAAGTGCAAGAAGCATGAATGTCGTTTGAATCGTGTCGGTCCAGATAATGGTTTTTATACCCCCTTTAAATGTGTAGAGCAGGATAAGAACGATAAATATTGAAACGGTCACGAAGAACGGGATATTCCATGCATCGAAGATAAAAATCTGAAGCACGTTGACCACAAGGAACATTCTGAAGGATGCCCCGATGGTTCTTGAAAGGATGAAGTAGAAAGCCCCGGTTTTGTATGACCACGACCCGAATCTTGTTTCAAGATAGGAGTAGATGGAGGTCAGGTTCATGCGGTAATACAGCGGAAGGAGGACGTTGGCAATAACAAGGTAACCGAAAACGTATCCTATGACCACCATCATATAGGAGAAGCCTGACGTGCCAACCCAGCCTGGAACGGACATGAAAGTCACTCCCGACATCGATGCGCCGATCATGCCATAGGCTACAACGAACCAGGGTGACGCTTTGTTACCGATGAAAAAGCCCCGGTTCGTGGTTTTCCGGGCCGTGATCCAGGTTATGACGAACAGCAGCGCAGTATAAGCCAGGAAAAAGATGAGGATGAGGGTTGGGTTCAAGTCTTCAGGGTTGTAAAAGGATTAAATCAGTTTATTTAAGGAATGTGGCAAATGTTGCCAGATCAGGTATGAGCATATCGACAAGGAGGGGATTTTCTCTTGGGATAAGCGGTTCGGAGGCAACCAAAACCGTTTTCATCCCCAGTCGCTTGCCGAAGATCATATCCGAACGGGAATCTCCGATCATGATCGATTTTATGAACCGGATCTCCGGGAAATGTTTCTTAGCTTCAAGCCCCATCCCGATGCCAGGTTTTCGCCTGAATGAACGGTCGGATGCCAGCGCGGGACAATAGTAAATCCCGTCGATCCTGCCGCCCGATGCAACAACAGCTTCGGTCATCGACCGGTGAAGCGACTCCACATCTGACGCTGTCATCAGCCCTTTGCCAACGCCCTGTTGATTGCTGACCACGATGATCCTTGTGAATTGCCTCGCAAAGGTGCTCATCGCTCCCGGAACACCGGGCAGAAATTCAAATTCATCCCAGGATTTCACATAACCGTCTACGATGCGGCGATTGATCACCCCGTCTCGATCCAGAAAGAGGGTCCATGACCGGTCAATCGCCGAAATCCAGGAAGTCATGCTGGGCTTTTTGATAGTCTTCAGGGATACCGATATCCAGGAAATAGTTGTCGGAAATGAAACCAAACATTCTTGATTCACTGAAACGGGATTCGAAACAATCTTTTTCAATGGAAAACCTTCCCCTGTACCAGGGTTCCATCAGGAAAGCTTTTTCAATGACATAAACCCCTCCGTTGATCAGGCCTTTTCCTGCTTCAGGGTCTTTTTCAGAAAAACCGGTGATCTTTCTGTTGCGGTTCACGCTGACCCTCCCGTACCTGCCAGTGTTTGCAAGATTTCTAAGGGCAATGGTGATATCGGCCTTTTTGGTAGTGTGAAAATCATACAGCCCCCGGAGATCGATCCTGAACATGCTGTCGCCGTTGAAGATAACGGCCCTGGGACTCTCGACCTTCCAGAAGGCAAGACGAATTCCGCCTCCGGTTCCGAGGGGTTCACTCTCCACTGCATAGTCAATTTCGAGGTTCCTGTATCGGTTGCCGAAATGGCCGATGATCAATTCATGCTTGTAACCGACAGAAAGAACAACCCTGGTCACTCCCCCGGATGAGAGATAATCAAGCATATATTCCAGGAAAGGCCGTCCGTTAATGGCCGCCATCGATTTCGGGACATCGTTGACTACCGTGCGGAGCCTTGTGCCAAATCCACCTGCCAGTACAATCGCCTCCATCAGTGGTCTTTGGGAAACAGAGCCGATTCAACAAGTTCGCAGATGATGTGGCCGATCATGATCTGGGATTCCTGGATGCGGGGCGTGTCGGTGGATGGCACGCAGATAAGATAGTCGGAGAGGTCCTTCATTTTACCCCCGCCCTGGCCGGTCAGCCCGACTGTGATCACCCCCAGTTCCCTTGCGGTTTCAAAAGCCCGCAGGATGTTTTTCGAATTTCCCGATGTCGAAATCCCGAAAAGTATGTCGCCTTCGTTTCCGGTTCCTCTGAGCAGCCTTGCATACACTTCGTCGTAAGAATAATCGTTGGCAACGGCCGTGAGGTAAGAGGTGTTGACATGCAGTGCTTCTGAAGGCAGCGGCAGCCTGTCGTAATAAAAACGTCCCGAAAATTCCGCGGCAAGGTGCTGGGCATCCGCTGCACTGCCTCCGTTTCCGCAAAAAAGCACTTTACCGCCGGTACAAAAGGTTTCGGTACAGGCATCAGCCACAATCTGTATTTGTTCGAGCATCTGAGGATCAGACAGGATGGCCTGCTTGACGGCAATGGATTGCGCTATTGATTCCTTTATACGCATATTGAATGGGATGAAAATTGAGTTGAAATTACATAAATACGCTTATCTCGTCAATGGACTTTCTTTTGAGATGGCGTGAGTTGTCATCGGTTGATACATCAGGGTATCCAAGAGGCAGGTAAGCGACCGGTTCAATGTGGGGTGGAAGGTTCAGGATCTCAGCGCAGGCTTTTGCATCGAAGTTGCAGATCCAGCAGGTGCCGAGGTCCTGCTCGGCGGCCGCAAGGGTCATGTGGTCGATGATGATGGATATGTCGATGTCGGTATGATCCTTGCCATCCGACCGTTTCCAACCTGCCTGATGATCTCCGCATATTACCAGGATTACCGGAGCCTGCCTGAACCATGCCCTGCTATAGGTAACGGCCAGTTTATCGCGCATCCCGGTGTCGCGGATTACAAAGACTTTCCAGGGCTGGTAGTTGGCAGCCGATGGAGCCAGTCTTCCGCATTCCAACACATAATTCAGTTTTTCAGCCTCAACGGGCTTATCGCTGTAATTTCTGACTGAATATCTTTTCTTTACCAGATCGAGAAAACTATTCATATATATCTGTTAATCAGTTTTTAAAAAAATGGTTCATTAATCAGATGGTCCAGGTGGCGAGTCCGCGGGTTGTGAATTCATACCGTTTCACGGAACCCCCGAATGACTGAAGTTTTTCGACCACATCTGACCGTGTGTTTCCAGGGCAGTAAAAGAACATGAAGCCTCCCCCGCCGGCTCCGGAAATCTTGCCCCCCGTCGCCCCGGCGGCGATGGCGGCTTCATACAGCTGGTCGATGAAGGGATTCGAAACCCCGTCGGCCAGGTTTTTCTTGAATTTCCATCCGAAGTCGAGGTTCTCCCCTATCTGGTCGAGTTCTCCCCTGAGTAACGATTCCTTCATCATGATGGCCTGGTTTTTCAGGTTCTGCATGGCGGTCAGCGATTTTTCGTTGCCGGCAAGCACATTTTTCTTCTGCTGTTCGATAATCTTCGATGATAACCGGCTGGTCTCGGTGTGATAGAGCACCAGGTTATGGGCAAGCTCGTCAAGGTATTTTTCACGGATCCGCAACGGGTTTACAATCACTTTGTCGTCGCGTGAGAATTCCATGAAGTTGACCCCTCCGAAGGTGGCGGCATACTGGTCCTGTTTGCCTCCGGCCATTCCAAGGTCAACCCTTTCGATCTCGTAGGCAAGATGTGCCGTATCGTATTCGCCCAGGGGGAGTTTGAGCCACTCGGCAAATGCGCCTAATATGGCAACAACCAGTGTCGAGGAGGTCCCCAATCCCGAACCAGGGGGAGCATCAACATAAGTGAGCAGCTCAAATGACAATGGCTTCCTGGTAAAATCCCTGACAATGCGGTTATAGATCCCTTTGTGAAGATCCAGATTCCCGTCAATCTCCAGCGACGCCGCGCTGTCGAACCGGTAATGTTCATTCTTGTCGATTGAATGAAAGTTGATGGTGCCATCGTTTTTCGGCAGTATGGTGGCATAGGCATACATGCTGATGGTGGCATTCAGGATGGCGCCGCCGAAAAGTTCCGAAAAAGGGGCCACATCGGTACCCCCGCCGGCGAGCCCAAGCCTTAGCGGTGCTTTGCTTCTGATGATCATATCAGGAAAATGAAAACAGTTACGGTTGCAAAGTTATGTTTTCAGACAAGACAATCGATTGCATCCGTCAACCTTTTCCAGGAATATTTTACTTTTTCTTTTGATGCATTGACTGAAAATGCTTCAGCCACGCCGGATTCGAAAAATCTCAACACTGCATCAGCAATTGCTGCAGGTTCCGGCTGCACCACATAGCCCACCTCCCCGTCGGGCACTATTTCCGACAATCCACCCACATCGGTGATGACCATGGGTTTGTCAAAATGATAGGCGATCTGTGTCACACCGCTCTGGGTGGCGCTTTTATAGGGTTGAACGACCAGGTCGGAGGCGCAGAAATAGAGGTAAACCTTCGAATCAGGGATGAAATCTGTATGCAGTATCACCTTGTCTTCCAGGTGGTTTTCGCTGATGATACGATGGTATGGAGCCGGATCACAATAAAACTCACCGGCTACGAGCAGCTTTATACCGGCGGCTTTGATCCTGTGATCGGCCATGGCCTGCAGCAGCAGGTCAAGCCCCTTGTAATCGCGGATGAAGCCAAAGAAAAGAATGTACTTAATCCCGGGATCCAGCCCGAGTTCTTTCGCAGCAACCTCCCGCGGAACCGGATCACCGAAATTGTCATACAGCGGATGGGGACAGAACGATTTCGGTTTTTTCCGGTCAAAGGTCTCCAGATCCTGAAGCACCGCTTTCGACATGGCAATGAAACCATCAACAGATCCGGTCCAGTAGCTGGCCAGCAGTCGGTCACCGGGCCTTTTTTCGTGGGGAATGATGTTGTCGATGACAGAGACTACCCGGGTGTGCCTGTTGCTCCTGATGATGCGGCAGATAGTCCCCAGGCACGGCGCCATGAAAGGTATCCAGAATTTCACGATCACCAGGTCGGGTCTCTGCTTTTTGATTTTGTACCCGATCCTGATCCAGTTGAAAGGATTGATGCTGTTCACCGTGACACAGATCCGCAGGTCCTGCGGCCGGGGCTCATCGGAATATTGGGTTTTACCGGGAAAGAGCAGTGACGGATATTGAAGGGAAAAAGTATAAATGTATACATCGGCTCCCTGCCTGGCATATTCACGGGCAAGCCGTTCGTTGTAGTTGGCCAGGCCCCCGCGCAGCGGCCAGGCGGACCCAATGAGCACAACGGAACGTTTTGCTGTCATGGTCATTCCGATAACGGCAGTGTGAACGTAAAGGTTGAACCAATCCCGCGTTCGCTTTCGGCGCGAATGGTTCCACGGTTCTTTTCAACGAATTCCCTGCAAAGGATCAGTCCGAGACCGGTACCGCGCTCATTTGCGGTTCCCGGAGTGGAATGGGTCTTATCAAGCCTGAAAAGTTTTGCCACGACCTCCGGGGTCATACCCACTCCGCTATCTTGCACAGAAATTTCAGCATTCTTTCCGGATTCCATTGCATTTACTGTTACCGTGCCATCCATGGCTGTATATTTCAAAGCATTGGATATCAGGTTCCGCAGGATGGCCCTTGTCATGTTGAGGTCGGCCTGCACGAATAAAGATCCGCTGAGGGCCGAAACCAGTTTGACCATTTTTTCTGCTGCGGTCACCTGGTAGAAGGCAACCTGTTCATTGACAACGGGTACAAGGTCGAACCTGACCGGGTCGGGTGTCATGCTTCCGGTTTGTATTCTGGCCCATTGCAGCAGGTTGTCGAGTAGTTTAAGGTAATCGCGCGAGAGGGTGTGCAAACCCGCCAGAATGTCATGAATCTCGTTATCAGTCAGGAGGCTGATATCGGTTTTCAGTAATTCGGCGAGTGAGATGAGGGTTGTGATCGGGCTTCGCAGGTCATGCGCGATGATGGAGAAAAATTTATCCTTGGTGGCATTCAGCCCGATCAGTTCTTTCTTCTGCTTTTCCAGTTCCTCCTTTTGCCTGATGATCTCATGATTCTGGGCGGCAAGTTGTTCTTCAGCCACATTCATGTCGCGCAACCTGCCTACCAGTGCCCTCAGAACACCCCGGATAATGGTATTCTCATTCCTTGTGACTTCGTAAAATAGCTCCTGGCTGAACCGGAAGAGAAAGGTGTGCGACAGCGCCGTGACGGTGGCTGACCTCCGTTTTTTATCGATCAGGTAATATTTTCCGAATACGTCGCCGGTTTTGAGCACTGAGAAGATGTATTCGTCGTCGTGAACCTTCACGCGGCCGTCGACGATAATGTACATGGCATCACCCAATTCACCTTTCAGCACCACGTGCTCGCCTTCGCAAACCTCCATATCCACGAGGTTACGGGCGATGGGCAACAGTATCTCTTCGGGAGTCTCTGTAAAGATCGATACCGTTTTCAGGAAGGAGACACGGCGACCAATATCGGTATCAGGTATGTTTGGGTTATTCAGTATCAAGACCCAACTTGTTTTCGATTAAATAATTATTACGTTCGCTCGAGCTTCTGGAGATCAGTTCGCCAAGGAATCCTCCAATGAAAAGCTGTGTGCCCAGGATCATGGCCAGGAGGCCGAAATAGAAAAGGGGGCGTTCAGTCATCCGGAACCCCTGGTTAAAGAATTTCTCATAAGCGAGGTGCCCTGCGATGATGAAACCGGCCATAAACAGCAGGCTCCCCCACAATCCGAAGAAATGCATGGGGCGTTTTCCAAACCGCGAAGTAAAGGTGATGGTGACCAGGTCGAGGTATCCTTTGTAGAAACGGTCAAGGCCATACTTTGTTTTTCCGAATTTACGCTTCCGGTGGATCACCACTTTCTCGCCGATATGACCGAAACCAGCCCACTTGGCAAGAAAGGGAATGTAACGGTGCATTTCGCCGTACACCTCAATGCTTTTTACAACATCGCGCTTATAAGCTTTCAGGCCGCAGTTGAAATCGTGCAGCCGGATGCCCGACATCCTGCGTGCCGACCAGTTGTAAAATTTGGTCGGGATCGTTTTTGAAAGCGGGTCATGACGCTTTTTTTTCCAGCCGGAGACCAGATCGTAACCATCTTCCATGATCATCCGGTACATCTGGGGCAATTCATCAGGACTGTCCTGAAGATCAGCATCCATAGTAAAGACAACATTACCTTCGGCAGCGGCAAAACCAACGTTCAGGGCTGCGGCCTTACCGTAGTTGCGCCTGAACTTTATACCTTTGATATTCGGGTTGGCTGCCCGTAGTTCGCTGATCAATTTCCAGGACCGGTCGCGGCTTCCGTCATCCACAAAAATGATCTCATAGGTGAAACCATTCTCATGCATTACCCGATCGATCCACGCAGACAGCTCCGGCAGCGATTCTTCTTCATTCAGTAAAGGGATTACAACGGAGATGTCCATGCATCAGACAATTTTTTCATCCACTTTATCCTTCTTTCGGATAATCAGTCCGAGCAATAACGAGAGTACCGCAGTTATGATCACAGAATTGAGCAACATCGATCCAAGACCCATGCGCTTTTCAGCACTGGCAATGCTTTTGTCGATATCTTCCTGAGGCAAGTTGTATTCGGAAAGCATATCAACCATTTTCGCCATTTGCACCTTTATGTAGTCCGGGTCAATAAAAGTGTTGAAAATATAACTGTAAAGGTTGGAGATCAGGAAACCGATCAGGAGGATGATGGCAGTGTTTATCACCGCGTCGAGATAAGAGATAGTTCGATCCTCTTTGTGCTTGATTCTCAAATTGTTTCCTCCAAGTATGGCGAATGTGACGGGGATGGCCAGTACAAAAACGAGGAATGAAAAAATTCCCATAGCGATGCTGAAGAGATTCACATTAAAAATGTAGAGCAGCAGGGAGATGACAACTGAGATAGCTCCGAGAATCAGGCCATAAGGCCATGCATTTTTTAAGATTACTGGAAAACTTGTTTTCATGGGAAATAGGGTTTGATATCAATGCAAATTTATAAAACTTAATTTCGCGATTTTAAAAATATTTGCAGGACTTTCACAATTTATCTACTTTTGCCACGGGGTAAGTCTTATACGACCAGCTCCTGTCAAACTCCCCCAGGTTCGGAAGAAAGCAAGGGTACGGCGGTTGAGCGGTGCGATATAAGTCGCTTACCCCTTTTTTTAAGATGCTGGTTCATTCATCCCTTATATTATCGTATGTTACTCCGGGTTTATCCTGAGAATCCAGCCGAGCGCCAGATGAAGATCATCACCGAATGCCTTCAGAAAGGCGGTGTGATCATTTATCCGACCGATACGGTGTACGGTCTGGGGTGTGATATCACGAAGATTAAGGCGGTCGACAGGGTGGCTCAGATCAAAGGGATTAAAAGGGAGAAAGCCAATTTTTCGTTTATCTGCAGCAATCTCAGCCAGCTTTCAGGTTATTCAAGACCCATCCCTAACAGCATATATAAGCTGATGCGCAGGGCGCTTCCCGGGCCTTATACCTTTATTCTGAACGCGAACAATGAGGTGCCCCATTTTTTTCAAAGCAAGAAGAAGACGGTTGGTATCCGAATTCCCGACCATAACGTCCCGGTAAAGATCGTGGAGCATCTTGGGAATCCGATTATGACCACCTCGATCCATGATGAGGATGAGATCATCGATTATCTTACCGATCCTGAGCTGATCTATGAAAAATTCAGCAAACTGGTGGATATTGTCATCGATTCCGGACCTTGCGGCAATATACCTTCGACCGTGATCGATTGCACAACAGACTCTCCTGTTGTTGTGCGCGAAGGCAAGGGGGATGCCGGAGAATTGCTTTCCTGGTAGAATTTCCACATGACTGCGATCAGAAACCTTTTTTCACTTGATAAGTCGAAAGACCTGGAAGATGAGGTATTCGAAAAGCTTCTAGAGGCTCCCGGGGTGCTTGTGGAACGGATCGTCAGCACGGGTCAGGCGTCGCCTGATGGTTTCTGGTACGACCAGCCCGGCGATGAGTGGGTAGCCTTGCTTCAGGGATGTGCCTCAATGGAAGTAGAAGGATCAGGGACCATTGCCCTGAATCCGGGCGATTACCTCTTCATTCCTGCTCATTGCAGGCACCGGGTCAGCCGCACTTCCACCGATCCACCTTGTATCTGGCTCGCTATCCATGGTCGGTTGAAAGAGGTTCTGTAGTTCGGATCATTTGATTATTAGCACATTAACTTTGGATACAGCATTTTTTCAAAGCTCCTATTGATTCTTTAAAAATTTATCGTACTTTTGCGCCCTCAATTCAGGTTGACTAGCTAGCTCAGCAGGTAGAGCATCGCCCTTTTAAGGCGGGGGTCCTGGGTTCGAATCCCAGGCTGGTCACAAAAAAGGCCCGACCGGGCCTTTTTTTTCCCCCTCCCTATTCGTTCATCTGTTTCATTTTCGGCTTACAGACTTCCATATTTTATCGGAAAATTAATTCTTAATAAGAATAATTAAAAATAAAAAATTGTTTTATTTTTGCTTATAAAAATTTTTCTCTTCTTAACTGCAAACATGTTATCATATGAGGAGGTTCAACCTTTTGCTATTTTTACTACTGCTGCAATCCACACTGATCCTGGCGCAGGTTTCCTTCACCCGGGATCAGTCCCCGCCCCACCCCTCTGCAATGGTGGATATCAAATCTACAGAGCATGGACTGCTCATTCCCAGGTTGTCGTCGACTGCCCGGACCCTGATTCCTTCGCCTGCCACGGGCCTTCTGATCTTCAATGCCGATAACAACCGTTTTGAATTTTACAACGGGAACACATGGCAGGAGATTGCTTCGACGCAGGCTGCTTATATCACCGGCACTGTAAAACCGGGAGGCGGCATCGCCATTTCTGTTGATCCTTTGAAGTTTCCCGACAGTTCAGCCATGCTGGATGCAGAACATGACTCCAAAGGGATCCTCATACCCAGAACGGATCCCTCGCAAATTAACAACCCCGCGGAAGGCCTTCTTATTTATAACAATATCACAAACCGGTTTAATTATTTTAATGGAACAAGCTGGTTACCATGGTGTTCATGGGATCTTTATATTTCAGGTGCAACGGGTAGTCAACCGGTTTCAGGAGTTGCGGTAAATCAGACGAGTACACAGCCCCATCATTCCGCTGTTCTTGACATTGATGCCAATGCCCGGGGTTTTCTTATGCCAAGGTTATCTGAAACCGAAAAAAACGCTTTAAATGCGGCAGTCGGACTCGTGATCTATGACAGTACAGCAAACATCTTTCAGTTTTTTGATGGGATGTCCTGGAACACCCTGATGCCGCTCAACACGGCCACGGTCACCATCACGGCTTCTTCCAACCCTGTCTGTATTGGCGAAACAGTTGTTTTCACTGCCACTTCCCAACATGGCGGCTATTTTCCGGTCTATCAGTGGCTGGTTAACGGACTACCGGCGGGAACAAGTGGTTCTCAGTTCAGCTATATCCCCCAGCCAGGCGACACCGTAAACTGCATGCTTTATTCCAATGAGTTCTGCGTGGAAAACACAATTGTGACTTCCAATACCATCCAGATGTCGGTAAACACCTGTACCGGTATCATAATCACACAACCCTCACTGAATATAACACAGACCTCGGCTATTTCGGGGGGTAACATCACCGATGAGGGCGGTGCACCGGTTACCTCGCGGGGTGTATGCTGGTCGGCAGCACCTGCGCCAAGTATTGCAGGTTATCACACGGTTGACGGCAGTGGCCCCGGAACTTTTTCAAGCACCATAAACGGACTTGATCCGGGAACGACCTATTTCGTGCGGGCATACGCAACAAACAGTTTTGGAACGTTTTACGGGAACACTGTAACTTTTACCACCACCGATTCCTCAAGTCCCTGCCCTGGCTTAGAAACTGTTACCTATGGGGGACAGGTGTACCATACCGTTCAGATTGGGACCCAATGCTGGTTTAAGGAGAACCTGAACATTGGTGTTCAGATCAGCGGTGTTCAGCAACCCTCAGACAACGGGACCATTGAAAAGTACTGTTACGATGACTTAACTGTAAACTGCGACATTTATGGCGGCCTTTACAAATGGAACGAGATGATGCAATATGCGGCAGTACCGATGTCGCAGGGCATTTGCCCGCCTGGCTGGCATATTCCCGGTCAGCAGGAATATCAGCAGTTGACAGACTTCCTCGGTGGCCACATGATCGCAGGCGGGAAGATGAAAATGACGGGGACATCATACTGGAACCCTCCCAACACCGGGGCCACTAACGAAAGTCACTTTTCGGCCAAAGGGGCGGGATACAAGGATGATTACTGCTGTTTTTCATCGTTAAAGTTTTACACCTCTTACTGGACCTCGACGCCCGACGTCTACCCGGGTAATGCCGGTTCCCTTTACCTTTACAATGATGTGGCTTCCATATATAATTACAACGCCGACAAGAATTACGGATTTTCCGTACGATGTATCAAGTCCGTCAACGCTCCTCCGGTCCTGCCCTATGATCCAGATCCTGCAACCGGCTCAGCAAACCAGCCAGTGAACACGGTACTGGCCTGGTCGTGTTCAGATCCCGACAATGACCCTCTGCTCTACGACCTTTATTTTGGAACAACAAATCCCCCCAGCCTGGTTGTCAGCGGATTAGTTTCCCCTGCCTATGACCCGGGCGTTTTATCAAATGCAACAACCTATTTCTGGAAGGTGGTTGTCCATGATGGTGCGGGTCATACAACAGCAGGCACTGTATGGACTTTCTCTACACCAGCTTCAGGACCCTGTTACGGTGCAGCGAACGTTGTTGATTTCCAGGGCAACGTGTATCCGACCGTCGAAATCGGGAATCAATGCTGGATGGCTGCCAACCTGAAGACCGGCACAATGATCCCGGGTCTAGTGCTCTCCTCTGACAATGATGTAATTGAAAAGTATTGTCAGGACAACGATCTGGTAAACTGCGATGTTTACGGTGCGCTATACTCCTGGAATGAGGTAATGCAATACTCGACCACCCCCGGAATACAAGGCATCTGTCCGTCCAACTGGCATGTACCGACTGATGGCGACTGGGCCATTCTGAATGATTTCTTAGGAGGCACCTTTGCAAGTGGAGGACCTTTAAAGGCGACGGGGACACTCGAGGGCGGAACCGGTTTATGGTGGTCACCCAATACGGGCGCCACCAATGCAAGTGGCTTTTCGGCTCTTCCCGGCGGATTCCATGAATTAACCGGTCTGTTCGCTCAACTCGGGCAGACTGCGAAATTCTGGACATCGACCGAATCGTCGCTGGCACCAGACAAAGCCTGGGCCAGGTACCTTGGATATTCATACGAATACCTTGGGTGGTACTACGACAGCAAGGTTTATGGTTTTTCGGTTCGATGCATCAGAAACCAGCCATAGTATGTTATAGACCCCGGTTTGAATTTTCCTTAAATCCATTATCTTTGCGCTTCTTCTAAAATAGCTCATCGATCAGTGGAACCTGTCCAGAATAATATCTTCCCCGTTCATCATGAAATACTGGGAAGAAGTGAGAAAGAAAGCTTGCTGAACCAACGCGCCAGGGTGATCTGGTTGACCGGACTTTCGGGTGCCGGCAAAACCACGCTCGCCAAACATCTTGAATATGAATTGTTTACCCGTGGATTTCTATGCCAGGTGCTCGATGGTGACAATATCCGTTCCGGTATCAACAACAATCTCGGGTTTTCGGAGGCCGACCGCTTCGAAAACATCCGGCGGATAGCGGAAATATCCAAACTGTTCGTTCAGTGCGGGGTGATCACCATCAATTGTTTTATAAGCCCGACGGATGAAATCCGTGACATGGCCAGAAACATTATCGGTCACGACGATTTTATTGAAGTTTATGTAAATGCCCCGCTCAGCGTATGCGAAAGCCGCGATGTAAAGGGTCTTTATTCAAAAGCACGGCGCGGGGAGATCAAAGACTTCACCGGGATCACCTCACCATTCGAAAGCCCCGGGAAAACCGACATCGAGATACGGACCGACCTGATGTCGGTGGAAGATTCCGTGAAGAAACTCCTCGAATTCATTCTGCCGCTGATCGAACGAAAATAGGCAAGGCTATGCTTATTACTTTTTTTCCTGAACATTCCCTGTTTCAGGAATTGTTCCTGGTTGAAAATGTATAAATTTGGAATTCAAACCCGAACCTGAAATCCAATGAAACAGCTCACGATCATTTTTTTAATCCTGTTACCGATGGTAGCCCTTACAAACAATGAAGTACCGGTCTTTGCCGGAAATGTGAAGTCCATCAACCTGAAGGGGAACACCCTTCAGATCAGGACCGATAATGCCTTTGCGCAGATCATCCATTATGCACCCGCCGTGGTCCAGGTCAGGATCTCCAGGGCGGAGTTGCCGGAGTATTTTTCGTATGCCCTGGTACAGAAACCCTCCGGTGATTTCAAAGTCTATGACAATAAAGGGGATATGGCACTCCTCACAACCGATGAATTGCAGATAGAAATACATAAGCATCCATTCCGGCTGGTATTTAAAACCCCTTCGGGTGATGTGATCTCTGAGGAGGAACCCGGTTTTCCTGTTTCGTGGCTCGGTACCGAGGTGACCTGTTACAGGAACCTGTTCGCGGATGAGAAGTTCATGGGCCTGGGAGAAAAAACCGGCAATCTCAACAAACGGGGTTCCTCCTATAAAAACTGGAATTCCGATGTTCCTGCCTATTCGGAGATACAGGATCCCTTGTATCAGTCCATCCCGTTTTTTATCGGTGTTCACGACCGCGTCACCTATGGCATATTCCTCGACAATCCCTATCTGACCAAATTCAATTTCGGCGCTTCGACTGATGAGGCATTCTCTTCGTTTTCGGCATCAAACGGAGAGTTGAGCTATTTCTTTTTCGCCAGGCAGGGGATGTCAGGATTGATTGGTGATTACACCTGGCTGACAGGCCGGATGCCGATGCCCCCGCTCTGGAGCCTCGGTTACCAGCAATGCAGATGGAGTTATTTCCCGGAATCGGAAGTGATGTCGCTGGCTCAGAATTTCAGAGAAAGAAAGATCCCTTGCGATGTCATTTATCTTGATATTCACTATATGGATGCTTACAAGATCTTTACCTGGGACAAGACTCGTTTTCCACAACCTCAGGCGATGATAAACCGACTGAACGACATGGGATTTCACGTTGCCACGATCATCGATCCCGGTATCAAGGTGGAGAAGGGATATTTTGCCTATGAGGAGGGTGTGGCCAACAACCTTTTTGCAAAGTATCCCGACGGGAGTAATTATATCGGCAGTGTCTGGCCTGGGAGGTGTCATTTTCCCGATTTCTCCATGGAAGCGACCCGGAAATGGTGGGGTAAATCGCTGAAAGAGCTATCCGTTCCGGGTGTGGAGGGCTATTGGAACGATATGAACGAGCCGAGCGCCTGGGGCCAGAGCATCCCCGACATCGTTCTGTTTGATTATGAGGGCAAAAAAGCCACCCTTTCGAAAGTACATAATCTTTACGGGCTCCTGATGTCGCGGGCCACTTACGAAGGTGCAAAAAACCTGATGGCAGGCAGGCGGCCCTTTGTGCTGACACGCGCCGGGTTTGCCGGTATCCAACGTTATTCTGCGGTATGGACCGGCGACAATGTTGCCTCGGATGAACATATGTTACTTTCGGCCCGTATGACTACCGGCCTGGGATTGTCGGGCGTTTCGTTCGCCGGTCCCGATCTTGGCGGTTTCATGGGCAATCCATCAAAGGAGTTGTATCTCCGCTGGCTCTCGCTGGGTGTATATACCCCTTTCTTCCGGAATCATTCCGCCTGGGATACCAAGAGCAAGGAACCTTGGACCCTGGGCCGGGATGTCGAAGATTTATCGCGCGAAATGATCGGCCACCGCTACCGCCTCATGCCATACATCTATTCGGCTTTCTACGAATCCTCGCTCAGCGGATTGCCTGTTGCAAGAAGCCTTGCCATAAACCACCCGTTCGATGAGAAGGTTTACTGGCAACAATACCAGAACGAATACCTGTTTGGCGATCACCTGCTCGTTGCCCCGGTATCGTGCAACCAGAATGCAGCCAAAATCTACCTGCCCGAAGGTACCTGGTACCGGTTCACCAGTGATGAGAAGTTCGCCGGCAATTCGGAGATACTGGCCGACGCTCCTTTGCATGACCTGCCGGTGTACGTCAGGGCAGGTTCGGTGATCCCCATGCAATCGGTCGTCCAGTTCACCGACCAGAAACCTGACCCGACCCTTGAGATTCACGTGTACGCCGGAACCAAAGGAAGCACGTTTGCCTATTACGAAGACGACGGTTCAACCTACGATTTTGAAAAGGGAGTGTTCTATAAACGAAATATCACCTACGATCCCGTTGATAAATCAATCCGGTTATCGGCAGCGGAGGGCACGTTCAGTTCGAAGTTCGATTCCGCCAGGCTCGTGTTGCATGGATTTGAGGGTATTGCATCGCTCAAATCCGGCTCACAAGTCATAAGCCTCTCCGAAGGAAAAGGCAAAACGAAGACCGCCTCTTTCAGGCTGACCCGCGACGAAATTCTGATCAGCTACTGATAAACTGTTACTACCGGTCATCCTCCGATTTCTTTTTCATCATTCACGGTACAAATCTCCTTTCCGATGCCGAAATATTTAAATAATTGTATGGTTAAAAAATTACAGACCGCCATTTCTCTGGTGGTAATTCTTTGGTTATTGAGTTCCTGCAACAGGGGTGAGCATTTCATCACCGACCGGGCGTACCGTGAAAAAGTGAAGTCGAGGTTTGAAGAAACCATGAAAACCGCAGAGAACAGAAGCGAACAGCTATTCAGTGTATTCGACCAGGAGCTGTCGCGGGCTGAAAAGGAGGCTTTGATGTTCCTTTATGCCTACATGCCGCTGAGCGACCTGGCCGACTACGACGGTTCGTTTTTCCTTCGGAATGTAAGGAGTTCACTGGCCGCTAGGGATACTTTCGAGTGGGGAAAAAGGGTCCCGGAGGTCCTTTTCCGTCACTTTGTGCTGCCGGTGAGGGTTAATAATGAGAACCTCGATTCTTCAAGATGGGTCTTTTTTTCTGAACTCAAGGACAGAATCAGGAAAATGAACATGCATGACGCTGTGCTCGAAGTGAACCACTGGTGTCATGAAAAGGTTACCTACCGCGGTACCGACGGCCGCACCTCTTCACCGCTGGCGACGGTTAAGACTGCTTTTGGCCGGTGCGGCGAAGAGTCGACCTTCACGGTTGCCGCCCTGCGGTCGGTCGGGATACCGGCCCGGCAGTGCTACACACCCCGCTGGGCCCATTCCGACGACAACCACGCCTGGGTAGAGGTATGGGTTGACGGAAAATGGCATTTTATCGGGGCCTGTGAACCGGAACCCGAACTTGACCTGGCCTGGTTTACGGCCCCTGCAAAGCGGGCGATGCTGGTAAATACCAATGTTTACGGTGAATATGAAGGGCCTGAGGACATCCTTGTAAAAGACCGCAACTTTACCAGGATCAATATCCTGTCGAACTATACCGATACAAGGACACTGGTTGTTTCGGTGGTTGACAGCGACCAGCAACCCGTCGATTCAGCCACGGTTGAATTTCAGTTATACAATTATGCCGAGTTCTACCCGCTTCACAAAGCCTTCACTGATAAATCGGGACAATGTTCCTTCCGCACCGGTATGGGCGATCTGCTGATATGGGCTGCCAGGGGAAGCAGTTTCGGTTACCAGAAGGTGAGCGTGGCATCCACCGATTCAGCCAGGATCGTCCTGAACCTGACCCCCGGCGAAGAGATCGCAAAAACCTTTGATTTTACACCCCCGGTGGAAAAACCGGTCGAAATCACGGTCAGCGATTCGCTGAAAAAGCTGAACAAGGAGCGGCTGGCGTTTGAAGATCGGACAAGGCAGAATTACGAATCGACCTTCATCGACTCGGTAAAAGCGTACCGGCTTGCCGAAACGCTTGGAATCGATCGCGATACCCTGTGGCAATATCTCAAACTTTCGCGTGGAAACTGGCGCGAGATCTCCGGATTCCTTGCCGATGCGCCCCGTGACCTGAGGAACCTGGTCTTTGCGCTGCTTGAAAATTTATCGGAAAAGGATCTCAGGGATGTGAGCCCTGAGGTTCTGGCCGATCAATTATCCGGTTACGGGAAATCCCGGCCCCTGACTGAGGATCCGGAACTATTGTATCCGTTTGTTCTTAATCCCCGGGTCGACAATGAGTTCCTGAAACCATTCAGGGAATATTTCCTGGAGAAGCTCGGCGCCGATCTTATCACTGCGTCACGTGAGAATCCTCTTTCATTGGCCGATTGGATCGTCAGGAACATCACGGTCAGCACAACCGCGAACTGGGGACGCGCTCCCCTGACACCGGTCGGTTCCTTCGAATTAGGGATCACAGACCCACACTCCCGCGACATCCTGTTCGTGGCCATGTGCAGGAGTATCGGGATTCCCGCCCGGCTTGAACCCGGATCGCGCATTCCGCAGTTCCACAAAGATCAGCGCTGGAATGACGTTGCATTTGAAAAGAAAGAGGAGGAGACCATGGCCAGGGGCACGCTTATACTGAAGAATGATCCGCAGAATGACCGCAACCCGGAATATTACATTCATTACACGATTGAGCAATACAAGGACGGATTTTTCCGGTCGCTCGATTATGAAGGAAGCCCGCTGGTGAAAACCTATCCGTGCCGGCTCGATCTTCAGCCGGGCCATTACCTGATGGTGACCGGTAACCGCATTGTGGGCGGCACGGTACTGACTTCGCTTATGTTTTTCAACCTTCCGGCGGGCGAACAGGTGGAGAAGGTCATATCGCTACGCAGGGATGAGTTGCCGCTTCCCGATCTGGGCCGGCTGAACATGAACCTGTTCACTCCCCCGCTGAGCCACGGTTCCGTCATCGCATGGATCGATCCCGACAAGGAACCCACCAAGCATTTTTTGTCGGACATAAGGCTGAAACGGGGAGAATTCGAAAAGTGGCCAGGTAAGGTCATCCTGGTGTTCCCTTCGGAACCTGAGATGAAGTCATTCCGTTCGGGGGAGGCTTCCGCGTTGCCTGAAAATACGGTCTATTCCCACAAAACTGCATTCGCATTCACTCCCGCCGATCTGGGGAAAAGCGGTTCGGTATCTCTTCCCCTGGTAGTCTTCGCGGAGGGATCGGGAACCATACGCTATATAACGGAGGGATATCGGATTGGCATTGGCGACGACCTGATCCGCATATTCCGGCGGCTGAACCCTTCGATGAAGTAGCACATTCATTAATCATTACCACGCTTTTTCAGCGGGAATCCTTCACACACCTGACCGAGAACCCGTTCGACTTCACATAATCATCGCGGTTCACCTTATTGTCGAAATAATGCAGGCTCCTGATCCAGGCGTGTGCAGGGCCGCAGGCAGTGGAGGTCCAGAAGAACCCGATATACGAGCGGCTTGCAAAACTTCCGGGGTAATCGCGGTGGCCGCCCGGCATTGCCGAAAAGCCGCTGAAATCGGTGGCCCCGTCATTCGGGGGCGACCAGTAGGTAGTGCCTGTCGTTTTCATCTCCCCTCCCCCGCTGTTTCCGCTGGCGCCGATCACCTGGCAGTCGACTGCGGGGTCGATGGCAGTGGTCAGCATACACCATTCACGATCGGTCGGGATGTGCCATCCTGGCGGACAAACGCCTTTGGCACCCTCGGTTGAGGTGTACTCCATGGCTTCATCCCACTGGTAAAGTGCACCATAAATATCGCAGTTGCTTTTGTTCCCAAGGTAGCAGTATTTCTCAGTAATCCCGTTGTTCTTCTGATTCCACTGGTAATTGATCTGTTCGCCGTAGTCGAGGTTCTGGGCCATCCAGCATTGGTTGCCAATATTTACCGTACGGTATTGCTGTGAGTCCCTGTGATCGGTGAAATTCATGCCGCATTCCCAGGGTGATGCCGTTATTTCGAAAAAACAGTCCTTGCTGTCTCCGCTGCCGGTAACACGAAAACGGGCCGTCAACCCATCAAGAGGGGCTCCTTTTCCGTGTAAAACGACAAGCTGTATACCTGTAACCTCAAACTGACCTTCCGCACTGAATTGAATGCCATTTATCTGGTCTGTCTGAATCAGGTAGGTTCCCGGGGAGGTCACGTTTGCCTGCAAAAGCACTCTTTCAGAGTCAGTGAGCGGTTGCAAGGCTTTATAGTTGCCGGTGATCATGCAGCCCTTGCAACCGTTGCCCTCGCCCAGAGAATACACGGCCTGGGCCGACAGATGCCACGGAAGCAGCACGGAGGATACCAGGAGGAACCAGGTACAGCAAAACTTTCTTTTCATCCGGCGTAAACTGATCAATTCGGTAACTGATAACGTTAGCGGCAAAGATAATCGCAATCTTTCTTTCTGCAAGTAACGGGATCATAACCTGAACGGCATGGAGAGGTACAATGATATGATAAGTGATGAATTCTCAATAATTAAAGCAGCAATAATTTTCATTGATCGAATAAACGAATAATTTTGTATTAATACTAAGTGATTATGGTCGAACGTATACTTATGACTATCAGACCACTGCATCCCATATGTAAATCAGCAAACCTCCATATAGTGCTGTTAATCTTCTTTCTCCTGAGCGTTATCGAACTCAGGGGACAATGGATATCAAGTACCGGGATCGATGCAGCTGTTGTCTCAGATCTCGTTGCTCTTGATTCATCTTTTTTCATTTGCGCCAACAACAGAGGAGAAATGACCGGGTTTCAGGTTCCGGATCTTTTAAAATATATCCTAATCCGGCCATCGATTTTACATCGATATGCATTGACCTGCCCTCATCCATGACCATTCGCATTGCGATAAACGACATCGCCGGCCGGAATTCCGGTTCGGTTGAACCAGTGACCGTAGTGAAGGGAAATAACCAAATACCAATCAACCTTACTGAGTTTAAGCCTGGCATGTATTTGGTTTCAGTGACAACCAACAAAAACGTATGCACCCAAAAGCTGATGGTTATAAAATAATGAGCCACTGCACAGTTTGCACGGTTCCCTGAACTTTTTGTTTTATTCTGAGAATCCAACACGAAAACAGCCACCTACAATGATGTCTGTAAGTGGCTGATTCTGTTGTGACCCCGAAGGGATTCAAACCCCTAACCTTCTGATCCGTAGTCATACACACCCCCCTGTTTTTCCTTAATTACAATAAATCGTTAATTGATCAACTTCGATACAAAGATATTATAAATCAGTCTGTTTTCATCAAATAAAATAAATTATTTTCATCATGGCAGATCAAAGTAAATTAAAAATGATTACTTTTGATGTGTACTTTGATGTGTACTTTTTATCGAAAACCATGAAAACAGAGACCTCCGCAGTTACTTCGATTATTCTGGAAACCAGAAAGCAAAAAAAAGAAGTTGTTCAGGACAATGAAAGCCCCCGACACCCCGTAAAACTTCGCGTGACATTCCAGGGCAAAAGAAAATACTATACCTTGAATGATCCGGCGAAGAGAACCATATACATGACCCAGGACGAATTTAACCGGGCCCTGAACGACCCGAAGCCAAAGGAGCCGTATAAAACCCTGAAAATTCATCTTTCATCTTTGGAACAACGTGCCATTGCCATTATCAGGGACATGCCAGAATTTACTTTTGATGTCTTTGAGAGTAGTTATTTCACATTGCGCGATAAATCGGATTTGCTGGTTGAACTGAATGCGGCAGCCGAAAGATTACGACAGGAGAAAAGAATAAGTACGGCCGTAAGTTATGAATGTACTGCCAAAAGCCTGGCGGAATTCACAGGAAAAAGTGAATTATTGTTCAAGTCTGTAACGGTTTCGTTTCTGAAAAAATATCAAAACTGGATGTTAACCCCCAGGGTCATTAAATGGCAGACCAAAGCCGGAAAAGAAAAAACCAGATTGCACACAAACAGCCTGACCACCGTAGGTATTTACCTTAGAAACGTCAGGACCATGTTTAACGAATCAAAAATCAAAGGGCTTGTTTATCCCTTTGGTAAGCCAAAGAACGGCCTGTATCAAATCCCAAAGGGCAGGAACACTAAAAAAGCCTTGACATTAGAACAGGTTGGAATGATTGCAGCTTACCGGGCAATTACCGGGACAACAGAGCAACGATGCAGAGACCTCTGGCTATTCTCCTACATGTGTAACGGAATTAACATGAAGGATGTTTGTCGGTTAAAATATTCAGATATTGTCCGGGATGCTGCAGGAGACGCAAAAATAACCCTGATACGAGCCAAAACGGCAGAATCCGTAGAGGAAAGACAGCCCATTGAAATTATGATAACCCGGCAGATTGGCCGGATCATCGACCGCTGGGGAAACAAGCCAGCCAAACCTGATCAGTACATTTTCCCGATCCTACAAAAAGAAATGACACCCGTTGAGGAATACGACACTGTAAAGCAGCTTGTTAAGACTATAAATAAGAATATGAAACGAATATGCAAACACTTGGAAATAGACCCGGTGACCACCTACACCGCCAGGCATTCATTTGCAACAGTTTTAAAGCGTTCAGGAGCCTCAGTTGAATTCATAAGTGAATCACTTGGACACCGCAATATCAGTACAACACAGGGTTACTTGTCCAGTTTTGAGGATAAACTGAAAAGGGAATATGCTGAAAAATTATTACCTGACATGATGGAGGATGATTTATGAAAACATGGCAATTCGACACCATACTACTGGAGGGCTTTTTACACAGGCCAGCCACAAGGGCGCATTTTTACCGAGACCAGGCGAATGAACACGGAATAGAGCACCGCATATTTATAGAGGAGCTGCAGCTTGCATTTGATAGTGTTCGCGACCTGGTAAACTGGAAGATATCGCCAGATTCAATAAGGTTTCACCCCGAACACGAATGTTACGGGGATCCTCCAACAAAGGCTTTTATTATTTCGGAATTCAACCCTGAAATTAAAAGCAACAAACAGGTTCACCGCGATAACATCGGCGAACTGCAGGAGGCAATAAACGGGTACAAGAGCATGGTTATCGGTTCATTTAAAGGCAGGCAGGCGTTTGCGTGCGACCTTACCAATGACCAGAAAGAGAACCTGTTTAATGAGCTTGTCAGATGTGGGTTTATATCACGTAACACTTTATTTGAAACCTTTCTGCAGGCGTTTTCTGGCAAGGAGACCGGAAAGAATGATATGATTATCTGGACATTGAAAAACAGGAAAGGCGGCCCCCATGTGACAGCGCTACGTGAATTGCTCACTTTAATGATCAAAACAAGCCCCTCGAAAAAAAATGTATCAGCTTGGTTTGTGGATCCCCAGGGCAAGCCGTTATCTATACCAAAACCAAAGCACGGGGAATCCAGTAATTATTTAACAACCCTGGAGGAGATTTTTAAACGGATATAGCCAAGTTTTACCCGACCTTTCAACCCCTGATTAACTTTCTTAAAATCAGGCAATTTCTGAATTTATCCGACCGTTTTTTATTGCTACCCGACCTTCTTACGGTCGGAATAAACATTTGATTATCAGTATCTAACGATGATCACCCATTGTATATTTGCATGGTCATTTAAACACTTTGATCATGGAAACAATAGCAAACCCATTTCAAGAATTATCCGAAAGGCTTAAAAGGATTGAAACCAGCGTCGATAAACTGGCCGATAAGTTTTTAACAGTCACCCCGGCCCAAGCCCCCAGGCGCGAACCGCACATAGACATTGAGGCAGCGGCAAAAGTTGCCAGAAAGAGCCTGCCAACAATGTACAGACTTGCAAGGCATGGGAAGATACCATGTCGCAAACAGGGAAACAGGTTGTATTTTCTCGAAAGTGAAATCCTGGCCTGGATCGAATCTGGCCGGAAGATCACAGCGACAGAGATCAGGGAGACCGCCCATAAGTCCCTTATTCGACCGGATGAAAGGAGGGCAGGATGAGGGGATGTTTGGATTCTCCCAACGAGACCATTAGGATTATCCACAAAGCGATCCGGGAGGAAAGGGATTACAGCAAAGGCATGGCCCGGCCCCGGTCAAAATCACCCAAAGAAAAGGACACCAGGCGGCAGCCAAATCTTTAGGACAATGAAGAACCCGGCAATTGAACGTCTCAAAGAGCTTGCCTGGGCCGAAACCCGACGACGGTACCCAAATGTACCCTATCCGGTCATTCGTCAATACAGCGACAGAACCGCCAACGGCCTGACCAGGTGCATTATTGATTTTATTCGATTCAGCGGACGACGGATCGTTACTGATGTGCTGGGCTACCGTCGCGTAATCGGATCCATGAAGTGGATCCCAGGAACGGGGACCAGGGGGACCGCAGACATTTCCGCCATTTACCTGGGGAAGTCTGTAAAGATCGAAGTCAAGATAGATCGGGACCGTCAGTCAGCTGCACAAAAAGAATATCAACAATCGATTGAGGCAAGCGGAGGAATTTACCTGATAGCAAGATCATTCAATGAATTTTATCAGGACTGGCAAGGACTATTTGGATAACAAAAAATCCCGGCAGTGTGACCAGCACTCACCGGGATAAAATCTTAATTCGAATGAACAAAGATACAGCAAATCAGACAGAACCACAAAACGGGAACGGTTGGGTAAAACTTCACAGGGATATTATGAGACACTGGATTTGGAAGGATGCAAAATATTTTCAGGCATGGTGTTGTATCATAATGGAAGCGAACCATACAGACCAAAAAGTTTTGATCGGAGGCCAAACGATATTATGTAAAAGAGGACAGTCTGTAAACAGCCTAAAAACCTGGGCTTCCAGGTTTGGGAAAGGCTGGACGGTGCAGAAAGTGCGGACATTCTTAAATCTGTTAAAAAATGAATCAATAATTAACACGGAAGGGTTATTAAAAACAACACGTATAACTGTCTGTAATTATGATACTTATCAAAGTCAGCAACAGGCAAATAATTTTGAAATAACAAGCGAGCAACACGCAGCCAACACGCAGCCAACAACAAACAAGAAAGAAGAGAATGTAAAAAATGAAAAAGAAAGTGGGGGGAAAGTAGTAAAGAGTAATGATACTTCCGCCACACTTCATATTTCTATTGAAGAAGACAAAAAAAAATCAATATGGAATAAAGAATATATAGAAAGGATAACCAAAGCGATCAACAACGAAGAAAGGTCTACAAACCGAGTAACAGAAGCTCAGGTTGCTGATGCGGTTCAAAAATGGGTGAAGAAGAAGCCGACAAAATTCTGGTATAATTATAAAATTGAAGTTATAAAAAGGTTCATTGTTACCGACATGTTTAAAATTTTTGAAGAAAAGTAATAGCCACCAAATGAGTAAACACCTTAACGATAACCGCACACACAAGAAAACCCGCAGACATGGAAAGCATTAACCACAACGATTTAATCAGGACCTACACCAACCACCGGGATTTTCTTACCTTCCTGGCCTTTCAGCGTTACCACCTCGACAACGTTACCCCTTTGGATTACACTGTTTACAAGCTCCGCAACGGCAGGCGGGAACGCTCCCGGACATGCAAGGGAGCCTGGCGGCCAGTATGGAAGGGGGAGGCATCCGCCCACGTGGTCCCGGTTGACCGGTCCCTGATGGAGTTTACAGGCAGGCAGTGTTACGACAATGAAGCGATCCCGATAGACCCTTTGTTATTGAGGTTCGATGTGATCATACCGGACCGGATCACACCCGGCCAACGGTTCATAATCGTTTATCAGGATCCCAGACAGTACACGGTTGATATAGTGCAGGACGGGGAGATGATCCGCACCCGGACCGGATCGGGGACCTTTGAGCCTGAGACCGAAGGCGAGACAGACGGAATGCTGATGATATTTTACCCATTTGAACGATGAGACAGAGCCGGCGGATGATAGATTTTGCCAGGAGATCACAGGGGTTTACCCCTGATTACTCCGTTTTGTGGCGTATCATCGAAGCCGGGCAGGAGATCACCCTCCGAGACGTGGAGCAGTTTCTCCTTTATCGTTTCTCTGAGGTGACCCCGTTCAACATTATACCGGTTTTTATGGTCATCAATCCCATGTTGAAACCGGAGGTTTACTGGCCTGCCCTTAGAATCGTTTTGCACAACCAGGCTGCATCCTACCCTTTTCGCTATGCCATACGGTCAATGCTGACCGATGACAGACCAGGCAGGGAAAACATGATGTTGCCGGATGAACTGGCAGCCCTTCACAACCTCCCGGAAACCCTGACCATACACCGGGGAATGACCAGGGAGGAACACGAAAGCGGAATTTTCGGTATTTACTGGACCCTTGATAGATCGTTTGCCCGATGGTTCAGATACCGGCAAGACATTGGCGACCGCTTCACCCTGGGCAAAAGAAAGCTCCTCAAAACCCTGACCGTACCAAAATCTGAGATCGTTTGTTATACCAGTCCTGAAACAACCAGGGAAATAATCTACCTAAACCAGGCAGCAACATAGAACCAACATACTAACAACACATTGCCGCATTTACTTACATATCAGGCCATTGCGCCACATTTGAACAGCGAAAAAAGGGCGTGTATCTGGTCATTTGAAAAAAAGTGGGGACCCTGTTTTGAAATTTGAGCCATGAAAAAAAAGTTAACACCGAAAGAAACGGAATTTTGCAGGCAGTGGTTAACGTGCGGGATGAACGCCACGAAAGCGGCAATCCTTGCCGGGTATTCCGAGAAAACAGCGTATGCCATTGCTCATAATTTGCTGAAAAAAACTGAGATCACCGATGAGATCCAGCGAATACGGGGAAAGATTGAAGAAACGACCGGGATCACAAAGGAGATGATATTGCTGCAACACCTGACATTTGTCAGGGATGAGAACCAGCGGACCTGTGACCGGCAACGGTCACTGGAAGCCATTGCAAAGCTGATGGGCTACAATGAAGCCGAGAAACACAAACTTGATGTTTCTGATGAGAGGAAAATAAACATCGTGGTTAACGGTACCGAGATCAACCTGGGGAAATGATGAACTTTGACCCGAACGGCCTGTATTACCAGATGGTTGAATATTTCAACCTCCATAAGAATGATCAGGATAAGGTTATTTTTTGCAATGAAGGATCCAGTAGATCATCCAAAACCTGGGACCTTATCCATTTTGTGGTCACGTATTGCGACCATAACCGGGGCAAATCCAAAGACATTTATTTCCTACGTGACAGCCTGGTTAACTGCCGGGACTTCCTGTTAAAGGAGGTTGAAAAGTGTTTCCGGGTGATCGGCATACCCTTCACCCCTACTCTTTATCCAAAGCCATATTTTAACCTCTGGGGGAATAATATCTATTTTCGGGGCCTGGATGATGAGATGAGCATGGAGGGTTTCCCGTCTCACATTGCGTTTATCAATGAAGCTCTGGACATTCCAAGTTTTGACATGATCAGCGGGATCCTGATGAGATGTGAGGAGGTTTTTGCCGCCGACTGGAACCCGAAATACTCAGATCATTTCATGTTTTCCTTTGAGAAGCGGCCAAATTGCCTGTTTACTCATTCGACGTACCGGAATAACAAACACCTACCGGCCACAGTGGTACGGGAGATTGAAAGCTACAACCCGGAGATCCCGGAGAATGTTGCCAACGGGACCGCAAACCCTTATCGCTGGCAAGTGTACGGCCTGGGACAGCGTGCAAGTCATGAGGGATTGGTTTTCCCGGATGTGACCTGGATCAATGAATTTCCGGCAGACGTGGAGGAGGTCGCCTACGGGATGGACTTCGGCCATACCAACAGCCCGACCGTTATTGTCAAAGCCGGGCGAAGTGGCCGGGACCTTTACCTGGAAAAACTCTTTTACGGGTTTACTGATGATCCGGCAACCCTGGCGGAGGTTTGCCGCCGGCACCTGGGACCGGACAACCATATCTGGGCGGACAGTGCGGAGCCGGGAATGATAGCAGACCTCAGACTGAAAGGGATCGTTTGCCTGGCAGTCAAGAAATACAACGGATCGAAAACATACGGGATCGACCTGATGAAGCAATACCGGATTCATATTGTCCGGGATCCTGACTTTCGGCGGGAGGCGGAAAATTATGCTTACAAAGTGGTCCAGGGGATCCGCCTGAATGAACCCGAGAAAAAGCATGATCACATTTTTGACGGGGCACGGTATGCCTGTATGAGCGAATTTAGGACCCGTGAAGATGATCAGTACTATTTCATTGACAAAATTGAGGTACCTGGTATGTTTGGCCGTAGATAGCGAAAATCTGACCTACAACGAACGATCCGCCAAAGTGACACAAACCCTTAACCGGGGGAAGATCGTTTGTAGATTGTCAGGACATAATTACGATAAAACAATATTTGCTATACCTTTACTTTCAGAATAGTTTCACACATCAACCCTGAATGAACATGAAAACATGTATTGCAATTCTCTCTTGTTTCCTGGTTTTGGCCTGTCATTCTCAGGAGACGATCATTTTCAAAAATGGTGAAAAGTTGAAGGTCAAAATCATTTCGCGAGACTATCAAACAGTCACCTACACCGTTCCTCCTGATACGACAGTGAGGATTACTGACAATAAAGATGTTTACTTTGTCAGCATGTCTGGAGAAACAACCATTCCTAAAATTGATACAAATGTTGCGTCAGGTCCGGAGTTGGATGAAGAATGGAAGTATGTTTATGATTACCAGAAAATCATGAACGCTTATAAGCCTGGATTTTCAGAAGAGGTAATCGCCGGTGATTTATTCATGAGAGCAGGTCATAACTTTCAAGCTGCCGGTTTCTGCGGACTTGGTACTGTCATTCTTGGCGTTGGGGCTGTTATCATACCTCAGACAACCTCCGATCCAGAAACAATCAAAACGGCAACCTACATCATTGGAGGAGCGGCGGGGGTGCTTGGAATAATCTCCGTAGCCGAATTGATAGCTGGAGGGACCAAACTGATAAAAGGAGGAATTGTATTGCAGCATAAACGATTCCGGATAGCACCTGGTTCCATCTCATACAAGATTAATTGATTACGATCATCTTCCCAGAACCCGGTAAATAGCCCATAAATTATCGATCAGGTCAATTAACCGCTGCCGGTCATCCTCTGGCAGATCCTCCCGACCGGCGACAAAGGAAAGCCGGTTGATCAGGTCCAGGCAATCATCCAGCGGGAGAAACATTTGCTGCCAGTTTGCAGCGGTCCTACCGAGACCCAAACGTTTTTCAGAAACCATTTAATTTACAGATAATTGCAGAGGTACCCGGAAACCAGGTAGAACGCTGGTAGAACTGATTATCAGGTATTTACTTTTCAATACCGGTCAATATTACTCTTGAAAATTCAATAGTGAACCGGCACCCCTCCACCTGGACCGGCGAACCGGCCACCAGGCATCCGGTCAGATCGGCACCGGGTTAATTCATTCCGGCCTGATGGTCGATACCACCGGCCAGATGGACCACCGGAAACCGCTGCAACAGGTCAGAAATGATCCGATGTTGCTGCCTGATGGTTGCCTTTGCGTAGGTAAGCTCTTTCTCCAGCCGGTCCAGTTCGTTCATCATGTCCCGGTAATAGGCAGCGATCCCGGCCCCGACATACTCATTTACGGCGTTTTGCTGGTCGTCGGTCAGGCAGTCCATGATTTTCGCCGGATCGGTGATTGAAGCCGGAAACCGGAATGTTTCAGTGGTTTTCATGGGAAGTTTGTTAATGGTTGAAACGACAGGTTTTCTATCAAAATCGGCTAAAAAAAAGCCTCATATTCGCGAGAATACCCCCAGGTAGCAATGAAAGGTGAAAACAAGGAATTGCCAATAAAATCAGGGAATTTCATAGGAAAGAAAAAAAGGGTCTTTTCTGGCTGGCATGTGTACTTTGATGTGCACCCTACCTGAAAAGACCCTTGTAACTTGGTGACCCCGAAGGGATTCAAACCCCTAACCTTCTGATCCGTAGTCAGATGCTCTATTCAGTTGAGCTACGGGGCCATCTTTGAGGGCGCAAAGATAATACTTTTTCAAAAAAAATTATACCTTTGCAAATTTGATTTTCGAAAAAAAGGATACAGCAGCTGAAATTAAATCAATCAAATGATAAGCATAGGAACTCAGAAACTCACGCCTGACGATTTCTATAAAATACTTTTTCTGAACGAAAAAATAAGCCTTGATGCCGAAGCGTTGGCGAGGGTCAAGGCCAATTATGAATTTCTCAGGGAGTTTGCCAAGGGGAAGGTGATTTACGGCATCAACACCGGCCTTGGCCCCATGGCTCAGTACAAAATCAACAACAACAGCGAACTCCAGCTTCAGTATAACCTGATCAGAAGCCACAGCGCCGGTTGCGGTACCCCGCTCGCCGAGATATATGCCAAAGCCACGATGCTGGCCAGGGTTAACACCTTTATGCAGGCCAAATCGGGAATACATCCCGAGGTTACGCAGTTGCTCACCGAGCTGATCAACCGCAACATCAACCCGTTCATTCCCGAACATGGCGGAGTGGGCGCGAGCGGCGACCTGGTCCAGCTGGCCCATCTTGCCCTGAACCTGATAGGCGAAGGAGAAATGTGGTATGAAGGCAAACTGGAACCGACGGCTGAGATCTTTGAAAAGGAGAACCTTAAACCGATCCAGATGCATATCCGTGAGGGCTTGTCGCTCATCAACGGAACATCGGCGATGACCGGCATCGGTATGGTCAACATCGTTCATGCCAAGAACCTGCTCGACTGGGCCGTGCTTGCATCGTCGATGATCAACGAGATCGTGGAATCGTACGATGATCATTTTTCGGCCGGACTCAACCGGGTAAAAAGCCACTATGGCCAGAACCAGGTAGCCCGCATGATGCGATCGATCCTGAAAGACAGCAAACTGATCCGCCGCAGGGCAGAACATCTGTACAACGGGAAGACGGAACAGGTGGAGGTCTTCACGCACAAGGTCCAGGAGTATTACTCGCTGCGTTGCGTTCCACAGGTGCTCGGTCCCATTCTCGACACGATTCTTTATGCCGAAAAAGTGCTGGTCAACGAGGTGAATTCGGCCAACGACAACCCGATCATCGACAGCGAGGCCATGAACGTGTTCCATGGCGGGAATTTCCATGGCGACTACGTGGCCCTGGAGATGGATAAACTGAAGATTGCGATCACCAAGCTGTCGATGCTCGTCGAGCGGCAATTGAACTACCTGATGAATGACAAGCTGAACCAGAAGCTTCCCCCGTTCGTGAACCTTGGAAAACTCGGTTACAACCTCGGCATGCAGGGCGTGCAATTCACGGCCGTGTCGACCGTTGCCGAGAACCAGTCTCTCTGTTTTCCGATGTCGATCCACAGCATCACCAACAACAACGACAACCAGGACATTGTCAGCATGGGGACCAACGCCGCCATGATGGCCAAACGGGTGATCGACCACAGTTACATCGTCATGTCCATCCACATGATCACGATCCTCCAGGCCATCGACTACATGAACTGCGAGGAGAAGCTTTCGGTCTACTCGCGGAAAAAATTCGACGATTTGCGCCTGATTGTCCCGAAATTCACGGAGGATACCACAAAATACAGGGAGATCCAACAGATCGGGAATTATATCCTTGAAAACAAACCGAAGTTTCCCCTGATCGACTGACCCGGGGAACCATGGATTGGTTGGTCAGTGTGTTGTTTTACAAAGGTTAACCTGAAACGCTGAAAACATGAAATATGCTTTAGTAACGGGAGGTTCGAGGGGTATCGGCAGAGCGGTTTCCGTCAAGCTGGCCGAAATGGGTTTTTTTGTGCTGATCAATTACAATGCCAACTCCGATGAAGCAGCGAACACCCTGCGGATGGTTCGTGAGGCAGGAAGCGACGGTGAAATCATCCGTTTTGACGTTTCATCGCAACAGGAGGTCGAGGCAGCGCTGGAGGACTGGCAAAAGCGGCATGAGGGGGCTTACATTTCGGTACTCGTCAACAATGCCGGCATCCGGAAGGATGCGCTGATCATGTGGATGAAAAACGAAGAATGGTTTGATGTGCTCAACACGAACCTGAACAGTTTTCTTTACATTACCCGCTTTCTGATCAAGGACATGCTGATGAACAAATCGGGCAGAATCATCAACGTGGTATCGCTTTCGGGGATCAAAGGGCTTCCGGGCCAGTCGAACTATTCGGCTGCCAAGGGAGGCGTTATCGCCGCCACCAAGGCACTTGCCCAGGAAGTTGCCAAGAAGAACGTGACGGTGAATGCCGTGGCTCCGGGCTTTATACGCACTGATATGACGAAGGATATGGACGAGGGGCAGTTGAAGGTTATGATACCGATGGGACGGTTTGGCAAGCCCGAAGAGGTGGCCGCAGTAGTCGGCTTCCTCGCCGGTGAATCAGCCAGTTATGTTACCGGATCGGTCATTCATGTGAATGGAGGACTTTATACCTGAGGGGAATTCAAAGTTCAAAATTGAGTCCCCTCCGAGAAGGGGGTTTATGATTAAACGAAAAAATTAATACTGATTGATAAAAATAGTGCCATGGAAAATTTTCTGCTCCAAATTAGTTGTACCCTGCTCTGCTGGTTAAGATAACCGGATGAAAAGGTTGCCGAAGCAGTTATTTCCATTGTTTTAAACGTTCTTTGACATATTTGTTTCGTGAAGTTCAATATTCGCACAAGGTTGATCCACAGACATCTACAAAGAGTCCATGTTTTTTGCTTAATAAGCCCCCTGTATTTTGATTTGCCATTTTTCAGGGGAACCCCTAATTGAAAAATACTGGCCTCAACGTTGTTTCGTTTCTGAGAGTCCGCGAGTGGCCGTTCTTTCATCTTCTTGCGTATTCCGGAAGCCCGGATAGCGTTTTCATCAAAATAGTAAAAACCAGTGGCGGTTTTAATGCGATATCTTTCTCCTTTGCCTTTACTGTTTTTATGCTTTTTAACCAAAACTGCTTTCAGGACTTCTGTTGTCTGCCTGTCGGTCACATAGAGCCCATCAGCGGTCATGTTCAAATCATATTTTGACTCAGCACCCTGTATCCCTGTGAAAACCATTTCGATGCCTTCGCATAACGGATCATTGGCCGGTGTTTGGTAAGCGCCATCAGCGTATATCTTCTCTATCTTTTGTTCAGTTACCCTGATGGTTTCGTTAATAGCCTGTTCAACAAATGCAGTGTCGGGAGTGTTGGCTTTTTCAACGATAACACTGGTAATGAGGTGAAGGTCGTTGTCAGAACAAGTTTCGGTTATGTTTACACTGTAGCCCTTTACTTTTTGATCGCCTTTGTTGCGGTAAGCGCTATCAGGATCATGCGGGGATTGAATGCTGGATGAAGTTATCTCTTCTTTTGGCCTGAGTTCAATCTGATGATTTTCCAATACTTTGTACTGCTCATTGAATACTCGCTGAAGCAATCTGAACGAATCGGTCTGCAGATCACCAAAGAGTTGAAGCATCTTGTAAATTAATATCCCAATAGGTTGCAGGCGACTTTTAATCTCTTCTCTGGTGTGGCGGTATACGGTCTTTTGCGGTTCTTCCTTTACAAGGTCGGTGAGTTGTTCAACATCGTTCGTTGATAGCTTGGACAGTTCACCGGTACCGTTCAATGATTTATAAAACAGAAAAACCGTGCGGTGAATGATCTCGTAACGGCTGAACAGCGCAATATTGCTGCCAATAAGTTTGCTGTCCATGCGAATGCTTCGTCCATTCACTTCAAAGTCCTTGACCTGTCCGCTGGTGATCTGTGCAAAGACTTGCCCCATCAGATCTTCACCCTTCTCCTTCTGATGCTCGTAAAGGCGCTTACGCAAAAGATAATAGGTGGATTCAACCGGCAACGGATCATTCATGTTGAACAATCCCAATGACCTGCGAACCAACATGTTGAAACGACAGTGCTCGAATAGCTGAGAGTCACTCCACCCAAACGCTTCTTTAAGAATCATCATCCCAATAAGAATGCGAATCGAGGAATTTGGAGCCCCGGTCTTAGTATTATAAAGTACACTGAAGATTGTTTCATCAATGTGGCTCACTATCCGTTCAAAGAATTGATTATGCCAATGATCCTGATCATTGTAAAGTCTATTTGCCTGACTGTCCAGCATCGATGATACACTGCTGAAAGCATCCAGTTGAGACTCGTTTTTCGACTTTCTGAACATACGCTATGTTTTACTTATCGAAACAAATCTAATAAATCTATATAAATCAACCAAATTATGTTACTGACATTCATTTGTTTATAACTTAATCAAACATGATAATATACAACAGCTATTATAAATCATTTTAACCCAAACAGCCCCTCCGACTTTTCGGAGGGGACTCAAAATTCAAAGTTCAAAATTCAAATGGCAAATTGCAAAAGACAAAGTCAAATTGCAAAAGATAAAGTCAAAACTTAAAAGACAAAGTCAAAATGCAAAATGAGAAAAAGTAATTGAGCACAATATTCATAGCCATTTTCCCTATTCGCTAATCGCTAATTCACTAATCACTAACATTTATTCGCTAATCGCTAACACCTTCGGTCATTCATGCACAGGGTCGTCATTACAGGCATGGGAATTTATTCCGTCATAGGCAAAAACCTCGGGGAGGTCAGGGAATCATTGTACCATGGGCGGTCAGGCATTATTTTCGATCCGTTGCGGAAGGAGATGGGGTTCCGGTCGGCGCTTACCGGGATGGTTGAACGTCCGCAGCTGAAAGGTGTTCTTGACCGTAGAATGAGGGTCGGGTTACCGGTACAGGGTGAATATGCCTATCTTTCGACCCTGGAAGCGCTTAACAATGCCGGCATTGACCAGCATTACCTGGATGCGAACGAAGTGGGCATTTTATTCGGTAACGACAGTTCGGCCGTGCCCGTTGTTGAATCTGTCGATATTCTTCGCAGCAAGAGGGATACGATGATGATCGGATCGGGGTACATTTTCCAGTCGATGAATTCGACGGTTTCCATGAACCTTTCGGTGATCTTCAGGCTGAAAGGAGTGAACTTTACCCTGAGCGGCGCCTGTGCAAGCGGTTCTCATGCTCTTGGGATTGGATACCTTTTGATCAAACAGGGACTCCAGGAGATGATCATCTGCGGGGGGGCGCAGGAGATCAACCCGGAGTCGATGGCCAGTTTCGATGCCCTCAATGCCTTTTCCATCCGCGAATCAGAGCCCACCAGGGCTTCACGGCCCTTTGACCGCGAGCGCGACGGACTTGTTCCAAGCGGCGGTGCGGCCACCCTGATCCTTGAATCGTACGATTCGGCGGTTAGACGCGGAGCGACCATCTTCGGTGAGATCATTGGTTATGGCTTTTCATCCAACGGAGAACACATCTCACTTCCCAATGTCGACGGACCTGCCAGGGCCATGAAAAAAGCCATTGCCGATGCGGGAATCCACCCATCATCCGTTGGTTACATCAATGCACACGCCACTTCAACCCAGGCGGGCGACAGCAATGAGGCACAGGCCATTATGGAAGTTTTTGGCAGTTCCCGCCCGCTTGTAAGCAGCACCAAGTCGATGACCGGGCATGAGATGTGGATGGGTGGCGCCAGCGAAGTCATCTACTCGGCCCTGATGATGAACCACGGTTTCGTTGCACCCAACATCAATCTTGAGCATCCCGATGAAACAACGGAAAGACTGAACCTGGTCACAACGACGCTGAATACCGGATTTGACGCCTTTCTCTCCAATTCATTCGGCTTCGGCGGCACGAACTCCTCACTCATCGTTAAGCGGATATAATCCGTTTTTCTAATTAATTTTCGCTATTTTTGCATCCAGTAACTCTGAAGAAGGATGCAAAACGAAGAAATAATCAGGAAAATCAACCAACTTCTTATCGACGAGATTGAAATAGAGGAATCCCAGATACATCCCGCTGCTGACCTTAAAAAGGACCTTGGCATTGACAGTCTTGATTTTGTTGACCTTTTTGTGATCATTGAAAACAACTTCGGTTTTAAAATGAAAGCCGAAGAGATGGCAGATGTAAAATCGCTGAAGGATTTTTACAATTATATCATTCACAGAATAAATCCAAACTGAGCTTCATGCCGTCGTGGGAAGGTAAAACCCGGGGTGGAGTACTCGGATACAAAATATTTGTTTGGGTTTTAAAATACCCCGGGCTACTATTTGCCTATGCTCTCCTGGTTTTCGTAGTTACCTATTTCATCTTTACCTCCCGTAAGGCGGTAGGGGCAGCCTACGCCTTCTACCGGAACATAATGCATTACAACATTCCGCGATCAGCCCTGGCGGTGTGGGGTAATTATTTCATCTTCGGACAGATACTGCTCGACAAGATTGCCATGCTTGCAGGGTTCCAGCACCGGTTCACCTTTAACTTTGAAGGAGAGGATTACCTGCGGCAAATGAAGGATGGAGGTCTTCTGATCAGCGCGCATGTAGGGAACTGGGAGATCGCCGGCCAGTTGCTGAACCGCCTGGAGAAAAAAATCAACATCATACTTTTTGATGCCGAGCACCGCAGGATCAAGGGATACCTGAGTGACGTTTACACGAACCGCAATGTGCATTTTATCGTGATCAGGGATGATTATTCACACCTACAGGAGATCCGCGATGCCTTTGCCAACGGGGAGATCGTGGCCATGCATGGTGACCGTTACATTGAAGGCAATAAAACAGTCATTCTCGATTTTTTTAATAAGCCGGCTGCGTTTCCCATTGGCCCGGTCAACATGGCTGCCCGGTTCAATGTGCCGGTATCGTTCGTTTTCGCAGTCAAGGAAAAACTCCGTCACTACCATTTCTTCGCCACCCCGCTGCTCTATGTTCCTTTCACCCGCAATCCGCTGAAACGGGAAGAATCACTGTTGTCGGCGATCCGTGTTTACGTGGGTAAATTTGAGGAAACTGTTAGACGGTATCCCCTTCAGTGGTTCAATTATTACGATTTCTGGAAATTGCCGGAAACCTCACTTTCGAAACATACACAGTGAAATGAGGGAAAAGAAAAGACTGCTGCTGGTTTCGGCCAACCGATACACGAACCCTTATCCGGTTTACCCCCTGGGCCTCTCCTACCTGGTGACTTATCTTGCCGGACGACTGCCGGATCATGACATACGGATCTTCGATTTCAATCTCAGCACACCGGAAGCCTTTACCGAGTACCTGACAGAATTCCGGCCCGATTACGTGGGCCTTTCGCTCCGAAATGTCGACGATGTGAACTTTTACAGCCAGGAGAGTTTCATCAGCGGTTACAGATCCATTGTGGAGATCGTCAGAAATACAAGCTCCTGCCCGCTGATCATTGGCGGATCTGCCTTCTCCATCTATCCCGAAGAGATGTTCCGTCTCTTTAGACCCGATTACGGTATACAGGGTGAAGGCGAAGAGAGCCTTTTAAGACTGATCACCAGCATGGATGACGGACGTCCTGATTTAAGCATTGAAGGTCTTGTTTACCGTAATGGAGAAGAGATCAGGGTTAACGGAAGGGGGCATTTTCTGAAGACACCCGATTTGTCGTTCGATCGTGAAATCCTTGGTTTCTACTGGGATAAAGCCGGCATGGTGAATGTTCAGACCAAACGCGGTTGCCCGTACCGCTGTATTTATTGTACCTATCCTCTTATTGAGGGGCACCATGTACGCACCCTTGACCCTGAGCGAATCGTACATACCTTGCATGAGTTATATGAGAAATATCGGATCGATTATGTTTTTTTCACCGATTCGGTGTTTAACATCAGCAACAACTTCAATGTTGAGCTGGCCAACCTGATGATCCGGTCGGAATTGAAAACCCGGTGGGGAGCTTATTTTTCGCCGCACAACCTTACACTGGAACAGCTTGAGCTATACAAGCGTGCCGGTCTGACGCACATTGAATTCGGAACAGAGTCGCTTTCTGACACAACCCTGGTGCATTACGGGAAGCATTTTGATGTTGAAGAGGTGGTGCGTGTGTCTGATTACTGTAACAAGGCCGGCATCTATTTCTGCCATTTCATGATCATCGGGGGGTACGGGGAGACGGAGCAGACCGTGGATGAAAGTTTTGAGAACTCAAAGCGGATCGCTAATACGGTGTTCTTTCCCTTCATCGGCATGCGTATTTATCCCGGAACAACCTTACATCAGGTTGCTTTGCGTGAAGGTGTAGTGGAAGCGGATGACAAGTTGCTCGAACCGGTTTACTATATTTCACCTTCAGTCAATTACGACACGCTGAAGGAGCGGGCTGAAAAGACGGGCCGTCGCTGGGTCTTCCCGGATGAGGACGTGGCTACCGTGATGAACCGAATGAGAAAAAGAAAAAGAAAGGGTTCTTTATGGCATCATTTAAAGAAGTGAACATACCCCAGAAGCCTCCGATGGTAATGGTGGACCGTATTGTTGCCTCCGACGATATTTCAACCACCACCGCCCTGCTGATCAGGGGTGATAACATTTTTACGGAAAACGGCCTCTTCAGGGAACCCGGGCTGATCGAGAACATGGCCCAGACCGCGGCCTGCAGTGCAGGGCTGAAGCCAGGTGTAACCGACCCTCCGCCCGGGTTTATCGGCGGGATCAGGAATCTTGTTATCCAGGATTTTCCACCGGTAGGTGACGAAATTCATACAAAAGTGACCGTACTGCACGAGGTATTCGACGCCACCATTGTACAGGGTGAAGTTTTTTGGGGCGACCGAACCATCGCCTCCTGTGAGCTTAAAATATTTCTTTTAAAGTCGTGAATATGAAGGATGAAAAAACGGTTACGGATATTCCGGAAGAGGTGGCCGACCTGCCGAATTACCGCTATAACCGCGAGCTGTTTTACCATTTTGATCCGGAAAAGGGATTTTCAAAGGCCGTTAACTACCAGAATGACAGCAACCAGGTGATCATCAGGCAAAGCTGGGATGCGGCCGAGCAAAGGCTTGAAGAGGTTCGCCGGCGGGTGATTGATGGGAACGCCAGTCCGATAGCCTATTACATGGAAAAGGTGCTGATGGAGGTGCCCATGCTTGCGGCTTATACCGGGTTTGCCAGGTGGAGGGTCCGCCGGCACCTGACCTGGAAGGTATTCAGGAAACTGAATGACCATAAACTGGAAAAATACGCCAAAGTCTTTGAAATAACCGTTGAGGAATTACGTAATCCAAACTTTTTAACCGCTAAAACCGAATGATCAAACTCGATTTCGAACACCGGCAGGCCGGACACTGTGAAAACGGTGTCACTTCAAACCTGTTGAATTATCATGGGTTTCATATCAGCGAACCGATGGTATTCGGCATCGGCGCCGGCCTTTTCTTTTCATACCTGCCATTTTTAAAAATGCAGCACGCGCCCACCACTTCATTCAGGGTGTGGCCTGGGATGGTTTTTGACCGTTCGACCAGGGTGCTTGGGATAAAAACAGCGATACACCGTTTCAGGAAGCCTGAAGATTCGATGAGCAAACTCAACGAGGTGCTCGAATCGGGCTATCCTGTCGGGCTGCAGGTGGGGACCTACCACCTGCCATTTTTTCCGCCGGAATACCGTATGCATTACAATATGCACAACATGGTGGTTTACGGCCACGACAACGGAACCTATTTTGTCAGCGACACCCTGATGGAGGGCCTTGTTGAGATCAGTTATGACGACCTGATACGGGTTCGTTATGCCAAGGGGGCTTTTGCACCGCAGGGTCGCATGTATTATCCTACCCATGTTCCCAAAGATATCGACATCAGGCCATCGATCATTAAAGGAATCCGGAAAACGGCGAACAACATGGTGGGGGTGCCTTTCCCGCTCATCGGCGCCAAGGGGATCAGATACCTGTCGCGCCAGATGAGGAAATGGGAGAAGAAACTAGGTCCCGAAAAGGCCTCCTACTACCTTGGACAGGTACTCAGGATGGAGGAAGAGGTGGGCACCGCCGGAGCAGGGTTCAGGTATATTTACGGAGCCTTTCTGAATGAAGCTTCTGAAGTACTAAACAAACCATGGCTCAGGGAGATAGCTTTTGAAATGGGAGAAAATGCAAATAAGTGGCGGGAATTTTCCTATCTTGGCTCCCGCAATTGCAAGAAGCGGGGGAAACCAGAGCAATCCTATGACTTTCTGGCCGACATGCTCCTTGACATTGCCGACAGGGAAGAGGTTATCTTTAAGAAACTTGCATTGATCAAATAAATACTGTAACCATTAAAAACATAAGCCATGGAAGAGAATCCGAATCCGGTTTATAAAAACAAGGAATACGGCCAATACCGGGAGTTGCTGTATTCTTACGACAAAGAAGGGCAATTCGTCAGGACGGTCGGTTTTCACGGTGAACCCGACCGGGTCATCCTGCAGCAGGCCTGGGATATGTTCAACGAACGTATCGAGGACGCACGCCAAAAGGTCAGGGCCGGCAAGGTAAGCCCGGTGGTCTATTTCATGGAAAAAAATCTGCTCGATCCTCTGAATCTCTCCATGATAGCGGGAATCGCGCTATGGAAGGTGAAACTGCATTTCAAGCCTGCGTTCTTCAAACGGCTGAGTGAGGAGAGCCTGCAGAAGTACGCCAATGCATTCAATATCACCATCGATCAGTTAAAAAACGTTGAATAACCAAAAGGGACGATATGGAAACAACCAGTACAATTATCAATTATACACACCGGCAGGCAGGGCATTGCGAAAGCGGTGCCACCTCTAACCTGCTGAACTATTACGGTCACAGTGTTTCGGAGCCTATGGCTTTCGGGATTGGGAACGGGCTCTATTTCAGTTACATTCCATTTCTGAAGATCATGTTTGCTCCTATGATTTCATTCCGAAATCTACCCAACACAGTTTTCAAGCGCGGGATGAAGTACCTCGGAATTGATGCCACGGTTATTAAGAAGATCAAGGATAAGAAGGAGGCCATGGAGATGCTTGACCGGAACCTGGAAAAGGGCATTCCGACGGGTGTGCAGGTGGGGGTATTCCAGCTCACCTTCTTCCCTCCCGAATACCGGCAGCATTACAACATGCACAACATGGTCGTGTTCGGTAAGGAGGGCAACATGTACCACATCAGCGATACGGTGATGGAACACCCCCAGTTGCTTTCGTACGAGGATCTTGTAAGGGTTAGATATGCAGGCGGCGCTTTTGCTCCCCAGGGAAAGATGTACTGGATCAACCATGTTCCTGAAAAGCTCGACCTGAAGCCGGCCATCATTACCGGGATAAAGAAAACGGTGTATGAGATGATCGGGATCCCATTCCCGCTGATCGGGGTCAAAGGGATGAAGTGGATGGCCCGCGACCTGAAGAAGTGGCCGAAAAAACACGGCAACGACACTGCCTCGTTTTATCTCGGACAAATTCTGAGAATGGCTGAGGATTTTGGTACGGGCGGCGCCGGGTTCAGGTACATTTACGGGGCATTCCTTAAAGAGGCCGGGGAAGTTTTCAACCAGCACCAGGACTTGCTTGAAGCATCGGTGATGATGGGGAACACGGCCAACAAGTGGCGTGAGTTCACATATATCGGAGCCAGGAACTGCAAGAACAGGTCGAAACCCGAGGAGGATTACGGAATGTTATCGGATATGCTGATGAACATCGCCCTCGATGAAGAAAAAGTTTACAGGAAGCTGGAAAAAATTAAATTCTGATGTCGCTCAAACCGATCATTGAGATTATCGATCTTACGAAAATTTATAAAGGTTCAGAAGAGCCGGCTGTCGATGGAATTTCCCTCAGTATTGAGCCCAACGAGATCTTCGGACTCCTGGGGCCTAACGGGGCTGGTAAAACGACCACCATCTCGATCCTTTGTGGCATTTTCTCCCCGACCAGTGGAACCGTAAAGATCGACGGGTTTAACATTTCACAGGACCTCGGGAAGATAAAGCATATTATCGGGGTGGTTCCGCAGGATCTTGCCCTCTACCCCACCCTGACGGCGATGGAGAATCTCACCTTTTTTGGCAACATGTATGGATTGAAAGGAAAGGCTCTTAAAGACCGGATCATGGATTGCCTGAATGTTTTCGGGCTGGAGAAGGTGGCTGACAAAAAGGTGGCGAACTTTTCGGGCGGCATGAAACGCAGGGTGAACCTTATCGCCGGATTGCTTCACCATCCCAAGGTGCTCTTCCTGGATGAGCCTACCGTAGGGATCGATGTTCAGTCGCGGGTGGTGATCCTGGATTACCTGAAGCGGATCAATTCAGAGAACACCACGATCATCTACACTTCGCATTATATGGAGGAGGCTGAAAACCTTTGCAGCAGGGTCGCGATCGTTGACCGTGGAAAGATCATCTCGATCGGTAACCCGAAGGTTCTGTTGCAGGAACACCCTGAATTCAAGAACCTTGAAAACATTTTTATTCATCTGACGGGCAAAGAAATGCGCGATTAACTGTAGGGTATGTTCAGATTTTTCAGTATTGTTCGTAAGGAAACCTTGCTGTTGCTCAGGGATAAGGCAGGTCTTGTCATCCTGTTCCTGATGCCCATGGTACTCGTGGTAATTATGGCCTTGTTGCAGGAATTCGGTTACAGTTCGGTAAAACGCGAATCGCAGGTTGATGTGCTGTTTCTCGACCTCGACAGGGACAGTCTCGGCTTCAAAATCAGGGATGGTCTTGTCGGATCAGGCTATTTCAACCTGATAGATTCTCTTGACAACAGGCCGGTGAATGATTCAACCATCCGCGAAGCGGTGAAAGCAGGTGATTATGTAATCGGTGTGGTGGTTCCTGAAGGGGTTACACGAAAAATCCGCTCCAATGTCAAACTGATGGTTGCGAAAACCATCGCCGGTTTCGGAATGATGAACCCCAGCCTGCTTGCTTCCATTCCTCACGCTTCGGCCGATACCATCATCCTTTACTTTGATCCGGCCGTGAAGAAAAGCTTTAAAAATTCGATCGTAAGCTCTTTAAAACAATACAATTACCAGATTCAATCAGAGATGATCTTCAGTACCTTCAACCAGGAGTTGAAGCTGGCCTTCCCAACCTACCAGCCACCCGACATGGATTTCAAGGATGCGGTGGTATTCAGTGAGGTCTTTCCGTCGTACCATGAGGTTGAGCGCATTCCTACCTCGGCTGAACACAATGTGCCTGCATGGACCGTCTTTGCGATGTTTTTCATCATCATCCCGCTCACGGCAAGCATGATCATTGAGCGTGAAGCCGGTTCGCAATTCAGGTTGCTGGCCATGCCCGTATCGCATATGCAACTTTTACTGGCCAAGGTTTTTGTTTACCTGATAGTGTGCTTTCTTCAGACATTTTTAATGATCGTTGCCGGTATTTTTATCCTGCCCATCGTAGGCATCCAGGCGCTATCAGTTGGTCATCACATCTTTGCCATCGTTGTAATAACCATCATGAGTGCACTGGCGGCATTGGGTTATGGCGTGGTGGTAGGTTCCGTTGCCACCACCCATCAGCAGGCGGCAGCCTTCGGGGCGGTATCCATCATCATTATGGCTGCCCTGGGTGGTCTTTGGGTACCCACTTACCTCATGAACCCGGGCATGCAGACATTCGCTACCTTCAGCCCCCTCAACTGGGCGCTGAACGGTTACTATGATATATTCCTGCGGGGTGGCGGCGTTAGAGAAGTCATTCCCGAATCCATCAAACTTTTTGTATTTTTTCTTGTTACCTTACTCATCACGGCTTATTACCGCAAGCTGAAAAATCCCATGAACAAATAACATGGAACTTGCAGACAGAAAGGAGATTTTGGTCAGGTTTTCGGAAGTGGACTCGATGCGCATCGTATGGCACGGAAATTACCTGAAATATTTCGAGGATGGGCGTGAATCCTTCGGCCTCCGGTACAACCTCGGCTACCTTGATGTATATCAGCACAATGTAATGATACCGATCGTCAAGATTACCTGTGATTATAAAAAACCGCTCCAGTACGGCGACACAGCCATTGTTGAAACCAGGTTCCTGCCATGCGAGGCTGCCAAGATCGTTTTTGAATATACGATATATCACAAAACATCCATGGAAGTGGTTGCCACGGGCAGCTCTACCCAGGTTTTCCTGACACCCGCCGGCGAACTGATCCTGACACCTCCGGAATTTTTCACCGGTTGGAAAAAGCGATGGGGCATAGCATAAATCATTCATGAAACCAACCTATATCTGCAACGATAACATTATCACCTCCCTGGGCTTTTCGACTTCAGATAATATGGAGGCGATGAGTCAGGGCACGACCGGGATCCGCCTGGTTGATGATCCGGTGCTTTATCCCAAACCCTGGCCTTTGTCGAAGATCGATACTGACCGGCTCAACGAAAGGTTCGGGGAGGTACATTCCCAGTATCGCAAGGCAAGTCCTTCGTCGGCATTTACCCGCCTTGAAAAAATGCTGATACTGTCGATCCATGATGTCCTCAGTTCGGGTAACATTGATCCCGCCAATCCACGAACCTTGCTTATCCTGTCGACCACCAAAGGCAACATAGACCTGCTTGAGGACAGGCTCATGACACTATTCAGTCACAAGCGGCTTTACCTGTGGGAATTGGGCGATGTGATCGCCGGGTATTTCAGGTTCAGGAATCAGCCGCTCATCATTTCAAACGCCTGCATTTCGGGGGTTCTTGCCCTGATGACCGCCCACCGTTACCTCAACGCCGGGTTGTATGATGATGTCGTGGTAAGCGGTGGTGACATTGCCACTGAGTTCGTGATCTCCGGTTTTATGTCGTTCCAGGCGCTCAGTCCGGTTGCCTGCAAACCTTTCGATGCCTCGAGGAACGGCCTTTCTCTTGGCGAAGGGGCCGGAACCATCCACCTTTCGGTCAGGCGGCCTGAATCCGGAAGTCCTGTGATCACCATTGCAGGTTGTGCAACGACCAATGATGCCAACCATATTTCGGGTCCTTCGCGCACGGGAGAGGAACTGGCCCTTGCTATTTCACGTTCGCTTGCAGAGGCAGATCTTGAGCCATCATCCGTTGATTATATCGCCGCACATGGCACCGCTACCATTTTCAATGATGAGATGGAAGCAAAAGCAGTGAACCTGGCCGGGTTGCGGGATGTTCCCGTAAGCAGTCACAAGGGTTACTGGGGACACACACTGGGGGCTGCCGGGATCATCGAATCGGTGGCTACGGTTGCCGCTATGAAACAGAATCTGCTGATCAGATCGCTTGGTTTTGACAACTTAGGTGTTCCTGATCCCATTCACGTGATCAGGGAGAACCAGGCGAAGGAGTTGACGGCAAGCCTCAAGACTGCATCGGGGTTCGGAGGCTGCAATGCCGCCCTTGTTTTCAAAAAGAACTGACATGGCAAAATATATAACATCCACCTCCTGGCTTTGCGACTTCGAATGCAGGCTCGACGGGCGCCTGATCTTTTATCAGGAAAATTTTGCTACCTTTGCCGACTTTATCAAAGCTGTCTACAAACAGGAGCAGATCAGCTATCCCAGGTTTTACAAGATGGACAACATGAGTAAACTGGGATTCATTGCTGCAGAGCTGCTCCTGAGAAATAAAACCGCCGGTAAGTATCTGCCGGAAGAGACCGGCATCGTTTTATCCAATTCAGCTTCGAGCCTCGATACGGATATCGGGCACCAGGAGACCATCAGGGACCGTTCGGCTTATTATCCAAGTCCTTCGGTGTTCGTCTATACCCTGCCCAACATCGTTATCGGGGAGATTTGCATCCGGCACAAAATCAAAGGAGAGAATGCTTTCCTGGTGTCGAAATCATTCGATGCCGGAATGCTTTTCAGATATGTTGATGAATTGTTCAGAATCGGGCGGGTAAAGGCGTGTCTTTGCGGCTGGACCGACATAATGGTCAACCAGTTTGACTGCCTGATGATGCTGGTGGAGGAGGTTGATGCGTTGCAGGAGGTTTCCCCCGGCAGCTTTAAACCGGTTCCATTCGGTGTTGATCAGATCAACCTTTTAAAAAAACCAAACAGATAATAAAATGGAAGAATTAATCGAAAAATTGAAAAAAGAGGTTATTGCACAGTTGAACCTTGAAGATATAACCCCTGAAGATATCAATCCTGATTCCCCGCTTTTCGGTGAAGGACTTGGGCTTGATTCAATCGATGCCCTTGAACTCATCGTTTTGCTTGAGAAAAATTACGGGATCAAGATCGAGGATCCCAAGGACGGTAAAAAGATTTTCTATTCCATCCGGAGCATGGCGGAATACATCACCGAGCATCAGAAATAAAGGGGATGCCCGAGAGGATTTTCATCACCGGGTTCGGCCTGATCTCCTGCATCGGGAATAACGTCGACGAAACGTTAACATCACTTCTGACCGGAAAGCCGGGGACAGGCCCTGTACGGTTCATCGAATCGGAGCTGAGCAATGATTTATGGGCCGGGGAGGTGCAGAAAACGATGGCGGAGCTGTTCGATCTGGCTGGAGTTCCGTTTACCGAAGGATTTTCGAGGAATACGCTGCTCGGTATGATAGCGGCTGCAGAGGCCTATCATCATGCCGGAATGGCTCGCCATGCGAGCCTGAAGACCGGCCTGATCTCAGCGACCACGGTGGGGGGAATGGACCGCTGCGAGTTATTCTACCAGGATTTTCTTACAAACGAAACCCGGAACGCCTACATTGACTCTTACGACTGCGCCGACAGTACCGAGCGCATCGCGACCAAACTGAATATCACCGATTTCGTAACCACGATAAGCACCGCCTGCTCATCAGCTGCCAATTCTGTTTTACTTGGCGCCCGCATGATCAGAGCCGGCGAACTTGACCGTGTGCTTGCGGGCGGTTGCGAGTCGCTCACCAATTTTCACCTCAACGGGTTCAACGCCCTGAAAATCCTCGATCCCGGTCCCTGCAGGCCGTTTGATAAGAACCGCGCGGGGATCAACCTTGGCGAAGGGGCTGCCTACCTGGTGCTTGAATCGGAGAAGACCCTGCAAACAACCGGTAACAAGCCATATTGTGAACTGGTCGGCTGGGGGAATGCCTGCGAAGCTTTCCACCAGACCGCTTCGGCGCCGGATGGCATCGGTGCCTACCTCGCCATGCAGAAAGCCCTCGAACAAAGCGGACTCAAACCGGGCGACATTGACTACATCAACGCACACGGGACCGGCACCGACAACAATGACATCTCAGAAGGGCGCGCCATCATGAAACTTTTCGGGGAACATATTCCCCATGTCAGCTCTACCAAGCAGTTCACCGGACATACCACCAGCGCCGCTGGTTCCACCGAAGCCATCATATCGATCCTTGCCCTTGAGCATCAGCTTATCTGGCCAAACCTGAACTTTTCTGAAAAGATGGATGAACTCGAATTTATCCCGGTAACCAGGCTGCTGGAGAACCAGAAAGTAAGGCATGTGATGTCGAACTCCTTTGGCTTTGGAGGGAATGATACATCACTTATATTCAGTAAATTGTAACTTAATACCGTCAAAAAACACAGTACCCGGTTTCATGTCCTATATCAACGGTATCGGCCTCATCTCCCCGCAAAACACGGTGGGAACCCGTGACTTTCTCCTTGAAATCGCGGAATGCCATTCCGATTACATGAAATGCATTGAGCCAATTTACCGAAACTACATTGACCCGATTCAGCTTCGCCGGATGAGCCGTCTGATCCGCATGGGGATCAGTTCGGCTCGGATCAGCCTGGCCGATGCCGGCTGCAGCATGCCCGAAGCGATCATTACCGGTACGGGGTTAGGCAGCGTGGAAGATACCGAAAAAATACTGCTCGGGTTTGTTCAGGGTGAGAAATTTCTGAATCCGACGCCATTTATTCAGTCTACCTACAACACCATCAGTTCGCAGGTGGCCATTCATCTCAAGTGCCATCATTACAACACAACCTATGTACACCGGACCTTTTCATTCGAAAGCGGTTTGCTCGACGGGTTGATGCACCTGCAGGAAGGATCTGCTGCAACTGCCCTGGTCGGCGGTGTTGACGAGATGACGCTGAACCATCTGAACATTACACGCCGCATCGGTATCTGGAAAAGGGAACCGGTCAACAACCTCAGGATCCGGGAATACGGAACCCCCGGTGCAATGGCCGGTGAGGGTGCGGCATTCTTCCTGATCGGGAAGGAAGCCGGCGAGCAAACTTACGCGAAGCTTACCGGTGTCAAAACTGCCATCAACATCAACGGCTCTTACAATCCCGTTCAATTCGTAACAGACTTTTTAGGCAGACACGGGCTGACTCCCACCGACATCGACCTGGTGGTTCTGGGAATAAGTGGAGACATCAACCACGACCCGGTGTACCATTCCTTCGGTGAATTGATGTTCAACACCCATCCGCTGGCCTGGTACAAGCACCTGTGCGGAGAATATCACACTTCTTCGGCATTCGCCCTTTACATCGCCTCCCAGGTTTTACGCACACAAACTTATCCTGTAATCCTGCGGCTGAATGACCAACAACCCCCAAGGCTGAAGAACATCCTGATCTACAATCACTACCGCAATGTAAATCATTCCTTTATCCTGGTGCAGCAAGCCATTGACTGACAATCGTTTTCCGGGTTCATTAAAAACCACTACTTTTGCGGTCTGATTGAAAGATATCAAATGGCAGAACCTGTTTTTATCACCGGATTGGGTATGATCAGCGCCATCGGAGATGATGTAGCCGGATCATTTTCCTCCCTTACCGGCAGTCGGTCGGGTATCGGCACCATCACCCTGCTCGACACCCTTCATAAGGGTAGTATCCCCATGGCTGAGGTTAAACATACAAATGACGAATTGCTGGAGATGGCCGGTTTTCCATGCGCCCGCAACCTCACACGCACCGCGCTGCTGGGGATCATTGCCGCAAAGGAAGCCATCAGCGCTGCCGGAATTCAGGATATCCGGGAGTGCCGCACGGGCCTTGTTTCGGCGACCACCGTTGGAGGAATGGACCGCAGTGAGAATTTTTATGCCGGTTTTATTGATGACGAAAAAAAGGGGCGCCTGATGGACGTAGTCAATCACGATTGCGCCGATTCCACCGAAAGAATAGCCGGCGTGATGGGTATCCGCGACATGGTAACCACGATCAGTACGGCCTGCTCTTCGTCGGTCAATGCCATCATGTATGCCTGCAACCTGATCCGCACCGGTCGTGCCGACAGGGTGATCGCCGGGGGTACGGATGCGGTAACCCGTTTCACGCTGAATGGCTTCAACACCCTGATGATTCTCGACAAGGGTGGTTGCCGACCCTTTGATGAGCACCGTAACGGCCTCACCCTCGGAGAGGGCGCGGCTTTCCTGGTCCTTGAGTCGGCCAGAGAGGTGGAACGCACGAAGAAAAAATGTTTTGCAATGGTGCGCGGTTATGCCAATGCCAATGACGCCTTTCACCAGACTGCTTCATCTCCCGACGGAAAAGGGGCCTACCTGGCCATGTCGGGTGCGCTTCAGATGGCCGGACTTGATCCGTCGCAAATTGATTATGTCAACGTGCATGGTACCGGGACCCAGAACAATGATCTTTCGGAGGGCATTGCCATGGAGCGGCTTTTCGGCGGGGCTGTGCCGCCTTTCAGCTCCACCAAGGCGTTTACCGGTCATACATTGGGAGCCGCCGGCGCCGTTGAAGCCGTGATATCGGTCCTATCAATCAGGAATAAAATGATATTTCCCAACCTGAATTTCACCACCCCAATGAAGGAATTGCAGATTCGGCCAGTGACATCCCTTGAGACCGGAAAAGATATCAGGCATGTCCTTTCCAATTCATTCGGATTCGGTGGAAATAACTCATCCGTTGTCATTTCAGACATTGAATGAAAAGAAGAAATTCAAATGGCAAAATTCAAGTGTCAAAATTCAAAATGAAAATTTAAAGGGTTTGACAAACAGCAAATTATTCATAAATGGCTTGGGAATGATCTCTCCGCAGCCGACATTGCCGGCGGATCCCTTTCCTTTCGTTCCGGCAACGTACGAAGTTAACCAGCTGAAATCCATTGATCCCGGTTACAGGGATTATATACCGGCCGATCAGATCCGCAGGATGGGCCGGATCATCCGGATGGGTATTGCGGCGGCCAGGATCTGCCTGAAGGATGCAAACATCAGGAATCAACCGGCAGGCGACGATCTGATTAAACCCGACGCAATTATCACCGGCACCGGGTTGGGTTGCATGGAAGACACCGGAAAATTCCTGGCTTCGATGATACGCAACAGGGAGGAGTTCCTCACCCCCACCTCCTTCATCCAGAGCACTCATAATACCGTTGCCGGACAGATCGCGCTTTTGCTGCAATGTAACGGGTACAACTTCACTTATGTACACAGGGCGATCTCGTTCGAGAGTGCGCTTACCGACGCAGCCATGCAGGTGGAAACGGGCCAGGCAGACACTGTCCTGGCAGGTGGTGCTGATGAGATAACAGCCGATTACGCTGGCATCACCAACCGGTTTGGAATGTGGAAGCCTAACCCCATCAGCAACCTTGACCTTTATAATGACAGAAGACGGGGCTCTATCGCGGGTGAGGGCGCCGCATTTTTCCTGCTGTCGGATAAAAAATCTGACCGGTCTTATGCGGCCATTGCAGGAACGGCAACAAGCCTCGGCCATGATTCAGACGCTTTAACCCAGGCATGGATCAGGCGTTTTCTTGAATACCACACCCTGGAACCCGGCGATATTGACCTGGTCATCTTCGGTATGAATGGCGATCCGCGCAATGACCGTCACTACTACGATGCCATAGAGAAAATTTTTCCCTCTTGTGCGGTCGGTCGGTACAAACACCTGTGCGGCGAATATTTCACCGCTGCGGCATTTGCCACCTGGATGTCAGCCCGGATTTTACAATCACAACGGATCCCCGATACTGTTGTTGCCGGAAAAAATCCGACCCGTCTCAAACACATTCTTATATACAATCATTTTCACGCCATCAACCATGGACTGATCCTGCTAACAGCAGTATAAATGATGACATTCAGGCGATTAACCATACTTTTCTTTTTATCGTTACTCCTGGTACACCTCCTGAGTTTCTTTCAGATATCCTCCATCGGGATATTCCTGGCGGATCACCGGACTGTGATTTATTCCATGTTGATTGTCCTTTACTTTGGCATTTCGTTCATGATGGCCTTTATTCCATGCTCAGGTTTTCATCACCTGGTTCACTGCCGGGGAACAACCGGAGAACCCTGGGTTGCGCTCACCTTCGACGACGGTCCCGATCCGCTGCACACTCCCCAGGTTCTCAGGATTCTTGAGAAACACCAGGCAACAGCCACATTTTTCCTGGTTGGGTCAAGGGCATTGGCCAATGAAACACTGGTGAAAGAAATAGTTAAGCATGGACACACCGTAGGTAATCATTCATTGAACCATTCGGTTTGGTTTGATTTCTATACACCGGCGATGATGGAGAAGGAATTAAAAAGTACCGGCGAGGCCATTGCAGCGATTACGGGTTTAAAACCTTTATGGTTCAGGCCGCCATTCGGAGTCGTCAACCCGATGCTCAGCCGGGCGATGAAGCGTTGCTCTCTGACAGCCATAGGATGGTCTATCCGCTCTTTCGACACCGTTTCGCGCCATCAGGATAAGGCATTGCATAAAATAACCCGGGCACTGAAGCCTGGCTCTGTTATACTACTTCACGACCACACCGTGTTCACTGCCGAAAAACTTGACATGCTCATTCACGATATCAGGAAACAGGGATACGCGATCCAGCCTCTTGAAAAAGTCATCAACCTCCCTCCCTATGCCTAAGTACATCCTGTTGTTCATATTGTTCCCAGGTATTTTATTGGCCCAGACGAAATTGATGGACCAGTCAGGAATTGACCTGCTGAAAGAAAGGATCAGGACAGTCACTGCCAAAACCGCCACCATTTCCAGCGAATTCATCCAGGTAAAGGAGATGGCCATGCTGAATGAAAAGATCACTTCGCAAGGCAGGTTTTATTTCAAACGCGAAAAAAAATTACGCTGGGAATACACCTCTCCCTATTCCTACATCATTGTTTTTACAAACGACATGATAACCGTGAAAAGCGATGACCAGGTGAACAGGTTTAACCTTCAGTCGAACAAAGTCTTCAGGGAGATCAACCGGATCATCCTGGGCAGCATACAGGGGACATTGCTGATGGATGACCTGAACTTCAAAGCCAGTTACAGTGAAAGCAAAGACAGCTACATGGTGAGGCTCCAGCCCCTTGCGCAGCAGATCCGGGAATCGCTCGCCGGGATTGTGATCTGGTTCAACCGGGTTGATCTCACCGTGAACCGCCTTGAACTGCTTGAACCGGGAGGCGATGTTACCGCTATCCGGTTCGTCAATCAGTCGATCAATCAACCGGTTGGAGATGAAAAATTTGTGGTGGATTAATTTTTTCTGTCTTCTTCTACTGACCTCCTGCTATCCGGTCAGACCCGGAGGTTTGTATCGCACGGGCGATGACAGGCCCCCGTCGGTGAGAATTGCCCCTTCTGATAGCACAATTCAAAGGCCGCATACTGCCAATCCGTTCGCTGACTTTACAAAAGGACTCTTCAAAGCAAGCATGACCATCCGCCATCACAAGCTTACCGGCCTGATGATGATCAAACGCATGGACAGTGTTTCGCCGGCAGCCGCTCCTGCACCGGAACCCGATTATTCATACAGGATCGTTTTTGCCAGCGAAATCGGGCTGACCTTCTTCGATCTTGAAATATCACCAGCGGGTATAAACGTGATTTCCTGTTTTGAATCGCTCAACCGGAAGAATCTGCTTAAGATACTGGAATCTGATTTCAGGATATTGCTGGGACTGAACTATGGGGCTTCATTGGCGGTTAAAAACTATCGGCAGGAACCCGGCAATGCCATGGTGCATTTAAGAAAAAACGGCACCTGGAAGATCTGGGAAATTTATAATCCGGCGGGTGACACGCTGACCGGGATCAATGGCAAAAACAATCCCGCCAACGGGGTGATGATCAGTTTCCAGAATTACAAAAAATCATTTCCCGGCGAGGTTATCATCCGTAATCCGCTGATCGGGATGGAGATGAAACTCAGACTGCTCAGTCACTAAGGCTTGTTACCGAACAAGGCTCCAATCTTTTTTAACAGGACCTCCCTGATGATCGGTTTGCTGATGTAATCGTTGCAACCTGCCTGAAGCGCCCGTTCACGGTCGCCGCTCATGGCATAGGCAGTCACGGCCACCACCGGTAAGGCCGGGTTGTGCTCCTTTATCCGCCTTGTGGCTTCAATACCATCCATCTCTGGCATCTTCATGTCCATCAGCACCAGCGAGATATCGCTGTTTGCCATGCATTTCTCAACAGCTTCGGCACCGGTGCGCGCCCTCAGAATCTCGTATCCCGATTTCCGGAACATCGAAACAAGCAGCAGAAAATTTGCCTCATCATCTTCAGCGATCAGAATCAACGGTGTTGCTGTAAATGGTATATGCATTTCAGGCTCCTGAGCATCATCTTTCCCATTTTGGATTGGCTTGCCGGGCAACTCCACACGGATTGTTGTCCCGGTACCTTTCTCGGAGATGATATCAATTTTGCCATTAAGCAGACTAACTAGTCCACGGACAATGGTAAGGCCAAGACCGCTGCCCTCATAATTCCGGGAATTTGAGACATCCTCCTGTATAAAATGGTCGTATATAACCGGTAGCAATTGCTCGCTGATGCCGATCCCTGTATCGCTTACCAGGTAAACAACCTTATCGTCGGCAACGCTGAAGCCCAGCCTGATCTCCCCCTGATGTGTGAATTTCATGGCGTTATCGACGAGATGGGCCAGCAGTTTGGTGTGCAGATCAGAATCACTGATTATGGAGTAATGTTCCCCACCTGGCGGGATATCGGTGAAAAAACGGAGATCTTTGATCCTGGCGGAGGGAAGGAATTTGGCGTACAGGTTCTCAATGACAGCCTGAGGTCGGAAAGGATGGTTGTTGACCTGCATGTTGCCCGACACGAGCATCGAAATATCCATGTAACAGGTCATGGTGTTTACCAGGCGGCTGGTGCTTGATTTAAGCAGGTTAATGAATTCCTGTTTTTCATCCGGCGTCAGGTCGGGCTGAATGATGAGTTCGGCGAATCCAAGCACCCCGTTCAGGGGAGTACGTACCTCATGGGAGATATTGTTTATAAAAACGGTCTTGAGATGATCGCTTTGTTCCGCCCGTCGTTTTGCAGCAAGTAGTTCCTCGGCCGCTTTTATCCGGTCGGTGATATCCGAGGCAATTCCCACCGCATGCCATTTGCCGCCCATCTGAACGGCTGAAAGGTTCAGCGAAATATTGATCCTGCGGCCATCCTTTCGAATGGCTTCCAGCTCCAGCGTTTTACCGATTGCGTTTCCTGATCCATCACGTTGGAACCGGGCGAAATTCTCGTCATATGATCGCTGAAATTCCACTGGGGCAATCATGGTATGAAGGTGATTCCCAATGGCCTCGGCGGCCGGAAAACCAAATATTTTCTCTGCTGCAGGATTCCAGAAACTCACAATCCCTTCATTGTCAATCATGATGATTGCATCGCCTGCCGCGTTGGTAACGGTATGCAGTTTTGATTCACTCTCGGTCAACGCCTGGATGGCCCTGTTCTTCTCCAGGATGGCAAGTTTCCTTTGCACGGCAGATTTCACGGCAAAAGGAAGACGGATCAGGTTTTCTTTAAGCACATAATTGGCGGCTCCGCTATGCATGCACTCCACGGCTACCTCCTCGCTGATTGAACCGGTCAGGATGATCACAGGGATGGTATCATCAAACTCCAGTGTCAGTTTCAGTGCATCCATGCCGTTAAAATCAGGCATGCTGTAATCGGTGATGACTATATCAGGGGGATCTGAACGAAGGGCATTGATAAAATCTTCGCGTTTATCAACCCAAGTTGAATCAAACTGTATCCCTTCGTGCTTCAGCGTTTCAACCGCCATCCGGTGGTGTACCAGGATGTCCTCGGCAAATAGAATCTTTACTTTAGGGATCATGGTCAGATTTTTTTTTGTGTGATCCTTCACGGGATCATTCAAATTCTGATAGCAAGATAACATTATTTCACAACTCAACAGATCATTTGTCATAATTTTCTGAAAAATCAATCCCCCTGACGACCACTTTTGCCTAATTTTGCCGTTCAACATACATGATAAGATGCTCAGCGATTTCTATTTCGTACAGTCATTCGGTGTTTTGCAAGCCGATGAACAGCTTGTGACGCTTGAAGCAAAGGTTACGCTTAATCCCGGGCATGCCATCTTTTCAGGCCATTTTCCCGGTCAGCCGGTTGTTCCCGGCGTTTGCCAGGTTCAGATGATCAGGGAACTGACCGAACGCCACTTAGGGGTAAAAACCCGGATGGTGGTATCGGACAACATTAAATTCCTCGGCATGATCGATCCTGCAAGACATCCGGAGATCGCGATAAATATCCAGATCGGTGGTCAGATCACGGAACAGTTCAACGTGAATGCGGTGATCAGCGCGCAGGATATAGTATTCTGCAAATTCAAGGGAAAATTCATACCAGACCAGGAATGCCGGTAAAAATCACAACCCAGATCGCTGCAAGGGGGTATGAACTCGATTCATACGGCCATATCAACAATGCCGTGTACCTGAATTATTTCGAACACGCCCGCTGGGATTATTTCAGGCAGACGGGTCTTTCAGCCACCCTTAACCATGGCGGTATTGTTGCCGTTGTGACCGAGATCAACATCCGCTATCAGCATGAAGTGCTGATATTTGACGACCTCCGGGTCGAGTCGGTCTGTTCGGATGAAGGCCCCTGGATGATCTTCAGGCAAAGGATGTTCAATGCCACCCGCCAGAACCAGGCGGCCCGGGCGACCACGAAACTGGTGTTTATCGATCGCGAGAAAAAGCCGCAGGACATTCCTGCCGAGGTTCTTGCGGTGATCCGCAGAAGCGAATGAATTAAGAAACAGGCAAAAGATCGGAGTAAAGGTGAACGGGTGAGCAGGTGAGCGGGTGAACTGGTGAACAGGTTAAATGATTCGGAAATTTGCAAAGTTTTTTCATAGGATAAATGCAGGAATGGCAGGTTACGACACAGTGAAATATGAGATCAGGCAACAGATTGGCATCCTGACCATTTCCATGCCTCCCGGAAACTATCTCCCTTCGCCTGAATTCATCAGTCGTGAACTCATGGACAGGATCGGTCAGGATGAATCGCTGAAGGGATTGATCGTTTGCGGCGAAGGAAGGAATTTCAGTGCCGGCGGTGATCCCGGAACCATCCTGGCCACGGCTGCCGATCCGGAACTGCTGCGCAGACAACTTGAGAAAGGATCGGAGTTGTTGCACAGTATCAGTCATCTCCATATCCCCGTGATTGCCGCCATCAACGGGGTGTGTTTCGGGGGCGGACTCGAAATTGCCCTGGCCTGTCATATTCGGGTTGCTTCACAAAACGCCCTGCTGGCCTTTCCGGAGGTAAACCACGGACTTATGCCCGGCATGGGCGGAACTTTCAGGCTTCCTTCGGTTACAGTCAGTGCAGCTGCACAGTTAATGTTGCTTGGCGGCGATCTGTTAACCGCAACCGAAGCACTGAAGCTGGGCATTGTGGATTACATGGCTCCCAAGGGTCAGTCATTTACCATGGCCTGGGATCTGATGCAGAAGATGACGCACGACAGGACCCCCAAACTGATCCGTTATGTGTTAAGAGCCCTGCAGAATGCAGAAACACTGTCAGCTGAGGAAGCTTTCAGCGAAGAACTCCGCATGTTCTGTGAACTGGCGGTTGACGAGGCGGGAAAACGAAAAGAATCCGGCGGGTCATGAATGATTTCGACGATTACCGGACAATTTGCTGGCAGGTTGATGGCACAACCGGTTTCCTGGTACTGAACCAGCCTCCCGGAAACATAATGAACCTCACTTTCTTTGACGAATTCGAAGACTGGCTCGACCAGGTTGAAAAGGCGACGCCGGAACTCATCATCATCAGCGGGGCCTCCCGTCACTTCTCTTCAGGCACCGATCTTGATCAACTTCTTTCTGAAGTGGAAAGATCGACTCTTGAAGAAGGAACGGCCGGAAACTGCCGCATTCCTGCATTCATAAGCCGCAACAGCAAAATATTTAAAAGGTTAAGCAATCTGAAAATCCCGGTGATTGCTGCCATTTCGGGCGTATGCATCGGTTCGGCCTTTGAACTGGCCCTCCATTGTCATTTCCGCATCAGCAGTAAGGAGGGTCTGTTCGGATTGCCGGAAACAACCTTCGGACTGATCCCGGGGCTCGGGGGCATTGCCGCCATGCAGCGTATTCTTAAACGGGTAAAGGCCATGGAATACCTGCTCAGGGGTAAGACCTTCGCTGCTTCGGAAGCGCTGGATCTCGGTTTGATCGATATGATTGCCGAGCGGAGGGACCTTCGGGACGTGGTTCTTGGATTCGGCAGGAAGTTGCCGGAAAATTTCAAGGATTTCGACAGAGCCCTGCTGATCCATAAAATCCGAAAGATGAGCCAGAGTCTGGAAAATTTGAGAACCATCACAAGATATGAACAGGAGGCATGTTGAACGGTACCAATGAACATTTGCCGGGCGTGATCCTATGCGGGAGCGGCTCCTTTTTACCGGGGAAACCTTTATCCCCCGACGATGCCATGGAGGTGCTCGGTGATCTGCCGGATGCCCCGGCCTCAGTGAGAAAATGGCTTAACCGCATACGTCCTTTGATGCGGGAGCTGGTTGAAGTGGAGTATTATCATTACGCCATCGATCCCCTTACGCGCCAATTCAGCGAGGACAATATAACCATGGCGGTCAAAGCCTCGCTCGAAGCCATTCACGATGCCGGGATGACCCCAAATGATATCGACCTGATCGTTTACGGTAGTCCGCACCAGGACCAGATGCCGACTGCCAGCGTGAGGATCCAGGATGCCCTCGGAATTGAAATGTGCGCCGAGATCTCGGTGCATGCCAATTGTACTTCGGCCTACAAAGCCCTCCTGCTGGGCCACGACCTGATCCGAAACGGCCGTTACCGTAACGCCCTGGTAGTCTCTGCGAACATGGCCTCATCGGAACTGGTAGCGGAGTATTACAACCAGCCCCTGGTGACCCGCGAATCGCTCTTCCTAAGGTATTTCCTCAGCGACGGGGCTGCGGCAGTGGTTTTGAAAGGAGCAGATCCGGCCGGGCCCGGACTGCATGTAGACTTTACCTACATGGAGTCGGCCGGGGGGAAGAAAGCCGCGGCCATGGGAAACAGGCGGCCGGCTTTTTATATGAACCCCCGAAGTGAATTCGAACTCGGATACCACCATCTCTCACAGATGTTTCAGGAAGAACTGCGGGCAAACTTCCACGATCCCGATGGTTCGGTCTTCCTGAAGGGCCTGAAGCGGATGCTGGCACTCCATCCCATCGACACCGAAAGACTTAAATTCTTCCAGGTCAACTTTCCTTCGCGACATATTTCGGAACTGATCATGGATGAATGCACCGGACTTGGGATCAGGCGGGAAACATTATACACCCGGATGGCCACCATGGGGTATACCGGTCCCCCGATGGCATTGCTCTGCCTCGATAAGATCAGGAAAGAAGAACACCTCGTACCAGGCGACATCATTCTCAGTTTCGTGACCGAGGTGAGTAAATTCATGCAGGGAGGGTATATCCTTACAAAACGGTGACCAGATCGGGAGGGGCTGCAACACTTGAAATAACTGATTGAGTGAATGAGTGAATGAGTGAATGAGTGATTGTTTTTTTTTATCCTAATGCCTATTGCCTAATGCCTATTGCCTTATTATGAATTTTGACATTTGAATTTTGCATTTTGAATTCATATAAAAAATACACCCTCTTTCTCATCTCGCCGCGGCAGCGGTTCATTAACTACCCTGCCCACAGCGAACTGGCCAGGATTTTCGGAAAACGCCGGCTGATGATTCCCCTGGCCTTGCCAACGGTTGCTGCCCTCACCCCTGATCATTACGACATCAGGATCTACGATGAGGAGATCAGCGAGATACCGGCAGGCCTGCGTCCCGACATCGTGGGAATCACCACCCTGGCTGCAACCGGCACCAGGGCCTTCGAGCTGGGCGACTTGTACAGGTCGATGGGCAGCAAGGTCGTTTTTGGCGGACCCTTTGCATCCTTCATGACGGGCGAAGCCCTTCAGCACTGCGACAGCGTGGTGGTGGGTGAAGCGGAAGGCAAGTGGGAACAATGCCTTTCGGATTTCGAGTCAGGAACCATGAAACCGGTATACGAAACCGCCACCTATGTTGAATACCAGCGGCAGAAACCGCCCCGGTGGGACCTTGTGGATACAAAAAGGATTTTTCAGCTCGCCATCCAGGTTTCGCGCGGATGTCCCTTTAACTGTGATTTCTGCCTGGTCTCCAAAAATTTCGGACGGAAGATGAGGTACCGCGAGATTGGCAATGTTGTAGAGGAGATCAGGTCGGCGCCGGGAAAATATTTCTTTTTTGTCGACGATAACCTCACCATCAACAAAAAATACGCGAAGGAGCTAATGCGGGCACTCATTCCGCTGAAGATCTCATGGGGTTGCATGTGCAGTCTCGATGTGGCCACCGACGACGAACTGCTTCAGCTGATGGCGGATGCCGGTTGTTTCAATATCCTCATTGGTTTTGAATCACTCAACCCCGAAAGCCTTGATGAATCGCAGAAACATCACAACCGGGGCGGCAAGATCTATGCAGAAGCCATCCGGAAGATCCATGCAGCCGGTATCCACATCAACGCCAGTTTCGTGGTGGGTTTCGATCATGATACCCTGGAGGAGTTCGACCGCATCTTTGCCTTCACCATGGAACATCATCTGCCCAATGTCAACCTTCACCTGCTCAACGCCCCCCCCGGCACCGAGGTCCACAAAAAGTTTAAGGAGGAAGGGAGGCTCAATGTCTGCGATCCTGAGTTCGGGGTGGGGCATTTCCCAACCATCCGCTACCGCAATATGTCGCAGATCGATATTTTCGACAAGTACATGGAAACCGTGGCAAGACTGTACTCGTTTGAAACCATACGCAAAAAAGGGATGGCGTTGTTCAGCAACGGGACCTTTACCCGGAAAGGAGGCGATATTTCCGCCTTGCTGAAAGCGAGACTCACATGGATAACCTTCCGGGAGTACGTATTGACCAGGGACAAGGACAAGCAACAACTTTTCCGGTTCATCTTCGGCCTGATCAGGAAACGCGAAATTGCGATCGACAAAGGACTTGGCTTTCTTCTCTCCATGCTGGGATACCACCGGCATATCCGGTCGCACCAGAAGAACATGCAAACCTACCGCAGGCTTGTCATGGAAAACGAGCAAAGAGCGGGAGAACCCTCCAACAACCGTGAACATGCCGTCGCAGACTGAATCTTATAATCACCTCACGACCATTGGGATCGTTGGTGAAGGTAAGATGGGATCGGGGATCCTCTATTACCTCACGGCATATCCGTATGTACTCAGGTGGCTTTGCAGCAATGATGCAGACCTTGGCCAATTGAGCCGCCAGTTCAGTAAAAAGGTCGGCCGTATGCATGATCATGGACTGATCGATGATCAGCGGTACGAACAGCTTAAACAAACAGTCATAACATGCGACCCCGGCGACCTGGCTGATGCCGGCCTGGTGATCGAAGCGGTGAATGAAAACGCGGATCTGAAGCGGGAGATATTCCGTGAACTCGATCTGCATCTCGGGCCCGGGGCCATCCTTGCCACCAATACCTCCTCCATCAGGCCTTCGCTGCTGATCCCCTCAGAAAAGCGCGCTCCATACATAGCCGGCCTTCATTTTTTTTATCCGGTCGCTTTGAAGAACATCGCGGAAATAACTGTCACGAGTCATACTTCAGCCCGGGTCCTCAGCACCCTTGAGCAATTCCTGACGACCATCGGCCGCCGATACCTGGTTATGGAGGAAAATAACAGTTTTGTGCTGAACAGAATCTTTCTGGAGGTCCAGAATGAGGCAGCCAAACTCGTTCAGCAAGGATGTTGCGACATGGCTGCTGTGGATACGTTGGTAAAAGAGCAGCTTTTCGAATTCGGTATCTTCGATTTTTGCGACAGTGTTGGGATCGACACAATGCTGGCGGCAGTGACCAGCTATACCTCCGGCAGTCCGGATTGGGACGATTACCGGGTATTCAGCGGAATGCTCCGGGATTTGATTGATCAGGGCAAGACCGGCAGGAAGTCGGGCGAAGGTTTCTACAGGTATCCGAGGGAACAGGAGCAGGTTGAACTGCCGGCCAACCAGGAGGAAATTGTGCATCACCTGTATAACACCTGGCTGATGGCTGTGAGAAGGTTTGCCATGCAGGCGCACCTGCCGATCGGGGATATCAACCATGCCGTAAAGGAATATTTCGGGGTTCAGACCGGACCATTCGATCGAAAATAAGATCGTATTTCAGATTGATCATCTTTTTTCTTATGTTTGTAAATAAATACATCCATTATGAAAAAGACATCGATCATCATTGCATTTTTCCTGGCAGCATTTGTTATCCAGTCATTTAAAGAGATTTCGCCAGCCGGCGATCAGAAACCGGCAGGGAAAACAGTTGATGCGGTTACCATTCCCGACAGCGTCATGGTTGTTATGCAGAAAGCTTGCATAGGTTGTCATGCCGACGGAGCGAACGCTATGGCAAGGGGCAAGCTTAACTTTACCCAATGGGCTAAATACGATGCCGAAAAGCAACTGGATAAGGCAGATGACATATGCGACGAGATGAAAAAAGGCTCAATGCCGCCGAAAGGCTTTAAAAAGAAATATCCGGATAAAATTCCTACCCAGGCCGAAGTTGACAAAGTTTGCAACTGGGTAAGCACACTGAAAAAATAGTCCCGGGAAATGAGTGAACGCGTTGTAATAACGGGGATGGGAATGATCTCATCCCTTGGATTGACATTAGCGGAAAACTGGGAGAATCTGAAAGCCGGCAAAAGCGGAATCCGCGAGATCACCCTGTTCAATCCCGGCCAGCTTCAGACGCGTATTGCCGGCCAGCTTCCTGACGGGTTTGATGAGCTGAGCAGGCAGTATATCCGGAAGCGTCAGGCAAGCCAGATGACAAGGGTCACACGGATGTGCGTAACGGCGGCCCGGATGGCTGTCGCAGATGCCGGGCTTGATTTCCAGGCTGCCGACCGTCACCGCTGCGGGGTCATCATCGGGGTCGTAAATACCGGAAATTCAAGCGTGGAAAAAGACACCACCCAGCAGAACACGGTGCTGAAATCAATGACCAATTCAATGCCGGCGTGGATTTCGCTTGACTACCAGCTTACAGGGCCCAACTTTGCCGTCAACACCGCCTGCGCATCCTCGGCTTACGCCATTGCCATCGGGTTTGACCTGATCAGGTCGGGAGTTGCCGATATCGTCATTGCAGGCGGCGCCGACTCCATCATCAACCCCGAAGAGATCGCCGGGTTCAATGCCATTTATGCACTGTCCACCTCCAATGATCCGCCCTGGAAGGCCAGCAAACCTTTCTCACGCGACCGTGATGGGTTCGTCATTGGCGAAGGCGCCGGAGTTCTCATTCTGGAATCGCTCGAACATGCCCGGAAAAGAAAAGCAGTCCCATATGCTGAACTTGCCGGTCACGCCCTTACAAGCGAAGGGTACAACATGATGGCACCGCTTACCGACGGCGCCGGAATGGCGTTGACCATGGAAAAGGCCATTGCGGATTCGGGAATATGGAAATCGGATGTGGATTACATCAATGCCCACGGTACCTCAACAGAATTAAACGACCGGTTCGAAACGACAGCCATTAAAACAGTTTTTGGCGAGCGGGCCTATCAGATCCCCGTTTCCTCCACCAAATCGATGATAGGACATACGATCGGGGCTGCCGGGGCACTTGAGGCCATCACGACCGTCATGGCACTCAAACACGGCATTATTCCGCCAACCATCAATTACGATAACCCCGATCCCGACCTGGACCTCGATTATGTTCCCAACCACGCCCGCGAAGGAATGCTGCGGGTGGCCATCTCCAACTCCTTCGGTTTCGGCGGACACAATGCCACACTGGTTTTCAAAAGAACGGAGTGAGACAGAAAAAAAAGTTATTTTTGCAAAAAAATGATCATTATGGCTTTGATTGATGACAAAATCAGGAATGAGGTCAGGGAGATTGTATTTGATTTTTTTGCGGAAGAGTGTGAAGTTGAGAAATCACAGCTCAATGAGCAAACAAACATTATCAAAGATATCAATGGCGACTCACTGATGTTCCTTGAACTCATTGAGATCTTCAAGAAAAAATACAACCTCGATATTGAGTTAAAAGTAATTGGAAAATATGCGGTAAAACACCCGGTGCAGACCCTGGGTCAGCTTATCGACATGCAGTTGCTCATCATTGAGCACGAGAACCGGTTGCTCGAAATTGAAAGGTAAACCTCAGATTCCCCGTGCCCGAAGCGCGAACAGCATTTGTATTCCCTGCTTTTACCAGCGATCTTTCACCAGATCAGGTTAAAGGTTTGCCTGGATTTGATAAATGGCATACATGGTACCAGGAGGCAGCGGCACGCATAGAAGAACTGACCGGCTACAACCCCGGTCAGGGGCCGGATACCGGTGAATACAGCCGTCAATGCAAGACCTATGTTTTAAGTTGCGCTGCATCGGCGGCGCTGCGCGAACTTGGTATTATCCCTGACATTGCCGCCGGGTATAGCATGGGAATTTACGCTGCCATACAGGATGCAGGATGCATCACCTTTGAGGCGGGACTTCAGCTGATCAGCGCCGCTTATCGTTCGCTTGAAAACCTCAGTAATGAACGTAAGTACAGTATGATGGTCATCATCGGTCTGTCGCGCAGGGATATCGATACGCTGATCAGCAGGCACCGGCTCAGCGTCCGGATCACCAACCGGAACTCGGATCATGCCTTTGTGATTTCGGGAACATCGGAAGATCTCGTGTTGCTCAGGAACCTGGCTGCGGAAGAGGGGGCGTTGCACATTCGCAGGATGGAGACTTCCATCCCCTACCATTCGGAATTTCTCAAAACCAATGCCCTGAAGTTTGAAGAGGCGGTTTCGGAGACTGAAGTTGGCATGCCCCGGATACCCGTGATATCGCTGGTCGATCAGTCCTTACTGGCAGACAGGCAGGCCATCTGCCATGAGCTGGTGCGAAATCTCCATCATCCCCTGAACTGGCAGAAGACCATGGAAACCATGCTGAGCCGCGGCATCACACGGTTGATAGAGTGTGGCCCCCCGACCGGACTGGCCCGGAACTCAAAGTTCATCCCCGGGAATTTCAGGTTTTTCACCCTCGCCGAGGCAGCTTCCATCGACACGGTCTGAAAAGGCGGATTCTACAAATTGGACGGGAGATCAGCCAGGGGTGCGCCGGTCAGATCACATCATCCCCTTTCTTGATCAGCCATAACGAGCCGACCCGGTGATGAAATTCATCGTGCGGAATCAATGTCTGCATTACGGAGTTAAAGAAATTGTATTTCCGGTAGTTGAAATCAACGATCCTGTTTTTCACCTGTTTGAAGTAGACCGTACCAGGCATGGGGGTCAGGATGGTGTAGCCAGCATAAACAACACGGTTTCTGTCGGCATATTCTGCCAGAGCGGCAAAATCGGCTTCCGAGTAATCGGGCGGTATCACATAATTCCCCCTTACCATGATTCCGTTATCTTCGAAGACCTTCACTGCCAACTGGTTATCGTGTGCAGGGGATGCTTTCCGGTACTTTTTCAGCTCTTCATCCCGGAAGGATTCGAAGCCGCAGATCACCACCTTCAGCCCGCCCCGGGCAAGTCGTTCAATGATGTCGGGACGGTTTGCCGCCACATCGGCCCTGATGTCCATCACAAAAGTTTTCCTTATCCCCTCCTCTTCGATACGTCGGAAAAGTTCAAGCATGAAGTGTTCGTCCACCACGGTATTTGCATCGGCAAACCGCACCACCGGATACTCATCGATGGTTTTTAGTTCCGCGATTAGGCTTTCGACCGACCGCTGGTAATAGCGCCCCCTGAACTGGGTCCAGATGCTGCAAAAGGTGCATTTGTAAGGGCAGCCCAGGGAGGTGAACAGGTAAGTGGTCGGATATGGATTGTTGCCAACGCGGTAAGTGCTGATCCAACGCTCAAGGTGCCGCCGGTCGGGCATCAGGTAGTTAACTCCGGCAGGATCCCAGGGTTCAGGCCGTCCTGCAGTTTTTTTCAATCCGGTTGATGTATTGAGCCAGAGACCGGGAACCGACGCAAGGGAAAGGCCTTTTTCGCGGGCGGTTACGACCTGCCGGAAAATATGGGGGCACTGCCCCGGAATGGTAACATCAACGGCGGGATTGGTAAAATCACCCGGACAAAGTGTGGCATGAAGCCCGCCGGCCACCGTCAGGATACCTGGATTGAACCGTTTAACGATCTTCAGGATCCCGATGCTGTCGTCAAACTCAGAGGTGATCGTGGTAACACCCACCAGGTCGGGCTGATGTTCAGCAAGAAGCTGTGAAATGAGCGGTTCGAGGGCCGGGGTGTCGCTACAGAGGTCATACTCACCTTTGGTATCGAAAACAACCACATCGTGATCCTTCACGGAGGCGGCAATGGTAAGCAATCCCAGCGGCGGCCCGATCAGTTTTTTATGGATGAACCGGAGGGCTTCTGCGGGGGCGAACTTCAGGATGTTGTTTTCAGGAGAACGCGGCGGATTGATAAGCAGGATCTTCATAGCGCAAAAATATAACCTTTAGGTATAATTCTTACCTTTGCCATCACTGCAACTGCCTGATTAAATAAACCCCATCGCCCGCAATGAATGACAAAACCCTGATAAAGCAACGTTTCTCGGCGATCAGGTGTTGTGTCATCATTCCGACCTACAACAACGACCATGCACTGGAACAGGTTATCGAGGGGGTTCTCTCCTATCTCGATGATGTGATCGTGGTGAACGACGGTTGTACCGATTCCACCGACCAGATTCTGTCGCGCTACCCCCAGCTCAGGGTCATCAGGGTACCCAAAAACCGGGGAAAAGGCTGGGCGTTGCGCCTGGGTTTCGAACTTGCCTGCCAGTCAGGGTTCATTTACGCCATCACCATCGACAGCGACGGACAGCATTATCCCGACGATCTGCCGTTATTCCTGGAAATGATAGAGCAGAACCCCGGCGCCCTCATTCTCGGCGCCCGCAACATGAGCCAGGAAGAGGTGCCCGAAACCTCCAGCTTCGGACACAAATTCTCCATCTTCTGGTTCAAGGTCGAAACTGGGCTTAACGTTCCCGATGTACAGACCGGTTACAGGCTCTATCCCCTCGCCCCGTTCTCGAAGATAAGGCGTGTGGTTTCACGAAAATACGAGTACGAGGTGGAGATCCTGGTTCGTTTTGCCTGGATGGGTGTAAGGATACTTTCCGTCCCCGTGAAGGTTTATTACGCGCCCAGGGAGATCAGGGTCACCCATTTCAGAAAGGTCCGCGATTTCACCAGGGCCAGCATTGCCAATACCATCCTGGTTTTTGTTGCACTGCTCTGGGTGAGGCCCTTTGCCTTTATCAAATCGCTGCGAAAGCGATCCATGAAGGAACTTTTCACGGAATATGTGGTCAACAGCAAAGATTCCAACCTGAGCCTGACCCTTTCCTTGTCGCTTGGTCTGTTTATCGGGGTCATGCCTATATGGGGATGGCAGATGATGGCCGCCTTTGCACTCGCGCAGCTTTTCAGGCTCAATAAGTTCATCGCCGTGGCGGCTTCCAACATAAGCATCCCGCCGATTCTTCCGCTAATCATCTTCGCGAGTTACATGGCAGGGGGCTGGATTCTCGGTCTGAATACCGACGGAATCCGTTATGATTCGGGAATGGGACTGCATTGGATAAAGGAAAACCTGATCCAGTATCTGATCGGGAGCCTCGTCCTTGGGGTTGCCCTGGTGGCGGTGATGGGTCCTGTTACCTACGTTCTACTTACACTCTTCAGAAAAAAGAATGGCTGAACTCTTCATCCGCATCCACCGGTTCTTTCATACACGCCGAATACTTTTTTACTTTCTGTTCACGGGCCTGCTACTATTGTTTGCCTATTTAGCCAGCCGCATCAGGTTTGTTGAAAATATCAGCAGTGCGGTTCCGGCCGGTTCTGACAACGACCTGACCGGCTTCGTGGTAGCCAACCTGGATCAGACCGACCAGATCATCTTCAACATCACCCTCAGGGATACCACAGGGGCCCCGGACCCCGACCTGCTGATGGCCTACGGACAGGCGCTGACCGATTCGGTAGCGGTCCGTTTTGATACGACATTGATCCGCCATCTCACCTTCAGGGCTCCGGAAGAAACCCTGCAAAAGATGACCGGGCTGGTGCTTAACCACCTTCCTTCTTTCCTTTACCCATCCGATTACCTTCTGATCGATTCAATGCTCACTGAAGACCGGGTCGGCAAAGCCATGCAGAACAATCTCCGCATTCTTGCGTCGCCCGCCGGCATGGTGATGAAGACAAGGATTGCCTCAGATCCGCTCGGCATCACGGGCATTGCATCGGAGAAAATGAAGTCCCTCAGCGCCGGGGAAAATTTCCTGCTTTACGACGGGTGTGTCTTCACCCGCGACCTCCGCCATCTGCTTATTTTCGCCGGGCCGGCCAACCCTGCAAGCGAAACCTCGGCCAACGGAAAAATGGTGGATGGGCTCGATGACCTGATCATTTCGCTCGACACCACATTTTCAGGCAGGGTCAGCGCCCGGTACTTCGGCTCTGCAGCGGTAGCAGTTGCCAACGCCAGGCAGATCCAAATGGATATTATCCTCACCCTGGCAATCTCTTTCGGACTTATCTTCCTGCTGGTCGGATGGTATTTCAGGGATTTCAGGGCCCGCCTGCTAAGCCTTTTTCCCGCGATCTTCGGGGCAGGACTCGCCCTGGCCGCCCTGTATTTGGTAAAAGGCAGCATCTCGGCCATATCGCTCGGCATCGGTTCCGTCATCCTGGGTCTCATTGTCGACTATGCCATGTACTTCATGAATTATTACCGGAAATCGGGCGACATCAACGCGACCATCCGCGACATGACGCATGTTATCGTGATCTGTGCCGTGACCACCGTGGGGGCTTTGTTCTGCCTTACATTCCTGAATTCGACGGTGCTCCGTGACCTTGGCTGGTTCGCACTCCTCAGCGTAACCGGAGCCGCCCTTTTCACCCTTATCTTCCTTCCGCAATTTGTTCACCTGGTGTCGCTTGAGCAACCAGGAAAATCGAAGTTGACATTCATTGACAAGATGGGAGCATATCCCTATCACGAAAAAAAATGGCTCCTCGCAGCGATCCTTATCCTGGCGTTAATCAGCGCCTTTTTTGCCGGGGATGCCTCTTTCGAGAAAGATATGAATGCCTTGAATTTCATGACACCCGGACTGAAGGAAGCGGAATCGGGCCTTGACAGGATCAGCAACTATAAATTAAAGAAAGTCTTTGTGGTGGCTACAGGTGCCACGGCCGAAGAGGCGCTCCGTCATCATGACCGGCTGCGGGTAAAGATTGACGGGCTGCGTGAGAACAAGGTCATCGGGGGATTTTCTGACGCAGGACCTTTGCTCACTTCCGATTCTTTGCAGCAGCAGCGGATTCGCGACTGGAAAGCATTCTGGACTCCCGCCCGGATAGCCCGCGTACGTGAACTGGTAAGGTCGGAAGGATTGAAAGCTGGGTTCAGCAGCGGTGCATTCGACCCGTTTTACCGGTTACTGGAGACTGACTTTCAGCCTCTTTCATCTGCCCTGGGCGATCCCGACCAGGATCCGGTGACCCGCGAATGGATCACGGTTCGGCCTGGAGTGGTTATGATACCTTCGATCCTTAATGTAACTGAAGAGCGTAAACCTGAGGTTTACGAATCGCTCACCCCTGATGGCTCATTCGTCATCTTCGACAGGCAGTCGCTGACCACCCGGTTTGTTGAGGGAGTGAAGACCGATTTTGACCGGCTGGTCACCCTGTCGATGATCTTCGTAACCCTTTTACTGGTCTTTTCATATGGCCGGCTGGGGCTCGGACTGATGGCCGCCCTGCCAATGTTCGGCAGCTGGCTGATCACCCTGGGGTTTATGGGTATCACCGGTGAAACGTTCAACATTTTCAACATCATTCTCTCCTCCTTTATTTTCGGACTGGGAGTCGATCACAGTATCCTGATGATGCGCGGTATGCAGCGGTCGCTAAAATACGGTACCGATGAGATGACTTCATACAGGATTTCGGTGATTCTTTCATCCGGGGCAACCCTGTTCGGTGCCGGAGCCCTGTTCTTTGCCCGGCACCCGGCCCTTCACTCCATTGCCCTGATCTCACTTGTCGGTATGATCACGGTTGTGATCCTCTCATTCACCATCGAACCCTGGCTGTTCAACAAGCTGATACTGGAGCGGAGCCGCAGGAACCGGTTCCCTGTTACGTTTAGGATCTTTATCAAGACCATCGTAACCTGGAGTAACATTGTATTGATCGCCATCCTGATGATGATCGCTGGTGTGGTGATTAAGTGGGTGATGCCCCTTGGCAAGGAGAGAAAGGAACACCTTTTCCACCGCCTTTTTTCCGCCCTCACCAGGGCTTATATTGCCTTCACCTTCGCTTACGACCGCACGCTTGCCAACGAACATGGCGAACGATTCACCAAACCCGCCATCATCATCTCCAACCATCAAAGCCTCATTGAGACCCCTGCCTTTCTCAGGTTTCACCCGAAAATCCTGATCCTGACCAACCGCTGGGTCTGGAATTCACCGGTATTCGGTCCGATCGCCCGACTGGCCTCCTTCTTTAATGTGGAAGACGGTATTGACGCCATCCTCGGACCTCTCCGGAAAAAGGTTGAAGAAGGCTATAGCATCCTGGTTTTCCCCGAAGGGCACCGTTCATTTGATCAGAAAATTCAGCGCTTTCACCGGGGAGCATTTTACCTGGCTGAAAAACTGCAGATAGACCTTCTTCCCATGCTCGTCTTCGGCTCGGGAGACTTCCTCTCCAAAGGCGCATTCTGGGGAAGGCCCAACAGCCTGCATATGAAGATCATGAAGCGTGTTTCCTCGGATGACACCTCATTCGGGATCACTTACCAGGAGCGGGCGCGGAATTTCAGAAAATTCTATATCCGTGAATACGAGGCATTTAAAATCGAAGCTGGCACCCCGGACTATTACCGCAGGCTCGTGGCGCTCAACTACACACTCAAAGGGCCCGTGCTCGAATGGTATGTCAAGATCAAAATGCGCCTCGAAGATAATTTCAACGTCTACAACCAAATCATGCCCAGAAAAGGGCTTATCATGGACCTTGGCTGCGGATACGGGTATCTCTCCTATTTACTGATGTTCACATCCGGCGACCGCATCCTTGCCGGTATCGATTATGATGAAGAAAAGATAGCGGTGGCCTCCAACTGTTTCAGCCGGAATGAGCGGATCGGTTTCCGGTGCGACGATGTCAGAACCGCTGAGATCATGCCGGCTGCCGGATACATTCTCGGCGATGTGCTGCATTATCTTCACCCCGACGAGCAGGATGCCCTGATCAGCAGGTGTGTGGAACAACTTCAGCCGGGAGGGGTTATCATGATCCGCGAGGCTAATGCCGATCTCGAGGCCAGGCACAGGAAATCAAAGCTGACCGAATTTTTTTCCACCAATATTGGTTTCAACAGGACAACAACTCCCGGCAAGGAACTGTTTTTCACTTCAGGAGGTCGAATTGAATCGACAGTGAAGAAATACGGGTTAAGCGTCGAACTGATTGACACTAAAAAAGTAACCTCCAACAACCTGTTCGTGATCAGAAAATAGGTGGCCGGAATTAACCGTCTGCCAACTCACCCCTCCTTCTGTGTCTCTGCGGGCTGGATCTCTCTGGGCGCTTCTGTGGTCTGCGGTTTTTTGCCAAAGCTTACCCTGATAAAGCCAAATGCACCAGAAACCGTGGCATTGGTCTGTTTGAAGAGTGAGATGATGTCCCTTGTTGCAAAGCCCAGCTGCCAGGTTGAGTTTTCATTTCTCACCGGGAAGAAGGAGACACCCAGGGGAACATTGGTGCCGACCTTTCCGCCGGAAACAACGCCCAGGGAAAGTTGCACCCATTTTGCCGGGTCGTAATGACATCCTACACCGCCAATGATCTTTTCATAGGTGCCCGGAACCTTCTTGTCGAGCGGGACATATAGATCTCCCCCAACCTCGACCTTGGGACTGAACCGGTAACTGGCGCCGCCACGGAAGTGCATGGGCAGGTTCACCTTTTTGTTTTCAAGCCCCTCCCATAGGTTCGGGTCATTGGGTGCGTTATCGGTCTGGATGAGTTCGCCCTGTTCGAAAATGTTGTAATTCGTCATCCCGGCGGTTTCGATCTTCCACACAGAGGTGTTATTCCCCTTATAAACGTTTCCGTTCCACTTGATCCACCCAATGTCATTGACTGCCAGCCCGACCTTCAGTTTTTTCTTGATCAGGAAGGTAAAACCTATATCGAACCCGAATCCGTCACCAACCTTTTTCATGCCTTTTCCTGTTACTTGTGAGGGGGTCGGGGTATCGTATTCAACATCAAACAACGGGCTTAGCGAAGTATAGGCCCGGAGGTCCTTGCCGTTCTGTATGTACTGGTAACTGCCATAGCCGGTCAGGTATTTCAGGCCGATGCCCCCGTACCATGTAAAGTCCTCCTTTTCGATGATGGTTCGGCCATATCCGAAGTTGTACTCACGGTACCAGATGAAATGCGCATAGGTTCCGTTATATACTTCGTCAGCCCACTTCGGATCGGTGCTGTATCCTACTTTGCCATCTGGATTGGTTACCAGGCTGTCGAAATAGGGATCGTTGTATCCTAAAAACAGGAAATCGGCTGCCTTGTTGTTGAGTACCGTATTCCAAAGTCCCCGGTCGCGGATGCTGATGGCGAAACCGCCGGCTTTTTCGTGCTGGAATGAAAATCCGAACCAGGTGATGGATGCCTGCGCCCAAAGCAATTTATCGGTAAAATCACTGGCCGCCTGCTTGCGTTCATCCATGGTCAGGGTAGTCTCATTGTTAAAAAGGTCTCCCAATACCTGCTTTTTCGTTAACGGTTCCGAGTAGATGGAAGCGGCCGACTCAAGGAACCCGATGTTCATCCGGTGATCGTTCCAGGTCCATCCCAGGTTGGCGGGATTGACCCCAAGACACTGGTAATCGGTAAGGAAAGTGGTCGAGTAGCCTCCTCCGGTAGCATTGAAGGAACTGATTTCCAGCTGGGCCAGCACAACATCCGATGCCAGCAACAGCCCAATTAAAGTAAAACAGATCTTTTTCATGGTGCTTGGTTTTTAGGTGAGCCAAAAATATTAAATAAAAAAGTCAAAAGCAAGTAACATGTTACCAATAATTTATCCGCCTTTCTATGGCTGCCTCTGACAACAGGGCCGACAGGCCTCCCGGCAAAATGTTTACTTTTGCATATGATTGTTAAAATTGTTTTTGAAATCATCTGATATGCAGCCTTTCGATGTCGTGATCATTGGTTCGGGAGCCGCCGGATTGTTGTGCGGACAGATCCTTAGCCGCGAGGGGCTGAATGTCTGCATACTGGAAAAACAGTGGCAGACCGGAGGAAACCTGAGAACCTTCGTTCGTAACGGAAGAGAGTTTGAGACAGGTGTGCACTATGTCGGCTCGCTCAATCCCGGGCAGCCATTGTATCATTACTGGAAAGGTATCGGCATTCATGGCAGGTTGTCGCTTACCCGGATGAACCCTGATTGCGTTGACCTCGTGTGTTTTGATGACCGTGAGTTCCCCCTGGCACAGGGTTTCGGCAACTTCACCGCCCGGTTGTTGCCTCACTTCCCCGATGCAGGCGACAGACTGGAAAAGTACCTCGACGAACTCCACAGCATCGCGAACTTATTTCCGCTGTACGCACTGAAAAACCATGGCCACCAAGGTGAATTGAAGTACCGGTCGACATGCGCCATGGATTTGTTTGAACATTATGGCGGGGATATTGCGGCCCTCGGACAAACCATTGTCTGCCGCGGTCAAACCATTCACCGCCAACGACCGGTTTCATTAGCCAAGGTGTTAGCCGGCAATGGCTTCCTTTATGCCGGAACCCCTTACACTCCCGCCCACGTTCCGGCCCTGGTCAACCATTCCTTTATCTCGGGCGCTTTCAGGTTCACCAACGGCAGCAAGGAACTCATCAGCGTGCTTTGCGAAGATATCAGTGTAAACGGGGGAACTATCAGGACCGGGGCGGAAGTAACCGCAATAAACACCGGCAGTGAAGGTTTCACGATACAGACCAAAACCGGTGAATCATTCCTGGCAAAAAGGGTGGTTGCCGGCATCCATCCTGCTGCCGCCCTTGACCTGTTCCGGGAATCATCTGTCAGACCGGTATTCAGGGCGCGAATAAGTTCCCTGAAGAACACGGTCTCCGCCTTTATCCTTTTCATTTCGCTGAAACCCGGTACATTCCGTTGGCTGGATCATAATACCTACTACCATGATTCCACCGATGTGTGGAGCGAAACAGAGGCGGCCGGAGCCGCATGGCCGGTGATGTACCTGATGGTGACCGGGAAAAAGAATCCGGGATCGGAATATGCCGACACCGTCACCATACTCACATACATGCAATCTGACGAAACCAGCCTGTGGGACAACACCGTGCATGGCAACCGGGGCAAGGATTATGAAGATTTTAAAACGGAACGCACCGCACGGCTTCTCAGACTGGTTTACCTGAAGTTCCCTGAACTTGCTTCCGCCATTGACGACGTGACCTCCTCCACCCCGCTCACCTACCGCGACTACACCGGAACGCCAGGGGGATCCCTTTATGGCATTCAAAGAGATTTTCGCGATCCTTTGCTGACAAACCTTTCGCCAAAGACTCCTATTCCGGGATTTTACCTCACAGGCCAGAACACGAACCTTCACGGAATTATGGGCGTTACTGCCGGGGCGGTAAAAACATGCGGCGAAATCATTGGCCTTGACTATCTCCTTAAAAAGATAAGCCATGCACAATAGAAAGAAAAGTACATGGCTGCGCCGGCTGCTCGTTGTACTGCTCATCATCATTTTACTGTCCACTGCAGGGGCCGTCGCGTTTCATTTCCTCACGCAGGTTCATCCCCCCGCCTGTGACACCGGCAGGTTAAGTGCGTATAAAGTCATACAACCGGAACCCGACCATTATAAGGCAGGAAACAACTGGTTGCGTAAAAGCCAATCGGGCTTATGGGAGATGTACACCGAAGGAACCCCGTTTGACAGAGGCGTTGTCAACGGACTGATGGCCCGGCACCTGATCGGGTTCCAGGAAGCGGCCTTCATCAGCAGGATCCGTGAGATGATCCCCTCCGACAACTACCTGAGGTTCCTGAAGTATTTCATTTACTGGTTCAACAGAAATCTCGATAAATACATACCTGAGGAATACAGGGAGGAGATTTATGGTATTTCCCTGTCGGCCTCGCGTGAATATGATGTGATCGGACCAGCTTACCAGCGAATGCTGAATTACCATTCGGCGCACGACATTGGGCATGCCTTGCAGGATCTCAGCATGGTTGGATGTACCAGCTTCGGTGTATGGGGAGAAAAAACCGCAGCGGGCGACCTGCTTATTGGCAGGAATTTCGATTTTTATGCAGGGGATGAATTCGCCAGGCATAAAATCGTTTCATTTGTCAGGCCCGATCGCGGCATACCGTTTATGACCGTCACCTGGGGAGGAATGATCGGAGCCGTATCGGGAATGAATGCGGTAGGTCTTACCGTAACCATCAATGCTGCAAAATCTCAGATGCCGCTCTCGGCAAGAACCCCGATATCCTTGCTGGCCCGCGAGATCCTGCAATATGCCTCCACCATCAGCGAAGCTTATGAAATAGCCGGAAAACGACAGATCTTTGTGTCGGAATCCATCCTTGTCGGCTCGGCCAGGGACGGAAGGGCGGTGATCATTGAAAAATCGCCTTATAAACAGGGCCTGATTATCTCAGATTCTGAATACATCGTTTGCGCAAACCATTTCCAGTCGGCCACTTTTGCCAACGATCCGCTGAATCTTGCCGACATCAGGGAAAATGCCTCTTTATACCGGCAAAAGAGGCTGGTGCAACTCCTTACCGGCGCTGATCCCGTCGATGAGCATGGGGTTGCGAAAATCCTGCGCGATCAGTCAGGACTTAACGGTAAGAACATCGGCTCAGGCAACGAGAAAGCGATCAACCAGCTCATCGCCCATCACAGTATTATATTCATGCCAGCCCACGGACTGGTGTGGGTTTCCACCGCACCCTGGCAACTGGGTTCATATGTCTGTTACGACATTTCTAAAATTTTTTCTAATTTTGCAGCAAAAGGGCTGGATGCTGCGGTTGTTGATTCTGCCAGGGAAATTCCGCCGGATCAGTTTTTGAATTCTCCAGGGTACTGCAATTTTCTGCGGTTCAGGGAGATGCGATCGATGATCCGGGATGCTGACAAAAATGGTGTAGAGATACCAGGTATCGGGGATCTTCTTACAGCGTTTGCGACATCAAACCCTGAGTATTACGAGGTTTACAGCCTGGCGGGAGATTATTATTACCGCCGTGCACTGTGGATGGAGGCCCGCAAGCAGTATTACAAGGCACTTGAAAAGACCATCCCGAGGTGGAGTGAAAAAATGGCGGTCATCGAAAAACTGGCGGACTGTAACATCAGGTTGAAAACCGGCCCCTGAACGGATCAATCCCGAAAGAAAAGAAAAGTAACGAAAAAACAGTGATGAAATTCAAGCTTATATATCCCAGGTGGGAAAAACTGGAAGGACAAACCATCTTTAATCTCCCTCCGCACGGACCGGTGGTCATGGCCGCCGATGTTCCCGACTATGTGGAGGTCGACTTTACCGATGAAAATGTGCAGGAGCTGGTTATTGATGACACGCCCGATTTTGTCGGTATCTCCATGATGCTTACGACCCAGGTGAAACGAGGCTGGGAAATAGCCGAAGCATACCGGAAACTTGGCAAGAAGGTTATTTTCGGCGGTATTTCAACCATGCTCCATGCCGAAGAGACCATGCTGCATGCCGATTCCGTGTTCCTTGGCGAGGTTGAAGGACGGCTGGCAGGTGTTTTCGAAGACTTCAGGAAAGGCGAGCTCAGGAAAGTATATAATTTCATGAACAAGCCGCCCGATATGAATCTTATCGGGCCTGCACGGCGCGATATCCTGAACAAAGACCTCTATTATCACAAGGGCTTCAGGATGGTCGACCTGTTTCATGCATCGAGGGGTTGTATTTACGACTGTTATCCCTGCGCAGTAAGGTACCTGGGGGGCCGCGGATTCCGTCCCCGCCCCATCGACCGGGTTGTGGAAGAACTTTCGCAGATGGACAACAACAGGCTGTTCATTGTCGATAATTCACTGGCCCTCGACACCGAATGGGAGAAGGATCTGTTCAGGGCCATGATTCCCCTTAAAAAGAAATGGGTAAGCCATACCATCGAGGACAAGGATGAAGTGCTTGACCTTGCTGCACAGGCCGGGGCATGGTACGTCTACCAGGCGGTGTTCGACACCTCCGATTATATCAGGAACCGGATCAAACAGTACCACGACTACGGCATTGCCGTGGAAGGAACAATCCTGCTCGGGTTGGATAACCAAACAGAGGACAGCATAAAACGGCTGATCGATTTTCTGCTGGAGATCGAGCTCGATCTGGCCGAGTTCACGGTACTTGCTCCCTTCCCGCATACAAAGGCCTACAGCGACCTGCTCAAACAGGGGCGCATCTTCGATTTCGACTGGAACCATTACAATGCCGGGAAAGTCGTGTACCATCCCAAACACATGTCGGCCGAACGTCTGACTGAACTATACCAGTATGCATGGGATACCTTCTACAAAGACGAGCCCCAGACCATGAAAATGTTCAACCTGATCAACCGGGTGGTCTCGCGCGAACTGGCCGACGGTACGTTTACTCCACGGCGTCGGGATATTGCGGATTTGTCTTTTGGGAAAAAGGTAGAAACGGGTTTAAAACCCGTCTCTGCAATATAAACATGGACTTTCAAACCTAATCAAATCATTTAGCCATTCTTTGTTTGTCATGGAGACTAATCCCGCCTTCAACCAATACATGGATCACTACTACGACTACCTGGGTCAATGGGATAGTCCTTCACGGTGCGGACGGAAGATCGTGCACCGCAAAGACGGTAAAATACTGGTTATTGCCACCGAAATTTACCGGCAGAACCCGGGCACACCGGTCACAGAATGGTGCGCCCCTCTGGCCACCAGGATCATGCATGAACTGGAATGCGATCCCGGAAATTTCATCTTCGTCGAACACACTCCCGACCTGGGAAGCAAACTTGATTTTTACGAAGAGACCTTCGACCTCGTGTCCTTCGACTTTGACGGAATAAACCTTATCAATCCCAGGTGGAAAAGAATTCCGGTTGAGGAGGTCGATAAACTGATGCATTAACAAGGCATCCGGGCAGGAATTTCGCCTCAAGCGATTATCTTTGCCGCAATGACCAGCGTCGTCTTTCAAATAACAACCAACAGTTCGCATTCACTTAATCCGGCTAAAATTCCCAGCCGGACCATACCCCGGTTCCAATCCCTGAATCCCGGTATCATTGCCTTGCGAATGCTGCCGTTCGTAATGTTCCTGGCATTTGTGCCCCAGATACTTCTGTCGCAGCGTATCCTCCGGTCGACCATCACCGGGACCGTTGCCGACCAGATCACCGGTTCACCTCTGCCCGGCGCCACCGTGGTCATACCCGGCACCGATCCGGTTATCGGTGCAGTTACTGATTCTTCAGGATCATTCTTTATCAGGAACCTGGCCATCGGCCAATACCAGCTAAAGGTAAGTTACGTCGGCTATACTACAGTGATTACCCAGCCGCTCATCGTCACAACAGGTAAGGAGACCACCGCCAACATCTACCTTTCAGAAATGACTACCAACGTTCCCGAAGTAGAGATCAGGGCGGAATACCGGAAAAACGAGACCTTAAACCGGATGGCTACGGTGAGTGTCAGGTCATTCAGCGTTGATGAAACGTTCAGGTTTGCAGGCAGCTACAACGACCCGGCCCGTATGGCAGCCAGTTTTGCCGGGGTGACCAGCGGTATCGACAACCGGAATGACATCATCGTTAGGGGCAACTCGCCTTCGGGGCTGCAATGGCGGATCGACGACATGGAGGTGCCGAACCCCAACCACTTCGCGGCCGTCGGAACCACCGGCGGCCCTGTGACCATACTCAACAACAACCTGGTCACCAATTCCGATTTCCTGACAGGCGCCTTTCCGGCCCAATACGGAAATACGATGGCCGGGGTCTTCGACCTTAAAATGAGGTCGGGAAATCCCATCAAACGACGATACTGGTTCGGGATCGGCTGGAACGGGCTGGAGTTCGGTACCGAGGGACCTTTCAGCAGGAAAAGCAATGCAACATATCTTGCCGCATACCGGTATTCGCCGCTTCAGTTCCTTGGACTGTTCGGCATCAACACCGGAATAATACCTAAATACCAGGACCTTAACCTGAAGATCACCATTCCGGCAAAAAAGGCAGGCACTTTCACCATTACGGGAATCGGAGGCATCAGTTATATTGAACTGTACGACAGCCGGAAGAAACAATCGGAATGGCTGTTCCCGGATTACGGCGAAGATTTAGCCAACGGCTCCGACCTGGGCGTTATTGGTGTTACTCACCAGATCGTTCTGAAAAAAGACCTGATCATGAAAAACATGCTTTACCTGGTCGCTTCAGAAACACGAACCAGGATCGACACCTTTTCAAATGTGAACCAAGTGCCGGCATTATGGGCAGGAGAAAGATCCACCGAGATAAAATTCTCCCTTTCATCGCAGTTGACCAGGAAATTTTCGGCAGGAAATGCATTGAACAGCGGCTTTTTTGCCGATTTATACCACATGCATTTTGCCGATAGTATGATGTATAAAGGCCGCTTCATGGTCAACACCGGTTCGCGCGAACGGATGTTCTTTTTACGTGGTTACAGCCAGTGGCTGCATGAGTTCAATGATGATGTATCCTCCACCGTTGGCCTTTACGGTTGCTGGCTTTCGCTGAACAATTCCTGGTCGGCGGAGCCAAGGATCGGATTACGTTGGGATATCAGTAAAGATCACTCCCTGACCTTAGGTGCGGGATTGTACAGCCAGATGCAGCCCCGCGTGATCTATTTCATCCTGACACCCGGGCAGGGCCGGGAAAGCATACAGATGAACAGAGACCTGGATTTCACCCGAATGGTCCAGGCAGCACTGGGTTATCAGTACATGCTGACCCCCGACCTGCGGTTTAAAACGGAGCTCTATGGCCAATATCTTTACGACGTTCCCACCAAAGCATCCATCCCGCAGTATTCACTCACCAACCAGGGCCACGAGTTCTTTATCGACAGGCAACATGCCGATAGCCTGGTAAACAAGGGCACGGGAACGAATTACGGCATCGAGTTCACTTTCGAAAGGTTCTTCAGCAGGAACTACTATTTTCTCTTCACGGCTTCGGCCTTCAACTCAACCTATCAAGGTTACGACCAGGTAAACAGAAACTCCGCCTTTAACGTGCGTTATGCCCTGAATGCCGCCGGAGGGTATGAATTTGTGATGGGCAGGCGAAAATGGGGTGTGATGTCTTTTGGATTGCGTGCCACATGGGCAGGAGGTAACCCATATATTCCATATGCTGTGGATGCCACGGTGGCCGCTGCCGAACCGGTTTATGACTGGGATCAGGCCTATGTTCCCCGTTTCCCGGAGTACAAGCGGGTTGCATTCCGGTTCGGAATCCGCCGGAACCTGCCGGGTTACAACATGGAATTTTTCGTCGATCTGCAATACAGAACCAGCTTCACCAATGTCTCTCTGCAGCGCATCGATCCGTCGACCGGCGAAATAAAGGACTTCTTCGGCATGTCCTTCTTCCCGATGGGAACCTGGCGGATCCAGTTCTGATAAAAGTCGTATTTTTGCCCGCACACCATCCGGGCCCCATGAACGAGAAACTCCCCCCCTACTGGCTTGTCAGATCCATCGACAACATCAGGAAAGCGCTGCTTTTCCTGAACCAACGGATGTTCCCCGGCAGTGTCGTACTTTACGAACAATTTCAGAACCTCTGGTTACTCCCTTCGCTCTATGTTGCTGCCCGGCTTGATATTGCCACCCTTCTTAAAGCTGGCCCCATGCATGCGGATGAAATTGCAAAAGCGGTGCATGCCGATCCCGGCAATATCCACCGGCTGCTGCGTGCCCTGGCCAGCCAGGGTGTGTTTACGATGAAAAAAGACGGGCGTTTCGCCTTGAACCGGCGTGCTGAGGCGCTCCTCGACGAAAGCGGATCACTGCGTCACATGCTCCTCCATCACCTCGGACCGGTCAACTGGAACCTCATGAGCCAACTGACCTATGCCGTGACCACGGGTAAAAATGCCTTCGAATATACATACGGAAAACCAATCTACGATTACCTGAAGGACCATCCGGAGGAAAACAGGATCTTTGACCAGTCCATGTCTGATTTATCAGAACTAAGCCTGGGTCCCGTTCTTTCCGCCTATGATTTTTCACCATACCGGCTGATCGCCGATATCGGGGGCGGCGAGGGTCACTTTCTCGCCCATATTCTTAAAAAACACCCTGCTGCAAAGGGGATCCTGTTCGATACAGCCGAGGCGCTGGCGAACGCTTCCGGATTTATGTCTGCAACCGGCGTGCAGGACCGGATCAGTTTTATAGACGGCGATTTTTTCAGCGATACGCTGCCTGGTGCCGATCTTTATCTGCTAAAAAATATCATTCACAACTGGGATGATCCACCATCTGTCAGGCTCCTTTCAAATATCAGCCGGGTCATGCCAACCGGCGGCCGGTTACTCATCATTGAAATGGTCGTGCCCGAAGGCAACCAACCCTCCACCGCGAAACTGCTCGACATCCAGATGATGGTTTCCATGACCGGGGGTAAGGAACGTACAAGGACTGAATATGAACGGCTTCTGGCCGGTTCAGGCCTTAAACTCACCCGCATCGTTCCTACCATTGCACCGGTAGGCCTGGTCGAAGCGATCAAAATCCCAACCTGAACCATAAAAAATTGAATAAGTTCCGCAGCATCCTGAAAAAAGAGGTTCTGATCCTGGTCCGTGATATTCCGGGGCTCGTGATCCTGTTCCTGATGCCCGCCCTTCTGATCTTTGTTGTAACCCTTGCCCAGGACAGGGCATTGAAAAATGAGCAGGAGAAGGTCAATTTACTGTTCATTGACGAAACGGGAGCACCATTCTCTGACGCTGTTGCCGGTGCGCTCGATTCATCCGGTTTGTTCACCGTGGTCAGGGCGATCGGCGACCGGAAAATCACGATGGCTGAAGCAGGCGAGCTGATCCGCAAAGGCACTTATAAATTCGGGCTTCAGATCGGGCATCCCGACTCAGCCCTCCTTTTCCTGGCAGATCCTGCGTTGCAGGAAAGTTACCGGGAAGCGCTTGTCAATTCCATGAGGTTTTTAATCAGGGGAGTGCAGTCAGCCAGGATTCTGGAAGAGATCATGATGGGAACCCCGGAACCTGTCAGGGATGCCATCAGGCAAACCGTGCAGCGGCGTCTCAGCGAACTTCCCCCGGTCGAAGTCGAATTTGCCGTAAAGGACAAAATCGCGATACTGCCCAACGTGATCCAGAACAATGTGCCGGGATTTATACTCTTCGCCATGTTTTTCATCGTCATCCCGCTTTCTGGTAGCATCATCGCCGAAAAGAATGAAGGAAGTTCGCTTCGACTTAAAACGTTACCGGTGCCGGCAGCATCGTTGCTATCGGGCAAGGTGTTCGTCTATCTGGTGGTTTGCCTGATGCAGTTTGCCCTGATGATGGCAATCGGCAAATGGCTCTTCACGGCCATGTTCGGTCTTCCGGCCCTGGAAACAGGAGGCCGGCCCGCGCTGATCCTTATTGCAACCGTCGCTGCCGCGCTTGCTGCCGTCGGTTTCGGCATGATCATCGGAACCGCCGCTTCAACCCATAACCAGGCCGCCCTATTCGGTTCTGTTATGGTTGTACTCCTTGGCGTGATCAGCGGTACGTTCCTGCCGGTCCACCTGCTGCCTGAACCCATTCAGGTGGTCAGCCATCTTTCACCGGTGCGTTGGGGAATCGACAACTACCTCGAACTCTTTATACGGGGCGGAAGCCTGATGAACATCTTACCCAACTCAATCCTGCAGATCGCTTTTTTTGGTTTGGCGATGATCTACAGCATTACTATTTTTGCAAAACGGAAATGATCCGTATCCAGGTTTCGGAATATGAAAGAAAAAGAAGGATATATAAATTGTCCCGAACAACAGATGATCCTGTACGTTGAAAAGGATGACGGTAATTATGGCCCGATGCAAACCGGTTCCTACATCACTGCCAATTACCTCGACGATTTTTTCCTTAAGAAAAGAAACCTGGAGTCAGAACTGCGGACCCGGCTGATTTCGGGTGAGATAAGCCCGGTGAAATACCATATGGTACTTGAAGACCTCACCTTGTCGGAACTGGCCGCCCGTGCCTCCATCCGCAAATCAAGGGTAAAAAAACACCTGGAGATGAAATATTTCGGAACTGCGACTGTAGAGGAACTCAGAAGATATGCCCGGGTATTCAACATCGCTGTGCCGAACATGCTTCAGGTCGTGCTTATCAGCGACTCTGAAGGTACGCACGCCGCCGTAGTCGGAGAGAACAGACCCTCCAAAGTCAGAATCAGCCAGGAAGTCACCGGCAATCCCTTTGTCGTTGTGACAAAAGCAGAAGAGAATAACCAATGATTATCGAGAACTATCAGCATAAGATGGCCGCTCATTGCGAGTCGGGAACCCTGACCTCATTGCTCAGCCACGGCGGCCTCGAAATAACAGAACCGCTTGTCTTCGGCATTTCCGGAGGCATTTTTTTCGGCTACTTCCATAAAATGAAATCGTTTGCCTTCCCGACTTTCATCGTCAGGAACAAGCCCGGTCAGATGAGGACCAACATTGAAAAAAGGCTCGGTGTTGGTTTTAAAACCTACCGGTTTAAGGATGAAAACGCCGGTAAACAGGCACTCGATTCGCTCATCGGCAAAGGATTACCTACCGCCTGTCAGGTCGACTTTTTTTACATGGATTATGTGCCCTCCTGGGAACGCGTTCATATCAACGTTCATTTTCTTGTCGCCGTCGGCATTGCAGATGGAAAATACCTGATCAGCGACTCCTATTTCCCGAAGATCGTGGAGCTGGAAGTTTCGTCGCTCCAGAAAGGGAGGTTTGCCGGAGGAAACATGTCTCCCTCGGGGTTTATTTTCCACCTTGACAAACTTCCGCAGGAAATCGATTACAGGCCGGCCATTGTCAAAGGCATTAAAAAAGCCTGCTTCAACATGCTCAGGATCCCCATCCCGTTCCTGGGGGTTAAGGGTATCAGGATGTTCGCGAAAAAGGTGGTTGACTGGCCGAAGTTTGCCCGCGATACCGAACATCTGTCGCACGAGATCATCAAAATAAACATCCTGCTCGAAGACCAGGGAACCGGTGGCGCCGGGTTCAGGTTCATGTATGCCACCTTTCTTCAGCAGGCCTCCAGGATCCTCGATAATCCTGTCTTAAAAGAACTTTCGGAAGAACTTATGATAATCGGCGACGGCTGGCGGGAAATATCGCTCCATGCCGCGCGTATCGGCAAAAACCGCGACCTGGGACCGGAACGGTTAAAGCAGCTCAGCGACATGATCTATGAACGAGCATCGTTAGAGGAGCAGTTCTTTACCAAACTTTCGAAGGCAATAAAGTAACGATCAACACGCGTTGTTATGGATGAAAACTTTGATAAGCTTAAACTCGAGATAAAACTGCTGATCATGAATACGCTCTCCATCTCCGACATTGACCCGGCAGATGTGGATGATGAAAAGCCTCTGTTTGGCGGCGATAACCGGCTCACACTCGATTCGGTTGATGCCATTGAGATCATCATGGCCATTCAGCGCACCTATGGCATCAGGATTGCCGACCAGAGCCTTGCCAGAGAGGTTATCAGATCGGTTGGCAGCATTGCGCGTTTCATTTCGCAAAATAAACCCGAAACCCAGGCAAACGGATAGATTTGAGAAACTCCTATTTACTTGCAGGAATCAGGACCGGGAAACTTTTGAAGCTACTGTCAAGGAACAAAGTCAGCTTCAGCCCTGCACATATTCTCAGGATCGCATTCCTGCTGCAGAGTTCCACATGGTCATCGGTTTTTGCAGGCATCGAAAACCTTCGGTATTCCAAGGCCATCAGGTCACAGCAGCCGCCTGTTGATCCGGTCTTCATCATCGGACACTGGCGAACAGGCTCCACCTTACTGCACCAGTTGTTTCACCTCGATCCACAGATCATCACCCCTACCCTTTTCCAGGTAGCCATACCCGATAGCTTTCTTTCCACTTACCATTACTACAAACCCGTCTTCAGAACCCTCGTCTCTGAACACCGGCCAATGGATATGGTGAAGATCGGCATGAACGAACCGCAGGAAGATGAGTATGCCATCCTGCGTCTCACCTGCCGTTCTCCGCTCGAACGGCTCATTTTTCCCGTCTCCGCCAACTATTTCCTCGAACCGGGCATGGAATATGGTCCTGCACCGGCAGATGCCGGAAAATGGAAAGAGATCATGCTGAACTATTTTAAAAAACTCCGGTTTGGCAATGACCGCACCATTGTTTCGAAAAATCCCTTTAACTCTTTTCGCATCAGGATACTATGCGAGATGTTCCCGGGGGCCAGGTTCATCCACATCGTCCGTAACCCGCTCGACGTGGTCCCCTCCACCGTTCATATGTGGGAAATCGTGCAAAAACAGAACTGCCTGACCGGGTTTGCCAGCAGACCCCGTATCGGGGAAGTCACGGCAGTCCTGGCCGACCTGCTTGCCACCATTGAACGGGACCAGCATTATATCAAACCCGGAAATTTCGCCACCGTGAAATTCGAGGATCTTGAAGCAGATCCTGAAACGGTAATGGATTCGCTCTACAACCAGTTTAACCTGCGCGTTCCAACTGACTTCAATGCGAGGATCAATGATTTTGTTACTGCCAACGAAGGGTTCCGGAAAAACATATTCGAACTTCCGGAACAGGACAAGGTGTACATCCGGTTAAAACTGGAAGTTTTTATGGAGAAATACCATTATTGAACGGCTTTAAGATATTTTACCGGACATTGTTTAAAAAATGTAATTTTGAGGATCATTTTTTCCGTTCCAAAAATAATCCAACGCATGAAAACCTTTCTGAGACATATTGTCATAATAGCTGCCGGGCTTGCACTGCTGATGCCTTCAGCGGGCTTTTCACAGGATGATGAGGCCGTCGGTACCTCTTCCCGTAAGAACAGGATCAACAGTGGTTTTTACTTTTCGCTGGGACCTGTGTTTCCGATGGGAACCTATGCTTACGATCAGGTAGTGTATCCGACCTCCGGACCTCGGTCAGTGCCGGGAACCGGACTGAATTACCTGGCAGCCCGCATCGGCGGCGCCTTCGATATGGGCTTCCTGATATACTTCGGGCCAGCTTTCGCGAATAACCATCTGAGGGCAGGTTTAGACGCCACCTTTTTATCGTTGTGGTTCAACTCTACGAAGCCGAAAGATCCCAACAAGCCCACCGACCACTATTACTGGTATGGTGGCCAGAAATTTGGCCCGGTGTTTACCATCAACCCGGTCGATCGCCTGAACATTGACATTGCGTATAAGATCAACGCCAATTTTGCCTATCATTACGATGAGTGGAGCGCCTATCCCGAATCAAACTTCTCAAAATACGGCATGAACATATTCAGGAGTGAAGTGAGTGTCAGTGTCCGTTACAGCGTGATGCTGTTTTCGGCCCAATACAGCTTTGGGAAAATGAAATATGACAATTTTGACAAGGACCGGCCGACCCAGACCATTCAGACCGATGTCATTAAAATTATGATCGGGATCAAGATCTGATCCCTGTACCAGCCAATCCAGACTTCAGAGGCATGCCAGTTTCATACTTTCCGGAGATCGAAAAAAAAACGATCGGGGAAATCAGGGAGTTTCAGGATCAGAAACTCAGGGAGCAACTCATTTATCTACAACACCATTCCCGATATTACCGCTCACTTTTCGACCGCTATGGGATCGATGTATCCGAAATAAAGTTGGTGAGCGACCTGCAACAACTACCGGTAACGACCAAAGATGACCTGCAACAGCATAACGATGATTTTCTTTGCGTTCCAAAATCCAAAATCATCGACTACATCACCACGTCAGGCACACTGGGCGATCCGGTTACCTTTGCCATGACCGACCGGGATCTTGACAGGCTTGCCTACAACGAAGCCATCTCATTTACCTGCGCCGGGGGCACGAGTGCCGATATCTACCAGCTCATGACGACAATCGACCGACGGTTCATGGCAGGACTTGCCTATTTTCTCGGGATCAGGATGCTGGGGGCCAGCGTGGTTAGGGTCGGCAACGGAATACCTGAACTACAATGGGATACCATACAGCGGATACATCCGACGACGATCATCGCGGTTCCATCTTTCATACTCAGGATCATAGATTATGCCGAACAGCAGGGGATCAATTATCGCGACAGCAGTATCCGCAGCGCAGTGTGTATCGGCGAACCTTTACGGAAAAAAGATCTTACACTGAACACGCTGGGCCGGAAGATCATCGAAAAATGGCCGCTTAAACTTTACTCCACCTATGCCTCAACAGAAATGGGAACATCTTTCACCGAATGTTCCGAAGGATGCGGGGGACACCATCATCCTGAACTCATCATCACCGAGTTCCTCGACGACAATGATCAGCCCGTTGGCGAAGGAGAACTCGGGGAAGTGACCATCACCACCCTTGGCGTGGAAGGCATGCCCCTGCTGCGGTTTAAAACAGGCGACGTTTGCATGCATTATGCCAACCCCTGCCGCTGCGGTCGCAACACCATGAGGCTCGGCCCCGTGATCGGCCGTAAAAACCAGATGATCAAATATAAGGGAACCACCCTTTTTCCACCCGCGCTATATGATATCCTCGACAATATTGACTACATTTCGAGCTACGTGGTAGAGGTTTACACCAACCAGATCGGTACCGACGAAATACTGATCCATGTAAGCGGAAAAGGGATCGGCGAGGAACGCGAAAAAAGCATCAAGGATCACTTCAGGGCAAAATTAAGGGTCGCCCCGCTGATTACCTTCACTTCAGAAAGCACGATACAAAAAATGATGTTCCCCGAGACCAGCCGTAAACCGGTGAAATTCATCGATAACCGGGAGAAAAACGGAAATAGTGCAGGTTAAATTTGGAAATTCGTAAATGTTATTATAATTTTGTCTAAATTAATTTAACAAACATTTTAAATCTGCATTTATGAAAAAGATCATCTTCCTTTTGGTGGGCTTAGCCCTTCTGACGGGCGCAAAGGAGTCATCGGCCCAGAAACTTAAATCGGGGGATCTGAAGGTCCTCAAGGGCCAGACTATTCTAAACCTTCAATATGATTATTCCAATATGTCGGTTGGAAAATTCGACAAGGAAAGCGATTATGTGGCAGACCGCACCGCCGATATGAACAAAAAGAAACCGGGAACGGGTGATCAATGGGCCCAGGCATGGGTCAGCGATCGCACGGCCAGGTTTCAGCCAATGTTCGAGAAAAATTTCAATGCAAAACTTGAAGCGGTCAATGTAGTGGCCAAAGAGAACGATCCTGAGGCAAAATACACCCTGATCATCAGCACCGTGTTTACTGAACCGGGATTCAACGTTGGGGTTACCCGAAAAAACGCTTATATCAATGTTGAAGTCACCCTGGTAGAAACCGCTGCCAAAGACAAACCGCTCGCGGTGATCACGATGGACAAACTTCAGAGCGTGAACATGATGGGTTATGATTACGACACGGGCGCCAGGATACAGAGTTGTTACGACAGGGCCGGCGACAACCTGGGAAAATTCCTTGTCAAGAATGCCTTTTAACGGTACTGCGGCCTAAAGAAAAAATGCCTGACCAACGTCAGGCATTTTTTTATGGATTTTGGAACACTTTCCGGCCACGGAGGTATGTAGCCATTACCTTGGTTGAAGGTATCTGCTGTTCTTCAATTTTCATGATGTCGCGGCCGAGAATGACAAAATCAGCCTCTTTCCCCTTTTCCAGGCTTCCACGCCGATGTTCGGCAAAAGCCGATCTGGCCGCCCATATGGTCATTGAACGCAAAGTTTCCTCCCTGGTGAGCGCATTCTCCATCTGGAATCCGTCATCTGGGAATCCCTTCAGGTCTTTCCTCGCCACCGAAGCATAAAAGGTCAGCCTGGGATCGATCTGCTCGATCGGGAAGTCGGTTCCGTTCGCGATCCATCCGTTCTGTTGAAGGAGTGTCTTGTAAGCGTATGCTCCTTTAATCCGTTCAGGTCCAAGACGGTTTCCGGCCCAGTACATGTCGGAAGTCGCATGGGTTGCTTGGATGGATGGAACCACCGAATATAGAGCAAACTTCTCAAAATCAGCAGGATCTACCACCTGTGCATGCTCGATCCTCCATCGAAGGTCGTTTCGCTGCTTCAGGAATTCTCCATAGATACCTAGGATCATGGCAACGGCCGAATCGCCGATGCAATGCGTATTAACCTGGTAACCGTACTCAACAGCAAGCCGGCAAAGCGCCCTGACCGAATCAGGCTGAGTCACGATGATCCCGCTTGTGACGGGTTCATCACTGTAAGGTTTTTTCAGTCTGGCCGTTCTGCTGCCCAGGCTACCATCCGCGTAAATCTTTACCGACCTTGCCGAAAGATTTCCGGATAGAAACGGCCCCTGGCGCATGATCATGTCTACTGTCTCGGCTGTCGGGGTCAGCATGGCCTCAAAATTCATGTTGAGAATTCCCTGCCTCGACAATGAATCGAGCAGCATAAGCTCTTCAGCCTCAAGGCCCGCATCAGAAACACCGGTCAGCCCGACGCTGAAACAATTTGCCTCGGCGGTTTGAAGCAGTTTAACCAGTTCAGCCCCCGATGGTTTGGGAACGGCCGCACGCATCAGGTCGGCTGCCGATTCGCTCAGGATTCCGGTCAGTTTCCCGTTTTTGGTTTCAATCTGTCCGGGGTACTGCTCTCTGGCTTTCAGGATACCGGATGCTTCGATGGCCCGGCTGTTAGCCAAAACCACATGGCCGTCGATCCGGATGATCATCACCGGATTGTCTGGGAATAAAGCATCAAGCCTTACATTATCGGGAAACTGTTTGACCGTCCAGAGATTCTGATCCCAGCCCCTTCCGACGATCCAGTGACCGGCAGGTGGCTTTCCTGACGCTGTTAAACGATCGAGAACCTCCTGGAAGGACAGGCAGCCGGTGAGATCAGTATACTGCAAACCAACGGCATAACCCGAAAAATGCGAGTGAGCATCGATGAAGCCTGGATAAACCGGTGCACCCTGCAGGTCGAGCACCTGCCCGGATGAAAAACCCTTCAGTATTTCTTCCGTGGTTCCTGTGGCGATGATCTTACCCTCTCTGATTGCCATGGCTTCTGCGATCGTAAAAGCGGAATCAACAGTGTAAATCACTCCGTTTGTGATGATTAGATCGGTATTAACCGGATTTGGCCCGCAGCCTGCAATTATCATGATGACGGCAAGATAAAAAGTTGATAAAAATAATCTCATTTTAAGTAGTTGGTTTTATGAATGTTTCGCAAAATTAGAAACTATTTTTCTCCCGGCTTGTCTTTTTTCCAAATGATTTATTATTTTTGTCTCACTATAAACATCACATATTAATGAAATATAAATCTATTAACCCTAGATTTATTGTTATTATCTCAGTTATTATTGTTGCAGCCCTGATAAGGCTGCTGCCGCATTGGCCTAACTTCACGCCGATTGCGGCCATGGCACTTTTTGCAGGAACCTACCTCGACAGAAAGCATCTTGCTTTCGCCATTCCGGTCGCCGCGATGTTCATCAGCGACCTCGTAATTGGACTGCACCCCGCCATGCCCGCTGTCTACCTGAGTTTTGCCATCACGGTGGCCATTGGTATCTATCTGCGGAACAAGGTTTCGATCAGGTCGGTATTGCTTGCTTCATTTTCTTCGTCGGTTATCTTTTTCCTGATAACCAACTTTGCATGGTGGATCGGCAGTCCGTATTACCCGCAAACCTTTGCGGGCCTGGTTCAATGCTACATTGCAGGCCTTGTCTTCTTCCGCGATGCCACTTACGGAATTTCATTCTTTATGAATGACCTGCTGGCCACTGTCTTTTTCAGTTCGGCATTTTACGGGGCCTATTACCTGGCACAAATGAGGTTCCCCGTCCTGGACAGAACCAGGTTTTAACTGTTACGGAGCATCGGTTTTAAGGAGAACACGAGCGCCGGATAATAACAATAAGGATGACAGTTTGCCTGACACACAAGGCAGACCTGATTCCGGAAACTGTTGGTGCCAAGAAATTACCGGAAACCCGGACGATCATTGATCTCCGGGTTTCTGGTTTGACCGGCTCATCCATCTCATTCGAAAATTTTTGGTACTTTTGCGGTAATGGCTGATCTCATTCATCTTCTGTCGGATGCTGTTGCCAATCAGATCGCTGCAGGCGAAGTGGTGCAACGGCCCGCTTCTGTTGTCAAGGAATTGCTGGAGAATACCATCGACGCCGGGGCCACCGACATCAAACTGGTTATTCGTGATGCCGGCAAACTGCTCATCCAGGTTATCGACAACGGTTGCGGAATGTCGCAAGGGGATGCCCGTATGTGTTTCGAACGACACGCCACCTCAAAGATCCGAAAAGCGGATGATCTGCTGGCCATACAAACCCTTGGATTCAGGGGCGAAGCGCTGGCCTCCATTGCTTCGGTAGCGCAGGTGGAACTGAAAACCCGAAAGCACGGGGATGAACTGGGAACCATGGTACTGGTTGAAGGCACCGAATTCAAAGGGCAATCAGCGGTCAGTTGTCCAGCCGGGACCTCCGTAAGCGTAAAAAATCTTTTCTTCAACGTTCCTGCACGCCGTAACTTTTTAAAGGCCAATACCCTTGAATTAAAATACATCCTGGATGAATTCTTCAGGATATCCCTGGTAAATCCAGGCATATCCTTTACAGCCTATAACCAGGACAAAATTCTTTACCAACTCCCTTCCGGACACCTTAAGGAACGGATACTGAACCTGTATGGAGCAGCCTATGCCCAGCGACTTGTGCCGGTAAAAATGGATACCCCCATGGTTAACATCTCCGGCTTTATCGGCAAACCTGAATTCGCCAAAAGAACCCGGGGTGAACAATTCTTTTTCACCAACCGGCGCTTTATGAAGAATGCCTATTTTCATCACGCCGTGGAACTTGCATTCAAAGAGCTCATCCCTTCCGACGCTGTCCCGACCTACTTCCTTTTCCTTGAGGTTGATCCGGGAACCATTGACGTAAACATTCACCCGACCAAGACAGAGATCAATTTCCAGGATAATAAAAGCATTTATGCCCTTCTTCATGCCGCGGTCAAACAGGCCATCGGCAAGTTCAACATCACACCTTCACTCGATTTTGAGCGGGAACAGGGACTTGATATCCCCCCTCCCCCAACCGACAGACCCGTGATGCCGCCCACTGTAACCATCAATCCTGACTACAATCCGTTCAATACCGGCAGACCGGGTCAAACGGCCCACCCCCTGGGTTTCCCTACGGGAGACACTTCATCAATCAGGGCATGGAGGGATTTTTACGCGGATCTGCCCGCGACGCAGGACGACCACGCCCAGCCAGCCACATTGCCTTTCGCGGATACCCTGCCACAAACCGAAAACATTTCAGCCTCAACTGATTTTCCGAGAAAGATCAACCTGCAGGTTAACCAGGCATTGCTCATCACCCATACCAAAAGCGGGGTGGTCATCATCGATCAGCAACGGGCTCACGAAAGGATCCTGTACGAAAGGATGATGAAGGACGAAGACAGGGAACAGCCAAACTTTCAGAGCCTGCTGATACCTTCAGCCATCTCCCTGAACACGGATGATGCCGGACTCCTGCGGAACTGGCTTGGCGATTTTCTTGAAATGGGATTCGAAATCAGCGATTTCGGGAAGAACAGTTTCCTCATCCATACCATTCCTGCCGGGACCAATGCCGAAGAGGCCGGTCATCTGATTGAATCGGTGCTTGAGGCAATGAAAAACGGGACCGGTGACCATCAAGCGGCCCACCGGAGCCACCTATCCGCCATCCTGGCCTCAAAACTGGCAGTGAAGAGGGGAAAAAAACTGCACCCTGCCGAAATCGACTCGATCATCGAAAGCCTTTTTGCATGCCATGTACCCGACCTCTCACCCGATGGCAGGCCGACCATGATGCTGATCCCTTACGAAGAAATACATAAAAAACTGAAAATCAATTAACCATCCATGATGAGCCAGCAATACAGTCCAGCCGGATTCAGCCTGTTACCCCCTGTTGTCAAAAACCTGTTGATCATCAACGGGCTGTTCTTTCTGGCAACCATCACTTTCGAATCATCATTCGGAATCGATCTCGAGAACATGCTCGGACTGCATTACTTCCAGTCCGATTTGTTCAGGCCATTCCAGTTCGTTTCCTACATGTTCCTTCACGCCAACCTGAGCCATATATTCTTCAATATGTTTGCGTTATGGATGTTTGGCTACCTGCTCGAGAACGTCTGGGGCCCGCGCCGCTTCCTCTCCTATTACCTGATAACAGGGATCGGGGCAGCCATCGTGCAAACGTTTGTCAACTGGATCGATATCAGCTCCATACAGCAAGCGGCCTCAACCTATGCATCAAATCCTACGCTCGACGGGTTTATCGCGTTTGTTCGACATCATTATCCAACCTACTACGAAACGGAAGGCACCGTTAGAAACTTTATCACGGCCTGGAGCCTTGACAAAGCCAACCCGGCCTACGTAACTCAATCAATGGATTACGTTTCCCAACTGATCAGGCTGCAGATGGATGTACCCACCATCGGGGCATCGGGTGCGGTTTACGGTATCCTGCTGGCATTCGGGATGATGTTCCCGAATATGCTCGTGTTCATCTATTTCCTCTTTCCCATTAAAGCAAAATGGATCGTAATCATTTACGGAGCACTTGAGCTTTTCTCAGGGATCGCCAACAACCCGGGCGACAATGTTGCCCATTTCGCGCACCTGGGTGGAATGATCTTCGGATTCTTTTTAATTATTTACTGGAAGAAAAAACACGGCTACATCCAATGATCAATTATCAGTACAACCAACCCCCGGGATTTTTACATGAGATCCGCACTTTTTTCCGGCAGGGTTCCGCCCTCTCGGTATTTATCCTGGTCAACACGGGAATTTGGGTCCTGATCCAGGTTATCAAGGTCTTTCTCTTCTTCGGCGGCATTCCCGACCGCGAAGTGATCCTGAACCTGGTGCTGCATGCGTTCGCAGTGCCTGCCTCCATACCCCTGCTGGCAGAGCGCCCCTGGACCATATTCACTTATATGTTCCTGCATTTTGAGTTCTGGCACCTGCTCTTCAACATGCTGTGGCTTTACTGGTTCGGCAAGATCTTCAATGAATTCCTTTCAGGAAGGCAGTTGGTCACGGTCTACATTCTCGGCGGACTCGCAGGAGGGCTTCTCTACGTATTGGCTTTCAATATATTTCCAGTCTTCGAATCCGTCCTGCCCGTCTCATTCGCATTGGGCGCATCCGCTTCGGTCATGGCCATTGTCACCGCCATCTCCTTTTTCGTCCCCGACTATCACCTGAACCTGCTCTTCTTCGGACGGATCAAGATCCTTTATCTGGCCATCGCCCTCTTTGTATTCGATTTCTTTATGATCCCGACAGGAAATGCAGGCGGACATATCGCGCACATCGGCGGAGCGTTGTTCGGGCTGATTTATGCCCTGGTTTTAAAAACTTCACGAACACCAGGACGCAGCAGGAGTTCCACTGATTTTTTCAGGACCTTCAGCGAAAGGTTCACGAAAAAGGCGGAGCCCTATTACAAGCCGGATCATTCAGGCCGGCCGGTCTCCGATGATGAATACAACCGGAAAAAGGCCGAACATCAGAAGAAGATTGATCAGATCCTGGATAAGATATCGAAAGGCGGTTACGACAGTTTGACCCGTGAAGAAAAGGAGTATCTTTTCAAGTCCTCATCAAAACGCTGACACCATACGCAGGTATGAAGAAACGCCGCTTACTGTTTATCAATATTCTGCTTGTCATCAATGTCATTCTTGCCCTTTGCCTGTTTGCATCGTCGCTGGCAGCGAAGGCCGACCCTGAAAAATACTGGTGGTTGGCTATGACGGGACTGGGTTTTCCGGCATTGCTTTTCGCAAACCTTACATTTGTTCTGCTCTGGGCCATCCTGTGGCGTCGTTACATCTTCATTTCGCTGGTTGCCATCCTGGCGGGATGGACCAGCGTAGATTCACTGCTGCCGGGAAGTGTGTTCGGAAAACCTCCCAACGCCCCGCCGGGTGCCATCAGAGTTATGAGCTACAACGTTCACCACTTTTACGGGAACAGTAAGGGAAGCACCCTGAGCATTCCCGAAATCCGCGAGCGAATGACCGGGTTCATCTCCGGCAGGCAGGCCGACATCGTTTGTATCCAGGAGTTTTACGCCGTCGGTGAGGACCACAACGGGGCGCTGAACAGATTCGCCATCTCGATCGGGTTCGACAACCATTATTTCAGAAACTACAGGGATTTCTGGAACAAAAAGAAAATCGTAGCCATTGCAACTTTCACCCGCTACCCTGTGATTGACACCGGTTACTTCAGGATCGACGAAGGGGTTCTGTTCGGGATTTACACCGATCTGCTGATCGGGCAGGATACGGTGAGGGTCTATAACCTTCATCTCGAATCGAACCGTTTCGGCGACGACGATTACTCTTTCATGAGCAGTCTCACGGATCCCAAAAAAGAGACGACCAATATCACAAACAACTCAAAGAGAATGTTATGGAAGATCAGGAGGGGTTTTGTGACCAGGGCCAGGCAGGTACGCCAACTGATGGCTCATATCAAATCCTGTCCGTATCCGGTCATCCTTACCGGCGATCTGAATGAAACCCCGGCCTCATACGTTTATCACAAACTCACGGATGATCTGAGTGATGCCTATTCCGAAACCGGAACGAATTTCTTTGAAAATACCTTCTCGGGCCAGCTTCCTTTCTTCAGAATCGATTATATTCTGTATTCTGATGATTTTTCTGCGTTGAATTATGAAAAAATCGATGTAGATTTATCTGATCATTTTCCGATTACTACCTCATTCACCATTATACGATAAAAGCCGTACTGTTTTGGAATTTATCCTCACCTCCGAGTTCCGTCCTACCGGTGATCAGCCGGAAGCCATCCGGCAGCTGATTGAAGGAATTAACCGTGGGGATCCCGGACAGGTGTTGCTCGGTGTGACGGGTTCCGGGAAAACTTACACCATTGCCAATGTGATCGCCGGCGTTCAGCGACCCACGCTGGTACTGAGTCATAATAAAACCCTGGCCGCCCAGTTGTACGGGGAGTTTAGGCAGTTTTTCCCGCAAAACGCAGTGGAATTCTTCGTTTCATATTACGACTACTACCAGCCGGAGGCCTTCATTCCCGTTACCAACACGTATATTGAAAAAGATCTTTCCATCAACGACGAGATAGAAAAACTGAGGCTGAGCGCAACATCAGCGCTTCTTTCCGGTCGCCGCGACATTATCGTAGTATCCTCTGTATCGTGTATTTATGGCATCGGAAATCCTGACGACATCAATCAAAACGTGATTCAAATCCGGGTGGGCGATCGGAAAGGGAGAAATGCATTCCTGCAGGACCTGGTCAACAGTCTCTATTCCAGGACTGAAACCGATTTCATCAGGGGCAGGTTCAGGGTGAGGGGCGATTCGGTCGACCTCTTTCCGGCCTATGCCGACATAGCCTTCAGGATCATCTTTTTCGGACAGGAGATCGAATCGATCGAATCGTTTGATCCGGTGAACGGTCACCGGATTGACCGTTTGGAACACATGACACTGTATCCGGCCAATATTTTCGTCACTTCGCAGGACAAAATGCGCGAAGCCCTGGTGGAGATACAGGTTGACCTGATAAAACAGTGCACCTATTTCCGAAATAACGGCAAGGACCTGGAAGCCAAACGGCTGGCCGACCGGGTTAACTACGATATCGAGATGATGCGTGAGCTGGGATACTGCTCAGGCATCGAGAATTATTCCAGGTATTTTGACGGCCGGTCATCGGGTTCCCGACCTTTCTGCCTTCTTGATTTTTTTCCCGACGATTTCCTGCTTGTGGTTGATGAAAGTCATGTCACCATCCCCCAGATCAGGGCGATGTACGGTGGTGACCGCTCCAGGAAGCAAACCCTTGTAGAGTATGGTTTTCGATTGCCTTCGGCCCTCGACAACAGGCCGCTGAAGTTTGACGAGTTTGAGGCGCTGGTTAACCAGATCATCTACGTGAGTGCAACTCCTGCCGACTTCGAATTGCAGCAGTGCGAGGGGGTTGTCGTTGAACAGGTTATCCGTCCAACCGGACTGCTCGATCCCTTTGTCGAGATAAGGCCGAGCCTTCGTCAGATTGACGATCTTCTCGACGAAATCAACCAACGTAAACTGAAGCAGGAACGCACGCTGGTGACAACCCTCACCAAGCGGATGGCAGAAGAGCTGACAAACTACCTGACGAAACTCGGCATCCGGTGCAGGTATATTCATGCCGATGTGGATACCCTTGAACGCGTGGAGATCCTGCGCGACCTCCGGATGGGGACCTTCGATGTGCTGATCGGGGTGAACCTGCTGCGCGAGGGGCTGGATCTTCCGGAAGTATCGCTGGTTGCCATCCTCGATGCAGATAAGGAGGGATTTCTGCGGTCGGAAAGATCGCTGACACAAACAGCAGGCCGTGCAGCAAGGAACATCAACAGCAGGGTCATCCTGTATGCCGACAAACTCACGGATTCGATGAAACGGATGATGGAGGAGACCAACCGGCGGAGGGAAAAACAAATAAAATTCAATACTGAACATAACATCACACCCCGTCAGATCAGAAAAAGCACTCAGGAAATTTTAGGGCAGACCATTGTTGCCAGCGGTAAAGGTGCAGTTCCCGGTGCATACATTGAAAAAGATTTGGTGGATATCGCAGCCGACCCGGTGGTAAAATATCTCAGTCCCGAAAAGTTGCAAAAACATATTGTCCAGGCCCGCGCCGCCATGGAAAAAGCTGTTAAAGAGCTTGATTTTCTTGAAGCTGCACGCCTCCGCGACGAGATAAGGCAGCTGACAGAGATACAGAAACAGGCTAAAATGTAGTGAAACAAGCAGAAAAATTGGTCAGTAACTTTTATTTTTTTGTTAATATCTATTTATCGCATTTCGATCTTATTTAAATATATTTGCTTACAAAAATAAGGGCGCATGAAGAAAAAGATACTCGCCATTGATGATGAAAAGAGTATCCGGTTTATCATCGAAAATACCTTTAACAAAGATTTCGACGTAACATCCATCAGTAATGGAATGGATGCCCTTTTTTATCTGCAATCGGGCAACCTTCCTGACCTGATCATCTGCGATGTGGAGATGCCGGTTCTCAATGGTTTTGAATTCATCCGAAGGATCAGGGAAAGCGGATTTTTCGACGAGATCCCGCTGATCATGTTGTCGGGAAAGGAAGAGAGCGCCGACAAGATAAAATGTTTCGAGATGGGTGCCGACGATTACGTTCTGAAGCCGTTCAACCCTAAGGAACTCATCGCGAGGATCAAAAGGCGTCTTGAATTCAGGGATCTGTACACACAACGAAGAGGTAACTAGTCCTGCAAAATGAACGAAAATCAAACGGACAAACTGAAAATTCTGTATATCGGGAACGATGCCGAGAGCGCCGGGAAATTCAGCAATTCCGGTCTCTTCGACCTGGTTATGATCAACAATGGTCTGGCTGCGCTTTATTGGCTTACCGACAATAACTTCCGGATTTTCGACCTGGATCAGGACATCCGATCCGAGAAAAAATACAATGAAGATAAGCAGGTTGACGCCATCATAGCCGAATTCTACCTTCCAGGGTTGAATGCCCTGGATTTTTATCATAAATTAAAGCTCAATAAGGTTTATCCGAAAACCCCGTTCATCATTCTCTCCTTCTTTCATGACTACAACCTGAAACTGGAGGCATTCAGCCAGGGCGTTGATGACTATTACGACAAGACGATCAATGTGCATAACATTCACAGCCGTATCGTTTTCCTTAAAAAATTCAAGACCGAGTACGTACCTAAAACACTAGCGCTGCAGGACGAGGAGATGACCCCTTACAAGATCCCCCTGCCTAAACGCCTTTTCGATCTTACCGTTGCACTCCTCGCGCTGATGGTGCTATCGCCCATCATGCTGCTGACGGTCATTGCCATTCTGCTCGAATCGAAAGGAAAGGTCTACTACATTTCAAAACGGGTGGGATCGAATTACAGGATCTTCGATTTCTACAAATTCCGCTCGATGTATCCCGATGCCGATAAACGGCTCAAGGATGTGGCCCATTTGAACCAATACATCAGCGAATCGGTTGAAGATGTATGCCCGGAGTGTGCGAAGCTTCCTGCCGGACAAACCTGCTCACCTCCTGTGTATTACGACGGTGAAGAGATTTGTGAACGGCTTGCCAGCAAGCGCCGCAGCGTGAAAAAGGCATTTCTCAAGATCAAGGATGATCCGCGTATCACAAAGGTGGGGAAATTCATCAGGATGACCAGTATCGACGAACTGCCTCAGTTGTTCAACATCATCAAGGGGGATATGTCGATTGTCGGAAACAGGCCATTGCCATTGAATGAAGCCGAAGCGCTGACCAAGAAGAAATGGAGCCGCCGATTCAGGGCTCCCGCAGGACTAACGGGCTTATGGCAGGTTGAGAAACGGGGACGCAAAGGGACAATGTCGGAAGAAGAACGGTTTGCACTCGATAATTACTATGCAGAACATAATTCTTTCTGGGGAGATATAGTGCTAATTTTCAGAACATTTGCCGTATTCATTCAAAAAGAAAATGTATAAGATGAAAATATTGAGTCAGACAGCAATGAGGGCCAGTGTTGGCAATTTTGCCATACTTCTCCTCGTTGTCCTGTCGCAGGCGATCTATGCCCAGGACTTTGGCCGACCGGCCGGCCGCGACCAGGATACCACCGTTAATTTCAATCCTTTCGTCGACGATATCACCCAACGGATTCCCCCGCTCGAAGACCTGATCGACTCAGCCATCGTTCACTCACCCCTGCTCCGCTCACAGGATGCTGACATTGCCATCTGGAAATACAAGGTAAAAACGGCCAAAAGGGAGTGGATGGAAAACTTTTATATCGACGGGCTGCTGCAAAATGACGTATGGGATGCCTTGACCAACAACAAGACCAATTACGGCGACGACAATACCATCCTTTCGCTCCAGAACAACAACAGGGCGCTGGCAAGTATCAGCCTCCGCATACCGATGGATGATTTCTGGGATCGCCGCAACAGGATAAAAACTGCAACCAAACAGGTTGAAAAGGCCATGGCTTTGAAGGATAATGACATCGTGGAACTGCGTAAACTGATCATCATCCAGTACAACCAACTTATTGTGAACCAGCGGATCCTCAAAATCGCCAACGATAACGTCATCGCGAATGGCCTGCAGAAGGAAATGGGCGACAAGGAGTTCCTGAACGGTCAGACCACTTTATACGAACTTGCCTATATCAATGAAATGTACCGTAAGGCGGTAACCGACTTCGAGGAAGCAAGAAATGCCTTTTACAACGCTTACATGATCCTGCAGGAGATATGCGGGATCAAATTTAACGTTATTAATAAGATAGACTGATGAAGATTGTTTATTTCATCCGGTTACTGCAGCGCCATATTTTACTGCTGATTTTGGTCCCGCTGATTATTGCTGCTGTTGTATTTTTCCTGACGCGTAAAAGTCAGTGGAACTATTATTCAGAAACCACCATCTACACGGGGGTTACTTCGGGATACTCAGTGCAACAGCAGCGCAGTTACGATATGATGGTCACCATTGCATCATTCGACAACCTCCTTAACCTGATTAAATCACGACAAACCCTAGAAGAAGTATCGGTTAGCCTCCTTGCACAGCACCTTCTGCTCGACAATTACGATCCGCGTTATATTTCAAAGGAGAATTACGACGACATCCTTTCTAAAGTCCCTCCGGATGTGCTTGATATCGTGAGGAAAGCCAAGAGAAGCGACAAACGTTATTACAAGGCCCCTGCCAAACAGACCTCGCGGCTTGACACGTCGCTCTACGAAAGGGATTATGACCGGACCGGCAGCGGAAAAATGGCAGGAGATTATAATGCTGCATCAAAAAAACGATTTCATGTTGTAAAGCGGGGCGAGACCATGTATTCCATTGCCCAGGCCAACGGCATGAGCGTGACCGACCTTCGTTCCATCAACAGCCTGACCGGCAACACGATCAGTGTCGGACAAAAACTTCAGCTCAACAACTACGATGAATTTCCCGAAGCATCGCCGGCCCCTGAGCAGGGGTATGAACCGGAACCATCCCCGTCGTCGGCCGATTCACTGCCACGTATCAACGATTACTTTTCTTCATCCGATACCCTTTACACACTCCGACGTACAGGCGGCGATTCCACTGCATTCGACAAAATCGTAAGAAGGTTGCTGGCATACGGTCATCAGAACGACCACAACTTTATATACAGACTCTGGAATTCTGAAGACGACCGGTTTTACAGCATCAAGGTACTGTCGACAGTGGGTATTTACCGGGTGCAGAGCAGCGACCTGGTCAGGCTCACCTATACCAGCCCCGATCCGGGTATCTGCCAGCAAACGCTGGTTTTCATGACCAAGGTTTTCATCCATAATTACAAACTGCTCAAGCAAAACCAGACCGACGCCGTCATTCAATATTTCAGGAGGCAGCTTGAAGATGCAGCCAGACGTTTGCAAAAAGCCGAAAACGACCTGCTGATCTTCAACGAAAGGAACAACATCATCAACTATTACGAACAGACAAAAGAGATCGCCATTACCAAAGAGGAACTTGATGTAACCTTCCAGAATAAACAGATTGCCTTTGCATCATCAGATGCCGCCATAAAAATCGTTGAAAAGAAACTTGAAGCGCACGCCAAGTTGTCGCTGAACACCAGCGCCATTCTGCGTCTGCGCAACGAGCTGGCCGAAACCACGATGCAGATTGCCAACATCGAAATCGACCTGGGTAACGACTCTGCCACGATCAACCAGTTGGCAACCCTGAAATCGAGGGCCGAAAACATCAAGGCTGCCATAAAGAACAACATCGACCGCTTGTACCTGGTGACAAACAGCGTGGAGGGGTTACCCCTGAAGGATCTACTTGCAACCTGGATCACCCATGTGGTTGCCTACGAAGAGAGCAAGGCAGCCCTCAGGGTTCTGGCCGAACGCAAAAAGTATTTCCAGCGGGTTTACGAAGTTTTCGCCCCGCTGGGTGCCGAAATGAAACGCATCGAACGGCTTATCTCAGTCACCGAAAGTGAGTTTCTGCAGTTACTGCACGACCTGAACCTCGCCAAATTACGCCAGCAGGACGACGAACTGTCGACCAACCTGAAAGTGGTTGACTATCCCTTCTTCCCGCTCAACCCGATCAGGTCGAGGGCCCTTCTGCTTGTGCTGGCCGCAGCCATTGCCGGATTTATCCTGATGGCCGCCATCCTGATAGCCCTTGAATTCTTTGATACCACCATCAAGACCCCTGAAAGGGCCGAGCGATTCATAAAACTGAAGGTGGCGGGTATATACCCGCAGATCGGCAAACAGATCTATGCGGTGGATATTGGTTTCATACTGCCCCGATTGGTCGAGATACTGGCCCAGAATATCAAACTCGCCCTCACAAGAGCCAATGTACCCCAGTACAAAAAGCCAGTGATGATCCTGATCTTCAGTACCCGTGATTCCGAAGGAAAAACAACCGTTGCCCGTGAACTCACCAGAAAGTTAAGGTCATTCGGCGAAAACGTGCTTTACCTCAACTATGTCAAAGAGATCCCTAACAATCAGTCTTACTCCTACACCGGCGAATTGATACCTCCTACAGACGATGAAATTCAGTATGTGGTCAGGGAAAGCTTCTTTGAGACCAACGATTTTGGCACCCTGATGGTCGGCTATGAACATCTTGACCTCGAAGGCTACGATTATGTTTTCGTGGAGATTCCATCCCTTATTAATAATGTATATCCCCTCGAGATAATCAGGACATTTGATTTCGGACTCCTGGTGACCCGCGCCAACCGGTCCTGGACATCAGCCGATAACACGGCCCTGAATGCCTTCCTGCCATTGTTCCAGCACAGTCCACAGATTGCACTGAACGGGGTCGAGCTCATTTACCTTGATGCTATTTTCGGTGAGTTGCCACGCCATCGGTCAAAATTCAGAAGGACTATGAAGAGAATCCTGACCTTCAGGTTTCGTGAAAAGAATGTTGTATAATTTTGAAAAAGAAATTCTTACAATTAATCAACGATCTCAATTTTCTATCGCTGGCCGCGAATTTTTCGACCGCCGTGATGGGATTGCTGTCGTTTATGATCCTCATGCGTATGCTGTCCATTCCCGACTTCGGGAAATGGGTACTCTTCACAGCCCCGGCCTCACTGATCGACATGCTCCGCTTTGGCCTGAGCAAGGAGGCGCTCGTGAGGTTCCTCTCCTCGCCTACCGAAGAAAACCGTAAGCTATACCTTGGTTCGAGCTGGATCATCGGATTCCTTATACTGATACCCATCACCATCATCTGCTGGTCGCTGGCATTGATTATCCCCGGCACTCTCGAAACCAGCGGTTATGATGTATTCTGTCACTGGTATCCTTTGTTCGCCCTGATCACCCTGCCATGGAATTATGCCTGGACCATCTTTCAGGCAGAGCTGAAATTCGGCAAGATTTTCTGGATACGGTTTTTCAACCTTTGCTCTTTCCTGGTCATCCTCTTTATCACTTACCTGACGGTGGAAATGAATGTGACGGTGGTTGTTATCATATACCTGCTGACCAACCTCGCCACCTCCATGTTCTGCCTGGCCAGGAAGTGGACGGGGATCGAAAACATCATGCATTACAGCAAGGAGAAGATGAAAGAGGTCCTGCGGTACGGCCAGTTCTCAATGGGGACCAAAGTGGGCAGCAGCCTGCTCAAAGGTGCCGACAGTTTCATCATCTCTTTCAGCGCTTATTGCGGACCGGCAGGTGTTGCCATCTACGCCATTCCGCTCAAGTATGTTGAACTGATAGAAATACCGTTGATCAGCTTTGCCACAACTGCATTCCCCAAATTATCAAAAGCCAGTCTGGACAACGACCACAACAAATTCAAGGAAATTTTTTACTCCTATACCGGTATCGTTGCCTTCCTGTTCATTGCCATCGCCATTGCCGCACTCTTTTTCAACAAACTTTTCATCCTTTTCATTGGCGGCGAACAATACAGAGAGCTATTGACACCGATCTCCTACATCATGATCGTGTTCATCGTTTATTGCACCCTGCTGCCGCTCGACCGGTTTACCGGGGTTGCCCTCGACAGCCTCAATAAACCGCAACGAAATTTTCAAAAAGTCATGTATATGACAACGGCCAACATTCTCGGAGATATTTTCGCTATCTTTGGGATGCATTACCTGTTCCCGGAATTGCCTGTAACCACCCTGCTCCTTTTTGTGGCACTGGCCTCCATTGTATTTGCCATCATCGGGATCTTTGTGGGATACCGCTTTCTCCGACAGGAAATCGAGATCTCATTTTTTGAGATATTCAGGAAAGGCTGGAGTTTTTATAAGAACTATGCCCTCAGAATATTGAAAATACAACCAAGTTAAAGATCTGGCAGTGCAGTCGCTCAACCCCTTCCACGAACCAACCGGAGCCGACCGGATCAAGAGCCCGTTTCTTACAGGGTCTATCCTGGTAATGGCCGTGGGGATTGGTTATGTGATTGCAAAAGGTGGGTTAACGGTTGCATCGGCGCTCATCGTACTTCCGGTCATTGTCTATGCCCTGAACCGCGTTATTGCCAAGCCGGAGGTCGGGCTTACCTTTGCCTTCATTATCAACTTCATCCTGATGGGATTGACCAGGTATATCCCGATAAAAATGGGATACCTGATGGACATCACCCTCATTGTGGTTTATATCGCTATTTTTTTTCACTATTTTGACAAGAAGCTTGATATCAGGTGTCTTAAATCAGATCTTGTTATCCTGTCGGCCATCTGGTTCCTCTACATATGCCTTCAGTTCTTTAACCCTGAAGCAATCAGCAGGGCAGCGTGGTTTTCAGCATTCCGCGGGATTGCCTTCTATATGATCCTGACCATTCCGCTGGTGTACCTGCTGTATAATTCCCCAAAACATCTCGACCGGTTCCTGATCATCTGGGGTGTCTTTTCGATCCTCGCAGCCATCAAGGGATGGATGCAGCTCAATTTGGGCCCCGATCCCTGGGAGCAACGCTGGCTTGATGAAGTCGGGGGCATCACCCACATCATTTGGGGCAACCTGCGCGCATTCTCGTTTTACACCGATGCTGGTCAGTATGGGGCTGCCCAGGGACACATCGGCCTGATTGCCTCCATTCTGCTGATGAGTGAAAAAAACAAACGGATGAAATGGTTCTGGGGAGCCGTAATGGTTGCCGGGTACTATGGCATGTCTTCCTCCGGAACCCGCGGGGCAGTTTTTGTTCCGATGGCCGGACTGGGACTTTATATCCTGCTGCGGAAAAATTTCAGGGTCATCCTGGTGGGCGGTGTCGTTTTGGCTATTTTTTACTCCTTCATGCGCTTCACCACCATCGGCAACAGCAATTACCAGATCTACCGCATGCGTACCGCCTTCGTACCAGAAGAGGATGCATCGTACCAGGTACGTTTGAAAAACCAGCGATTATTTGAGGAATATCTTAAAACAAGGCCATTTGGCGGGGGTGTCGGCCACGCCGGCGACCGCGCGCTTGCCTATACGCCCGGGACTTTCCTTGCCAGTGTGGCCACCGACAGCTGGTTCGTGCTGATCTGGGCCGAGACCGGCATTGTCGGACTTTACCTTCATCTGTTCATCCTTTCATTTATTGTAGGAAAAGGAGCCTACATCTGCATGTTCCAGATCAAAGATCCGGAACTTCTGGTCAAGATCAGCGCCCTCCTCTGCGGGGTGTTTGGTGTTATGGGAGCCAGTTACGGGAATGCCATCCTGGGGCAGTTCCCCACCGGACTGCTAATCTATACGAGTATGGCTTATGTTTTCCTGGCCCCTGGTCTTGATAAAATGATCCTTGAAAGTAAATCGGTCACCAAATAACAAACCTATGGAAGGTGTCTTGCCACATATTCTTATCGGCGTTGTCCTCTTCACCCCAATCGGCGTTTTTGCCGGCTGGTACCAACAAAAGAAAGCTGCTCAAAGAGAAGCAGACCGGAAGTTGATGGAGGAGCGCATGAATGGTTGATCATATTCAGGAATACCCTTTGGTTTCGGTAATCACGGTAAATTATAACCAACCCTCGATTACCTGCGACCTGATCCGTTCACTGCAACAGATCACCTATCCCGCCATCGAAATCATCGTGGTCGACAACGCCTCACCTTCCGCCAGTCCTGATATCATCAAGGAACAGTTTCCTTATGTAACACTGATAAAAAGCGATACCAATCTTGGATTCGCTGGCGGCAACAATTTAGGGATCCGGGTGGCAAAGGGCGAATTCCTCCTCCTGATCAATAACGATACGGAAGTGGAACCCGGTTTCCTCGAACCGCTGGTCAGGAAACTGCAAAGCGATCCGACCATTGGGGTGATAAGTCCCAAAATACGTTATTTCTTCCAGAAAGACACCATTCAATACGCCGGGTTCACGGCCATGAATCCTATCACCATTCGCAACAGCGGTATTGGATTCAACGAAAAAGACTCGGGGCAGTATGACCGTGATTATGAAACCCATTACGCGTTTGGTGCCGCCATGATCATCCCTGTCGGGGTAATCAGGAAAGTGGGCCTGATGGCCGATATTTTCTTTCTTTATTACGAAGAACTTGACTGGATACAGAGGATCAAGGATGCAGGCTTTAAAATCTTATACCTTCACAACTCGGTGGTATATCACAAGGACTCCGTCACCACCGGGTCGATGAGCCCCCTGAAGATCTATTACCTGAACCGCGGCCGGGTGCTTTATATGCGCCGGAACATCCACGGAATAACCGGGCTGATCTCCGTATTGTACCTCGTATTCATTGCAGTACCCAAAAACCTTACCATGTTCCTGCTGAAGCGTCAGTTTGATCTCTTCAAGGCATACGCCAGGGCCATGTGGTGGCATTTCAAAAACATGTTCAATATAGAACTGCATCAGAGTCCGCACCTTGACGACAAGTAATCTTGCTTTTTTGCAATAAGATTCCTTTTCCTATATTAGCAGGGTAATTCCCTGGCTCTATGCAACAAAAAAAATTCCCGCTTGTATCAATCGTAACCGTAAATTACAACGGGTCGGAGGATACCTGCGAAATGATCGAGTCGCTGACAAAGATCACCTATCCGAACATCGAGATCATCGTGATCGACAACGCCTCTCCCAACGACAGGCCCAGGGTCATCAAGGAACGTTTCCCGTCGGTGATACTCTACGAAAGCATTATCAATTACGGTTTTGCAGGAGGCAACAACCAGGGTATCATGCGCGCCAGGGGGGAGTACGTGCTGCTGCTGAACAACGACACCATTGTCGACAAAGGCTTTCTCGAACCCCTTGTCAGTAAATTGGAATCCGATCACACCATCGGTGCGGCAAGCGCGAAGCTGAGATACTATTACGACCGGTCCATCATCCAATATGCGGGATACACTCCCATCAACCATCACACCATGAGGAACTTTGCCATCGGGCACAAGGAAAAGGACCGTGGTCAGTACGATAAGGATACCGATACTGCCTATGCCCATGGCGCCGCCATGATCGTCCCGATGAGGGTGATCCGTGAGATTGGGATGATGTCGTACACCTTCTTTCTCTATTACGAGGAGGCCGACTGGAGCTACCGCATTAAACGGGCGGGTTACCGGATCTGTTACGTTCACAATTCATTGGTATACCATAAGGAATCGATCTCGGTCGGCAAACTGAGCGCCCTCAAGATTTATTACCTGAATCGCAACAGGATCGTGTTCATGCGCAGAAATGTTTTCGGCAACGATTTCCTGATCGGGATCATGTACCAGCTGCTGGTTGCCATCCCCAGAAATGCGCTGAAATACCTGGCCAAGGGTAAGATCGACCTGTTTTATGCCTATGTGCAGGCCATCGGATGGCATTTGCGAAGATCGCTCAGTAAAGATATTCATGATAATCCCTATTTATAAAAATGAAGTTGGAATATGCACCAATATTGATTACATTTGCTAAACTGCTCAGCACCCTTTATCAAACCAAGCCGACCCTATGGAATTTTTGTATGTTGCCCTGCAGGTTATACAGTGTGTTCTTCTCATCTACTTTACCATTGCAACGATTTACTTTGCTGCCTTTTCCATTGCGGGCCTGTTTAAATGCCGCCGCAAAGCACTGATTGACAATAAGATCAGAAAATTTGCCGTCCTTATTCCAGGCTATAAGGAAGATGCAGTCATCATCGATGTCGCACGCCAGGCCCTTGAGCAGGATTATCCCCGGACCCATTTTGATGTTATCGTGATAGCCGACTCTTTTCAGCCGGAAACGCTCGAAGGATTAAGGCAGCTTCCCATCAGGGTGCAGGAGGTCTCTTTCGAGAAAAGCTCAAAATCAAGGGCGCTGAACAAGACCATGAGCCTGCTTCCCGACATTTACGATGCCGTGATCATCCTGGATGCCGACAACGTGATGGAGCACAACTTCATAACACTGATGAATGAGGCGCTCTCCATGGGCTACAGCGCTGTACAGGGTCACCGGACCTCAAAGAACAGGAACACCTCGTTTGCCATTCTCGACTCGGTGAGCGAAGAGATTAACAACCACATTTTCAGGAAGGGACACCGGGTATTGGGCCTCTCATCGGCCCTCATCGGCAGCGGGATGGCTTTCGATTACCAGATGTACAAAGCATACATGGCCACGATCGACTCTTTCGGTGAGGACAAGGAGTTGGAGATCAAACTGCTCAAGGACCGGCGTGTCATTGAATACCGCGACGATGCCATTGTTTACGATGAAAAGGTCCAGAAGTCAAAGGTGTTCATGGTGCAGCGAACCCGGTGGCTTGCCAACCAGATCATCTATGCCCGCAGTTACTTTCTTTCCAGCCTCAGGGAACTTCTGGTTAACCGGAATGTCGATTACTTCGACAAGGTTTTCCAGCAGATGCTTCCACCCAGGATTTTCCTGATGGGATTCCTCGTGATCCTGACGCTTCTCTCCATCCTGTTCAATCCATTGTCGCTGACCGTTTATTGGCTGATACTTACTTTCGTAACTGTGATCACCCTGCTGATTTCAGCCCCGCGGCGTTACTACAATGCGGAGACACTGAAAGCCATGCTCCTCCTGCCCCAGGGTTTCCTGTTCATGATCGGTTCTCTTTTCAGGATATTCAAGGCAAAAAAAAGTTTCGGCGCCACCGCGCATTCGGTGCAGCATCCTGAAAAAAACAAGAAGCAGTAGCTGGCATGGATACCCTCTCGACGGTCATACTGGTTTTTCAGATAATCCTTCTGGTCTATTTCGGAGGCACAGCAATCTATCTCTTCATTTTCGGAATGGCAGGCGCCCTGAGAAGAAACGGCCAAAGAAAAGATTCATCAGGCTACCGAGATTTCACCATTATCATCCCGGCATTTATGGAGGACCCCGTGATTGTCGATGTCATCAGTTCGGCGCTGGAGCAGGATTATCCGAAAGATAAATTCAGGATCATCCTTATCGCCGACAGCTTTCAGGAAGAGACGCTGTTGCAGCTCCGTACACTCGATCTCAAAGTGGTCAGGGTATCTTTCGATATAAGCACCAAAGCCAAATCGCTGCAGGTTGCACTGGAGCATCTGCCCCCTTCAACCGATCTCGTGCTGATGCTTGATGCCGACAACATCATGGAAGATTATTTCCTGCAGAAGGTCAATGCCGCTGCCGAACACGCCTACCCCATCATCCAGTGCCACCGGATCGCCAAGAACATCAACAACTCCTTCGCCCTGCTCGATGCCATCAGCGAAGAGGTGAATAACAACATCTTCAGGAATGGTCACCGCGCGTTAGGGATGTCGTCGGCCCTGATCGGATCGGCCATGGTCTTTGATGCCGGAATGTACCGGAAATATATTCCCCGGCTGAATGCCGTTGGCGGATTCGACAAGGAGCTGGAACTCATGATCCTGCACGACAGGGTGAAGATCGATTACCTGAACGATGCATTCGTGCTCGACGAAAAGGTTCAAAGCGCCAAAGTGTTCTACAAGCAACGAAAGCGATGGATCTATTCCCAGTTTTATTTCTTTGGCCGCGATTTTCTCTCCTCTGCCTACCATCTTATTAAGGATGGGAACCTGGACTATTTCGACAAAACCCTGCAGTTTTCCATGCCTCCTCGCATCATGCTGCTGGGCGTGGTCCTGCTCGCCACCCTGACTAACCTGATCGCCGGGCAGGAGCCCTTTTTGTATATCTGGACAGCCATCCTGGCCATCACCGCCACCATGCTGATCGTTTCGACACCTGGCAAGTACCGGAATTTCAGAACCCTCAAGGCACTATTCGCGCTTCCCGGCATTTTTCTGCTGATGGTGATGATCCTGCTGAAAATAAAGGGGAGTAACAAGGAATTTTTACATACCCAGCACAATTACAATACATCCGGGAAAACGTAATGTCTGCCGGCATAGAAATGAATAACAACATTAACTGATGAACATGAAAATCGGGATAGAAGGTCAGCGGCTGTTTCGCACCAGGAAGCACGGTATGGACATGGTCGCCCTGGAATTAGTAAGGAACCTGCAGGAAATCGATACGGTCAATGATTACTACATTTTTGTGAAGAAAGATGATGATCCCTGCCTGAAGGAGACCCGGAATTTCCATCTGGTTGAGGTGCCTTCCGCTCCCTACCCGCTTTGGGAACAGTTCAACCTACCGGCCGCCGCCAAAAAGACAGGATGCCAGTTGCTGCATTGCACCAGCAACACAGCCCCATTGCACGCTCCCATCCCCCTTGTTGTGACACTCCACGACATTATCTACATGGAAAGCCTGAGTCTGATGAAAAAGGGGTTCACACCATATCAGAAATTCGGCAACATGTACCGGAGGCTCATCGTTCCCGGTGTTGTGAAAAAGGCGGCGAAGATCATCACGGTGTCGAATTTTGAGAAACAGCGTATCGGTAAGTTCTTTGGCATCAGCGACGACCGCCTCACCGCTGTCTACAACGGGGTCAGTGAACATTTCAAACCGGTGACCGACCAGGCGGAACTAGCGAGGATCAAAGCCAGGTTCAGGCTGCCCGACCGTTTTTTCTTCTTCTTCGGCAACACCGATCCAAAAAAGAACACCCCCGGAGTCCTGAAGGCGCTCTCGCAGTTCCTTCAATCTTCCGCAGAAAAAATACCGCTGGTCATGCTCGACTTCGATAAAGCCGAACTGGATAAGCTGATCAGCGAAACCGGCGATCAATCACTGCACGACCACATACTGCTCACCGGCTATGTTCCCAACAAGGAACTGCCCGCCATTTATTCACTCTGTACGGTCTTCCTGTATCCCTCGCTTCGCGAAAGTTTCGGGATCCCGATGCTTGAAGCCATGGCATGCGGTGTTCCGGTCATCACTTCAAACACCAGCTCGATGCCTGAAGTGGGCGGCGATGCGGCTTTGTATGTAAATCCGTTTGCCCCCGACGAGATCAGTCATGCGATGCACGAACTGGTGAACGACCAAGCACTGAGAAATCAGCTGATAACTGCCGGCTTTGGCAATGCAGCCAGGTTCTCGTGGCGGGCAATGGCCGAAAACGTCCTCAGTATTTATACCGAAGTCTGTAAACCAATTGCGAAATAGTCAAAAAGCCCTCCTATGGATATTGTAGTTACCGGACTCCAGGCATTCGACAGCTCCATCGGCAGCAATTGCATCAATCTTGCCCTTGAGTTCTCGAAAAAACACAGGGTCCTGTATGTCAACTACCCCATCGATCGGCTCACCTTTTTCCGTGAGCGAAATGACCCGAAGATCATAAAGCGCAAAAAGATCAACCGGCGGCAGGAAGATGACCTTGTGAAGATCAAAGAAAATCTTTGGAACCTTTTTCCCCGGACCGTCCTAGAATCCATCAGCCAGATTTCGAACAACCGGCTGTTCGACTTCCTCAACAGGATCAACAACCGGCGCTTTGCCCGCCAGATCCAAAGCGCCATCGACCGGCTTGGATTTAAAGATATCGTGATCTTTAACGATAGCGACATGTTCCGGAGCTTTTACCTGAAAGAACTGCTGAACACCCGGACCTATATTTATTATTCGCGCGACAACCTGATTGCCGTCGACTGGTGGAAGAAGCAGGGCATCAGGATCGAGGCGCAACTCATTGCGAAGTCTGACATTGCAGTAGCCAACTCCGTTTACCTCGCCAATTACCTCAGGAAATTCAACCCCCGCTCCTATTATGTCGGCCAGGGTTGCGATGTGAGTGCGTTCGACATGAAACTCATCCAATCCGTCCCCGCCGACATCAGCAGCATCCCAAGGCCAGTGATCGGCTATATCGGCGTGTTGTACACCCTCAGGCTCGACATCGGGATCATTGCCTACCTTGCAGCCCAGCGCCCCGGTTGGTCGATCGTGCTCATCGGCCCCGAAGATGATGGCTTCAAAACCAGTGAGCTGCATCGGATGCAGAATGTTCATTTCCTTGGAAGCAAAAAACCGGAGGAGCTGCCGGCTTACCTCTCGGTATTCGATGTTGCCATCAATCCGCAGATACTGAACGAAGTGACCATCGGCAACTATCCACGGAAAATTGACGAATACCTGGCCATGGGAAAACCCGTGGTTGCCACGCGCACCGAAGCCATGCAGGTATTCGCAGACCACACCTACCTGGCAACAAGCCGCGAAGAGTATCTGGAATTCACTGAAAAGGCGTTGCAAGAGAATTCACCTGAACTGGCCCGGAAACGGGAGGAATTTGCGCGCGGACACACCTGGGAAGCCAATGCAAATGAGATTTACAAAGCCATCGACGAAAACCAACCATCATGATCGCACTTGAAATCATCTTCTGGTTTTTCCTCTTCATTATCTTTTATTCCTACCTGGGGTATGGTATCCTGCTCTATTTCCTGGTCAGGCTTAAACCCGGCAAACCTGGCGTATCGGATCCCCTCGTAGGCCACGAGGACGATCCGGAGGTCACGCTGTTTGTTACTGCATACAATGAAAAGGATTTTGTTGACATGAAGCTTCAGAACTCCTTTTCGCTTGATTACCCAAAGGAAAAGGTGAAACACCTCTGGATCACAGATGGATCCGACGACGGAACCCCTGATCTGCTCAGAACCTATCCCGGTGTTGAAGTTCACCATCAGCCGCAACGGGCAGGCAAGATTGCCGCCATGAACCGGGGCATTCAATTCATAAAAACCCCGATTGTGATCTTCTCTGATGGCAATACCATGCTCGGAAAGGAGTCCATAAGGCGCATCGTGCACCTGTTCAGGGACCCGACGGTAGGCTGCGTGTCGGGCGAGAAACGCATCTTCAGCAAGGATACAGCGGCGGCCACCGAAGGAATATACTGGAAATACGAATCGAAACTGAAACAGTGGGATGCCCGCCTCCACTCAGTTGTAGGTGCCGCCGGAGAATTGTTCGCCGTGAGAACCGGACTGTTTCAGCCGGTGGAAAAGGATACGCTGCTCGACGACTTCATTATTTCGCTCAGGATTGCCATGCAGGGATACACCATAAAGTATGACCCTGAGGCTTACGCGATTGAAAATCCTTCGGCGAACGTAAAAGAGGAGCTGAAACGCAAGATCAGGATCTCGGCAGGGGGTATTCAATCGATTGTACGCCTGAAACAACTGCTCAATCCTTTCAGGTATGGCACCCTCTCATTCCAGTACATCTCGCACAGGGTGCTGCGCTGGACACTGGCCCCCCTCGGATTGCTGATAATCCTGCTTTGTAGCCTGGCCCTTGCCTGCAGGGATGGGTTTCTGAACTACAGTTCCATCTATACCTGGCTGTTCTGGGGGCAGGTGGCATTTTACCTCATGTCACTGGCCGGCTGGTATTTAGAAGAACATAAGATCAAACTTAAACTTTTATTCGTCCCGTACTATTTTTTTATCATGAACCTGGCTGTATACCTTGGATTCTTCAGATACCTCAGGAAACGGCAATCGGTTAACTGGGAAAGAGCCAAACGCGGATAACGTTCCGAACCATGAAACATAAGCTTCATCCACTGATAATGATTTGCGTGCTGCTGGGTTCGCTCCTGTTCTCATTTGTTCTGCCTGCATCAGGACAATCTGCCGGTTGCAGGATACAATTCGACAGCACGGTGACCAATATCGATGGCAGAACCAATGCTGCATCGGTAAGACCTGGCGACACTGTCTGCCTCCTGAAAGGCTCCCGGCCTGTTCTATACATCGGTTATCTTCACGGAACAAAGGAACATCCGGTAGTCATCATGAACTCAGGTGGTCAGGTATCGATCGTCAATTGCACCAACTACGGCGTTAAGTTCGATTCCTGCTCTTACATGGTCTTTACAGGGAGCGGATCACCTGAACACACCTACGGAATCAGGATAAACCAGACAGTCGGGGCCGGTTTGTCGGTCGACGGTCTGAGTACCGATATTGAGCTTAGCTACCTGATGATAGGGAACACCGGTCTGGTTGGCATCTTCGCCAAAACCGAACCCAATTGCCTGTTCAACTCCACGCGCGAGAAGTTCACCCTCCGGAATCTGAACATCCACCACTGCTATATTTACGCAACCGGAATGGAGGGAATGTACATCGGCAGTTCAAAATACAAAGGACAGACCATCAACTGCAACGGAAAGGACACCACAGTGTACCCACACATGCTCAGGGGGGTGGAGGTGCATCACAATTACGTGATGAATACCGGGTGGGACGGCATACAAGTCAGTTCAGCCGACTCGGCCTGCGCGGTGCACGACAACCTGGTGGTTAACGACAGCCACCTGGAGGTCCTCTTCCAGATGTCGGGAATCCTGATCGGTGGCGGAACCCAGGCAGATTGTTACAATAACACCATCACCGACGGAAAAGGCGATGGTATTGACGTGATCAGCTTCGGCACGCAACGGTTGTACAACAACCTCATCGTCAACGCCGGGAGAACGTTCAAGCCCGGTCAGAATGTAGCTCCCTGGTTGAAGTTCGGCATTTATTTAGGAGGTGAGTTCACCGCATCGGGTAACAAGAACATCCTGGTCAACAATACCATCGTGTCACCGAAAAGTTACTGTATCGAAACCAGAGACAACCTGAGCACGGTGAATGATTTTTCGAACAATATCCTGCTGAATCCTGGTTCATATCCCAGTGCAGGCGACAAAGCATACATCAGCATCGGTTCAGGATCTCCGCCAATCACCATGAACAGCAATATTAAAACCACTGATATCAACACCCTTGATTTCGTGGATGCACCTGCCGGAAACTATGACCTCAGGAAGAGCTCCCCGGCGGTGAATGCCGCTTCTGATGTTGAAGGGTTCAGCCTGGCATTCGATCTTTCAAACCGAACCAGACCCTTCTCCATAAAAAATGATATCGGTGCCTTCGAATGCCATGACTCCTCACTGCTCACAATCGACGCACCTGAACCAGGCGGTATCACAAGGATCGAAGCCAGCCCCAATCCCGCCTCAGGAAAGCTGAATATCTCATTCTCAGCGCAGCGGGCAGGCGAAGCCATTATGGAACTGATCAACCTGAAAGGTATAAAGGTTTATTCGCAAAAGGTTCTTTTTGACAAACCAGGCAGGGTTACCCGGGTCATCGACGTTGAATCGCTTCCTTCCGGTATGTATACCGTATCAGTGATAACCGCTCAAACTGTCGGTTCCTCGAAAGTCATGATCGTACCCCGGAAATGACATGGAGCATCGTTGATATGGCCCTCTTTAAACTCAATCCACCGATCAAATAAATCACGTTTCATATGAAGGCAACCCTAAAAAAAATCATTCCCTTCTGGCTTGGGAGAAAGCTCAGGGGAGGCTACCAGAAAGTAAGCGGAATGCTCTACTCCGGAGATTCCTATTATTGTCCGTATTGCAAAAAATCCTTTCGTAAATTTCTTCCCGGCGGAGTGGATTTTCCTGTGATCCATGAAAAACAGATCGTGGGTGCTGGATACCGGTCAAACAACGTTTGCCCGAGGTGCTATTCGCTTGACCGTGACAGGCTTGTGTATCTGTTCCTGCACGAAAAGACCAATATTTTCACCGCACCTTTCAAGCTCTTTCATGTGGCCCCCGAAGGTTGCCTTCGTGCTATGCTCAGCGAAATGCCAAACCTTGTTTATGTGCCCGGGGTCAAGTACCTCGAGGGCTACTATTACGACCGTCAGACACAGTTGCTGGATATCACCAGCATACCTTATGAAGATGATTCGTTCGATATCGTAATCTGCAACCACGTGCTCGAGCATATTCCTAACGATTATGACGCGATCGGTGAAATTCACCGTATCCTGAAGCCGGGAGGATGGGCGATACTTCAGGTTCCGGTATCAAGGGTACTTGAAACAACCTACGAAGATCCTTCGATCACTGAACCGGATCGGCGGGAGGAGGCCTTCGGCCAGTTTGACCATGTAAGGATCTACGGTCAGGACTATCGGACGAGGCTCGAAAAAGCCGGTTTTATGGTTAAAACCTACAATCCTACAAAGGAAAAATGGAAAACCAACCTCAACCAGTATGCCATCAATCCATTGGAAGACCTTTATGTAGCCTATAAATAATAACAGCAATGCAGATTTTCACTATTCCGTTCATTATTCTTCTCCTTTTCCTTGTCATTTCATTGATCATCCTCTTTGTTTTTTCAAGAAAGCTCGGCAAACTCAGGCAAAAAGCCAATAAGAAAGACCAGGATATTCTGGATCTCAGGAAAGAATTGCTCGATACAAAAGACTCGGTCGATAGAATCGTCAGCGAAAAGGTGGCGGAGATAAAGAAAGAGTCTGGCGAGAATGAGAATCCCGATTTCACCCTGAAAAGGGCGCTGAAGCGTTCAGAGGAAGCCAATTATCTGAAGAATGCCTTCCTGTCGAATTTCAGTCATGAGATCCGGACCCCGCTGAATAACATCATCGGATTTGCCAGTCTGCTCGAAGCGGAGATCTCACTCCTTGAAAACAAGGAGTTATTCGATTATGCCAGGGCCATTTCCGACAGCGGCGACAGGTTGCTCCATCTTCTCGATAACATACTCGACATCAGTAAGCTTGAAGCGAACGACATGCAGATCTCCCTCAAATCAACCGAAGTGAACACGGTTGTGGCAAATGTGGTGCAGATGTTCGTTTTCAAGGCCAATGAACAACGCCTGAAACTGAACTTCAAACCAGGTGAGATTCCTGCCGGTTTCCTTGACGATAAGGGATTGACTAAGGTGCTGAACATCGTCATTGAGAATGCCATCAAATACACGCAGAACGGGTTTGTCAATATTTCGACCGAATTTGTTCGAGATAACGAGGAAATCTGTATACGGATAAAGGATACGGGGGTTGGGATAGACCCTGCATTTCTTCCCGCCATCTTCGATCCTTTCAGGCAGGAAACGCCCGGGTATTCAAAAGAGAGTTCGGGAACCGGTCTGGGCCTGCCCCTGGCAAAAAGCCTGGTAGAGCTCATGCGCGGCACTATCACGATCGAATCGGCCAAAGGCACAGGGACAACGGTCACGATACTCTTCCCTCCCGAGGAAAAGGCGACCGACGAAACACTAATCAGGGAAGCTTCACGGAAAGAAAAGTTCAGGTCGCTGCAGGGATTGGAGATCTTCATCGTTGAAGACGACCTCATGAACAAGATTGTTCTCTTCGAAATGACCAAAAGTCTCGGCAACGTCGTGACCTGCATGAACGGGGATGAAACCATGCGTGTGATCGAGGAACAATATAAAACAGGGAAGATCTTTGATATCATGCTGTTCGATATCAATCTTCCGCCCCCGTGGGACGGTATCAGGCTGATGAAGGAGATCAGGAATAAGATGAAAGAATACCGGAGCATTCCTTTCGTGGCGCAAACCGCTTATGCAATGGTCGGGGATAAGGAAAAACTGCTTGAGGCCGGCTTCGACGATTATATCTCCAAACCGATCAACCAGCAGGAATTGTACTCAATCATCAGGAATCAGCTCAATAAACTTTAAAATGGAACCAGCGGACATTATCAACGGTTTAAAGAGTCGCATTGCGGAGCTGGAAACTGAGTTGGAGGAGATCAGGAAAAACAGCATCAGCCAGGCAGCGCATGCGATCTTCCTGAAAGAACTTATGGAGGCAAAACAGGCGGCGGAGGCTGCCAACAAGTCGAAAACGATGTTCCTGGCCAACATGAGCCACGAAATCAGAACACCGATGAACAGCATCATCGGGATTTACAACGTGCTAAGCCAGACAGAGCTTACGGCCGAGCAGCTGGAACTGTTAGAGATCATTAACATATCCAGTGTCAACCTTTTGGCCATCATCAACGATATTCTCGATCTTTCGAGAATTGAAGCCGGACAGCTCAAACTCATACAGAAACCCTTTCTGCTTCACGAAGAAATCCAGCAGATTATCAAATTATTGTCCTTCAAAGCCAAAGGTAAAGGAATCGACCTTTATTCGCGCATCCAGTCTACGGTGCCTTCATCTGTAAGCGGTGATGCCGGCCGGTTAAGACAGATCCTTATCAACCTTGCCAACAATGCCATTAAATTCACCCATGAGGGTCATGTGGAGATTTCGGTGGAAACCATTGGGCAGGCGCAGATAGATAACCCTCGCTATACGGTTTTTCTGCCGCCTCCGTTCAGAAACCATCAAACCATTCCCGAAGATACGGTACTCCTTAAGTTCGATGTCACCGACACAGGTATCGGGATCTCCCCTGAGGAACAAACAAACCTGTTCAATGAATTTGCCCAGCTTGAGAACCCGCTGATTCAACGGTTTGAGGGGACAGGTCTTGGTTTATCCATTTCAAAGCACCTTACCGAACTGATGAATGGGGCCATCGGGGTGATCAGCGAAAAAGGGAAAGGATCAACTTTCTGGTTTACACTGGCATTTCAGAATTGTGATGAAAATCTGACCCGCAACATGCAGACCGGGATTATGACCGGGCAAAAGAAGCTGAGATCACTGCACATTCTCCTCGTGGAGGACAACATGCTGAATCAGAAATTTGCCAAGACCAGCCTTCAGCGTGCAGGCCATACGGTCGACATCGCCGAGAACGGAAAGGTTGCCGTGGAGAAATTCAAACAGAACCAGTACGATCTGATCCTGATGGACATAGCCATGCCCATCATGGACGGGATCGAGGCCACAAAGGTGATCAGGAGCCTTGAAAGCGGCGGAAAAAGGATTAAGATCGTTGCGGTTACGGCCCATGTAATGGTTACCGACCGTGAGAAATGCATCGCCGCAGGAATGGACGAATACCTGGCAAAGCCTTACAGGCCTGCCGACCTAATCGCGATCCTCGAAAGCTTTGCATGGGATTAAAGCTTGATGAATTTATAGTCGATGAACTGTTCCCCCTTGGTAATCCGCAAAATATACACCCCGGGGATCAGATCGTTCAGCTCCATCTCATGGGAGACTCCTTCGAAGCCGGTCTGCTTCCTGATAACCCCGGTTGATCCGATCACTTTAACCTCTATCCTGTCGCTTTCACCCGATCTTACCCTGATGGTAATTCCGCTCGAAACGGGATTGGGATAGATCAGGTAACGGTTTGCGAGCGGATTGTCATCCATGCCCGGACAAACCACGAAAGTAATCAATGCTGTATCCTTTGAGGCACAACCGTTTTTTGTTACATACACCCAAACAGGCAACAGGCCGGCTCCGTGCCCGGTTGTATCAACCGACACCAGCGAATCGGTGGATCCGGTCGACCATTGGTAATTATCGAATCCCGGCCCGGCATGCAGAATGATCGACTTCCCGGCACACAGCGTTGAGTCGGGAAGTGGCTGGATACGTGGCAGATCGTAAACGTTCACGGTAATTGTGTCGGAATTTCCGCAACCGGTTTCGCTGATATAGGTGTACCAAACCTTATTGACGCCTATCATGGCCTTGTCGGGATAAAACTGGTTACCTATCAGTCCCGAAGTAGCCCCGAGCACACCACCGGGAGGTGACCCTACCACGGTAGTAGACCAGTCGTTGACGCAATATGCTGTCCGCAATCCCCAGATGTTCACCACGGGTTTGTCGGCGACCGTTACCAGCGTACTGTCGGCCATGGAACATTCATACTCGTTTTCAACCACCACCGAATAGGTGGTATTTTCAAGCGGACTGACCGTGATTGAAGCGGTGGTATCGCCCGTACTCCAGAGGAATCGCACCCCTTCGGCCGCGGTGAGTTTCACGCTGTCGCCTTTACAGATTGCCGTGTCGGCCGGAAGATGCGGGTCGGGGAATGGGAACCTGGTCAATAAAATACTGTCCCTGTTGATGTTACCCAACGGATTGATGCAAACCACCTTGTATAGTGTTGTCACCAGCGGGGCAACGGTGGGATTGTAGATGGTCGTATCGGTGAATGTTGAATCAAACGGCACCGACGACCACCTGATCACGTCATTGCTCAGCGTATCAAGTAGTGTAAGGGTTACCGGCACACCGCTGCATCCAACTTCAAGCGGGTTTGAAATGAAACGCATAAAACAGCTGTCGGAGAGACCCTCCGGCCCCATTGCAACAACGTATGTGCTGTCTTTACCCGACCAGAAAGAAGCCGGCTTGAGTATCTGCAGGATATTGCCGGTCAGCACTTTCAGCTGCATGGTGTCGGCAGGTCTGACCGACCACGTAACCTCCGCCGGCGAATAGACCGAGTCATTGACAAGTTGGTTCAGATCAACATTAACAAATTGGGACGTGGCTTCAACGACCTGGTCAGGATATTCGGTTTCGGTTAGAAAACCCGACGAGCGAATATCCATTCCGCTGATTCTTATTGTGTCGGAATGCTGTCCGGTGCTTTTAATCAGTATATTGACCAGGGAGGCATTTGCAGGAACGCTGACGACCTGGAATTGGTGTCCCCACTGGTTGGAATCGACCGGAAAAACAAGGGTCTGGCTGGTACCTGTCTCCGGGAACAACATTTCAACATTTACATCGGTGCTGTCGGTTCCCGTGCGCTTCAGCCAGATTGAAAACTTATTGTTGCCTTTCTCAATGCCGCCGAGCATGCTGATGCGACAAACACTGCCTGTTGTGTCAATTTCGAAACATTTGCCGCCACTGGCCGCCACCCCGTCGGCAGGATTGAAAACACCCTTAAGGTTTACTGTGTCCTGGTCGTAACCATCAGGAAAACCGTCACCATCAAGATCGGCGTTCAGCTTCGGGAAGATATTCACTCCACGGTTTGGAAGGCTGTCAAAAACCAACCCGCTCCAGTTCCCGATGGTCTTTACCGGTATCTGGTTCGCCGAACACCAAGTGAGAAGACTGTCGACCCGCTGCAGGTAAGCATTCCATCCTCCAAGGGGGGCCTGGAGATAAGAAAGATCAACTTTTACAAAATGCTTGGCAAAGGCATCGGCGATCTTCGGCTTGTTCCAGCTGAAATACTGGTTTTCGATGGAGATATCGCCTGATTGCAGGGCAAACTGCTTCATCATCCCGGGATTGGCCTCATTGTAACAGAAATAGGCGGCATTGGCAAAATTCGTCCCGGCGCGGTAACCCAGCGAATCGCCGAGGTTCGACTTCACCTCGAAGGCATTGAGCCAGGGCATTTGCCCGGCAGGATGAACCCAGGTGGCAGGAACGTCGATGCCAAGATTGCTGAAAAGCGTTTGCGACCAACGGCCAAGCAGGGTAATGGCCGAAGGATGCATGTAAACGTCACGCTGGGTGAGTTTTTTGTAATTGAACCACCAATGCGTGCCCAGATCAACCGGTTCTCCCCAGAAAGATTTCACCCTCAGCGAGTCGGGGTCATTTGGATTTATGTTCTTCAGATCGTACCAGAGGTAGGGTTTATCCATGAACTGGATGTAAATGGCAAAGAAATATGGATTCCCGTTCAGATCGGAAAATTCGCCGGGATTGGCGCTGATCACCAGGTTGCCGGCAATGTTGAGCGGTCCTTCACCATGGGGTGTCGAAAGATCGATGGAGGTATATTTGAGACAAACCTGCTGACCATTGAAATGATCGACTCCCCATTCGTTCACGAACAAGCTGGTATCCTGAATGTTAAGTAGCGAGAAATAATGGGTGTTGTGGGTGGGGGTATTGTCCATGACCTCATGGCCATAGGCTGAAAATTCTTTAAGCCGGTCGACATAATCGGGCGAAAGAGGCAATGACCACGGGGTGATGGCCAGCGAAAACGTCTTTTGGTGCAAACGGAACAAGCTATCCAGTGAGTTAAGCTGCGCTAGGGCCGGATTGTCGTCGATCCTGAAGGCGATTCCTCCGGTTTTGGAGGTATTCTGGCTGAAGCTGGTCAACCAGACTGAAACAAGAAAAACGCAAAGAAATACGCGCCTGGTGGCCTCGCTGAAGCTGAATTTCTTCCGGCCTGATATGTGATACTTACCTGTCATACTCTTTAATTTGCAAAGTCGCCTTGGTGGTTTTGGTTGAAGGGGAACCGATCCTGCATCCGAGTGTGATCTCATGCGTGCCGCCGCTTTTGCCTCCCATGGCTGAACCCGAAAATTCGTAGGTATAGTTCAGCAGGATGGTGTGTATGATGGCGAGTCCCGCCGAAACGCCGAAAATATTGTTCTTCCGGTACAATACGCCGGCCCAGTAACTGTCATCGTACATCACTGTGACGCCGGCATCGAAGGTCCACGGCATGCTTAACCCCTTCCTGAATAACAAGTCAAACTTCATCTTCCACCCTTCGCCCAGGCCAGCCGTGTAATTGCTATACACCAGGAAATTGCGGTTCATGATGAGGACGTTGTCGTATAACGTATCCATATACAACGACTTCGTATTGATGATCATGGGAAACGCAAGGCAGAAATTGAAATCCTTCCAGTTATACAAAAGGCTGGCTCCGACATTGAAGTAGCTCTCGGTGCTCTTGTCCTTGTTGTATATCATCGGATCGTAAGGATCGCTGACCACAAGGTCGGAGAGATCCACTGAATTCTGGTAAAAGGTGCCGTTGAGCCCGAAACCGATGAAATGATCCCGTGCAACCTGCAGATGGTAGGCGTAATCAAGGTTAATCGTAAAATTGCGGTAAATTCCCGCTTTGCTCATCTGGAAACTTCCCCCGATACCCATCTTTTTCCCAAGTTTCCCGTCCAGGTAAATGTTTCCCAGCATTGGAGCTCCCGTAATTCCGGTCCACTCGCTGCGGTAAGTGACATATGCCTGAAAAGGATAGGTCTTCCCGGTAAAAGAGGGAGCCAGTGAGGCTGGATTGACCAGGTAGGTGTCGGGAAAAGGCATCTGCTGGGCGTGCACAGCCTGTAAAAACCCGGCAATGAGGATAACGGTGGCCAGTATTTTTCTCATTTCAGAATATTTACAGTTCCCTTAATCATATCAGAATTGACACATCGTACATTGAAGTAGTAGGTATCATTGGGCAACAGTTTACCTTTATATATGCCGTCCCAGTCGTTGTTGTAGGAGGTTGACGACAATACACGCTCGCCGTAGCGGTTATAGACGCTCACCTCGCACGGTCCCACCTTGTATAAGTTAAGGATCTGCCAGTAATCATTCATTCCGTCGCCATTGGGGGTGATCATGGTCATGATGACCGGCTCCGAACCGTACTCTTCAACCAGCACGCTGAAGCTTTTGTCGGCGTAACAGCCCCCCTTGTAAGCCCTGATCCAGAAATAGCCGGTTGTTTTAATGACAATGGAGGTCGTTTTCGCACCGGTCGACCACAACACGCTGTCGTAGCTATTTGGTACATAGGCCACAACACTGTCACCTTTCACAAGCACCGTATCGCCGTAGAACTGAAGATCGACCACCACCTGGTTGCCGATGGTGACAACCCGGGTGGTGGAATCTTTGCAGCCTGAGAGTGTGGTAACGACCTGCTTAACCGTAAAACCACCCGAAGATGCGAACTGGTGGATGGGATTGCGTTGATTGCTCGTAGCTGTTCCATCGCCGAAATCCCAAAGGTAGCCGGCAATCTGATCGCCACTAACGTAAGCCTGATCGGTAAACTGTATGGGTTGGTACATACAGCCTGTTACGAAGGTAAAATCAGCCCTGATTTCGCCAACATAAACCAGTTTGTAAATGGCTTTGGCATCGCCGCCAAAGGTGATTATTTTGAGGCCGACCTCATGGGTCCCGGCAAAATCGAAATATTTCTGGATGGTATCCTGGCCGAATCCTTCATCAAATTTGCCATCACCGTTCAAATCCCAGAGAATGTACTGAACACTGTCGTCCATGATCACCGACCGGTTGATCAGTGTTGTCACACTGCCCAAACATACCCTGTCGGCCGAAAAGTTCACGATCAGTTCCGCCTTTCCCGTTTGAACGGTAAGCAAAAAGATTACCAGAATTGAAGCCAGGTTTTTCAACATGCCAGGTGTTAGTTATTTTACATCCATTAATTCGACATCAAATACCAGGGTTGAATAAGGCGGAATGGTACCCATGTCACGGTCGCCATAGGCAATGGTCGAGGGTATGACCAGGGTGGCTTTACCGCCAACGTTCATCAGGGCAATCCCTTCATCCCAGCCCTTGATGACCTGACCCTGGCCAAGGGTGAACTCGAACGGCTCATTGCGGTCGCGTGACGAGTCGAATTTGGTTCCGTTGAGCAACGTTCCGGTGTAGTGTACCTTCACCTTTTTACCGGCTACGGCCCGGGTTCCGGTGCCTTTCACCTTTTCAATATAGATCAGGCCGCTGGCCGTGGGTTTTGTATTTATGTTGTTGTCCTTGAGATACTTCTTCATTAAATCAGTCTCCTGTTTCTTGTTGTTTTCCAGTTTCATTTTTTCCTCCTTCTGTTTGTTTGCGATCTGCTTTTCATGATCTGCCTTCGACATCACATCCACGATCTCCACATCATAAACGATGGTTGAATAGGGCGGAACCATGGCGCCACGGCCCTGTTCGCCGAATGCAATGGCCGACGGTACGACAAGTGTTGCCTTGCCGCCTTTCATCATCTTACCGATCCCTTCTTCAAATCCGGGGGTATCGAAACGCTGCCCGTACTCGAATTCCATCGGTTCCTCCCGGTCATAGGTCGAAAAGATTTGCTTGCCATCGATCATTGATACTTTGAAATGGACTTTCACCCACGACCCGGAATCAACCCTGGCGCCTTTACCGGCAAGGGTTTCGATGAAATAAAGTCCTGATTGGGAAGGCATTACGGTAATTTTCTTTTCATCAATGTATTTTTTCAGCAGAACTTCCTCGTTATCTTTCATTTTCTGCGGCGACTCAACAGAGATCATAGTGACATAAAAATAGACCACACTGTTACTGTCGATAAACTGCGGACGCGATGGTTGCCTGAAGGTCTTGGTGAAAAGTGAATCGGCGTTGATGATAAAAGATGCACTGTCGCCTGCTGCAAGCATACGGATGCCCTCATAGATGTCGCCTTTGAAATCGGATGGTGGAACCTGGAATCTGACCGGGCTGCCCATGGCCTTCTGGCTGTCGAACAACACGGAATCTTTGTAGGTATAACGCATTGTAAGCGAAACAAAATCACCTATTTTAGCCTTTACGGTATCGGTCCCCACTTTGTGTATCTTGTAGTACAGCCCGGTATCGGTTTTATCATAGCCCGCGTACTTCGAAGAACAGGCCAGCATTGTAAGAGCAAGCAACATCACCATTACCAACGGATTCACAACAACTTTTTTCATAATTTGCATGTTACGGTTTAAATGTAATTATTTAATTGATTGATTGTTTGATTTGATTTACAAAAGTACGTTAAATTAGTACGTTAAAATAGTGTTCAGGGTTTCATTTTTTCATCACTGATCTGAATATTTTCAGCAATTCTACATCATATACAAGAACCGCCCTGTTCGGAATAGCTTTAAAATCGCCCAGAAGTCCGAAAGCAAGGTGCGAAGGAACGACCAGTTTGGCATGGGCGCCGGTGGTCATCAGCATTAACCCCTCTTCAAGCCCGTTGGGTACTTTTCCTGTGCCGATCCTGAACCTCAAGGGCGCACCAGGTTTTACCTGTTCCACCACCTCACCGCTCAACAGCCTGGTTTCGTAAGCAATTTCCACTTCATCTCTCGGCATGGGAACGTCTCCCCTGCCCTGCTTCATGATCAGATACCGCAGACCTGTCTTCGTAACTTCAACGTTCCAGCGATAACGTTTCAGAAAATCGGCAATCTCCTGCGATTCGATCTCTACCATTTTCCGGTTGTAATTTACCACAGAATCATCCAGAAGGCTGAAGTTTCCGGTGGTTTGCACCTCCCGCTGTTCATTGGAGCATGCGGTAAAGAGGAGTGTGAATACCGGTAAAAAATATCCCAGGAAGCGAATAATCATCGAAGCATTCATCGTGAATGACTCATAATCAATAAACTGTCGACAACCGGTCTTTGAATTGCGGCAGCAAGGAAAGAAATTTTTGTACGGTGACCTCAAGCGGAATATAACAATTGGCTCCTGCCGCATTCCGGTGCCCGCCGCCATCGAAAAAATCCCTGGATATCCGTTCAACCGAAAAGTTGCCTTTCGACCTGAACGAAACCTTCACATAATCATCCCTTTCCATAAAAAGAGCGGCAAGATTGATATCCTTGATGGAGAGGGCATAGTTCACAATGCCTTCTGTGTCGCCTATCTGGTGATTAAACCGTTCAAGGTCGGAGGCAGACAGGGTGATGTAAGCCGTGTGATACTCCGGAAGGACCACCAGCTGATCGCTGATGGAATAACCGAGCAAACGCAGCCGGCTTTCGGAATAGGTATCGTAGATCATCCGGTGAAGATGTTCGCCGTCGATCCCAATCCTGAAAAGTTCGGCAATGATCAGGTAGGTTTTAACGTGGTTGCATGAATAGCTGAGCGAACCGGTATCGGTAATGATCCCGGTGTAGATGCATTCAGCTATCTCTTTATCTATCAAGTGCTTGTCGCCGCTTGCTTCCATCAGGTCATACACAAGTTCCGAAGTAGAAGAAACATCCGGGGTGGAATAGAACAGCGAAAATTCATCGGAAGGATAGAGGTGATGATCGATCAGTATCTTGATGGCTGAAGATTTGCGCACCGAGGGTGCGGCGTTGTTGATCCTGCTGAAATTGTTATAGTCTGCGGCAACGATCAATTCAGCTCCGGCGATGACATCCTCACAGCGTTGCGAATCACGCGAGTAGACCAGGATATCCTCGCAGCCCGGCATCCATGCCAGGAAATCAGGATAGGGATCAGGGATTATCACGTGCACCGAATGGTGTTTTGCAGAAAGGTATCTGGCCAGTGCAAGACTGGCCCCAATGGCATCGCCGTCGGGGTTTGTATGGGTGGTAATCAGGACCTTCTGCGGTTGTTCAAAATGTCGGGATATGGCCCTGAAATCGTTATTTTCCAAGCTATATACAGTTTTCTCCATGCAAAAATAGGGAGAAAAAGAATATTGTGGTACATTTGCCGCGTTTAATATTCAACAGAAAATGAGCAGAAACATCACCTTCACGATGATAAAACCTTCGGCTGTTTCGGCCGGATATTCAGGAAAGATCCTGGCACAGATCGAAGCCGGAGGATACAGGGTCGTTGCCTTGAAAAAAACAATGCTTACCCGTGAACTGGCTGGTAAGTTTTACGAGATGCATGTCGGAAAACCTTTCTTCGAAGACCTCACAGCCTTCATGTCATCAGGGCCCATCTATGCTGCCATCTTGGAGAAAAATGATGCGGTGAATGCCTTCAGGCAATTTATCGGAGCCACCGACCCTGCGAAAGCCGAAGAGGGTACGATCAGGAAACTATACGGTAAGAACCTCAGCGAAAACGCCATTCACGGTTCCGACAGCGATGAAAGCGCCCACAGGGAATCGTCCTTCTTCTTTTCCGAAACCGAACGATTCTGATCAACCCTCGGGAAGATATTCCCTGAACGTCCGGTCTGCATAGAAAACCACGATTTTCTCAACCGGCAGTGAATTATTTTGCCTTTTCATATCCTTAAAAGGCAACTGGCCTCTCTCCTCTGCCGGTTTGTCACCTATTACTCGTCTTGCTGTTCCGGCTGGCTCCTTTAGCGGCTTTCCGCTTGGCTCCAGTTCAACCATCACCTTTTCGGCCGATGTCGAAGGAGTCAACGGCTCATTGGCAAAAGCATCATCAAACAATGTCGCTGCCGTATTTCCTGCAGGCACTGGCATCTTCACCTGCTCGACCACACCGGTCGGTGCGGCCCGATCAGGAGAACCTTTGCCATATAGCAACCACTCGGGTGTGACATGTGGAAAACGCTGAAGGACCTTCATTACGAATTCAAGACTTGGTTTGTTCCTTCCTGAAATAAGATGCGACATTCCCGAACGCTGGCTGCCTATCATGTCGGCGAACTGCGAAGCAGTCAGGTTCTGCTCCTTCATCAATAAAAGAATACGTTCAATCATGTTCACGTTTTTTACAAAAGTAACATATTCTATTGCAAGAATCGAAACAATTGTAAAAAACATTAATTTTTAAACCTTATATTTAATAAAAACATATTATACATTGATTTTAAATAAAATAAGGGCTACAAACAATGAATGTTACATTTGTAATTTACATTTGTACATAAGCAATTATTACATTATTGCCATATAAATGTAATTTACAATTACAAATTTATGGTGCTTAATTACAATGTATTATCTTTTGATTTATGGTTTACAAATGTAATTTCATTTGTAAACAACGCTACTGAGCAATTTTCAACATTAATTCACAATTAACGCCATCAGTATCCTGTAAACAGACCAGGTAAACACCATCGGGCAAGTCGGAAATATCAAAACCGGCCCTGATGAGTAACTCCCCTGCCCCGGCCATTAACACGAATGTTTTCACCGCATTGCCATTAAGATTGTAAATTCTGATCTCCGCCTTTCCTGCCACCGGCCTGGTAACCGTTATCACTACCCCTCCTGTTGTAGGGTTAGGACTGATAACCAGCGATTTTCTTTGAGGTTCCGGGGCAGGGACCGACAGGTGCTGCAATGCTGATATAAAATTTGGAACACCATATCCCAGGTATTTGTCAGGACTGTTTATCTTATTGCTGCTTAGCTCGATGGAACGGATAATTAAACCGCTGCTCCAATTCTTTGCGGCTTGCAGGAGGCAAGCCGTGGCGCCTGAAATAACGGGGGTTGAGAAGGAGGTACCGCTTGACCTGATCACGGGACCGGTTGAGGAAGAAACCGCCGTCAGGCTGCCCATGGCTGCAACATTAGGTTTGACCCTGCTGCCTGCTTCACCTACGGAACTGAATGAGGCCCAGATTCCGTTTGAGTCGACGGCTGCAACGGCAAGAACCCCAAAACCGTCGGCCGGGGCGCTCATGCATTGCCAGGTACTGCTGCTGCCCTTGTTTCCCGCGCTGTTTACCACCACCATCCCTTTGCCGGCGGCTATATTGGCCCCGATGGTGACAGGGGTGGTATTGCCGTTCATATCGTGGCAGGTATGATCCTGGGCAGGATCGTTAAAGCGGGTATAGCCCAATGATGAGTTGATGATATCAGCACCGGCACTGTCGGCAAATTCGGCGGCCGAAATCCAGTTATACTCTTCAATTAAGTACTCGCTGCTAACATCCTCTGTACGAAGCAACCAGTACGCTGCTTTCGGCGCCGTGCCGACGAGTTGTCCCGGAATGTTGGCCCCCATTACCGAGAGGACCGCCGTACCATGGTCATCCTCCTGAAAGACATTGTTGCCTGGTTTTACGAAATCCCTTGTCCCCAATATCTGGTTATTGAACCACAAACTGTCGAACGCTTTCACCAGGTCGGTATTCTTGAAACCGGCATCCAGAACCGCAATCACAATGCCCTCGCCACGGTAGCCCATGGCATGCATGCTATCGGCACCAACCATATGTACTTGTGCATAGGATGCCCCATACCAGGATTCAGTGTAGGCCCGTTTGAATGACCAGGGAATCTCAGTTACTGCAAATGTATTATCAAGTGAATGTTTATATAATATATATTTATCAACTGGATTATAAATATTTATCAAATCTTGATTTACATTCTTAATGACCCTTTTTACAAATGGAAGTTCACGGATGGAATCAATCAATGACGGATTCAGGGAATAAACGGTGATTCCGTTGAGCCATTTGGACCGGTTCAGAATGGTTACCGGGTATGATCGGATGATGTTGATATAGTTCGGATTTACCGGCAGGTCATTTTCAACGATCGGTATCCCCTGTCGCTGCCTCCGCTCTATTGCGCGGTTCGAGAGGTATTGCTGGGGCGTGTTCACCGAATAGGGAGAATTGTAGCGGTCCATAAATTCGATGAAGTATTTCTGTGGGGCTACCTGGCTGAAGCTTTGGACCGACATCATCACCACCATTAAAAAAAACGACAGGGTTTTCATTTTTCTGGATATTTTTGTTAAAAATAATAAAATTGAAAATATGTTCACCCCACAGGATCTCTCCCTATTTGCATCCAAAGGCATCGACACTGTTGCCATTCAGCGGCAGATTGAACACTTCCGCAAAGGCTTTCCCTTTATCCGCCTGGTGCGGCCGGCAACGCCCGGCGATGGCATCATGACGTTCACTGACCAGGAGAAAGCCGCATTGATCGAAAATTTCGACCGGGAGCAGCCCGGACTTTCCGTTGTAAAATTCGTTCCTGCATCCGGCGCCGCCAGCCGTATGTTCAAGCATTTGTTTGAATTCAGAGAAAAATACACCAATGATGAAACAGGTGAATCGTTGTTCATGAAAGACCAGGGGTTCAATTCCGTGTTCTATCTCATTCAGAACCTTCAACATATCGCTTTCTTCGACAAACTCGCTGAAGCAGCAGGCGGTATCAGTGAGGTCAAGCGATTGATCGGCGAGAAGGAATACAATAGTGTTATTAACCGGATCCTTGATGATGACGGTCTTGAATATGCCAACCTTCCTAAAGCGCTCATCCTCTTTCACCGGTACGCCGATGGCAGCCGGACATCGGCCGAAGAGCATCTGGCCGAGGCTGTGGTTTACGCCACCGACCGTGAACGGAAAGCCCGGATCCACTTCACCATCTCGCCCGAGCACCGGAGCCGGTTTGACGATCTTACCCGCAGGGTGGTTCCGCAGCTGGAGCAAAAACACCAGGTAAAGCTTGACATCTCATTTTCTATCCAAAATCCGTCGACCGATATCATCGCGGTAGACGAGCAGAACGAGCCATTCCGGTCCGATAGCGGCACCCTCCTATTCAGGCCCGGCGGTCATGGCGCATTGCTCGAAAACCTTAACCTCATTCAGGCCGATATTATCTTTATTAAAAACATCGACAACGTGGTACCCGACAGCCTGAAACCTGAAACCTACCGGTACAAAAAACTGCTTGGAGGATTTCTGCTCTCCATGCGCGAAAAGATCTTCGGGTTCCTGCAGAAACTTGAAACCGGCGCGTATACTCATGAAGATCTGGTTGCCATGACGCAGTTTGCCGCCGGGCATCTGTATGCTACGATACCAAACGGTTTTGCCACGTGGAGCGAAACGCTTAAGAAAGAATTTCTTTTCAACTGTTTTAACCGCCCCATGCGGGTTTGCGGGATGGTAAAAAATGAAGGAGAACCTGGTGGCGGCCCCTTCTGGGTTGCCGGCGACGACGGAACAACCTCCCTGCAGATCGTCGAATCGGCCCAGATAGATATGAAAAATCCCGGCCAGCAGGCGATTGCAAATTCGGCCACCCACTTCAACCCGGTCGACCTGGTCTGCTCTACCCGTACTTTCCGGGGCGACCTCTTTAACCTGCAGGATTTCGTGGATGAGAATACGGGCCTGATCAGCACCAAGTCAAGCGGGGGCAGAACCCTCAAGGCGCAGGAACTTCCCGGGCTATGGAATGGATCAATGGCGCACTGGATCACGTGGTTCATTGAAGTTCCCATCATTACCTTCAACCCCGTGAAGACGGTCAATGACCTGCTGCGCAGGGAACATCTGGCATAAAGCGCCCAAACCTCAAATGTGCCCCCGATGAACAAACCGATTTCCGGCAAATACTTTCTCTTCAGCAGGAAGGAACGCTGGGGCCTGACCCTGCCAGGATGGGGTCTGCTGCTGATCATCATCCTGCTGCCGCTTTATCTCCTCTTTATTAACCTGTATGACATTTTGGCACCGGTTGAAAGGGAGAAAACTGACATCCTGGTTTTGGAGGGATTCATCAGCGATTACGTGTTGCAGGGCGCTATCAATGAGTTCCGAAAAAATAACTATGAACTGCTGATCACCACTGGCACGCCTCTTGAGTATGGCGAGCTGCTGGCGCCTTACCGCAACACTGCCATCGTTGCTGGCAAGTCTTTGCTCAGGCTGGGATTCGACTCAACCAGACTCGTTATGATCGGAACCGATGAGATTCGTAATGACCGTACTTACAATTCCGCCAAACGCTTAAAGCTTTGGTTGAGGTCGAACCGTCCCGATACCAAAGCAATCAACCTGATGACCATGAGCGTGCATGGTGGAAGAAGCCGTCTTCTATTCCAGGCAGCGCTGGGCGACAGCATCAAAACCGGGATCATATCGATGCCGAATTTTTATTACGGGCGTCACTCCTGGTGGAAGTCTAGCAAAGGTTTCCGTGAAACCATGAACGAAGCGATCGGCTATTTCTACGTGAGATGGTTTTTCAGGACCTATTGAAATGTTCGATGCAATCATCATAGATGAACAACACTTTTGGCAGAAAATAGAAAATAAGTTTTTTCGTTATTATTCCGAAAGACAAACATGGCAAATTAAACCATTCACTCAAGTCAAACATCATACATGAACAAGATCAGGTACTTTGTAATTCTGCTTATCCTGCTTATTCAGCCGGCCAGGTCAATATTTGCACAGTCGGATGATTATCTCATCAAATTCCGTATCCAGGGTCTTAAGGATACCACGGTCATGATCGGCAATTATTACAGCAACGGCACCTACATCATCGACACCCTGACGGTCGACGCCCAGGGTCGGTGTACCTACAAAGCCCCGGCCAATCATCCCAAGGGTCTTTACCTGTTTATCATCACTACCAAAAACTATTTTGATTTTGTGATCAACAACGACCGCAAATTCTCGATGGAAACCAGGGTTGACAACCCTGCCGACCACATGGTCATCAAGGATTCTCCTGACAACAAGCTTTTCTATGATTACCTGAAGGAAAACAAGGCCATCATCACAAAAATCCAGGGTCTGCAGGAACAGATGAAAAAGGTGGAAGGGAATAAAGACTCTACCGACCATTACACTAAGGTGATCACTGATCTGAACAAAGATCTGATCAATTATAAACTAAACCTGGTCAAGACCCGGCCTGAATCATTCATTGCGTTGATGATCAATGCCATGAAGGAGCCTGACATTCCCGAAGAAATTCCCACACTGCCGAACGGGAAAAAGGATTCAACCTTCGCCTACCGATATTATAAGGCGCATTACTGGGACGACGTGGACTTTACCGATCCCCGGCTGCTTCGCACACCGGTGTTTTATAACAAAATGAAAAAGTACCTCGACAATGTGCTGGTTCAGTTGCCCGACACCATCATCAAGGAGGTTGATATATTCATTGAGAAATCCAGGCCGAATGCGGAGATGTTCAAATACATGATATGGCTAACCACCTATAAATACGAGACCTCAGAGATCATGGGTTTCGACCGGATCTTCGTGCACATTGTCGATCAGTATTATGTTACTGGTCAGGCCTCATGGGTGGATAAATCAACGAATGAGAAGATCATCAAGAAAGCCAACAAGATACGCAACCTGCTTATCGGGGCAAAGGCGCCCAACATGATCATGCAGGACACCAGTTTCCAACTTGTTTCCATGCACAACATCAAGGCAAACTACCTCATGCTATTATTCTGGGATCCCGATTGCGGTCATTGCAACCAGGACATGCCGAGAATAAAGGAGCAGTATGATACTGCAAAAGTGAAGTTCGGCCTTGAGATCATGGGTATCTGTTCCGACACCTCCATGGCCAAAATGAAGGAAAAGATCCGCAAACTGAACATGACCTGGATCAATGTAAACGGTCCCCGAACGCTTACCGGCGATTACCACGAATCGTACGACATCATCTCCACCCCGGTCATTTATATTCTTGACGACAATAAGGAGATCATTGCCAAGCAACTTCCACACAATAAGATACTCGAATTCCTGCAGAACTATGCGCGGCGGAAAAAGCAATAAAAAAGGGGATCGCCGGAAGCGATCCCCTTTTTTATTTTGAGCATTGGGCTTTAGCTGTTCAGTTCTTCAACCACGGCTTTGAATGCTTCCGGATGATTCATGGCCAGGTCGGCCAGGGTTTTCCGGTTCAGGATGATATTTTTTTCAGCCAGTTTTCCCATGAATACGGAATATGACATCCCGTAGGCACGCACACCGGCATTGATACGCGTGATCCACAAACCCCTGAAATTTCTTTTCTTGGTCCGGCGGTCACGGTATGCATAGGTTAATCCTTTTTCAACTGAATTCTTCGCAACGGTCAGGACATTCTTCCTTCTTCCGAATTGTCCTTTGGCCCGTTTCAGGATCTTTTTCCTTCTCTCACGCGAGGCGACAGCGTTTACTGATCTTGGCATAGTTGTTAATTTTTTGCGTTAGCGTCTCCGCACCGGAGATCTTAAAGCTAAACACAAGTTCGACAATGATTGTTTAACCCTGGAGCATCTCCTTTACATTGGCAGCATCGGCCTTATCGACGACGGTGGAGTAGGTCAGATTCCTTTTCCGCTTGGTCGTTTTCTTGGTCAGGATGTGGCTTTTGTAAGCATGCTTCCGTTTGATCTTACCGGTGCCTGTCAGGGCGAACCTTTTCTTGGCGCCGGATTTGGTTTTCATTTTTGGCATGTTACCTTAGTTAATTGATTGAATTATTGATTGATTGAATTATTATGATGATTATTTTTTTGGGGTAATGATCATGATCATCCGCTTCCCTTCCAGTCTGGGCATTTGTTCAATTTTTCCCACCTCGACCAGTGCCTGCGCAAACTTCAGAAGGATGAGCTCTCCCTGCTCCTTATAAATAATGGAACGTCCCTTGAAAAAGACATCTACCTTTACCTTTGCCCCGTCTTTCAGGAATTTGATGGCGTGATTCAGTTTAAAGTTGAAATCATGGTCGTCGGTATTCGGTCCGAGCCTGATTTCCTTCACAACAATTTTGGCCGTTTTCGCCTTCATCTCCTTCTGCTTACGCTTCAGCTCGTAAAGGAACTTTTTGTAGTCGATCACTTTACAAACCGGCGGATTGGCCGTCGGAGAAATCTCTACCAGGTCGAGGCCATTCATTTCAGCGATGTTCAGCGCCTCTCTGATGTTATAAATACCCGGCTGGATGTTTTCGCCAACCACGCGGACCACGGGAGCTTTAATCCACTGGTTGATGTTGTAAGGTTCTTCTTTCTTACCCGGTTTCGGAAACCGTCTCGGGCCATTAAATTGTGTTACTATTGTTAAATCTCCTATCTTTAGTGAATAATCGGGTTTTTTATCATGTTCCTGCAGAGATGAGTTTCAAACCCGTCTCTACAGTGTGTGTTACCATTCCAATTCCTTCTTTACAGATTCATCAACGAGGGCAATGAAATCCTCGATTTTTTGCGGTCCCAGGTCCCCCTGCCCATGCCTGCGCACCGAAACGGTGCCTTCCATTTCCTCGCGTTCGCCAACCACCAGCATAAATGGTATCTTCCGTAGCTCCGCATCGCGTATCTTCTTGCCAGCCTTTTCGTTCCGGTCGTCGATGAGCGTGCGAATTTCGGAATTATTCAGGATATTCAAAACTTTTTTTGCATAATCGATATATTTCTCACTGATTGGCAGCACAATAGCCTGGTCGGGAGTGAGCCATAGCGGAAAATTCCCGGCGGTATGTTCAAGCAGCACGGCCACGAACCGTTCCATCGATCCGAACGGGGCGCGGTGGATCATTACCGGGCGATGTTTCTGGTTATCGGCACCGATGTACTCCAGGTCGAACCTTTCCGGGAGGTTGTAATCAACCTGGATCGTTCCAAGCTGCCACTTTCTTCCCAGGGCATCTTTCACCATGAAGTCCATCTTGGGACCGTAGAATGCGGCCTCACCTGGAACAAGAACCGTGTTGAGTTCACGCTCCTGAGCCACTTCGATAATGGCCTGCTCTGCTTTTTCCCAGTTCTCGTCGGAGCCGATATATTTTTCCTTGTTGTTCGGGTCGCGAAGGGAAATCTGCACGATGAAATCCTTAAAATCCAATGCCTTGAATATCAGCATAACGATGTCCATGACCCCCTTGAATTCATCCTTCACCTGTTCGGGAGTGCAGAAAATATGCGCATCATCCTGCGTAAATCCGCGCACCCTGGTCAATCCGTGAAGTTCGCCGCTTTGCTCGTAACGGTATACGGTACCGAATTCGGCAAGCCGGATGGGAAGGTCGCGGTAGGATTTGGGGCTTGTTTTATAGATCTCGCAGTGGTGCGGGCAGTTCATCGGTTTCAGGAAGAACTCCTCCCCTTCGATCGGTGTAGAGATAGGCCTGAAAGAACTCTCCCCGTATTTCTGATAATGCCCTGAGGTTTTGTAAAGTTCAACATTTCCGATATGAGGGCACATGACCTGCTGATAACCTGCTTTTTTCTGAACCTTCTTCAGAAACATCTCGAGGCGTTCACGAAGCTGGGCCCCGCGGGGCAACCAGAGCGGCAAACCAAGACCTACCTTCTGCGAAAAGGCAAAAAGCTCGAGTTCTTTTCCCAATTTGCGGTGATCGCGCTTTTTCGCCTCCTCCAGCATCACCAGGAAATCGTCAAGCTCCTTCTGTTTCGGGAAGGTGATGCCGTATATGCGCGTAAGCTGTTTGCGTTTCTCATCGCCCCGCCAGTAAGCACCGGCTATGTTGAGCAGCTTTACTGATTTTATCGGGCTGGTATCGGGCAGATGCGGACCACGGCAAAGATCTGTGAAATGTCCCGATTCGTAAAAGGTGATGGAACCTTCCGCCAGGTCCTGGAGCAGTTCCACCTTGTATTCATCCCCCTTTCTGGAGAAATAACCGAGCGCCTCATCCTTAGATACCTCCTTGCGGACGAAGGATTGTTTTTCGCGGGCCAGTTCCAGCATTTTCTTCTCGATCTTCGGGAAATCATCTGAGGAGATAGCGTGATTGCCAAAGTCGATATCGTAATAAAAACCATTCTCGATATCTGGCCCGATGCCAAACTTCACACCAGGGAAAAGCAGTTCGATGGCCTCGGCCATCAGGTGGGCGGAAGAGTGCCACATGGTGGCTTTTCCTTCCGGATCATTCCAGGTTAGCAGCTTGACTTTCGCATCACGGCCGATCGGACGGGTGGCATCCCATACCTCGTTATCCACCTGCACGGAGAGCACATTGCGTGCAAGTCCTTCGCTGATGCTTTTTGCAATGTCAAGTCCTGTAGCATCTTCGGGGTATTGACGAACAGAGTTATCGGGTAATGTTATATGGATCATGAATACGAGCTATTTTTAGGGGTGCAAAGGTAAGAATTATTATTTAATTCCCAACTACTTTAAATTCAGTTCGCCTGTTGCTGGCCCTGCCTTCCTCTGTTTCATTGGTATCGACCGGTTGACTGAATCCATAACCTTTGTATGATAAACGGCCGGCAGGAATTCCCTGGCCTGCAAGGTAATTGTAAACTGCAAGGGCGCGGTTGGCCGAAAGTGCCTGGTTGTGCTCTGCTGTTCCCACGTTGTCGGTGTGACCGCTGATCTCGATCTGCATCTTCGGGTTCTTCTTCAAAAGATCAGTCAGTTTATCAAGCTCCATGCGCGATTCAGTCTTCAGGTCATATTTATCAGTATCGAAGAAAATGTTCTTCAGCACCACCGTTTCGCCGATACGGATGGGTTTCAGCGGTATATCCTTGATGAATGGCCGGGCGCTGGTGTTGGTTCCCGTGAGTGAAAAGTGCTCGGAATAAAACAGGTAGCCTTCTTTTGAGACATTGAGTCCATATTCCCTGTCGGTCGGAAGCACCAGCAGAAAGTCGCCTGTCACAGGGTCGGAACTTGATTCGGCCACGACCTTCGACGATTCCAGGTCGGTGAGCTCAAACCGGGCTTCCAGCCGCCGGCTGGTTTTTTCGTCAAACACGATCCCTTTGAAATAGGTTGTCAATACCGGCCTTGCCTCTTTGTACAAGGGGAACATGTAAACATCCTGCCTCCCCTTACCGCCAAAAACGTCACTGGAGATAAAGGCGATCTCGCCCCTTGCGTCGACAACCAGTGTGATCTCGTCGGCGTGGGTGTTGATGGGAAAGCCAAGATTCGTGGGGGAACTCCAGTTTCCGCCGGCACCTTTCCGGGCAAAGAAAAGATCGAGCCCGCCCATACCCTGGTGTCCTTTCGAGGAGAAATAGAGGGTTTGATCGTCGGGGTGAATGAACGGGGCCATCTCTTCGGCTTTGGTGTTGATACTGTCACCCAGATTGACTGGTGTGCTCCACGATCCGTCGGCTCCCAGCATGGTTTTCCAGATATCCGAACTCCCCATCCCTCCCCCTCTTTTGCTGGCAAAATAGAGCGTCTTTCCGTCGGAGGAAAAAGAGGGCTGCGAATCCCACTGGTTTGAATTGACGGTTCCCCCGAGGTTTGCAGGCGTGCTCCAGCGGGTTCCCTCCCTGCGCGACCAGTAGATGTCGCAGCTACCGTAGCCGTCGTCGCGGTTGCAGGCGGCAAAGAAGAGGTACTTGCCGTCGGGCGAAATGGAGAGGGCGCCTTCGTTGCCATGCGAGTTGATCGGCGGCCCCAAGTTCCGGGCCAGGCGCCAGCCGGAGTCGGCCTTGTGCGAATGGTAGAAATCTTCCTCAAAGGCGCGGCTCTGATCGACCGTCTGCGCATTTTTCGGATTCTTCCGCGTAAAGTAAAGCCATTCGCCGTCGGAGCTGATGGCATTGATATATTCATCGAAAAGGCTGTTGATGCTGTCGCCCAGGTTGACAGGCGAAAAGGGCACGGGGTCGGCCATCATCCTGATGGCAAAGAAACACGCGCTGATCCCCTGCTCCGCTTGCTGCCTGCGTGCCGGGGTAAGGTTGGGTGATTCCGCAGCCCGTTCAAAATTCAGCTTTGCCTCCCTGTAGAACCCCTGGCTGAGCTGCAGGTTAGCCAGGATCAGGTAGAGGGACGGATTGAACGGATGGTTCGTGCGGATAGCATTTTCGTAGGATTGTATGGCCTTTCCGGTTTCTCGCAGGTCGGAGTAGATATCTCCCTGCAGAATAAATGCATCGATGAACCTGGGATCGGCAGTCACCGCCTTTTCCAGATCCTCGAGGGCTTTTTCGTAGTTCCGCGCCTGGTAAGCCTCAATGGCCGAAAAGAAGAGCTTCTCTGCCTTCTTGCTGGTGGTTGAAGGTCCCGGCTGCTGGGCGAACTGCGGCGTTGCGATGGCCAGTAGCAGGATGAGGCCTGCAAAGATCCTGAAAGAGATCATGGGATATGCATGTATTTGTGACTCTGTAACGAAATTTTCCATTCCGGGTGCGCCTTGATATAATCCACGATCACCGGCATCATGATCCGGTGACGGCTCCATTCCGGCTGAAGATAAAGTATGCAACCGGCCTGCACTTTCGCCGCGTTTTCTTCGGCCCAGCTAAAATCGGTTTCATCGTGTACGATCATCTTCAGTTCGCTGGCCATCGATAACATGGAAGGCAGCGGTGGCATATCCTTTTTCGGCGAAACACAAATCCAGTCAAAATTTCCGGCCGGAGGCTGAGAACCCGAAGTTTCCACGAAGATGGTGATCCCTGCCGCGTGCAACAGATCACAAAGCAGATCAAGGTTGTACAACAAAGGCTCACCGCCGGTGATCACAACCGCCGCGGCAGGATACCGGGCGGCACGCTGAACCACCTCCTCAACGGCCACCGGCGGGAAAAGCGAGGCATTCCAGGATTCCTTCACGTCGCACCAGCGGCATCCCACATCACATCCCCCTATCCGGATAAAATAAGCGGCCTTGCCCGTATGAAAACCTTCGCCCTGGAGGGTATAAAACTCCTCCATGACAGGCAATACTTTCCCCCTGGCAAGAAGATGACCATCGATGTTTTCAGGACCCGTCACAGAAGGTTTTTCTTTGCCGCCTCCAGTGTGTTCTGGAGAAGCGAAACCACGGTCATCAGGCCGACTCCACCCGGTACCGGGGTAATGTAGGAGCACTTCCCCGCCACACGGTCAAAGTCGACATCTCCGGCAAGTCTGAACCCCGATTTGGTTGTGTCGGAGGCGATGCGGTGGATACCGACATCGATCACCACGGCCCCGGGTTTGACCATCTCTTCGGTGACAAATCCCATCTTCCCGATGGCGGCGATGAGGATGTCGGCCCGGGAGGCAATAGAACTGATATCTCCGGTGTGACTGTGGCACAGCGTAACTGTTGCGTTTCCGCGGGGGGCCTTGCGCGAAAGCAGAATGCTGACCGGCGTGCCGACGATATGGCTCCGTCCTAACACCACGCAGTTTTTTCCAGCGGTTTCAATATCGTAACGGTCAAGCAGGGTCATGATTCCTTTCGGAGTGGCCGGCAGAAAACAAGGTAGCCCGAGTACCATCTTGCCGATGTTGGCGGGATGGAAACCATCGACATCCTTTGACGGGTCTATCCGTTCGATCACTGCCTGTTCATCGAAGTGACGGGGCAGCGGCAGCTGGACGATAAAACCATCCACCTCCACATCGGCGTTAAGGAAATCGATGACCTCAAACAGTTGTGCCTGGCTGATGTTCTGCGGGTACCGGTAAACCGACGAGGTGAAACCCACTTCGCCGCACGATTTTTCTTTTCCGGCCACATAGGTCATGCTGGCGCCATCGTCGCCAACCAGCACGGCAGCAAGGTGTGGCGGCCTGATCCCTTTGTCGAGAAAATCATTTTTCACAACTCCGGCAATTTCAGCCTTGATTTCACCGGCAATGAGTTTGCCGTCGAGTAATTTCATATCCTGGTGAATAATGTATAAAAATTGGTAAACCCGAAAAGTAAAAAAGCCTGATGAAAAAAAGGCATCACCGCTTCATGTTCCGCATCATGTTGGCCATGTTCTTTCCTTTGCTGGTGGTCACCATTTTCATCATCCTGCGGGTGTCGTCGAACTGCTTGATCAGTTGGTTTACCTCCTGGATGCTGGTGCCCGACCCCGTAGCAATCCGCTTTCTGCGGCTGCCGTTCAGAACAGCCGGGTTCAGCCTTTCCTCGGGGGTCATGCTGTGGATGATCGCCTCGATCCCCTTGAAAGAGTTGTCATCGATCTCCAGGTTACGGATGGCTTTGCCCATACCCGGAATCATTCCAAGCAGGTCCTTCACGTTGCCCATTTTCTTGATCTGCTTGATCTGGGCCAGGAAATCGTTAAAATCAAACTGGTTCCTGGCGATCTTTTTCTGGAGTTTCTGCGCTTCTTCTTCGTCAAACTGTTCCTGAGCTTTTTCAACCAGCGAAACGATATCACCCATCCCCAGGATCCTGTCGGCCATACGCTCGGGGTAGAAGACATCGATCGCATCCATTTTTTCACCCAGACCGACGAATTTGATCGGTTTATTGACCACCGACTTGATGCTGAGGGCCGCGCCACCCCGCGTGTCGCCATCCAGTTTTGTCAGAACAACCCCTTCGTAATCAAGACGATCATTAAAGGCTTTTGCCGTGTTGACAGCATCCTGACCGGTCATCGAATCAACCACGAAAAGAGTCTCCTGAGGCGAAACCGCGCTCTTGATGTTGGCGATCTCATCCATCATCTCTTCATCAATAGCCAGACGACCGGCAGTATCGACGATGATCACGTTACAACCCTTATCACGGGCATGAAGGATGGCATGTCTGGCGATCTTCACCGGCTCGTTATTCCCCTCTTCCGAATAAACCTCTATACCGATCTGTTCACCCAGCACCCTGAGCTGTTCTATAGCAGCAGGACGGTATACGTCGCAGGCCACCAGCAACGGCCGTTTACCTTTTTTAGTCTTGAGGTAATTGGCCAGTTTTGCAGAGAAAGTGGTCTTTCCCGATCCCTGCAACCCGGCGATGAGGATAACTGCGGAATCTCCCTTCAGTGTCAGGTCCGATTTCTGGCCGCCCATCAGCATGGTCAGTTCATCATGGACGATCTTGACCATAAGCTGACCTGGTGATACCGCGGTCAGGACGTTCTGGCCCAGGGCCTTCACCTTCACCTCATCCGTAAACTGCTTGGCGATCCTGAAACTGACGTCGGCGTCAAGAAGGGCTTTTCTGACATCCTTCAGGGTTTCGGCAACGTTGATCTCGGTTATGTGACCATGGCCTTTCAGCACTTTAAATGCACGGTCGAGTTTATCGCTTAATCCTTCAAACATTGATTCTTCATTTTTTTTTGCAAAAGTACCGAATTTAATCAAAAATGATTACTTTTGTGCAAACAACATTATTCACCAAAAACAAAAAACGATGAAGAAACTAGTACTTTTTTGCGTCTCACTTTTCCTGTGGGCCGGAATGGGATTTTCCCAAACAGTCCTTTACGAGGACAACCTTGACTCCTATGCTGCCAACAGTTTCCTCGCGGTTGTAAATCCCACCTGGTGGACAACCTGGTCGAACAACCCCGGCAGTGGTGAGGATATCCAGATTTCCACTGCTTTTGCACACTCGGCACCGAATTCCGGTTCCGTTGATAAAACAGGCGGACAAACGGATGCCATCCTGAAGCTGGGCAACAAAGTCTCGGGAAAATATGAAGTAACCTGGTACATGTACGTGGAAACAGGCAAGTGCGGTTATTACAATTTCCAGCACTTTGAGTCACCCGGTATTGAATGGGCTTTCGAGATCTATTTCCGTACAGGCGGTGCGATTGAATTATTGGAGGGAGGAAATACCATTAACGGAAACTATCCCAAAGATGCCTGGTTCGTGTGCAAACATGAAATTGATCTTGATGCCGACGAAATAAAATTTTATCTCGATGGCACCCTGATCCACACCTGGCCTTTCAGCAATGAAGCATCGGCTCCCGGCGGAACCCTTCAACTTGGCGGCGTTGACTTCTTTGCCGGCGAAGCAAGCGGATCGGGAGAAGTTGCCGGTTATTATATCGATGATGTATACATCGCAGAAATTGAAAGCGGCAACAACCCTGTCATCAATGTTACTCCCAGTTCAGTCTTTGCATGGCTGGTCGACGGCACTACCGGAACCCGTGATGCAATGGTTTCCAACACCGGTACCGCAGATCTCACCTATAATGTAAATATTGTATACGATCTCGATGCACACAAAAGCGCTACCGTGCTGCCTAATGCAAGCGTCAACAGTGTAAAAAGGACCCTGTCGAACATTTCGGCCGCTCCGAGCAGCGGTATCACCCCCGCTCCGATCACCGATGCCAGCGCCCAGTTGCATTACGATGGCGACAACTATACCGCAGTTGGATGGAACACTCCTCCGGTAACCATTACCGTTGCCGCCCGTTTCCCGAATGCCATGACCCTGCCCTACGCCGGTCTGGATCTGACCTCGGTTGAAGTGTTTGTCAACGACCTCAATGCCCCCCCGGCTTCGAACCTCATGACCCTCAAGATTTACGGTATGGGCAACACCTATGAGCCTGGCCCGGTTCTCCACCAGCAGACCTTCACCCCGATGGGCGGCCAATGGGAAACCATCACCCTGACAGCTCCCGTCAAGATCACCGGTGAAGACATCTGGGTGGGATACCAGTTCACACAGACCGATGCAGGAATCTACATCCCCGGAACCGATGGAGGCCCTGCCAATCCTAATGGCGACTTCCTGAGTTCAGGCGTAGGTTGGTCACACCTGTCACCGGGTCTCGACTACAACTGGAACATCCGTGCCAACCTAAACGGAAACGTTGCCCCGCAGTGGCTTACCGTAGCTCCGATGTCGGGAACAGTGCCCCCCGCCGGCTCCGATGACCTCCTCCTCACCTTCAACGCTGCTGGACTTGCCATTGGCCAGTACCACGCAACCATGAAGTTTTTGAGCAATGACCCGGTCACCCCGGTGCTTGATGCACTCGTCACACTCGATGTGGTTGGCGTTGGCATTGACGAAAATGAGAAACTCGGTATCATGGTTTACCCGAATCCTTCAAAGAGCAAACTCAACATAACCGCTAACAGCACCCTTAAAAACATCGTGATCACTGATGCAAGAGGCATGGTAATCTACCAGGGCAACAGCAGCAGTATCGATGTAAGCAGCTTCGCACAGGGAGTTTATTTTGTGAAGGTTGAGACCCAGAAGGGCACCTCGAACATCAAGTTCATCAGGAACTAACCCTGGAGAATACGGTTAAAAAAAAAGAGACGCATGTTGCATGCGTCTCTTTTTTTTTGCCTTGAACTGAGGTGAAGCAAGGGAAACTACATCCGCTCCGGGACTTCAATACCCAGCAGACTCATGCAGTTACGCAAAACCACCGAAACCAGGCCAGCCATGGCAAGCCGCATTTGCACGACATTCGTGTCCGTTTCTTTGAGCACCGGTATTTCCTGGTAAAACTGGTTGAATGCCTTGGAAAGGTCGTACACGTAGTTGGCAATGACCGCGGGACTCAGCTCCCTGCCGGCATCGGCAAGGATAACCGGGAACTGGTATAACCGTGTAATCACCTCCTTTTCCTGCTCCTGTAGTGTGATCTCCGATGTTACCTGCAGCCCGTCGCCGGCATAACCCTGTGCAGCGGCCCTGGCAAGCAACGACCTGATACGGGCGTGGGTGTATTGAATGAAGGGCCCCGTGTTGCCATTGAAATCGATCGATTCGGCCGGATCGAACAGCATGTTCTTCTTCGGGTCAACTTTCAGAATGAAGTATTTCAGTGCTCCAAGGCCGATCATATCAAACAGTTTGATTGCTTCCGCATCGGAAAATTCACCCGCCTTACCAAGTTCACGGGTGGTGGTTTCGGCGGTGGAATACATTTCATCGAGCAGATCGTCGGCATCCACCACCGTACCTTCGCGCGATTTCATCTTGCCTTCGGGAAGTTCAACCATACCGTACGACAGGTGATGGATATGCCCGGCATATGGATAACCCAGTTTTGCAAGCACCTTTTTCAGCACATCGAAATGGTAATTCTGTTCGTTTCCCACCACATAGATCATCTCCGACGGGGTGAAGTCGGCATAACGCAGGTGAGCCGTTCCAAGGTCCTGTGTGATGTATACAGAGGTACCGTCGGACCGCAACAGCAACTTCTCATCCAGTCCATCGTTACGGAGATCGATCCAGACGCTTCCGTCCTCACGTTTATCAAGCAATCCGCGGGCAACGCCGTCAGTTACGATCTCCTTGCCCAGCAGGTAGGTTTTACTTTCGAAATAAGTTTTGTCGAAGGAAATTCCCAGCCGGCGGTAGGTTTCATCGAAACCTTCGTAGGTCCAATGGTTCATGGTGTTCCATAAAGCCACCGTTTCCTGATCGCCCGCCTCCCAAAGCCTGAGCATTTCGCGGGCCTCATCCATCAGGGGCGCATTTCGCTGCGCCGCCTCTTCATCATTGCCCGCTTCGATCATCTCCCTGACCTGGGCGCGGTACCGCTGGTCAAACAGCACATAATACTTACCTACCAGGTGGTCGCCTTTCATATTTGCCGATCCGGGAGTTTCACCGTCGCCCCACTTCCGGTATGCGAGCATCGACTTGCAGATATGAATGCCACGGTCGTTCACCAGGTTGACCTTCACAACCGGATGGCCGTTGGCCCTGAGAATCTCTGACACCGAACTTCCGAGCAGGTTGTTGCGGATATGACCAAGGTGAAGCGGTTTGTTGGTGTTCGGCGATGAAAATTCAACAACCACGGGTGGTCCGGCTGCAGCAGCTTTAAAGCCGAAAAGGTTATCGTTGCAATTTCGGCCAATGAAATCGAGCCAGAACGAATCGGTCATGGAGAGGTTCAGGAAGCCTTTGACCACTTCGAAGGAAGCAATGGCCGGCATGTGCTCCCTGAGATATTCGCCCAGGTCGCGGGCAGTCATCTCCGGCGATTTCCGCGAGATCTTCAGGAAAGGAAAGACAACAATGGTAAAATCGCCGGGTATTTCCTTCTTTGTCACCTCCACCTTGATCAGCGATGGATCGGCTGTTCCTCCGTACAGATATTCTATAGCCCTGACCGTCAACTCAATAATCTTCTCCGTAATCATCGTTTGTCAATCAATTTTAAGGATTTTATCATGACGCAAAAATAGATTTTTTTCATGGGCATTTTGCCGGTACCGAAAAACTGACTAAGTTTGCACGCTATTCCGCTGAAAATATTTCACATAAGCAATATTAATTCAAAACTCAAAAAAAGGTTAGCATGAAAAAGAATGTAATCATTATTGGTGCTGCCGGAAGAGATTTTCACAATTTCAACACGTATTATCGCGACAACGCGAATTTCAACGTGGTGGCTTTCACAGCCGCGCAAATTCCGGACATAGATGGACGAAAATATCCTGCCGCACTGGCCGGTAAACTTTATCCCAAGGGCATTCCCATCTATGCCGAAGCTGAATTACCCGCGCTGATCAAAAAGCACAATGTGGAGATCTGCAATTTCGCTTACAGCGATGTGCCGTATCAGCGCGTGATGAACCTCAGCTCTCTGGTCAACGCCGCCGGGGCCAATTTCATGTTACTGGGCCCCAAGGATACCATGATCAAGAGCTCGAAACCGGTGATCGCCGTTGGCGCCACCCGCACCGGATGCGGAAAGAGCCAGACCTCGCGCCGCATTATCGAGATTCTGATGGCCAAGGGTTTGAAGGTTGTCGCGGTACGTCACCCGATGCCTTACGGCGACCTGGTGGCACAGAAGGTTCAGCGTTTTGCCACGGTGAAGGACCTTGAAAAGCACAAGTGCACCATCGAGGAGATGGAAGAGTACGAACCGCACGTGGTTCGCGGAAACGTGATCTATGCGGGCGTAGACTACGAGGCCATCCTCCGTGCAGCCGAAAAGGATCCCAAGGGTTGCGACGTGATCCTCTGGGACGGCGGTAATAACGATTTCCCATTCTACAAACCCGACCTGATGGTAACGGTAGCCGATCCTCACCGCCCTGGAGCCGAAATGAGCTATTATCCGGGCGAGGTCAACATCAGGATCGCCGATGTGGTGGTGCTGAACAAGATCGACTCAGCCTATCCCGAGCACATCAAAACGGTTCGCGACAACATCCAGAAGATCAACCCGAAGGCCATCGTAGTCGACGGCGCTTCGCCCATCAGGGTCGACGACGAGTCGGTGATCCGCGGTAAAAAGGTGCTTGTGATCGAAGACGGTCCCACCCTCACCCATGGCGAGATGAAGATCGGAGCCGGGGTTGTGGCCGCCCAGAAATACGGTGCTGCCGAGCTTATCGATCCGCGTCCTTACGTGGTCGGGAAATTAGCCGAGACTTTCGCCATTTATCCGAACATCGGCCAGCTGTTGCCGGCCATGGGTTACGGTGACCAACAGGTGAAAGACCTCGAAGCCACGATCAACAAGGTAAAATGCGATTCTGTGGTGGTGGCAACCCCCATCGATCTCAACCGCATCGTCAAGATCAAAAAACCCAACACCAGGGTCTACTATGATCTGCAGGAGATCGGAAAGCCTGACCTGTCTGAGATCATCAGCGGTTTCCTTAAAAAACACAAAATTAAATAAGATAAAAATCCCGGAACCCCCGGGATTTTTTTTAAATTTGTCATTGACGTTCAATCTACCATAAAACCCCACAGCATGAAAAACCGAAGCCTGGTTTCAATCAATGATTTCACCCGCGAAGAACACATCAGGATCCTGGACCTGGCCGAAGCGTTCGAGAGAAGGCCAAAGCAGCGGATACTTGAAGACTTCGTGGTTGCCACCCTGTTTTTCGAACCCTCCACCCGCACAAGGCTCAGCTTTGAAAGTGCCGCCACACGGCTCGGCGCCCGGGTGATCGGCTTCTCCGACTCGAGCAGCTCCAGCACGCAGAAAGGCGAATCGCTCCGCGATACGATACTCACCGTAAGCAACTATGCCGACATCATCGTCATGCGGCACCCGCGCGAAGGCAGCGCCCGTTTTGCAAGCGAGGTGGCCAAAGTGCCCGTTATCAACGCGGGCGACGGCGCCAACCAGCACCCCACCCAGACCCTGCTCGACATGTATTCGATCCGGAAAACCCAGGGTTCGCTCAACAACCTGCACGTGGCCTTCGTTGGCGACCTGAAATACGGGCGCACCGTCCATTCGCTGGTGATGGCCCTGTGCAACTACAACACCACCTTCCACCTGGTATCGCCGCAGGAACTCAAGCTGCCCAGTTCGGTGAAAATGCACATCAAGGAACGGAACCTGAACTATTACCAGTACACCGACCTGCTGGAGGTTATCCCGAAGACCGACGTCCTCTACATGACCCGGATCCAGAAGGAGCGTTTTTCCGACCCGATGGAGTATGAGAAGGTCAAGAACGCCTACATCCTCCGGAACAGCATGCTCGAAGGAAGCAAGGCGAATCTCAGGATCATGCACCCGCTGCCCAGGGTCAACGAGATCACCACCGATGTCGACACCAACCCCCAGGCCTATTACTTCACCCAGGCCTTGAACGGGGTTTTTGTCCGCCAGGCGCTGCTCGCCTCCATCCTGGGTGTGGTGGAATAAACCGCCAAAGTGGCCAATTAACCACACTTCATTGAAATTCCCCGTGAACGCAAGACCGGGGAGAGAATCCGGTAAAACCACAAGAAAAGCAACATGGAAAAAGATCTCAGAAAAGAACTGAAGGTATCGGCCATCGAAAACGGTACCGTCATCGACCATATCCCGGCCGACAAGGTATTCCAGGTCATCAAGATCCTGAACCTTAACGACTCCCAGAACCAGGTGCTCATTGGCAATTATCTCGACAGCCAGAAGATGGGCAAGAAAGGCATCATCAAGCTCAGCAACAAGTTTTTCCGCAGCGACGAGATCAACAAGATCGCGCTGGTAGCACCGCTGGCGACGCTGATTGTGATCAGGGACTTCGTAGTCATCGAAAAAAAACAGGTCCAGGTCCCCGATATCGCCGAAAACATTGTAAAATGCTTCAACCCGAACTGCATCACTAACAACGAGGAGGTACCCACCCGCTTCACCGTCATCGACAAACAGGAGCTGAAGCTGCGCTGCCATTATTGCGAGAAGATCACCGCCCGCGATAACATCGCGTTCCGGTAAAACACCCACCGCTCCGGACCAGCAGGCAGGTCCGGACGCCACAGGCCTGTGAGTGACACTGCTCTGACTGCCGGTAACTGCCTGCAAACGATGCGAAGGATCACCCGTTCATCCCGTTTCACCTTCTACCGTTTATGCCTCATCATATCCTGAAACTGATCGAAGAGGGAGAACACCAGTTGCTGGACTTCAAGTTCGAGATTGCCGACTCGCACAAGATCGCCCGGACGCTGGCGGCTTTTGCCAATACCGATGGCGGCAGGCTGCTTGTGGGTGTTAAGGATAACGGCGCCCTGGCCGGGGTGCGCAGCGAGGAGGAATATTTTATGGCAGAGGCTGCGGCCAACATGTACTGCGATCCTCCCGTTCCGTTCAGGGTGAAACAATGGACCCTGCAGAAAAAGACCATCCTCGAGGTGATCGTGCAGAAAAGCGACCAGCGGCCTCATTACGCCCAACAGTCCGACGGCGTCTGGAAGGCATACAGGCGGGTGGGCGATCAGAACTTCCCGGTGGGGCGACTCCTGCTGCGGGTGTGGAAACTGCAGGGCAAGCCTGCCGGGGTGTTCCTGAAGTTCACCGACCCGGAGCGCTTCCTTCTTTCATACCTTGAAACGCACGATACCCTCACGCAGGCCGGCTTTGCCCGGATGGCCGGTATCACCATGCGCCAGGCAGAAAACATCCTCGTCAGGTTCATGCTCCTGAAGATGATCACGATGGAAGAGACGGAGAACCACACCTGGTTCAGAAAATCTGATCAAACCACGGAAGGTGTATAATTGTTTTGTGTAACTTTGCAGAGTATGAGAAAACCGGTCCTGACATTCATCCTTCTGATTTTGGCAGTGATTGCCTTTGCCCAGGAAACATCCCGGGATTCAATGCCATGGCAGCCTTCAGCAGGTCCGACCGCTAAAAGGCTGAACTACGGGCTCAGTCTCGGCACCGAATTCACCGCCTCGACATGGTATGGCACCGGGTTCACAACCTGGGTTACCCCCAGTGTATCCTATGGGTTGACGCCCAAACTCAGGATTGGCGGCGGCATCTCGTTCCAAACCACCAATTACCAGCTTCCCGTCGGATGGAGAGCCACCGAATACGGCGCCAACGGCTGGAACAACTTTACCACCGCCACGATCTTTCTCAACGGATCTTACCAGGTCAACGACCGGCTGATGATCTTCGGTTCGGCGTTCAAACAGGTTCCGCTCACCTCCGATCCCCTGCCCTACAATCCCTTCAGCCCCATCTCTTCAAAGGGAGCACAGGGCGTGGACTTCAACGTGGGTTACCGGATTGGCAGGAATGTACACATCCAGGCCGGTTTCCGTTATTCCGAAGGCCTTAATCCGTGGTACCAGAACTCCGTGTACGGAGATCCTTTCGGCTCCCCGTTCGGTTCTCCTGTTGGCACTCCATTCGGCCAGCGCGGGTACGGGTTTGGGTATTGACCCTAGCCCCTGCTGCTTCCCGGTCTTTTCCTTCGCCCGCGCATCAGTAAAATCGTCACCTTCACCTTTCCGGTTAAAAAAAAATTCAGGGTGGTATTGCCGGAATAAAAAAAACAGTATTTTTGTTTCGTCTTTCTACGAAATACTAATAATTATGATCGCTGAAACAGAATATTACACCTTAACCCAGAAGAAGCTGGCCAGGTATGCCAAGGCCATGTCGCACCCGGTAAGGGTGTTCATCCTCGATTTCCTGGCCGAGAAACAGTGCTGCTACAGCGGCGACATGGCCGAGGAACTCCCCATTGCACGATCCACGCTTTCCGAGCACCTGAAAGAGCTGAAAAACTCCGGACTGATCCAGGGAGAGATCAATCCCCCCTATATCAAATATTGTATAAACAAGGAGCACTGGGAAGAGGCGAAACAGGTGTTCGGAACCTTTTTTAAGGGAGGGGGAGAGTTGAAGGCATAATAGAGAAATTCAAAATTCAAATGTCAAAATTCAAATAAAACAGAAAAATCAAAGTCAAAAGGCAAAATAGAAAATTATTCTTATCAAATGCAGATAAATGGATATTAAAGTCTTAGGGCCAGGATGCCCGAATTGCAAACGCCTTTACCAGACAACCAGAGAGGTGATCGAACAAAACGGGATTAATGCAACCGTCACCAAGGTGGAAGATATCATGGAGATCATGAAATATGGTGTGATGTCGACCCCCGCCCTTGTCGTTGATGGCAACGTCCTGGTGAAGGGACGGGTCCCTGGTGCCGACGAAATTAAAAAATTACTCACCCAATGAACACGCATATGAAAAAGACCATGTTAATCCTCCTTGCCTTGTTCATGGCAGCAGGAGCCTTCGCGGCAAATCCGGGAGGGACCAAAATTGAGGTTTACTATTTCCACTTCACCCGCCGTTGTACTACCTGCAACAATGTGGAGAAGGTGTCGAAAGAAGCTGTGGAAAAACAATATCCCGACAAAGTGAAGGCCGGTGAGATCACCTTCCAGAGCATCAACCTCGACGAGAAGGAGGGTGAAGCTGTTGGGGCAAAACTCAAGGTAGAAGGTCAATCGTTACTTATAGTTTCAGGCACCCAAAGGGTCGACCTTACCGACAAGGGTTTTCTTTATGCCAATAACAGTCCTGAGAAATTAAAGGCTGAAATAAAAAAGGCCATTGATAAAATGCTGAAGTGACCATGCAGTTTCTCCAAAATATCCTGGAAAATTCACAGTACGGGTTCCTGACAGCCTTTATCCTCGGATTGATGACCGCCATCAGTCCCTGCCCCCTGGCAACCAACATCTCGGCCATTGGATTCATCAGCCGGGATCTTGAAAACCGTCGCAGGGTGTTCCTGAAAGGACTTGTCTATACCCTGGGCAGGGCCATCTCATACACCGGCCTTGGTGTCATCCTTTTCCTCGGGGCCAGCAAAATGAAAGTCTCTCTCCTTTTCCAGGGATGGGGCGAAAAACTCCTCGGGCCTATCCTTATTCTGATCGGCATCTTCATGCTCGATTTCATCAGGCTGAAATTCCCCGGGCTTTCAGGTTTGACAGAGAAGATGGGCGAACATAGCAAACGCAGCTACTGGGGAACCCTTCTACTTGGGATGGTATTCGCCATGGCTTTCTGTCCTTACAGCGGTGTACTCTATTTTGGCATGCTCATACCCATCACGGTCGCCAGTGCCGGCGGACTTTACCTACCGGTGGTATTCGCGGTTGCAACCGGTTTGCCCGTGATCATCTTTGCCTGGCTGCTGGCATATGCCGTGGGCAACGTCGGCATGCTGTACAACCGCATAAAGGTCTTTGAACTCTGGTTCCGCCGGGTGGTCGCTGTACTGTTTATTGCGGCAGGAGTCTATTACATCACAATTTTTTACCTGTAGGATGGACGATTTCTTTTCAGGAATTGGTTTCGTAAGCGGAGGCATCCGCCATGTAACGCCCCGGCAAGCCCTTGAATTATGCAGAACAGGAGCGCTGATGGTCGATGTGAGGGAAGCCTTCATGAATCGCTTTAAAATGTTTGATGTTCCGGAGATCATTTACTGTCCCTACAGTATCCTGAAAGAAACCATCCGGGAACTGCCGGACGGCAAACCCATGATTTTCGCCGATGCTGCCGGGCTCCACAGCAAGGAGGCGGTCATTTTCGCGCTTGAAAACGGCTGTGCCGGCAGGGTGGTCAACATGGCCGGCGGTCTCGTGGAATGGGAACGCGACGAACTGCCCCTTGTCATCGATAAAAGTGAAAAACTTTCGGGTTCCTGCATGTGCCAGCTGAGGCCGCGGGAAAAGCAGTAGTTTTTTTATAGACACATTTCGTATTTCTACGAACCACTAATCCATCATCCCTATGAAAACAATCGGATTTATCGGCGGAGGCAGGATTACGAGAATATTTCTCCAGGCCTTCAAAAACAAAGGATTCCATCCTGAAAAAATTGCTGTTTCAGACATCAGCAATGAAGTGTTGCATACGTTGAACCAAACGTACCCGGAGGCGGTAATTTCATCGCTTGAGACGGTTGCACAGCAGGATATCGTATTTATCGCCCTTCATCCCCCGGTCATCATGGAAACCCTTGAAAAGGTGAAAAATCATATAGCGCCTGATGCCCGGGTGGTCTCGCTGGCACCGAAAATCACCATTGAAAAGATCTCGGCAAAGCTTAACGGGCTGACAAATGTCGCCAGGATGATCCCCAATGCCACTTCTTACATCAATAAAGGGTATAACCCAGTCTGCTTTTCAAAGGATTTCAATGAACCGAAGGAAATCCTGAAGGTGATGGCACTGCTCGGTGAAACCTTCATCGTTGAAGAACCAAAAATGGAGGCCTATGCCATTGTTTCGGCCATGCTGCCTACCTACTTCTGGTTCCAGTGGCAGGAGATGCACCGGATCGGCACCAGGATGGGACTGGATGAAGCCGAGTCGCGGGCAGCGGTTGAGAAAACCCTTTTGGCAGCCATCGAAACCCTTTATCATTCGGGCCTGAGCGTTGAGGAGGTGAACGACCTGATCCCTGTAAAGCCGATTGCCGCTCATGAACCGCAGATCAAAGAGATCCTGATAGGTACCCTCACCGCACTGTTTGAGAAAATCAAACCCTGATGGTTCATTGTTCATACAGCAATCCATGATATATTTTGGCATTGCCGCCATCCCGACACAGGTTCTCCTTGATCAGGCAGGTAAGGAGTTCTTCCGACATACCGGGTATCTGACGTACAACGATTTGGTTGATCAATCTGGCTTTAAACCGTAATGGACCCACTATGTATAAAAACCTGATAATCATACTATTTCTGGGATCACTGGTCCTTTCATTCTCCTGTAAGAAAAATGAACAGTCACAACCCGCAGGCGACATCACCATCGTGAGCCTGAGCGCCTCACTGAACCCGGTGAAGGCCTGGGATACCACGCTGATCACCGTGAGTGCCACCGGCAGCAACCTGCAGTACGGCTGGGAAGCCGATCATGGAAGCATCGTAGGGTCGGGTCCGGCGGTAAAATATGCCGCCGGAGAGTGTTGTGTTGGCATGAATACCATTACCTGCCGTGTGTTCAACGACACCGGCGAGGTCTCCGATACGATAAAGATCCGGGTCACATCCTATTTCTGGCCATGAGCATCCTGAAGTCATACTTTTTCATTCTGATGCCCGCTGCGCTGTTGCTTTCCGGGCATGATCCGCTGCATGCCCAGTGTTGCACGTCTGGCAATCCATTCATCAGCGATGCCGAACAGCCCGCACTGCAGTCGAAGGTACTCACCGCCTCCCTGCTTTACCGGTACAACAACTCGCATCAGTACTATTACAACGACGCGCGGTACAACGACCTCCCCTTCACCCAGCGATCCTTCAGCAACTACATGGAGATGCAGTTGGCCTACGGTATCACCGGATGGATGACGGTCCAGTCAGACCTGGGATACTTCATCAACAAGACGCAGGAAACCAGCAACCAGCAGACCTACCGGGGGAACGGGCTGGGTGACCTGGCACTGCAGTTGAAATTCAACGCCTGGCACCACGCCAAAGCCCGTTTTTCAGTTTCCCCGGCCATCGGGGTGAAATTTCCAATCGGGGTTTTCGACCAGGAAGTCGACTACGTCAAGCTTCCCATTACGGTGCAGCCCTCGTCAGGAAGTTTTAAATATAACGGGAGTGTGTTTGTTTACAAAGGATTCGGCAGAAAGCTTTCACTGGCGGCCTACGGCTCGTACGAATATTCGCAGCTGATCGATTCCGAGAACTTCTATTACAAGTACGGGGACCTCTGGATTGCAGCCGTTTATTTCAATTACCAGGCCTGGAAAAGGTTCAACGTGAACCTGCAGTTCAGGAATGAATACCGGGCCAGGGCCTCGCGTGAAAACAACGAAACCGTAAGCGCCTCGGGGTACGAGGTCGTTTTCTTCACCCCGCAGGTCACTGTATCCCTGCCTCGCAACTGGTACCTTTCAGCCTACGCCGACATTCCTGTCTACAAATATTACAACGACCTCCAGATGTCGTTCGGGTATGCAGTGTCGTTCAAAGTGACCCGGAAGATCGATTTCATAGCCTTAAAGGCCAGGCACGGCAGGTCAGGTGCGGGAAAGACAGAAACCGAAGGAAATAACAGTATTCAACAAACCAAACAATAACGATCATGAGTGAGCAGAATAAACCAGGATTTATCATGTGCGTTTGCACCGGCAAATGCCCCGGGTTTTCTCAAATGGACATCTGGGACTTCATTAACCGTGTCAGGATCGAGCTGCCCGTGGAATACGGGTTCATCCATCCCCAGCTTTGCGAGGAGGACGGCGACCGGTTTTTGATGGATTTCCTGAAATCGCACCGGAAAGTTGTGATCGGCGGATGTGCGCCCAACATGCAAAACAAGCTCTTCAGGGATGCATTCACGGCCTCCGGGCTGGATGTGACCAAGGACCTGGTACCCATTGACGTCCGCGACATGACCACCGACCAGGCCGTTGAAAAGGTCAGCCAGGCCCTCAAAAAACTGGAGGGGGTGCTATGAGCGGAACCACATTCATGGGAGTCGAGCGCAGTCTCATCGACTGGAAACCGGACATCGATTACACAAAATGCGATTACTGCATGGAGTGTGTTAAATTCTGCCCTCACAGGGTATTCGAAGTCAGGGAAAACGAAGAGATCAAGCTGGTGGTAAAAAACCCGGACAACTGCGTGGTATTCTGCAGGGCCTGTTCAAAGACCTGCGGCCCGGATGCGCTGTCATTTCCCGACAAGAATGCCACGACGCAGCGAATCAAGGAAATTCGAAAGGAGATGGAAGGTCATGGCTGAGAAATATGTCATCCTGCCCTGTAACGGGCTTGATAAATGCGCAGGCCTGGTCACCCGGGAACTTGCACTCCGTTTACATGAGCAAGGGGATTCGGAGATCATTTGTCCTGTTTTTTACCGCGTTTCTGAAGCAAAGTACAACAGGCTCGCTGCTGAGCGGCTGCTGCTGGTCATTGACGGATGCCAGACCCGCTGTGCGAGCAAGCTCGCTGCAGAAAAAAACCTGAAGATCGCCCGGCGGATCATTGTCGCTGATGAGGCCAAAACCCTGCACATCGGGTTGCGTGATGACCTCAGGATCACAGCCAACGAAAGGATCGTTATCGACACATTGTTTGAAGCGCTGAGCAGGATCGACGAGCAAGCAAAGCCGTCATCCGAACATACAACGGCATCCTATGATTTCGATTATGAAACCTTTCAAAACGGCAAATTCATCTTCAGGATTCCAAAAAACGCGGAGGTGTACTTTAACGAAAATGACTGCTGGGCATGGGTAAACGGAAACCGGGCGCGAATCGGCGTTACCGATTATGTACAGCAGAACCTGTCGGACATCCTGTATTTTTATCCGCCCGAAACCGGTGATGAAATTGATCAGTTCGGCGAATTGGGTTCGATCGAATCTTCCAAAGCTGTTTTTGAGCTCGTTTCCCCTTTTGGCGGCAAGGTCGTTGCGATCAACGACAAACTTGCGGCAAATCCCGAGCTCATTAATGAGAACCCGTATGAGCTTGGATGGGTGGCCGAACTTGAACTCACTGATCCTGAAGGTGACAAGGAGTTCCTGATCGGTTTTGAAGAATATCTTGCAATAACAAAAAAGAAGGTGGAGGACGCAAATGTCAGATAAAGTGAAAGTGGTTCCATGCAGCGGTATCGGCAAAGTGTTTGGGTTGGTGGCACGCGAGGCCGCCTTGAAAACCGTCCTTGAGCTGTGCCCCGAAAAAGCCGAGGCTGTGTGCCTGGCATACATCGTGACTGGCGACGAAGAGGTGAAAGAAAAAATGCGGGGCTCCTCCTGCATCACCGTTGACGGCTGCCCTAAGATGTGCGCATCCAAGAACGTATCCCTGGCAGGTGGGGTCGTCGTGGAGGAGGTAAAAGTACTCGACACGGTCAGGGACCACAAGGGCAAAAAATTCGGGTCACCTACGGAACTCGAAGACGACGGTTACCTGGTCGTCGATGAGATTGCCGCTAAGATCGAAAAACGCATTCATGAAATCATTTAAAGAAACGAAACCATGGCAGTATTGAAAGTCGGTATATTATCCTGCAGCGGGGAAGAGTGCCTCGGTGGCACTATTTCAAGGCTGGCCACCCGGAAGGTTCTTGAAGAGATGAAAATGGTGGATACCGTTACCCTTTGTCTTCCACTGTACAATGCAGGCGGTACAGAAGAACGGAATTTTGCCAGCGTATTTCCGACCATTTCGGTGGATGGTTGCGATAAACTCTGTGCAAAAAGAAGTACGGAAAAATACAGTGGAAGAGTCAGCGGTTCCATTGACGTGTCGAAGATCATCGGGAATGAAAACGCCCTCAACGCCCGGATTGTCAGGAACAAGGATTTGAAGAAGGAGCATTTTCAGATGGTGGACGAGGTAGCAGGCGAAATCGTTAAGGCCATCAGCAACCTGGACCCGGATTCCTATTCCGGTAAAACTTTCAGGGGGTGTGGATGCGGCGAATAAAAAAATGTGACGTATTTATGCGTCATATTAAAAATATGTCGTATTTTTGCGTCATAAAATTCATCGAATGGCTACCTCAAAAACCGAACTGTTTGATCAACAATTAAATACTACCGCAGTGCTGTTCAAGGCGCTGGCCCATCCTGCCAGGCTTGCAATTCTTCGATACCTTGCCGGGAGCAGGGTTTGCATTACGGGTGATATTTCCAACGAATTGCCCTTAAGCCGGACAACGGTTAAACAGCACCTGACCGAACTGAAGGAAGCAGGTCTTATTCAGGGAACCGTTGATGGCGTCAAGGTCAACTACTGCCTGAACCCGGGAAGAATAAAGGAAATGATGACTGTCATTTCATCGTTTCTCGATGAAATCGCCATTACAGAAGAACCCCACTGTAAATCATATGGATTTTAAAAAACGACACTTTCAATTATACTATCATCATCAAATATTCAAATCTTCAAATCTTCAAATTGAATGCGTATTCTTATCCTTTGCACCGGAAACTCCTGCCGTAGCCAGATGGCGGAAGGATTCCTGAAATCGTTCGATTCCAGGCTGGAGGTCTTTTCGGCCGGAACCCATCCTGCCCCGCATGCCAACCCGAATGCAGTGGCGGCCATGAATGAGGTGGGCATCGACATCTCCATGAATAAGCCTAAAAAAGTCGACCTCTTTGTTGCCGATCCCTTCGATTATGTAATCACTGTTTGCGGAGGGGCCAAAGAGGTTTGTCCTGCCTTTACCGGAAACGTGAAAAACCGGCTTCACATCGGTTTCGACGATCCGGCTGATGCTGTTGGAACCATTGACGAGATTATGCCAGTTTACCGGAGGGTTCGCGATGAAATCAAGGCTGGTTTCCTTGCCCTTTACACCGATAAAATCAAAGCTGAAACGGATCTTGAAGCGATCCATCTTAAGGAGATTGTAAAGGAGAAATATGGCACCATTGCAAATCAGAGCAAAACGCTGAACCAGTCCTCATGCTGTGGAACGACCTCCTGCTGCAGCGATGTGGATTACACCATTTTCAGCGAAGATTATTCGCAAAACAAGGGCTATAATCCCGATGCCGATCTGGGTCTTGGTTGCGGAATCCCAACCGATTTCGCCGGTATCAAAGAGGGAGACCATGTGCTTGACCTCGGTAGCGGGGCTGGCAATGATTGTTTTGTCGCCAGGGCTCTTGTGGGTGAAACGGGACATGTAAGCGGATTGGATTTCACGGATGAAATGATCGGTAAAGCGCGGGCCAACAACGAAAAGATGGGTTACAGGAATGTTGACTTTATAAAGGGTGATATTGAAGATATGCCGATACCCGATAACAAGTTCGATGTTATTGTCTCCAATTGCGTGCTAAACCTGGTTCCGGACAAAGAACGGGCATTTTCAGAAATGTTTCGCGTGTTGAAGGAGGGTGGTCATTTCTGTGTTTCGGATGTGGTGATTAAAGGGATTCTTCCGTTAAAACTCAGGCATGATGCTGAAATGTATGCTGGCTGTGTTTCCGGCGCGCTGCAGATGGAGCATTACCTTGGAATCATTGAAAAGTCAGGATTCTCCCATGTGACCATTCACAAGCAAAAGGCCATCAGCATTCCTGATGATATCCTGAAAAATTATCTTTCTGAAGAGGAGTTAAATGAGTTTAGAAACGGGGGGACCGGTATCTTCAGCATAACCGTATCCGCACACAAGAATTAACATTCCCAAAACAGGCAGGATGGATGATCGAATCAAACAGCCGGAAACACCAGGTACTGGTGCACGCGATTGCGGATGTGAAGGCGATTGCTGCCCACCCAAACGGAAGAGCTGGTGGCCGAAGGTCATTTTCACGGTCGTTATGCTTGCAGCTGCAGTGATCATTGCAGCAAAGCTGTTTTTTACCGACCCGCAGGTACCGGCCGCACCCAACCAGGTGGTGAATGATCCGAACGCTCCCTCCTGGTCGGATTCTTCGCGATCGGGATCGTGTTGCGATACGGCAAAAAGTTCATCCTGCTGCCCCAAATAGCCCGGTTATGAACCAGTGGATACACCAGGCATTGAGCAACGAACATGCCTCTTTCTATGTTCTGGCTGCCGTATTCCTGTTGGGGGCGCTCAGTGTCTTTACCTGTGCCTGTAATTTCGCCATCATCGGGGTGGTTGCAGGCTATTCGGGGGCCAGCCAGGCGAGCGGAAAAACCCGGATTGTGCTGTGGAAAGGGTTATCCTTTCTTCTCGGAACGATCCTCGCCATGGCCCTTGTTGGAGCACTTTTCGGCTATGCCGGCAACTGGATTTCGGCATCCCTGGGCAATTACTGGAAAATCGCAGCCGGGCTAATCGCTATTTTTTTTGGTCTGTATACGATGGACCTGGTGCCGTTCAAATTACCCGGCGTAAATTTACCGGGCCAGGTTTCCGATCGCAACATGTTTACAGCCATTCTTTTCGGCTTTGCGGTCGGGGGACTTTCTGCGGCCTGCAATACATGCTGCAACCCGTTCTTCCCGGTCGTCCTGGCTGCTTCGTTCATCAATGGGTCAGCACTGTGGGGATTTCTCATACTGTTGTGCTTCGCCCTTGGATTCGGACTTCCTCTCACCGCCATGGTCCTGGGGATCGGGATGGGATTGGGAAAAATACCGGAACGACTTTCGCAGGCCGTAATCATCGTAAAATACGCCGGAGGCGTTGCCTTGGTGGCATTTGGGTTTTACCTGTTAGTAACACTGTAGAAGGTCATGAATGGGTTCATCAACGGCATGATGGAGACCCGGGTCGGTTCAATACCCCGGGTTGATACCCGATGGACCATCCGTGACCGGTGGGGGGCCATCAAGACCCGGTGGTCGGTAGGCCGAATGAATTACCGCGTGACCCCAGGCATTTATGCCATCGGAAATCCCGGCGCCAATTCGCCGGTTTTCGTTACCTCCAATTACAAGCTTAGCTTCGACCACCTGAGGCGTGCCCTCGATACCGTTGATGGCTGGATCCTGGTCATCGAGACCCGCGGCATCAATGTCTGGTGTGCCGCAGGCAAGGGAACATTCAGCACAAAAGAGGTGGTGAAACGGGTGCGGCATCACCGCCTGGCCGAACTGGTCGACCATAAAACCCTCATTCTTCCGCAGCTCAGTGCCACCGGCGTCGCGGCCCACGAAGTAACAAGGATGACGGGTTTCCGGGTGGTGTATGGACCGGTGCGCGCATGCGATATCAGGGCGTTTTTGGATGCCGGGCTCAGGGCTACCGCCGCCATGCGGAAAGTTGAATTTCCGTTTACCGAGAGGGTCAAGCTGATACCGGTTGACATTTTTTACGGCAAATATTATTTGCTGATGGTGCCGGCGGCCTTTATCCTCTTATCCGGGCTAAACCCTCACGGCTACTCGTTCAGCGTCGCATTGCAGAACGGACCGAGATCATCCATCAACCTCTATTCCGGGTACCTGGCCGGTTGCTTGCTGGCCCCTGCCATGCTGCCCTGGATACCCTTCAGGCCATTTTCAGCGAAGGGGGTGGTGACCGGATTGGCGGCAGCTGTCCTGCTAACGCTTGCCGGCAGCCTGGGAGATACATGGCTCGAGACGGTATCGTGGTTTTTAATGATAACAGGCCTCTCCTCCTTTATGGCCATGAATTTCACGGGTTCCTCCACCTTCACCTCCCTTTCAGGGGTGCAGAAAGAGATGAAGATCGCACTGCCGATCCAGGTGTCGCTGGCAGCGCTGGGATTGACCGGTTGGATCATTGCAAGATTTTTATAGTATGAATGGATTTTTATATCTTTCTTCCGTGGTCACCCTGCAGCTTGATCCGCTCAAATGCACCGGGTGCCGCATGTGCCTGGTGGTTTGCCCGCATGCCGTTTTCGGGTTTGAAAACAAGAAGGCGGTTATCCTGAACCGGGATCATTGCATGGAATGCGGCGCCTGCGCCAGGAATTGCAGGGACGGGGCGATCACCGTAAAATCAGGCGTGGGTTGCGCCGCCGGCATTATCAATGGTTTGCTGCGCGGAACTGAACCCACATGCGATTGCGGGGAAAACAAAAGTTGTTGTTAAATTAACATTTATTCAAACTGCAAATGAAAACAAGACTGAAATTTCTTGACCGTTACCTGACGTTGTGGATCTTCCTCGCCATGGCCATTGGCGTACTCTGGGGATGGCTTTCCCCGGGCATTGCGGATTTCTGGAATTCAATGTCGTCGGGCACGACCAATATTCCCATCGCCATCGGGCTCATTGTCATGATGTATCCTCCCCTGGCCAAGGTAAAGTATGAAGAACTGGGCGATGTATTCAGGAACACGAAGGTGCTGGGATTATCCCTTGTCCAGAACTGGCTGATCGGCCCTGTGCTGATGTTCCTGCTGGCCATCATTTTCCTGCAGTTCAACATCGATTACATGTACGGACTGATCCTGATCGGCCTGGCCCGCTGCATCGCGATGGTGATCGTGTGGAACGAACTCGCCAAAGGCGACACGGAGTACTGTGCCGGGCTTGTCGCCTTCAACTCGATCTTCCAGGTGCTGTTGTTTTCGGTCTATGCTTATCTGTTTATCGCGGTCTTCCCGGCCTGGTTCGGGCTTCCGACCAACAGCGCGGTAGAGGCCATCACGATCGGGCAGATTGCCGAAAGTGTCTTCATCTATCTCGGCATTCCCTTTATCGCCGGATTTCTGACCCGTTTCATCCTGATCCGGGTAAAAAGCAAAGAGTGGTACCACACCAAATTCGTTCCGAAGATCAGCCCGCTTACGCTGATCGCGCTGCTCTTCACCATCCTGGTCATGTTTTCGCTGAAAGGGGAATACATTGTGAGAATACCGCTGGATGTAGTGCGCATCGCCATCCCGCTCACCATCTACTTCATCATCATGTTCCTGGTATCTTTCTTTATGAGTAAAAAGGTCGGGGCTACTTACGCACAATCAGCCACCCTCTCCTTCACGGCAGCCAGCAACAACTTCGAACTGGCCATCGCGGTTGCCATTGCTGTGTTCGGCATCAATTCGGGAGAAGCCTTCGCGGCGGTCATCGGTCCCCTTGTCGAAGTGCCTGTACTGATCCTACTTGTCAAAGTGGCGCTGAAATTCAAAGATCGATATTATCCTGTGAGAAATTAATAAACACGTTTCCGTTTTCAACTTTCAATTTTCCATTTTCAATTTTCCATTTTCACCTCACTTCCAATGGTCTGCAATATATTTTAACGCTTCGCTGATGTCCATGGCGTTGCTGGCCGGGCCGAGCCGTATGTAGAATTCCTCGTTGAAACCGGGCTGCCGCAGGAAAACGGGACGGCTGTGGCGGGCGCATTGAACGATGCAGACGGTCTTTTCATCCATTTTCTCAAGACGCGTGCGGACGGATGGGCTAACATCGCGCCCCAGGCACGTGCGGATCAGGGTCCAGAGGTGTAGCAGGAATTTATCTTCATTGACGAACTTGTCGGTTTCGATCCCTTCCACCGATCCGTCATCGCGGATCCCGATGAGCAATGTTCCGCCATCGGAATTCAGAAAAGCCGATATCGTCTTAAGGCATGCGCGTTCGATCGCCTGGTTGGTCTTCGCCGCCTTGATGTCCCAGCGCAACGTCGATTTAAACTCCAGCCTGGCATGTTCCCCTTCTCCGATCAGCGCCTGCAATGAAGCGCCCCGTTCTTCGGCAGCGGCATATACTTTCAGATAATCAACCGCTGTCGTCGCTTCGGCGAGTATCTGCTGATAACGCTCCTTTGGTTGCAGCTGCAACGCAAGCAGGCCGTTGGCATACTCTTCGGGGACGATCAGACCCTGGACCATGGCCGATGGCAAGACCAATCCTGCATTGTGCTCCTCACCCAGTACCGCCACCAGGGTTTGCTTCACCACCGGCAATGATTTAACCGTCTGCTGGATCAGTTCCGGAAAAAAGTCCGGTCCTGCATCCTCCATGACGTGTTCACGGATGGCTTGATTGATCAGGTCGTTCAGGTAAAGAATCATCGAGGAGAGCGTCAGATATGAGAAGTAAAACAACTCATGACCCGGCAGCAAAGGTTGTACACCGGTCTTTCCCGTGGTCTTCAGGAGTACGAACGGATCGGTTTCCACCTGCCGTCTGAATACCTCATGGAGCATCAATGGATCCTTGTCAACAATATCTGCTTTGAAACCGAACAGGTTGAGTCCGGAAATTCGCGATACACCGGCGACAACCGGCATGATCATCCCAGTGGCGATCAACTGCAACACACGCGCTGAGGAGTGGCTGTAAGGGTTGTTCAGCCTGGTCATCATCGGCGCATCGTTGATGTAGATGCGGAATCCGTCACTTTCCTTGATGATCTCGACAGGACCATTATAATCAAACGGAAGAGGGAGGTTGCAGTATTCGGGGAATGTCATAAAAATCAGTTTGGGATAATGACAATGAAAAAAATCAAATGTCAAAATTCAAAATTTCTTTTTGCAAAATAAGGAAAATTCTGCGGGGAGGAATATGTTTTCTGAATGATTAACATTTTCTCACATATGTCAGTTTTCTTATGTATCTTTGGGTTCAATAAATTTCAATGATCCATGAACAATTACCTTAAAACTTTAATCATCATTAGCTTGATATCAGTAGTTGCGGCAGGTTGCACCTATCATAACGAGGAGGATCTTTACCCGGTTCCGCCGGCCTGCGATACGACGCAGGTCACTTACTCGGCGACCATTGCCCCGATCATGACCGCGAACTGCAATGCATGCCACAGCACCGTCATCGCTACCGGCGGCATCATCACCGACACCTACGCCGGACTTAAAAAGACTGTCGAAGACCAGCGGTTGTGGGGCGCTGTCGACCACCAGCAGGGCTTCATCCCCATGCCGCAGGGTTCCGGAAAGTTATCAGACTGCAACCTGGCAAAGATCCGGAAATGGATCGATGACGGGGCGCCTAACAATTAAAGTAAATACTGATGAAAACCTGGATCAGAATAGGGCTTGGTTTGGTTATCGTAGCCATCCTTGCGGGAGCATACGTGTACTTTTTCGTCTATAACAAACAGCATCCCGATTTCGAAAAGGAACGGGCAGCTTACCAACTCAGCGCCGGGGCGGTTTACCGGAGTTTTAAAAACAACCCGGATGCGGCAGCGCGGATCTTCAACGGTAAAATGCTCGGGCTGACTGGGCCGGTAAGCGCTGTCGAACAAACCGACTCGATCGTTACTGTGGTGTTCGTGTTTGGCCAGGGAATGTTTGGCGATGAAGGGATACGTGTCAATATACTTTCCGGAAGCCGGGAGAAAGCGCTTGGACTGTCGCCCGGCACGGAGGTTACAGTCAAGGGATATTGCACGGGATACAATGAAACGGATGTGGTCCTGGAGCAGGGGTCGGTGGTTGGCGGGGATTAACAATTAATTCAAATTTCAAAATTCAAATGTCAAAATTCAAAATCAGGCAATAGGCATTAGGCAATAGGCATTAGGGTGAAAATTCACTCATTCACTCATTCACTCATTCACTCAATCAATCATTCATTCATTCAATCATTCATAATATGAAGACCATTCTCATAGCCCTCACGACGGTATTGTTCGCGGTTTCGGCCGCCGGGCAGAAATACATTACAAAGACAGGGTATATCCGTTTTTTTTCGGATGCGCCGCTCGAAAAAATCGAAGCGCATAACCGCAGCGTCAATGCCGCGCTGGATGCGACAACGGGCGACTTTGTCTTCCGGGTTCTGATGAAGTCGTTCTCTTTTGAAAAAGCGCTCATGCAGGAGCACTTCAACGAGAATTACGTGGAGTCTGATAAATTCCCGAACGCTACCTTCCTAGGGAAAGTCACGAATATCAAGGATGTGAAGACCGATAAGGACGGAGAATATCCTGTTACGGTCGACGGGAAACTGACGATCCGTGGAGTGACCAAAACCGTCAGCGTCAAAGGAACATTCACGGTAACCAAAGACAGGGTATTAGCCAAAGCGAAGTTCACCATTCTACTCCCCGACTACAAGATCGACATCCCGGGTGCGGTGATCAACAACATCTCGAAGAACATCGATATAACGGTCGAAACCACACTCGACAAGGCCAACTTCTGAAGTTCCTGAAGGATGTCTGGCAATAAAGCCCTCCTTTTCCATGAAAAGGCCAGGGATAGACAAAATACAATGATTGGAACCTTAACCGGTATTAAATTCAAATAATTGCCATAGGATTTGAAATATTTACATATCAAGTTATGCGTAACATGAGAAACATCACCATCGCACTTTGCCTGCTAATCGGGGTTTCGCTGAATGCCCAGGAAGATCTGATGAACATGCTGGAAAAAACGGAGGAGCCTGTTATCGATTACACGGCCGCCACCTTCAAGACCACGCGGATCGTGATCGGGCAATCGATTGAGCTTCCCCCGGCCAAGAACCTGCTGTTCCTCATCTCCCATCACTTCGGCGCCATCAACACGGGTTATGAAAACCTTTACGGGCTTAAACAGGCTACGATACGCCTGGGGCTGGAATATGGCATAACCCCCTGGCTTGGCATCGGGGCCGGACTGAACACCGACAAGAACACCTGGGATGGCTTCGTGAAGGCGAAGATCCTCCGTCAGAGCACTGGGGCCCGAAAAATGCCGCTGACCCTTGGAGTTTTCGCCAACACTGCCATTTATACGACCAAATGGGAAGAACCCGACCGCGACAACCTGGTCTCTTCGCGGATGAGTTACGCATTCCAGTTGCTGATCGCGAGAAAATTCGGCAATGCAGTCTCCTTGCAGATCACCCCTTCGCTGGTACATAAGAATTTGGTAGCCACAGCTGAAGATAAAAACGACATTTTCACCCTGGGAGCCGGAGGCCGCGTGAAGGTTAGCCAACGGGTGTCAATCAATGCCGAATACCACTACCTCTTTCCCGGACAGGTGGTCTCAACGGATGCCTACAGTTCCTTCTCCCTGGGTGTCGATATTGAGACCGGCGGACACGTGTTCCAGATTTTTCTCACCAATTCCTGGGGACTTTACGAAGAGACCTTCCTGACCGAAACCCGCGGCAAATGGTCGAACGGCGACATCTTCCTGGGGTTCAACATCAGCAGGATGTTCACGCTGTTTTATTAGGCATTAGGCAATAGGCATTTGCCATTAGTGATTAGCGAATAGCGATTAGCGATTAGCGATTAGGGACAATTCAGTCAATCAATCAATCAATCAATCAATCAATCATTTTTTATTCACTCAATCACTCATTCACTCATTTTTTATGGTGCCTCTCACACCCCACCAGGTGGTCATTGACCATCCCGGCGGCCTGCATAAAGGCGTAGCAGATGGTGGTGCCGACGAATTTGAACCCGCGCTTCTTCAGGTCTTTGCTCATGGCATCCGATTCGGGAGATGACACCGGCATCTCTTTCAGGCTTTTGAGTTTGTTGTCGATCGTCGTACCCCCGGTAAACTGCCATATGTAGCGGTCGAAGGTTCCGAATTCCTGCTGTACCTCCATGAAACACCGTGCATTGGTGACCGTGGCCAGGATCTTGGCCTTGTTCCGGATGATCCCCGCGTCGTTCATCAGCCTTTCGATCTCCTTTTCGCCGTATTTTGCCACTTTACGGAAATCGAACCGGTTGAAGGCCTTGCGGAAGTTCTCCCGTTTGTGCAGGACGGTCCTCCAGCTCAGTCCCGCCTGGAACGCATCCAGGACCATGAATTCAAAAAGTTTCTGATCGTCGTGCAGCGGCACTCCCCACTCTTCGTCGTGGTACCGGATCATCAGCGGATCGTTGGAGGGCCATTCGCAGGAATTGTTTTCTGGCATAAGCGATTCAATCAATCTAAATGATTTTACAATGCATAAGATTGCAACAAAAGTAACAATTATTGGTAAACTCAGCGGATCGCCGCTGGTTGACCGACCCTTTTCAGCCTGCTAACCGGAGCTTCGGCATTATTCGCTTTGGATGACCAGTTTTTTCAGTAATGAGCCGCTGTCCGCACGAATATCGACAATATAGATTCCTGACCGAAGTCCGCCTGCGGGAATCGTAAAGCTGGCCGGAAAACCCGGATCGGAACCGGCATCCTTGCGGTAAAGCAGTTTGCCGGAGATCTCATACAGGGAGAGCAGGACGCTACCCGATACCGGGGAGGTCAGTAACACATGGATGTCTTCGCCGGTCCCGGGGTTCGGATAGACGATCGCCTTCAGCCCAGCCCCCGCCGTTGTCGCGGTATCCTTTGCCGGCACCGTAAACGCCCGGGGACGGGACCACATGCTATGTTCCCCGGTGGTTCCCCTGACAGTCCAGTAATAGGTTCTGCCCGGCTCTGGCTGGAAGTCGCTGACACTGATTGTTGCTGATTTCCCGGTCGATTGCCGGTAAACGACTGCCGACGGGGTTACACGACCGATGTTCGTGATATAAAAAGTATACTGTTCCGGCTCGCATCCTTTCGCCTCCCAGGCAAAGAGCATCTCGGAAGATTTCAATTCCTGCCCGTCGAACGGTGCCAACGGGATGATCGTTCCCTTTTCCACGTTGTCGACAATGTATGCAATGTACCATGGACGCTGGTCGCCCAGGCTGTCGTAAAACCACCATTTTACACCATCTTCATGCCTGAACCAGAAGGTACTGATATTCAGCTCCTCGATGTTAAGCCCCTTGGATTTGGCGGTCAGGTTGCTGAGCGATGCCTCGATCTCCTGGCCGAATTTTGTCTTCACGCTGGTTTCGTTGGTATAGGTCACCTCCTTCCCGGCACTGATATTGGCCTTGAAGATCTCGGGAATTTTGGCCGTGACACCGATCTTCGCCTCATACGAAGTTCCGGACTCATAGGTCGACACGGAATCCCCCGAAATGGCATAGGTTCCTTTCGATCCGTGGGAGCCATCCGTCCAGGAAAGGTTCAGGATCGGGTTCAACCCCAAACTGTTCACACTTGAAGAAATGGCAGTGCGTTTATGTGCCGTCCAGTCTGCCAGGTCCGGAGCGTTCGGGTTCTCAACATAAAAGGGAAAACCTGACAACTTTCTCTTTTCCGCTATAACCGATGTGCCATAGACCCGGAAAAGGAACTGAAGCGTCGAGGAGTCGGGATAGATAAATTGATTATCCCACCAGGCATATTTCATATAGACGAACCGCTTGATGTTAGGGACCGACCAGATGTAGAAACCATTCTCCTGGAATTCCTCATCGAGACCGAAGGTGTTGGTGTAGCTTGTCGTATAGGTGGTACCGGATGATACCAGGTTCTTAAAAGAGCTCGAATATGAAAACTCCTCGTTCATGGAGGCTCCGAATGCCTCTCCCGAATGTCCCAGGTTGATCTCTTCACCGAATGTGTATTTATCTTCATACGAATTGGATATTTCGGTCTCCGACTCCTGTTCGGTGGTAAAATTCAGTTCCGTGGGTTCTGTCTCGGCTGAGTGGGAGTTCACCCATAAAGGCCAGTCGACCGAACAGGGAGGAGCCCCGTCGACAATGCCTACCAGCGACCACAGGTTTCGGATTCCCGGGTACAGCGTGTCGTTCATCAGGTCGGCGTTTTCAATGACGGATCCTTTCACAGGCCTCCAAATGTCGGAAGTGAACCCGATTCCGTTGAGGACCTGGTTTTTATCGGGATAATAGACCCAAAGAACCTGGTACAATCCGTCGTACGCCTGAGCCTGGCTCATGTAGGAAGAGGGATACAGGCTGTATGCTCCCTGCAAAAAGAAATCCCCGCCCACCTGGCGGGGATAGGATGCGGTGGGCAGGACGACATCCCCCTGGGTGGCGAGGTAAACGGTGCCTGATTTGACATAAAAGTCCCGGTACGACAGGTGGTAATTCCCGTCGCTGGATTTGACATTGGATATGGCAAACTCTGCTAACCGGCAACTGTTCTGGGGGGATCCAACCTGGGTGTTTTTCCTGCCCCCCTCGATGCTTCCGGCCATGACAAGGGTGGTTCCGTAATTCGGCAGGGCCGGGATGTTTGTTTCCCTGCGGTAGAGAAAAGGAATGCCGGGATTCGGGTTGCGGGTCAGGTAACCGATGTAGGCATCCGGGTTGCTGGTGCTGAAGACATACCAGGCATCGCCTGATTTCTCCCGGTGCTTGACCACCCCACCGAATTTTGTTCCCATGGCTCCTTCGAGCAGGTAGCTGTTGCCCCGTGAAAAGCGGGAGGTTGCAGGATCAAAGCTGTAAACCCACAGGTACCAGCGATTGTAATACTGACTTTGGGTGTTTTCGTTATGGCCTATAAAGATCAGGGTGTTTGAATCAGCCTGGAAGGCTCCCTTTTTAACCACATCGGGCCAATCGGTGAAATGAAGGTAGAACCTGAAACCGTCGGAAGCCGCATCGAGGGGCATTTGCTGGAAACACTCGTAATTATCGGTAATGCGGGGCCCCGTCGCAGTGTACAATTTCGGGTTGGTCTGCTGGAAATACCACAGCCGGCCGTTAAACTGGAAAAACATGACATTGCCCAGGATCTGGGGAGCATCAGTGGCCGTCGACTCGCCGTGGTAACCGAAAGCAAACGTACTGCTGTTATAACTCCCGAAAGGGTACGGATCCATATTTCCGGTCTTAACGTTCTTCATGTATACCGTTGGATAGCCCGCAACCTGCTTGGGAAGAACAGCATTGATCGTGTACTTGCGGTAAGCCACCCCGTACATGTTCCCCTGGAAGGTGTTGAAAGCTATCCCGTTGGCGATCCAGTCGAAACTCTTGTCCTGCCAGAATGCATCGTACGTGATGTTGACCTGGGCATGGATCAGCAGGGGAATGGCAAAAAAGCATATCATGGCTGATTTTTTCATGGCAATCAGGATTAATTAAAGTGAATTAAAAGTTGAAATACAAACCCGGCTGAACCAGGAAATCGGATCCGAAAGCGCACTGGACGCGGAAAGTAAGCGGATCAATGAATCTCCATGTCACATCGACGACACCGTCTACGGGAAATTTGGAGTGCAGCCTCGATTCAGTCATATCTTCGGTAACAGAACCTGTTGACCGATTCGTCCGTGTAATAGTGTACTTGTTGCAGAAATAAAGAAAATAAACACCGGGACCCGCAGAAATGGCAACGCTTTTGAAATGGTAGGTGGCCATTACATTCATTCTGGAATAGAAATATTGGAAATTATGTTGCCTTGATTCTGTGAAATTATCCAGCTTCGCATTGAGTTTATCATCGATCGAGGTCAGTTTTCCCCAGGAATAGATGAAATAAGGCTCCAGCACGAGGCTCCAGTGTTTGTCGAGGGCGTAACTGACCTGGAATTCCAATCCGGCGGTTGGTTTCTTTAATGAAGAAGTTGAGGTTAGGTAAAGGGTGTCGTTGCGGGTATCCCTGACCTGGTATTTCATGCCTGATAAACCGAAGAAAATGTTTGCATCCAGCCGCCATTTATGATCCGGTTTGTTCAGGAGGAACATGCCAAAAACGACACCCAGGCTTTGTGTCTTTTCATTCCAGGTCATGAACGAATTAAGATCGTCAATGTCTTCGTCAGTCAAGGTGAAAGGGTCCAGCGCCATGTCTCCGATCCTGGATTCATGGGTCATGCAGGTCAGTGTAAGATCCGCACCGGTGAAAGCATATGCCAGGCCGGCATGGAATTTTTTTGGTCTGGGCTGCGTTTTCTGTTCCTGTGCATGCAGGAGGGTGATCACAAACAAGAGGATGAGCACAAGGGAAAGCTGTTTCATAACTGTTTCTGGTTTTACTGGCTTTTAAATCCTGTGAGGGTTATACTAATCAATTCCGCCCGCTGTTCATGCTCGGAACACGACACGGAAATAATGGTTCAGGACAATGTTGCTGCTGGAATCAAAATATAAAAAAGCCCGGGAATGCAGGATATCCTTCATGGCAGTGAGACCAGGTGGGAAAGCCGGGTTTGGGGACTCCAATCTTCAAACAAAAATTTTCAAGAGGACGATGAGGGAATACGAGGATGAAGATTGGTCAGGGTGTGCGTTTTTCCACAGGAACAAATATACAGCGTAAAACGCTGAAATCAACAAATAAAAGCGGAATTATTCGTTCCTATCGAAGGTTTCCCTTTATATAGGCGTCAACATTGAATTTCCTTTTACATCCCTGGTAGTTCATGAACCGGATCATGCCGAACACCGGACGTTCGCCCCACGGGCGGTCGTGCGTGCCCCCGATGGCCCATGCAATCCCTGCATATCCGTTAGGATCCCTGCCGTCGAGTTCATATTTGTCGTTCAGGTAGATGGCAATCGCCATCGCCTCCTCGGGCGATGCAGTCCACTCCAGGATCTTCTTGGCCCAGTACATGCGCATGAAGCCGTGCATCTTGCCCTTAACGATCATTTCGCGCTGGGCCGCATTCCAAAGGTCATCGTGGGTTTCGCCGTTCTCAAACTGTTCAACGGTATAAAGAAAGTCGCGGCGATCGTTCCTGTGTTTATTCAACGTGGCCTGGGCCCAAGGCTGAAATGCCACAAACGAGTCGTAGTTTTCGGTATGGAGACAGAAATTATCAGCCAGTTCGCGCCTTACGATAAGCTCCTCGAGGTATGCGCCGACGGATGCGGCATCCGCAGCTGAATTCCTTACCTCCAGGGCAACCCGTTGGGCCGAAATATGACCGAAATGCAGCCAGGGCGACAGGTCGGACTGGCCCGGTTTGTCGGGGAAATTACGATCGGTGGCGTAATGATCCAGCCTACATTCAACAAAATTTCTAAGCCCGTTCCGCGCTGCTTCTTCTCCCGGCGCCAGCCAATCAACCTCTGCCACCGAGCTGTCGACTTTCAGCCATTCGGTAATCTCTAGCCAGTCATTGCGCTTGGTGTCGCCGATCCGGGTCTCCACGCCTTGTTCTGCTTGCACCACATCGAGCCATTCAGCCACAGGGATACTCCTGTCAGGACCAACAACGTTTTTTGGCCATAGTATGGCCTTATACCATTCAATGTCCGTGTAGGGTGTATTCCACCTAAAACCTGGTTGTGGTAAAAGTCCGGGAAATTCCGTCAGGAACCTGTCAAGGTGATGTGAAAACTTTTTCCGCAAAGTAAACGCGGCATACTCCTGCTTCGCAGAGATATAGCGGCAAGGGACGATATTGTGGGCGTCCGCCTCATGAAAAGCAACTTTAACCACCCGTGTCAGTTGCTCCTTCCATTGCATCACAGGCTTCACAGGATTGAAATCGGTGACGAGCATCCCCGCCGTGGTTACATGCAGGAAAACCGGAAGTGTTTCCACCGGGTATCCCCTCAGGAGAATAAACGGGAGGCCCAGCATTCTCATGCGTTTTTCGACTTCAGCGAGTCCTTTCAGCATAAAGCCATACTGCCTGATCGTGGCACCGAGGAAGCCCGGCGCAAGGCAAAAAACAACCAACAAAGGCTGGTTCACGGCGACCGCCTGCTCCTGCGCATAGATCAGCGCCCAGTTGTCGTCCACCCGTTGGTCTCGCTGCATCCAGTAAACCACCGGACCTGCTGTCGGGTGGATGGAATTGTATTTATGTATTCGTGCCGGATCAACCATGATTCTATTCTGAATTTTGTGCGGTTACCCTTCAGGCTCCAACTGTCTTCGGGGCGTAAAGATAAGGTTTGCGGTTGGTTCGGGCAAGCATTGTCAACGAATAGCACCAAAACGGATCGGGGGAAACAAATTTCATTCTTTAAGTAATGTGGGCATCGGTTTCATAGCATTTTCTTCAAACAGAAATGCTTATGAATCATGCCTCTAAAGGGATGTTGATTATTAATCCTACTAAAGTAGATTTGAAACTGATGTATTGAATCACTGAAATTGATATCCTGAATCACCGCTAACGTATCCCGGAAAAAAAATATATCCAATTCAACAAGGTATTTGGATATTTTCAATATATTAGCATGTTGGTAAAAAATTCATTGCTTCATCACCGGAATTCCTCATTCACCAAAAACCAAAACCCATGAAAACTTTACGCTTTGTTGTCGCGGTCCTATTGGCAGTGATAGGATTAACCAGCCTGGTAACAGGTCAACCACAGTACTACAATTTCACCGGGGCCGGAAACGGAACCAACAATTTCCCATTCAATGTCGGAGCGGGAAAAGATGTCCAGATGATATACCTCGCAGGTGAGTTCAATCAGCCATCCGCCGCTCCTGCCGGGAATATCATCAGTGTCGCCGTCTTCATGAACACAGCGCTCGGACCGGCAACGTACACCGACCTTACCATTAAACTGGCACAGTCGACCATTACTTCGCTCACGGCCGGCGCCTTTTACGCCGGTCCTATGACAACCGTTTATTACCGGGCATCGGTTGTTCTTACAAACCCTGCCAGTTCATGGATCACCTTCGTACTCGATTCTCCGTTTCCATACGATCCCACCCAGAGCCTGATCGTCGACATCGGGCAATGCGGCGGTACCGGAACCCTCGGAGGAGGTTGCGCCTATACGAACCAGACAGGGGTGCGCAGGGTCTGGTCAGTCGGGGGTTGCCCGTTCGTTCCCTACAATGGTTCCAGCGTCTATAATTACAATTTTGGCATCAACATAGCTGCCAACCTGCCGGTTGTCGTCACCAATGCCGCCACGGCGATCACATCCACCAGCGCTACCCTCAATGGCACTGTTAATGCCAACACCTCCTCTACTGCTGTTTCCTTCGAATACGGCCTGACCACGGCTTACGGATCAACGATCGCAGGCGTTCCTGCCACCGTCACCGGCAATACGGTCACCCCTGTCACCGGGGCGCTTACCGGGCTTCTTCCCAACACCACGTACCATTACCGCATCAAAGGGGTCAATGCAAACGGAACCTCAAACGGCAACGACATGACCTTTACGACATCCTTCCCTCCGCCCGCCGTGGTGACGACAGCCGCCACCGGGATTGGCCTTAACGGAGCCACCCTGAACGGAACCGTCAATGCCAATGGCGCCTCAAGTGCGGTGATATTTGAATACGGACTGACCACCTCCTATGGTTCAACGATTGCAGCAGTGCCTCCAACCGTTACGGGAACCACCGTAACCCCTGTCAGTGCTGCCGTTTCGGGACTGCTGCCGGGAACTCTTTATCATTACCGGGTTGTGGCCACCAACAGCGGAGGAGCCGGCAACGGAAACGACATGACCTTCACCACGGGCGGACCGCCCACCGTCGTCACCAACCCTGCCAGCAATATCACGGCCACCACTGCACAGTTGAACGGAATGGTCACTGCCAACAACGTGATAACTACTGTGTCGTTTGAATGGGGATTGACCACTGCATACGGGAATGTTGTACCTGCCGTGCCCGGAACCGTCAACGGCACCACACCGACTGCCGTACAGGCCGGTATTACCGGGTTGACCACGGGAACGACCTATCACTTCCGGTGTGTCGGGGTGAATGCCGGAGGAACGATTAACGGGGCCGATCAATTCTTCCTGGCGGGATGCCCGCCTGTGGGTCCGGCCGGTCCTGTCACTGGACCTGCTTCGGTGTGTGCCCAAAGCACAGGAAAGATTTACTCCGTCGCTCCCATCACCAACGCCACTGGTTATACCTGGACGGTACCGGCAGGAGCCACGATAACGGCAGGGGCCGGCACTACGACCATTACCGTTACATTCGGGACAACAGCAGGCAATGTCAGCGTTTTCGGGACAGGTCCGTGCGGCAATGGTCCGGCTTCGAACCTGGCTGTTGCCGTAAACCCGCTGCCGGTTCCGGTGATTGCAGGTCCGGCCACGGCATGCCAGGGCAGCGCTACCAATGTTTATACGACACAAACGGGCATGACCGGCTACACCTGGTCGGTTTCCGCGGGTGGATCCATCCCGGCGGGTGCCGGCACTGCCAATGTCACCGTGAAATGGAATACGGCCGGCAATCAGAGTGTTTCCGTGACCTATACCAACGCCAACGGCTGTGCAGCGGCAACGCCAGCCATATACCCGGTCATTGTCAACACTTCGCCGGTTCCCACCATCACCGGTGCCACAACTCTGTGTGTAAATTCCGGTTACAATGCATACTCAACTGAACCCAACCTGTCGGGTTACACCTGGACCGTTTCGCCGGGCGGTTCCATATTTTCGGGCGGAGGCACCAATCAGATCCTGGTATCCTGGAGCCAGGCGGGGAGCCAGTTTGTAACAGTTAATTACACCGGACCCAACGGTTGCCAGGCAGGAACACCCACGCAACTGAACGTTACCATCAATCCGCTTCCCGGAAATGCTGGAGCAGTCACAGGAAGCGCTACGGTTTGCGCCGGAGCACAGGGAGTTGCCTATTCGACAACGCCCATCGCCAATGCCACCTCGTATATCTGGAACCTGCCTTCAGGGGCCTCCATTGCGACCGGTGATGGTACCGCCAACATCACTGTTAATTTCGCAACAGATGCCGCTTCCGGCAGCATCACGGTAGCCGGGAACAATCTCTGTGGTAACGGCGCCCCCTCGGCCGGATTTGCCGTCACAGTGAATCCCTTGCCGGCGGCAGCGGGGACAATCAGCGGTAATCCGTTAGCCTGTCTCGGCTCCACCGGCAATGTCTTCACGACGGCCACTATCGCCAATGCCACTGGGTACACCTGGAGTGTGCCAGCCGGGGCCACCATAACATACGGGCAGAACACCAACGCCATCACGGTGAGTTTTAGCGCCAGTGCGGTTTCCGGCAACATCACCGTGAAAGGCACCAACGCCTGCGGAAACGGAGCCGTCTCTCCCGATTTCCCTGTTACAGTGAGCCCCGTGCCACCAAAGCCATCGATCATTGCCAACGGGCCGGTCATGACAAGTTCGGCGTTCAGCGGTAACCAGTGGTACTTCAGTGTTACGCCCGACGGTACGGGAGCTCCCATATCAGGGGCAATCTGGCCTTATTACCTCGCTACCCAGAGTGGTTATTACTGGATCATAGTCACCGAGTCCGGATGTTCCTCCCTGCCTTCAGAAAAGGTGCAGGTGATCATGACCGGGTCGGCCGAACTTCCGGGTGTCGATTGCCAGGTCTTTCCCGTTCCGAACGATGGAAGGTTTACTGTATCATTGACAACCGCCAGCCAGACGAAGATCGGTATTGGCGTTTACAATCAGCTTGGACTTAAGATTCTTGACCAGGCTGATATCGAAGTCAATGGCAGACTGGAGAAACAGATCGACCTTCGCCCGGTCGCCCCGGGGGTTTACACCATCGTGTTTACCAGCGAAGACCTGAAGTTCATGAAGAAAATCGTGGTAAACAGATAAATTTATTCTACCTCCTTAGAGGCAGGCTGGTAATGGGTAACGGGAAAACCGCTTAACAGCGGTTTTCCTTCACTCAATTACTTTACAAAGAACTTTTTTGCACAAGCAAATATAACAAAATAATAAAGCGGTTGCAAGGTTTCAGCGGTAATTTTTTGAACATGTATGTTTATCTGAAGACTTTAAGGACGAAAACAAGTAAAAAGGCAAGCAGGCAGATCAGGCCGGAAATTAGCCAGGGGATCCTGGGGATTAAAAGATCAAGGGTATCCGGTTTAATGACTTTAATTTTCTCGACCGGTATGACCCGATGAAGTACCACTGTATCGGCTTTACACTTTCCCCTAAGATAGAGTGTATCGTGAATCCTTTCAATTCTGACTTCCAGACGGTCGTTTTGCATGACAATCGTATCCTGAACGGGGTGAAGCTTGATCAGGGTATCCAACACAACATGGGGAAATATTATGGTATCTGAAATGAAAAGTGTATCGGGGAACTTCAGTTCGGGATGCCGGCTGAGTAACCGGTTTAACCTGGCGGAGGGAGAGCAGCCAATTTGGACTACAGCCAGGAGCATGAGGAATAATCTGAAGGCGGTTTTCATAGGTCTACAAATAAGCATTTAACCGGTTATACCATCCGCGCTCGAAGCGACATTGGGTGGGATCTTTTTTGATGATGTCATGAATAAATGCTACGCGGGAGTTATAGATCCTGATCAACAGCCGGAAGGGATTCTCATTGTTGAGGGCGTGAAGGGTGACCGGTCCGGCGAGTCCATCGGGTTTCACTCGAAGGATCCGCTGCGGGATGATAATCTCCCAATGACCGCTGCACCAGAGCCAGTCGACCAGAATGTCGGCTACCTTCTGATTTCTGATCTCATCGGCCCGCCAGCGATCCCAATAATGTTTTTTCAGGACCTGCAGGGCATCATCGGCGGTTAGCATCCGGATATCTTCGACATCGATGTCGGCATCGCCGTCTTTATCCCACCCTACCCTGCGCCAGGTTGAGAGGGTGATGCCCCGGTTGGTAGGGCCTCCGTGATCGAGGGGATCGGAATTAAAAAGCCCTTCCATCGGGAAGAGCTTTAATGCGAGGTGATTGACGTTTGCCATTATGGTTTGATTTGTGGATGAAGACAAATTGTTACTACGCTTTATCAGAAAATGGTTTGATCCTGAAGATGGTGTCGCGGACATAGATGAGACCGAGGATGGTAGGAAAAAAGCCCGAGAACTCGCCCAGGGTGATGATTTTCATGAAAAGCAATACCAGGGCCGCGATCAGCAGGATGATGCCAAGCGCGGAGGTTTTCCAGTTGTTGAAGATTCGTTCTTTCATAATTCACTTGTTGTTTCGGAGGTAAATCTGAATTTCGTCGATGCGTTTGAGAATTTCCTTGGTGTCGGACTTGATGTCGGTGCGGATCATATCGAAATTTTTTGCATTGTCTGATTTATGGAACATCAAGTCCTGTTTCAGATTGGTGAGCTCAACATTCAGTTCAGCCAACCTGATCTCCATATGTACCCAAATGGAGATGAGGGCCAGCAGGAAAGTGAACAGGCTGATGGCCTGGGGAACCGGTAATCCTAATATGGTTGATTTTACTGTCATTGTTTGTATTGATTGGGTGAAAAGAAAGGCCGGATGTTACCCCGGCCTTTCTTTCTCAGGCCTGAACCACACTGGCTGCATCGCACCCAGCTTTGAACTTGATGATGGTACGGGGCACCCCGCTGACTGCCTGGGCATAGTCGAGGGTTACCACGTGCAGGGCGGTCTGGGCTCCAACCCAGTCTTCCGGGACATTAATCTCAGCTGATCCGGAGGAACGCATTTCGATATCCGCAAACACCAGCACCTTGTTGGTGGTGCAATTGATCAGGATGAACGTAAGCATGGAGGCCAGTTCGTCGGGATCGGTCGTGTTTGGCGACCAGGTGAAATCGATGGTCCTGGAAGGCAGGGAGAGAAGCGCGACGTTGGAAACCGAACTTCCTTCGAGGTCACACAGCACCAGCCTGGTATGATCCAGGACCGGCGGGGTGCCAGCAAAGGCGTTCTTCACATTCAGACTCACAATCTTGTTGAAGGGTGACATACTCTTCAGCAAGCCTGTATAGGCTGCATTGATGAAGGGTAAAACCTGACGGATCAGGTTCACGATGGTCGAGAACTTGGTACGCTGGGTAACCTGTCCCACCGTGTTGGGGTTCTTGACTCCTGCAGGTTTGGTGCGCATGGTGTTCTGCCCAAACTGCTTGGAGAAAACGGCAGTGCCGAACGCTTTTCGGGTTCTGCCTGTGATCGGATTTTGAACAATTGCCATAGCATTAGGTTTTAAAGGTTTATAATTTGATGAGCGGACTTAGTACGGAGTTGATATTTCTTCAGTACGGTCCGGCTGATACAAAGGTACCACCGGTTTGATAAAAACCATTCATAACACGTTGTTTATGTGTACGTTATGGATAGTTATTCATTGGGTTGCTTTGAAATACGCCAGGATTATATGCGGTGGGGGAGTCCTTTTTTGCCAAGGTGGGGACCAGGGATAAATTCTTGCTAAGGAGCCGGGGTATTGTGGACCTGGATAGCCCATAACAAAACTCCCCGCTTGATGGCGGGGAGTTTCTCAGATGGCAGATCAACGTTTTTTCCTTTTGTGCCTGGGAGCGCGCTTGTCGGTCTCCTTCACGGTTGTTTCCGGATTCCGCTTGGCGTACTTTTTCGTGGTGTACTCACCATTGTCGGCACGTCGGTACTTAGATACTTTTCGAATGGTTGACATAGCACATGGGTTTATATGTTGGATTTACGTGTCCGGCAAAGATACCGCCAAATCCACCCAACACATCATAACAACATGACGTACAGACGCTTATTCATCGAATTGCATTGCATCGCCGGACTCCCCTACCTGAATTGGCATCTGGTACCCGGACTTTAAGAGGAAAATTGTATCCTAAAAAATCAAAATCTTAGGCGCTGTTTACCGGAGTAAAATGTGCATGGCAAGGCTGCCGGTCATTTTTTTACCCCGGAAAAATAGAAATTCAAAAAAATGACGGCACCCGGAGGGCCCCGGCCTTGCGATGCATCATTTTACGAAGGTATCTTTGAATAAGATTTGGATTTTCCGATTGCCTTATATAGCTTCTTTTTTTGGAAATTACTTTTCCAAGTTCTTACTGGGTCATTTTTCGGGATTCTCTGGCCTGGCGGATTAATAATCCTATTTTAAATGCTTCTATCTCACGATCGAGTTCATCCCTTCGGGGAGTTCCCTTTTTACCATAGACATCGTCTTTTATCTGTGTCCAGGATTTCAGATTTGAATGTTCTTTATTAATAACGAATTCAGACATTTGATCTTGACCGTTTCTTTCCAACTGGGTTCGTGAGTCGAGAAGGCTTCCTTATCATTTTCCGTTTCTTAAGAAATTCACTAAGTGCTTTTTCTTCTTCTATTGTTAAGGGGCCTTGTCCTCCTAAAACATCATCCTCCAATTCATCTTTATTCATTTCTTTTTCTCTTTAGAAATACTTGTTAATAAGCTTTAATGCGGCTTTTGTCTCAATTATCATTACCCGGCCTCCGAAATGAGTGGCGCCTAAAGTTTTCTCGTAATGTTCAATGAGTTGGGTTTTTGAAAGGAATGATACGTAACCGGCGTGACCACGTTGAAAAGAAAGTTTACACGAGAAAGCAACCAGGTTACCGAGCACTCCGGAATACATTTTAGTTTTTCCTTTGTTGAAAGGAGCACTTTCCACTAAATGCATATATACATGATCTGACTTTACTTCCAGGCTGATAAGACACTGAATAATACCAGGATTATTGACAATGGTCAGTTTGTATATATCTCTGGCAGGTTCTTTATATTCATTTCGCCAATTAAATAACCATCCTTTACTTTTGCTTACAGTAGTTAAATCCTTTGGTATCAACAATGAGATATCAGTTGCAAAATTATCTCCGGTTATGACATTTTCGATTGAGTTGGTCAGTTTATCAATCTCAAAATCAAGTCCTGATTCTTGTAGCTGCTTCATGATGCTAAGTTACAAAAAAATGGCAACCTGTGGATTAAGATCAGTTTTAAAATGGTCAAATGTATATTAAGAAATATATTTCGGCCACTTCATGAAGCCCGAGGGACGAGGGCGAGTGAGGTGGCCGGAGGAGGCTGGGTTACCTGAAACCATGGCTGACATTAAGCGGCCACGCTCTTCAGTGGCGGGTTAATGGCGATGAGGGATTGTGGACCTGCTCGTACATCTCAGGGCATGGCATTTACCGGTGCCGGCTGATTGGGGAAGGATTGGGGTAACTCATGACAGCAGCTTTTATGGAAGAGGAGCGGAGGCTCCTGCCGGGCGCCGTGGTTTGCTGATGAGGTGATGGCATGGTTTGACACCACAGACTGTAAGGATGAAAACGTGGTGTTAATGAGGCGCCCGGCGGGGGCCGGAGCGAGATCTGGAATAACAAGCTGATGTTATGGGTTACAGATCGAGGTAAAAATGCGTTGCCTGACTCGTCGTACCGGGTTTTGGAAAACCAATATTAAATGGCATCTGTAACGTTGTGAGGCCGACGGAGGAGGCCGAAATAGGGTTGCAGGAGACGTATGCGGGGTGGAATGGTAGAATGGCAGAATGGTGGGATGGTGGGATGGTGGGGTGGTGGGATCGAAGAATAAACATTCCGGACTTACCCGGCTGCGCTCTTCAGCGGCGGGGAAAGGGTGGTGGAGGTTTGATTTACAATGCTGCCGGTGGATTCTGGTCGAGGGCAATGAGCGGCGAAGGTTGGGCTGCAGGGAAAAACCTGATAAGCCAATGTGACCAGCGGCAGCCCAAGCTTTGGGTGCCGCGAATGGGAGATTCCGGAATCGGCAGGCAGCGACAGGATTGTGTGACCGAGAAATAACAAGTTATAGACATCTGCAACTTTGTGAGGCCGACGGAGGAGGCCGAAATAGGGTTGCAGGAGACGTATGCGTAGTGGAATGGCTGAATGGTGGGATGGTGGGATGGTGGAATGGTGGAATTGTGGGATGGTGGGATGGTGGAATGGTGGAATGGTGGAATTGTGGGATGGTGGAATGGTGGAATGGTGGGATGGTGGAATGGTGGGATGGTGGGATGGAAGAATAAACATTCCGGGCTTACCCGGCTGCGCTCTTCAGCGGCGGGGTAAGGGTGGTGGAGGATGGATTTGCCATGCTGCCGGTAGTATCTGGTCCAGGGTAATGAGCGGCGAAGGTTGGGCTGCAGGGAAAGTAGATGTGAAAAGCCAAGCCTGTCGGCAGCCCAAGCTTGTGCAAGCCGCGAATGGTAGTGACGGACAGAGGCAGGCAGCGATCAGGAGATGGGAATTGACGCAAGCCTAAAATTGTTGGAGGTACCTCACTCATACTGACCTTGCCTATAATGACCACTCTTACTGCCACACTATCTATGTCTTCCATTTTTGGAACGTTTCAAGCCTGGTAAAAATGGCAGCTAATGATGAAGCGGCCACAGTGGGCAGGGATAAGGCGGGCTGTTTGTTTCGGCAGCCTGGTGAGGGGAAAAGAAAAAGTTGGTATCTGGGGAAGAACCGGTTTTAAGGAGCAGTATTAGACGACGGGAAAAACCCGAACCGGCTGCAGGAACGCAGACCAATGGGAGACAAAGGCTGTTGGCAGGCTATAGGATTCTGAGAATATGACCTCTAAAAACTGGCATGGGATTGTGAGAAAACAGCCTTCAAGACCGGCAAGGGATTCAAAGAACCGGGATGTTCGTGACGGGGAAAGGAATCTAAGAAAATGGACGTAAAGGACAGGAAAGGGATTAGGAGAAACTTACCATAAAGGACCGGCAAGGGTATCTGACCATTGGGCTGGTGCCGGATAAACGGGTTGGTTTGCAGCCCATTGTGGCTGCTGGTTATTAGCTGCCATGAAATCGAAGCAGCATGTAAGGCTTGGACCTCATTGCGAGGTAATGAGTGACCTACTCTGCTCCGGAATCACTGGCCTACGTTACTCCGGAATGGGTGGCCTGGTTTGGGAAGGAATCAATTTATCTATGTTTCGCGGCGTAACATAATATGTTACTTCATATCTTTGGGCCTGTAATATGGATTCTATCAGACTAAGTTATGAAAAAGGAAATTGTTTATCTATCTAAGAGTACTCTTAAAAGTCTCTGGCAGGAATACAGGATTTTTAAAGACCATCTGGAATTTGCGACCCTGGCCGGAGATATCATGATCCCCTTTGAGAATGTTGAAAAGGCGTTGGTCTCAGAATCAGAGATTAAAGGTTTGCTGAAAGGCGACCTTCACCTGAAAGACTTCCGTCCGGCAATTAAACTCGACTGGGCGAATTTTACGGAACATATTGTTCTTGATAAAAAAGAAGGCATTGTGAAAAGGATTCTTTTTACGCCAGACGACCCGAAAGCTTTTATCAATGCTTTGGAAAAAGCCTTCAATGACTTTAATCTTGCACAGGATTGAAAGATTTAAATGATCATTCTGCCTGTATTTTCAGGATCGGTGGCATATTCACGATTCTGTTCCTGGCCGGAATTATGTTGGACATTGTTGCCGGATCTATTACCGGCGGTGATATCCACTCCCTTCCTCAGACTGCAGTTGAACGTTTTCAACAGTTGCATGGCAACTTTCTTCTTGGCCTATACAACCTGGATCTGCTCAACGTTATCAATCAGCTCCTGCTGATTCCGGTCTATGTGGCCCTTTATGTAGCTGCAGGAGAGAACAACAAAATGGGTCTGCTCGCGTTGATCGTTTTCCTTGTGGGTACTTCTTTGTTTATTGCAGGAAACACGGCGTTGCCAATGGCTGACCTCAGTCAAAAGTACTTTGCTACTGATTCAGAAGCCCATAAAAACTTGCTGGCAGCTGCAGGTGAAACAATGCTTGCAAAAGGAGCTCATGGCAGTTTTAGTGTTTTCATCGGTTTTGTGCTGCCGACCATCGGTGCAATGATTATGGCCCTGAATATGACCCGGTCAGGTTCATTCAGGAAAATTTTTTCATGGCTGGGATTCGGGGGTAATATGTTGATGATCGTTTACATTGTGCTGGTAACCTTTTTGCCTGGCGCGGGTAAATTTGCCCTGATGCTTGCAATGCCCGGTGGTCTTCTGATCATGGCGTGGATGGTCTCATTTACGGTAAGCTTCTTCAAACTTGCAGCAAAATGAGTGTTTCTCAGCAATACATTGTTCTCGGTTGCTGCTTACTTTGCTTACGGCATTGGAGGCAAATTGGTCAGGGTATCTGACTCATTGACCTCTCACAGGTAAGAAATATGCCCTCCTTTAGAAAGAACCAATCAACCGAGACAATCAACTGATCTTAAACAGGTAACGATTTGAACCGAAGATGAAAACCCCTTTCACTGCTGAACAATTCATAGAGGTGTTCAGAAATTACAACCTGGCTGTTTGGCCTTCACAGATCATTCTTTATTTGCTGGCAATTGTAGCAATTGTATTAGTGTTCGTGCGTACCGGCAAGAAAGTCATGATTATTTCTGGAATTCTTGCCTTCCTCTGGTTCTGGATGGGTACTATGTATCACTTCCTATTCTTTACAACCATCAACAAGGCCGCATGGATCTTCGGCGGTATTTACATTATCCAGGCCCTTCTGTTTACCTGGTATGGCTTACGGAATATGAGGATTAATGTTATCTTCAGACCTGACGTTTATTCATTTACAGGAGTGTTGTTTGTTCTCTATGGGTTGTTCATCTATCCACTTCTTGGTAATGTTCTCGGGCACATTTATCCTGAATCTCCGACTTTCGGTCTCCCCTGCCCGACTACGATATACACATTCGGGCTTCTGCTTCTGATGAATTACCGGTTTCCGTGGCATCTTCTAATATTTCCGCTGCTATGGTCGATCATCGGTTTCTTTGCAGCTATCAACTTTGGAATTAAAGAAGACATCGGATTGCTGATAGCAGGGATTGCAGGGTACATTCTCATACTAATCAGAAACAGAAATCTCTGAATGATCGGTTGATTCTTTATCCCTTTTTCTTTATTTTTACATCCCTCAAATTTTGCTAAAAGGGTATTAACGTTGGATGGCCCGTATGAATGAGTAACCATTAACGGTGTATTTATGAAAAGCATAACCCCTGCACTTATTGAAGGCCTGGAATTGGCGTTGCTTTCGCTCGACCGGGAAAAAGCCGCCTCGATAATCCGTAAGGCTGCCGGGGACGGCAGCCATTTTCATGCGGCAAGCGACCTTGTGGTTGGGGCGCTGGACCGGATCGGTACCGGATGGGAAAAGGGATTCTATTCTCTATCGCAGGTCTATCTAAGCGGCATTATCTGTGAAGAGACCATCGATGAGCTAATCCCTGCAAAATCAGCGTTCAGGACAGTTCAACCGAGAATGGCCATCGGTGTTTTTGAAGACTTCCACATGCTTGGGAAACGGATCATTCTCTCGGTATTGCGGGCTGGGGGATACGAAATCACCGACCTGGGCAATGGACTGAACGCCTCCGACCTGATTGAATTTGTTATTGAAAACAAAACAGAAATTCTCATGCTGTCGACGCTCATGCTTCCCTCGGCGCTCAGAATCAGGGAGGTGACCACGGCGCTAAAGGAAACTCCAGTAAAAATTGTGGTTGGCGGGGCTCCGTTCCGTTTCGATGAAAACCTCTGGAACGAGGTGGGCGCCCATGCTTCGGGAAAAAATCCGGCAGAAGCTTTGAAGGTGATAAACGAATTAACGGGAGGAAACCAATGAAAACGATGACTTCCATGGAGCGGGTTTTAAAAACCCTGAGTCACCAGGAACCCGACCGGGTACCGCAGTTCCTGCTCCTGACCATGCATGGCGCCAGGGAGCTGGGAATGAGCATTCGCGAATATTTTTCAAAGGGCGCACATGTTGCCGAAGGGCAGCTGAGGCTGCGAAAAAAGTACCGTAACGATTGTCTTTATACTTTCTTTTATGCGCCACTGGAGATTGAGGCATTCGGAGGTGAGGTTATTTTTACCGACGACGGCCCACCTAATTCGGCACAACCCATTATCAACAATGTGGAAAGGATTCTTACGCTGGAGGCGCCAGATCCAGCAAGGCACCCTGTAATGCAACGGGTGTACGAGGCGATCGACCTGTTGAATAAGAAAGTGAAAGGTGATGTGCCCATCATCGGCGTGGTCATGTCGCCTTTTTCGCTGCCTGTGATGCAGATGGGTTTTGACCATTATCTTGAGATCATGCATTTCAGACCTGATCTGTTCACACGATTAATGGCAGTGAACCAGGCATTCACAGTCGCTTTTGCCAACGCCCAGCTGGGTGCAGGCGCCACCGCTATATGCTATTTCGACCCGGTGTCCTCCCCTACCATTATACCACGGAAAAAATACCTCGAAACCGGATGGCAGATTGCGAAGAAGACCATTTCGCAGATTAAAGGTCCGACAGCCACTCATTTTGCTTCCGGGAGATCGTTGACGATCGTTGACGATGTAGCCACCACCGGCACGGCCGTAGTGGGTGTAAGTGCACAGGAGGATATCGGAGAGCTGAAGGCCGCCTATTTAAAAAAGCTCACGGTGATGGGGAACCTTAACGGAATTGAGATGCGTAACTGGGACGAAGCCAACGCCCGGCACATCGTCCTGGACATCATCCGTAAAGCGGCGCCTGGCGGAGGATTCATTCTTTCAGACAACCATGGGGAGATTCCTTACCAGGTGCCTGATGATACCCTGCTTGCAATTTCAGAAGCGGTACATACATTTGGCACCTATCCGATCAGCCTTAAAGAATGATCTCTCACATCTGTATATTCGTTTGCGATACCGTATTTCCGGAGGTCAGTTTCGCAGTCGGCAAAGAGGGATTCGAGGCTGTCGACGTAGTGCGGCTGCCAACCGATTGTACCGGACCCCTGATGAATAATGCGCAGGCTGAGCAATTGCTATGTGGGAAAGAAAGTACCTACATGAAAGGATTGCTTTTCGGAAGCAGTTGCATTACACATGACTGTCGGCTGATCTCAGATGCCAGGGTTGTTCCAATAGAACTTGGCCAGTGTCATGAGTTAATCGCTCCGCCGTCACTACTTCACCATCTGAGTCGCAACGGTGGGTACCTGGTTTCGGAGGGCTGGCTGCAGAATTTCGATTATTTTTCGGCAACCTGGGGATTTTCGGCGGACCAGGCACGAAAGTTTTTCGCGGAGTCGTGCCGGAAGATCATCTTTCTGGAGACAGGGATTACCAATAACTGGCTGCCAGCGCTACAGGCCTTTTCAGTTTACACAGGCCTTCCCTATGAAGTTTTGCCGATCGGCATTGATTATTGCAGGATGTTTGTCCGCCATCACGTCATCTCGCAACAGAAAATTCTTGAGCGTGAAAGACATTCCATCGAAACTGCCAGGGATATGAAACGATCGGCCGATATCATGGTGGCGTTCAGCGAAATAAAAGCCATGGTGGCGGAGACCAACGAAACGAATATTCTGGAACGGATGTTCCGGTTGCTGAACATTCTTTACGCTCCTGAGAATATTGTCTTTCAACGGTTTGAAAACAACCAACCACCGGTATCTTTCTATCTTAATCCTGCACAGCAAGGCATAAAAACCAATGTGGCAAATACCTTTAGTTTTATTCTTAGCCACGACAAGCAGTTTGGGGAAATCTCCGTGATCAATGTCAGGTTTCCGGAATATATTGGTCATTATAAAGATCTTGGCATGGTGATAGGCAGTGTGACCGGGATGGCGATCTCGAATGCGCGGAAGTTTGAGCTCTTGAAACAAAGCGAGAAAACCCTTGCGGAACAGGCCTCGAAATTAATTGAACTGAATGCTGCCAAGGACAAATTCTTCTCCATCATCTCACATGATTTGCGTAATCCGATGGCCACCCTGCTTTCATTTTCAAACCTTCTTACAGAGTCTTACAACGAATATTCAGAAGAAGAGCGGAAGGATATCATCCGGAGATTTTCCGGCCTTGCCAAAAAGAGCTATCAGCTCATCGACAACCTTTTAAACTGGTCGCTCATGCAACAAGACGGCATGAAGATGAATTTCAGCGAATTCAACATAGCGAAGGTGGCGGCAGAGGTTACCGCACTGGTGCGGTCATCGGCCGAACTGAAACAAATCAGGATCATCGAACAATATCATTATGACGGACAGGTATACGCAGATGAAAATGCCATTCGTACCGTTATCCGTAACCTTCTGACAAACGCGATAAAATTCACCAATCCGGGTGGGTGGGTTGAGATTTCAGCTGACAATGAAGGTGATATGGCGATTATCGGGATAAGGGACAACGGTGTCGGAATCAAGACGGAGGCGATTCCCAACCTTTTCAGGATTGACACTGCCTTTTCAACCTCTGGAACGAACAAAGAAAAGGGAACAGGTCTGGGGCTGATCCTCTGTAGTGAGCTGGTAGAACGAAACCAGGGGCACATTGAGATTGCGTCGGAACCTGGGGTAGGTACAACCTTCAGGTTCAGTGTACCGATACCTTCGTGTCATTCCCCTTATGAACAGCAACCGGCTTAGCGGACCATTGAGGTTGACCCAATTTGTTTGACAGGTCCAACTTTTCTTTTTCGGGTAAACCGGATCTTTACTAAAGGTTGTTGTATCGAAGCGGTTAATTTCACGAGAATTTTTCCTGTAATTATTTCGATCCAGAAACTCAAACGACCTGCCGGAAACTGCAGCTCAGCTTATATGGCTTTGTTTTGCTATCCCACCGGGATGGACCTGGCAAGGCCTTCACCAGGAAGGATCATTTAGTTTTTAATAAAATTCCTGAAACTGACGTCATGAACTCTAAAGAACTTGCCTTCGGGAAAATACGGTCCCTGGTCGAACCTTTTTATTATGCATCCTGGCGAAAATGCAATACATCTTTTTTTAGCATATCTTTGTTAGCTCACATTCAAACAAACAAATTCATGAAACAGTTTTTTTTTCTACTGATCATTCTCCTTCCTTTCACAGGTATCAGACAAACAAATCCGGATTCCGGTAATGGAGCAATCCTTGCCCCTGGGATGAAAATCGGAATGATCATTTATTCCAATGACCCTGAAACGGTTTGGAACGCTTTCAGGTTTGGAAATTTTGCACTCGAAGAGGGAGATTCGGTTCGCGTATTTTTGCTGGCAAAAGGTGTTGAATGTGAGCGTTTAAATACAAAGAAGTTCAGTGTGACAGATCAGATACGGAGATTTATTGACAACTGGGGAAAGGTGTTTGCATGCGGATCATGTCTGACAATCAGACAAAAGGAGGGTTCAGAAATGTGCCCATTATCGACCATGCAAGACATGTACGACATGGTTAAGTGGTCTGATAAGGTTTTAACATTTTAGCATTTTACAACATTTCAACATTCAACAATGAAAATCCTGTTCATTATCAACGACGCACCTTACGGCACCGAGAAAGCCTACAATGCACTGCGCATGGCCATGACCATCCAGAAGGAGGATGAAACCGCCGAAGTCCGTATTTTCTTGATGGCCGATGCTGCAACGGCAGCCTTGCCCAACCAAAACACACCCCAGGGTTATTATAATATTGAGAGGATGATCAAATCGGTGCTTTTAAAAGGAGGGGAAGTTAAAATCTGTGGTTCCTGTGCCGAAGCAAGAGGCATCAAGGATCTGCCGCTCATTGCCGGCGCCGGACTCAGCACCATGAAGGAACTGGTGCAATGGACGCTGGACAGCGACAAAACGCTGACTTTCTAGAAGCGCTTTGCGAAAAAGACATTAAACCTGAAATCAGGACGCCCCCTATCGGGATGATTGCCTGCTTTTACCGCCACATCTGTAGTTCCAGACTGAAAGGCAACCACAGGAAATACCTGCGGGTGTCCCTTCTAGTTTCAGTTTTGTTTTCAGCGAAAATGATTTTTAGCCAGACTTTAGACTACTTGAAATCATCGCCAGTTTATTGAAAATGCCCGGCAATTCACGGTGATAAAGTTCTTCAGCAGCCTGAACGAAAATTGGTTTATTATTGCGAAGTTCAGTTGCTATGAACCAGGATGAATTTACTGCTATTTCATTGTCCTCCATGACGGCAAAATTGAAATTTAATAGTTGGTCAACGGCATACTTGACAGCCAATTTATATAGATTATCCTTCGAGCGATAATAGTAATGTACCTGTGACTTACCAACTCCAGCCCTATTTGCGATTTTTTGAACAGTTGTGCCATGATATCCATATTGCAGAAACACATAATTGCTGGCATCAAGAATTTTTTTTTCTGTTGACATCACTATCCTGTTTATTATACAATAAAAAGTTAAAGTTCGACGGGTATCATCGGTCTATGATTCGCAGATACCGTGTTGTAAAAAGGTTATATCTCCTTTGCTTCATGAAAACCATTTCGTAAATAATGATCACTGCTATGGCACAAAATATTCCAAGGATCACATCAATGGTATAGTGATGTCCTGAATAGATGGCCGAAAACCAGATACCAATCATAAACAGACTGAAAAACCAATTGGCGCGGCTCAAATCGGCCTTTATTCCATAATACAACACAACCACGGGGTAGGCACAATGAAGGGACGGGATTGCAGCAAATACATTGGCGTTTTTGTTATAAATCGAACCAAAAACATTCAGATGGAGCAGTTGGTCAAACCGGGCGAGTCCAGCCGCACTGCCCGGAGTTTGAAGGTTTAAGACAAAGCCATATTCGCTGACATACCAGGGTGGGGCTGCAGGATGAATGTAGTAAATGATAAACCCTAACAGGTTTACAAGCAGGAAGTTGAGCGAGAAATGTAAAAATAATTTACGGTTAGTAATGTATAGGTAAACAGCAAATCCAAGTGGAACGGGGATCCAGTTGATATAGAAAAACCCGCTTATTAAATCGGTCAGTACATTGTGATTGATCGCGAAAAATTCATTGGGGGTTAACCTGGTATATTGTACGTCGATTCCAAAAAGTTGCTTCTCAAGATGGTACAATGGGGCGATGTCAACAGTGTTGAATAAATAATTAGGGAAGGCCCGCATCACATCATAAAGCATGGCAAAAAGAATGAAAATGGCAAAGCCAAGGACAAATTTGCGCGTTCCTTTCCCCGAATAGAAAAGGATGTTAAAGATCAGGATGATCGCCCAGTGTTCGGGTCTCAGGCCGGTTAAAAAAAACATGATGAACAAGTAACTGGCCGACGCAAGTGTCAGTGCTTCGGCACCTTCAGGCAGGTTCCTCGTTAGCAGCATAATTTGATTTTTCATCTTACCCGAATTATGGAATTACCCTTTCCAGCATAACTTCTCCTGTAACAGGATCAGTTCCGCTGATATCAATGTATTTGGCTGATGACGGAATCCCTAAGTTGTTGGTTACCGAGCAGATAAAGAGATTGGTCAGGTTTGCCATTTTCCCATTGATAATGATCATTGCCCTGAAGGTATTGTTTTTTTCGTTCCTCTTCAGGTAGATGACACGCTTGCTGTATGATCTGAAATGTATCAGCCAGGTATCTTTATTCAGTTGCTTCACATTCAGCCCGTAAACCCTGTTCTGTATGTAGGTGAGCTCTTTTCTGGCTCCACCTTCCTCGTAACGGATCCACAATGGATGCAGCGGTTCCTTTTTATCAATAGTTCCGTCAGCCTGGTAGTTCAGTTCATAAATGACGGTGTTCCTGTTATGGGTTCGCTGCACATAAAACAGCAACTTTTCGTTAAGTTGCGGCACAGGATAATTAGCGCCTTCAGCCGGATTGTGGGTACTTTCATTCCCCGCAAGGCTGGGTACTGCAAGACCAAGCCACATGAGCAGTATCAGGAATTTCGTTTTCATGGCAGACAGAGGATTTTGGTTGTTTTTCAAGTTTATGTTTGCTGTGGATCAGCCGGTGAATGGCCGTCATGTTTGAAAGAACAGCAACGACTACCAACGGGTAGATGAAAATGGAGATCGTCTCAATAATGGCAAAGGAGAACCAGGGCGCAAAGGTCTTTTGATTGCCCCCCGACCAGTAGGAGACAATTCCGCAAATCAGTGCAGAAGCCCCGATGATGACTATGCGTTCCGGCCGCTGCATCAAACCGCCCTTACATTCCACGCCGATTCCTTCCGACCGCGCCCTGATGTAGCTCACCATCATGGATCCGATGAGGGCGATAAAGCCAAACAGGGACGCTAAAAAATAATGATGTGCCACCAGAAAATAGCAAATCCCTAAGAACATCACCAATTCGCTGTAACGGTCGAGCACCGAATCGTACAGGGCGCCATACGGGGTTTCCATCTTGCCTTCACGGGCGAGGCGGCCATCGAGGATGTCGAAAAATCCGGCAAAGAGGATCAACGCCCCACCCCATCCGAGCGGAGTAAGATCCCCTTTTTCACCATGATCGGCTCCGTAAATCAAGACGATGGCCGCCAGGATGTTGAGTAAAAATCCCATGGTCGTGATCATGTTGGGAGTAACCCGCATCAAGATCAAACGCTTTACCAGAGGCTGGATTAACCTGTAAATCAATAATTGTGCTTTTGTTTTCATCGTTATATGTTTTAAAAATCAAATTTAAATCTGATCCTGACGCCGAAATTTGACACAAAAGGATGATTGAGATAAGTGAGCCGGTTGACAAATTCGACCCTGAATAATTTCAGTATGTTTCCGATCCCGGCGCTCACCTCAACGTAGGGGCCTTCATTCAGTGCAAAAGTTACTGGCATTCCGGCAGTTTCTCCCGGCAAACCAATAGGTTCAACGGGAAATCGGAAGAGATCAGGATTGTAAAGGGGATTATTTGATGTTGTCAGTCGCCCGAAAAGGACTTTGGCCGTGACAAATTCACGCCACTTCAGCTTTTTGATCAGCGGGATCTTGTTAAAGAAAAATCCGTTGAAACAGTGATCTATGTTCAGTGATACATATTCATCGCTTACAAATTCCAAAAAGTTCATCAGGTTATAAGAGGCAATCTGGTACGAGTAGGTTTGGTTGGCCCGGTGAATGAATAGCAACGGATAGGGAACTTTACCGAATATCTTCCCTCCCTCCAAAATGACATCAGTATAGCCCAGCACCGAAAGATAAAAGCGTTTGCTTACACTGAGTCTTACATTCAGATAATCGTAATCATTTTGCAGATACTTTGAACCGTAGGTCAATTGAAGTCTTGTAACCGGGTATTTGTTCGCAATTGGGATACGATATTGCTTTCCCTGGTAGAAATGTTCTTCTGGCGCATACCTCAGGGTAAGTGAGACCTCTGAAATATCAATAAAAGCCGGATCATTGGTGTGCTGAAGGTAATCAACGCTGTTGAAATAGAGATCCCCGCCTGGTCGTTGGCGCAAGAACTGGTAGGCAATGTTGAATGAGAAATGGTTGGTAAATTCGTTAAGATATTCGAAACGGAACGTTTTGTTGTAAAAAAGTTTGTTGTTCACCCCGCGTTTGAAGGAGAGCAAAAAGTTATCCTCCTGCACGAACTGTAACTCCTGCCCGGGAATTTTTGTTTCATCCTGGATGCTCGCCCTGAGAGACTTTACGGGGAAGTCAAATATCGACCGCTCTGTCAGGGATAAGGTTGTTCCCAGGTAATATTTGACTTTTTTGTCAGTAAATCCATACGCTACGTAAGTTTCCAGATTGACGCGCTTGCTGAACTTATCGGTAGTCCGCCCACCAACACGCAACCGGTAACCTTCAACCGGATTATAACTGTAAAACGTGTTGACAGGACCTATTTCAAAATATCCAAGATCTCTGTATCCTGCAACAAAAAGCATGGCAATGTTCATAAAGTTTTTGAACACCGGCAGCCGCTTCACGCTGTCGATCATTGCGTAGGTGTCGCGTTCGGTCTTCGTGAGCGAATCGTGCCGGTTGAGCGCCCAATAGGTTGAGTCGCGCCCGTTGCTGCCATCGCGTTCAACCACTTTATCGAATTGCAGAATGGAGTCGGCGATCGGCTGATTTAACCTGATTTCCTTATAGGATACCGCCCGTTCTCCATAAATTCCTAATTTATCCTTAGTCAGTCCGAAATCGATGCCAATCATATCGCTTGTTAACATCCACCGGTCGTTTCCAATTTTTGAAAAATTCTGGATGATTTTAACCTCTTTGGCCCAGTTAAGGTTTATCTGCGATGGTATTGACATTTCAATCCTTTTTACTGCATAATTGCTGTCGGCTGTGATGAACAGAAATCCCTGGAACAACATATCGGTTTTATTCCTGGGGGCAAATAGCATTTTGTAGCAACGAATACTGTCAACTTTCACCGTATCCATGATGAAAAAACGGTAAAACGATGGGGCGCTGGAGGCGATCGGGCTTAAAAAATTGTTGGTCAGAAAGGTTATGTCATTTTCATAGATATTGATGTCCTGATACATGTATTTGATATACTCCGTCATTCCCTTGTTATTAAGGTATCCTTCGAAAGTCACCATTTTGTTTGCCTTGATAACCTCACGGTTTTCCTTTGGCGATTTCTGAAAGTAAAAATCAGACAGGGTCTCCTTTAGAAATAGCGGCAGAATCTCTTTCCCACTGAGTTTTGTTGTGTCGACGTTGTTGAAAATGAATTTGAACTTTTTGAGAGACCTGCGGTTTTTGAATTTTTCGGTGAGGTTGCTGAGGGCGAATTGTGTTTTTTCATATTTCTCATAACTGTAGGAAGACAGGTTTTCTTTGCGGTTTCCATCCTTGTGTGCAATCGCCTGACCAATCAAGGCAACGGCAGGATTGTCTTTGTTCCGGTAACGGATTTTGGTTGGTTTTACCTCAACTTCCTTCAGATATTGGGTCTGAGGTTTTAGTTTAATGTCAATTGTTTGTGACTTCCCGGGAGAAAAAGGCACTTCAATCGTTTCGAATCCGATACAGGAAATTTTGATCTGATTGGAATGTTTTTTCCCTGTAAGGGTGAATTTTCCATCTGGATCAGTGACAGTTCCGGCGTTGGAATTAATCAAAACAACGGTTACAAATGGTAACGGTTCATTTGTTATAGCATTCGTTATCATGCCTTTGACGATGACCTCGCCGGTGTTCTGAGCTTCGCCAAAAAACGGGAAGAGCAGCAAGATGAGTAACCACTTATATGGATGTTGTTTCCCGGTTTTCATGAGTTAATTTGAAAACAAAGGTGTTTTGCAACTGGTAGTTAAAGAAAATCCCCACCAATACAGTCGTTAATATTTTCGAATGCAGGTAGTTAAAGTTCCCAATTCCGGTCAATAACCACACCCCGCCGATATTGAGAATGATGCTGCCACCCCAAACCAGCAGATAACGCATAGCTTGTGATCCCGCCGACAATCCTGCCGCATTAAAAACCCATTGCCGTCCAAGTGCAAAGTTTGTGATCCCGCCAAGGATTGAACCAACCGATGTGCTGAACAGGTATCCCATCCCGGACAGTTCCTTCAGAAAAATCGTAACTCCAAAATCTACCATCGTAGATATTAGTGAAGAGAGCTGGGCTCTGAGGAATTTATTCAGCGTTTGCTTCGTCATATCAAACCTGGAATTATTCTGAATACAATTTGCAGCAGCAGGTTCGCATAAATCCCTGCCAGTATATCGTCGGCCATAACCCCTACCCCTCCAGGGAGTTGTTCTGTTTTATGAATTCCCAATGGTTTCACGATATCAAAGAACCTGAAGAGGATAAATGCCGACAGCATGGTTACCCATCCTGCTCCAAGCCACAGCAGGCTGATCCACATGCCGACCATCTCATCAACCACGATGCGGGATGGATCTTTACCCCATTGATGCTGAAGTTTTTTTGAACCAATAATCCCCAGGATTGTAAAGACCAGCGCGAGGCTTCCCAGTATCAGATCAGGATTCGGAGCGTAACGGAGGATCAGGATTGCGGGAACCAGGGCGCCAAGGGCGCCCATGGTTCCCGGGGCAACAGGACTGTACCCTAAACCGAATCCTGTAACGATCAGCTTCCATACTGACAATGCGCTACTTTTCATAGTAATCGAGTCCAAGGTGTGTGATAAGGTTTTCGCCTTGCAAGTGGCGCAGGGTGTTTTCGAGTTTCATCAGTTGCCTGAACAGATCATGCATGGGGACTAACCCCGGCGCGGACTGTGGAGATTTAAAAAAGAAAGACAACCATTCCTGGATGCCCGACATCCCGGTGCGCTTTGCAAGATCGATCAGGAGCGCGAGATCAAGCACAATCGGCGCAGCCAGAATGGAATCGCGGCATAGAAAATTGATCTTGATTTGCATTTTATAATCAAGCCATCCGAAAATGTCGATGTTATCCCAACTCTCCTTATTGTCGCCACGGGGTGGATAATAATTGATCCGTATCTTGTGATAGATATCGCTGTAAAGGTCGGGATTGAGTTCAGGCTCAAAGATATTACTCAGGCTGCCAAGCTTTGAAACCTCTTTTGTTTTAAAACTCTCGGGATCATCGAGCACTTCTCCATCGCGGTTTCCAAGAATATTGGTTGAAAACCATCCATCTACGCCGATGTTCCTGGCCTTCAGGCCTGGCGCTATGATCGTTTTCATCAGTGTCTGGCCTGTTTTAAAATCTTTTCCTCCGATGGGAGTTTTGGTTTTTTCAGCCAGTTCAACCATGGCAGGGAAATCGCATGAAAGGTTTGGGGCTCCATTGGCAAATGGAATTCCTGATTTGATCGCTGCATAGGCATAAATCATACTGGGAGCAATCTGATGATGGTTGCTACGCAATCCGTCTTCAAAAGCCTCCAGTGATTGATGGACATTGCCTACCTCCATATAAACTTCAGTAGATGCGCACCAAACCATAACCAGCCGTGAACAATCGTTCTTAACCTTGAACTCCTCCATGTCCCGGATTAACTCATCCGCCAGGTCCATTTTTGTAAGCGCCGATTTAATGTTTTTCCCATCAAGGTTGTGAACGAATTTTTTATCAAAAACAGCTTTCATAGGTCGAATGGCAGAAAGCTCCGGTTTCAGTTTATCAAGCAGTTGCTGCTCGATCACACCGGCATTGGAGGCGGCCTCATAGGCATTGTCTTCGAATATGTCCCATCCGCCAAAAATAATGTCGTCAAGGCTTGCCAGTGGAACAAAATCCTTAATCTTCGGGTTGCGATTATCGGTTCTCTTTCCCAATCTGATATTTCCGATCTGCGTATAAGAACCAATGGGTAATCCGATGCCTTTTTTTATGGCAAAAACACCGGCGATCATGGTGGTAGCCACGGCGCCCAGTCCGGGAAGCAAAATGCCAAGTTTTCCCTCACATTTTTTCACTTTGTTTTTCATGGTTTTCATTTTTTTACAGTAATTCGAACATCCTGGTAATTATTCACGGATAACCCGCTGATCGTGGCATTGCCGTTATTCCGCAGTTCTTTTAGCTAGCTTTTCTTTTAAAGTATCTACCACGTAATACACCATGGGTACCAGATAGACCGTCAGGATCAGGGATGACAGCAGTCCGCCGATGATGACCCAGGCCAGTCCGTTTTTCCATTCGCTGGCTGTCCCTTTTGCCAGGGCGATGGGCAACATGCCGATCACCATCGATAGCGTCGTCATGAGTATGGGCCGCATACGCTCTTTCCCTGCAATGATTAAAGCCTCCTTAAAATGTTTGCCTTGCGATTTGAGCTGATTGGTGAAATCAACGATGAGAATTGCATTTTTTGTTACTAACCCCATGAGCATGATTAACCCAAGTTGCGCAAACAGGGTTAAATCGTTCAGTGATAGATTTAAGGCCAGAAACGCCCCTATTGATGCAACCGGAATCGAAAACAAAGCCACAAACGGATATATGTAATTGTCATAAAGCGCTACCATAATCAGGTAAATCAACAGAAACGAAATGAGCAGCACTGAACCGAGTGCCCCGAAACTTTCATTTTGGGTTTTAATGTCGCCACCCCAGGTTAGTTTCACATCCGCAGGTAGTGGTTTTGTTTTAAGATAGCTGATTACATCGTCGGCCAACGTGCCCGAAGGCCGTCCAAACGATTCGGCAGTAAGGGTCACCGAGGGCTGACGGTCTAACCTTTCGAGCAATGAGGGTGAATTATCCTGCTTCACTGCCGCAAATTGAGACACTTCAACCGGTATGTTCTGAGGGTTGACAATGGCAAGACGTTGCACATCTTCAAAATTTTTCCGGTCGAAATCGTCTAACCAGATTCTAACCGGATATTCAACGCCATGCTCGGTTAATGTGGCGTCATCATTTCCTGTAAAAGCTGTTCTTAAATTCAATCCCACATAAGCAGTAGTTAATCCCAAACTCTGCATTTTATCCTTATCAGGATTCACCTTGTATTCGGGATTTCCTTCTTCAACCGAGAGATTGACATTATCGGCACCGGGAATTTTTTCAATGATCGATTTCAGTTCGGCCCCGGTTTTTAATACCTGATCCGGATTTTTTCCGCTCAAAGTGATTTTTATGGGCGATGCTTTCGGAAGCAATCCCAGCACGGCCATTGAAAAATTAACGCCCGGGAATAACCTTTTCAGTTCTTCGCGAAGCGATTTCATATAGGCCTCGGTGCTTATATCCCGGTCTTCTTCCGGCTTTAGCTGAATGGTGAATTCCGTTAGGTTAAATGAGCCTACTCCCAGGCTTCCGATTCCGGTGCTTGGACCGGCAATGTTGCTGAAGAGGCTTGACACTTCAGGCTGCTGTAAAATGAAATTCTCGATCTTGTTCGAAATGATGTTGTTTTGCTGAACAGTTGTCGTTTTGTCGAATTCCAGGTTCATCCTGAATTTACCTTGATCGCCTGTTGACATCATCTCCTTGCCAACAATGCCTTGTTTCATCATGACACCGGTCAATACCAGCAAAAAAATGACAAAGCCGGTAAAAATGAGTTTATGGTTGAAGACCCATTCCAGTTGTTTGCCATACCATTCAATGAATTGCTGCAATTGGCGCTCAAACCAAAGCAGGAAGCGGTTCAGGAAGTTTGTAGGTTGCAGATCTTCCTTCTTTCCTATCCGGGAAGCCAGCCAGGGCGTTAACGTAAATCCTACCAATAAGCTGGTCAACGTGGAGGTAATGACAACGATCGAAAATTGTTTCAGCATATCGGCCACAAAAACCTGCAGGAACAGGATGGGCAGGAACACCACCACATCAACCAGGGTGATTGACAGCGCAGAGAACCCGATCTCCATACGACCATCCATGGCCGCTATGCGCTTTTCTTTTCCCATGTCCAGATGCCGCTGGATGTTTTCTAAAACCACAGTGGCATCATCCACCAGAATGCCAATGATTAACGACATGGCAAGCAGGGTCATCAGGTTCAGGGTGAATCCCAGCAACCACATCATGGCAAAGGCGGTAACCAGCGACGTTGGTATTGCAATTAATACGATGAGAGAGTTTCTGTAACTTCTTAAAAACAATAGCATCACCAGCGAAACCAGGATGACTGCCAGGGTAAGGTCGAATACCACAGAATTAACGGCCGCAATGGTCTTGTCGGTCGAATCGTCAGCAATCGTAAATTTCACGCCCGACTGCTCGTTTTGCCCTTCAATGTCTTTGATTTTTTCCCGTACGAGTTTTGACACCTCAACGGCATTGGCGTCTCCTTGCTTCTTCAATAATAGGCCTATTCCGTTGGCTCCATTAAACCGGCTCACGGAGGTCATCTCCTTAATGCCATCGATCACGGCGGCAACATCTTTTACATACACCGGATTGCCCGGAACCGGCATGGCTACCTGCACGTTCATAATATCACTGGTAGTTGCGAATTTCCCGGTTAAACGAACTGAATTATTTTCGTTATCGGTTTGCACTTTCCCCGCCGGTATGTCTAAACCTGAATGATTGATGGCCTCAACAACCTGAAAAAGCGAGATTTTGTAGAATTTCAATTTCTCCTGATTGACCTTAACCTGAATTTCCCGCTCTTCGCCACCTAAAAGCGTGATTTCGGCCACCCCTTTCAATTGCTGGATTTGTGGCAGGAATTCATCCTTCATCTTCTGATAAAATTCAGTGGCAGGCAGATTGCTTTTAGCGCTGATCGAAATAATGGGTAAGTCATTTGGCGAAACCTTGCTCATCACCGGACTTAAAATATCGGCAGGTAAATCCTTGCGGATATTATCGATGTAGCGCTGTGCATCCTGCATGGCAGTGTTCAGGTTTGTGCCGTATTTCAGGTTCGCAATAATGATGGAAGCATTGGGCATCGACTTCGTTTCCAGGTAATCAACCCCTTCAAGATTCGACAAAGCGTCCTCTATTTTTCTGGAAACAGATGTTTCTACTTCATTGGGTTCTGCTCCGGGATAAACGGTCTTAATGACCACGACCGGCTGGTTGAAGTCGGGAAGCAATTCATAACTCAGGTTTTTATAACCGATGATCCCCAGTAAGGTTAACACGCTGAAAAGCACGATGATCAGCGAAGGACGGTTGATTGATATTTGTGTGATATTCATGGCTCGCTGGTTTATTGAACGTTGACATTGGCGCCATCAAAAAGGTTGATGAACCCACCGGTGATCATTATATCGCCTTCTGTTAATCCGGTGCTTACCACTGCTTTGTTTTTCATTCGCGCTGATACGGTGATCTCTTTAATGACGGCTTTGCCATTTTGAATCAGGTAAACCTGCGGATGAAGGGATGACCCGACAATGGCAGAAGCCGGGATAATCATGCTTTTACCGCCTTTCGCTTCTGATAAAATCACGCTGCCAAACATTCCGGCTTTGATTGTTAATCCCGGGGTATTTTTCACCGTGAACTGCACCGGGAAACTGCCGCCCACATTGGCCCTGCTACCAATCAAAGTTGCTTTACCCGCGAGTGCGATCTCGGGAAAAGCATCGGCAACCACTTCATAGGAACGGTCGCTGTTAAACAAATTCAAATCCGCTTCGGGAACCGATACAGTAAATTTCAGTTGGGATATATCTGTGATTTGAAGCAACGGTACGCCCGGGGCTGCAAATGCGCCTGCCTCGGTCAGTTTTGCAGTTACTATTCCATCAAACGGCGCGGTTATGGTTGTTTTGCTGATCTGCTCCAATAAGGTGTTACGTTGAACCCTGGCAGATTTCAAACCAAGTTCCGCTTTCTCGAGGAGCACTCCCTGAACGGCGTCGGCATTTGTGAGGATCGTATAACGCTTCACATCCGCCTCCAGGCCTTCGATTTGAACTGCGACTGACTGAAGTTGCAGTTTCAGCAATGAGTTATCGAGTTGTAATATGGGTTGTCCCTTTCTTACGTGGCTTCCTGCATCTACCAGAATGGCATTGATCTTCCCCTGGATTTCAGCGCTGAGTTTCGTCTCCTTATACGGTTCAAAGGCGCCGGAAAACGAATAATCAGCGCCAGCATTTTCCGGATGCAGGGTGTCGGCCTTCACATTGACGGCTTCTTCCTTGTTGTTTTGATAAATTCTTTGCCGGGCTGTTTCCTTATTATTCAGTAAACGAATCGCCACGATGGCGAACAGCAGGATTGGGATGATGATATAAAGCGCTTTTTTCATTGGTTATTTATTTAAAATGTTTCCTGTTAGTTTTTTTAATTCCAGATCAGCCTTCAGATATTCAACCACCGCCAACAGATAATTTTGCTGAGCTTCGCGCAAGGCATTGTCAGCCAGCAGAACGTCCGGAAGACCTGCCGTGCCTTGGGCCTGCTGCAAAATCGTTTGCCCGTAAACAGACTGTCCAAGCGCTATTTGTGAGCGGGTCGTTTCAACTGAATGTTGTGCGACCAGCCGTTGCTGTCGGGCGTTGTCAATCTGCATTGTGGTTTGCTCGGCGATTAAGCGCTGCTGGAGTTCGCTGTTCCTGACCTCCAGTTTCTTCTGATTGATTTTCCGCTTTGTGACCGTCCCGTTAAACAGTGGATAGGTCAATTGAAGGCCGGCATATCCGATGGGATAAAATTTCAGAAACTCATTGGGTTGTTTGTCATACCCGAAGCCGGTAGCTCCAAAGGCGCCATATAACGACAGGGAGGGGAGTTGCGAATTCTTCAATGTTCTGAGTTCGCTGTCCAGCAGCCTCGATTGTGTTTCCGAAAGACGGATATCAATGGTTGATTCGCTTTGATATTCCCTGTTTTCAGGATGGTATGAGGAGAGCGGTTCAACCCCGAGATACTGTTCCCCTGATATACCCATGGTGAATTTCAAGGCATTGACGACCTGTTCGTATTTATTGCCAGTCATTTCACCCTGGTTGATCAGTTGATCAATCTGCAACTGTACCTTGCTTACATCAGCGCCTTTTACAAGCAATTGTTCTTTGAGCAATTGCAGATTCGTTAGCAATTTTCGATTATTTGTAAGGTTACTGTCGATGAAGGCATGCTGGCTCTTAAGAATCTGTGCATTATAGTACAAATTGGATATTTCATAAAAAATCTGTTCCGTTGTTTTCTGTACCTGCAATCCACTGATTTCGCTTCCGATCTTCGTTGACTGGATGGCTCCATAAACCAATGGGTTATAAACCGGAACTGTAAGTTGCAAATTGGCATTGATGTTATGCGGCACGCCAAATTGCACCTCCTTAAACTGTCCATCGGGTCCCCCAAAGGCCGACAACGGCATGAACTGATAAGGCAGATTGGTATAGTAGCGGTAGTCGGCATTGACATTAATTTTGGGAATTAAGTTTGCCTGTGCCTCTTTGTGCCTTTGCTCACCCACCTCCCTTGAATTCCGGCTGATTTGCAAACTCTTGTTGTGCACCAGGGCAGTATCAATGCACTGTTGTAAGGTCCACACCTGGCTTTGTGCGGTAGTGGCAAGGAATGCTGTCAGGGAGAGCAGCAGAATGAATTTGTGTTTGTGAATATTTACCAACATAATGTGTTAAATTTTTTATTACAACTCTGTTATCATACTACTAATCATGCGTTTTCTTTAAAACCTCAATGTCCCGGACCATGTTGTCAATGACCCGCTGTTCGTTCATTAGCGCCCGAAAGCTTCCTAAAATTTTATTTGCCAAGTGTTTGGATGTTTGCTTTGTTTGAGAAATTTTGTCTCTCTTGCCTTGATTAATAATCTTCACCAGATGCTCCTTTGCTGTTTTTCTTATTCTTTGCAAAACTTCCTGAATGGCTGGATTTTTTTCTGCCATTTCTGGGGAAAAAATGATAGACAAGTAATACGGTTTATGTCCGAAAAGATCAATCAGGCTTGCAAAAAGGATCTGTAATTCCTTCTCTGACGACAAATCCCTTGTATTTGCATCCTTGACAAATTGCTTAATCTCACTTTCCAGGCTGTGCATAAGCAGCAACAGTATGTCATCCTCTTTCTTAAAGTAAAACCAAAGTTGATCAGTGTCTATCCCCATTTCATGCGACATTTCTTCAATTGTCAACGCTTTGACACCCGATCGGTTAATGATGCGGCCGGCAGCTTCAACCATACTTGTGTTTTGCGCATTCATTGCGGTTATATTTGTGAATATTCACTTACTTTTATGATGAAAAAAAATCATTTTTCCATCTTGATTCTCCGCGTTATTTTCTACTGATCAAGGTAAGTATAGATTGGAGCATATTTTCTCCATTCCTTATTATATCAAATTGAAAATCAGCGATTCTCCATTTAAACATTTGAAGTTTGAATGTTCCCATGACAATATGTACCAGTTCGTCGGTGGTGATGGCATTGGTAAAAACTCCTTTTTGTTGTCCCTCCATGATGACGGGCATCAGGTGTTTTATTTTTACGTTAATCAGTTTAAGAATGGCCTCATTGATGCGTTGCGTCTCTTCCATCAGTCCATCTGAGAAAACAGCTACCACATAATGAGGATTTAAATTAAAAAATCTGAATTGTTCCCTGAACATGGCGATGAGTTTTTCTTTAGGATCTGATGAACCGGCAATATCCGATAACCGCAGATCAATGCTTTCGGCCAGAAAGTTCAGCAATGCAATGACAATTTCCTCTTTGCTGGTAAAATGCCTGTAAATAGCGCTTTCAGAGAATTTCATCTCCTTCGCCAGATTTTTAATAGTCAATCCGCCAACCCCTGAGGAGGTAAGTATTTTGCTGGCTGCTTCTACAATTTCTAATTGCCGTTCAGATAATTCCGTGCTCATTTGAATTAATATTACTCATGGTGTTTTACGAATCAAAGAAGTATGTGAATATTCACTCTGCAAATATACTGATAATTATTTCAAGAATGCAAGTATTTTATTAGATTTTTTTATCCATCCCAAATATACCCATTCCCGTTCTTTCTATTTGCTTACTTTTGGAAGATGTATCATTCTAAAACGAAATCATGAAACAGTTTTTTTTTCTACTGGTCATTCTTCTTCCTTTCACAGGAATCAGCCAAACAAATCCGGGTTCCGGTATTAAACCAGTTCCTGCCCCCGGGATGAAAATCGGAATGATCATTTATTCCAATGATCCTGAAACGGTTTGGAACGCATTCAGGTTCGGGAATTTTGCGCTTATAGAGGGAGATTCGGTTCGCGTATTTTTGCTGGCAAAAGGTGTTGAATGTGAGCGTTTAAATACAAAGAAGTTCAGTGTGACAGATCAGATACGGAGATTTATTGACAACTGGGGAAAGGTGTTTGCATGCGGATCATGTCTGACAATCAGACAAAAGGAGGGTTCAGAAATGTGCCCGTTATCCACCATGCAGGACATGTACAACATAGTTAAATGGTCTGATAAGGTTATTACATTTTAGTTTACTTCAAAGATCCAACCATGAAAATCCTGTTTATCATCAACGATGCCCCATACGGCACCGAGAAAGCCTACAATGCACTGCGCATGGCCATGACCATCCAGAAGGAGGATGAAACCGCCGAAGTCCGTATTTTCTTGATGGCCGATGCTGCAACGGCAGCCTTGCCCAACCAAAACACACCCCAGGGTTATTATAATATTGAGAGGATGATCAAATCGGTGCTTTTAAAAGGAGGGGAAGTTAAAATCTGTGGTTCCTGTGCCGAAGCAAGAGGCATCAAGGATCTGCCGCTCATTGCCGGCGCCGGACTCAGCACCATGAAGGAACTGGTGCAATGGACGCTGGACAGCGACAAAACGCTGACTTTCTAGAAGCGCTTTGCGAAAAGGAAAGTAAATCTGAAATCAGGACGCTTCAACCGGGACTATGCCAATGCCAGCGCCCTGGGGTACACTATGTTATTCTCGAGATGGACATGGATATGCAGGTCATCCTCAAACTGTTCCAGCAATTTGAAGGCAACCATATAGGAATTGCAGGCATCCGGCGGAAGCTGATAACCTGAACTCAGTTTGTTTATTCTGTCCATGGCATCGCCGGCAAACTCATGCTCTTTGCTCATCCGGGCTATTTCCGATTTTATGGTTTCCCTGGATTCGGAAGATCCGGTTTTGATGAAATCCTTGATCGCAGGGAACAGGAGCTCTTCTTCGTTTTTCAGGTGCGGTATAAGCGCATCATTTATTTGTGCAAACAAAGTTGCAATCTGGTTCAATTCAGGGTGATGCGGACCGTGTACGTCAGCGATCTTACGGGTGTATGTCAAAACTTGCGGCAACAGCCTGACGACGGTCTGGTGGTGGGTATTGACGATGTAATCACATAAAAAACCAAGATCCCATTCCTTGAAATTATGCGCGGCGTCGGCCGGTTGTCCGGCAATCTCTTCAAGCTCCTCAGAAAGCGCGGCCACATCGATATTTTTATCCGCGCAGGCTTGGTTCAGCAATGAATTTCCGCCACAACAGAAATCGATCCCATACTTTTTAAATACTTCGGCCGCTTTAAAATTGTCGGCAACAATGTCTCCGATTTTCCTGAATTCAATATTACTTTTCTCCATAGCACAATTTTACTTCTGGTAACAAATAAATTGATCATGAACGTGTTAAGAATAGAAATGCTCACTTTAGATATTCCTGCGCAAGCCTGTCTAACAACTGGCGATATGCTTCCTGTTTCTCCCGGCCAAGGACTTCTCCTTCAAGCTTTTCAAAATTTGCCAGCAGATCATTTTGTTGCCGTGGTGTAAGGTGCATGTCGGCCATTTTGTAAAGTATGTTGTTCTCTTTAAAGATATGGGAGGTAAGCAATTCACCGTATCCCCTTATATTTTCTATAATCTCAGCCTTGGCCTCCCTGTCGCCGGCCTTGTATTTAGCAGTCCCCTCAGCGAAACCGGCAATGTAATTGCGACCGATCACATGTTCACGCAGCATCATGCCAACCGGTCCGCCCTCGTTGGGAATTCCGGTTTCTACCAGTTTCGGAAACAGGAGATTTTCCTCTTTTCCATGATGGCATTTGTCGACGAAAACCCGCAAAAAATCCAGGGCAGCTTCAAGGTCGCTGGCCCATATATTCTCACCTTTATCAAGTTTCGTTGCAATTGATTCCAGTATTTTAATCATTTTGAGCACGGATTCGTGCTCGGTGATCAGGTGCTCTGTTGCTTTCATGGCTGAATTCATTTATTCAATTTGACATTAATTTTTAAGGCGGGCGTTAAATATTTTAAAGGTAATTAAATACCTGAATGCAAATATAAATAAAAGTTAGCAAATACTAACATTTTTGATATATTTATTGTTCTGGAAATAACCCCGAGGTAAAAACTCCTGACATACGCAGGAAAAACCGGGCATCAGATCATCCGGGTAAAGTGGGTTGCAGGAGGGCAAAGAATGTAGCAAGAAGCTCTTCACCTTTGGGTATCAGATCGTAGGAAAATCCTGACAGATGCCATTGAATCACGCAGAACCGCATGCTGCCCATGATCATAAAGGCGATTCGTTCGGCTGGCACGTCGTTGCGAAAATCACCTGCAGCCTGACCGTCATGGATAACCTGCAGGTAAAATAAGGCCGACTCTTGCATGATTGAATACACGAGGGAAGAAAGTTCCCTGTTGTTCTGGTATAGCCCCTCAGATAAGAGTACCACGACCACTTCAGGTCTGTTGGTGAAGGCCTTAAATTGTCTGCCAACCAGTTCGCGCAGCTTTTCAGGGGGGCTGAGTTCCGAGGAGGTGATACTCTTTATCCGTAGAATGATCCTGAATCTCAGGTATGATAAAACCTGCTGCAGAATATCGACCTTGTTTGAAAAATGCCGGTAGAGCGCGGGTTCACTCACCCCGACTTCCCGGGCCAGGTTTTTGGTTGTCAGCAACTGAATGCCTCCCTCTCCCATCAGTTTAATGGCTGCATTGATGATCTGCACCTGCCGGTCGGAATATGGTGATTCAGTCATAAGTTTCTAGTGTTACACCGAATCGGAACAGGTTTGCAAAACCACCTTTGCTGCTCCACTCGATGCAGCTGCAAAAGTAGGAAAAAGTCTAATCCGGTTTGGTGTGCTCCACCTTGTGCATCATCTCCCAGATTGGTATGATGGGCAAAAACTTTGACAGCACGGTGATGATGATCAGTGTAAGAAAAATGGTTCCCATGGTGATGGTGATCTCGATCAGGGTAGGGGTATAAACGGTAAAGTTAAGCGGCAGGTGTTGAACCGGAAGGAATGGGTGATCCATAGTGGGAACAACAATGATATAGCGTTTTAACCATGCGCCGGCGAGCACAAATAGCGCAATGACAAAGGCGTTGACCGGTTTGCGGAAGAATCTGAACATCAGGAGGATGATCGGGAGGATCAATCCAAGGATCTGGGTTCCCCAGAAAAGCCACGCATAATGTCCGCTGAACAGGGCATGCAGGTGAACGGTATCAAATTTCTTCAGTTTATAACCGGGCACCAGGAATTCATTGATGTTAAAGTAAAGGTACACCAAAGAAACAAGAACCAGCAGCCGGGCCATCCTGTCGAAATGGAAGTCGGTGACATAGGCCTTCAGGTGATAGTTTTTTCTGAAGAAATACATGGCCAGGATAACGGCGGCAGTTCCTGAAACAAAGGCGCCGGTCACAAAATAGGGCCCGAATATCGTGCTGTCCCATCCGGGCCGCATGGTCACTGCAAACAACCATGAGGTGACGGTATGGATGGCAAGCGCGATGGGAATGATAAGGATGGAGAGAATCCGGATTCCACGTTGAATGATCTTCACCTGTTCCGGCTGATCGCTCCATCTGAGAGAAAGTATCTGATAGAGCTTTCGTTGCAACGGATGCGCCTTTTCCAGCCGGTCGGCGCAGATTTTCAGATCGGGGATCAGGGGAAGATAGAGTAACAGTGCACTGATCACGGTGTAGGTTATGACAACGGTCAAATCCCATAGGATCGGCGATTGAAACCGTCCGTAGATAAAGACATTCAGCAGCCGGTCGGGCCGCCCCATGTCGATGATGATCACCAAACCTGCCACCGCGGCAAAGGCCAGCGCTATGATCTCGGCAATGCGCGACAGCGGGGCAGCCCACTTAATCCCAAGTAAGCCGAGCGTCGCGGTAATGAGCATCCCCACAAGGCTGGTGGCAACAAAAAAGACAAAGTTGCCAATGTACATTCCCCAGGTGGTAATATCCCGCAATCCCGTAACACCCAAACCAAGCTTTAACTGAATTGTATAGGCGAAAATGCTGATGGCCAACCCACCCAACAGAAAAGCAAACCATCTTTTAAACGACCGGGTGACATAGATGGGCCGAAGAAGGTCGGACACCACCTTATCGTAATTTTCTTTATAGTCCATTGAAATTCTATATGATGAAACAACTGTGCATCAACATTTAATCCCTGAATTTTTCCGGTCGTAGTACCACCAGTTTAACACAAGACAGAGGATATAATATAGGGTAAAGCCATACATGGCATACTCCGGAGTTTTATGCTGAATTTGCTGTCCGAATACTTTCGGGATTATGAATGCGCCATAGGCAGCAATGGCAGATGTCCACCCAAGTACCGGTCCGGCGAGTTCCTTGCTGAATATATAGGGAATGCTGCGGAAGGTTGAGCCGTTGCCCAAACCAGCCCCGACAAACAGAAGGACAAAGAGTATGAAAAAGGGCAACCAGTAACTTTCAGGCGACGGACTTTGCCGCGCCTGAATAATAAAATAAGCCACCCCCGATGCGGCAATGATCTGAAGCAGCGTCGACCATTGGGTCACTTTTGATCCGCTTTTCACTTTATCGGATAGCCACCCGCCGACCGGACGAATCACCGCCCCTAAAAACGGACCGATCCAGGCCCAGGCCATGGGATTTGGGGCCTTGGAATTGACCTCTCCATTGGGCAGGTAACCAAAAACATCCTGTATCAGTTTTGGAAAGGCTCCGGCAAAACCGATAAATGATCCGAAGGTCATGACATACAGAATGGTCATGATCCAGTTGTGCTTGTTGCTGAATATTTTAAACTGGTTATCAAGGCTCCCCCTGATCTCTCCGGGGGCCAGAAATTTCAACAACGCCAGGGTGACGGCAATGGTGACCGGCAAAACGATCCACATGCTCAGTTTCAGAAAGATCAGCAGGTAGGCTCCGAACGCCGTCGCAACGATCCCTAAAAACACCAGGTATAAGGAGCGTAATATGCCCAGAACATCCGATTTCAGGTAAGGGGAACCTGTTTTGAGGTTGTTCATTCCGAACCACACAGCAACAATCACTGCGATAAGCAGGGGAACCCAGGTCCATCCGCTGTTCTGAATGAACACCAATTCACCTGAGGCCTGCCCGTCTGAGGCCGGTGGTTTAAGAATTCCGTCACCACCCAGTGCACCAAACAGGGAAAATCCCATGGTCACCGGTAAAAGCCATTGCATCAGGCTTACTCCAAGGTTTCCAAGACCTGCATTCAAACCCAGTGCCGTTCCCGCCATCTTCTTCGGAAAGAATGAGTTTATATTCGACATGGAGGAGGCAAAGTTTCCGCCACCAAAACCAGAGGTTGCTGCAAGAAAAGCGAACATCAGATAGGGAGTCTGCATATCCTGCAGAGCAATCCCCGCCCCGATCGAAGGGACCAACAGCAACAAAGTGTTGATAAAGATCACGTTTCGCCCCCCTCCGATGGCAATGAGAAAGGAGTTGGGAATTCGCAGGGTAGCGCCGGCCAGCCCGGCGATTGCAGGCAAAGAATAAAGCATGGCTTTGTTGGCGTCTGGGTCGCTGCTGAATCTGAAACCCAGCCTTTCCATCTGCACGATGATGATGCTCCACATCATCCAGACCGAGAATGCCAGCAACAAGGCAGGGATCGAGATCCACAGGTTGCGGTTGGCTATTTTTTTTCCTGTCTTTTCCCAGAATCCCGGTTCTTCAGGATTCCAGTGTCCGATGGTAGCGGGTTGTTTGCTCATATGGGTTGGTTAGTGGGTGTTTGAGGGATTGAGTGATTGAGTGATTGAGTGATTGAATGAATGAGTGAGTGCCTTAAGGATGAATTAGTTATTTAGCGAACTTGTGAGCGGATAAACCGGTAGCGGTGAACGGGTAAACCGGTGAACAGTTAAAGGGTAACGGTTGAGCCAGTGAAAAGGTTAACAGGTTAACCATGAGACAGATTAATGTTAACATAACCGTTTAGTTTTGCTGGCTTTGGGGTTTGTGATCAACGCGTGTGGAGAATTCCGGCGCTGCCCGTTGCATGAGTCGGGCGATCACATGGCGCATCCACCAAAGGCAAACCACCGACAAAACAAACAGGAACATCCAGGAACTCGTCCACAACCCGGTCCATTCGAGGAGGTACCCAAAAATGATGGGACAGAAAAAGCCGCCCAGCCCGCCGATCACGCCGACCATTCCTCCCACAACACCCACCTGGTCGGGGAAGTAATCGGGAATGAACCGGTAAACGCCTGCTTTTCCGATTCCCCAGGCAATGCCTACGATAAACACAAGGATGGCGAAAATCCACATGTTCGCCTGAAAGTAGATCTTGGTTATTCCCCTGGCTAACATCTGTTTCTTTTTCACCTGATCGCCCTCTTTAACAACCGGGTTCTGCCACGAATCCTTGGTTGGCAGAATAAGCAGCCCTGATTCATCAAGGTTTGCAACGGTTTCATGTTTATGAATGACCGGATAGGAGCGATCATCCACCTTGATCAGGGTATCGGAAACAAAGGTAACGGTGCCCTTTTTAGCTGCCGTTATGGCTTTCCCAGGCGAAAAGACCTCCATCCGTGGAACGATCAGCAGAAAACAGGTGGCGATGGAAATGCCAAATACCCACAGCATCACCTTACGGGCTCCCCACAGGTCGGCCATCCAGCCGCCCAGTGCGCGGATCACACCGGATGGCAGGCTGAACAACGACGCCATCAGACCCGCCATGACCAGCGAGGCGGAATAAACATTCACAAAGTATGGAACCAACCACTGCGAAATGGCGACAAACCCGCCGAAGACCAGGAAATAGTAAAGTCCGAATCGCCATACCATCACGCTCTTCAATGGCTGGAGCAACTCTTTCATCGTTTGCCCCTGCACATGATGCTTTTTGTTTTCGGTGAAAAGAAGAAATAACACCCCCATTATTACGAGCGATGAGGCATAGATGAGCGGCAAAATCCGCCAGTGTTCCATCCCCGACCCCCCGGTAAAATAATTCAGCAGCGAAGGCGCCAGGAGCGTGGTCACAGCCGCGCCGGCATTCCCAACGCCGAAGATCCCAAGCGCCCTTCCCTGCCACTCTTTCGGATACCATACCGAAGTATTGGCAATCCCCACGGCAAATCCGGTTCCCGCCATCCCGAATCCAAAACTGCAGGTCATAAAACCCCAGAAACCATCGGCCAGTGAAAAGAGATACATGGGTATGGCACAGAAAAGCAACAACAGTCCGAACACCCATTTTCCTCCGTATTTATCGGTCAATATTCCCATCGGAAGCCTGAAAACCGATCCGGTCAGCACCGGAATACCGATAAGCCATCCAACCTGCACCAGGCTGAAGTTGTAAAGCCCGTTGTCGGCGAGAAAAGTGATCATGACCCCGTTGAAGGTCCACACCGCAAAGCAAACGGTGAATGCCAGCGTGTTAAAGAACAACATCCGGTGCGATTTGGGGGTTACTGTATGTTGCATGTTTCGGTTGTTATCGATTGAAGTCTGACTGATGCTTAGGTTATGATGGTTTATTGGCAGCTTTGTGTCATTGATATGTATATCAAAGCGATGACTTAGTTATTTTTTGATTTTACTTCAGGTGAAATGGCTGTTGAACTTCGCATCATCTTCCGGTCGCGGTTCCAGATCACCACCTGGAAAGGACGCCAGAAATATTTCACCGGAAATACCAGGAAATGCATGAACCGGCTGAACGGGATCATGGCGAGGAGCAAAAAAGCAGTGGAAATATGAATTTTAATGACCAGTGGCATGGCCGAAACCGCCGCCAGATCAGGATTCAGTGAAAACAGGGAGCGGATATACGGAGTGAGCACCGATGCAAACCAGGCCGAGCCCCAGCGATAGGTCAGGGCAATCCAGATCCCGGTCACAGCCTGGGTGAGCAGCACGATGAAGACGGCAATATCCATATCGGTGGTGGCACGGTGAAGGCGCTTGTTCCGAAGTCGCCGGAAGATGAGGATAACCACGCCTGCGAAAAAGGATATTCCGAAGATCAGGGCTGCAGATTCAAGTATGATCAGTCGCACTGGGTTTCCGTTCCAGGCAATGACCGATGCAGGGAACAAAAAGGCGATCAGGTGGCCAAAGAACAGGGCAACAATTCCCCAATGCATAAACAACCCTCCGAAAAAAAGATCCCGGCTCTCGAGGAACTGGGTTGAAAGGGAGGTTACTCTGTATGCTTGCGTACGGTAAACATAAACCGATCCGGTAAGCATCACGATCAGGGCTGTGTAGGGCAATGCGATGAGTAGAAAAATGTCGCTCATAGGTTAAAATTTTTGTTTGCCAATTTCCTGTAAAAAGTCAGCTCCGCAGGCATACGCATCGCCTGCACAACTTTGAGAATCCGTTTTCACCTCATAAACTTCATAAGGCAGTCCGGAGAAGTCTGTTTCCATTACGGTCAGCAGCGTTTCAAATGCATGACGGTAAACATTGTCCGTTTGTTCAAATTTCTTCAGAATCTCCCTGATCGCCGGGAGCATGATGCTGCAGGCGAGTTCTTCAGCAACCTCCTTTTCCGTCATCAACGGGAGCAACCGCATTACATTGGGCAGGTGATCGGCCAGTTCGCTGCCCAGGTCGTTACCCGCTTGTGTTTGCTCCTGTTGCATCATGGCAAGAAAATTCCCCCGCTTGTAGTCTTCGCCGAAAAGGATATACCCCAGGTCCATAGAAATTAATGCTTCCACTTCAAAAGTGTTGATGAAGTACTCCTCCCTGCTATGCAAATCCATTCCACGGATGGTTTCTTCAAAATGCATGAACGAATCTATTGCCATGGGATATTGTTCCTGCAGGATATCGCGGGTCAGCTTGAGCAAATCCTCTGTTTTCGCATCAGGATAATCGAATAGACCGGCCAGGATGGTGTATTTCTGCAACATGATTCAGCTTATTCCAACGGTATGATTGATCGTTTGATGTTTATTTTCAGTCCTATAAAATTCTTTGAGGCGTATTGATGGTTCCGAAGCCGGTGTTTCCCTTTACATCTGCGGTATGTTCCAGCAGCTCCGTGGCCTCTTCGCGATGAGCGGCCGGTATGACGAACCGGTCGCCGAATCTGGGCAGCGAAGTCAGGCGAAAAATGGCATCAGCCGTTTCCGCGTTAAGCCCTGTTTCTGCAAAAGCCTGCCGGCATTCATCTTCGTTAATATCGCCAACAGTGACCTCCCGCCGGTGGATCCTCACAGCCATCAGCTTTTTCAACACCTCCCTGATCTTTGCGGTATCGCCTGCAGTAAACAGGTTGGCCATGTATTGCATCGGCACCCGGCTGCTTTCAATTCCACCCCAGAGTGAAGCGCTTGTTGTTTCATACGATCCGGTGGAGGTATCAGCGATGGCCGGAAGCAAAGGCGGAACGTAAAACAGATTCGGCAGGGTCCGGTATTCGGGATGCAGCGGAAGGGCAATGCCCCATTCTTTCACAAATTTCCAGACCGGCGATTTCATGGCCGAATCGAGCGTGCTTTCGGCCACGCCATTTTCGCGGGCAACTTGTTGTACCTTCTCATCAAAAGGATCGAGATAGATCTCCATTTGTTTTGCAACCAGCTCCTTTTCATCACACGAAGCAATCTCTTTGATCCGGTCGGCATCATAGAGCAAGACCCCGAGATACCGAATCCTTCCCACACAGGTATGCATGCAGGCAGGTGCCTGGCCCGTTTCGAGCCTCGGATAACATAACAGGCATTTTTCCGACTTGCCGTTGTTCCAGTTATAATAGCTCTTTTTGTAAGGACAGGCTGAAACGCACATGCGCCAGGAGCGGCATTTGTTCTGGTTGATAAGAACGACGCCATCCTCGCCACGCTTGTATATGGCGCCCGATGGGCATGCGGCCACACAGGCAGCATTCAGGCAATGGTTGCAGATGCGGGGAAGATAAAACATGGTCATGCGTTCGAGCTGGAACATTGCTTCCTTTTCGGCAGGAGTGAGATCGTGCATGTTCACATCCTGACGGGCATAATCGGGCGAACCTCCCAGGTCATCATCCCAGTTGGGACCGGTTTTAATATCGATGGGATCGCCCGTTACAAGCGAAACCGGACGAGCGGTGGGCTGGTCATCTCCTGCCGGAGCCTCGAAAAGGTTGGCGTAATCATAGGTCCAGGGTTCATAATAATCATCCATCACCGGCATGCGAGGATTGTGAAAGATATTGGCCATGGTCGATTTCCGGTCCATTCCCCTGAGCCGGAGCTGACCATCCGGCTTTGTCCAGCCTCCCTGGTACACCGACTGATCCTCCCATTTGTTCGGGTAACCGGTCCCAGGCTTGGTTTCCACGTTGTTCCACCACATGTATTCGGCCCCCTTGCGGTCGGTCCATATATTCTTGCAGGCAATGGAACAGGTATGGCACCCGATGCACTTATCGAGGTGGAATACCATTGCAATTTGGGATCTTATATCCATATTTTCAGCATTTACAAATACATACTTTCAATCATTGAAATGCCCGTGTGGGTTTTGAAATATTGTTTCCTGATCCGCTCAGCGGAATGCTTCTCCATCGAATCCTCATGGATATTGACCAATAAATCAGCTTCCACGAGGATCTGAAAATCCGGGCCGTCGATTTTCTGATAGGAATGGTGATGACCAATGATGAAACACACCCTTTCAATGGTTTCATTATCCAGATCCTTTCCTGAAAGAATGCTGCGGGCAATGGCAGGCCCTTCAATCTCCTGGTAATGTCCACTGTTCGAATGATGCTTCCGTTCCGCCTCCCTGATCCCGATGTCGTGGAGGATAGCCGCAAGATCAACAACCAACGCCTCCTGTGCGTTCAGATTCTTACCTCCGGCAATGCAACCAGCAAAACCGTAAACCTTTAAGGCATGATTTATCCGACGGACATCTTGTCCGAAGTATTGAATCATTTCCTGCATTACCTTTTTGATCATAACTTTAACATCGTGAATCGTTCATGGTAAACTAAAATTCCACCTTGTCCATTTTCCGAATAACAACAAAGGTGTCCCTGTTCACTCCGACCGGTCCCCAGTAATTGAAATGGTAGGTAAACTGGCCATATCCGCCTACAAGGTTGTTGGGTTTAAGATGAACCCGGGTCAGGCTGTTGTGCCCTCCCGAACGACGGTTTCCCCTGACCTGTGATTTTGGCTTTGAGTAGGTTCGCTCGGGCGAATGGTAGACAAAACACAATCCCCTCGGAATACGCGCGCTCACACAGGCCCTGGCGCTGTAAACTCCGTTGTCGTTATGGATTTCAACCCAATCGTTGTCGTTTATGCCCAACGCTGCAGCATCCTCCTCGCTCAGCCATACCGGGACCATTCCCCTTCCGAGGGTAAGCATCCTGAGGTTATCTCCATACGTGGAGTGTATATGCCATTTGCCATGCGGGGTGAGGTAATTGAGCACCAGGGCATCCTTATCCACCAGGGTTTTGCGCAATTCGCCATACACCTCCGGTTTGGGCGATGGCTTATACGTCGGAAGGTTCTCTCCGAATTTAATATAACCCTCATGGTCGAGATACAGGTGTTGCCGTCCGGTAAGGGTCCGCCAGGGAACAAGCCGCTCCACATTATAGGTATAAGCGGCATAGGCGCGACCCTTGTCCAGCAAGCCCGACCAGATTGGTGAATTGTTATACCGCCTTGGCTGCGCCTGCAGGTCGGCATAGGTAATCCTTATATCACGGCTGCCTTCGGCCAGGTCGGTAAGTTTCAGCCCTGTTTTTTTCTCGGCATTCTGATAGGCCCTGAAGCTAAGTTCGCCATTGGTAAGCGACGACATGCGGAGAATGGCATTGATGGCCTCTTCGTCTTGTTCCAGCGATGGATAGAGGGTATTTCCCGTGAGATGAAGATGGTCCTTGTCGGCCGCCAGCATATCGTAAACATCAGCGGCCAAAAATGAATTGCCGTGCGCTCCGATAGGATTTGTCCGCATGTTGGGACCCAGGCTGCAGAATTTATCATACAGCCGGGTATAATCGCGCTCAACCATCACCATGTTATGCATGGTTTTCCCCGGAACAGCTTCACATTCGCCTTTCGCCCAGTCTTTGATATGCGGCTGTGCAACTTCGGCTGATGAATCATGCGACAATGGCGTGTTGACGACATCCATCAACGGTTTATTGAGGTGAACAGATGCAATTTCACTGGTAATTTTTGCAATTGATCTGAAGATGGCCCAATCGCTCCGGGACTCCCAAACCGGCGGAATGGCGGCCGAAAGCGGATGAATGAAGGAGTGCATGTCGGTGCTGTTCAGGTCAGCCTTTTCATACCAGGATGCAGAGGGTAACACAATATCCGAGTAGAGCGCGCTGGTATCCATCCTGAAATTCAGATCCGCGATCAGGTCCATTTTTCCGGTCGGGGCATTTTCCATCCAGTTGACCTCATTCAACGATCCCCCGGCTACTTCATCGGCAATGGAATTGTGATGGGTTCCCAGGTAATGTTTCAGAAAATACTCATGACCCTTGGCGCTCGACATGATGGCATTGCCGCGCCAGATGAACCAGACACGCGGAAAATTGACATCCGCATCGGGATCGGCAACAGAATAGGAAAGTTCTTTGCTCTTCAGTTTCTGAATGATCCAGGCTTTTATCTCTTCATCCGATTTGGCCCCGGAGGCCACCGCCGCCTCAACGATTTCGAAATTATTGCGGTCAAACTGCGGGTAAAAAGGCATCCACCCGTTCCGTACCGATTTTACGATCAGATCGGCGGTGTGCTGCACGGTGAGATCATTTTCAAGGGATGCATTGTACTGCGACTGGTCTCCGTCGTAACGGTACTGGTCGGAGTTCATGTAATGCCAGATCGGGGCCTGTTGCAGCCGTGCAGCCGGGTTCCAGTCGCGGGCCGACATGATCGAACCCCATGAATCCACCGGCGCGAGTTTCTCCTGGCCAACATAATGGTTGATCCCCCCGCCGTTGCGCCCCACACATCCGGTCATCAGCAGCGCCGTAATCCCGGCGCGGTAAATCAGGTTCTGATGGTACCAGTGGTTGATCCCGGCGCCGATGATGATCATGCATTTACCATTGGTAGCTTCGGCCGTACGACCCCATTCACGGGCAAACTGCAGAACGGTGTTACGGCCTATTCCGGTGAAGACCTCCTGCCAGGCCGGCGTAAAAGCCCCCTTTTCATCGTCGTACCCTTGCGGATAATCACCGCCAAGTCCACGATCAATGCCATAATGAGCCATCAGCAGGTCATACACGGTCGCCACAACAGCCCTTTTTCCTGAAACCGTTTCAATATATTTTACGGGTACGCCCCGCTCATGCTGCAGGTTGAAGGCAAAGTCGGTGAATGCAACCATGGCGATGTCATCCCGGTTGCTGATGAGGCTCAGCGACGGGGTAAACGGATCGCCTGTCTCCGCATCCTCCGGTTTCATGTTCCATTTACCGTCGGCGGTTCCCCAACGATGACCGGCGCTGCCGCCCGGACAAACCAGATTCCCGCTGACCTCATCAACATTCAGAAATTTCCATTCCCCGTTTTCACCCCCCCTGAATTTTTCAACCTGACCGGCACGCAACAGGCGCCCGGGGGTCAGTTTCCCATCCGTTTCTTCCAGCTCAACCAGGTAGGGTGAATCCGTAAATCGTTTAATATAATCGATGAAAAAGGGAACCTGTTTATCCACATGATATTCCTTCAGCAATACATGGGTCACCGCCATCCAGAAAGCGCCATCCTGCCCGGCATTGATAGCGATCCACTGATCGGAGTATTTGGCCACCATGTTGAAATCGGGCGAAAAGACCACAGTTTTTGTTCCATTGTGGCGTGATTCGGAAAAGAAATGAACATCGGGCGTGCGGGTCATTCCAAGGTTCGATCCCATGCAGGCAATGAACTTGGCATTGTACCAGTCGGCGCTTTCCGCCACATCCGTTTGTTCGCCCCACACCTCGGGAAACGCGTTGGGCAGATCGCAATACCAGTCGTAGAAGCTGAGGTTCACCCCGCCCATCAACTGAAGAAAGCGTGAACCGGCGGCATAGCTGATCATCGACATGGCGGGGATCGGCGAAAATCCCACGATCCGGTCGGGACCATACTTCTTTGCGGTGTAAATATTGGCAGCGCCGATCATCTCCAGCGCTTCCTCCCATTGAATGCGGCGGAATCCTCCCTTGCCGCGGGCCTGTTGATAGGCCGTTCGTTTCACCGGATCCGACTGAATATTTTCCCACGCCGTGAATGCATCGCCGGTCCTGGCCTTCTCCTCCCTGTACAGGTCGATGAGTTTGCCCCTGACCAGGGGATATTTAACACGCAAGGGCGAATAGAGGTACCATGAAAACGAGATACCTCGCTGGCAGCCCCGCGGTTCGTAAGGCGGAAGACTGCTTTCAAGCAACGGGTAATCAACCGCCTGTGTTTCCCACACAACTATTCCGTTCTTGACGTGCACATTCCAGCTGCATCCGCCGGTACAATTGACGCCATGGGTGCTTCGCACCACCTTGTCGTGCGCAAATCGGTTTCTGTAAAATTCCTCCCACTTGCGGGTTTTGGGAGAAATAAGATCGGTAATCCAGCTCATCGGTAGTATATTGGATTGATTACATTATTTTTCAGTGGCCAGCTGGCGCGAAAATATCGCGTGATTCACGCTGAACCGCTTTCTCAGCCGCCATAATCCAAACAGCAACAACACGAAAAGGCACCAGCCCCCGATTCCCAGGAGCAGGAAAGGAAACGTTGCCCGGGTTGCCTCTCCTTTGATCATTGTTTGTGAAATACTTTTCAGATAGGCGGAGAGGTCGTAAATCTCCTGGTCGTTCAGCGGATGAGTCGCATAGGCGTTGGTCATGGCCGGAAAAGGAGGCGACTGAAGCATGGCTTTGATACCTTGTCCCTTTAACATGAAGTAAGAGAGATTCAGGCTTTTGGCCAGGCTGCCCCCCATCCCGGCTACGTCGTGAACGGAATGACAGGTGATACAGGAAGAACCACCATTGTTAAAAGGTATAGTCCCGGAAAAAAGCGCCCTGCCACGTGCGACATGGTCAACAGAGGCGGCACTCAGAAAGGTGTCGGCTGCGGCCGACTGCGCCGAACCGCCTTTCGAGTCGATGAAGCCGATGATGGCCGCCACTTCATTATCGGTGCCGTTGTAAGGCGGCATCAGCAGATTGTTGTATTCCTTGCCGATAGCCACTGCCGCAGGATCCCCGCTTTTTATCATATCGGCCGAATTCTTAATGAATTTTGTCAGCCAGACCTTGTCGGCCTTTTTGGTGACACCCGCCAGGTCGGGCCCTACGAGACGGCCACCTCCGATCGAATGGCAGGCCGCACAGTGGCGCTTGTAGAGCTCAGCCCCATTCTGAGATGAGCCATGAATAGTAATCAGACAAAACGCAAGCGCTATCAAAACCCTTTGAATTAAAATCATATCTTACGGATTTTAAGCCATGTTAGTGTTTGCAAACATAAATGTTTTTTCTTATTTATGCAATTAGGTAACTAAATGTCAGATAATTTATTTTGATTTTAAATAACATCCCGATCCTTTTGTTATACAAAGCGATAATTTTGAGATTACGCAGTAATGAACCCGCAACAACCGTTTTGTTCGTCTCATCAGCACCAGAATGTTCATGTGATGTTATGTGGGCCAAAACTACACCTGGTAGCGTTGCTTTGTATCAATACAACCTTCATCGGGTGATCGCTGACGGTCGCCACGCGAACCATAATCCGTTAGTACAAAAATGACGACTTCTTGATTGAATGGGGGTATCTTGCGGGTTGTTGTCAAAAAGCAAAATGCATGTCTATCCGTCTCCTGTTTTCATTCTATAAAGGTCAGAAGCCTTTCTTCTGATAGATGGACTCCGGTTCCTCTGATTTCCGGTCGGATTTGCCCAGGAATTTGCCCGCGCCAAAACGATAACTTAACGTGAGATTGAGCAGCAAACCTGGCACCTGCATGTCGCCACGGTAATTGCTGGTAAATCCGGGACCGTTGATGGCTGATCCGTTGTAGTTGAAATGGCGGGTCAGCGGCATCCCGCAAACCATACCGGCTTTCCACCCTTTTTTAAACGTTTTGTCGAAGGTGATGAAATACAGCGGACCGCTGAGGCTGTTGTCCTGGATGTTGTTTTTCGGACTGACGTACTGAACGATCACCGAGGCGGCCATGTCGTGCGGGAGGGAGACAATGCCGGTGAGTCCGGATTCAACAACCCATTGTCCGCGGTTTTCGATCTGGTGCAACCGGGCCAGATCGTTTCCGGTGGTTAAACGATAATAAACCTTCAGAAACGGATTGATGGTTATGCATTTTCCAAGGTTGAAGGTCCCGAGCGCCTGCGCTCCCGCCTGACTGATCCTGCCGAGGTTGTTCCAGCCGATTCCGAACACGTTTGAATCACCCTGCACCATCAGGGTATTCAGGACATCGGTGTGGTCCTCAAAAAACAGGCGAACAGAAAAGAAATCGACCGGAAGTTTTTTGGCGTACTCCACCCAGGCAAAGGTCCGGTATTCGGGCCGCAACAATGGGTTTCCGGTCGAAATCGTGAACGGATCATCCAGCATTGCCGAGGGATTCAACTGCCAGATGCCGGGCCTTTGCAACGATCGGCCTGCTGAAAACCGGATCTGCAGCCCCGATCCGAGGTGCAGGTTCATGGAAACGCTTGGCAACATCGCCAGAACATGGCTCGAAAACAAACCTTCCGTTTCCGAACGGGAATCCTCCAGCCGGAGACCCGCATTGAAATCAAATTTCGGGTGTACGAATCCCAATGAGCCATAAAAAGCAAGCGTCTGTTCCGTATGATCAAAATCAGGCAGGGTTGCATCCCAGAGGTTCACCCGCTTCCATTTGGCCCCCATATCGACACGCCATGCCCTGGCTATGGGAACAACGCCATCCAGTTTCAGGCAGATGGAATGTTGGCCGGGTTTGCTGATGCAATCAGCGGCACTGCCGGATTGAGCTGATTCGAGGTTCGTGAAGGATGTGGAAGATTCACCACGAAGGTGGTTGCCGGTAAGATCGAGGCTGATCCCGGCGCCTTTTTCATTGAAATGATGCTGATAATACAGCGAAAGGCTGGTGGTCGACTGGAGGTCGCGGTTTATCTTCGCGCTCTCCCATGACTGATTCGACTGGCCGTCAGAAATAGCGATCACCGACCCGTTAAGCGACCTGGAAGTGGGATTGTAATAGGCCCTCAGGTTCATCCGGTCGCTCTTTGTAATCTGGCATTCCATTTCCATCTCGAACCGGTGTGACCGGTATTCCTGCCTGAGTTGCTGATCGGCCACGGTGCTGGAATGCATTGTGCCCACCACCCACGTCCGTTTCGTAACATCATGGATGTTGCCATAGATCATTTCACCTTTGTAGAATGCGGTAATCCTTGTTTTCCCCAAACCGATGCTGAGATTTACGGAAGGACGGCTATAGATGAGGGCCGCGCTCGTCGGGATTTCCAGGTTTATATTTCCGGCAATGCCCCGATCTTTATCTTTCTTCAAAACAATATTGATAACCCCGGTTACATTTGCGTCGTATTTTGAAGGCGGCGCGCTCATCACCTCCACCCGGTCGATCAGTTCAGGATTGATCTGGCTTACAAAACCCTGGTCGGTTTCGCGGCCATCAACCAGGATCAGGATGTTGCGGCTTCCTTCGAGGGATATGTTCTGCTGCAGATCGACCTGCACCCCAGGTGCGTGCCTGATCGCATCGAGACCGTTCCTGGAAACATCGTATATCTTCCGGGTCATGTAAAAGACCGTTTTTTCCTGTTCTGCTTTACCCTTCGACCGGATTCCCGTCACCGTCACCTCCTGCAATGCGGTGATGTTTTCTGAAAGCGACAGGGTTCCGGCGTCAAAGGATTGGTTTCCCACCACATGGATTTCCTTCGACAAGGTCTCATAACCAATGAGGGAGACCTTCAGCCGGTAAGTACCGGCCTGCACCTGATTGATGGTAAACCAACCCCCGGTATCACTGCTGGTACCGGCAATCATCGTTCCATTGACGCAATCGGTTAGAATAACATTTGTATAAGGAAGCGGGGTTTGATCGCGTTGGTCGGTCAGGCGGCCTGTGACCGAAGTGGCCACCTGGGAAAACAGCGTTGAAGCGCCTGAAAGGTGTAAAAACAAAGCCAGGATCATGACCCTGACGACAGCTTGTTTGCCGGAAATTTTCATCTGATTTTTCATTTGTCTCGTTTTTTTGTGATTGAATAGCACGGTTTGCGGAGACAAAATAATATTCTAAAACACTGACATGCAAGTAAATGAAACAGACAGCAAGGATTTGTGACGGGCGGCAAGACAGCGATGGCCGGTACCGGAAAAATGGGACCGGCGGCAAGGATTTGGGATGGATGGATTAGATAAAACGCGCCAGGGCCTGGTCGAATTCCGAAACTTTTTGTCGTGAAACCGGGATTTCGGAATCCGTACCGGCAAGTTTCAGCCGGTATCCAAGGGCATTGCCCTGTTTGGAACGGATTTTTTTAACGTTAACGATAAAGGCACGGTGGGTCCTGACGAACCAGGGGATCGGTTCGAGTTGTTTTTCGATGCTGGTAATGGAGTTCCGGATGAGCGTTTTTCGTACTGCCGTATCGCCGGTGAGGTAGAAAACAACGTAATTTCCATCGGATTCGGCGTACAGGAACTCGCTGGAGTAAAAACTAAGTTCCTCCTTTTTTAACTGCGACACGATGTGTATTTTCTCTTCCCGGTTGCCGGCGCTTGCCGTTTGACCCGCATCGGGGGCAAACTCCTTTAGCGTTTCCGCCAGAAACAGGTAGCGGTAATTGGACAGGGTGAAGAAGGCAAAGGGGATCACTCCGACCGCGAAGGTTGTGCTGCACGAATTCCAAAGCGTTGCAAAGTTCCAGCGATCGGTTTTAGCTTAAAGCAGAAAAGCCAGGAAATAGATAGCAATCCCCATCCCGAGAAGGAGAATCGCGATGGAAAGAATTTCCTTTATGAAACTCCATGGTTGATGATCCGAGAACCAGGGGATTTTTCGCAGCGCCACCATCAGGAGCCCTACAAAGGATGAAGCAAGCAGGCAATAGATCGCCATGGTGGCCGGGTAGTTGAAATACCACGAGGCGTGGGTGTCCTGAGGCCGGTAAAGGAGGGCAAAGAGAAAGCAGAATGACATCAGGATCAATGCGCCCCATAGCGGGTATTGTACCATGAAGTTCCGGGGAAATCGCCGGGTAAAGATCGCGAGGATTCTGGACATCCGCTTAGTTTTTGATGGCTGATCATGCTGTTCCCCGCCCCAATTCCGCTTCAGGAGATTTTTCGGTGACTAAACCGGTTAATACGGAATCAAGACATGGTTGCCATCGACAACGCAAATTTAAAAAATCCGTGAAACTCCGGATTCACGAACGAGTTGAAAATAGTCAGGCTTTTCAAGGGTTACACTGAATGAAAAGATTTTATTGCATGGATTCCAGTTGGAAAGGAGTGACAAATACATCGCATTTGATGATGTATCATCAGACATCTACAAAGTTGATTTACAGGAGACCGGTAGGAACGAGTACACACCCTCGTTTGCGAAGATCGAAGACAGTGTGCTCAAAGAACTGTTGGTGGATTACATTCTGGCAAAACCAAAGGAAAACCAGCTCAAAGACCTCTCGGAACTGGTCATCAACCTGATCGGCGACATGTACCCGTTCCCTGACAGTTCCATCCGGAAATACGGTGAATCGGTTTTCGCCGACTTCAGCCAGGAGCAGTTAGCCGACGTTCTGACGCACTAGTAAAGTTATATCGATAAGATCAGGACGACAGTGCCGTTAGAGGAGTTCACCCAATGCAAATCCAAACGCTGAACACGATTTATTGTCGGTAAATACCAGGTAATTTGCCGATGATGGCGCTGTTATTGGTTGTACTTTTGGATTAAGGCCATCAAGGCCGCTTTCGAAATGGGTTTTGTAAGGTAACCATCGCAACCGGCAGCCAGAAAGCGATGTTCGTCGCCGGTTTGCGCATAGGCAGTAGTAGCAATAATTGGTAGATCGGGCCTGAATTCACGGATACGCCGGGTAGCTTCAATCCCGTTCATTCCCGGCATTCTGATATCCATCAGCACCAGGTTTATCTCCTTGTGCTGTCGGCACAATGCTACCGCTTCCTCTCCATCCAATGCATGGAGGTATTGGCAACCAATCACCTGCATCAGAGCCTTCATGTAAGAGTAGTTTGAATCTTCGTCTTCGACAATGAGTATTTGCAAGTTGCAAACTTTGGCCGACCTGGTTGTTTGTGCATCGGACAGATTAGCTTGAGTTTCGGGCACTGCGTATGGCACTGTAAATGTAAAAACAGTGCCTTTGCCTTGTTCAGAATTGACATGGATGGCGCCTCCAAGCAAATTGACCAATCCCCGGGCAATGGTCAGTCCCAGTCCGCTGCCTTCATATCCACGTGTATTGGTGAGATCGGCCTGGGTAAACATGTCGAAAATGATCCCGAGTTTATCGGGCGCTATGCCACTCCCTGTATCCTGAACGAAAAATTCCAGGAAACCTTCCGTTATCCGGTAGCCACATGCAATGCGCCCCTTCTTTGTAAATTTCATGGCATTATCTAACAGGATATTTAGGGACTTCCGGATAAACTCACGGTCGGAGTATAGTGTTATCTCAATTGGAACTGACTGTATTACAGCCTCAAACTCAATATTATTATCTGCGCATAAACGAATGGGGGTTTCAATAATTTCGTCAAATAAGGGTCGCAGGAGAAACTCCTTTTTATGCACTTCCATGCTACCCGACACAATCAGGGCCATGTCCATATAGTCGGAAACCGTATTCATCAGCCGGTGGCTGGATTTTTCAAGGCGGATGCAGTAATCCATCCGTTCATCAGCATTAAGTTCCGGTTCGGTGAGTAATCGCCCGAATCCTAAAATGCCATTTAACGGGGTTCGGAGTTCATGAGAGATGTTGTTTATAAAAGCTGTCTTCAACTTATCGCTTTGTTCGGCTTTTTCTTTAGCGGCAATCAACTCTTCCATCATCTTTTTTCTTTCGGTGATGTCGGCATCGACGCCGCGATAGCCCACCAAATTTCCGGAATCGTCAAGTATCGGACTTCCGCTTGTGTTGAGGATAATGATATGACCGTCTTTATGCAGATTGGGGTTTTCAAAATGCCGGAAGGATTCTTTTCTTGAAAAGTGTTCAAAAGCAGCTACTTTCAGTTCTTCCTTTTTTTCAGGAATAAAGAAATCATAAAAATACTTTTGACCCACAATCTCACTGGCGGAATAACCGAGCAATGACTTAATAACGGGGCTTGCATAGGTATATTTTCCGTCCTTATCAACCTCCCAAATCCATTCCTGAGCATCCTCTGCAACCTGTTTAAAACGGTATTCACTTTCCTCCAATGCTTTTGCTGCCCTGAAATGGGCCGATTTCACTAGTGCTTCATCCAGTGCCCGCTTTACGGCAAAAGGCAATCTATCAGGCCGGTCTTTCAAAACATAATCAACCGCACCCAGTTTAAGCAGTTCGATGGCTGTTTCCTCACCAATGGATCCGGAAATACAAATAAAAGGGACATCAGGGCAGATTTCATTTCTTATCTGCAACGCTCCAAACGCATCAAAACCAGGCAATTTAAAATCGGATAAAATAATATCAAAGCCACTCTTGCGTAACGAAGCAATAAATCTTGCTTCATTATCTACATGGGTCAGGTCTAAAATGTATCCTGCGTCTATTAATTGTTCCCTGATCAATTCAAGATCCTGCCTGGAATCTTCCAGCACAAGAACCTTAAGCTCAATGTTTGAGATTTGTTTGCTTACACCCATTTCTCACCTGGTTGGCGGTTGTTCGTTGAGAATTGCCCAGAAGATGCCAATGTGTTTTACTGCATCGATAAAATCTTTAAAATTCACCGGCTTTACCACATACGCATTGACACCCAGATCATAGCATTTATTCAGGTCGGGTTCTTCACGCGAGGAGGTTAGCATGACGACCGGAAGGGATTTAAATTTCTCACTCTTGCGGATGGTCTCCAGTACTTCGATTCCATCCAACCGCGGCATTTTTATATCGAGCAGCAAGACGGCGGGATTACCCTTTTTACGGTCTTTGAATTTTCCTTCACAGTTAAGATACTCCATGGCTTCAACTCCGTCGGCAACTGCCACGACCTTATTGGCCAGGTTATGCTCAGCAAGCGCTTCAATGGTCAGCTCCACATCCTGTGGATTGTCTTCTGCCAGCAATATAGTTCCTAATTTAATCATGGAATTCCTCCAACGTTTTTGGGATGCTAAAATAAAATGTCGCACCTTTATCTGGTTCAGCCTCTGCCCATACCCTTCCATTATGTTTGTTTACGATGCGCTGTACATTGGCCAGCCCGATACCAGTCCCTTCAAATTCATTTTGCGAATGCAGGCGCTGGAACACACCAAATAATTTATGGGCGTACTTCATGTCGAATCCGACTCCATTATCACGAACTAAAAATACAAAACTTTCTTTTTCCTCGCGGTACTCAATCGCAATTTCAGCAGATTTTTCAAACCTGGAATATTTCACGGCATTATCTAACAGGTTGACCCACACCTGTTTTAGCAAAGAATAATCGCCAAATACCCACGGAAGTTCCTGAACAGTCCAGGTAATTTGTCGGTTTTCAGTATCAATCCGTATTTTTTCAAGCACCTCATTGACCAGCTCCTTCATATCCAGCTGTACTTTCCGAAGCTCCTGCCTGCCCGTTCTTGAAAACTGAAGCAGGTTATCGATCAGCGTCCCCATCTGCCTGGAGGCGTCGGTGATGGTAGTTAGATAATGCCGGGCCTTATCGGGTAAAACATCCTGAAACCGGTCATTCAGTAAATCAACATAGCCGTTGATATGGCGCAGTGGAGCTCGCAGATCGTGTGAAACGGAATAGCTGAATGCTTCCAGTTCCTTATTTGCCGCTTTAAGTTGCGAAGTACGGTCGTCAATCCTTACCTCCAAATCCTCAATCAACTGGATGTTTTCGACAGCTTTTGCAGTAGCATCTGCAAGGGTTTGCAAGAGCTGAACTTCATCGGGCGAAGGCGCATGTTCCACACCCCAATATACTCCGATTGCCCCCAGCGGGTCATTTATCCTGATCGGAGCCATGGCCAGGCTATGCACAAAAGTAGACCGGTAAATTTCAATCGGGATCCGGGTATCGGTATAGATATTATGGATAGCGACCGATTGTTTGTTAAGCATTACCCAGCCACTGATGCATTGATTCATTGGGAAACGCTGTCCTTTCCAGAGCGGACTAATGGTATCTTCGTCGGCATAATAGCAAAAATCAGAATCGCGTAAAATAAAGGTTGAACCCTCTGCATTCAGCAACCTACGTGCATAAACACGTACCGTCTCCATCACATTCTCCAGGGAGATCGATGTTGATAAGTTCTGAATGGCTTCAAGCAGCAAACGCAATCGTTCATTCAGTGTTTTTATCTTCTCCTGAGACTTCTCTTTTTCAGTGACATCAAAAAACAGGACAGAAAAATAATCTTCCTCGATATAGATGCACTGCATGTCGATGGTTTTATCGAAGGTAGGCAGGTACTGTAAATATTCAGAAGGGATGCCGGTTTCGATTACGGCATTGAATTTTTCGACCAGAAAAGCCGTTTCTTCTTTTGAAATCACTTCTGAGCCCAACCTGCCAAGAACATCCTGCTGAACAATGCCGACATGCCGGTAAAGGGATTCATTCACCTGAACATGCAGATAGTCAATTGCTTTTCCTGATTCGTCCCTGATCAGCTTACAAATAACCATTCCAAAAGTTGCATTCTCGAACAGGAGTTTAAAACGAGCCTCGCTTTTTCTAAGGAGATCGTCTGTCCTCTTCCGATCGGTGATATCTGCATTAAAGCCATACCAGGTAATGCTGCCATCGGCCAGTTTCTCGGGAGTTGACTTGGAATAGATCCATTGGACTTCCCTCCCCGGTATCTGCACCCTGAACTCACATGTAAAGTAGGTCAGATGTTTAGCGGAGTATTCGATGTCGGCGATAACCCGTTCAGCATCTTCAGGATAAATCACCCTTGCGATGGGTGAGAAATCCGCGAGGACATCTTCCGGGGCGCACCCAAAAATATTCCGGATTCCTTCCGATGCAATAGGAACACAATAGCTTCCGTCGGGTCTCCTGGTAAACTGAAAAATCAGATCAGATACATGTTTTGACAGTTTTCTGAATTGGATGTCTTTGAGCCGGACTTTTTCTTCCGCCTGCCTTCGTTCTGTAATGTCTTCGATCATCCCAAGGGCATAGTGAAATTGCTCCTTATTGCTATATAATTTTGCCACCGACAGGTTAGCCCATATAATTTCTCCATCCTTTTTCCGGTATCTTTTTACCGTATTGTATCTCTGAATCTGATCCTCCTGCAACTTTTTGATCCCAACCAGGTCAGGAGCACGATCATCGGGATGGGTGACATCCATAAAAGTAAGCTCAGACAACTCTTCGCGGGAATATCCAAGCATATCGCAAAAAGCCTTATTTACGCTTATAAACTTTCCGGTAGTCATATTGGCCATTACCATGCCCAATGGGCCCTCCTCAAATATCTTCCGAAACCGGTCCTCGCTCTCTATCAGCTTCTCCTTTGCCTGTTTGCGTTCGGTGATATCATGACTGAATACCGAGATCCCTTCTTTTGATGGGTAAAAACGATGGTGAAACCATCGGTCGAAGGGAGGATAATAATGCTCCAGATCCAATGCCATCTGCTCTTTCATTGCCCGTTGATAGGCTTGATAGACCTGTGTTCCAACTGCTTCAGGAAACACCTTCCAGATATTCTGGCCTAACATCTCCTCGCGGCGACGTCCGACACTTTCTGCCAGCTTGTCATTGACAAACGTGTAGCGCCAGTCGCTATCCAGGGAGCCAAATCCATCGCTGATGCGCTCAAGTATCTGCGACAGGTTTTCTTTGGCCTTGTTTGCCTCCTTAAGCGCAGCCTGTTCCGAAGCAAGCAAACGCTCCAGTTCAACCTGGATCTGCTTACGTTCTGTAATGTCCTGAGCCGCCCCCCAAAGGGCATTAATTTTTCCAGCCGGGTCTCTTAGCGCCTCACCTCGCACCCACATCCATCCATTGCTGCCATCCTTCTTAACTGTTTCCAGTTCCAGCTCGTAGGGTGTTCCTTTGTCCCTGGTTATTGCCAAGGAAGCAGAAAGCTTTTCCCAACTCTCCGGAGTGAATAACTTCATGTGTTCGGTATAAGGTGGGGGCGGCAGTGAGGGATCAAAGCCATACATTTTGTAGAGCTCCTCCGTCCACATTACCTGATTGGTTGCTAAATCCAACTGCCAGCTGCCGACATGCGCTATTTTTTGTGAGTTTTTCAGATGGCGTTCGCTTTCAATCAGCTCTTCATGAGCTTTAACCTGGTTCGTAATGACTTCAGAAAGGAGGATAATTCCGCCGATCTGATTTTCTGCTTCGTACCAGGGTCTGATTTCCCATCGCACCCAGTCGGTGGTACCATCGGCACGAGGGAAAGGGTCGCTGCCGGCACTGATGATTTCGCCCGCCAGGCACCGCCGGTGCATAGTTTTCCAGTTTTCGGATATTTCAGGAAACACCTCGTAATGTGACCGTCCAATGATCTCCTGGTCACCCAGGTTATAATCTATCAGAAACCTGCGACTTGCCACAAGGTAACGCATCTGGTTATCGAACATGGCAATAGAGGCAGGCGAATGTTCCACAAATAGCCGGAAAATTTGTTCGTTTTTCCGGATGGCATTATTCAACTCAATTTGCTCTAATTTATGAAAGGTCATTTCACTGATTAACTGCGTCATGTTCAGTAGAAAATCAAGCGCTACTTTAACTTTCTCCATCGAAACTACTGGTACGTCATCCAGGGCCTTCAGGTATTCCACCTCGTCAAAACCATTTGAGACAGCCTGGTTTTTGAAGAATGTGCGATCGGGTTCGTTGAAAAAAAACTGTCCGGAAAACAGGTTGGCAATATGCTCGCCGTTGACAATAACCGGCACAGCGACGTCGACCAGGCCGTTCAAACATTCATAGAAATGACATTTCTCGCCATTGCCAGGTTCATTCGCCAGTGCGGTATCACTGATGGTACATTTTTGAGAAGTACAGGGATTTACACGGTGAAACTCGGTACAAATCTTCCGCCAGCCCGATTTTGATAAAATATTTCCTTCAAGGTCTAAAATAGCGGTTACAAATCCTGTTGTTTTGTTGAATCCTTCGAGTAACGTATCTACTTTCTCAAAATCGATTAATTTCAGAATATCAATTTTCATGGGCTTCGGCTTCGATGATACATATATCCATATCAACAAAAATACTCAATATATCATTTCAGCAAGTATCAGGTTTTTGAAAATAAAAATTAGATGCAGGTTTGGAACATTGAATATTAGTCTACCTTTACTTCCTCTTTCCGAGGAAATTTTTACCTCAAAAATATGATTTTATTGAAGGGCGCCAGGAATCTTCGTATTGTCATCGGCCTGATGTGCCTGACCCTTATGTTGCCAGCCTGCCAAAGAGAGAGAGCCCATATCCGGATTGGCTCCACTTTATGGCCGGGGTACGATTTTTTATACCTGGCCCAGGAATTGGGTTACTTTGAGGAGGCCGGCCTTAATGTAAAATTGTTTGATTTTGTTTCGCTCAGTGATTCAAGGAGAGCCTTTGAACGCGGACAGATCGATGTACTTGCCGGGACAATCGTTGAGATGCTGATCATCAGCAATAATTCTTTCAAAACTCCGCAAACGTTTTATGTAACGGATTTTTCGAATGGCGCTGATGTCATCCTTGGCAGAAAACCCCTTGAATCGATCCGGGAACTTAAGGGCAAACGGGTTGGGGTTGAACCTGCTTCACTGGACCTGCTCACCATCAACCTTGCGCTGAAGGCACACGGTATGAGCGTGAAAGATGTTTCACTGGTACCGATGGCTCAGAATGGCATGGAGGATAATTATGACAAATTGAAGGTCGACGCTTTGTGTACCTACCCGCCAACATCGGTCAGAATTATGAATAAGGGTACAGCCAACCTGCTCTTTAACAGCTCGCAGATTCCGGGTTTCATTTTAGATGTATTGATAGCTGACGAATCATTCATCAATTCCCATACAGCAGCTCTTGCAATCCTCATTCAATGCTTTGACAGGGCTGTGCAATTCACCAGGGATCATCCCGACAAAGCCTTACCGGTTATTGCCGGACATGAAAGCATTACTATGCAGGAGTTGAAAGATGCCTATAAGGGAATCTTCATCGAGGATCTCCGACAACAAGAAAAGTATTTTAACGAACATGGTCAACTAATTAAAGCTACCAGCGCAGCCCTGGAAATTTTAAGGGAGTTCGCGGCAATACGGAAAAACATTCAGGTTCGCCGGACGATCAATGTCGGCCCGGTGAACCATAGCCTGGAAAATTCCGGTAACCATGATTAAACAATCGTTCTTCGCACAGGGGTTATCCCTGAGATCGAAGCTTTTGGGTCCACTCATTTCCATATCGGTTGTGACCTTTATTCTGACCTTTTGGTTGTTTCGATGGTATCTGACCGACCAGTTTGAAAATGAGGCTAAAAAGCGGGTGGAGACCATTGCCAGCACCATCATTTACTCCTGCGATGCATCCGCCGATCCGATCCAGATACAGCGCCTCGTTACAACCTTACAGCTGGAGAAGGACGTAACCATGATCATGACCCTGTCGGGCAACCCTCCCGTGATCTTCGCCGCTTCAAAGATTCAGTGGATTGGCAAGGGACTTTCGGAACTGAAAGACTTCGAGGAACGGCCATTCGTCAGAGCGGCTGCCAGTACGCGTGGCATATACAGGTATGAAAGACACATTGCCGGAACCTCCATTTTTATTTCCTCCCTCAAGTTTTCCGGAACAAATACCCAGGGAATCCTGACGGAGAATGGCGCTGTGTACGTTGAACTTGACACGAAGGCATTGCATAAAGAATTATCGTTGGCTGTACTGGCCATGGCCCTGGGTACGTTGATATCAATTTCGTTGGGTACATTTTTCATTTACCTGTCCATCAAGCGATTTATCCTCCGTCCGTCTGATTCCATGATTACCACCATGGACCGGCGGTCGAAGGGGGATTTGCTGGCAAGGGTTCCGGTGGCTGCCAAGCAGACGAAGGATAAGATTGTTGCCATATCAATGGCACTGAATGAGATGCTGGATGAGTTGGACCGGGAATTGGAAAGGCGCAGTCGCATTGAGCAACAATTAAGGGAGTCGGAAGTAAAACTTCAGGAACTGAATTCCAACAAGAATAAATTCTTCTCGATTATCGCACACGATCTGAAGAGCCCTTTCAATGCCATACTCGGATTTTCGGAATTACTGCATGCCGAATTCGACAGCCTTACTAAAGAAGAGCAGAAACTTTATGTGTGTAAGATCAAGGATGGATTGAGGAACAATTACAAGTTACTGGAGAATTTGCTGGAATGGTCGAGGGTGCAATCGGGTCGGTTTGAGTTTAACCCGGAACCGTTTGACATCGGGCTTCTGATCGCCGAGATGGCAGATACACAAAGTTTGAGTTTTGAAAAGAAATCGCAGGTCATCAGGATAGAAATTCCAGATAAGACCATGGTCTATGCCGATTTTAACATGACACAAACCATTTTACGGAACCTCATCTCGAACGCGATAAAGTTTACCGACAAACACAAAACCATATGCATCGCAACCACGACGCCTACTGAATCGGAACAGGCTGCAGAAGGCTTCGTGGCGATTGCTGTGAAAGATGAGGGGGTGGGGATAAAGCAGAAGGATCTTGAACTGTTATTCCGCATTGATTCGGGTTTTCACACAAAAGGCACTGCCAAGGAAACCGGTACCGGATTAGGGTTAATTCTTTGCTATGAATTTGTCGCAAGACATGGGGGAAAAATATGGGTTACCAGTGAGGAAGGGGTCGGAAGTGTCTTCAGTTTCACTTTACCCAGGCTTCCAATTTAACTCATACTTCCCTGCCTTATTGATTTTATTTGTCTTTAATTGGCCAATCGATAAGAGGGCCGGTTTGCAGCTCATTTTGGCTGCCGTTCATTAGCTGACGTGCATTAGCTGACGTGCATTAGCTGACGTGCATTAGCTGAAATGCATTAGCTGACGTGCATTAGCTGCCGTGCCATTTGCAGAAGGAGAAAGCTTGAAGTGGCATTTCTCGGAAAGCATGTTATTATAAAATTTTCAATGGGATGCAAAATTTATAGAATGTCGATTCAGTTGTCAGGTAAAATTCTACTTCTTCTCGCCTCTGACGGTTGTTGATTGTTCCCATTTGGCTCCAAAGTGATAGATATAGTATCCAATTTTAAAATTTATGAATCCATTTCCATTGATGGTACCGGAAAAGAAATAGTTTTTCATTTTGTTGGTGTATTCAGGATAGGACAATATCCCGTTGTCTTCAACATGAGGGTAAACAGGTGAAGAAAAGGAAGGATTGTATTGTTTCATGAAATTAACTGTCAAAATTTTTAAATCCTTATCATAACTGATCGATCCGTCTGAGTAAATGGTCGAATCGGGATTTCCGGAGTTTATAATCTGAAAAGCATAATCACCTGCATAATTCCGAGAATCATCTTTCTTACAACCATAAATTATTGTCAGAGTGAGCATATAAAAAACCAATATCCGGATAATTGACGTCGGTCTCATTTTTTGGGGTTTGCCAATCGTTTTTGTTTTAGTATTTAATCAACTTAAATGCAGATGACTGTTCAGGTTCAACCAACAGAATAAAATAGATACCCGGTTCATGAGCTGATAAATCTAATGCTATCTGATCCTCAGCAACTCTTGCGGTGCTTTTGGGATTAATCAGGACTCCCAGGTGATTCCTGATCTCAACCCTGCAGGATTTGCAGCGTGTTTTCAGGTTGAATAATCCTTCCGTCGGATTGGGATAGATGGAAGCTGAAGTGTTGTTCGGATCAGGTGTTGAGGCACTATATTTAACGGTGACTGTGATGGTATCAGAGTGAAAACAGTCAGGTTCACCGCCTTCGGCCCAGATATGATGGGTTCCGACGCCAAGGGTCGATCCTTTCAGTGTGACCCGTTGGCTTGTTTCTTCTGTCGACCATCTGTGGTGGCTGTAACCTTCAGGAAGGCTGAGGGTGAGCAATGAACCTGTGGTTATAACAGTGTCATTCCCCAGGGTAAAATGAGGCGGCAGATACCTGCTCAGTTTTGCGAAATATCGTGAACCCTCAATGCCCGTATTTGTTGAGTACAATGTATCGGAGCCGAAAACAGCCTTGTTTTTAAAAATCCCGCTTATATAAATGTTGCCGCAACCTCCTGGGATCATATTATAGATACTGCCTCCCATGCTTGACTCTGTCAGGTATTGAGCGATCAATGAACCATCGGGTGCAATTATCCCTAAAAAGCCCTGGGGATAGCTTCCGGGGTTGTAGATAGTGGAGTCAATCGAAAAGAGGGTATTTAATGTAGTTGCAAAAAAGATCGTGTCGTATTTATTGTACAGACTGCTATATAACCAAAAATGATTTTGCGAGGAAAAAGGTACCATCTCGATGGTTTTAAACCAAACCGGGTTCATGGTTGAATCGACCCGCGCGATAAGGTACTTGATTTTACCAGAAGGGGTTTGAATGGTATCATTGCCCAGGACACAGGGATTGATGGGCAAGCCAAGTAAACCCAGATCGCCGTTTGAAGAAACAACCATGTTGATTAAAACGAACCGGAAATTGAAGTAAGATGCACGGGATATTTCTCCTGATTCGTTCATCCCAATAAAAAAAGTGCCTTCGTAAGGCTTAATGGCTGACGGTATCTGCAGAAGCTGTCCGTCAACAAAAACATCGCCAAAAGATCGTCCTGTGAAGTATATCAGTTTATCATTGCCTGCTAAAATTTCTAAACTCGTGATTTCTTCATTCAAAGTACTTATCAGGTGTTTTCTCCAAACCAGGTCTCCATTGGGATCAATGTTCAGCATGTCGGTACATCCATTCATTGGTACCAAAACGGAATCCTGATCCCAATAGTTGGCCCAGGTACTAATATGGTTATACCTGGAATGAGTGGTCGCAAGATAAACATGGTCATCAGGGCCGATAGAAAAACTGCCCAAATTATCCCATCCTGAAGAGGAAATAATCCTAACCCACTTCATTTTAAATTCATTATCAAGCTTAACCACAAAAACGTCGGGCATTGATGCAGGATGATTATTCGCTTTGCGGATGATGCTGTCGCCAATGTAGAGACTGTCGTAAAACCGGCCGGCAAAGTAAAGATTCTGGTATGAATCGACCCCAAAGGTAATATCCGGACGAATGCCCCAGGCTGGTCCATGAATTTCAACCGCCTGTTCGAAATTGCCATCAAGATCGTTTTTCATTACAGCAAAGCAATAGGTAGAGGAATCGTGAGAAAAAAGCGAGTCGCCAAGTAAAATGGAAAAGTTGTACCAAAAACCATTGTATACATTTCCATCAGGGTCGAGACAAAGGTGCTGGGACGGGGATCCAATATATCCTTCATGAGGGTTTGATCGGGCCCATTCCCAATTCCACACAGTACCTTGTCCGATGGCACTGGAAGCCATCAGGAGCATCAAAAGGTGTACGATTGATTTCATATCGTTTATGATATACAGTGTCAAGAGCTGTAACGATGGCCTGTTTACGAAGGGTACCGACTCGTGTTCTCAGTCTATTTTTGTTCAGAAAATCCGATTAAGGTAAAAATAGGCCATGTGAAAGTACTATATTTTTCCCAAACACATACATCCTATTTGTCCATTTATTAAATTATTATTGATTTTGTACTTCCTGATCTTCCGTGGCCGGAGATTCGGGCTCCATTTCACCAATGCCTGCTTCATAAAGTATTGCAAAGAGCCCATTATTGAACACCAGCAAATTGCTGAACGGCTCAAGTATTTTATATCGCGATACGCGATATTTATTTACTTTTGTTTGATAACAAATGATTTATATTGTAATATTGCAAATCGGAATTTGCAATACGACGATCTATGAAACAACAACAGTATTCAATGAAACCACAGGACGTGGTCATTTTGCTGAAAATAATAGCGCTGGATAAGGACGAATGGTTCCAGAAGCCATTGTCAGAAGCGTTAAAATTAAGCCAGTCGGAAGTCAGTCAGTCGGTCGCCCGCTCAAAATTTGCAGGATTGCTGGATGGCGCCGGGAAAAAGGTGATGCGTCGTGCATTCTTCGACTTTCTTCAGTATGGACTTGCTTATGTTTTCCCGCAGAAACCGGGGCCGGCAGTAAGGGGGTTGCCCACGGCGCATTCGGCCGCTCCGCTGAACTCAACCATTGTCGGTGATGAACTTTACGTTTGGCCATGGGCGAAAGGAAAGGCCAGGGGGCAGTGCATTGTACCGCTTTACCCTTCGGTACCCGAAGCAGCAGTAACGGATGCGAAACTGTATGAACTGCTGGCCCTAACCGATGCTTTGCGCATCGGCAGGGCAAGGGAAAAGGATCTTGCAACTGTGGAACTTAAAAAGAGGATTCTTCATGGAGAATAAAAAGATCAATCTCAGGATGGTTGCCACGGTTGCAAAAGCTTTACAGGAGTTACCACCATCATGCCGGTTTTGAAAATGCAAATTTGGTAGTTTGTTTCTAATGAAATTTGTTGTTTCTGCCAAAATGTTCATTATATTTGCTTGTTCATTGAAATTGAACAGAAGCATTCAGTGAACATAAAACCATGAGAAACGAGAAGGAAATACTTGCTGAAGCTTTAAACAGCTTGCAAAAGTACACAGGTATTGAAGCTATTATTTTAAATGGACGGAAGCGGCATGATGCCTATTTAAGCATTGCCGGAGAGCAATTTGTGGTGGAAATGAAACCGGAAATCACCAAAGGCAACAAAGGCATCGTGCTCATGGACCTAAAAAACATCTCCCGTGAAAATAACCTTCCCATCCTGCTGGTAACAAAGTACATTCCAAGTGAAATTGCCAAAGAATATGTGGAAGAAGGCATCCATTACCTCGATGTGGCAGGTAACTGCAACATACGCCGGAACAAACTTTTCCTTCTGATTGAGGGAAAAAAGATCGAGCGCATGGCCAGGGTAAACCAGCCCCGGGCATTTCAGGAAGCTGGTATAAAACTGATCTTCCAGTTCCTGGTCGATCCTGAAAAAACACAGCTCCCCTACCGCGAACTGGCCGAACTTGCTGATATTTCTTTAGGCTCTGTCGGAATGATCATGCAGGAATTGACGGATCTCAATTTTATTCTGAAAACCAAGCAAACCAAGAAGCTAAAAAATACCAAAGACCTCCTCAAACGCTGGATTACTGCGTACCATGATGTATTAAGGCCCCGCCTGCTGAAGAAACAGATGCGGTTTATCAACCCGGATAGTTACAACCGTTGGAAGGAGATTGACCTGGCCAGGATCAATGGAACAGCTTTTTGGGGTGGTGAGCCTGCTGCCAACCTCCTCACGGGCTACCTACAACCGGGTACCTTTACAATTTATACCGACCAGAACTGGCAAAGTTTCAAGGAAATTGAACTCATCCCCGATGAAAAGGGCAAAGTGGAAGTTCTCGAGATGTTCTGGAAGAAGGAAACCTATAAGGGTGTCCCTCCTATCCTGACTTATGCTGATCTCATGAGCACCGGCAGCGACCGGAATATTGAAACCTCAACGATTATCTACGACAATGAGTTACAATATATCAAGTGACCGGCTAAGCAATCCGTTGCTAAAAGAACTCCTGCAGGCGCTGACTGATTTTTTCAGTTCCGAAGGCTCGGAATTTTATGTTATTGGCGCTACTGCCCGCGACATCGTCATGGCGGGTATTCACGCCCAGCATTCGGGGAGGAAAACGGTTGATCTCGACATTGCCATCGCGATCCCCGATTGGGATAAATATGAGGAAATCTCCGTAAAACTCTGTAAAAAAACGGAATTTACTAAATCACCGGAGCAGAAACAGCGTTTCCGCTATAAAAGAGTATATCTGGTTGATATAGTGCCGTTTGGCGAAGTGGCAAAAGCGAATAGATATATCTACTGGCCTCCTGAAGAATCTTTTGCCATGCCTGTCCATGGCTTTGTGGAGATGGCCAAAGATGCCCTCGAAATTACGCTCGATAATTCCCTCACCATCCGGGTTGCCTCCCTGCCAGGCATTTTCATCCTCAAACTGATTGCCTGGCACGACAGGTACCTGACGCACGACAGGGACGCAGAAGATATGGCGTTTGTACTTGCCAGCTACCTTTCGCTGAACGACGAAAGGGCTGTTCGCGATCATTACGATATATACGACAGGAGTCCTTTTTCCGCTTTTGTCGCCGGAGCCACCTTGATGGCAAGAGATATAAAATCAATGATAAGCGACGATCTTTCTGTCGGGGCCAGGCTTTCAGCCATTCTATCTGCAGAAATCGATCTAACACTCGACAGCGCCCTTATCAACCAGATGCTCGAAACCAACCCATCGCTCAAATACGAAGAGGTGTTCGACGCACTATTTTCAATGAACAACGAAATACATTGAGGAATGCAAAATCTGCAAGGAGGGCGACCTGTAAAGGATCCAACTTAAGCAAAATTAATATTCGACCAATTACGGCGACCAGGGATACCTTTTCCTGCTGGTCGATTCTAACAAGCCTGATGAACCTTTGATACAGGTGCGCACCTGGCAGCCACAGAAGGACAGCAGCGGAAGTATTTACGGGATAGAGGATTTCTAGAGAAGGCAGACTGTTGAAAATCATTCATTTCGTATTACCGAAGTGTTTTCAAGTATTTTCTGACGAAATTAAAAGGGGGGTGGTAGCCGGGTTCACTCCCAAGAACTATTCGCCGACTCCTGCCTGTCGTTTACCGGGTTTAAGCCGGGCTAGGTCGACTTAGAATGTACAAGGGGTGTGATCGGTTGTATTTTTGCTTTATCAATTTCAAACAAGCAAAAAATGAAAGTATCGAACCTGATCCTCGCCTGCGCACTCTTCCTCCAGACAAGTATTATTTCCGGGACGGTAATCGCCATGACTCCTTCAATTGAATCGAACGAGATGACGGCGTTTGTGCGGGTTGCGCCGGTAACTCCGATTGAGGCGACTTTTGAGGATGCAAGCGCTGCAAATTGGTTCAATGCGCTGGCGCCAGTTATGCCCGTGGAGGCCACATTCGAAGATGTTACTATGGAAGTTGTAGTTGAAGGTCTTGCACCGGTTGTTCCAGGGGTGGCTGATTTTGAGGATGTGACTATGGAAACCACCTATGAGGGACTCTCCCCTGTTACCCCGGAGGAGGCCACGTTTGAAGATGCACCGGTGGAGGTGGCCATTGTAAAACTTGCCCCTGCTACGCCTGCAGAAGCTGATTTCGAATAACCCCCACTATATTCCCCGCATAATATATTGAAGAAGCGGCCCTTGGGCCGCTTTCTTTGTTTAATGCTTTTAAGCTTTCTTACAAATCCGAGAATTTACGGCAATTCCTGAACTGGCCGCCGTAGGCAGGCCATTTACAGCTATTTGTTTTTGTTGGCCTGTTAAGGAATAAGAAAGACCTGGCAGGATTACCCTGGAATAACTTTCGGGAAAATTTGTTATTTCAAAAAAGTGTTTCGAACTTCGCAAACGAACAACGTAATTAATTAATTATTAATTATTTATATTAAATATTTGTTATGAATCAGGATCGTTTGTTTTCTGAAAAATTGCATGAGATCTATAAACATTATCATTGGAATGGTTATCAAGGAAAACAACTGCATATGGTGCCTTTCAGGCCGGTGATCAGGGATTTCATGGCGGAGGTCCTTAGGCACTTTGAGCTGCCATTGGGGCAGGGTTTCGAGAAGGTATTCGTAGAGATGGCCAGGCACCCGGTATGGAGTGACGAGGTTTATTGTAAAACCATCCGCGAATTCAAGACGGCCAGTGAAGAGTACAAAAAGGCAATCAAACCGGGTGATGAAGCACCCGGGGATCATAGAAAGCAGGAGATGAAAGAGACGGTCTTTCTCTCTTCGGAGCTTGTTACACGCTATGCCACCTTTTACAAACGATTCCGAAAACTCCTGGAAGACAACCATGTTCACATCCAGTTGCTTTCAAAAACGAACGACATCTGGTGCCGCGATTTCATGCCGGTGAAGATATCCGGTGAAAAGTATATACAGTTTACTTATGACCCGGATTATCTGAAGGGTGCATGGGCCGATTTAAGGACTGATCCCGCCCCTGTCACCAGGAATTTGAACCTCGACCTGGTGAACTCTCCGCTCGTGATCGATGGGGGTAATGTGATCATGCATGACAGGACGGTGGTTTTAACCGACAAGATATTCAGGGAGAACCCGAAAAGAAGGAAAACGGGTATTTTGGACGAAATTCAAAAGCTCCTTGAAGTGGATAAGGTGGTGGTGATACCCACCGAGCCGGATGATTTTACGGGACATGCCGATGGCATGGTCAGGTTTGTAGGACCCGATACCGTGATCATCAACGATTACCTTTGGCAGGACGGATATTCCCGAACATTCATCGAAAAACTGAGACGGTCTCTGGCGGAGGCAGGGATGGCAATTGCAGAGACCCTCCCCTACCGGTCGTTTCAACGCAAGAACAAACATGGAGACTTTACCGCCCTGGGCTGTTACATGAACTTCCTCGAAATGAACGACCTGGTCATTCTGCCTGCCTTCGCCCTGGAGGAGGATGAAGTTGCATTGAATAAATGCAGGGCGTATTTCCCTTCAAAAAAGGTTGTGCAGGTGGATGCCCGGGAAATCGCTGAGGATGGCGGGGTGCTGAATTGTATAAGTTGGATCAAATGAATAGCAATCTTTAATTAAAACCAAATAGCATGGAACCAAGAATTATTTATCATCCAAAAGAGAAAATCGAATTTCGCCTGAATGATGTTAATCAGGTTAATGGACAGCAAATATTTCGTGAAGTTGCCGAAGATTTTCAGAATAATTATTTTTTGTCAGTGAATGGCAACCTTTTTCGATTTATTAAGATCGAATTTTATTATTGGTCACCCAGTCACATGGATCCATTTGTTTATGGAAATGAAAATCAGAAGAAAATGGGCCTCTGGTGTTTCCATTACTCGGGTATTGATTTAACAATTGGAACTGATGAGGAACATTTTGGAGGGATCCTTTTGCGAAGGTTGCAGGATTTTAAGACAAAGGATTACCTTGATGGCGTATGGAAGATTCATGACAAGGTAGTTTCGTTCTTCGGAAATGCAATTAATGCGAATGTAAATCTTTCAATAATTAGAAAAGAATACGAGAAGCAACAACCGTCCTACGGACTAAAAAGGATTGGATTAGACCGGAGTAAACCAAAACAGAAAGGTGAAACTGAGCTTTTCCTTGAGAAAAAATACCGTTTCATAGTCGATACTGATGAACCAAATCATAACTATTTGGGAAAGGATGACGTAAGAAAAGCTAGATTTCTATGAGAACACATCTCCTGACCGTCGGAATGGAGGGGGGCGGAGAACGGATATACAAGTTTACGACCGGCGGTAGAGTAGAGTATCGGGTGGAATACAGTTTTATGCAGATAGAGGATGTTGAGGACTTCTGGAAGACGGGTGAAAGAGTGGTAACTTCCTTTGAAGCCTACTGGCAGGAGTTCACGCAAAATCCGCATTGGTTCGTATGGATTCCTTCGCAGATTGCCGTTGAGGTTGTTCCATCCATTATTGAATCATTAACATCCATTGATTTAACGAAACTGGATGATTTTGACAAGGAGCGGATCCAGCGGTGGCATTGGGAGATGAAAGATAGTAATGAACCGGAAGATGCTAAGGTAGATTCATCCCATGAACAGTGATCCCCGATAATATCAGCTGCAGAATTGGCTCAAGATATAGGAATAAAGAATATGCAGGAGGAAAAACTCAGCCATGCCTTGCTAACAAAAAAAAGGCTAATTTTACCATGGATAAAGTTTACTATGCATATCATAATCATTACCAAGAGAAGAAGTTATTGGCAACTTGATAATGCATGAACACAATATCTAATAAAAAATGAAATTACTTTACTATCCCCAAGGATTAGACTACATCAGAAACAAAAACCTATAACAATGACAATATCAACATTTTACACTGACAAAGAACTCACATCAAACTTGCTAAGAGACATTGCGAAAGGCAAAATTCAATTACCTGATTTCCAAAGAGGTTGGGTCTGGGATGATGAGCATATTAAAAGTTTATTGGCTAGTTTATCACTTGCATACCCAATCGGGGCAATTATGTTGCTTGAAGCAAGCCCCGAATTGAAGTTTAAAACCAGACCAGTTGAAGGGGTGATCCTGTTAAATGATACTAAACCAGAAAAATTAATTCTTGATGGACAACAACGGCTAACTTCCTTATTTCAAGTTTTTAGTTCCAATAATGCCGTAAAGACAAAAGATATAAAAGGAGCAATAATTCATCGTTGGTATTATCTTGACATAAAGAAAGCAATCAACCCAAACATTGACAGGGAGGAATCCATTCTATCAATCCCTGAAGACAAAAAGATAAAAAACTTCAGAGGTGAGATAACTGCAGATTATTCATCTCTTGAAAAAGAATGTGAAGCCGAATATCTTCCATTTTCCATTTTCTTCGACACACCAAAATTTACTGAATGGCAAATGAAGTATTTCCAAAGAGATAATGATCCTGTTAAAATAGCAGAGCGCATAAATGTTTGGAATACATTAAACCAACAAATAATACAAGGAGTCCAGCAATATCACATTCCTTTCATTCAACTAAAAAAAGAAACACCTAAAGAAGCTGTTTGTCAGGTTTTTGAAAAAGTAAATACAGGAGGCGTTTCTCTAACTGTTTTTGAATTACTAACGGCAACATATGCAGCAGATGATTACAATTTGAGAGACGATTGGGATTTAAGAAAAAAGAAACTGGCAAAAATTTCCATTCTGCAATCAATTGAAAATACTGATTTCTTACAATCACTCACTTTACTTTCAACATATCATAAGAACAGAAACAATAGCGACATTCCAATAAGCTGCAAGCGAAAAGATATTTTGAGATTGACCTTGGAAGACTATATGAAACATGCAGATGCTGTTTTGGAAAGTTACGAGAAGGTGGCTCGCTTTCTTCATTCACAAAAATTCTATTCATCAAGAGAATTGCCCTACAGAACACAATTGACTCCTCTTGCAGCAATATTTTCAGTATTAGGGCCAACAGCAGAAAACGATGGGATAAAACAGAAATTGGCGAAGTGGTTTTGGTGTGGAATATTGGGTGAGTTGTATGGTGGAGCAATTGAAAGCAGGTTTGCAAAAGATTTGCCCGAAGTAATTGTATGGGTTTCTGGAGGACCAGAGCCTACAACTGTCAGTGATGCGAATTTTTCAAAAAACCGATTGCTTACTCTCAAAACAAGAAATAGTGCAGCATATAAAGGCATTTATGTTTTGCTTATGAGAGATGGTTGCCTGGACTTTAGAAATGGTGATAGCATTGACCTCCATACATACTTTGACGAAAAAATAGATATCCACCATGTGTTTCCACGTACCTTTTGTATTTCCCAACAAATTGACGATAAGAAAAGAGAAAGTATAGTTAACAAAACTCCAATTTCTGCAAGGACAAATAGAATTATTGGAGGAAACGCACCAAGCATATATTTAGAAAGGTTGCAAAAAAATTCAGTTGCTCAAATTACTGACGAGCGAATGAGTGAAATATTAAAAACGCATTCAATTGATATTCTTGCATTAAAAGATAATGACTTTAATACATTCTATGAAAATCGTTCCTCTGAGCTGATTTTAAAAATTGAAAAGGCGATGGGTAAGAAAATTACTATGTCGGTGACAACAGATTTGTTCCAGGAGGAGCCAGATGAACCAACAGAAGAATTTGTTGAGAACGGCGATTAACTAAAATATTAAACATACGACAAAACCATTTTTCCCTTGAATTTGATTCATTTCAATAAATAGTTCTCCTTTGTCTGCCAGCATTTTCTCAGAAGGTCAAAAAATCTCAGCCCGTGGCGAGGATTTTCTTATATCCAAAGTTGAAACCAACTACGATGGTTCCTTTTTGCTTCATGCGCAGGGAATCAGTGAACTGGTGAAGGGGAAATCCTTTGTATTTGATACAAATATAGATACAGAGATTTCAACGGTTGATCCGACACGGACCCGCCTGATTGCGGATATTGACAGCGGATACAGGAAGACAAAACTTTTCATCGAAACCCAGGTCCGGAACTCCTTTATCTATTCGGAGAAAATCACCATTGCTCCGAAAGGGGCATTCAACCTGGCAGAATACCAGTTGACGCCGACACTGAAGGCGCTGAAACTGCCACGGCCAAGGATTCTTATCGCGGATGGAGTCGGACTGGGGAAAACCATCGAAGCGGGGATCTTCCTGGCCGAGATGATGAAACGCGGCAAAGGGAAACGGATCATGGTGCTTGCATTAAAGTCTATTCTCGCGCAGTTTCAGCAAGAGATGTGGAACCGGTTTGCCATCCCATTGGTTCGGCTTGACAGCGAAGGCATCTCACGGATAAAAACGAAACTCCCGGCCAACAAAAATCCATTTGAGTACTACGACAAAACAATCATCTCCATCGATACCCTGAAGAACAATGCCAAGTTCAGGCATTACATCGAAAAATCGCGCTGGGATATCATTGTCATTGATGAATGTCATACGGTTGCCAATGAAGAGAGCCAGCGCGGCGACCTGGCACAGTTCCTTTCACAGCAATGTGATGCACTCATACTCACATCCGCTACGCCGCATAACGGACGAAAGGAATCCTTCGCCAATATCATCCGGATGATCGAACCAACCGCGATTCCCCGAAGCGGTGAATATGGCAAGGCGGATATCGAGGATTATTATGTGCGCCGGTTTAAAAACGACATCGAAGATGCAAGTGTACGGGCCAATTTCCGGGATCGTGAGATTGTGCGCCTGGGAACCCGCCTGACCGCAGGTGAAATTGACTTCCTGCAGTACCAGCAAAACCTAAAGGTCAGTGCACTTGCAGGAATCAGAGAGGGAAAACCGCAAAACGACTATCTTTTTTCCATCGGTATTTTCAAGGCTTTTCTCTCGTCGCCAAAAGCAGCCCTTGCAAGCATTCATAACCGGATTGAAAAGGTGAAACAAGCGGTTAGCATTACTGACGATCTTGAGGATAACCTCGCGGTACTTCATGAGTTGAAATCAAAACTTGAAAATATCCTCGACAATAAGGCTGACAGCAAGTATCATAAACTCAGGGAGACATTGATTGAACTGGGTTGGTCGGGACGCCTGCATGACGACCGAATCGTATTGTTTGCCGAAAGGATCGATACCATTGAATACCTGAAAGAAAATCTCACGCGCGATTTTAGTTTAGAACCTGAGTCGGTTGCTTTTTTCCACGGGAGCCTATCGGATGTGGAGCAGGAGGCCATGATCGATGATTTTGGAAAGAAAGACAGCCGGGTTCGCATCATGATCTGCTCCGATGCTGCATCGCAGGGGGTCAACCTGCATTTTTTCTGCAACCGGATGATCAACTACGACATCCCGTGGTCGCTTATCACCCTTGAACAGCGCAATGGACGTATTGACCGGTATGGGCAGTACAACACGCCTTATATTTACTACCTGGTTGCCGAATCGGATATTCCCGGCCTGAAAACAGATCTGCATATCATCGAACGGTTAACACACAAAGAGGAGGAGGCACATAAATCGCTGGGTGATGCGGGTTCGGTGATGAGGCTCTACAACCAGAAGAAAGAGGAGCAATATGTGGCGAATGCCATTAAAAAGCAGGATGAAGATTATCTTGAAAAACACGGGGAAGCCGGTTTTGATTTTTCGATTCTATTTGAAAATGAATCTGATAAAACATCACCTGTTATTACTGATCAGCCTTACGATGCCCCGCTTTCGGTTTATCCCCGGGATGACCTTTTTTACCGGGACCTTTTCGAACAACTTATCAGTTCAGGCCAGGTTTCAGGGAATGAATTGAAGGAGAATTCACCCGGCTACATTGAATTGATGAACACACCTGAACTGAATGAAGTTCTCTTTGACCTTCCGCCGGAAGCATTGCCAAAAATCAACGACATCTTTCGCCTGACCTCAGACAAGGAGCTTGTGCAGAAAGCCATCGAACAGGCCAGGAAAAAGGGAGGGGAATGGGCAAAGTTCCAGGTACTCTATGAACTGCATCCCGCCATCCGTTATTTCATGAGCAAACTGGAAGCCAGCGTTGATAAGGATATTGCACTGGCCGCCCGTTCGTCCATTTTCCCTGAGGGAACGGCCTGGTTTATTCTTCACGGGCAGGTTTCAAATGATCTGGGTCAGCCGGTCATTTCCGATTTTTTTGTCACCGGGGTGAAGTGGGATGGCAGCCTGGCTCAAAAACCGTTTTTCTTCAGCGAATTCGTGGATGCGTACCATTTAACCGACACCCTTTACACAGAACTTATCGAAGAAGACCACCTGGCTCATTTGCAGACCCTGCTTACTGATGTCATCAACCGCGCCCAGTTGCTTTACATGGCTCCGCGACAAGATGACCTGCAACGGAAAATGCACCAGAAACTTACCACCTTTGAGAAACATTTATCCGAATGGGAGGCAGGTGCCTTACAACAGCTTGAAATGGAATTTTTTGGAAAAGGGGAAACGGTTTTTCTAAAAACCAGGAAAGACAACACCTTTAAGGAGATCAAAACCATCCTGAACACCAGCGGTCAATACTATAAAAACCTGACCTCACTGCAAAACGACGCATTTCTGAAGATACTGGCCGTTTTTTATAATCCTCCAAAGGCATGATCCGATTTATTGAAAATGTAGGCGACTATTTTTCGACCACCTGGTTCGACGAGGATTTCCCGGCAAAGGTGATCGATAAAACCGGGTATGCCCGCGACCAGTTGGGGGAATTCAACAAACGAATATCGCCGTTAAGTACCGCCTATTTCAGGTTTAAGCAACTGGTGATTGAAGGTGGGTTGCGCACGAGGGATAAAATCTACGAGACCCATAAATTCCATTCCGTTCTGCTTGATGCCCTGGGCTACCAGGGCAACCCGACGAGCTACGATTCCCTTTTCCACCTGAACGAACACGATGCGCTGCCCATACGGCACCTCCTTTACCGGGGAGACCAGGTGCAACTCATGATCATGGAGATGCAACCCATGATCAGGGAGGGAGAAAATGAGCCGGACAGCCTTTTCGAGCAATGTTATAATGTGGAGAACGAGGAGACGCAAACCGAGGCCCAGCGTTACCACCGTAAACAATGGGAACGCATTTTCTCTGTCCCGGAAGGCGTCAGGATCTCCCCGAGCAAGATCAATGAAGCGGTATCGGCTCTTTTCCTGCTCAAACATAACCGGCCAAAATACATATTGCTACTGGCAGGGAACATCGTTTTCCTTCTCGAACAGGATAAGTGGGACCGTGGCAGCTACCTGAAGTTCGACCTCGAAGAGTTGTTTACCGAACACCAGGCCTTCCCGTCAAAGAATACCTATGCGCTCTTCTATTTCCTGCTGGCAAAGGAATCGCTGGCACACCAGAGCAACATGATTTTGCTGGACCAACTGGATGAAGACAGCCACAAAAGCGCCTACGAAGTAACCAGGGATTTGAAAGAAGGCATCATTCACGCGGTGGAAGCGCTGGCCAACGAGGCCCTATGGTACAAAAAACAGGTTGCCGGGGAGGTATTTGACGAAACTAACGATCTTTTCGAGCAGGCGATGAAGGAGGAATGTTTGATCTTTGTATATCGCCTTCTTTTCATCTTTTATGCAGAATCACGAATTGAACTGGATATCCTGCCAACAAACGACAGTGCATACCTTAAAGGCTATTCGCTTGAAATGCTGCGCGACCTGGAGCAGGTGCCCATGTATTCCGACAGCAGCCGCAACGGGTACTTCTTCCATGAATCGCTGACCCGCCTCTTTCACCTCCTTGGAACCGGGTACCGCGAAAAGGAGGATTCAAAAAACCGGAGTTTCAGGGTACGATCCATCGATTCGCCCCACTTCGACGATACCCGGTTACTTCATTTAAGGGAGGTGAAATTCCGCAACTTTGTGTGGCAGGAGATCATCCGCCGCCTCTCCCTGTCGAAGGAGCAGCGGGGCCGCAACCGCGGACGTATATCCTATGCCAACCTCGGCATAAACCAGCTTGGCAGCGTTTATGAAAGTTTGCTGGCCTACCGGGGCTTTTATGCAGAACAGGATTACATTGAGGTACACAAGGCTGGCAAACCCGAAGATGGCACCTACCTCGTTCCCCGGTCGCGGCGCGACGACTTCAACGAGGATGAGATCCTGAAGGATGAAAACGGCGAAACGGAGATCCTGAAAAAGGGGACCTTTGTATATCGCCTATCGGGCCGTGACCGCCAGAAATCGGCCTCCTACTACACCCCCGAAGTGCTGACCCGGTGTACGGTAAAATATACCCTGAAGCCCATTCTTGAAAGGCTTGATAATAAAGAGATCGACTCTTTGGAACTACTCAACCTGAAACTTCTCGAACCTGCCATGGGTGCCGCGGCATTTCACAACGAAATGATCAACCAGTTGGCAGAGGCATATCTTACCTACCGGCAGGAAGAGATCAACCAAAGGATTCCACCCAACAAGTACCGCGAAGAACTGCAGAAGGTGAAGGCCTATATCGCCACCCACAATGTGTATGGAGTCGATATCAACCCCACAGCCATCGAGCTGGGCAAACTCTCCCTATGGCTCAACGTGATCCACAGGGATATGGAGACCCCCTTCTTCAGCAACCGGCTGGGGGTGGGCAACGCGGTGGTGGGCGCCTGGCTGAAGGCCTATCCTGCCGCATCGTTTCTTACAGAGTTGGATTCATCAGGAAAACCACTCAGGCGGCAACCCATTAAAGCATGGTGGGAAACGGCGCCTGTAAAACTTGAAATCGGTAAAAAAGGCGTTCTCCGGAAAGAGAAGGAGATTTATCATTTTCTGTTGCCCGATAAAAATATGCTGGCCTCTGCCGGAATTCCGATGCTGAAAAACGAATACCCTGAGGCAGCCAAAAAGGTGAGGGAATGGAAAAGCGATTGGGTAAAACCAATATTGCTTTCGGAACTCAAAATACTGCAACGCATCTCGGCCACCATTGACGGGTTGATAAAAGAGTATTACCGGTTCCAGCAACACATTAACCAACAGACCCATACCCGCCTGTCAGTTTTCGGGGTGCCAACGGAAGGGATTCAGACCGCGCTGAAAACCTACCATGAAAAGGAGGCGCTTGCCGATTACCGCAACCGCCACAACGCACCCTACTTCAAACTGAAGATGGTGATGGACTACTGGTGCGCCCTTTGGTTCTGGGACATGCGAGAGGCAGGCGAATTACCTACCCGGCAACAATACTGGCAGGATATCGCCGACATTCTCGACCTTGACCTGGCCAAAGCAGCCGCTGATCTCCGGACTTCCCGCAAACCGGATGAATTTGGGGATGATAAAGGGGTGCAGCTGAACATGTTTGCGCCGGTAGCCATTCAGCTTACGCTAACACCGGAAAAGGAAGAACCCAGGGTGAACGAAATTGCACCAACGGATGATCGTACCCTTGCCCCTGAAACAGTAACAGAATATCCCGAAGCAGAGGCAACTGAAGTGGATAACGTTAATTTCGTGAATGAAGCCTTTGTTCGCTACTCCGTTAAACGTGATTTTTTCGACCAGAATCAACGAATCCCAATTGTCCAGGAGTTAACCCTAAAATACCGCTTCTTTCATCCCCAACTGGAATTTCTTGATGTTTTCTGGGAACGGGGCGGGTTTGATCTGATTGCGGGGAATCCTCCATGGGTTGAAATACTGTTTGATGTTAAAGGATTAGTGTCCACACTTTATCCTGAAGTATTAATCCGTAAAACTAATACTGATGATGCGTTTAGTCTTTGCGAACAGATTATTAGAAAATTTGATGAATTTAAAACAGAAGTAATTGATGAGCAAGTAAACGCTGAATGCATTCAAAGTTTTATTGGAAGCTGTCAGAATTATCCAATTATGATTGGACAAAAAAACAACCTCTATAAAAATGTACTGGAAAACAGTTTTGGGATTACAAATAAAACAGGACTCATCGGGTTAGTGCACCCTGAAAGCATATACGATGACCCTAATGCAAAAAATGCACGACAAAATATATTTAAAAGACTTTTATATCATTTTCAATTTAAAAATGAGTTACTACTATTTGCCGAAATAGACCATCACAATACATATGGTATAAACATCTATGCTTGGAATAAACGGGAAATTTCTTTCTCTTCCATTAATAATTTATTTCATCCTTTCACAATAAGTGGTTCATTTATTCATGATGGCACTGGTATTTGTGGCGGAATTAAAGAAAAGGATAAGGCAACCGGAAAGTCGACTTGGAATATACAGCCACACAAAAAAAGAATCTTACATTGTAATGAGAATAGTCTAAAATTACTTGCAAAGGTTTTTGAAAACTCAGATAATTATTCTGGGACTAAACTCGTAAGCATTCACTCAAATGATATTTTAAGTGCATTAGATAAGCTGGCAAATGTTGAGAAGAGAGTATCAGAATACATATTTGAGATTTTGATTGGCTTAGACCAAGCTAAAGAAATCAGAGAGAAAAATATCATTGAACAGCCTCAGTTTTTCTCTCCAAAAGAAAATGTTGTAGTTTACAGTGGTCCTAACTTCTTTGTTTGTAACCCAATTTACAAAAGCATTCGACCCACTGCAAAAAATAATCTCGATTATGATGCAGTTGATATTACTGAAATAATTGAAGATTTTTTTCCAAATACAAGTTTTAAGGTTTTACAATCAATTGAAGATTTTACCGAAAGGTTCACGGTATTTAAGAAGAGAAACCCTTGCAGTGGGGTTGAAGTATTTAAAACGAGTTGGTCACGTATGCTAAGTATTACTGGTGAAAGGACATTACAACCTGTAATTCTGCCTCCCAGAGTATTTCACCTGAATAGTATAAATTCTATCGTTTTCGAAAATGTAGCCTTAGTTATTGAGCTTTGCGGGATAACCTCTTCAATAATTCTTGATTTCTTCCTGAAATCAATTGGAGCTTCCAATTTGACAGATAATATTATCAAACAATTTCCACTGGGTATCGATATCAAATTCAAAAACCACATATACTCCCGCACCCTTCTCCTCAACTGTCTCAACAAATATTACGCGCCGCTCTGGGAGGAGATGTACCAGTCGGAGTTCAACCGGGATCAATGGAGCAAGCCCGATCCCCGGCTCAAACCCTTTGATACGCTGACACCGCAGTGGCAATGGGGCACCCCCCTGCGCAACTGGTTCGAGCGGCGGCAGGCATTGGTGGAGATAGATGTGATCACCGCCATGGCATTGGGATTAACCCTGGAAGAGCTGATATTGATTTACAACGTGCAGTTCCCGGTCCTTCAGCAGAATGAAGACGACACCTGGTATGATACCAACGGGAATATTGTGTTCACCTGCAGCAAAGGGCTCAATGGGGTTGGCGTTGACCGCCTGGTGTGGGAGCAGATTCGAAACCTTCCCGCCGGGAAAACCTATGAGCACACCATCACCAAAAGCGAGCTTTATTATGGCAGGAAGGTAACTTACCATGCCCCGTTTGACAAATGCGACCGGGTGGAGGATTACAGGGTGGCGTGGGGGTATTTTGAGAAAGTCTTTGATAACACATAAACAATGAATCATTTGCAGATCATTACGATACACTGACCCATGAGCGCCGAAAACCAGCATGTTGAATGGAAGGAATCCTGGAGGGATGAATACATAAAGTGGATTTGCGGTTTTGCCAATGCAAACGGGGGTACCCTTTATATCGGCATCAACGACAAGGGCATGGTAACCGGTTTGTCAGAGCCGCGAAAGTTACTCGAAACCATTCCGAATAAAGTGAGGGATATTCTGGGAATTGTTGTTGATGTTAACCTTCAATCGAAAAATGGCCGCGAGTACCTGGAGATTGTGGTTGAGCCGCAGCCATTCCCGGTAAACTACAAGGGGCAATACCATTACCGCAGCGGGAGTACAAAGCTTGAATTAAAGGGAGCTGCCCTCGATAAGTTTTTATTGCAAAAACAGGGCAGGCGCTGGGATAGCGTTCCAGTTCCCAATGTTTCTGTGCCAAACCTGAGTGAAGATGCGTTTATCAACTTCCGTCAAAAGGCTTCCCGAAGCAAGAGGTTAAGCCCGGAAATGTTGCAGGATGACAATGGAATATTGATAGAGAAACTGCATTTAACCGAAGGAAATTACCTGAAGAGGGCTGCCATTCTGTTGTTTCACCCCGATCCGGAAAAATTTGTAACCGGCGCATATGTCAAAATCGGATTTTTCAGAACAGACGATGAACTGCTTTACCAGGACGAAATCCACGGGCATCTGTTCGGACAGGTTGACAAAACGATGGATTTGCTGCTCACAAAATATCTGAAAGCAATCATTTCCTATGATGGCATAACCAGGGTTGAATCGTATCCATTCCCGGAAGCTGCTTTACGCGAAGCGTTGTTGAATTCATTGGCCCACAAGGATTACAGCAGTGGAAATCCCATCCAGATCAGTGTTTACGACGATCGTATAATTTTCTGGAACGAAGGCCAGCTACCCGACAACTGGACGGTTGAACATTTGTTGCACAAGCATCCATCGGTTCCATTTAATCCGGATATTGCCGCAACCTTCTTTCGTGCCGGATTAATCGAGTCGTGGGGCCGTGGCACCCTGAAAATTCTCAGGGAGTGCTCATTGGCACAATTACCACCACCAGTCTTCAGTTATGACTTATCCGGTTTCGTGATTGAGTTTAAAAAGGAAACGGAAATATCGTCGGGGAAAACGTCGGGGAAAACGTCGGGGAAAGCGTCGGGGAAAGCGTCGGGGAAAACCACCGAAAAAATACTGGAACTTATTTCCAGGAATCATGAAATTACCATTCCCGAACTGGCAATTGCGCTGGGAGTTAGCACGCGATCCATTGAGCGAAGCATCAACCGGCTGAAAGCAAAACAAAAACTCGAGCGAATGGGAGGGGCTAAGGGTGGAAGCTGGAAGGTTACTGATGGGGTTCATGAAGGATAAAATGTCCATAATATCTATATAAGAAAAAAGAAACAACAAAACCAGAACCATTAAATGCTCCCCCTCCAGCAAGCCTACGAAATAAAATACTCCATCATCGAGTATCTGAAAGCCACATTTGACTTCAAGGAGCGGGAGATGAATATGGCGTTTCAGCGATTTATCAACGATGACACGGATGGATTGTTCAAAGGCCCCTATATATCACTAAAATTGCCCTTTGTGATCCAGGCAGATGGCGAAGAGATCCCCCTTGAAATAAAACCCGGATTTCCTCCTTACGATCACCAGATCAAGGCATTCAGGAGGCTTACCACCCGAAATGAGCATGATCCACAGCCAACGCTGATCACTACCGGCACCTCATCGGGAAAAACGGAGGCATTCCTTTTTCCCATCCTTGATTATTGTTTCCTTCACAAGCACCAACCGGGGATCAAGGTGATCATCCTTTATCCTATGAATGCCCTTGCCACCGATCAGGCGAAGCGGCTTGCGGAAACCATCTGGGTGGATGAAAGGCTAAAAGGTAACATATCAGCCGGACTGTTAATCGGGGAGGGAAAGAATAAAGCGAAGTATCCCAAAGATATGGGTCCGGCGAACATCATCGAAAACCGGAATGCCATTGTGGACAGCCCACCGGACATCCTGCTGACCAATTTCAAGATGCTTGACTATGGCCTGATGCGAAGCGATTTTCACAATTTGTGGACGCATAATCTAAACGACCCTTCTTTACTTAAGTTTCTGGTCCTTGATGAACTCCATACTTACGACGGAGCGCAGGGTACTGATGTGGCCAACCTCATCCGCCGGTTGAAGCTCAAATTGAATGTTCCGGAGGGGTATCTGTGCCCGGTGGGAACCTCGGCTACCATGGGCGCTGGCGAAGGAGCCCAACAACTGCTTACCGGTTATGCACAGGGTGTGTTTGGCGAATCATTCGACCTGGATTCAATTGTTACTGAGAATCGTATCACGGTTGAGGATTTTTTCGCCGTACCCGGACAGGAACTCGAAACATTTATTCCGCGTTTGTCGGGAATAACCGAGAGCCGGTTGGGTTCAAACGAGAAATACACGGAATACATCCGGCGCCAGAAAAAATTATGGCAGATACCGGAAACTGTTGATGAAGTAATTCTCGGGAATGAACTTAAAAAGCTGAAGATTACCAGGGATATTCTTCACCTGACATCGGCCGGGATCATATCCATCCAGGAATTGCTTGAAAAACTGGCCGACAGAAACGGTGAGTTCAGAAAGCTACCGGAGATAGGGTCTGAATCTGACCTCAAACCCCGGGAAGAGGTATTGAACTCCCTGCTGGCCCTCATCGCGGAGGCAAAAATGCCAGGCAGTAAAAAATTTCCCTTCCTTTACCTGCAGATACAACTTTGGATCAGAGAACTCAGTGGCCTGTTGCGTGAGGTCAGCAATGAGCCCTCCTTTACATGGAAGGATAAAATATCAGATAAAGATGAAACAAAGGCGTTGCCTCCCTGGTTTTGCCGCGAATGTGGTGCAAGCGGATGGCTGGGGTTAAAAAATGACAACCGTAACAGTTTTGAACCTGATCTGCCTTCCATATATGACCATTTCTTCAGCAACCATAAAAACATCTATTTTGTCAATACGGCTATGGATGAACATAAGCCGGTGGACGAATATGAACCGACCGACTTATTGAACAACCGTTACCTCGATCCCGTGGATTTGTCCATTCATGACACCGATGGGAAGAACAGGATGAAGATCATCGCAGTGCGCAAACTGCATAACAGCAAAGCACGCCATGTATGCCCCGAATGCAATACCGAAAACACGGTCAGTATCATCGGAACCCGCGTAGCTACACTTTCATCCATTACCGTAAGCCAGATTTTGGCGTCGGATCTGGACAGCAGAGATGAAAAGTACCGGAAAGTACTGGCCTTTACCAATAGTGTGCAGGATGCAGCTCACCAGGCCGGGTTTATTGAAGCAAGGAATTATCGGTTCACCTTTCGTTCCTCACTTCAAAAGGTATTGAATGTTTTGAACCGGACGGTTTCGATTGAAGCGCTTCAGACGGAGTTCATCCGTTTCTGGAAGGGGTTTACCGGAGAAGCCGGGAAAGATGATGAAGAGGCCTATTATTATCGTTTCTTCCCTTCGGATTACCGGGGTAAAACAAATTTGCGCCATGACTTCAGGGATCCGGTAACGCATAAATTCTCCCGGGATTTTTGCCATGAATTTGACCACAGGATTACCTGGGAGATTTCTTCTGAATTTGGTTTCAATGCGAGTATTGGACGTACACTGGAAAAGAGCGGAGCCTCCGCCGTTCTTTTCCCGGAGGAAAAAATCAGAGCGATTTTCCAGGAGATTAAACCGTGGCTGGATGACAACAACCTCAGCATGATCGATGAAGATGGATTTCACTCTTTCTTAGCCGGCATTTTACACCGAATCAGGATCAGGGGAGGCATTGATCATCCCTACCTGGAAAAATACCGCAATGAGGGTCTGAAACTGTTGGACCTGAACTGGATGCGTGATAACAGACACTTCCTGAACAAACTGTATCATCCCAAATCGAGGTTCCCGAAACTTGTAACATCAAATGTTCATCTGCGGGGATTACTTGACACCACGAACACCCAGACAGCCAACTGGTTTCATTCCTATTTTACGAAATCATTTGTTAATGCTCCTGCTTACCATCCTATACAGAATGATTTCTTCGTGAAATTGTTTGAACTGCTTTGTGACACAGGAATATTGAACGAAGCGGCTGAAGGAGCTGAACATAATTACTGCCTGAGACCAGACTCTGTCCTTGTACAAAACAAGGTTAAACACCTGATTTGCTCCGAATGTTCATCAAAACTATCCGTCGGGTTTAACGATACCGTTACAAAAGGGGCAAAATGTCTGAATTATCGATGTACGGGAGAATATACTACCAATGAAGTCAGGGAGTTGAATTACTATCAACTGATTTATAACCGGGCAAGGGCGCCACGGATATATGCAACAGAGCATACAGGCATACTGAACCGGGGTGATCGTGAAAAAATGGAAAACGACTTTAAGATGCGGCCCCGGTATAACTCGCTCAATGCACTTGTAGCTACATCGACCCTTGAAATGGGGATCGACATCGGAACCCTGAATACCGCCATTAATAATTCTGTCCCACCGCTCGCTTCCAATTTCATGCAGCGAATCGGCCGGGCGGGAAGATCTTCCGGTTCAGCGCTCATCACCAATTTCGTACAGAACAAAGCACATGATTTGTTCTATTACCAGGAGCCAAAGGAGATGATGGAGGGCGAGATCTCAACCCCCGGGTGTTACCTTGAAGCAAAGGAGATTCTGCTGCGCCATTTCTTTGCCTTTTGTCTCGATTCCTGGGCATCGGCCAATCCAAAGGAAAATTCCATCCCCGGCCGGCTGATCGCACTCCGTATCTATAACACGGATATCAGTTCATCCGGATTTCTCATCAACAGAATCATCAGTTTTATCAAGGCCCATGAAGTCGCCTTAATTCAAAGATTCAGGACGATCTTTATCCATGAAGTTCAACCGGAGGTGCTGGATAGCATCGAAAATCAACTTAGGGATGAGAGCTTTTATTTCAGATTGCGGAGGGTTTTTGAAAAATTGAAGGATGAGTACAGAACCATTGATTTAAAGAGAAAGGAGATCGATAAAATCATCAAGGAGAAACACCTTGGGGCAAATGATGATGAAAGAAAGGAACTGGAAGCGGAGAAGAAGGCATTGTGGGGACTTAAAAGGTTAATCGACCGTAGGTCAGTACTCGAGCATCTTACAAATACGGGACTGCTTCCGAACTATGCGTTCCCCGAAACGGGGGTTACTTTAAATGCATGGGTGAAAGGATACCAGGCAAAAGGAAGCGCCGTCCCCCCTGCTGACGAACAGGTTGAAATAGTCCGCTCCGCCGAAGTGGCAATCCGGGAACTGGCGCCCGATAACTTCTTCTACTCCCAGGGCAACAAATTAACGATATCAGGACTTAATACGTATGACTGGCATGATCCTTCGATCCTTCTGACGAAACGGTTTTGTTCCCATTGCGATCACCTTGCCGACAAACCGATGGTTTCAGAGAATACCTGCCCAAAATGCGGGCACTCGTCCTGGTCCTCCGTGTCAAACGAACACAAATTTGTTAAACTGAATGCGGTAAAGTCAGTTAATATCCGCGATAAGTCAATTCTCGACGACAGCAACGAAGATCGTGATAGCAGCCGGTATGTTCTTTCGACGCATCTTAATTTTGACAGGAACACGTTCCAGGGAGCCTGGGGTATGAAAAACATTCCCTTTGGGATTGAATATGTTAAGTCCGTTGAAATCACTGAAGTTAACCTGGGCCGGCTCGATGCATACAATGCGCGGAAACTCTCCATCAACCAGCTTGAAGAGATTCCCGCCTCAGGTTTTGTCACCTGCCGGTATTGCGGAAAATCCACCTCTTCACCAAAGAGTAAGGATGTAAAGTTTCATTACGGTTACTGCAAACATAAGGATCATGAGTATAATGATCAACCGGACGAAGTGTTCGAGGAGGTTTTTCTCTTCCGAAGTATAAAAACGGAAGTATTGAAAGTGCTGCTTCCGGTACAGGAGTTTGACAACGATGCCACCATCAATATGTTCAAAGCCGGGCTTGAACTCGGTTTGAAAAAGTACTACCAGGGGAACCCGGAACACATCAGGATGATAAGCTATTCGGAATTTAACCCGCAAAACAACCGATTCGACAGGTTTCTGATACTTTATGATAAAATACCCGGTGGGACGGGATATTTGGGAAAACTATTCGACCCGGCCGAATTTACACAACTTATCCGTTTCGCCTATAAGGCAATCAAGGAGTGTTCATGCCAGCATCAGGGGATGGATGGATGTTACCGGTGTATTTTTTCATATTCCAACCAGTATTTAAGAGAAGCGTTGAGCCGCAGCCGGGCAGAGAAATTCTTTGAAAAACTGGTCAGCAATGCTGAAGCATGGGAAGTTTTAAGCCATGGATTAAGTACACTCTCCGGTACAGGAAAGATAGAGGAGAGTGAGCTCGAAGAGCGGTTTATCCGAAGTTTACGGAATACATCGGCGAAGATGAGTTCGTACGGATGGCAATTTGAAGAGTTTGTGGATGACGGAATACTTACATACATGCTTACGGTAGTAAATGAAGCTTACAAATTCAACTACATGATACGGCCCCAGGTAGCTCTCGGCACCGCTCAGGGGGTGAGGTACCAGACGGTATCGGATTTCTATATTTCATGTACCGGCATACAGCACAATGGATTCACGGTGGAGGATCCCGAAATCGCAGAATCGGTAAAACGAATTGCAGTATATCTCGATGGATATACCTACCATGCATCGAAAGAGAATCAGCGATTCCTGACTGATTTACAACGTCGCATGGCCATCGTTGAATCAGCAGATAAATTAACCTGGACCCTTACCTGGGATGACCTGGAGCTATTTGACAAGGAAGAGAAAGATACGCTATCACTTGATCGTTCAAGATTCAGGAATACGATTCAGGCGCTTGGGCGAACCCCTCATTGGATCAAGCATAACAGTGATCTGATTGAAACCGGAAATTCAATGGGGCGATTACTCTGGCAACTAACACATCCTTTAGAAACAGATCAAAACAGGTACAAAATTGCTCTGTTTTTTGCGTTATTCCAGGAAATCCTTGCCAGACCATCGTTTTCAAATGAAGAGGCTGAAGATATCCTTGCCCTTAAGATACCGATTGATCCCAACCATGAAGTTTCTGAAAAGGCAAAAGGAGACTTTTGCATGATTTCTCAAGCCATCTCGGAAACCAGTTTGTATGATGCACGATTACTCATCAGGCTGCGAGACCTGAATTTCAAATCAACGATCCTGATCAGGGAAATTCCTGAGAACGGACTTGATAAGGAAGAATGGCAACATTTATGGCGGGTTTACAATCTGGTGCAGGAATCTTGCAGGATATTGTTTACTGCAACAAGTGAAGGAAAGAAGCCAGGCGAAGAAAAAGAAAATGAAGATGGGGAGGTATTTGACTATTTTGATCCCGAATTGCATCCGATCGTAAAGCTGCTCATTGCAAACGATGTTCAATTCAATCACGAAGGAAGCTATTTTCTGGAGGACGAAAATGGAGTTGTAGCGGAAGCGGCCATCGGGTTCACCAATGCAAGGATTGTTATCAGCCCCATTTCTGACCTTGACAAAAAAGCATTTGAGAATGCAGGATTTAAGTGCGTTGATCCGGTAAATTTTACACTTAACATGATTGGCTTATGAGATTGTTTTTGTACGATAAATTTTTCGAAAAATTCATCGACCTGCCAAAATCGATTCAGAATAAAGTGTTGGACTTCCAGCGGAAATTCCGGGAAAATTCACGCTCCCAGGCAATCCATCTTGAACCCATTAAGACCTTTATCGATCAATCGCTAAGAACAGCCCGCATTGATGATAAGTACCGGGCAATTATAAAGGTTCCTGAAACCGGGGACGACTATTTCCTGCTTTGGGTCGATACCCATGATGAGGCCATGGATTGGGCACAAAATAAAATGATCACCTGGAATGACAACACGCAGGTAGTGCAGATTTTTACTGCACCTCCTGTTTCACCCATGCCTTCACCGTCGGCAATACCAGCTTTCAGGGAGTCTGATATATATAGTCAGCTATCAGATGAACAATTGATGGCGATTGGAGTGCCACCTGTTTCCCTGAGTTTGGTCAGAAATGTCACAAGCCTGGATGACCTTGAAAATATTGAGAAAAACCTGCCGGAGGATGCCTTTGAAAATCTTTTTTACCTGGCCGACGGAGCAAACATCGACAACCTGATCTTTGAAATTGAAGAAGGAAAAGTGAAATCTGCAACCTATGAAGAGCAGGTTCAAAGCATCAATAACCAACGAAGTTTCGTGGTGGCAGAAGATAAGCTGCTGGAAGAATTGATACATGGAGACCTGAAAAAGTGGCAGGTATTTCTGCATCCTTCGCAACGTAAACTTGTGGAAGGGCTTTTCAGGGGACCTGTTAAAGTTACCGGGGGGGGTGGTACCGGAAAGACTGTAGCAGCCTTGCATCGTTTGAAGTTCCTTGCGACTGAAAAAACAATCCCGGCCTCTCAACCCATTCTTTTTGCCACCTATACCACCGCGCTGACTGCAAACCTGGGAAAACTTATTGCAGGAATGGGAATTCCCTCAAACCTCTACCGCCTTGTAAATATAGATATGCTCGCACGGGATTTGGCTAAAGCGACAGGCAAAATCTCACAAGGATCACGATTTCTTGATTTCCCGAATTCCAAATCGAGTCTTGAATTGTGGGATGAAGTGCTTGAGCAAACGCTTTGTCCGTTTGATGCTTCATTTCTACATTCAGAATACCAGGAAGTAATCCTTTACAATGGCATCCTGGCGTTGGATGCGTATTTAAAACAATCCCGCATCGGTCGGGGCAAGGCCATTACCCGTAAACAACGCATTGAAGTTTGGAAAGCCATTGAGGCTTATATTGTTAAAAAGAGAAAAGAAAATTTCCTGGACAGGGCCGAACTCTTCAATAATCTTTCAACTTATTATCAAACGCAAGAGTCAAAGCCATTTTCCCATATAATTGTTGATGAAATACAGGATTTTTCCAATGTTGAGTTGCGCTTTATCCGTTCGCTGGTAGAAGAAAAGAGCGATGACATGTTCCTGGTGGGTGACCCTTATCAAAGGATTTTCCGGCGGAAGATCAATTTTTCATCGGCTGGTATCAATATCCGCGGTACAAGGAGCAAAAGACTGCGAATTAATTACAGAACCACAGAGGAAATTAAACGATTGGCAATTAGCACTGTCAGGGATTATTCCTACGACAACTTTGAAGGTGAGGCTGAAAAGATGGATGGGTACCTTTCACTGTTTCATGGAGAAAAACCAAAATATCACCTGTTCACTACCAAAGCAGAAGAACTTGCATACATAATCAAAGTCATCAAAGAAAACGTCAACCTTGGGCTCTCATATAGTGATATCGCTGTTGCAACCCGGCTCAAGGACTCACTCCGGGAGATAAAATCCGCTCTCCATCAATGCACCCTCCCCTATTTCGACCTTACCTCCCAGAGCGGATCACCGGGAGGGATTAACCTTTCGACCTTTCATAGTCTTAAAGAGCTGGAATTTAAGATTGTTATCCTGGCTGATGTAAACTACCGTACAGCTCCATTTTTACCCAAATCATTCAATCAATCCGAGCTATATCACCAAGAGGAACATCTTCTTACGGAGCGGGCGCTCATTTATGTTGCTATTACCAGGGCAATGCAGAAGGTTGAAATTACAGGAACGGGGACGAGGGCGGAGATAATACAAATTTAGCTGTACTACTTTTTAACCTGGCTAACTCATTTATCAGAAGCATCAGTTCAGTTTTTCAACTTGGTGACACTTTTGGTTTTTGCACGCTGCGCACTTGTCTTTTCAAGTTCTTGAGTCAATATTCTCATGTGTGCGGATATTTGCCTGCTTATGCTGGGGGAGTTCATCCCTTCTTTTATTTCACCCAATGAGTTTTTATAATACTTCCTCGCTGCGTTCTTCGCATAGGAAATAAAATTTCTTCTCCCAAAATGAGAATATTTACTGAAAAGCCTTTGTTTAAAAATATTATGCGATTTTGAATTAGGACTATAAGCCATTGATACAGTCTTAAAGATTCCCGCTTTCATTTTTCTGAAATATCTGGACAAACTTGACGGTCTAATGTAAATATTTTGGCCATTAAATTCAAAACCAAGATATTGAAGGTTCTTGAAATTCTCATCGATATTGGGCAAAGGAGCGTGGATGCCCGAGGGTACCGGGCCGTTGATCTGAATAAAGGATGGTGTTCAGATGCCTTCCTGTTTTTGGCAATCCAATATCGCAATGTGGCCAGTTTAGTATTATGGTTCCGGGCAAATTCAACCTGGGTGAGCCCGCTTTCAACCCAGTTCTTTACGATGGCCGCCATCTTGCTGTTTCTCTCCTGAATGGTCATGGCTTTTTTGAACGCAATTTGCGTACAGTTGGTTAGCCAGAAAAGATGCTCGTGGCCGTAGGCTTACGTTTGATCCAATAAAAAGAAAAGAAGGTCATGGGTGGACCAGTCCCCTAGGGAGGCATAATGCACGGATTGACCCTGGACAACCTTGCCAAAGACTTCCTGAAGCTTCTGGTTTGCCTTGCCAATGGCCAGCAATTTTTTACCCTCAGATGCGACAGATCCGGATTTCGATCTGTTGACCCTCTTCTTTTGCAGGTCGTCTGTCGAAAACAAGCTCATCCTTGAAGTCGTTTGGTGATTTCTTCCAGTTCCTGCTGGTACTGCAAAAGGAGCTGCTGATTACGGGAAAGAGCCTTGGGAGTTTTAGAACCGGCTACCAGTCTTTTGTACCTGGCGACGTAGGTTCGGACGTTATTCTGCCACTGGATTAGCTCAACTGCGTTGAGCTCGGAGATTTTCTTTTTTTCATCCGTGACAGGCAATACAGGAATCACGCCATGTTTCTCATAATGAGCAGTCCTATCGTTCAGTTCCTTGAGCTGATCATCCAGGTCAAGGATATGAAAAGCGATCTTTTTCCGTTCCTGAACCGGCCTGAATTCAAGCACGGCATGGAGATTATCCAGCATCTTGTAGAGCATCTTCTGCTCTGATTTCAAATCCCCGATGCGGGTAATCCCCGGGAGGTATTCGTTTTCTTGGTGTTTGTCAGGTAATGCTGCAATTGCAGGTATTTGTGTTACATCACGCAGGTACTGGACAAGCTTGCCCAACTCATAGGCAAGGGTTTTCCGGTTGCTTCCGGTTGCTCCCCCGACACGCAAGATACGGGCAAGGTTGAAGTTTTTGCCGTATCGGTCAAATAATTGAAGTCCTGAAGAATAATCCTGCTGAGAATTGAGCCAGGAGAAGATTTCGTGATCCATGCAGCGAAAGTAGGGCTGCAATTGCAGGGGAGAAAGAACAGGTTATTTATTGCACCTCAGGCTCAATTCCTTCTGAAATTAAAATTGCATCAATATCTTTAATAGATTTCCCAAGTAATAATTCTCCGATTATCAATCCTCGCTTCAACCTATTTGATTTATCATTTGATGCTTGAAGGGCAGATTTGTAATATGTTGCGTGAGTTAATGACGATTCAACAATTTGATTTCCAATTCCATCAAAAAATGTTTGAATTGATTCAACAACGATTCCTGGTTGCAATTTTTCGTTTTTTATATTTAATGCTGTGTCAATCTCAATAAAAACTGTGAATAAATCAGCTTTCTTCCATAACCTTGACTGGGTTGGAAATCCACATTCAATAATAAAATCGATGACTTTATCAATTCTTTCAGAAATATCAGTTTTTAAATTAAAATCGTCATTATACTTCTTAAGCAATTCCTCGAAAACATCATCTCTATTATGGTACCCGATTAACATAGTTGAGATAATCGATAAGCAATATTTGAGGTCTCCCATTCGCTTATAGTCGGCTGCATTGAATACCTTATTGTTTTCAAAAAAATCAAGTTTTGAAAACTCATCAGCAAACTTCTTCAATTCACCTGCATATACAGCATTACTTATTTCAATGTCATTTAATGAATACTTTGTGGCATTGAGCCTTCTAAAGACCTCAACAATTTCATCCTTTGATATTGATCCTAAATCTCTAATAGCAATATCATATTGTAAGAATTTACCCTTTTCGTCCGGTTCCAAATCGTTGTAACTTGATACTGTCGTTAATTTTAAATCGGGATCTCCGGTAAAATATTGAAATATCGTATTGACTCTTTGTAGCCCATCAACTAATAATTGGGAGCCAGCCCCAGTATCCAAATCGATATCGCCGTCAGCTAGATATATTTCGGGAAACGGGTAGCCTCTGATTATTGTATCTATGAAATTGTTTTTGTCCTCCCGAGTCCAAATTAGCCTTCTTTGGAATTCGGGGCGAGGAATAATTTTGCCTTCTTTTACTGAAGTTATAATTTCTCTTATCTTTTTATTCGTTGAGGCTGTTTTCATATTTTACTTGTTTCAATATCTAGGCATTCTTTATAAGATCGAGCTTGATATTTCTTTAATTGGTCAAAGTTATAAAAAAGCGCCCCTCTTACTTTTCTCCTACCAAAAAATCTTTTGGCTGTTAAATCCCTAAAAATATCCCACCAATCATCACAATAGCGAAGACTTGTGCCAGTTGGAAAATGATCAGGACGCAACCAACCACATATCAAATAATCACCAAGTTTTCTTGAGGTCCAAGGAAAATAAGCTTGACGATGAGAAAAATTAGTCAATTCATTCCATATTTTATCAAATATTGGTGGACTTATTATAGCCAAATCAATATCAGAAAAAAAGCTGAATTTCCGGTACCTAGGTAAAGTCCTGCCATCAAAAAGTATTTTTTCTGTGATGGAAAATCCAAGTTTAGCAGAACCTACGACAATTACATTTATTTGTTCTATTGGAACATTGTATTTCGTTGCCAATTTATTTTTTATATGCTCTTGTTGACTATGATCGACATGTTCGGCATCTGGACTTAATAAAATACTATTAAGCATGCTATCTAGGTCTTCACTAATAAGTCTTTCTTTGAATTGCTCTATGTTCATGTAAATTGCATGCTTTGAATAAACTACAGATAAAGAAGATAGAGATGTTATTTACCGCTTTTATTGTGACAATATTAGCAAATAATTACAACCAATTACAAAACCAATAGATCAAAATACAAAAGCCCGCCGAATTTCTCCGGCAGGCTTTAACCTCACGTTTACGAAAACACTCTACAAGAGCTTCTTTGTTATCCGCCGGTTGCATTGGGATCCATGACAGAGCGACTACATAGAAGGCCATCGGCGATCCCTGCTTGCACAAGAAACCAAATTTGTGCCCCTTGTCCTTGTCGATCTCTTCTCCCCAGGTCGTTTCAAGGGTTTCCAGGTGAACCAGGTTACAGGGTTCACCGATCAGATAACGCTTGGCCGAAGCACAGTTCTGGATGATGACGATCCCCCTGAAGTCGATGCCGAAGTTGGCGATCCATTTCTGCACAGCTTTTTCAATGCCGGGATAGAAACCTTCCACCCCGATCTCGTAACCACCACAGTCCTGGTTGGAGCCTTTGAGCTTCTTCTGGGATGGCTTGATGGTACCCTGGGTCATATAAAAACTATGCATGAACTTGCCGGTCACAAGCGGGATATCAGTGGTGATGGTAATTCCGTCAACATCCCGGTCAGGGAATGCAGACCAGTCGATATCACTCTCCATGATCAGGATGATCTCGGATTTTATCCCGCCGCCGCCACCGGCATTCCGCACGGTGGGTTTGAAAAGGTCAAACAGTGGTATGCTCATTTTCTTTCAGATTTTTTGGGTTAAACCGGAACGCTGGCAAATACTGCTTCTTCGATACCGAAGCCGACGGACTCGCACCAGTCGGCGAAAACCTTGATCTGGCGGTCGATGCTCTCGACCGTAATGTTCGAGGCGCAATTGTTGCGGTTGATCAGCCGGATAAACTTTTCCTTCGGGGTTGTGAACATAATGTTCTCACCGGTCATGGAGGGCAGAGGAACCAGGGTCAGGTTGGTCCCCTCGATCACATCTTTCATGCCGGTGTAGTTGGTGTCCTTCCCGTGCAGGTAGCGGCGCTTGCGATGGTAAGCGGCGTATCATTTGCGGGAAAGGAAGACATTCATCGAAAGATTGATGTAGAGCTCATCGACACTTCTGCCGAAATGCTCAATCTGGTCGAAGATATTCTCCTTGGTTAGCACTTCCAGGTCAATGAAATTGATACTGGAGGTGCCAGCCGTATGTTTGTCACGGAGGATGGTGCAAAACCCGTCCATCGACAGTCCGACAGCCTGGGCGGTGCCGTCAACCGGCGCTGCATAATCACCGGTACCGATCAGCTTGAGTTCACGGTTATCCAGAACCTTGGGAAGGATCAGCTGCTCGATGATGTACCGGATGACCGGCCATACTTTGCGGTCGGTGGATTCATCAGCCAGGAACCCCAGCCAGGTTTCCACAATTTCATCGGGATAAAACGAAAGATCGATCTTATGCCGGCGCTGCATGATCTCAACCGGTGTGAAGGCAGCTTTGCCCTTAGGCGTCCATCCTTCCTGGAAGCCCTGGTCCAATTATCAGCCAAAGAAAGCAGTAATGAGTATAATTTTTCAACTATAAAATTTCTGATTTCTTTGTTAAATTGGCCATTTTACCATCCCCACCCTCCCCCGATTGCGGAAACGGTTGATTTTACTGATACTCCAGAGGGGGATGGTTGTTGTGCATAGTCGAAAACGGGGGAAGGTGGAATAACATTTACGATTTACGAATGAGGATTTACGAATAATGGGGAGAGTGGGGAGGGTTTAGGGAAGGTTCTCTTCCAGGACTTTCCCCCTGGAAAAACCTTGATTTTATTGGTATTTTAATGGATTGGGGGATGGTGGGGAGGGTGTTTCAAGTAAAAAAAGAGAAATTATCCTTTTTCCTGGAGGGCCCAGAGGAAGAGTCCGTGAGATTTGCGTTTTTCGAATTTATGCTTTTTCAGGGCTTTGCCAAGGCGGATGACAGCGCCGGGGGAGGTGACGATATTTACATGGGTTCGTTCGGTGATGCGGTTAAGGATCTGTGCCGCGGAGAGGAACGTGGTTGCCTCGTTTAACGGAACTTTCTGGA